>CAVQJU010000004.1:0-253895 GCA_963712905.1 uncultured Acidobacteriota bacterium | reverse complement strand
CCTGCGGGTAGAGGCAGGGAAGTGGATAACCGCACCCTGGTTCTGGGTAACCTACACCTTGAGGAAGATCGGCGCTCAGACGCGGACCCTGCACTCGTGTCGTCTCAACAAGGGAGGTTTCTTCGCGTGGGACGGGGACGCCGTCCTCGGGAAAGAAGCCGGCGGGAAAATTGACTGCAAAGAATCCACCCAAGGTGGACCCGCGTCCCGTAAAATCCAGCACGGCGCTGAAGCTGTATAGGCCAGCATCAGGAGGAAGAGGAATGCCGGGGACCCCAGGCGCGAGGTTAACGGCCGGGTCCACCGTGAGGAGGATGGTGGCAGGGCTGCCGATCGGGATGAAGGCTTGAATGTCAGGATCTGCGCTCGCTGTGCCGGTGTACAGATAGGTGATCGGCGCTGCGTCAGCAGTACGGACTGCAACACACCAGACGATGAGAACTCCAACGGCTAGGTGTCTGAGGGAAAGCATCGCGACCTCGGTAACGGCTGACAGGAGACGAATGCGCGCGTTTGTCACGACCGTCCGCGCACTCAAGCTCTGACGCCGATTCCTCGCGCGCGTTTCAGCAGGCCTACAACGCCGATCAACCCGGTGCCGAACAGGAGCAGTGTGGTCGGCTCGGGCACGACCTGCGGATTGGATCCAGAAATCGTCACCCGGTCAAGGCCAGACGGGAATACAGGCGGGAATGGAGGTTCGATTTCGGCCGTGAAAGCAATCGGAACGTACAGAAATGAAAAGAACGGAAGCGCGCCGGGCGAGACTGAATACCCCCCCTGCGAGTAGCGGCAAATGTCATCATCTCCGCACCCTCGGAGTGGGTAACCCAGAAATGGAGGAAGATCGGCGCTCAGACGCGGACCCTGCACTTCCGACGTCTCAACAAGGAAGTTATCTCTGGGAAATATGTCGCTGATGGGAAAACCGACTTCAAAGAATCCACCCAAGGTGGACCCGCGTCCCGTAAAATCCAGCACGGCGCTGAAGCTGTAAAGGCCAGCATCAGGAGGAAAGTCGGGATTCCCAGCCAAGATGTTATGGGCCGGGTCCACCGTGAGGAGGATGGTGGCAGGGCTGCCCGGCGGGATGAAGACTTGAATGTCAGGCTCTACGCTTGCAGTGCCGGTGTACAGATAGGTGATCGGCGCTGCCCCAGCAGTACGGACTGCGACACACCCGACAATGAGAACTGCAAGGGCTAGGCGACTGAGGGGAAGCATCCCGACCTCCGTGACGGCTGACATCCGGGAGTCGAACTGAATGGACGGCTGTTGCCAAGCAAGTGCCGTTCCGCGCGTCGATCGGGTTTCTGGCGGACATCTTGATAACCATCTTTGAAAAGTCGCTCGGTAGGGGTAAATCGCACCGCGGTTTCCCGGAATCATGTGACGCAGGCCGCCCTTCGGCTGGGAGTGCCGCCGGAGCAAGCCAAGCTAGCCAGTGTCGATGGTCTACGGACCGTTTGACGCTGGCACGCGGCGTGCGTCACTCGGTCGAAGTGACGGCGGACACGCTTTACGAAGCGGCGGCCACGGCACTGTCAATCTTTAAGCAGTCTGAGTGGGCGGACGTCATTGGTCCCAATACCGAATTGCACGTAGCGGCGAAGTACGTCGAGAAGACGTTTACGCTGTTCGAAACTAAAACAGGGGTGAAGGTCGATGTGCCGTCTGCGTTCGATTCTCTCGTCGCGAGCTTCGATGCAGTGGCGTCTGCAGAAGCGAGCACTGACGCTGGGGACAAGCTTTAGCGTCGCTCGGGCGACAACGCGACTCGCAAGGATGACGCGCCGGCGGGCGATCCAATTGAGGCCCCCGGCGCGCCGTTAGCCATCCGTTAGCAAAACGCCGCCCCACAATGAAAAGGCCAGCAAATGCTGGCCTCTTTCGTCGTTCGGACTCAAATTCTACTCTATTCCTTCTTCGGCGGGGGCTTCGGCATTGCCGCGCGCAGCGCGTCGAACACCTGGGCCGGCACGTCCACCGACAGGGCGACGGTGTTGCCCGTGCCGCTCAGCTGAAGCGAATCGACGAACCGCTGATACTCGGGCTTGGCGCTCGTCTGCAGCTTCGCGAGGGCGAGGAACCCGCGAACGACGTCGCGCAGGTTGTTGGCCGACACCTCATCCCGCGCCTCAGCGCTCAGCAGGGCCTCGATTCCGCCGTTGATCCGCCCGCTGACGGCAAACCACGTGATTGGGGGGAGCCTCTCGGCCACCGCCTCCGGCAGGTTTGCCTGCGCCCTGAGCACGTCGAAACGGCCGACCGCCCAGACATTGCTGCCGGTCCCGATCGCCTTCACGCGCTCCATCAGCCCCTCGTTGGTCAGCGCGCTTGCGCCGCCCCCGTTGTGCAGGTCGATGACGTGCTGCACATGAGTGGTGGTGCCGACCGCGACGAGGCCGGCCTCGACGAAACTCAGCGAGAAGCTCTGGGGAGTCTGGGGAATCTGCGGAACAGCGGGAACCAGGAACGAGGGGTCGGGAGGCGTGGGCAGTTTCGACGTGTCGGCCGTGATCAGACGCTTGCCCTTGTAAACTTCCACCTGGGCGCCGTGCTCGCGCATGAGGGCTTCGATCTTGATCTCGTCGAAGCGGCCGCGGGCCAGCACCACGCCTGTGCCCATGCGGTTCGTGGTCGTGGTGCCGCCGGAGGCATCGAGGCTGGCGACCACGCGATCGATGTCGGTTTCGATGTTGATGCCGGTCAGCTCCTGAAACTCACGCCGACCGTTTTCCTGGGCGTCCGGCGCGATGGATTCGCGGAACCGCTGCCGCAGCTCGGAATTCATCACCTCGCGAACGTCCGCGTAAGCGACGACGGTCGAGGTGGAGGGCAGGTAACGCAGCTCCTCCGGGCCTCCGGTTACGAGAAAAGCACTGGTCGGAAACCCGACGTAGTAAGCCATCAGGCCGGTGCCGAGGCCTACGCCGACGACCAGAAGCGAAACAATGACGAAATAGCGGGTTCTAACGGTCATGGACGCCCCCGGTCCTGTAGACGAGCAATACACTCCTATTGTTCAAGCACATACTCCCGGTTTTCAACTGCCCGCCCCCCCAGCCAGAGCGCCGCCACGATGATGCCTGCGAGGCACACCAGGCTGACCCAGACGGACGGGAGGTCCTGGAACATACCCAGCAACATGCTCAACGCCGAGTCCTGGGGCATGGCGTGCGGCACGAGGGCCTGCAGGTAATAGGCCACCGTCAGGCGCTTCAGATATCCCGGAATGAGCAGGACCGTCTGCTCCCAGCCGAACGCGAACACCAGGCCGACGATGAGGGGCCGCTTCAGCCAGGCGCCGACAAACGCGAACACCGCGCCGTACGCGGCAACGCCCACCGCGACCATCCCGAGATCGGCCGCCAGTTGCGGAAAGGCCTGGCCGATGCTGCCGCCAATCGGGACGACGAGAAAGAAGATGATGATGATCGCCGGCAGGAGCAGGAGCACGACGCACGCCAGGTACGCGAGGTACTTGCCAAGCAGGACCGACGCCCGGGGCACCGGACGCGTGAACAGGTACGTGATCGTCTTGTCGTCCACTTCGTCGGCCATCAGCGAGGTGCCGTAGAACACGCCCAGCACCGGTACGACGAAGCGGACAAACAGCAGCCACATCAGGACGCCGAAGAGCGCGGGGCCGCCGACTTGCGAGCCGTTGACGATCGGCAGCCACCCGGCGATGGCGAAGATGCGGACGACCACCGCGAGGAGGATCGGCGCGCCGACCAGCAGCCCGAGGAACACGGATCGGCGCGACCACAGCATCTGCCCGAGCGAGAAGTCGAACACGCGCAGCGCCGACGAGAAGAACGTGGGACGTGCGCTCACGATTTCACCAGGTACTGGAAGACGGCCTGGAGATTGTCGTCGGGCGACGTCACCTCGTGAATCACGCCGAGCTCGCCCGAGGCCGCCAGTTCCGTCAGGTGCGCGTAGAAGACGTCGGGACGGCCCGTCTGCACGACAACCGCGCCCTCCTCGAACCGCAGGCTCAGCACGTGATCGTCGGCCAGGAACCGCCGCGCCAGCTCGCGCGTTTCGTCGGCCTTCACGTAGACGGTGTGCGGGTGCTCGTCGATGAGATCGCGAATCTGGTGGACGTTGCCTTCTGCGAGGATCCGGCCCTGGTTGATCAGCACGATGTTGGGCGTCATCGATTCGATTTCGTGCAGGATGTGGCTGGAGACGAGAACGCTCTTGCCGGCCCGTCCCCAGTCCTTGATCAGGCGGATCATCTTCCGCCGCACGAGGGGATCCATGCCCGACAACGGCTCGTCGAGGATGAGCAGCTCGGGATCGTGCGCGATGGCCTGCGCCAGCTTGACGCGCTGGCGCATGCCCTTGCTGTACGCGGCGATCCGTTTGCCGGATACGTCGCTCAGCCCGACGGTCTCGAGCGCGCGAACCGCCATGTCGCGCGATGCCGTCTCGCTGAGCCCGTTGAGGCTGACGAGCGCGGTCACCCACTCGAGCCCGGTCATCCGCTCGTAGAACGCGTCCTGCTCCGGGCAGAAGCCGATGCGGCTGTAGATCGGCGCGTTGTGCCAGATCGGCTCGCCGAGCACCGTCAGCACGCCCTTGCTGGGCTTCAGCTGGCCGGTGATGAGCTTCATCAGCGTGGACTTGCCGGCGCCATTCGGCCCCAGAAGTCCCGTGATCCCGGGCTGCACCTTCAGCACGACGTCGTTGAGGCCGATGACCTGGCCGTACCATTTCGACACGTGCTCGGCCCCGATAATCACGTTGTCAATCACGTCAGTCACGCCGACAGCCGCGTCGGTCACGCGACGATCTCCACGCCGCGGACACGGCGTTCGAGCACGAGGGCCGACACCGCAATCAACACCACCACCATCAGAAGCGACACCGGCCACGGCGTCTGGAAGTGCAGCGGCACGCGGAAGATGACGTCGCCCAACTGGGTGAGGTTGTTGCCGAACGCCACCCACGAGAGCCGCGTGCTTCCGGTGATGAAGCGCAGCACGTTGTACAGGGCCAGGCTGAAGAAGATCAGGCCCGTGTACATGATGCCGACGAAGCGGCTGTTGGTGGAGAGCGACGACAGCGCCAGCATCGCGGTCGAGGTCATGGCGACCTCGATGGCGGCGTAGAGGGTGATCGCCGGAAACAAGTAGGCGTTCGCCTTCAGGAACTCGAAGTTGCCCGCGAACACGACCTGGACGCCGAGCAGCAGCACGGCCGGCACCCACGTGACGAACAGCAGGAAGGACGCCAGGATGCCGAACTTGCCGAGGATGTACTCGGCGCGCGTGAGGGGTTTCGAAAGGTAGATCTGCAGCGCGTTGACGCGCCGGTCCTGGGCGATCAGCCGCGAACCCAGCGTGACCGTGAGGATGTAGACGAAGATGTCTTGCTTGTCGAAGAAGTCCCTGAAGGTGTCCGCTTTCGGCGCGATGACGGCGGCCTGGGAAAAATTCGCGGCGATGTAGAACTGGACCGCCCGGACCAGAAACTGTATCCACGCCGCGGCCAGCAGCACGATGAACTTCTTGTCGCCGAGCATCGTGCGGATGCCGGTCTTCATGATGACCAGCCACGCCCGCCCGCCGGCCTTGCCGCCGCGATATCGCCGGTATCCCTGGTCGTGGATGGGCATGCGCTAGTCCTGCCCAACTGCGTGAGCGAACACGTCCTCGAGCGTCGGCACGCTCGGCCGGAGGTGACGCACCTGCGCACCCTCGGCCGCGGCGAGCGCGAACAGCTGACGCGCGCCGCCGTCGCCCGGCACGAACACGCGGACGATATCTTCGTCGGTGGCGTGGCACTCGAGGCCGGCCGCGCGCAGGCGGCCGAAAAATGTCTCGAGATCGACCGGGGTTTTGACGCGCAGCTCGTAGACCCGGCCCCGCGGCTGCTTGAGGGCCGCAATCGGCCCCGACGCCGCCACCCGCCCCTTGTCCATCACGACGACCGAATCGCAGGTGTACTCCACGTCCGGCAGCACGTGGGAAGACAAGATGAGGTTGACGCCTTTGTTGTGGGCGAGATCCCGGACGAGCTCGAGCATCTCGTCGCGGCCCTTGGGATCCATGCCGTTGGTGGGCTCGTCCAGAAACAGCAGGTCGGGATCGTGGACGAGCGCCTGAGCCAGCTTGATCCGCTGCTTCATGCCGGTCGAGTACGTCTCGACGTTGCGATAGCGGGCTTCGCCGAGACCAACGTAGAACAACACTTCGTGCGCCCGCTGCATCGAGTCTGAACGCGGCAGCCCGGCCAGCTCGCCGCAGTAGGCGACAAACGACACGGCGTTCATGCCGGGGATGTGCGCGTCGTTTTCCGGCATGTAGCCGATGCGGGCGCGAATCTGGATCGGCGACGTGGAAACGTCGAGGCCGAGGACGTGCATCCGGCCCTGGCTCGGCGCGACGAACCCGAGCAGCGCCTTGATCATCGTGCTCTTGCCGGCGCCGTTGGGACCCAGCAGGCCGACGGCGCCCGGCAGAAACGTGGTCGTCACGTCGGCCAGCGCCTGCTGGCGCCCGTACGTGACGGTCACGTTGGCAAGGGTCACGATCGGGTCGGAATCGGCCATACGTCAGTCTTATACGGACGGAAGCAGGGAAAAGGTCCGCACTAGAGGGACCCTTTCAGGCCGAGCGCGTCGGCTCGTTCCCGCATGAACCCGATGACGTTGGTGATGTGCTCGTCGAGCGGCAGCCCGAGAATCTCCGCGCCCCCGCGGAGGTCCTCCCGCTTGACGGCGCGCGCGAACGCCTTGTCTTTCATCCGCTTCACGACGGAAGCGGCCTCGAGGTCGAGCACGCTCTTGCTCGGCCTGACGAGCGCGGCCGCCGTGATGAAGCCGGCCATTTCGTCACAGGCCCAGAGCGTCTTTTCCAGGCGGCTCTCGCGGGCGACGCCGCTGTAGTCGGCGTGCGACAGGATCGCCCGCGTCACCCACTCAGGATAGCCCTTCTCCCGCAGGATCTCGCAGCCGCGAAACGGGTGATCGTCGAGCGACGGCCACCGCTCGTAGTCGAAGTCGTGGAGCAGACCGACCAGGCCCCAGGCCTCCTCGTCTTCCTCGAAGCGGCGCGCGTACCCGCGCACGGCCGCCTCGACCGCCATCGCGTGCTTCAGCAGGCTGTCGCTCTTGGTGTACTCCGTCAGGAGCTGCCAGGCCTCGTCCCGATTCATGTAAGCTGAGGCATCTTAATGCAGCTCGATACCGAATTCACACGCGGCCTCGGCCTCTTCGACGCGACGATGGTCGTCGTCGGCTCGATGGTCGGGTCGGGCATCTTCATCGTGTCCGCCGACATGGCACGCAACGTCGGCGCGCCGGGGTGGCTGCTCGCCGCGTGGATCGTTGCCGGCCTGCTGACGGTGGTCGGCGCCCTCTCGTACGGCGAGCTCGCCGCGATGATGCCGCGCGCGGGCGGTCAATACGTCTACCTGCGCGAGGCCTTTTCGCCGCTGTGGGGGTTCCTCTACGGCTGGACGCTGTTTCTGGTGATCCAGACGGGCACGATCGCAGCGGTGGCCGTCGGGTTTGCGCGCTACTCCGGAGTGCTGTGGCCCTGGATCGCCGAGGATCACTATCTGGTGGCGCCCGTGCACCTCAGCGCGGGGTACGCGCTCTCGCTCTCGACGGCACAGCTCGTCGGCGTCCTGCTCATCGGGCTGCTGACGTGGACGAACACGCGCGGCCTCGAATACGGCCGCATCGTACAGAACGTATTCACGACCGCGAAAACCGGCGCCGTGGTCGGGCTGGTGGCCGTCGGCGTGATCCTGGGCTGGAACCACACGGCCGTGGCCGACAACTTCGGCCAGTTCTGGACACGGCGGGGATTCTCGGACATCACGCCCGGCTTGTCGGCCGCGACCACCTTCGGGCTGTTCGTCGCCATCTGCGTCTCGCAGACCGGATCGCTCTTCTCGGCCGACGCCTGGAACAACATCACGTTCACGGCCGGCGAAGTGCGGGAGCCGCGGCGGAACGTGCCGCTGTCGCTCGCGCTCGGCACCTCGATCGTCATCGGCCTGTATCTGCTCGCCAACATCGCGTATCTCGTCACGCTGCCGTTCGCCGCCGTGCAGCACGCCCCGTCCGACCGGGTCGCCACCGCGACGCTCGAGGCGGTCTTTCCCGGTGCCGGCGCCATCATCATGGCCATCGGGATCATGATTTCGACCTTCGGCTGCAACAACGGGCTCATCCTCGCCGGCGCGCGCGCGTACTACGCGATGGCGCGCGACGGCCTGTTCTTCACGGCCGCCGGCGGACTGAACCGCGCGCGGGTGCCGGCGTGGGCGCTGGTGCTGCAGGGCATCTGGGCGGCGATCCTCGTCCTGCCGCGAACCTACGACGAGACGAGCCGCACATACGGCAACCTCTACAGCAACCTGCTGGACTACGTGATCTCGGCGGCGCTCATCTTCTACATCCTCACGATCGCCGGCGTCTTTCGTCTCAGACAGATCCGGCCGGACGCCGAGCGGCCATACCGGGCCTTCGGCTACCCGGTCGTGCCGGCGCTCTACATCGTCGGAGCTGCGACGATTCTGGTGATGCTCTTCGTCTACCGGACGGCCACGACCTGGCCCGGGCTGGTCATCGTGCTGCTGGGCGTGCCGGTGTATTTCGCGTGGCGCCCGCGTAGTCGGCCGTAGCGTTACGTCCAGACCAGAGGCCGATCGCCGGTCTCGAAACCGCGAAGAGCCCCCTTGCGAATCACCGCCGCGGTCACCTCGGCGATGCCGTAGCGCGCCAGCGCATCGAGCGGCACCCATTCCGCCGCGTCGGCATCGGACGCGCCGCACAGGATGCCGCCCAACGGCCGGCAGACGAAGTCCACCAGCACGAAGTGATGTTCCACGCGGCCGTCCGCGTCGCGCATGATCCGATCGAGCACCTCGACGATCGGGCCCACGTGCACGTCGAGGCCGGTTTCTTCATGCACCTCGCGCGCGACCGCCTGCTCGAGCGTCTCTCCGAGCTCCACCCCGCCGCCCGGCAGGCTCCACTGCCCCTTGAGCGGCTCGTGTGCACGCTTGATGAGGAGCACCCGATCGCCTTCGATGACGACCGCGCCGACACCCACGACCGGCCTCGGCGGATAGGACCTCACGACGACTGCATGCCGCGCAGTCGCCGCGCCCGTACGTGCAGCCCGCGCTTGTTGATCTTGACGTCGATCGAATGCGTTTCCTTGGAGGACGCCGAGGCCGGCGGCCAGTAGCCGAGCAGGTAGTACGTGCCGGTGTCGCGGCGCACGATATCGATCACCCGCCCGATGTCGTTCGTGTTCCTGAACGCTTCGCCGCCGGTGATCTCGGAGATCGTTCCCCGCGAGAGCTCGCTGCGGGTGGACAGGCCGTTGGGCATCAGCGAGTAGACGCTGGCGTTGGCGCGCGCTGCGGCCCCGATGGCGTCCACCCAGTAGCGCCAGATGAGGCTGCCGCGCCCGGTCGAAGGCTCGAGGACATTGCAGACGGCCGAGAGCCCGATGCACACCAGCGCCTTGCGGCGTTGTTCGATGGCCTCGAGCGTCCGCGATACCTTGGCCACCGCGCGCAGGCCGTTCTCGACCGTCTCGCGGCCAAAGAACGGCAGCGCGTCCGATCGGTACTCGGAGATCCGGAGCAGCGCCTCCAGGCGATCGCCGAACGCCTCGTCGCGGCGGTTGTTCAGGCGCACGACGCTGAACTCGTCGGGCGCGGCCATGCGCGAGACGAACATGCGCGCGATGGTCTGGATCGGCAGCGTGTTGCCGGGGCCGACGCCGCTGTCGTCGAGCAGCAGCACGATGGACCGCTGCGGGCTCCGGCCGCCGGGGAGATCGGCCACGGCATCGAACGTCTTCAGCTCGACGGCGCGCCCATCCTCCTTGACCTGAAAGTCCTCCTGCTTGAGGCCCGGCACCGGACGGTTGTCGTCGTCCAGAACTACGACGTCGAGTTCGACCAGGTACTGCGCCTGCTCCTGCGATCCGACGATCGGCGCGGCGATCGCACCCAGCACGAGCGCGGCCATCGCGACCTGCAGGCGCATCAGAGCCCCATCACCTTCACCACCACGCGCTTCTTGCGCCGGCCGTCGAACTCCGCGTAGAACAGCTGTTCCCATGGCCCCAGGTCGAGCGCGCCGGCCGTAATCGGCAGCACGACCTGGTGTCCCATGATCGTTCTCTTCAGATGTGCGTCCGCGTTGTCCTCGCCGGTCTGATGGTGCCGGTAGCCCGGGTCGGCGGGCGCCAGCTTCTCGAGCCACGCTTCGAAGTCGTGCAGCAGGCCGTCTTCCCAGTCGTTCACGAACACGCCGGCGGTGATGTGCATCGCCGAGACGAGCACCGTGCCTTCCCGCACGCCGCTCGCTTTCACGATAGCTGCGACCTCGTCGGTGATGCGGACGAATTCCCGTCGCTGCTTCGTGTTGAACCACAGGTAGTCGGTGTGGACTTTCATAGCGCCAGCGCCGGATCCGCGTTGAGGTCGGCCGGGGCGAACAGGCCGGCCCGCAGCCGGCGCAGCCCGGCCGCGGCGATCATCGCCGCGTTGTCGGTCGACAGCGCAAGGCTGGGCAGAAAGGTCGGCATTTCCCGCTGTTCGCCGTGAAACGTGAGCTCGGCCCGCAGCCGGCTGTTGGCCGACACGCCGCCCGCCACGCCGATGCCCTTTGCGCCGTACCGGCTGCGCCGCCTCGAATGCACGATCCACGAGCGTCGTCACGATGACGCGCTGAAAGCTGGCGCAGATGTCGGCGATCTCCCCTTCCGCCAGCGGTCCGCGTTCCTGCCGCTCACGTACCAGTCGCAGCACGGCGGTCTTGAGGCCGCTGAAGCTGAAATCGAGATCGCCCTTGAGGTGGGGGGCATTGCGGTCGGCGTGCGTCAGCCGCGTCCCGGGCAGGCGGACGGCGCGGTCGTTGCCGGTGCGCGCGAGCCGATCGACGATCGGTCCGCCCGGATACCCGAGGCCCAGAAGCTTCGCCACCTTGTCGTAGGCTTCGCCGGCGGCGTCGTCCCGCGTGCGGCTCAGCAGCTGGTAGCGGCCGGGCGTCTCGACCAGGTACAGGCTCGTATGCCCTCCCGACACGACCAGCACGATGGCCGGCAGCGGCAGCTCGCCGTTCTGGAGCACGAGCGATTCGATGTGGCCGGCGAGGTGATGGGCAGCGACCAGGGGCAGTCCGGCCGCAGCGGCGGCGGCCTTCGCGAACGAGACGCCGACGAGCAGCGACCCGACCAGCCCGGGACCCTGGGTGACGGCGACGGCGCCAAGATCGCTCCACGTCGAAGACGCGTCGGATAGCGCGCGTTCGACGACGCCGCAGATGTCGCGAATGTGCTGCCGCGACGCCAGCTCGGGCACGACGCCTCCCCAGTCCCGGTGAATGGCGATCTGGGAGGCGACCACGTTCGAGCGGACCACCCAGGGGCGCGCCGGATCGCCGGTTTCTTCAACGACCGCGGCCGACGTTTCGTCGCAGGAGGTCTCGATGCCGAGGATTCGCATCGGTCACACGCGCGCGGCCTCGACCTCGAAGGCTCGCACCAGCGATTCCGTGTACGGCGGCTTGAAGATGCCGCGCTCGGTGATGATGCCGGCGATGAGCGCGTTCGGCGTCACGTCGAAGGCCGGATTCCACACGTGCGCGCCGTCGGGCACGAGCTGCGAGCCGCCGGCGTGCGTCACCTCGCGCGCGCTGCGCTCTTCGATGGGAATGTGCCCGCCATCCGGCGTCGACAGGTCGATGGTCGACAGCGGCGCCGCCACATAGAACGGAATGTGGTGCTCGCGCGCGAGGACGGCCACGCTGTAGGTGCCGATCTTGTTGGCGGTGTCGCCGTTGGCGGCGATCCGGTCGGCGCCGACGACGACGAGATCGACCCTGCCCTGCCGCATCAGCGACCCCGCCATGTTGTCGGCGATGACGGTGGTGTGGATGCCGTCGCGCACCAGCTCCCACGCCGTGAGGCGCGCGCCCTGGAGAAACGGGCGCGTCTCGTCCGCGAACACCGTCACGTGCCTCCCTGCTTCGACCGCCCCGCGGATCACGCCCAGTGCCGTTCCGTACCCCGCCGTGGCCAGGGCGCCCGCGTTGCAGTGCGTCAGGATGCGGGCTTCGGCCGGCACGATGGCGGCGCCGAACGCGCCTATGGCCCGGCAGCTCGCGACGTCTTCGTCGTGAATCGCCTGCGCCTCCCGGTCGAGCCGGTCTTTGATCTGGTCTACCGACTCGCCGGCCGCGGCGGCCGCGCCAAACGCGCGTTTCATCCGATCGATCGCCCAGAACAGGTTCACGGCCGTGGGACGCGTGGCCGCCATCAGCTCGCACACCTTGTAGAACTCGGCCGCGAACTTCTGGGTGCCTGTCGTCGCGCTCTTCCGCATGCCAAGGGCGATGCCCATGGCCGCCGCGACGCCGATCGCCGGCGCGCCGCGAATGACCATCGTCTTGATGGCCCGCGCGACCTCTTTGGCCGTCGTGCAGCGAACGTAGACCTCGGCAGCGGGCAGCTTGCGCTGGTCGATCATCACGACCGCGTCAACTTCCCGCGCAATCGTTGGAAGCATGGGGTGATTGTACTGGTTCAGGGTTCAGGGTTCAGGGTTCAGGGTTCAGGGTTCAGAGCAACCTCGCATCGAACGGCAACGGCAGGAGATCCTTGAGCTCGTGCATGCCTTTTTCGTCCGTCAGGTTGGCCAGGATGACACGCAGGTTGCCGCCGAACTCCCAGAGAACCTGGCGGCAGGCGCCGCAGGGTGGCGTCGGGGCCTCGGTGTCGGCGACGATGGCGATGCGCGTGAACGCGCGGTGCCCTTCCGAGAGCGCCTTGAACATCGCGACGCGCTCGGCGCAGATGGTCAGGCCGTATGTGGCGTTTTCGATGTTGCAGCCGGCGACGACCGTGCCGTCCGCGGTTTCGAGCGCGGCGCCCACCTTGAAGTGCGAGAACGCGGCGTCCGCGTGTTCGCGCGCGCGGCGTGCGGCGGCCACGATATCGATCTGCCCCGGGCGGTCGCGAAGCCGGCGGGGGCCCAGCCGCCGATCGGGCCCGGACCGCCGCCGGTCGCCTTCGGCCCGGCCCACGTTCTCGTGCCGGCGGTCGAAGCCCGTTCGCCGGTCGGGTTCCTGCGCCATGCGGTTGGCGTCGGTCAGCAGCCGCATCGGATTATGGCGCTGGACGCCGTTGACGACATGCGTCACCCGCGCGATCTTGAAGAGCCTCGCCGTCAGCACCTGCACTTCGATGTCGCCGTGGCACAACTCGGCCGCCGCGGCGCTGGCCCAGTGCCGGACCGCGTAGAACCGCATCGGCGATGCCTCGTCGCGGACGATGTCGGCGCGGCCGTACTCCTTGCGGGCGAGCACGGTCGAGAACTCGCGGGCGATGGCGAGGAAGTCGGCCTCGTGGCCCTCGTTGACGTCCACCATGGCCACCGACAGACGTCCTTCATGCGAGGCGGTCAATGATGCCCTCCAGTAGCGCGACGAACTGTCCGCGCACGCGTCGCGCCGTCTCCATCACCTCTGCGTGGTCGAGCGGCTGGGGCAGCACGCCCGCCGCCATGTTCGTGATGCACGACAGTCCGAGGACCTCGAGGCCCATGTGGCGGGCCGCGATGGCCTCGGGGACCGTCGACATGCCGACCGCGTCGGCCCCTACTGCCCGTAGATATCGGATTCTCGGCGGGCGTTTCGTAACTGGGCCCCAGCAACGCCGCATAGACGCCGTGCGCCAGCCTCAGCCCGATGGCCGCAGACGACTCGTCCGCCAGTCTCCGGAGTCTCGTGGAGTACACCTCTGACATGTCGGGAAAGCGCACGCCGAACCTGTCGTCGTTGGCGCCCACGAGCGGGTTGTGACCGGTCAGGTTGATGTGGTCGTCGATGACCATCAGCGCGCCCTGCGCGAAGCCGGTGTTCACGCCGCCGGCCGCATTGGTCAGAATCAGCGTCTTGACGCCCAGGATCCCCAGCGCCCGGACCGCGAAGGTGACGGTCCTCGCGTCGTGCCCCTCGTACAGGTGGCACCGCCCGGCGAGCGCCGCGATCCGGATGCCCCGGCTCGTGCCCACGACCAGCCTCCCCTCGTGTCCGGGGACACGCGAGACCGGCCAGTTCGGGAGCTCGCCGTACGGCAGGGACACGGGGTTCCCGAGGGAGTTCGCGAAGTCGCCGAGCCCGGATCCGAGCACGATCGCGACCGACGGCGCCTCGCCGGCGCGCGCCCGAACGGCTTCAGCGGCGGCACGGACGTCGTCGTAGTAAGGCATCTAGTGGATTGTCCTTCCCAATTCACTACCGGCCGCTCCGCTGTCGCGGCCGTCAAATCGCGACCAAGGCTCGCTGCAGGCAGTACTCTTCCAGTTGATACACCCCACTAGAGGAGAAACCCGGCGATCGTCGCGGTCATGAAATTGGCCAGCGTCCCCGCGAGCATCGCGCGGAGGCCGAGGCGCGCCAGGTCGTGCCGGCGGTTCGGGGCGAGGCCTCCGATGCCGCCGATCTGCATGCCGATCGAGCTGAAGTTGGCAAACCCGCAGAGCGCGAACGTCGCAATCGTGAACGATTTCGGATCGAGCGTCGCCTTGAGGGGGCCGAGCTGCGAATAGGCGACGAACTCGTTGAGCGCCATGCGCGTGCCGAGGAGGTTGCCGATCGTGGGCGCGTCGCGCCAGGGCACGCCCATGCTCCACGCCACGGGCGCGAAGACCCATCCGAAAATCTGTCCCAGGCTGAGGTGCACGACGCCGAGCAGCGCGTTGACGAGTGCGATCAGGGCGAGGAACGAGATCAGCATGGCGCCGACGTTCAGGGCGAGATGGAGGCCTTCGGCTGTGCCCCGACCGGCGGCGTCGATCACGTTCACGTCGGTCCGCTCCACCTCCAGCCGCACGGACCCCATGGTCTTCGGGACCTCGGTTTCCGGCACGAACATCTTGGCCATCATGATCGTGCCCGGCGCAGTCATGATGACGGCAGTGAGCAGGTGCTTGGCCTCGACGCCGAACAGCACGTAGGCGGCCATGATGCCGCCGGAGATGTGGGCCATGCCCGAGGTCATCACGGTCATCAGCTCGGACTGCGTCATCTCGGGCAGGTAGGGCCGGATGGTGAGGGGCGCTTCCGTCTGCCCCATGAATATGCTGGCCGCGACGTTGAGCGACTCGGCGCCGCTCGCCTTCATCACGCGGTGCATCACGACCGCGAACACGCGGACGACGAGCTGCATGACGCCGAAGTAGTAGAGGATGGCGAACAGCGCGGCGATGAAGATGATCGTCGGCAGGACCTGGAACGCGAACATACTGGCCGACTGGGCGCCGTCCGGTCCGAGCGCCCCTGTCATGACCCTCGTCCACACCGTGTTGTCGCCCAGCGCGCCGAACACGAACGCCGAGCCGACGCCGGCGAACCCGAGCAGCTTCGTGATGTAGGTGCCGAGAAACGTGAAGACACGCTCGCCAACGGTGGTCTTCAGCACGATCACCGCGAAGACGATCTGCAGCCCCAGCCCCCACGCGACCGTGGCCCAGCGAATCGCGCGCCGGTTCGTCGAGCAGGCATAGGCGATCGATAGGATCACGACCGCGCCCAGCAGCGGTTGGAACGGTCCAAGCGTCATGTCGTCACTCCGGGCACCTCGCTGAGAATGAGCGGCCGTGTCGCCGGCGCCGCGTCGCCAACCGTGATGGCGGCCTGCGCCAGCGGCAGGGCGGCGTCGAGCCGTGAACGATCCCGGTAGTGGAGTTCGAGCACCGGGTCGCCGGCGGCGACACGTGTGCCCGGCGCGGCGAGCACCATGATACCGACGGCGGGGTCCACGCCGTCCGCCGCGCGGTCCCGCCCGGCCCCGAGCGCCACCGACGCACGGCCGACCCGCTCGGCGTCGAGCCCCGCGAGCACGCCTCCGCGCGGCGCCGTCACGACGTGGCGGTCAGGCGCCGAGGGGAGCCGGCTGTAATCGTCCACGACCTTCGGATCGCCGCCCTGGTTCTCGATGATCTGCCGGAATCGTTCCAGGCCGGCGCCCGACGCAATCGCGGCGCGCACGCGCCGATCCGCGTCGGCGCGGCCGGTCGCGACGCCGCCGACGATCAGCATCCGGATCGTCAGTTCCACCGATACTTCGACGAGATCGGCGGGGCCCTGGCCCTTGAGCACGTCGAGACACTCGATGACTTCGAGCGCATTGCCGACCGCGCGGCCAAGCGGCGCGTCCATCGCCGTGATGATGGCCTCGGTTCTGACGCCGGAGGCGTTGCCGATGGAGACGAGCGACTCGGCAAGCCGCCGCGAGTCAGCCTCGGTTTTCATGAACGCCCCGCTGCCCGTCTTCACGTCGAGGACGAGGGCGTCGATGCCTTCGGCGATCTTCTTGCTCATGATCGACGCGCTGATGAGCGGGATGCTCTCCACGGTGGCCGACACGTCGCGCAGTGCGTACAGCGTCTTGTCGGCCGGCGCGATCTGCGACGTCTGCCCGATCATCGCGCACCCCACCCGGACGAGGGCGTCCTTCATCTCGTCGAGGGTCAGGTTGACCCGGAAGCCCGGAATCGCTTCGAGCTTGTCGAGCGTACCGCCCGTATGACCGAGGCCCCGTCCCGACATCATCGGCACCTTGAGCCCGCACGCCGCTGCGAGCGGCGCCAGAATGAGCGACGTCTTGTCGCCGACACCTCCGGTACTGTGCTTGTCGACCTTGGGTCCCGGTATGTCCGACAGATCGACGCGGATGCCCGAGTGGACCATCGCGTCGGTGAGCCAGGCGGTTTCCTCGGCGGTCATCCCCCGCAGCACGATCGCCATCAGGAGCGCGGTCGACTGGTAGTCGAGCCACGAGCCGTCGGTCGCACCCGCCACGAACCCGCGAATCTCCTCCCGCGAGAGCGCCGCGCCGTCCCGTTTCCTGGCGATGATGTCAACCGCGCGCATTCGCGCGAGTATACTGCGAGAATCGACATGGCCTCGGACGTCACGGCCGCGCCCCCGCCGCTCGGCCCGGAAGACTCGACACGTCTTATTGAGTTCGCGCGCGCGTGCAAGGCGGCGGCGCGGGCCGTGCTGCTCTATCCGGCCGCGCACCCCGCCATTGCCGCGACGCTCGGCCGCATCGTCGATACCACGTCCGAGCGCACGCTGCCGCAGCCGCTGCGCCTCACCGTCCTGCCCGACGGCCTGTTGCAGGACGGCCGCGCGACGGGCCGCGCGGATCAGTCGCTCGGAGAACTGGCCACGCTCCTCCACGATCATTTCGTCGGCGAAATCACGATCGCCCCCGGCGGGGACCGCGAGACGTGGCACCGCTTCCTCATGCTCCTCGGCCGGACGCCGGCCTCGGTCCGGGCCGAGGGCGGCATCGCGCTGCTGTGGGCCGCGGCTGGAGGCCGCGCCATCGAGCTCCAGGAAATCGACTACGCCGAAGTCCTGCGCGAACGCAGCGGCGGCAAGTCGGCCAGCTGGGAAACCATCGTCACCCACTGCGTGTCGGGCGGGGCGACGGCGCTCGACGAAGGCGCGATCGCCGAGTTGCTGGGCATCGCCGCCGATCCTGACAAGGTCATCGAGCTCATGTCGGCGGTCGAGAGCCGCACGGAGGGCGGCGTGGCCACCAAGGCCGCGTCGGTCATGCGGATGATCCGCGGGGTCGTCTCGACCGTCTCGAAGAAGGACGCCGAGCGGGTCGAACCGATGCTGCGCAATATGGCCGCGGCCGTCGGCGAGCTCTCGCCAGATCTCCTCGTCGGCCTCCTGGCCGACGACGCCGGCAGCGCCGACGAGGCGCGGGTCATGGACGCCATCGTCAGCCGCATGACCGACCGGACCATCGCGCATTTCGTCTCGAAAAACATCATCGCGAGCAACGGCACGCCCACCGATCGCCTGGTGGAGGCTTTCCAGACGCTGGTCAGAAACCCCGACGACCGCCACCGCCTGCTCAACCTCGCGCACGACGATGCGGCGGGATCGCCGTTCGGCCAGGCCGAAGGGTTCGAGACGGTGTGGAACCACGTGGCGGAGAAGCTGCTGACCTCCTACTCCGACGCCACCTTCGTGTCCGAGGAGTACGCGCGCGAGCTGTCGGGCGCACGCACAAAGGCCGTGGACGTCGAGCAGGCCAGCGACGACCCGCCCGAGCGCCTGGCCGTCTGGGTGGACAGCGTCGCCGCCAGCGCGCTCCGGTCGCTCGACCTGCACCTGCTGCTCGATCTGCTGCGGATCGAGCAGGACAACGAGCGCTGGGGCACGCTGATGGCGCCTGTCGTCCACAATCTCGAAGACCTGCTGCTCGTCGGCGACTTCGACTCCGCCATCGAGCTCACCGCCGCGATCACCAGCGCGGCGGCCGACGGGGTGTCGAAAGAACGGCGGCAGCACGCGCTGATCGCCATCGACATGCTCGTGGCGGGTTCGATGATGCGGCACATCGTGACGCACATGCTGTCGATCGACGATCCGTCGTTCGAGCGCGTCAAGACCATGTGCGTGTCGCTCGGCGAAGTGCTGGTACGCCCGCTCGCCGAGGCGCTGTCGGTCGAAGAACGCGGCCGGACGAGAGAGCGGCTGACGGCGATTCTGATCGCGTTCGGGCCCGCCGGCCGGCGGACCATCGAACGGCTGAAGACGTCGCCGAACGCGGCCGTCCGGCGGACGGCCATTCACCTGATGCGCCAGTTCGGCGGCGTGGACTCGCTGCCGGACCTGACCGATCTGCTGAACGACAGCGACTCGATGATTCAACGCGAAGCCGTGCGCGCCATCCTGAACATCGGCACCGAGAAGGCCTACCGGGTGCTCGAAGAGGCCCTGGCCACCGGCACCGAGCGCTCGCGCGACGCGATCATGCTCGCCATCAGCATGCAGCGCGACGAGCGCGCGACACCCCTGTTCGCGTACATCCTCCGGCACATCGACCACCGCCGGCTCACGGCCATCTACTTGCGCGCCATCGAATCCCTGGGCGCGCTGCGCGACCCCGAGGGCATCGCGCCACTCGTGGAAGCACTGGGCAAGGGGGAATGGTGGGCGCCCCGGCGCACCGCGGCGCTTCGCGTTGCGTCGGCCGCCGCGCTCGCGCGGATCGGCACGCCCGAGGCGTTCAGCGCGCTCGAGACCGCCGCCGACGGGTCGCGGCGCATCCGCGCCGTCGCGCGCCCGTTTCTGGAGAACCGCGGCCGCGCGGCAGGGGGAACGACGTGACGGCGCCGCGCGTTCAGCTGGCCGACGAGTTGCTGCGCAGCTTCGCCGCCACGCTGCGGTCGGCGCAGCTGTACTCCAAGGGCCACCCGATCATCACGCGCAATCTGGGGTCGTTTTCGGCCGCGATTCAGCTGCTCCACACCCTGTCCCCGCGCGTCGTCATCGGTTTGATTGGCGACGAGGTGATCGTGGACGACACGCCGATCGCCAAGATGGAGGCGATGGGGCCGCTCATCCACCGGCTGCGCCAGAACGGCCTCGAGCGCATCACCATCGAGCGCGGCGTAACGCTCGACGAGCTCGGCCGCTTCGTGGAGGCCACGACGGCCCTCGAGCATCAGGACGCCGGCGACCAGCCCGAGGCGGCGTTTGCCGGCATGCCGCACATCCGCGTGGGCCGCGTGATGGTGGACGAGCGCAGCCCCGGCGAGCTGGCCGACATCGCGACGATCAAGCGGATGTACAACGAGGCCGTCACGGTCGCGACCGACGTCTGGAACAGCGCGCAGACCGAGGGCAAGCCCGACGCCACCGTCGCCAAGACGATGATCGACGGTCTCGCGCAGGCCGTCGCCCAGAATCGATCGGCGCTGCTGGCGCTCACGACGCTCAAGAACTACGACAACTACACCTTCACCCATATGGTCAACGTCTCCATCCTGACCATGGGCCAGGCGCGGGGACTCGGCATCGACGGCCCGTTGCTGCGCGAGTTCGGCCTCGCCGCGCTGATGCACGACATCGGGAAAGTGCGAACGCCGCTCGAGATCCTGAACAAGCCCGACAAGCTGACACCCGACGAGTTCGCGATCATGAAGCGGCACACGGTTGACGGGGCCGAGATGCTCCGGAGCACCCCGGACATCCCGACGCTGGCCCCGGTCGTCGCCTTCGAACACCACCTGCGGCTCGACGGCACCGGCTACCCCGACGGCGCGAAGCGCCCCACGCTCAACGCCGGCACGATGCTCTGCGGCATCGCCGACGTCTACGACGCCATGCGATCGCAGCGCGCGTATCAGCAGGCGTTCCCGACCGATCGCATTCTCGAAGTACTGAAACGCAACGACGGCAAGCAGTTCGATCAGCATCTCGTCCGGCGTTTCGTGCAGCTGGTCGGCATCTACCCCATCGGCAACCTCGTTCGCCTCAACACGGGCGAGGTGGCCGTCGTACGGTCGATTCACGCGCCTGATCCGTACAGGCCCCAGGTCAGGGTGCTGTTCAACCGCGCCGGCGCCCGGGTCGACCTGCCGTACGAAGTCAACCTCTGGGAAATCGTCGCCGGCGAGGACCGGCCCTCGCAGGTCGTGGCGCCGCTCGATCCGTTGGCCTACGACCTCGATCCCCTGGCCCTGATGTGATGCCGTGACCCGCGCCAGGCCGCTCAAGGCGCCGGCGGCGCCATTCGCCGCGCGGGTTCTGTCGGTCGTCCGGCGGATCCCGCCGGGACGGGTGGCCACCTACGGCGAGGTTGCTGCGATGGCCGGCCGGCCGCGCGCCGCGCGCGCCGTGGGCAATATCATGCGGACGTGTGCAAGGCCGGACGTCCCCTGCCATCGCGTGATCGCCGCGGGGGGAAAGCTCGGCGGCTACGGGGGCCGCGAAATGATGAAACGGGCGCTGCTCGTGGCGGAAGGCGTGACGGTGGCCGGTGGCCGCGTGCGTGAACTCGACCGTGTCAGCTGGCACGGCCAGCGGCCGAAAGCGGGGAGGCGGGTATAATACGGGCAGGCTTTGATATTCAGCCTGGAGGCGACGATGAAGCACGTGCTGATGGTGGGAGGTACTGGTCCTAGCGAGCGCAGCGGCAGCAGCCGCTCAGACGTCCAAGGCCAAGCCGGCCACCGACGGACACACGGCTCCGAAAGTGCAGCCGGCCACTGCCCCCTCTCCTGCCGCACCGGCCGGAGAAGTGGCGCTCGGGTCCGTGCGCTTCGCCAAGGGCGTCAAGGCCGACGGCAAGGCGCTGGCGGCCGGCACCTACCAGGTGCGCCTGACCACGCAGGCGGCCAACCCGCCGGCGAAGGGCCAGTCGGACGGCCTGGAACGCTGGGTGGAGTTCACGCAGGGGGGGCAGGTCAAGGGCCGCGAGGTGGTCACGATCATCCCGCAGTCGGAGATCTCCCAGGTGCAGAAAGACACGCCTCCCGGAGCCAACGGCTCGAAAGTCGAGCTCCTCAAGGGCGGCGATTTCATGCGCGTCTGGATCCGCAAAGGCAACAATCACTACCTGTTGCATCTTCCTACGGCGTAGTTAGGGTTAGAGGTTAGAGGTTAGAGGGTTAGAGGGTGATCAGGGACGCGAAGCGTCCAGCGCTTTTCCCCAGCCCCTAACCTCCAACCTCTAACCTCTACTCCCCCAGTTAGACCGCCATCACGTCGAACTGCTCGTGATGGAGCTGGTGGTCGGCCTTCACGGTCACATCCCGCCCGAGCGACTGCCTGAGATCGCGGAGGACTGCGCTTTCCTCTTCCCTGAGCGCCCGCGCGATGTCGGGGTTCACGCGCAGCAGCACCCGGTGCCCGTTCAGGTCGGGCCCGACTTTCTTCACTTCCGTCAGGATCTCGTAGCAGATCGTCGAGCTCGACTTGATCACGCCCGTTCCCGCGCAGTAGGGACACGGTTCGGTGAGGACGCGCTCGAGGCTCTGCTTCACGCGCTTGCGCGTGATGATCACCAGCCCGAAGTCCGAGACCTGCAAGGCCTTTGACGGCGATCGATCCTTTCGCAGTTCCTGCTCGACCGCCTGGTACACCTTCTGGCGGTTCTTCTTGTCTTCCATGTCGATGAGGTCGAGCACGATGATGCCGCCGAGGTCGCGCAGCCGGATCTGACGGACGATCTCCTTCACCGCCTCGAGATTCGTCTTGACGATGGTGTCCTCGAGCCGTCCGCTCGTCTTCTTGCCGACGAAGCGGCCCGTGTTCACGTCGATGGCGACGAGCGCTTCGGTCTGGTTGATGACGATCGATCCGCCCGACTTCAGCCAGACCTTGCTCTTGAGCGCCTTGTCGATCTCGGCCTGGACGCCGTACTCCTCGAAGATGGGAAACGGCTTCGAGTAGAGCTTCACCTTCGGCGCCAGGTTCGGCAGGATGTGCTCGATCAGGTCCATCACGCGCCCGTGTTCCTGCGCGTTGTCGATCCGGATCGCCTGGTAGTCGTCGTTCAGCAGGTCGCGAAGCAGCCGCCCCACGATGCTCGGCTCGCGGTACAGGACGGCCGGGGCGCGCGACGACTCCATTTTCTGGCGGATCTCGGTCCAGATCTTGTGGAAGGCCTCGAGGTCGCTGAGGATGTCTTCCTTGGGCCGGCCCGACGCGGCGGTGCGGATGATCACGCCGCCGGTGAACCCGTGCGCCTCCCGGAACTCGCGGACGATGCCGCGCAGCCGGCTGCGTTCCTCGCGCGAGTCGATCTTCCGGGAGACGCCGACGTGGTCGACCGTCGGCATGAACACCAGGAACCGCCCCGGCATGGTGACGTGGGAGGTGAGCCGGGCGCCCTTGGTGCCCAGGGGCTCCTTGACCACCTGGACGATGATTTCCTGGCCCTCGCGGAGCAGGTCCTCGATTTTGGGCTGGGGCTGGCTGTCGGGGCGCGGCGCCCCGCGGCCGCCGTCCTCGTCGCCCGACTCGAGCTTGTCGAACTCCTCCATCGTGTCGATCACGTCCGCGACGTAGAGGAACCCGTCGCGTTCGAGGCCGACGTCGATGAACGACGACTGCATGCCGGGCAGGACCTTGTTGACCCTGCCCTTGTAGACGTTACCGACGACTCCGCGCTGGTTTTCCCGTTCGACGAAAATCTCGGCAACCAGGTCGTCTTCGAGAATGGCCACGATGGTCTCGTGGACATTCGAGGAGATGATCATCTCCTTGGTCATGCGCGAAACTCCTGAGGACCGGCATCATGATGTCGATCCTCAATTCGTGAATCTGCGCATGCGTACGTTGAGCACGAGCCCGAAGCCCGCGAGGGTCGCTATCATCGACGACCCGCCGTAGCTCATGAGCGGCAGTGTTAACCCTTTGACGGGCGCCAGTCCGGCCGACATGGTGACGTTGTAGATCACCTGGAAGGTAAAGCTGGCGAGCACCCCGAGCACGAGATACGAGCCGAGTTGGTCCTTGGCGAGACGGGCCGACTCGAGCGCACGCAGAATCACGAACAAATAAAGGCCGAGCGCCACCAGGACGCCGGCGAATCCCTGTTCCTCGGCAAGCACCGAGAAGATGAAATCGTTGTGGGCCACGGGGAGAAACCGCAACTGGCCCTGCGTCCCCTGCTTGAACCCTTTTCCTGTCAGTCCGCCCGATCCGACCGTGATGCGCGCCTGAATCTGCTGGTAACCGGCGCCCTTCGCATCCTGCGACGGATCGAGAAAGGTGGAAATCCGCGACTTCTGATACGGCTTGAGCGCGAACATCCAGGCGGGCGGCGCCGCGAGGAGGATCGCCAGAAAGATGACGCCGAGAATGCGCAGGCGCATCCCGGCCAGGTACGCGATGGCAATGAAGATCGGCACCAGCGTGACCGCCGTGCCGAGATCCGGCTCCTTCGCGATGAGCGCGAGCGGAATGAGGGTGAGCACGCCCCCGATCACGAGGTCGCTCCATTGCGGCTCGCCGCCCTTCTCGCCGAAGAACTTGGCGAGCACGAGCGCGACGCCGACCTTGGCGAATTCGGAGGGCTGAAGGTTGAACCCCTTGAGGGCGATCCAGCGGCGCGCGCCCATCTGCGTGGTGCCGAGAAACAGCACGTACAGCAGTACGACGACCAGGCCGATGTAGATGAAGTGCGACTTGTCGGTGAACGTGCGGTAGTCGAGCGTCAGCGTCACGACCATCGCGAGGAGCCCCAGCCCGATCGCGTACGCCTGGGTCACCCACAGGTGCGACGACGTCCTGGTGGGATCGGCGGTCGTGCTGTAGATCATGGCGACGCCCATCCCGCACAGCGCGAGAATCGCCGCCAGCAGCGCCCAGTCGATGTGGAAATACAGTCGTCGTTCAAACACGTCGCGTGCAGGGAGTTATTCCTGACCTCCGCCCTGGTTGTCGCCCTTCCGGGCGTACGGGTCCTTGTAGTCGAGGCGCATCTGCTCGTGCGTCGGGACGGCCGGCAGCGGCCTGCCGTCCTTCTTTGCGAAAAACGTGTCGATAATGTGGTGTGCGACCTGCGCGGCGTTCGGACCGTGAATGCCGTGCTCGAGAAACACGACCCCGGCGATTTCGGGATTGTCCCGCGGCGCAAAGAACACGAACCAGCCGTTGTCCCGCAGATCCTTGTTCGAGTTGCGGGCGGCGAGACGGCCCTGGTTGGAAATGACCTGCGCCGTCCCGGTCTTGCCGGCGACATCGTGGCCCGCGACGCGCGCACGGCCGCCCGTCCCGCCGGCGTTCACGACCATCCAGAGCCCGTCGCGGATGGCCTGCAGCTTGTCGTGACCGAGATCCACCGTGGACTGCGGCGGCGGCGATGGAACCGGCTTCCACCCGGTACCATCGTCGACGGCCTTGAGGAGGTGGGGCGTGACACGGGTCCCGCCGTTGGCCAGCGTCGCCATGTAGACCGCCATCGAGACCGGCGTCACGGCCACCGCGCCCTGCCCGATGCCGACCGAGATGGTCTCGCCGGCGTACCACTTCTCTTTCTTCACCCGCTGCTTCCACTCGGTCGAAGGGACGAGGCCCTGCAGTTCGTTCGGAAGATCGATGCCGCTCTTCACGCCGAGGCCGAGCGCCGTCGCCCACTTGTTGATCTTGTCGATGCCGACCATGTTGGCGACGGTGTAGAAATACACATCGCACGACTGCTCGATCGCGTGACGGAGATCGACCGAGCCGTGTCCGCCCTTCTTCCAGCACGCGAACGGACGGCCGTAGAACGTGGCGTGGCCGGCGCACGAGACGCGGAAATCCGGCGTGATCACGCCTTCTTCGAGCGCGGCGATGCCGACGGCCATCTTGAACGTCGAGCCGGGTGAATATCGGCCCTGCGTCGCCCGGTCCTGCAGCGGCCGCAGATCGTCGCTGTTCAGCGTCGTCCACGTTTCGCGGTCGATGCCCGACGCGAAGGCGTTCGGATCGTAGGACGGCCGGCTGGTGAACCCCAGCACGGCGCCGTTGTTCGGATCGAGCACGACGGCCGCGCCGTTGAACTGGGCTGACGCGAACGCCTCCTCGATCGATTTCTGGACGTCGTAGTCGATCGTGAGCTGCAGTCGCTTGCCCTCGGTGGGCTCGTCTTCGTCGAGCGTGCGGATCTCGCGTCCCACGCTGTTGACCACGACGCGCTTGGCGCCGTCCTCGCCCTTGAGCAGCGCGTTGTATACCTTCTCCACGCCGGCCTGGCCGACGATGTCGCCGCTCTTGAGAGCCTCGTTCTCGGCCACCTGCGCGTCGCTGACCTCACCGACGTACCCGAACAGGTGCGCGCCAATCATGTCGGGATAGCGCCGGGTCGGCACCTGCTCGACGACAACGTCCGGCAATTCGAAGTCCAGCCGATGCGCGACGACGGCTGCGACCTGTGCCAGCGAGGCGTCCTGGATGATCGTGATCGGCCGGTAGGTCGGTTCGCGCCGGTGCCGGTCGACGATCGTCCGCACACCGGCCTCGTCGAGGCCGACGACCGAGGAAAGCGTACGGATGGTATGGTCCAGATTCTTGGTGTGCTCGCGGACGATCGAGATGCTGTACGAATGCCGGTTCTCGACCATCACCCGGCCGTCGCGGTCGAACACGAGGCCGCGCGGCGCGCGCCACGCGAGCGTGCGCTGGTGGTTGTTCTCGGCCAGCTCCTCGAACTTCGCGTGCTGCACCACCTGCAGCACCCAGAAGCACACAGCCAGCAGGGAGAACAGAACCGCGATCACGAACTGGAGACCGCTCAGCCGTTGGTTGGCCTTGCGACGCTCCTCAATTGCCATCTCGCTAATACCCCCGGCGCAGGTGTCATTCTGCGCTGCCGGCTTCTACCGGCGCAACCGCGTTTTTGCCATCCGCCGGCGCTCCACGGCGCCCGGCAGCAGCTCGACCAGCTGAAACGCCGCCGTACCGACCACCGCGTTGCCGAGCGCCTGGCCGGCCACCCCCGCGTACGGGGAGCCGAGCGGCCGCAGGCCCAGCACCACCCCCAGGCCAATCGTGATCGTCTGGTGCATCACGGTCGCCCCGAAGAACACCAGAAACCTCGGCAACGGCCGCGCGACGATGAATTGCGTGCCGATGATGCCGGCCAGGAAGCCCACCACGGTCTTCGCAAGGCCGCCGATGCCGACGACGCCCGTCGACAGGGCGTCCTGCACCAGCCCCGCAAGCGTTCCCGCCAGCAGGCCCGTGACCGACCCGGACATGAGCGCCACGTAGACCACCACGACCAGCACGAGGTCCACGGCAATCGTGCCGCGAACGAGAAACTGCGTCAGCGTCGTCTGGAGCACCAGGGCAAGCGCAATTGCCAGGGTGACCCCGGCCGCCCTCACTCGTGGCTCTCCTCTGCCTCACGCGCCGGCGTCGGCGTCAGGACGACCAGCACCTCTTCGAGCGCGGAGAAATCGACCGCCGGCATCACGGTGATCCGCTTGTAGGCCGGACCGGTTTTCTCCACCGCGTCCACCCGGCCGATCGTGAAGCCCTTCGGGAAGATGCCCTCGATGCCCGACGTCACCACCAGGTCGCCGACGGCCACGTCCGCCGCCTCGGACACGAACTCGAACTGCAGGCGGCTCTCGCCGATGCCCTTGACGACGCCCTGCGCGCGCGATCGCTCGACCAGCGCGCCGGCGGCGGCGTTGCGGTCGACGAGCAGCTGCACCTTGGCCGCGCGTCCGCTCGGCGTGACGATCCGGCCGACGACGCCAGCGGGCGCGATCACGGCCATGTCGGTCCGGAGGCCGGAGCTCGTACCCTTGTCGATCGTCAGCGTCCGGAAGTCGGGGGACGCGCTCGACGCGATGATCTCGGCCGCCGTCGTCTTGAGCTTCGACCGGTCGCGCAGGTCGAGGAGCTGCTGCAGGCCGCGCGCGCGGTCGGCCAGGGCGCGGCGCTCCTGGAGCTCGACCTGGACGGCATCGAGCTGCCGCTTGAGCTCGGCGTTTTCCTTCTCGACGTTGCGGAGGCTGCCGTACCGGTTCCAGACGTCGCGCACACTCGACACACCCGACGAGGTGCTCCGCTGCGCCTCGGCGAACAGGCCAAACGTCACGGCCTCGAGCACAGGAACGCCGCTGCGCGAGTTGACCTGGGCAGAGATGAGGATGACGTGGCCCAGCGTGACCGCGAGAAACAGATAGCCGGCGTGCTGGCGAATTTCGAGAATGGACACTAGTCGATTGAAATCTTCCTGAGCAGGTTGAAGTCCGACAGCATCTTGCCTGCGCCGAGCACCACCGAGGACAGCGGGTCCTCGGCCATGGCGAGCGGCAGGCCCGTTTCCTCGCGCAGCCGTTTGTCCAGGTTCTTCAGCATCGACCCGCCGCCAGTGAGCACGATGCCCCGATCGACGATGTCGGCCGACAGCTCGGGGGGCGTACGCTCGAGCGCCACCCGCACGGCGTCGACGATGACGTTGACGGTTTCGGCCAGCGCCTCGCGAATCTCTTCGTCGCTGATCGTGATGGTCTTGGGCACGCCCTCGATCAGGTGCCGGCCCTTGATCTCCATCGTCATCCGTTCCTCGAGCGGGAAGGCGGACCCGACCTCGATCTTGATGGCCTCGGCCGTCCGCTCGCCGATCAGCAGGTTGTACGTCTTCTTGATGTATTGGATGATGGCTTCGTCCATCTCGTTCCCGGCCACCCGCACCGCCTTGCTGTAGACGATGCCCGCGAGCGAGATGACGGCGATGTCCGTGGTGCCGCCGCCGATGTCGACGATCATGTTGCCCGACGGCTCGGTGATCGGCATGCCCGCGCCGATGGCGGCCGCCATGGCTTCCTCGACCAGGTGAACCTCGCTCGCCTTCGCGCGGTACGCGCTGTCCTTCACGGCGCGTTTCTCGACCTGGGTGATCTCCGAGGGAACGCCGATGACGATGCGCGGCCTGACCCAGACGTTGCGGTTGTGGGCCTTCTTGATGAAGTAGGTCAGCATCTTCTCGGTGACCTCGAAGTCGGCGATGACGCCGTCCTTCATCGGCTTGATCGCCACGATATTGCCGGGCGTGCGGCCCAGCATGTCCTTGGCGTCCTTGCCCACGGCTTCGACCCGTCCGTTGACCTTGTTGATGGCCACGATGGACGGTTCATTGACGACGATGCCCTTGCCCCGCGCATAGACACAGGTGTTGGCCGTGCCCAGGTCGATCGCCAGGTCACTCGAAAACAGCGACAACATCGAACGAAGACTCAAAGAAAACTCCTGTCGGCGATCAGTGGCCGGTGATCAGTGGTCGGTGAATTCGGAGCAGTCGTGTGCGGTTTCGTGCAATTCCGGCCACTGATCCCTGTCACTGGCCACCGATCACTGTTCACTCCGTGTCGCGTCAGTTATCGGCTGGAGCGCGTGCGGCCTGAATACCGTTCTTGCCCGAGTCCTTCACGCTGTACATCGCCTTGTCGGCCGCGGCCATCAGTTCCTCGGCCGACGCGGCTGCGTCGGGCAGGGTCGCCAGACCGACCGAGGCGGTCAGGCGGATGTCGAGGCCGTCCCGGGCCAGGAAATTGTGGGCGGCAATGCGTTCCCGGACACGCTCGCCGACCGCAAACCCGCCCTCCCCGCCCGTGTCGGGCAGCACCACGGCGAACTCGTCGCCGCCAAACCTGGCCACCACGTCCGTTTCACGGGCGCAGCCCTTGATGACGGCCCCGGCTTCGACGAGCGCACGGCTGCCTGACAGATGGCCGTGGGTGTCGTTGACGCTCTTGAACCCGTCGAGATCGATGAACAACAGCGACAGCGGCCGGCCGCTGCGCGACGCCCGCTTGGTTTCCTTATGGAGGATCGCGTTGAGAAACCGCGAGTTGTACAGGTGCGTCAGGTCGTCGGTCACCGACAGCGCTTCGACGCGCTTCAACTGCAGCGCGCTGTCGAGCGCCGCGGCCGCCGGCTCGATGAGGACGCGCACTGCCTTCAGCACGGCGAGCGACAGCTGGGGTTTCTTGGAGGATGGCCCTCGGTCGAACCCGATCAGCGCGCCGACGCGCTGGCCGCGGGAGACGAGCGGAAACGCCAGGACGGCGCCCACCGACTCGCTGCGGATGCGCGAATCGCCGCGGAGGTTCTCGCTCGCGAAATCCTCGCCGCGGTACATGACCCAGTTCGCCACGCTGTTCAGTGCCGGCCCCATCTCCGGCGTCAGGCCGCGGCTGGCGAGCACCTGAAGGCGGGCCGACAGGTCCGACGAAACAACGGCCCAGTTCGGCGCGGGTATCCATCCCGCCGCGCGCTCGACGAGCAGTTCGGCGATCTCGACAGGTTCGAGCGTCGAGCTGATGGCTCGCACGATGTCGAGCAGCGCCTCGCGGCGTTCGACGCGCCGGCGCAACTGGGGCTGAAACAGCCGCAGCCGGGCGCCCAGATCGAGGCCCGGGGCCGCCAGCGACAACTCGCCGGGGCGCCGCCTGGCGCCGCGCTTTTTGACGGCGGCCACGGCTTGATAGGACGATCGGCGTGTACTCGACGGGCTGGTGGCTCGGCTCAAAGGTGGCATCGAGGACTTGGACGGCCGCACCCGCCTGGGCGCGCGAGGGCCCGCCTAGGCTGAGCTGGACGTAAGTACTTCTATCCATGGCAAATATACCACAGGGACAGGGGTAACTCGCTTGCCACCGTGGAAGTTCATGGCGTAGCATCAACGTTTCCGAAGGTGGCCCCATGACGATGCTCGATCGTATGCGCCGGCACAAGGCCTGGCTCCAGTGGAGCTTGGTGCTCGTCGTGCTCGCGTTCATCATTTTTTACATCCCTGATTTCCTGCGGTCGTCGGGGACCGACGCCGCCGCCGGCGACACCATCGCGAGCGTGGAAGGCCGGACGATTACGTCGGGCGACTTCCGCCGCACCTATCAGGCGCAGCTGCAGGCGTACCGGTCGGCGTACGGCGGCAACATGAGCGAGCAGCTGCTCAAACAGCTGGGCATCGAGCAGCAGATCCTCCAGCAGATGGTCGACGAACAGGCGTCGGTCGCGGAAGCCCGCCGCGTCGGCATCGAGGTCAGCGACGAGGAAGTGCGTCAACGCATCTTTGCGATCCCCGCGTTTCAGGAGAACGGCCATTTCATCGGCGATCAGCGATATCAGCAGCTGCTGCGCATGCAGCGGCCGCCTCTCACGCCGGCCGATTTCGAGGAAGGCATCAGGCGCAGCCTCACGGTGGAGAAACTGCGTGCGTCGCTCACCGACTGGCTCACGGTGCCCGACAAGGAGCTCGAGCAGGAGTACCGCCGGCGCAACGACAAAGTGAAGCTGCAAGTCGTGAGCTTCCTGGCCGACAGTTTCCGCTCGCAGGTCAGCGCGAGCGATCAGGAACTGGCCGCCCATTTCGCGGCGCACCCGGCCGACTTCAAGGTTCCCGAGAAGCGCAAGATCCGCTACATGATCGTGGACATCGACGCGATCCGCGCCAAGGTCACCGTGCCGCCCGCCGACATCGAGCGCGCGTACAACGACAACCTGGATCAATATTCGACGCCCGAGCAGATCCGTGCCAGCCACATCCTGTTCCGCATCGAGGGCAAGGAAGAGGCGGCCGTCAAGGCCAAGGCCGACGACGTGCTCAAGCAGGCGAGGGCCGGCGCCGACTTCGGCGCGCTCGCAAAGAAATATTCCGAAGACGAAGCGAGCGCGAAAAACGGCGGCGACCTCGACTATCTCACGCGCGGCCGCATGGTCCCCGAATTCGATCAGGTGGCGTTCACGCTGCAGGCCGGCCAGATCAGCGACGTCGTCAAGACGCAGTTCGGCTTCGACATCATCAAGGTGACCGACAAGAAGCCCGGCACCGTGCGCACGCTCGCCGAGCTGCGGCCGCAGTTGACCGACCAGCTCTCGTACGAGCGGGCCCAGGCGCAGGCCGGCGACCTGGCGGCGAACCTCGAGAAGCTCGTCACCAAGGCGTCGGACCTCGACAAGGTCGCGAAGGCGCAGGGCCTGAACGTGCAGGAATCAGGCTTCTTCGCCCGCGACGAACCGATTCTGGGCCTCGGCCCGGCGCCGGAAGCCGCAAGCCGCGCGTTCGACATGAAGGTCGGCGACGTGTCGCCCGCGCTCCGCGCCTCGCGCGGCTTCGTGTTCGTCACGCTGGTCGCCAAGCAGGATCCGTACGCGCCGAAGCTCGAAGAAGTGAAGGACAAGGTCCGCGACGAGGTGATCAAGGTGAAGGCGCGCGACCTGAGCCTGCAGAAGGCGGCCGAGGTGGCCGCGAAGCTGAAGGGCGCCCCCGATTTCGAGAAGGCCGCGAAGGCCGCGGGCGTCGAAGCGAAGACGACCGAGCTCATCGCGCGTGATGCGCCGCTCCCCGACCTCGGCGTGGCGCCCGCCGTCGAGGACGCCGCGTTCTCGCTGCCTGTGAACGCGATCAGCGCGCCCATCGCCGTCGCGAACGGCGCCGCCGTCGTCAGGGTGGTCGAGAAGCAGGAAATCAAGCCCGAAGACTACATGCTGGCCAGAGACAAGTTCCGCGACGAGCTCCTCGCCGATCGCCGCGGCCGGTTCTTCGGCGCGTACATGACGAAGGCCAAGCAGAAGATGAAGATCGAGGTCAACCGGGAGTCGCTGCAGAAAGCCGTGTCGTAGCCCCTACCTGACCCACACCATCGGCATCAGCGCGAGCAGTTCCCCGCGGCGGAACATCGTGAGGGGCCCCCGCATCAGGCGCAGCGCGTCCAGCTCCCCCTTCGACAGGTTCGCCGAGAGCCACGTGTCGACGGCGAGCCTGTCGCCCGAGCCGCCCAGTTCGTTGCTGAGAATCTCGTAGAAACTCTTGCGCGGCGGGAAGACCACGAGTTCGACCTCCGCGTCGGCCGAGAGCTTGGCGCGCTGTTTCGCAATCGCCACGGCCGCATCGAGACCGCCGAGCGCGTCCACGAGGCCCTGTTCCTTGGCCTGCTGCCCGGTCCAGACGCGTCCCTGCGCGACGCCGTCGATCTTTTCCGGCGTGGTATGCCGTGACGCCGCTGCCTTCCCGATGAACTGGTCGTAGAACGAGTGCAACTGCTCGTCCAGCTTCTTCAGCTCGCTGGCGTTGTACGGCCGCACGGGCGAGTTGATCTCGGCGTGCTTGCCGATGCTCGTCGACTCGATGTGGGCGCCGAGCTTCTCGTAGATGCCACCGGTCACGATCTTGCCGCCGAAGATCCCGATCGACCCCGTCAGCGTCGACGGCTGCGCGACGATGACCTGGGCGGGCATCGCGATGTAGTAGCCGCCGGACGCGGCCAGGTCGGACATGGACGCGATGATCGGCCGATCGGCGCGCTCGTTCCTGGCAATCATCAGCTCGCGCCAGATCGCGTCGGACGCCGAGGCTGACCCGCCGGGGCTGTCGATCCGGATGACGATGGCGCGCAGCGACGAATCACGCCGGGCCTGACGGATGGCATCGATGAGCGTGTCCGAGCCCACAATCTCGCCGTTCAGCGGGTCGTAGCCGCTCTTGCCGCCGTTGATCGTGCCGGTGGCGTAGATCACGCCAATCCGCGGCCCGCCGTTCAGTCCGAACGACGACGCACCGATGCGTGAGTACTCGTCGCCGTCGATCTTGCGGAGCCGCCCTTCCGTCTTGCCGGTCTCGCCTGCCTTGCCCGCGCCCTTGAGCCGCTCCTCGACCTGGTCCTCGTACGCCACTTCGTCGACCAGGCCCGCGCGCAGCGCGTCTTCCGGCAGGAATGGGCCGTCGTCGAGCAGCCGTTCGATGTCCTCTGCGCTCTTCTTGCGCCCGTCGGCGACGCCGTGAATGAACTGATTGAACAGGTCGCGGTTGAGCGCCTCGTCCATCTCCTTGTGGGCCTTCGTGTAGCCCTTCTCGGTGAGCTGGTTCGAGGCCGTCTTGTAATCGCCGATGTGATGGAGGTCGGGATAGGCGCCGATCTTGTCGAGGGTGCCGCGCAGGAAGACCTGATACGTGGCGACGCCGCTCAGATCGAGCGGGCTCGACGGCATCAGGAAGATCCGATCGGCGGCGGTGGCCAGGTAGTACTCGCGGTCTCCGCCGTACTCCACGTACGCGTACACCGGCTTGCCGGACTTCTTGAAGTCGATCACGGCGTCGCGGATCTCCTGGACCTTCGCCCAGTAGGGGGATTCGAAACCCGTGGGCTTGAGCAGGAGCGACGACACGCGTGCGTCGGCCTTGGCCTTGCGCAGGTTCTCCACGATGCCGCGGACCGTGACGGCCTTCGACCCGCGCAGGTAGCCGACGACGTTTGCGGGCGCCACCTCGGCCAGATCGCCACCGACCTTGAGGACGAGGGTCGAGTTGGACGCCACCGCCGGCTCGCGGCCGACGGCGAGATAGAGGAGCAGGAACCCCGCCATCGAGACGAAGAGCGCGAAGCCCAGGATGGTGAAGATGATCGTGAATCGTCGGCGGGCCATGGTGGTCTCTCCTGTGAGTACCTTCCAATTCTCGCATGGGCCCGCGCCTCAGCAGGATTTTCCCGCTATTTCATCATCGAGCTGGCTCATGTACGCGGGGCTGGGCCCGAGTGGGATCGACCTGCCGGCGCCCGTTCAGCTATACTGAAACGTTCACTGCCGCCCTCTGGGCCGGCGGGACACCACTCGCGGAAGTGGCGGAACGGCAGACGCGCTAGCCTCAGGAGCTAGTCCGAGCAATCGGGTCGGGGTTCAAATCCCCGCTTCCGCACCATTCGACTCGGCCCGAGCACATCGAGGCCTCGCTCATGGCAGGCCGAGTGATCCCTCACCCGAGTCGAAGGGCTCCCAAATCAACCGGCTCTCAGCCGCAATCCCTGTTGTTCAGGCTCGGGGACGATGGCATCGTCGTCCGATGCCCTGGGTCTACATGCTCCGCTGCTCTGACGGCACTCTCTACGTCGGACACACCGACAACCTTACTGCTCGGGAACACGCGCATAACCAGGGCTGCGGTTCTCACTACACGGCGCTGAGGCGGCCGGTTAGAGTCGTGCACTCGGAAGCGTTCGATTCAACGGAGAAGGCAGTGGCGCGCGAGCGTCAGCTCAAGCGATGGACGGCCGGAAAGAAGGAAGCCCTGGTTGCTGGGAATCTGTCACGCCTGAAGACGCTCAGCAGACGGCGCCGGGTGTAGGAGGCTGCGGAATCCATGCATTCGACTCGGCCCGAGCACATCGAGGCCTCGCTCATGGCAGGCCGAGCTATCCCCCAGCCGAGTCGAATGCCCTGAGCGAGCAAGCGAGTCGAAGGGCTCTAGAACGCCGTCGTCACGCCCAGGCGCACCGCCCGGGGGAATCCGAACGAGATGTTGGTGTTGCTGTCGGCGTTCGTGTAGTAGTTCGCGTCGAAGAGATTCTCGACGTTCAGCTGCAACCGGACTTCGCGTGACAGCCGGACGAACGCCGCGAGATCCGCACGGGTGTAGGCGGGCAGTACCACGGTGTTGTCAATGGTGGCGAACATGTCGCTCCGGTACAACACGCCCAGTCCCAGGCCGACCCTGGGGTGGACCTGGTAGTTGTTCCAGAGCGAGAAGGTGTTGCGCGGGACCTGCGCCACGACAGCACCTGCCCGTGCGGCCACGGTGGCGCTGGTCACGAACGCGTTCTGATACGCGTAGCCTCCGGCGATCTTCCAGGCTGGCGTGAGCGCGCCGTTGATCCCGAGCTCGTAGCCGTTGGTGCGCTGGCTTCCCGTCTGGACAATGCGCGTGGGATCGTTGGGATCGGTCGCTCTGGTATTGGTTCGATCCAGCCGGTACACCGCGGTGGTCAACGACAGCGCGGGCCGGACGTCCCATTTCGCGCCCACCTCGTAGTTCGTGAACTGCTCCGGCTCAACCTGCTCGGTGATGACCGTCAACGATGAAAACTGGTCGCCCGAGCTCGGGAGATACGAGACGCTGTAGTTCCCGTATACGGACACCGGCACGACGGGCTTGAAGACGATGCCGGCCCGGGGCGAAACGAGGTTGTCGACACGGCCCAGCGTGTCCCCGTTCCTGTTGTTGTGGTACTCGAGATCGAAGCGGTCGTAGCGCACGCCGCCGAGCAACTGCACGTGCGGCGAGACCTCGACCTGATCCTGGACATACGTCGCCGCCACGTTGGTGCGCACGTGGTTGTCGGCGTCCGTGGCGCTCTGGCGGTACGTGACCGGAGTGGTGATGGTCGGCGCACCGTACGGGACCAGGATCGTCGTGGCGGTGTTGTTGAAGAACCCGGTGTTGCGGAAGTTATCCGTCAGCTGGCGGCCGACTTCAACGCCGGCGAGCAGCGTGTGCCGGACCGAGCCGGTGGACGCGATGGACGTCACATCGGTCTGGTTGAACAGGTTCGTCCTGTCGGTCGCGTTGTTGTACGCCGTCAACGCCACCTGCTGCTGATTGGGAGTCACCGCGCCCGGCACGTAGTTCTGATAACCGCGATCGTAGTTGCCGACCATCGTGCGGTTGCGAAACGTGAGGCTCGCCGCCCGATGCTCGACGGTGGCGGAGGCGACGTTGACATTGGCCCGGACGTCGCTGTCGGCCGGGTTGCCGTAGAACGTCGAGCGATCCACGTCGACGGGCCGGCCCTGAAACGACGGGATGCCGCGATCGGCCACACGGGTGTCGTTCAGGTACTCGTAGGAAGCGGCGACCTTCGTCCGATCGCTGGCCGCGAAGGTGACCGTCGGCGTGACGCCGTACCGATCGAGGTCGACGCCATTCCGGAAGCTGTCCGAGTGTTCGACCATGCCGTTCAGGCGAAGGGCCACCTTGTCGTTCACGGGCTGGTCGAGGTCCGCCGTCAGGCGCTTGTTGCCGTATTCGCCGCCCTGGACGTTGACTTCGTAATGCGGCATGAACAGCGCTTCCTTGAAGACACGGTTCACGACTCCCCCGCCGCCGCCGCGGCCGAAGATCATCGCGTTGGGGCCCTTCAACGCTTCGACGCGATCCACGTTGTACAGGTCGCGGTAGTACTGCACGTCGTCACGCACACCGTCGACGAAGAAGTCGGCCGAGGAGCTGTTGCCGCGGATGATGACCTGGTCGCGATTGTTCTCGCCCTGGTGGACGCCGATGCCCGGCACGTACCGCATGACGTCGCCCACGCTCATCATCATCTGGTCTTTGATGAGCTCCTTCGTCACGACGGTCACCGCCTGCGGCAGGTCACGCAGCGGCGTCGGCGTTTTCGTGGCCGAGGAGACCGCCGGCACGGTGTAGCCCGCCGGCGCGTTCACGGTCACCGAGTCCTTGAAGCCTTCGACGTCGAGCACGAACTCCTTCGTTTGCGCCGATGCGTCCCGGAGCGTGATGTCCTGCACGCTCTCACGAAAGCCTTCGACCATCACGCGCACGTTGTAGCGCCCCGGAGCGAGCGCCGCGGTGAACGTGCCGCCCTGATCGGTGACGACAACGACCGGAGCGGCCGCGCGGTCTTCGCCCGCGATCGTGACGCTCGCGCCCATGATCGGCGCGTGGGTCATGTCGACCACGTGACCGCTGAGCACGAGTTGCGAGGCTGATTGAGCGGCAAGCGGCACAGCAGGAACGAACATGAGGGCGACGAGGACGGCGACGTGACGGGCGCGCATTCGAGCTCCTGTGACGGGGATCGCTTACGTCTCACTTATGTGATACTGAGTCTCACTTTCAGAGTCACAGCATAATCCGACCGAATTGGTCGGGTCAAGCACCCTGGCCGCGCCTCGCGCCGACCCACCGCCCCAGTGGAAATTCCCTGTGAAAGTGCTCAGGTCACGCCCGCCAATTGGACGGAGGCGCCTGCGTCGGGTAAGATCCGCCCGCATGCGAGCGGCCATCCTGGTCGCCTCGACAACGACGAGAGAATGCCTATGAAACACCTGTCAAGACTGAAAACCCATCTCGCGGCCCTTGCGATCGCGCTGGTCGCGGGCTCCTACCTCGTGCTCGCACAGGCGCCGGCCGGCGGGCAGCGAGGGCTTCCTGCGGCGCCCCCACCCCCGCAGCCGATGTCGTTCTTCATCACCAGCGTCCCCAAGGGCGACGGCGCGAACTACGGCGGCATCGCCGGCGCCGACGCGTACTGCCAGCAGTTGGCCACCGCGGCGGGACGCGGCACGCCGGTCGTCTGGCACGCGTACATGAGCACGCAGGGCGCAGGCGCGGTCAACGCGCGCGACCGCATCGGCACGGGTCCCTGGTACAACTCGCGCGGTGGGCGCGTCGGCCAGAGCGTGGCCGAACTGCACGGCGACACGATCGAGCAGGCGCGCATGGGCGTGGCCCTCGGCAAGGCGATCTCGCTCACCGAGAAGCAGACGCAGGTCAACGGCGTCGGCGACATGCCGAATCAGCACGACATCCTGACCGGTTCCCAGCCTGACGGCCGAGCTTACACGGACGCGATGGATCACACGTGCAACAACTGGACGAGCAACAACATGGGCTCGGCCCAGCTCGGCCACCACGACAAACAGGGCGGCGGCAACGGGTCCTGGAACTCGACGCACGCCAGCCGTGGCTGCAGCCAGGAGAACCTGGTCAGCACGGGCGGCGCCGGACTGCTCTACTGCTTCGCGGTGAACTAGGCGAGCTCAGCGGTTCGAAGTTTACGGTTCACGGTTCACGGTTCACGGTTTGGGGTTCTGGCATCCAGAACCTTGAATTTGAACCGTGAACTGTGAACGATTCAGTCCCTCCCGCATTGACCTCGGACGGTGGCTGGTATTACGGTAGTTGCACCACAACCAGCACCGAATCGCCCATTACTCTTATGCACACCGCGACTTCCGAGAAAACGCCGGACCACGGCACTGCTGTACGAGGCGCTCGAATCGTCCTCACGGCGCCCCTGACGGAGATCATCGACCACGCCGGGTACTTCATTCAGATGAGCATGGCCTCGCTGCCGATGTGGCTCGAAGGCATCCTCAACAGGAAATACCCCACCTGGCGTAATGTCGAATACAACGAGGACGGATCAGCCAAGTACATGCCGGCCGGCGTCCGCGTGCTCGAGGCCTCGCTCCTGCGCCACTACCCGGCCAGCGACATCGCCTGCTGCTACCCCGCCGACCTCGACAAGTTCATCGGGCCCGACACGCGCGTCGTCGCCGTCTCGACGCACAACCCGCTGGGCGTGACGTTCGCCGCCGGCGTCTACACGTCGATCTTCGGGTCGTCGAAGCAGCCGATCAACTCGCACTATTCGATGGAGCTGTTCTCGGCCATCAAGGCGAACCCCAACCGCGAGCACTTCAAGGTCATCGTCGGCGGTTCGGGAGGCTGGCAGATCACGCAGACCAATTCCTGGGACACGCTGAGCGTCGACTGCGTCGTCGAAGGCCGGAGCGAGTCGGCCGACGTGCTGAAGCTGTTCGACAAGGCGATCGCGGGGGAAGATCTACCGAAGCAGGTCGACGTCGTGCATCCGAAGGATCGGAACGAGATCCTGTTCCCCGACAAGCGCACGACGTTCGGCGTGGTCGAGATGACGACGGGGTGCGGCCGGCGCTGCCAGTTCTGCGTGCCCGATCTCAACCCGCAGATCGATATGCCGAAAGACAAGATGATGGCGGCCGTCCGCGCGAACGTCCGCGACGGCAACAAGCAGATCTCGCTGGCCACCGAAGACATGTTCATCTGGGGCCAGGTCCACACGAACACGCCGTTCTACTTCCCGAACCGTGAAGCGCTCGTCGACCTCTACCGGTCGGTCTGCGAAACACCCGGCGTCGAACAGCACGTCCTGAGTCACTCGACGATCGCGCCCGCCCTCGTCGACCCGATCATGATCGAGCAGATCACGGAGGTCTGCATCGACAAGAGCCCGATTCACCTCCCGTATCTGAGCACGCATCCGAAGTTCAAGGCGCTCGTGCCGCTCGTCGGCCTCGAAACGGGCTCGGTGCGGATCGCCAAGCAGATCATGCCCAGCAAGGGCGTGCCGTTCTCGATCGAGGATTGGCCGAGCGTGCTCGTCCGCGGCCTCGAGGTGATGAACAAGAACAACTGGTTCCCGGCGATGACGCTGATCATCGGCAATCCCGGCGAGACCGACGAGGACGTCAAGGACACGATCGATCTGATTTACGAAGTCGAGCGCCGCGGCCTGTTCGCCTTCTTCATCCCGTCCATCTTCACGCCGCTCCACGACACGCGGATGGAGTCGAAGAAGGGCGTCTCCGAGACACGCGAGCTGACGCCGCTGCAGTGGCAGCTGATGATGAAGTGCTGGAAGATGAACCTGCGCCCGGGTCAGGCCAGCTGGTGGGCGCCGACCGTGTGGCGGCTCGGCGCGATCGGGCTCTGGGCGTGGAAACTGCGCAAGCTCAACGGCCCCGGCTTCACGTGGCCGATGTTCATGTTCGCCAACGCGCTGCCCGAGAAGCTGATGGCGAAGATGGGCAAGATCCACATCGGACGGCCGCTGAACATCAAGTCGCGGAAGGAACTGCTGGCGACGATCAAGCCACACCAGCACCAGTTCCTGCGTCCCGACACAGGGGATATGCCGGATCCACCGGTCGCCGACAAGGCGCCGGCACCACGCCAGCGTTCCTACATCTCGCTGGTCCCGACGCCGGCAGCATAGCCGCCGGCGTCAGCCCGGGCACTACTTCGCCGGCGGGGGCTGCGGTGTGGGCGTGTGGTTCTGATACTGGCCGGCGAACTTCTTCTCGACCGCCGCCCGGATATCGCGGACCGACGCGCCCGACGAGTACATCTGCATCGCCTGCTGGCCGACGTCGATGCACACCTGGCACTCAGTGCCGTGCGGCTCCCACGCAATGACGTCGCCGTTGGGGGCACGCGTCTTCACGAAGCAATCGTCGTTGCCTTTGTGGCCCATGTGGTCGCAGCCGCAGAAACACGGCACGTAGGCCAGGATTTCCGGGTGCTCGGCCGCGAACCGGAACACCTGGGCGACGACCTGCGGCGGGCGCGGCAGCGGATCGCGCGGGCCAAACGGAAGCGGCGGCAGGTTGGCTTGTTTGTGCGGCCCGAGCACCTTGGGTGGTGCCGCCGTTACCGCCTGCGATTTGGACTGGGCCGGCGGCGTCGCGTGCTGGTGCACGGAAGCAGCCGGGGACGCGGATTGACCGGACGCCCTGACGCTCCACACGGCAGCCACGACGGCCGCCAGCAGCACACCCGTAATCGACACACTACGTTTGATACCCATCAGCGAAACCTCGGGGATATTCTACTCCGCTGGCGGGACGCGGGCTCAGGCCACGCGGGGGCGGGGCGGACGGGCCTGCAGGAGGGATTTGGCGACGTCCACGAGGTCTTCGATCCAGAGCGGCTTGAAGCGCACGTCGGCGCCCAGATCGCGAAGCTCGGCGAGCACCGAATCGTCCAGGCACTGATCGCCGGTGACGACCACGACCGGCGTCTCACGGCTCGGCTGAATCGCCCGCAGGCGATACAGCAGGCCCAGCCCGTTGATGAAGGGCATCCGCAAGTCGAGGATCACCGCGTCCGGGTAGCCGGATTCGATTTCGCGAAGCCCCGATTCGGCGTTGGTTGCGCTGCGCACCTCGTAGCCTTCGAGCTTGAGAATCCGGGTAAATGTTTCCCTGGTCGCATCGTCGTCGTCGACGATCAGCAGGCGGGCGGCGGGCGCCGGTGCACTCGGGCTCATGGAAGTCACGGCTGGCTGACTCGCAATTGTAATGCCGCGCGAATATGACCGTATTTTCACACAATCGCACAGGGGAATGTGCCGGATTTCAACCCGGCCGATCTCAATTTTGATCACTCGACCTCGTCAGTATCGTCGCCCCCTTCGGCTTTCCGGCCTGGTTCTGGTTGCCTGCCTGGCGGCGGCGGCGGCTGCTGGCCAGCCGCTATTTCGCTGGGCGGGCGATTCCGAGGGCGGGGCGCCGTTTGTCGAGGCCGATCCGTCGCACCCGGACCAGCAGGTGGGCTTCGATGTCGAGGTCGCCGGCCTGCTCGCGCGCGGCCTCGGGCGCACGCCGCAGTTCGTCCAGATCATGTTCGCGTCGATCGATCAGTCCATCGCCAGGGGCGACGCGGACATCGGCCTGAGCGGCGTGGAGGACACGGTGACGCGCCGAACGGCGCTGTCGCTGACGATTCCCTACTATCAATTCCGCGAAGTCCTGAGCGTGCGGACAGCGGACGTGCCGCGCTACCGCACGCTCGCCGATCTGCGCGGACGCAAGGTCGGCACGCTGAGCGGAACCATCGCGTACGAGATCCTGCTCCGCGCCGAGAGGGACCAAGGCATCCAGGCGGTCTCGTACGACGACGACGTGCACCCCTACAGCGATCTGGTGCTCGGGCGAGTCGATGCGGTCCTGCTGGATCACGTGCTCGCCGAACGGCGGCTGCGGTCGCTGCCCGGTTTCGCGGTTCAGCCGGGCGCCGTCGCCATCGGCCACTACGTCGGTGCGCTCGCGCCGGACCAGACTGGCCTGCGCGACGCGTGCAACGACATCCTGCGCGCTGCGATGCGGGACGGATCCCTCGAACGCATCTTCCGGAAGTGGCGAGTCTGGAACGAAGACCAGCCCGCGCTGTACGCGCGGCTGCTGGCCGGTGAATCGGTTCCGCCGGTCGTCATCCTTGGCGACGACGGGCCGGGCGGCGGGAACCCGGACGCACTGGACAGCGCGGCCACCGTTTCGCGGTGGGCGGCGACACGCCGCTACCTGCCGGCGCTCGTCCGGGCATCGGTGGTCACGCTCGTGCTCTCCTGCCTGTCGATGGCACTGGCCGTGGCTCTCGGAATTCTCATCGCGACCGGCCGGGTGTACGGCGGCCGCACGCTGCGCCTCGGCCTGATCGCGTACGTCGAGCTCATTCGCGGCACGCCGATCCTCCTGCAGCTCTTCGTCCTCTACTACGGCCTGGCGGACGCCATCCGTCTCCCCGCGTTCGTCGCGGCGCTTCTGGGACTGGCGCTGAACTACGCCGCATACGAAAGCGAAATCTATCGCGGGGCCCTCGAGGCCGTATCCCCGGGGCAATTGGAAGCCGCACGCACGCTCGGATTGGGCGAACGTCAGATCCTGACGCTCATCCGGGGCCCGCAGGCGCTGCGCCTCGCGCTGGCGCCGATGACCAACGACTTCATCGCGCTGCTGAAGGACTCGGCGCTCGTGTCGGTGCTCACCGTGATGGAGCTCACGAAGCAGACGCAGATCTTCGCGACCAATCTCGGCAGCTGGGTGATTCCCGGCGCGCTGTGCGCGGCGCTCTACCTCACGATGTCCCTGCCGCTGGCCGCTCTGGCGCGGCGCCTCGAACGCCGGTGGAAGGCGCGGACATCATGAACGCGATTCTCGAGTTGCGCGACGTGCATCTCCGCCGCGGCCCGCAGGAAATCCTGCGTGGCGCGAGCTTCGCAGTCGGACAAGGTGAGCTCGTCGTCATCATGGGACCATCCGGCTCGGGCAAGACGACCATCCTTCGAGCGATTGCCGGGCTCGAGCCATTTCAGGCTGGGCAAGTCGCCGTCGAAGACGTCTCCCTGCCGTCTGGCGACTTGTCCGCGACGTCGGCCGGACGGGCCGCACTGCGCCGGCTGCGGCGCAAGGTGGGGCTGGTCTTCCAGTTTCACTGCCTGTTCGAGCACGTGTCGGCGCTCGACAACGTGTGCCTGGCTCCGGTGCACGCGCACGGCGTCGGCCGGGACGAGGCGCGCCGGCGGGCGCACGAGCTGCTGCAGGCGCTCGGCGTCGAGCACCGGGCGGCAGCGCTGCCGCGGGAGCTGTCGGGCGGCGAAGCGCAGCGTGTGGCGATCGCGCGCGCGCTTGCGGTCGATCCGAAAGTGCTGCTGATGGACGAGCCGACGGCGGCGCTCGATCAACAGCGTCGCGAGGAGTTGGGAGTGCTGCTTCGCGGTCTGGTCGACCAGGGCCGGACGCTGCTCGTCGTCACGCACGACGAAGACTTCGCCGCCACGTTCGCAACGCGCGTGTTGCAGCTCGCAGACGGACGCGTCAGCGCCTGATCACGACGTTCAACGCGGAGCACGCAGAGTTCGCAGAGGACTCTTTTCAGAAGAAGTCTCCGTGTGCTCAGTGTGCTCTGCGTTCAACGTCGTAAAACGCGGACCGTTCTACCGGCCGGTTGCGACCAGGCGCAGCGGACCGCCGTGCGCCTTCTCGGCGCCTGGTGCGGGCGCGTCCTGTTCCCGCCGCCTGGTGCGCGAGACGGCAGTGGCGACGTGCGGGGCAATCATCTGCATGAGCCGGCCCTGATCCTCGCTGAACGCGTGCGGCCGGGAGGCATAGATTGACAGCACGCCGACGAGCAGCTCGCCGGTCACCAGCGGCACGCTCAAGCAGCTCTGAAGTGATGCAGCCGCCGCCTGCTGCGATCCGAGATCGAGCGCCGGGTCGGAATTGACGATCGGCTGCCGGTTGGCGGCCACCCATCCGGAAAGCCGCGACGCGATCGGAATCGACAGGCCGCGGAACAGATCGGCGGCGGGCCCCGACGCGTGGGCCACTTTGAGGGCGTTCGCGGCCGGGTCGAGGACGTACCACGCAAGCGTGGACGGCGAGGCCGTGTCGCGAAGCAGCATGGACGCAAGCGCCAGCACGTCGGCGGCCGTGTGATCGCCTGAGGCCAGCCGCGAGAGGCTCACAAAGGCCAACACGTCCTCGGGCACTGACGACGCGGCCGGTGCGGGCGCGGCGTCGGCGGCCGGAGCCGGAGCCTTCGCGGACCGGACGATCTGCTGGATCACCTGCTGCCTGGCCTGCGCATCGTCCGCGTCGGCCGGCGCGATGAGCGGCTGAACAGCGATGAACCGTTCGACGACGCGCGGGTCGTACATCTTCCCGCTCCGCTCGCGGAGGATGTCGAACGCCGCCTCGTTGGTCATCGCGGCGCGGTAGGGCCGGTCCGAGGTCAGCGCGTCGAAGCAGTCCACCACCGACAGGATCCGCGCCCCGATGGGGATGTCCTCGCCGCGAACGCCGCGAGGATACCCGCTGCCGTCCCAGCTCTCGTGGTGGCACCGGACAATCGGCACGACCGGATACGGGAATTCCACGAGCGACAGGATGTCGGCGCCGACATCTACATGGCGCTTCATCTGTTCGAATTCCGCCTCGTTGAGCTTCCCCGGCTTGTTCAGGATGTGCTCGGGCACCGCCAGCTTGCCTGTGTCGTGCAGCAGCGCGGCCGCCTCGATCGCCTTGAGGACCAGTTCGTCGGTGACGCCCAGTTCCTTCGCCAGGCCCATCGCGTACGCCTGCACGCGCCGGACGTGGTCGTGCGTCACGTCGTCTTTCGCGTCGATCGCCATGGCGAGCGTCTCGACGGTCGAGAGGTACAGATGGTCCATGTCGCCCAGGTGGCGCTGGGCGTCCTCCAGCCGGCCGAACGAGGTGCTGAGCGTCAGGTGGAAGATGATCAACAGCGGCAGCACCATCGCAGCCGCGACGAGGCTCACCTGCTGGATGAGAACCACCAGACAGAAGGCGACTGACGCCGCTGCGAAGTAGCTCACCGACAACCAGAGAAAGTGCTGACGCCAGATTCGGAACGGCGGCTGCCTGCTGTCGAGTCCGATAGCCACGGCTGTAAGCCCGGTATTGATCAGGAAGTACGTCGCGGTCAGAACGATCAGCGGCACGATGAGGTGCCCGACCGGCGCCGGCGCCTGAGCGAGCGGTTCAATCCGCGCGACGGCGAAGAACGCGTGGGAGGCCAGCCACATCACGAGCGCCGGAGCCGCCGTGTTGAACGCGATGCGTTCGGCGCTGTGGCCCCTTCTGAACGAGACGAGGCTGGTGTTGAGCACGACCGCGATCGTCGCCGCCTCGGGACCGAAAAGGACGGCGGCCGTAATGAAGAACGTGTCGGTTACCGAGATGTTGGCCGACAACGACGCGATCTTCATCGTGTAGCGGCCGGTCAGCAGTGCGAGCACGGTGAACAGCAGCCAGACGACCCCGTGCGGCATCCGGAACAACGCGGGCAGCGACCACACAATCGCCGCCGCGCCGATCGCGATGACGGATCGTACGTAGATCGGAAGCGCCGGCGACGGAACATGCGTCTCGTCGCCAGCGCCTCCGGTCCGGGGGGAGGCCGCAGGGGATGGCATCAGCGGGGATCGGGATCCGTGACGATCGTGTCTCCCCACAGGATGATGTAGTCATCCGTGGTGTTGGTGTCGCCCCAGAGAATAATCTGCCCGTCGGGGTCGTAAACAGTGTCGCCCCACAGGATGATGTCGTCGCTGGCCGCCCATGTGGACACCTGCCCCCAGATGAGCCGGTTCGGCGGCAGCGCTGCCAGCGGATTCTGCAACCCGACGAGGTTCAGGTCGCCGAAGTGCAGGCGCGACGGGTTCAGCCACGCGGCGAGCGAGTCAACCAGATTCAGAAGCCGGAGCCCCTGACCATGGTAGAGACGCGTGGTCAGCGTTCCCGTATCCCAGAACGACGCGCCGGTCGGGCCGCCGAGCGTACCGAGCAGGCCCTGCACGAGCCCGAGGCCCCCCGTTCCGGTGATCTGCCGTGACGTCCAGAAGTTCACGCTGCCGGCGCCGCCGGCCATCAAGCCATCCTCAGGCAGGTAGGTCGCGCCGGACTGCAGCGCCAGCTTCACCTGCGCCGGCGTGAGCGACGGGCTCGCCTGCAGCAGCAACGCGACGGCGCCGCTGACCATCGGCGTCGCCATACTCGTGCCGCTCAGGCGCATGTAGGCGTTCGTCCCGCTTCCGGCGATGTGGAGCGCGGAGAAGTTCATCGAGAGGTAGGACTGCGACGCCTCGAGGGACACAATCTTGTTCCCGGGAGCGACGACGTCCGGCTTGACGGCCTGTTCGAAGCGCGTCGGCCCGCGCGAGCTGTAGGTCGTCACCGAGTCGTCGGACCGGCCGGGCGTCTGCCACGTGTTGACGGCGCCGACGGTCAACGCGAACGGCGAGTTCCCTGGAGACGCGATTCCGCCGAGCACGGTTCGTCCGTCAGCCGTCTTGCCCGCGTTGCCCGCGGCCGCGACGACCACGATGCCGAGTGCCGTGGCCTTCTCGACTTCCTCGCACAAGGGGTCGGTGACAGACGGCTCGGTCACGGGGTGGCCGAGCGACAGGTTGATGACGCGGATGTTGTAGCGCGCGCGGTTCGCGATCGCCCATTCCATGCCGGCGATCACGTCGCTCGTGGTGCCGGTCCCGTCGGGGCCAAGGACTCGCACGTTGATGATGTTCGCGTCGGGAGCGACGCCGCCGGCGTAGAGACTCGTGACACTGGTCGCGGCCCCGCCGATAATCCCCGCGACGTGAGTGCCGTGTCCGAACTCGTCGGCGGATCCGGTCTCGCCCGTCACGAAGTTCACGCTCGCGACGACGTTCTTCAGGGCGGCATGGGTGGAGATACCCGAGTCGAGCACGGCGACGCCGATACCCTTGCCCGTCACGGCCGGATACGCGCCGACCAGGCCCAGGAGCCCTTTGGTGCCCGTACGAACCTGTGTCGCGCCCGTGGACGTGTTCGACACCGTCATCATCAGGTGGACACGCGAGTCGGGCGAGATGTGCTCGACGAGGTCGTCGCTCGCGAGCTCGGTCAGCTCGGCGCTGTTGACCGACACGACCGCGCCCCCGCCGCCCAGCAGACGCACGACCGACAGATGATGCCGTTCGGCGATCGCCTGCACTTCCTCAGGCGTGCCGTGCAGGATGACGCGCTTGCGCTGCGCCGTGCGGCGACCTTCGTGAACGACGAGGTCCGACGACAGGCGCGCACGGTGCGCGCCCTGCGCGCCGCGAAACCCGAACGCCGATCCGAAAACGAGACAGAAAAGAACGCCGGCAATGCGCCGGGTCCACATGCGACCAGCTTGACGAGGGTTCATAGGATCACTCAAAAGGGGTTCCTCAAGTACTCTCGAGTTCCAAAAGCAATCACTCTGCCATTAACATCAGAGGCGTCAATTTGAAACTAACGGCAATCGTGACGGCTACTTACGGGAAGATCTTCCGAGAGTGACAGGATGTGCACGTTTGGTCTGGAATGAAACACATGCCCAGCCAGAGCTTGCGGAATGTCGGTTAATTTATTGGCCGAACCCATCTTGGGCGTGCGTGTGCTGTTTCAAAGCACACTGCACCGTCTTAGCGCTCGAACACCTGCAGTTCATCGACGGCCCAGAACCAGATCCGCGTCTGGCCAACCTGGCGCAGGCGCAGATGCGATGTGCGATTGGCAGGAAGCGTGATGTCGATGGGACCGTGCAACGGATCGGCAACAAGGCCCTGGACGAGTGGCTGCACGATCGTGCCGCGAAAGAGCGTGACCGGCGGACCAGCGCCGTCAACAGATTCGATGATCAGTTCGCGCGGGTAATCGCCGAGGCTCCGATCGGCGGTCAGGATTCGCACGCGCGCGACGTCGTGCGGCCGATCGAACGCGACGTCAATCCATTCCGTGCCGGACTGCCGCTCGCCCGAAACCCATCGCGTCTCGATGTTGCCGTCGAACGCGCGCTCCAGGCGATCGCCGGCGTGGCTCGATGTTGCGACAAAGCTGGACGGCGGCATCGCCCGCCCCGTCGCGCTGCGCACGTCGCCGGCCGACGCCGCTCCAGCGTCGCGCCACTCCGCCAGACGGTAGACGACAATCCCGGGAAACGCGGCCTCGGAGGCGACCTGGCTTGCGCCGGCCCCGGTCGCCATCTCCCGCTTGAACAGCTCGACGATCGACGCGCCTGTCGCCGCGTCGGCAAACGCCTCCGTATGCACGACGACCGTGCTCACACCAGCCTGCCGCAGCGCGCGCAGCCCGTCTGAAAAGTAGCCGGCTTCGACGAGCGGCGACGCGGAGCTGCCCAGGAACACCTGGAGCGCCGAGTTGTAGCCGCTCGCGCCGTTGACAATCGGGCGGTGGTGAAACAGCGTCTGATACTCGTACTGATACGTGCGGAAGGTGGTGTCGAGCTCCCCCGCCGGCAGTTCGAGTACGGCGCCGGCGCCGCCATCGCGGACCCAGGCGTACGCCGCGCGATCGGGACGCCCGTGGGGTGTCAGGAATGCCAGCGGCATCGCGCCGCCCGTGCCTTCGAGCAGGATGATCGCGAGCGCCGCGACGCAGGCGGCGATGCGCGCCCGAGGCCGCAGGTCCGAGGCGATTCGCGCAAAGCCGACGCTTGCGAGCACGGCCAGCGCGAGCAGCACGACCGTCGAGAATCGTGCCGGGACTCGCAAGCCGTTGAAGCCCGGCACGTAGGCGAAGAGCCACCGGTACACGGCGCCGATCGGTAACCGCACGCCCCACACGGTTGGATCGGCGCCCATCGAAAGGACGAGCGCGGCCGTCCCAATCGCGGCGTACAGCGGCACGACGCTGCTGCGCTCACCGGCGTTGGCCGGCTTCTGGCGGCGAGGCCAGAGCGCGGCGAACGCCAGCACGATGGCGGCAATGCCCGGGAACACCTCGCCTTCCGGCCCACCCGGCTTGTCGTAGTGCGGCAGCGCGCGCCAGATGCGAATCGGCGGGCGAAGCGCTTCGTTGCCGTGGAGGTACGCGCCGAGATCGGCGCCGAAGGTCGAGACCTCGTCTTCTGTTCGCTGGAGACCGTACGTCTGCCGCACGTCGAAGTACACGAGAGCGATCGGCGCGAACGTCACGAGGATGCACAGCGCGCTCACGGCCAGGCCAGTCGCAATGCGGCGCCGATCGGGCGCGCGCGTCGCCAGGGCGTGGAGCGAGAGGATCACAGCGGGCACGGCCAGGAAATACAGGTAGTAGCCGTTCGACAGCCCCTGCACGATGAACGCCGCCGTGAACGCCGCGAGCGCGAGCCGCGATCCCGTTTCGAAGTACTGGTGCAGGCCGAGCAGCGCAAGGGGCATCCAACCCGACATCAGCACCTGCAGGTGGCCGATCTGGCCCAGCCTGGCCGGAGCGAACGCGAAAATTGCGCCCGCGAGGATCGCCGCGTCCTCGCGCGTCGTCAGACGCCGTGCGAGCCGCCACATCCCGAAGCCGGCCAGCGCGAACGACGCGACGAAGGCGACGTTGTAGGCGACAAACGGCCGGCCCGTGAGCCACACAATCGGGGCGACGGGTACGCCGATGCCGAGCAGATGTTCGGAAAACGCCAGCGTGTTGCGATACGGAAAGAAGATCGGGGCGTTCCACAGTCCGGCCAGGCCGTGGCGAAGGCGGTCGGCGTCCCATCCGAGAATCCACGTATTCAGCAGCGGATCGCCGAGATCGCCCGGCAGCGCTTCGTCGAGATGGAGCACCAGCGGCCAGGTCACCCACAAGCTCAGCAGGAAGAAACCCGCCGCAATCGCAAACTGTCCCGGTCGCTTCATCGGCCGGCACAGATGGTAGCCCGAAGTCGGCGTACACTTTGAACAACCACAGCGAGGGTGAATTCACATGCAATGGACCGGGAGGCTCCGATCGGTCGTCTCGATCGTCATGTTGACAGCGGCGGTCGGGGCGGGCTGCTCGTCGATTCAGAGTTCCGCGACACCGCCTTCGCAGGCAATCGACCTGACGGGCACATGGCGCGGCAACTTCGCGGTGCAGGCGGTGACGTCGGAAATGGTGTGGACGCTGACGCAGTCGGGCACCTCCGTATCGGGCCCGGTACTGGTCCGGCTTCCCAACGGCGTCGTGCTCCTGAACGGTTTTCTTACGGGCACGCTGAGCGGCTCGTCGCTGGCATACACGATTTCCGTCGGACAGCAGGGAATCCCGTCGCAGCCGGCGTGCGCCGGACAGCTTGGCGGCACGATGACGGCGCGGACCGGCACGACGTCCACCCTCACGGGCGGATACACGGTGACCTCCACCACGTGCACACCGCCCTTCGCCGCAAGCGGCGACCTCTTGCTGACGCGCTGATAGATTCCCAGACGGCGCCACGGAGGCACAAAGAACACAGAGACTCCGTTTCACGCGGAAAAGGGGAAGCCTCTGCGGGCTCTGTGCCTCTGTGGCTGCTTATGTGGTTACTTGAGGGAGATGCCGGCGGCGATGATGAACAGCGTGGTCCGCGGGCTGCCCGGCACCGGGGGAATCGGCGTGCCCTCACGGATCTCGTAGAAGCGCACGTCGAGGCTGAACGCCAGATGGTTCTTGATGAACCAGCGCGCGCCGCCGCCGTAGTTGACCGTCTGAAGCGGCTCGACGTCGGCTTCGCTCGGATCGAGGCCGGCCTCGTGAATCGCCCAGACCGCCCGGCCGATGCCCCCGCTCAGGTAGCTCCAGCCGTGCCCCGATCCGAAATTGAACGAGAGCTGCGGCGCCGCGGACACGAGCCGTTCATTGACGGATCGGAGGCCGGACGACGGGTCGGCTGGCGTGCTGCTGGCACGGGCGATCATCACCTCGCCGCCGATACCGACGGTGAGCGCGCCCCAGGCCGGCAAATAGTAGTGCGCGCCCATTTGTCCGCCGAGACCGCGCCCCGGCAGTTCGGCCAGGTTCAAGGAGCGGCTGTCCGCCAGCTGCTGCGAATCGGTCGGAAACGACGGAATCGACATGTGCACGTCGACTACGAACGGACCGATGCGCGGCGGCGGATCCTGGGCGTTCGCGCGGGACGCGATCGCAGTGATGAGGAAAATGAAAATGGCCAGAGGCCGCATCTAAGGCGGCAATTGTACTGCTTCATGCTTACAAAGCGGCCGCGTTCCGTTAGCATGGGCACATGAACTCTAGGATCGCGGCCGACATGTTCGTGCTTGGCCTCCCCATCGCCGAGAAAATCGCCCGGCCGATCATCGTGTACGTCTTCTTGATCGTGGGGCTGCGGCTGGCTGGCCGGCGCGAATTGGCGCAACTCAACCCGTTCGACCTGGTCGTGCTGTTGACCATCTCCAACACGGTCCAGAACGCGATCATCGGCGAGGACAACAGCGTCACGGGCGGCATCATCGGCGCCGCGACGCTGCTGGTCGTCAATTACGCCGTGGTGAAGTTTCTCTATTCCCACGAAAAGCTCGACCGGATGATCGAAGGCGACCAATGCGTGCTGCTCGAGAACGGCGTGCTCAACGCCGATCGGCTGAAACACGAGCTGATCACACGATCGGAGCTCGAAACGGCCGCGCACAAACAGGGCTTCGGGTCGCTCGAGGAAATCGACCGCGCCGTCCTCGATCCGGGCGGCGGCATCAGCTTCTCCGCGAAAACACCGGGGCCGGACCGGGCGCGCCACGAGGAGATCATGGCGCGGCTGGACGAGCTGTCGGCGCAGATCTCGGCGCTCCGGGCGTCGCGCGCATGATCGAAACGGCGCGGCGCATCCCGATTGAGGCGGTCCGCGAGGCCGCGGCAGCGTTGTCGGCCATGCGCGGCGCGGCAATCCGCACGCCGCTCGTGCACGTGGACCTTCCGGCCGGCGCGCGGACGCCATCCAATCTCGAGCTCTACCTCAAGCTCGAGGTGCTGCAGCCCGTCGGCGCGTTCAAGATCCGCGGCGCTCTGAACGTCGTGCGCCAGTTGACGCCCGATCAGCTGGCCGGCGGCGTCTGGACCGTCAGCGCCGGCAACGCGGCGCTCGGCGTCGCGTTTGCCGCACGGCGGGCCGGGGCGCGCTGCTCGGTGATGGTGGCGGACACGGCGCCCGACGCCAAGCTCGCGGCCATCGAGCGCCTCGGCGCCGCGATCGTCAAGGCGTCGTACGACGAGTGCTGGCGCACGGTCGAGCAGCACGGATCGGATCGGATGACCGGTTACTTCATCCATCCGTTCGACGACGATCGTTTCATCGCGGGCAACGCGACCGCGGGACTGGAAATCATGGAAGATCTGCCGGACGTGGATGCGGTGGTGGCCTCTATCGGCGGCGGCGGCCTGCTGGCCGGCGTCGCCGCCAGCGTGCGCGCGCTGAACCCGAACACCCGCGTGTACGCCGCGGAGCCCGAGACCGCGGCGCCGCTCAGCGCATCGCTGGCCGCTGGCCGGCCGGTCGCCTTCAGCAACTGGCGGGCCTCCTTCGTCGACGGGGCCGGCGGCAAGTCGGTGCTGGACACGATGTGGCCGCTTTTGCGCGGCCTCGACGGCTCGATCGTCGTCTCGCTCGACGATGTCGCCGCCGCCATCAAGGCGACGGCCGAGCGCGCGCACGTGATCGCGGAAGGCGCCGGCGGGTGCGCGGTCGCCGCCGCGCTCGGCGGCGGGGCCGGAGGCGGCAAGGTCGTGGCAATCGTCTCGGGCGGCAACATCGATCTGACGCGGTTTGCCTCACTCGTCGGAGCACGCGCATGAACAGGTACGCCAGCCTGGCCCCGCTTCCCGATCGCATTTCGAGGCTCCACGAGCTCGCCATCGACCTCTGGTGGGCCTGGCACCCGGCGCGCGAGGTGTTCCGGCGCCTGGATTACCCGCTCTGGCGGACGACCGCGCACAACCCGGTGCGGATGCTGTGGGCCGTTCCGCCCTCGACACTCGCCCAGGCGGCCGCCAACCCGGAATTCCTGGCGTTATACGATCGCGCCATCGACGGCCTCGACGGTGCGCGGGCCGCGCGGAACACCTGGTGGACGCGCACGCTCCCGCAGTTGAACGGCCAGGTGGCCTACTTCTCCGCTGAATTCGCGCTCCACCAGTCGCTGCCCATCTACGCGGGCGGCCTCGGCGTGCTCGCCGGCGACCACTGCAAGGAAGCGTCGGACCTCGGCGTGCCGCTCGTCGGCGTGGGGTTCATGTATCCGCAGGGGTACTTCCATCAGCGCCTGTCCGGCGAGGGCTGGCAGGAAGAGAGCTACGAGCGGCTGAACTGGAACGATGCGCCGGTCGACGCCGCCACCACACCGGACGGCAAGCCGTGCATCATCGCTGTGCCGCTCGGCGACCGATCCGTGCTCGCGATCGTGTGGCGCGTCCGCCTCGGCCGGGTCACGCTCTACCTGCTCGATACCGATCTCGAGGAAAACGCGCCCGCGGACCGCGAGCTCTCGGCGCGGCTCTACGGAGGCGACCGCGAGACGCGCATCCAGCAGGAAGTCGTGCTGGGCATCGGCGGCGTGCGGGCGCTCAAGGCGCTCGGCGTCCAGCCCGCGGCGTTCCACCTGAACGAAGGGCACGCCGGTTTCGTCGTACTACAGCGCATCCACGATCTCCTCGAGCACGGCGCCGACTTCGACGCCGCCCTCGAGGAGATCCGGCGTTCCACCATCTTCACGACGCACACGCCGGTGCCGGCGGGCCATGACGCCTTCGCCTTCGAACTGGTCGAGAGACACCTGGCCGGCTGCTGGGGCACGCTGGGAGCCAACCGCGACCGGTTCCTCGCGCTCGGGGCGCACGACAGCGGCGCGGGGACCCAGTTCAACATGACGGCGCTCGCCATGCGTTCGGCCGCCAGCATCAACGGCGTCAGCCGCCTGCACGGGGAGGTCACGCGCGCCATGTGGGGCGCCATCTGGCCCGGGGTCGCCACCGACGACCGGCCCGTCGCGCACGTCACCAACGGCGTGCACGCGCCGACGTGGATTGCCGGCGAGCTCGCCGGGCTCTTCACGAAGCATCTCGGCGACGGCTGGATCGAGCGCCAGGACGATCCCGCCATGTGGGACGCCGTGCTCGGGATCCCCGACAAGGATCTCTGGGCCGTGCGCCAGTCGCTGCGGAGCCATCTGTTCGCCTTCGTCCGCGAGCGCGCCCGCCAGCGCTGGACCGACGAACACGTCGGCACACCGCGTATCGTCGCCGCCGGCACCCTGCTCGATCCCGACGTTCTGACGATCGGGTTCGCGCGCCGCTTCGCAGGGTACAAGCGCCCGGAGCTCGTGTTCACCGATCCCGCGCGGCTTGCGCGCATCCTCAACGCCTCGGGCCGCCCGGTGCAGATCGTCTTCGCCGGCAAGGCGCACCCGGCGGACAACATCGGCAAGGGCGATCTCCAGGGTGTCTACCGGCGCGCGCTCGACCCGCTGTTTGGCGGCCGCGTCGCGTTCGTGGACGACTACGACCTGCACGTCGCGCACTTCCTCGTGCAGGGATGCGACCTGTGGCTGAACACGCCGCGCAAGCCGATGGAAGCAAGCGGCACGAGCGGCATGAAAGCGGCGATCAACGGCGTGCCGAACATGAGCATCGCCGACGGGTGGTGGGCCGAGGGCTTCACCGGAACCAACGGCTGGGTGATCGACGGCGGCGCGCCGGCGGGAAGTCCGGACGAGGCAACCGACGCCGCTGACGCGGACGCGCTGTACCGGCTGCTCGAAGAGGAAGTCGTCCCGGCGTACTACGACCGCGACGCGTCGCACGTGCCCCGGCGGTGGATCGGCGTCGTGAAGGAATCCATCCGCACCGTCGGTCCCCGGTTCTGCGCGCGCCGCATGGTCAAGGAATACGCGGAGCGGATGTACGCGCCGGCGCTCACCGCGAGATCGCATGGACCGGCCCTTTCAGGGCCGCCGCGCTGAAGCCGCGCGCTACTTATCGCTGATTGGCGGATGGTGGATGATCTGGACGGTGTTGCCGTCCGGATCCCTGACGTAGCACGAGCGGGCGCCATCACGGTGCGTCTTCGGCCGCGCGACGACCGTTACGCCGCGGCTGTCGAGAAACGCCGCCCAACGATCCACATCGTCCGCCGTCGAGACGATGACGCCGAGATGATCGAGCGCCTGCTTCGCCGGAGCCGCCGGTCCGGCCGCCGCCGGCACGGCGGCGCGATGGAGCGCGAGGTTGTCGCGGCCCGACGTGAGGTAGACGTTGTCGGGATCAGGCTCCCATTCGACGGCGAAACCAAGCACGTCGACGTAAAAGTGCTTCATCGCGTCGAGGTCGCGCGCGTTGAGCGCGAGATGCCTGAGGCCCTGGTGGGAGGGTCGCGGGGGTCTATCCATAGTGCTAGACTTTCATGATATGCCGAGAAAGTCGGTGGTCAAGTCGCGATGCGCGCTCTGCGGCGCGAAAGAGGTGTCGGAGCCGAGAGGCGAAGAGAAGTATTGCCGCGACTGCTGGGACAAGAAGATCGCCGTCGAAGAGGTCGTCGCCCGCGAGTTCGCGCTCAAGCGCTACATCCGCGCGCACAGCGCCGAGAAGTATCTGATCTATCATTCGACCCTCAAGCGCCCCTGCGGCCAGCTCATCGTCGTCGACGACGGCTACGATCTGTTTCTGACGCTGATGCTGTACCCGAACTTCGGCTGGGACGAGCCGGCGTATCACCTCGAAGGCGATCCCGAGGGGCGGGTCTTCTCGGAGATTCTCGTAGACGTCGTCGCCGCCGAAGTCATCGAGCCCTGGGGCGGCGGAAAATGGCACATGGAAATCTTTCGCTCGCTCAATCCTGAACCCGAGGATTGGAACGGCGAGATGTAACGTATAATCCCCGCCCGTAAGTCAGAGGAGGACAGGTATGGCTCGTGCGCACTTCGCAGTGGTGGCAGCGCTGGTTGCAGTCGGGATCGCCGGCGCCCCTGGCGGCCTGATGGCACAGACCGCGCCGGAATTCAAACAGGTGCTGGCAGGCAAGAAGGTCGAGCCGCCGATCAAGGGTCAGGCGGAAGTCGAGTTTACCCAGCCCGTCACCAAGAAGAACGGCGACAACGTCGTCACGACGATTCGCATCAAGAACGTGGCGAGCGCGCCGATCGCCCGGCTGAAGGTCGCCGAAACGTGGTTCGACAAGGGCGGCAACATCGTCGCGGCTGGAGAAGGCACGCTGGAGAAGCCGCTGGCGGCGGGCGCCGTGGAAACACTCACCATCACCACGCCGTTTCAGCAGGGGAAGATGAACAGCAACAGCTGGAACTTCAGCCACGCGAACGGGACCATCAAGCCCAAACGCGTCAGCAAGCTCGACGATCCGGCGAAGGCCGCCGCGGCGCCGGCAGCGAAAAAGTAGCTACGGGATCTTTTCGAACCTGACGTCCGTCACGCCCGCGCGCTTCTGCACGGCCGCGATGTGGTACGGCATCGTCAGGACCTGCGCGACGAACGCGTCGGCCGGCGGCCGCGTTTCACGATACTGAACGACGAGAGCGGGCCCGTCGACGCGAGTGCCGACGATTTCCACCGAGAAGCCGGCCGTCGGCCGGCTTCCCATGAACACCGCCACGACCATCTCCTTCCCGAAGTCCACGGCCGGGCGCGTGCGCTCGCCCCCGTGCAGCCGCCAGAGCGCTTCCCACTCGGCCGGCGTGCGCACCGTCGCCTGTCGCGCCGCGTCCAGCTGGCTGTCGAGGCCCTTCTCGATCGAGCGGACGGGCGCGGGCGCCTGGAGCGTCATCAGGAAAGTCGCGATCAGGGACAGCATGAAAGTCATAACCCAGCCGGCCTAGCGAGGCTGGCTTTCCGGCGGCGTAATGGTGATCTGCAGCTCGCGGCTCGCGGTGGCGTTGTTGCCAAGACGCGAACGCGCCTCCACTTTCAGGACGTACAGGCCGGGTGGGTAGTCCTGCAGCGAGATCGCCGAACCGTACCCGAAGCCGCCCTTCTTCCCCGCGAGGTCGGCGGTCGAACGCTCCTCGGCGTTCTTGAACACGACCCGTCCTTCGTCGGCGGTCAGCGTCGCGGTGACGTCCACCGTGTGGACGTTCGACGTGTCGTTATCGTAGATGTCCGTGAAAAACGCCAGCTGATCGTTCTGCGCAAACGCGCGCGCCGCCGCCGGCGGGCCCGGCAGCACCTGGCGCAGATCCGCGTCGGGCTTGGCCGTCGGCAACAGGCTCGACGCGGCCGACGTGAGCACGAGGCCGCTCATCGCGAGCGGCGCCTTCTCGAAGTCGGGCACGTCGAGGTCGTACAGGACGGACCCCAGCGCGCCGCCGGTGGCGTCGCGCGCGCCGACGCGAAGCTGATAGCGTCCGGCCGGGACGTTCATCCGGCTGAGCAGGCGGATGCTGCCCTGCTCGACGCGGGTCTTCGTCTCGGGCCTGAGGTTGAGCGACAGGGTTTCGCGGCTCGAAGCTTTCAGCTTGCCCTTGGCGTCCACTGCAAAGAAGGCCAGCTCGAGGCTTGAATTGGCCGCCGTGCTGATGTCGCGCCCGCGCAGCTCCACGCCGAGCAGGACCGACGCGTTCGGCGCGGTGCCCTTGAAGGGCGCCGCAAATACCTTCATGGCCAGGCCGCTGATCGGCAGCGGGCTCTCCAGCGTGTCGCGCAATTCCGGGGACAGAGTCGTCTTGGCGGGCGTCGGGACCTTGCCCGTCGGGTTGGCGTAGCCGCGGCGGGCGCGAACGGTCAGCCCTGGCCGGGTGACGCGGACCTGGATCTTGTGGAACTTGCCGTCGCGCTTCGGGTTCGGCGGGTAGTACGCGAGCACGTAGTACGCGCTGTTCTCCTGAACGATGCGGTCGTACGCGTTGGCAAAGCCGTTGGTGTTGACGACGGCGAAGCCGCCGGTTTCCTCGGCGAAGGTCTGCAGGCTCTCGCGCGCGAGGCGGTTCTCGTCCTGCAGCCCCCGTTCGTTCAGGCCGGCCGCGTTGGGATCGCCCCCGCCGACGCTGACGAGCTCGATGTTGCCGTCCGACAGCGCCATCAGGCCGCGCGGGTCGATCGCGTACAGGCTGACGTTGGCCTTGGTCGCGGCCCTGACGAAGTCCTGCATGCGCGACGTAATCATCGACGCGGCGTTGTTGCCGCCGTTGGCGAACGGGTCGTTGATGTCGTAGCTGATGCCTTCGCTGAACAGCAGAATGGTCTTCTTGCGGCCGCGGACGCTCGCAAACCACTCGGAGACGGCCGTCATTTCCTCGAGCATCGCGCGCGCGTTGAACTCGCGCTCCTGCCGGTCCATGTCCTGCGGCGGTCCGCCCGCGCCGGCCGAGCGCGCCGCCGACGTGTTGACGTAGTCCTGCAGCTTGTTCAGCGTCGCGGATCGGGGCGCCGACCCGGCGAACTGCTGCACGGCGAGGCCCAGGAGCCGCTTGTTGTTCGTGAACTCCTGCCCGTAGCTGCCGCCGCCCCCCACGACGCCCCGCGCGAACACCACGGCCATCAGATCGTTGGCGCCGAGCTTCTCGTCGATGAACTTCTGCGCCGCGCGCCTGACCAGGTTCGTGTTCGACGGAAGCGTGTGCGCCTCGTCGAGGAGCATGACGTAGATGCGGCCGTCGAACGGCCGCTCGTTGCTGCGCACATCGGGTTCGACCGCCTGCTTCGCGAACAGCGGACGCTCCGCACGCTCGATGGGGATGTCGACAAGCGCGAAGTCGGTGACAGCCTGCGACTTGCCGTCCTCGAACACCTGGAAGTCTTCCTTCTTCAGATCGCGCACGTAGTTCCCGCGCGCGTCGGTCACGAGCACGTCGACTTCGACGTAGTCGACTTGAACCTTGAAAGTCGGTCCCTGCGCCTGTCCCGCGCCGGGCGGCTGGGCCGCCGGCGGCTGGCCGGCAGGCGCCTGACCCGAGACGAGCGCGGTCCCCGCCAGGGCCATGATCAGGCCGGCGGTGCTGATAGTGCGGCTCATGCCCGAATTATGCCTCACCTGACTGGGGCCGGCCGGTTTTACGGCGCCTCGAAACGCCTGAGCCGCCGACTCTGCCCGGCCGGCACGCTATACTTGCGGGATGCCCCAGGCGACAGCCGGGCTCGACGTCAGCGCCGTTCAGGCCGCCCTCGCGGCGCCGACGGCCTCGACGGCTGGCTGCTGTACGATTTTCACGGGTTGAACCCCATCGCCGGCGAGATCGCCGGCATCGGCCGGGACGGCGGACACCTCGCCACCCGGCGCTGGTACTACCTTATCCCCGCATCGGGCGAGCCGCGCGGCCTCGTCCACGCCATCGAGCGCGGTGCGCTCGACCAGCTGCCAGGTTCGAAGGCACGTTACGCGGGCCGCGACGAGCTCGAAGCCGGCCTGCGCGAACTGCTCCGCGGCATGCGGCGCGTCGCGATGGAGTACTCGCCGCTCTGCGCCATCCCGTACGTGTCGCGTATCGACGCAGGCACCGTCGAGTTGGTGCGCGGAATGGGCGTGGACGTGGTCTCCTCCGGCGACCTCGTCCAGCGCTTCGCGACGATTTGGGACACCGCCGCCCTCGAGACCCACAAACGCGCCTCGGAAGCCCTGTACCGGATTAAGGACCGCGCGTTCGACGCCGTCAGGACGCGCCTGGCCTCCGGCATGCCGACGACCGAGTACGATATTCAGCAGTTGATGTCCGCGCTGGTTCCGCGACGAAGGGCTCGTCAGCGACTCGCCGCCGATCGTCGCCGCGCAGGAGAACGCCGGCAACCCGCACTACATGCCGACCGCCGGCGTGAACCGGGCGATTCGACCCGGGGAGATCGTGCTGCTCGACCTCTGGGGCAAACTGGACCGTCCCCAGGCTGTGTTCGCCGACATCACCTGGGTCGGCTACACTGGCGCGCGGGTGCCGGAGCGCTACGAACAGGTGTTTTCGACGGTGGCGGCGGGACGTGACGCCGCGGTGGCGCTGGTCACGAACGCGACGCGCGAAGGCCGCGAGCTGCGCGGCTGGGAAGTCGACCGCGCCGCCTCGTCGGTGCTGCGCGGCGCCGGCTACGGCGCCAACGTGCTGCACCGTACGGGGCACAGCCTCGGCGAATCGGTGCACGGGAACGGCGTCAACATGGACGACTACGAAACACACGACGACCGGCGCCTTCTGGACGGCGCCGGCTTCACGATTGAACCGGGCCTGTACTTCGACGACTTCGGTGTGCGATCGGAAATCAACATGACCATCGGTGGCCGGGACGCCAGCGTGACCGGGCCGCTGCAGAGCAAGATCGTGGCGCTCGTTTAGGAGGAGTTCGATGTCCACCCGCAAGTTCACCCTGTTCTCCCTGCCGAAGCTGACGCTGGTCTACCTGCCGCTCATCGTGATCGCGTCGGTGGCAGTCGGCATGGTCATCGCGTCGCGCCTCGATCTGGCGCCCGCGTCATCGGCCCAATCCCTGGCCATACCGCCGATGAACAGCGCGCCGATTACCGGTCCCCTGAGCGCCGACACGTTCCGGAACATCGCGAAGGCGCAGGCCCCGATGGTCGTCAACATCCGGACCGAGATGAAGGCGAAGGCGCAGGACCTCGAGGATCTGTTCGGCGGCGGTGGCGGCGGCGCGCCCGACGACTTCCTCCGCCGTTTCTTCGGCGGTCCCGGCGGCCAGGCCCCCGGGGGCCCCGGAGGCAATGACGAGAACGGTCAAGGCAACAAGCGCCGCCAGCGCGAGCCCACCACCCGCGCGACCGGCACGGGCTTCATCATCAGCAAGGACGGCCTCATCCTCACGAACAACCACGTCGTGGAAGACGCCATCAAGATCGACGTGCTGCTCTACGCAGACGATGAGACGACCTATAGCGCCAAGGTGATCGGCCACGACGCCCTCACCGACAGCGCGCTCATTCAGCTGATCGACAAGCCCAGCACACCGCTGCCGGAAGCCAAGTTCGGCGATTCGTCGCAGATGGCGCCTGGCGACTGGGTCATGGCGATCGGCAACCCGTTCAGCCTCGCGCATACGATCAGCGTCGGGGTCATCAGCGCGACGAAGCGGCCGTTCCAGGTGACCGACGGGCGATCGAACGAGATGCTGCAGACCGATGCCGCAATCAACCCGGGCAACTCGGGCGGGCCGCTGCTGAACATCCGGGGCGAGGTGATCGGCATCAACACGGCCATCATCAGCAACGGCCGGACCGAAGGCAACATCGGCATTGGCTTCGCCGTGCCGATTAACACCGTCCGGGATCTGCTGCCGCAACTGCGCGAGGGCAAGGTGATTCGCGGTCGCATCGGCGTGACCGTCTCGGCCGTGCCGCGCGAGGGCTACGAGGACTTCGGCCTCAAGTCGCGCACCGGCGCGATCGTCGGCTCGGTGCTCAACGGTGGCGCCGCACAGAAAGGCGGCATCGAGCCGGGCGACGTGATTACGGAGTACAACGGCCGGCCGGTGGCGAATCGCGACGATCTCGTCAAGATGGTGATCGCGACCAAGCCCGGGACCTCGGTGCCCGTGAAGGTCCTGCGCAACAAGCAGGAGCGAACGCTGAACGTGACGGTCGATCAGCTGGATCTCGACGCCGAGCAGCAGAGCCAGCGCTCCACGCGGTCCGAGGCCAACCCGATTCCGGAGACCCAGCAGGGCGGCGGCTTCGGCCTGACGCTCGGCAACGTGACGCCGCAGATCTCGCGCCGTCAGCAACTGCCCTCGGGCAGGACGGGAGCCCTCGTGACCGAGGTGGATCCCGACGGGCCGTCGGCCGGCCTCCTCCGCGCCGGCGACATCATCCTCTCGGTGAACCGCAAGCCGGTCGCAAGCGCCAGCGACGCGGCGCGCGAGCTGCAGACCGTCGCGTCGGGCCGCATCGCGCAGATTCTCATCTGGCGTGGCGACGGCGAAGTGTTCGTCACCGTCAAGAAGGAATAGCGACGGACCTGCTCCCCTATATCCGTGAACGCGGCCCGCTCACCGTGGCCGCGTTCATGGATCTCGCGCTCTACCACCCGGAGACCGGCTACTACGCCCGCGCCGCCCAGCGATCGGGCCGCGCGGGCGATTTCTTCACCAGCGTCGACGTCGGACCGGTGTTCGGCGAGCTGCTCGAAGTCCAGTTCGCCCAGATGGCGGACATCCTTACGACGTACAACGCAGAGCACGCAAAGCACACTGAGAAATTCTCAGGGTCTCCAGAGATCAGTAGCTCTGCGACCTCTGCGGACTCTGCGTTCAACGTCGTGGATCTCGTGGAGGCCGCCGCAGGCAACGGACGGCTGTCCGCCGACATCCTGCGGGCCGCGCGACGCCGCGATCCGTCGTTCTACGACCGCATCCGCCTTCACCTTGTCGAGGCCAGCCCTGTGGCGCGGGCGGGCCAGCACGAAGTGCTCGAGGCCATGGCCGGGCGGCTCGGGTCCTCGTCCGCGGAGCTGCCGGCGTCCTTCGAAGGCATCCTGTTCGCCAACGAACTGCTCGACGCGCTGCCGGTTCACCAGGTCGTGATGCGCGGCGACGGCCTGCGCGAGATCTACGTCGAAGGCTCGTCCGGCTCGCTGCGCGCCGTCGAGGGCCCGCCGTCGACGCCCGAGCTCGCCGCGTACCTCGAGCGACTCGGCGTGACGCTCGAGCCGGGATGGCGGGGCGAAATCAACCTCCGCGCCACGGAGTGGATTCAAGCCGCCGCCCGCCGGCTGACGCGCGGCTTCATCATCGTCATCGACTACGGGCACGAGGCGCGCGAGCTGTACTCGGTCACGCACGCCGGCGGAACGCTGACGACGTTCTCACGACACACGATGGCCGGACCCGAGCGCCCGGCGGACGCCCCGGCCTGGCTCGAGGATGCCGGCGAACAGGACATCACGGCCCACGTGGACTTCACCGGCCTGCGCATGGCAGGCGAAGCCGCCGGCCTGACGACCATCGGGTTCCTCGATCAAACCTACTTCCTCATGGGCCTCGGCGCGGCCGCGATCGACGCGGGTGACCTGAAGCGCCGCCTGGCGCTGAAGACGCTGCTGATGCCCGGCGGCCTGGGCAGCACCCACAAAGTCATGATCTTCGGCAAGGGCGTCGGCTCGCCCGTTCTGGCCGGCTGCTCATTCCGCGTGCGGGTCACCTGACCCGCCTGCCCCGCCTGCCCTGCCTGCCCTAGAATAGGCGGACATGTCAGGGCCCCTCGAGCGCGAGGTGAAGTTGCGATTCGAGAGCGCCGACGCCGCCCGCCTGGCCGTCATGGCCACCGGCGCGACTCCCGTCCACGGGCGGCGGCTTCAGGACGACTCGCTGCTCGACACGACCGCCGAAGACTTGCGCGGGCGCCGGTCCGCGCTGCGGGTCCGCGTGGACGGCGGCCGGAGCCTGTTGACGTTCAAGGGCCCCGTGCAGCCCGCTCGCATGAAATTACGAGAGGAGCTCGAGACGGTCGTCGGCGACGGCCACCTGCTGCTGCACATCTTCGAGGAACTGGGATTCCGCGTCTGGTTTCGCTACCAGAAGTACCGCGAGGAGTTTTCCCTCGACGACTGCACGGTGGCCATCGACGAGACGCCCGTTGGCGTGTTCGTCGAGATCGAGGGCGGCGAAGCGGGCATCGACCGCGTCGCGGTGAGGCTCGGCCGCGGGCCCGCCGACTACGTGCTGGAATCGTATCGAGGGTTGTTCGTCCAATACTGCGGGCAGCGCGGCCTGCCGGCCCGCGACATGCTGTTCGACGCCGACTGACGCGGATGGTCTCTCACGCGCTCGTCCTCACCGCCGGCCTCGGCACGCGCCTGCAACCTCTGACGTCGGTCCGCGCCAAGCCCGCGATCCCTGTCGCGGGCGAACCTCTCGCGCGGCGGATCATCCGGTGGCTCGCCGGACAGGGCGTCGGCGACCTCGTCCTCAACCTCCACCATCTTCCCCACACGCTGACGGCCGCGGTCGGAGACGGCCGCGATCTCGGCGCGCGCGTCCGGTATTCATGGGAACAACCGAAGGTCCTCGGCAGCGCCGGCGGGCCCAGGCACGCGCTGCCCACGATCGGCGCCGGCACCTTCTTCATCGTCAACGGCGACACGCTGACCGACGTCGACGTCAACGCGCTGGCGGCCGCGCACGAGGGCTCCGGCGCGCTCGTGACGCTGGCGCTTGCGCCCAATCGCGAGCCGCAGAAGTACGGCGGTGTGCTGACCCGCGACGGCGGCCGCGTGACGGGTTTTGCGCCGCGCGGCGCAGGCGCTGAAGGCTCGCATCTCTTCGTCGGCGTGCAGGTCGCGCGGGCTGAAGCGTTCGCGTCGCTTCCAGATGGTGAGCCGCTCAAGTCCGTGGGCGACACGTACAACCGGCTGCTCGAGGCGAAGCCGGGATGCATCCAGGGGTTTTTCTGCGAGGCCGCACTTCAGGACATCGGCACGCCGAACGACTACTGGACCACGTCATTCGAGTGCCTGGCCGGCAGGCCGCCGGAAGAGGCGTACGGACGCGGGACCCGCGTCGCGTCCGGCGCCCGGGTGACGCAATCGATCCTGTGGGACGACGTCGAGATTGGTGCAGGCGCGATCGTGGAGGAGTGCATCGTGACCGATCGCGTTCAGATTCCGGCAGGAGCCGTGTATCGCCGGGCAATCATCACCGGCGACGGCCCGCAACTGCATGTGACCCCGCGATGAGCGACGAGCGCGCCGCCGCGGACCGACGCCGCATCGACCAGTTCCTGAGCCAGACTCGATTGGTCACACCGGATCACGAAGTCGTGGCGCTCACCGGCGACGCGTCGACCCGGCGGTACTTCCGCGTGGTCCCGTCGGCCGGATCTCCGATCGTTCTCGCGCTGCACGAAGGCCCGATTGAGTACACGGCGCTTCCCTTCGTCGAAGTGTCGGATCTGCTCCGCCGGATGCCGCTGCCGGTGCCGGCCATCCTGGGGCATTCCGATCCCCTCGGGATTCTGGCGCTGCAGGATCTCGGCGACATCACGCTGCAGGCACATCTCGGCGCCGGAGGCGTGCAGGCACACACGCGGCTCTATCACGAAGCCATCGAGTTCATCGTGCGTCTCCAGCGGCGGGGAGCGGAGCTCGCTTCCGCGGCGTGCACGCCGTACCAACTGGCCTTCGACGTCGAGAAGCTGACGTGGGAGCTCGACTTCTTCGTCACCCATTTCGTGGAGGGCTATCGCCGCGCCGTCCTGCCGCCGGCCGAACGCTCGGCGCTGTCCGGCGAGTGGAAGGCGATCGCCGGCGAGCTGGCCGCCGAGCCGCGCGTGCTGTGCCATCGGGATTACCACAGCCGGAATCTGATGGTGCACGACGGCGGGCTGTTCGTCATCGACTTCCAGGATGCGCGGATGGGGCCGGACACCTACGACCTCGCCTCGCTGCTGCGCGATTCGTACATCGACATCGACGACGCCGCGCTCGAGGGTTTGATGGGGCACTACCTGTCGCTCGCGGGCGGACCCGACGCGCGTCAGTTCCGCCGCCGGTTCGATCTCATGGCCGTCCAGCGCAACCTCAAGGCCCTCGGCACGTTCGGCAACCAGGCAGGCGCGCGTGCAAATCCCGCTTACATTCAGTACATGCCTCGCACGCTCGCGTATGTGCGCGCCAACCTTGCCAGTTACCCGCGGTTCGTCCGCCTTCACGAGCTGCTCGCGGCGCACATTTCCGAGTTGGCGTAAGTTCGAAGCGCGGAGGCCCGTTCAGTCCATCGCGGACGCGGTGGGCTGCTGGCAGCCTGACCGCGCTACCCGCGCTAGAATTGGGCTCTCGTGGTCCAGCGACAGTTCGGCGTCTCGACGCGTCTCTACCGCCATCAGCGACTCACGCGCGACCACGTGTTCGAGATCGCCGCCCACGGCTTCGAAACCGTGGAGGTGTTCGCCGCACGGACCCACCTCGATTACCACAACCCGTCGGTCGTCGCCGACCTGCAGCAGTGGCTCGCCGAGGCCCGGCTCGAGCTGCACAGCGTGCACGCGCCCGTCAGCGATCCGGCCGCCGGCCGGCCGGGCGAGTACATGTCGATCGCCAGCGCCGACGGCAAGGCACGGGCGCTGGCCATGGCCGAGGTCGAGCGCGCCCTTCAGATCGCACGGCGCATTCCGATGAAGGTGTTCGTCGTCCACCTGGGCTGGCCGCGCACGCACAAGGGCTTCGGCGGCAGCAACCGCGATGCTGCCCGCCGCAGCCTCGAGACGCTGTTCGAAATGGCCGAACCGCTCGGCGTCCGCCTCGCGGTCGAGGTCATTCCGAACGACCTGTCGCGACCGGGCTCGCTCGTGAATCTCGCGGAGGAGGACCTCGAATCTGCCGAGATCAGCATCTGCCTCGATCTCGGCCATGCCCACCTCGACGGCGACCTCGTTGACGCGATCGAAGTCGTATCGGGGCACCTGGCCTCCGTCCATGTACACGATAATCACGGTCGCGCCGACGATCACCTCATGCCGTTCGAGGGCACGATCGACTGGCCGGCGGCCATGACCGCGCTGCAGAAGGTCGGATACGACGGCGCCCTGATCTTCGAGGCTGCCTCGCGCGGCCGCAGCAGGGACACGCTGGCCAGGGCACGCGACGTCAGACGGCGGATGGAAAACATGATGAAGGCCGAGGGCAAAGGCCAGAGGGCATGATGCACGTCTACATCGAGGACATCGGAAAGCACGAGGGCGAGACGGTCACGATCAAGGGGTGGCTGCACAACCGGCGCTCGAGCGGCAAGATTCACTTCCTGACGCTGCGCGACGGATCCGGGTTCATCCAGGCGGTGATGTCCAAGGCGGCCGTCGGCGACGAGGTGTTCAAGGCCGCCGATCATCTCTCCCAGGAGACCTCCGTCGTCGTGACGGGCGCCGCCCGCGCCGACAAGCGCGCGCCGAGCGGCTACGAGATCGACGTCGCGACGCTCGAGGTCCTGGGCGCGTCCCACGACTACCCCATCACGCCCAAGGAACACGGCGTGGATTACCTGCTCGATCGCCGCCACCTCTGGATTCGCAGCGAGCGCCAGCAGGCGATCCTCCGCGTGCGCCACGAGATCATCAACGCCGTCCGCGACTTCTTCAACAATCGCGGTTTCATCCTCGCCGACACGCCCATCTTCACGCCCGCCGCGTGCGAAGGGACGACGACGCTGTTTCCGGCGCAGTACTTCGACGAAACGACGGCCTACCTGACGCAGAGCGGCCAGCTCTACAACGAAGCCAACGCGATGGCGCTCGGCCGCGTGTACTGCTTCGGCCCGACGTTCCGCGCCGAAAAATCGAAGACGCGCCGCCACCTCACCGAGTTCTGGATGGTCGAGCCCGAAGTGGCGTTCGCGGATCTGAACGACGTCATGGATCTCGCCGAAGACCTGATCGTCTCGGTGGTCGGCCGCGTGCTCGAGAAGCGGCGGCGGGAGCTGACGGTCCTCGAACGCGACATCTCGAAGCTCGAGTCGGTCCAGAAACCGTTTCCGCGAATCTCGTACGACGACGCGGTGGCGTCGCTGCAGGCTCGCGGGCTGCCGATCACCTGGGGCGGCGATTTCGGCGGCCCGGACGAGACGATGCTGTCGGAGCAGTACGACCGGCCCGTGATGGTGCATCGCTATCCCGTCCGCCGTGAAGGCGTTCTACATGAAGCCCGATCCGGCCCGGCCGGACGTCGCCCTGGGCGTCGATATCCTGGCGCCCGAGGGCTACGGCGAAATCGTGGGAGGCGGGGAACGCCTGGCGGATCTCGATCTGCTGCTGCAGCGCATCAAGGAGCACGACCTGCCGCAGGAAGCGTTCGAATGGTACGTGGATCTCCGGCGATACGGCACGGTCCCGCACGGCGGCTTCGGCATGGGCATCGAACGGGTCGTCGCGTGGATCTGCAAGCTCGAGCACGTGCGCGAAACGATTCCTTACCCGCGCATGCTGTACCGGCTATATCCGTAGCGCGGCCCTTTCAGGGCCGCGTCCGCGGGGCTGAAAGCCCCGCGCTACTACTTGTCCGGGATGGTCTTGCCGTTGATCTCGGTGTACCGGTAGGTCATCGAAAACGTCGAGGCGCCCACGACCAGGACGTCGGCGGTCGAGCTCATGCTCACCGGGACGTGCACACCTTCCAGGCGTTCATACTCGCGAACCACGCGGACGCGGCGCGTCCAGAATGACGGCCGCTTCGACAATTCGCCTTCGACGCGCACGAGGTCGGACGATTCGGCTTCTATGAACAGCGCGCCGTCGACGAGCATCACGCTCTTGCGCTTCGGCCGCACGTCCATCTTGATCAGCCGCTCGTCCTCGGGGTTGATGCCCAGGAATTCGTAATTGGCCGGCGTCAGCGCCGACTGATCGCGGTCCGTGGCCTTGACGGCATCGCGTTCGGCATCGAGCGCCGCGACGAGCACTCTCCCCTGGATGAGCCCCGAACCCTCGCGGGCGGTGATCTCGTAGGTGAACCCGTGCACCGGATCGAGCGTTGTCCATGCCTCCATGGAGGCGTGCATCTTCCCGCCCCGGGTAGAAGCGGTCAGCCGGCGGAAGGCGCGATAGCTGACCAGCGGGTCGTGGTCGGGCGCGAGAAACCGTTCGATGAACTCGTCGCGGACGATCGGCGTTTCTCCGGGCGCGCTGGCGGCCCCCGGTTGAATGGCAGCCGCCGCGAGGAGGCAGGCCAGCCCGAGCCGGACGGTTATCGTCCTCACCATTTAAGAAGCATATACCCGCGGAACACCGGGCCCACACTATTGGCGAACTGGCCCATCCGTGGTGAGCCGACGACCGGATACACGTCGCGGAAATTGTGGTGATTCGTCAGGTTGAAAATCTGGATCCCGAGATCCGCGGAGTGTTTCAGCACCGTGATTGTCTTGTAGGCCACCATGTCCAGCGACAGGAACGCGGGGAACGAGCTGGCGTTCGGCCGGCCTTCGTACAGGTATCGGTGGTCGAGCGTCGAGAACAGGAACCCTGAGCGCCACTCGACGGCCGGCGAGATCACCACGCGATTCGGCAGGTTGAACGTGCCCCAGGTCAGCACCCGGTTGCGCGCGTCGGTCGACAGGCGGGCCCGACCGCCAGGCTGCACGAGCGGCGAATCCATTCCCTGGAAGACGGCATGAAAAATCGTTGAGCTCGCCTTCAGCGGACGACCGCACGTAGCTCACGAAGATCTGCTGATCGTTCACCCAGGTCCGCCTCGCGGACACCTGGATTTCCTGGTAGCTTCCGGACCCGCTGCTGTTCAGGACGAGGGACCCGCTGCCCTCGGGAACACGGAACGTGGCGATGTTGGTCGAGGTCCTGTGCGTCAGGCTGATTTGCCCGTCGAGGCCGGGAGCAAACTGACGTTCGACGCCGAGCACGGCGGCTACCGCCTTCGGCCGGCGCAACCCGCTGACCTCCGGAACCAGCACCTTGGAGTTCACTGGCGGCCCGCCGCTCGGATCGAACCAGCGATCCAGCCGCCACGGGTAGTTGGCGAACGCCGGCACCGACAGCGGCAGGTTCCCGACGAAGCTGCCGTAGCCCGCCTTGACGACGGTTGTCCCGGCCGCGTCGACGACGTATCGCGCGCCAACTCTCGCGGACGGCACGCCGCCGCCGTGCCGGCTATGGTCGACGCGCGCGCCTCCGTCGAGTTGCAGGCGCTCGGTGAGCTGCCACACGTCGCGAACGGCAAGGCCGACCGGACGGTCGCTCGCGGCCAGCGTGGCCGGCGGCCCGAACTCCACGCTGCGCATGACGCGGCCGAGGGTATCGGTGACGATGACCGGCGACTCCGCGATCCGGCCGTGCAGCTGCCGCGAGGCGACCTCGCCGCCCACGCTGAAATCGTGGTTGCGGCCTTTGAGCGTCGCGCTCCGCTCCCACGTCATCGCCGCGCTGTACCGCGTGCCCGTCCGTGTCACGGTGGAGAACCAGTTCCCGCTCCAGCCCGATGGCGCGGCGTAGGAAGGCCCGACGCCGGCCGGCGTCAACGTCGCGTCGTGAACGAGGACGCCGATCTGCACGGTGAAGACGCTCGACGTTCCGGCGACGTAGCGGTTCGTCACGCCGGCGAACAGATCCCTGGCGCCGACGTCCGGCGCGGCCTGCGGGGTCCGCCGGGGACTCAGCCCGGCTGCTTCCGTGTGCGAGGGAAACACGAAGCCTTCGACGGTGAGGCCGTCGCGGCGCGAGACCTGCGTGTCCACGCGCGCGAAGAAGATGGCGCTCTGCTCGACGATGTTCGGTCCGGCGCCGTGCGTCACGTCCGGCACGGCGATGCGCTCGTAGTCGTACTCCCCTGACACGACGTATCGAAGCTTGCGATCGGGGCTCGCGCCGGCCACGAACGCGCGCGGGAAGATGCCCTCGAGGCGCCCGAACCCGGGCACCGAAAACCGCGGCCGTGGCACGAAGCCCTGGATACCGGCCTTGAGCTGGTCGGGGCCTGGCTTGCTGTCCATGCGCATCAGGCCGCCCACCAGATTGCCGTAGCTCACCGACATCGGGTCCCGCAGCACATCCACGCCGCGCACCGTTTCGAGCGGCAGGTTCACCGACGAGGCGCCGGTCGCCGGATCGCCGATGTTGAAGCCGTCGAGGATGAGCGGCGTTTCGTGCGCTCGCGCGCCGCCAAGCTGCATGAGGCCGTCCGGCCCGCGAATCACCGACGGCAGCAGCGGCAGCGACTCGCGCACTTTCATGTGCGACGAGGGAAGCCGCGCGACCGTGTTGGCGCTCAGCGTCGCCCCGAGAAGCGGAGCGGAGGGAGACACCGGCGCGGCGGCCGTGGCGATGACCGTCGTATCTTCCGTCGCACGCGCGATGAGCAGCATGATGCGCGCGGCGTCGGCGCGCCGGACCCGCGTCTGCTCGAAGCCGCTCAACGTCACGAGCACGGCGTCGCCCGGCAGCAGCGCGTCGATGACAAATGTGCCGTCGGCTTGCGTGACGAGGGTCTCGACGGTCGCCGCACCGTCGACCACCTGGACGGTGGCGCCGGGCAGCGGGAGGCCCGTCTGGTCCACGACGACGCCTTTGATGCCCTGGGCGAGGCCGGGCCGCGGCGCGGCAACGAGTGCCAGCAGCACTGCCACGGAGCACGCCAGGCGGTCCATCTGCTCTCTGCTGTCCCAGGCGCCCCGTGAGGGTTCGGAGCGGATTGATTATAGACTTCTATAATGAGCCTGGACCGTTAACGTGAAGGTTGGCCTGATTTCACTCGGCTGCCCGAAAAATCTCGTGGACTCCGAGGTGATGCTCGGTCTCGCGCACCAGGCGGGGCACGAACTGACCGCGGACGCCGCCGGCGCGGACGTCATCGTGGTCAACACGTGCGCGTTCATCGACTCGGCGAAACAGGAATCCGTGGACGCGATCCTCGAGATGGCCGCGCACAAGAAGAACGGATCGTGCCAGCGCCTCATCGTGACCGGCTGCCTGGCCGAGCGCTATCGCGACGCGCTGCAGGCCGAAATCCCCGAGATCGACGCGGTCCTGGGCACGGGCGAAGTCCCCGACATCGTCCGCGCGATCGGCGGCGCCGCCGCCGGGCCTGGCGCAGCCCCACTCAAGCTCTATCGCCCGTCGGACTTCGCGAAGCCCGGGGACCTCTCGTCGGACCCCTCGGACCCCTCGGACCTCTCGGACCACCTTCCCTCCTATATCTACGACGCCGACACCCCGCGCTGGCTGGCGACGCCGCGGCACTACGCCTACGTGAAGATCGCGGAAGGCTGCGACTACAAGTGCGCGTTCTGCATCATCCCGACGCTGCGCGGCCACTATCGCAGCCGGCCCGAGGATTCGATCGTCCGCGAGGCCGAAGGCCTGGCCGCGCGCGGCGTCCGGGAACTGCTGCTCATCTCGCAGGACACGACGTTCTACGGCGTCGACCGCGGCGAGCGTGGCGCGCTGGCGCGGCTGCTGCGGCGCTTGAACGGCGTCGCGGGCCTCGAGTGGATCCGGCTGCTCTACCTCTATCCGACGACCATCGACGACGCGACGCTCGCGGCCATGGCCGACTGCGAGAAGGTCTGCAAGTACATCGACCTGCCTCTGCAGCACGCGTCGAATCCGGTGCTCAAGCGGATGAAGCGTCCCGGGACGCGCCAGGGCTACGAGGCGCTGCTCGACCGGATCCGCACGCGCGTGCCCGGCGTCGCGCTCCGGACCACGTTCATCGTCGGTTTCCCGGGCGAGACCGACGCGGATCTCAAGGAACTGACCGATTTCGTCGGCGGCCAGGCCTTCGATCACGTTGGCGTGTTCACCTATTCGCACGAGGAGGGCACGTCCGCGCACGCCCTGGAGAACGACGTGCCGGAGGCGGTCAAGCAGGCGCGACGTCGCCGCGTGATGAGCCTCCAGAAGCGCGGCGTGCAGCGGCGCCAGCGCCTGCGGGTCGGCGAGCGCGCGCGGGTTCTGATTGACGGCCCCTCCGGAGAGCATGAGCTGGTCGTCAAAGCGCGGCTGTCGACCCAGGCCCCGGATATCGACGCGGCGGTTTACCTGACCGATTGCGACCCGTCCCTCTACAGCCCCGGCGCTTTCGCCGAGGTGACCATCGTGGGCGCGAGGGACTACGATTTGATTGGTCGGCCCGTGCTATAATTTTCAATTCGGAGCCTGGGTGTAGGACCGAAGTGGGCGTATGCCCACTTTTTTTGTTTGGGGGCCATGAAATCCGGCCCCCGGGTCGTTGAGGCAGATGGGCGCTAGCGACGTGGTGGAGCAGGTGCGCACGGTGGCGGGCCGCGTGGCCGCCTCGTATGGCCTGGAAATCTTCGACGTCTCGTTTCGCCGCGAAGGCCCCGGGATGGTGCTGCGCGTCCAGATCGACCGGCCCGGGCCGGCGGCAAGCGCAGAGGAAAGCGTCAGCGTGGCGGACTGCGCGAGCGTCAGCCGCGATCTGAGCGCGATTCTCGACGTGGACGATGTGGTGCCGGCGGCGTACACCCTCGAAGTCTCGTCGCCGGGGCTCGACCGACCGCTGACCCGGCCGGACGACTACCACCGGTTCGCCGGGCGGTACGCGAAGGTCGTCCTGCGCGAGGCGGTGGACGGCCAGAAGTACTTCAAGGGCCGGCTCGGCGGCGTGGACGCGGACCACGTGCTCATCGAAGGGGAAGATCGGCGGACGCATCGCGTGCCACTGAGCGTCATCGCGCGGGCGAACCTGGAAGTGGAATTTTAACAATGTCGAATCCTTTGCAGCAGACGATCGAAGCGCTCGCCAAAGAAAAGGGAATCGAGCCCGACGTCGTCATCAGCGCCATCGAGGAAGCCGTCGCGACGGCCTCGCGCAAGTACTACAAGACGGGCGAGAACCTCAAGACGCGCTTCAACCTGGAAACCGGCCAGGTGGACCTCTTCGCGCTCAAGCAGGTCGTGCAGGAGGTGGCCAACGCGGCCACCGAGATCTCGATCGATGAAGCCCGCCAGATGTACCGCGAGCTGTACGGCGACGAAGTGGCCGACGGCATCGAGCTCGGCGACGAGATGGAGTTTCCGAAGCCGACCGAGGTGCTCGGCCGGATTGCGGCCCAGACCGCCAAGCAGGTCATCTTCCAGAAGGTCCGCGAGGCCGAGCGCGAGAACATCTTCACCGAGTACAACCAGCAGATCGGCGACGTGAAGAACGCGACGGTCAAGCGGTTCGAGAACGGCGACATCATCGTGGAAATCGGCCGCATCGAGGCGGTGATCCCGCGCAAGGAGCAGTCGCGCGCCGAGAGCTACAACCCGGGCGACCGGGTGCGCGCCGTCATCAAGGGCGTGAACCGCAGCGCCAAGGGCCCGCAGATCGTGCTCTCGCGCACCGACCCCGCGCTGCTGATCAAGCTGTTCGAGCAGGAAGTGCCCGAGATCTACGACGGCACGGTGGTCATCCGCGGGGCCGTCCGGGAAGCCGGCGATCGCGCCAAGGTGGCCGTCTTCTCGCGCGAGCGCGACGTCGATCCGGTGGGCGCCTGCGTCGGCATGAAGGGCACGCGCGTGCAGTCGATCATTCGCGAGCTGCGCGGAGAGAAGATCGACATCGTCGAATTCTCCGAGGATCCGGTGGCGTTCGTGACCCAGGCGCTGAGCCCGGCGAAGACGCAGCGCGTGCAGATCGTCGACGACCGCGAACACGTCATGGAAGTGGTCGTCGAGGACAAACAGCTGTCGCTCGCCATCGGCAAGAAGGGGCAGAACGTCCGGCTTGCCGCGAAACTCACGGGCTGGCGAATCGACATCAAGAGCGAGGAAGAGAAGCGCCGCGAGGTCGAGGCGCAGTTCGAGGGCCTCGAGGCGGCGCCGGCGGAAGAGGGTGATGACACCCCCGCAGAAGGCGCCGAGGAGACCGAGACGAGCGCCGCTCCGCTGCCGTACGAGCTCGCCGGCGTCGGCGAGAAGACGGTTCGGAAGCTCGTTGACGCGGGCTTCGAGTCGATCGAGGCTGTCGCGGCTGCGACAGCCGAACAGCTGTCGGAAGTGCCGGGTATCGGGGAAAAGACGGCCGCCAGGATTCTGGCCGCCGCGCGCGGCGAGTCGCCGGCGCAGACATCAGGCGAGCCGTCTGCCGAAGCGCCAGCCGAGCCATCCACGGACGCACCACAGGAGTAACGTTTGGCCACTGTCCGGATTTACAAGGTCGCGGAACTGCTGGGCACCACCAGCCAGGAAGTGACCGCGCTGCTCAAGCGCGACCACGGCATCGAGGTCAAGAGCGCGTCGAGCACGATCGAAGAGGTCGTGGGGCGTCAGTTCGTCGAGCGGATGGCGCGACAGCGCAACATCCAGCTGCCGGGCGGCGACATCTTCGCCGAGACCCCGGTCGTGAAGGGCAAGAAGCCCGCGCCGTCGAAGAAGGCACCGGAGCCGGTCAAGCCGGCCGCGCCGATGCTGCCGCCGCCGCGCCTCGTCAAGACGGTGAAGCCCGTGCCGGTGCCGGCCGCGGTCGAGGGGGACGCCGTCGCGGCCCCGCCCGAGGAGTTCGAGCCCGCGCCGGTCGAGACGCCCGAGCCGGAACCCATCGCCGCGCACGCGCCGGCGACGATTTCAGACGCGCCCGTCGAGGCGCCAGCCGAGGCGCCCGCCGCAGAGCCCGTCGAAGTTTTCGTGGCGCCGGAACCCGCCGTCGAAACGCCGCGCGTCGAGCCGCCGCCTCCGCCCAGGCCAGCCACGCTGGGCCGCGTGGTGCCCCCGACACTGCGACTGCGCATCGAAGAACAACGGCCGACCGTGCCGACGCCGCCGCTGCCGACCACGCCGTTGCCGCGGATGGCGCCGCGCCCGGCGCCCAAGCCGCCGGCGTCCGCGCAACCCGCCGCCACGGGAACCCTGGCAGCCGGACGTCCCGGGGCCGCGCCCCGTCCCGGCCAGCCGATGGCGGCGCGCCCGGGCGGTGCGCCCGGCGCCATGCGTCCGCCGGCGCCACGACCGCCCCAGATGCCGATGGGCGGTCCGCGGCCGCTGCCCTCTCAGCCGATTCGCCCGTCTCAGCCCGGAATGCCGCCGCGGCCAGGCATGTACCCGCAGCGTCCGGGGATGCCGTCGCGGCCGTCATATCAGCAGCGTCCGGGCGGCTCGGGACGGCCGGCCGCCAGCCAGCGGCGCGATCCGCGGCCGGCGCCGCCGCCGATGCCCACCGCACCTCCGCCGGTGTCGCGCACCATCACGCTCGCCGAGGGCATGACGGTGAAGGACCTGGCGGACAAGCTCGATCTGCGCGTGAAGGACGTTCTCGCGAAGCTGCTGATGAAGCGGCTCATGCTGACGATCAATTCCGCGCTCGACACGGAAACCGCGACCATGATCGCCCGCGAGTTCGGGGCGGACGTGCAGATGCGCAGCTTCGAGGAAGAGCTGCTGCAGGTGGACGAGGGTGAGACCAACGCCGGCGATGTCGTGACACGCGCGCCGGTCGTGACCGTCATGGGCCACGTCGATCACGGCAAGACCAGCCTGCTCGACGCGATCCGGACCACGCGCGTCGCCGAGCGCGAAGCCGGCGGCATCACGCAGCACATCGGCGCCTATCACGTCACGATCAACAAGCGGAACATCGTGTTCCTCGACACGCCGGGCCACGAGGCGTTCACGCTCATGCGCGCCCGCGGCGCCAAGGTCACCGACATCGTCGTCCTGGTCGTCGCGGCCGACGACGGCGTCATGCCGCAGACGCGGGAGGCGATCGACCACGCCAAGGCGGCCAACGTGCCGATCATCGTGGCGATCAACAAGATCGACAAGCCCAACGCCCAGCCCGAGCGCGTCAAGCGCGAGCTGACCGACCTCGGCCTGATGCCGGAAGAATGGGGCGGCCAGACGGTCACGGTCGAAGTGTCGGCACGCCAGAAGCAGAACATCGATTCGCTGCTCGAGATGATCCTGCTCGTGAGCGACATCGGCGAGCTCAAGGCCAACCCGAAGCGCAGCGCGTCGGGCACGGTGCTCGAGGCCAAGCTCGACAAAGGCCGCGGTCCCGTCGCGACGGTGCTCGTGCAGGACGGCACGCTGTCGGTCGGTGAAACGTTCATCGCCGGCCCGATCGTCGGCCGCGTGCGCGCGCTGATCGATGACCGCGGGCGGCCCGTGAAGTCCGCGGGACCGTCAACCCCGGTCGAGGTGCTCGGCCTGGCCGGTCTGCCCCAGCCGGGCGACGTCTTCCAGGTGGCCGACGCGGCGAAGGCGCGGCACATCGCGACGTTCCGCGAGGAGCAGGCGAAGAGCCGGTCGCTCGGCGCCAAGGGCTCGCGCCTCACGCTCGAGTCGCTCCAGGCGCAGATCGCCGAAGGCGGCATGAAGGAGCTGCCGATCATCATCAAGGCCGACGTGCAGGGCTCGGCCGAGGTGCTGGCGGATACGCTCACCAAGCTGACCGACGAGAAGGTCAAGATCCGCATCATTCACGCCGGCGTGGGGGCGGTCAACGAGTCGGACGTGCTGCTGGCGTCGGCGTCGAACGCGATCGTCATCGCGTTCAACGTGCGGCCCGATCGGAACGCGGAAGAGATCGCCGCGCGCGAGCGCGTGGACATCCGGGCGCACTCGGTCATCTACAACGTGACCGACGAGATGAAGAAGGCGATGACGGGCCTGCTCGAGCCCACCTTCAAGGAAGTCCGGATCGGCGTCGCCCAGGTGCGCGACACCTTCAAGGTGCCGAAGTACGGCACGATCGCCGGCTGCATGGTCACCGAAGGGCGCATCACGCGCTCCGGCGACACGCAGGCGCGCCTCCTCCGCGACAACGTGGTCGTCTACGAAGGCAAGATCGGCTCGCTGCGGCGCTTCAAGGACGACGCGAGCGAGGTCAAGGCCGGCTTCGAGTGCGGCATCGGCTTCGACAAGTTCAACGACCTCAAGGTCGGCGACATCATCGAGGTCTTCACGATGGAACGCGTCGCGGTCTCGGCCTGACGGAATTAGAGGTCCGAAAGGTCCAAGAGGTCCCAAAGGTCCGAGAGGTCCGGCCACATGAGCCACTCTCGGTGGACCCTTCGGACCTTTGGGACCTTTCGGACCTTTCGGACCTCTTGGACCTCTTGGACCTCTAAATGTCGCAAGGCTCCCGCCCGGATCGCGTCGCCGATCAGCTGCGCAGCGAGCTCGGCCTGCTGCTCACCCGTGAAGTCCACGATCCCGGCATCGGATTCGTGACGATCACGCGCGTGCAGGTCAGCCCCGACCTGCAGCAGGCCCGGGTGTTCTACACCGTCCTCGGCGACGACAAGGCGCGAAAGACCAGCGCGCGCGCCCTGGATCGTGTGATTCCGTTCCTCCGCCGCCAGATCGGGTCCCGGCTGCGCCTCAAGCGCACGCCCGACCTGAAGTGGATCTACGACGAGTCGATCGCCGGCCAGGACCGCATCGAACAACTCCTCAACGAGATTCGCGCGAATCCCCACCCGATTGACGATGCCGATGCCGACGACACCGACAACAGCGGCTCCTGAGATCGAACGGATCGTCGAGGCGATCCGGGCGCGCCGGACGTTCGTGCTTTCGTCGCACGCGCGGCCGGACGGGGACGCGATCGGCTCCCAGCTCGCGATGGCGTATGCCCTTCGCGCCCTGGGCAAGGACGTCCGCGTCGTCAACCGGGATCCGGCGCCCCCGCCCCTGATGGCGTTCGCCGGCGTGCCGGAGATCGAGATCGCGCCGGAAATTTCCGGCGACTTCGACGCCGCGATCATCATGGAGTGCGGCGACCTGGCCCGGACCGGCGTCGCGGGACTCGAGCGCGGGTTCGTGATCAACATCGATCACCATCCCGGCAACACGGGCTACGGCCAGATCAACTGGTTCGATTCGTCGGCCGCGGCCTGCGCCGAGATGGTGTTCGACGTCGTCAGAGCGCTCGGCGTGCCGCTGACGCCCGAAATCGCGACGCACATCTACGTGGCGATCCTGACGGATACCGGTTCGTTTCACTTCTCGAGTATTTCGCCGCGGACGTTCGACATCTGCCGGATCCTGCTCGAGGCCGGCGTGGATCCGGTGCGCGTCGCGCGCAGCGTGTTCGACAACAGCACGATGGCGCGGCTGAAGCTGTTCGGCGCGCTCCTGAGCGGCATGCAGATCGACCAGACGGGACGCATCGCGGTGCTGTCTCTCGACCACGAGAGTGCGCGGGCTGCCGGCGGGACGTACGAAGACACCGACGGGCTGATCAACGAACCGCTGACGGTCAAGGAGATCCAGGCCGTCGTCTTCTTCAAGCACGTCGAAGGGGACGAGTACCGCGTGAGCATGCGATCCAAGGGCGGGATCGACGTCAACGCCGTCGCGAAGGCGTTCGGCGGCGGCGGCCACAAGAACGCCGCCGGCTGCACCGCGGTTGGACGCCTCGACGCGCTGCGGCAGCTGTTCGTGGAGAAAATCAGCGGCACCACCGGATGGACGGGCTCCTAGTCATCGACAAGCCGACGGGCCCGACCAGCCACGACGTCGTGGCGCGCATACGCCGTGCGCTGGGCGAGCCGAGAATCGGGCACACCGGGACACTCGACCCGGCCGCGAGCGGCGTACTGCCCCTTGTCCTCGGACGCGCGACGCGCCTCGCCCGTTTCATGAGCGCCTCGCGCAAACGCTACGAAGCAGTCGTGCGGTTCGGACAGGCGACCGACACCTACGACGCCGAAGGTGTGCCGGTCGGCGAGCGGTCGCTCGCCGTCCCGTCGCGCGAGCAGGTTGAATCCGCCCTCGATAGGTTTCGCGGAACGTTCGAGCAGCAGCCGCCTGCGTTCTCGGCCAAGAAGGTCGCCGGCCGCCGCAGCTACGAGGCGGCGCGGGCCGCGCGCCAACTCCCTCCGCCCGGCTCGCCCGGCCTGCCTCGCCCGCCCGCCCTGTCTGTTCTGCCCGCCCCCGTGAGCGTCACCGTGCACCACCTCGCCATCATCGACCTCGCCGCTGACTGCGCGACGCTGACGCTCGAGTGCTCAGCGGGGTTCTACGTGCGCGCGCTCGCGCACGAGCTCGGCGCCGCGCTGGGCATCGGCGCGCACCTGGCGGCCCTGAGGCGTACGGCGAGCGCCGGCCTGACGCTGGCGGACGCGATACCGCTCGACGCCGCCGAGCGCAGCCGCGAAGCCGCGGCCGCGGCCATTCTGCCGATTGAGCGCATGCTGCAGGACCTGCCGTCCGTGGTGCTCGGCCGCGAGGATGTCGAACGGGTCGTTCACGGGCAGGATGTCGCGCCGGCGGGTGTCAGGGAGACGGGCAGGGACTCTGTTCGGCTGTTCGACCAGGCAGGTCAACTCGTCGGAATTGGGGAAGCAGGACGGACGCCGGGATTTTTGCATCCATCCGTCGTCCTGAGGTAAGATGTTGAGCTTGTTCGACTAATAGTTTTTTGCACATACGGCGGGCTGGTCTGAAACACGACTGGGCCGCGCGTGGAGGACGACCAGGTGGCGTTAACCAAAGACCGCAAAACCGAGTTGATCGGCAGCTACAAGACCCACGAAGGCGATACAGGCTCCCCCGAAGTACAGGTTGCGATTCTCAGCGAACGCATCAACTACCTCACCGAACATTTCAAGGCACACGCCAAGGACCACCACTCGCGGCGTGGCCTGCTGATGCTCGTCGGCCGCCGCCGCCGTCTGCTCGATTACCTGAAGGCGAAGGATCCGCATCGCTACGCGGATCTGATTAAGCGCCTCAACATCAGAAAATAGCCGGGTCTCAGGGACCTCTCGGACCTTTCGGACCTTTTGGACCCCTTGGACCTCTTGGACCTCTTGGACCTCGTTGAACTGATAGAGCCTTTATGACTACTCGCGAAATCTCGATATCCAATAAGCCGCTGACCCTCGAAACGGGCAAGCTGGCCAAACAAGCCGACGGCGCCGTGATCGTCCGGTACGGCGATTCGGTGGTGCTGGTCACGGCCTGCCGTGCCGCAAGCCCGCGCGAAGGCATCGACTTCCTGCCGCTGACGGTGGACTACCGCGAATACACCTACGCGTCCGGCCGCATTCCCGGCGGCTTCTTCAAGCGCGAAGGCAAGCCGGCCGAGAAGGAAGTCCTGACCTGCCGCGTCATCGACCGGCCGATCCGGCCCTTGTTCCCGTCGGGCTGGCGCTACGAAACGCAGATCATCGCGCTGGTGCTGTCGGCCGATACCGAGAACGACACGGACGTCCTGGCCATCACGGGCGCATCCGCGGCGCTCGCGCTGTCCGGCATCCCCTTCGAAAAGACGATTGCCGGCGTGCGGGTGGGCCTGGTGGACGGGCAGTACGTGGTGAACCCGACGTTCGAGCAGCGCAAGCAGAGCAAGCTCGATCTCGTCGTCGCGGGCAGCAAAGACGGCCTCGTGATGGTCGAAGCGGGCGCGAAGGAAGTGTCGGAAGCGCAGGTCGTCGAGGCGCTGAACGTCGCGCACGCCGCGATCAAGCAGATCGTCGCCGCCATCGACGACATGGCGAAAGCCGCCGGCCGCAAGAAGGTCGCGGTCGCCAGGAAGGAAATCTCGGCGGCCTTCTACGGCGAAATCGAAGGCAAGGTGCTCGGCCCGCTGACCGACGCCATGCGGATTCGCGGCAAGCTCGAAAACTACGAGACCGTGGAGCTCACGCTGAAGAACCTGGTGTCGGCGTTGCCCGAAGGCGAAGCGGAGAAGAAATCCGACGCGAAGGCCATCTTCAAGGAGCTGAAGGAAAAGGTCCTGCGCGAGGAAGTGCTCACGCACAACGTCCGGCTCGACGGCCGGAAGTTCGACGAGGTCCGCCCGATCTGGATCGAGACCGGCGTCCTCCCCCGCACGCACGGGTCCGCGGTCTTCACGCGCGGCGAAACGCAGGCGCTCGTCACCTGCACGCTCGGCACGGCCGACGATGCGCAGAAGATCGAGACGTTCGAGGGCGAGACGTGGAAGAGCTTCATGCTCCACTACAACTTCCCGCCCTTCTCGGTCGGTGAAGTCGGGCGCATGTCCGGCCCCGGGCGCCGCGAGGTCGGCCACGGAGCGCTGGCCGAGCGCGCGCTGACGCCGATGGTTCCGACCGAAGAGCAGTTTCCGTACACGATGCGCATCGTGTCGGACATCCTCGAGTCGAACGGGTCCTCGTCGATGGCGAGCGTCTGCGGCGGATCCCTGGCGATGATGGACGCGGGCGTGCCGCTCAAGGACGCCGGTCGCGGGCATCGCGATGGGCCTGGTGATGGACGAGAAGACGGGCAAGTACGCCGTCCTCAGCGACATCGCCGGCGCGGAAGATCACTACGGCGACATGGACTTCAAGGTCGCCGGCACGTCGACGGGCATCACGGCGCTGCAGATGGACATCAAGGTCGGCGGCATCACGACCGAGGTGATGACGCAGGCGCTCGACCAGGCGCGCCGCGGCCGGCTGCACATCCTCGAGAAGATGCGCGAGGCGCTTTCGGCGCCGCGCGGGAACATCTCCAACTTCGCGCCGCGCATCGTGACGATCCGGATTCCGGTCGACAAGATCCGCGACGTCATCGGACCGGGCGGCAAGATGATCCGGAGCATCATCGAGCGCACGGGCGTGAAGATCGACGTGGAAGACGACGGCCGCGTGAACGTGGCGTCGGCCGACGAAACATCCGCGCAGAAGGCGATCTCGATCATCCAGGAGCTCACGGCCACGCCGGAGCTCAACAAGACCTACCTGGGAAAAGTTCAGCGCATCACGGACTTCGGCGCGTTCGTCGAGATCATGCCGGGCACCGACGGCCTGCTGCACGTCTCGGAAATCGCGAACCACCGCGTGAAGGACGTGCGCGACGAGCTGAAAGAGGGCGAACAGGTCCTGGTCAAAGTGATAAATATCGATCCCACGGGCAAGATCCGGCTCAGCCGTAAGGCGCTGCTGCAGGAACAGGGCGCCGCGCCAGCCTCGTCCTAGGCCAAACCATCTGACGGCGCGGACCGTCGTACAATCAGGAAAAGGCGTCCTGATGTACACGCGCCGCCAGATTCTCTTCACAACCCTCACGCTCTGGGCCGGCAAGGCGGCCGGCCAGCAGCACGAGCCCTCTGCACCACGGCAGGTGTCCGTCTCGGCCAGCAAGTACGCCTTCGCGCCTGCGCGCATCGAGGTCGCGCAGGACGACCTCGTCAGAATTGAACTGCGAACGGCCGATATCGCCCACAGCCTGACGATCGACGGCTACCGGATCTCGAAGCGCGTCAGCCCCGGCGCGCCGGTCACGTTCGAGTTCCGCGCCGATCGCGAGGGTACGTTCCCTTTCTACTGCAACCTGCAAATTGACGACGGCTGCCGGCAGATGCGCGGCGAGCTGATCGTGCGGCCGCGACGCTGAACGTCCAGCCGTAGCGTCCGGCTTCAGCCGGACGGACGTCCGCCTAAAGGCGGACGCTACGGGTAAAGGCCTGCGCGGCAGCGATCCGCTCCCGCGACCGGCGGGTGGCTGTGGAATAGCCACTGCACGAGCACGGAGGGCTGTTCTTCGGCGAGGTTCTGCGCGGCAAGGCGCCGCATCGCGGAGATGAACGCGGCGGGATTGCGCGTCAGCGCGAGGGCAAACCGATCGGCCTTCCGCTCGAATGCCCGCGAGAGGGCGTGCGCCAGCGGCAGCATCACGAGCGACACGCCGCCGGCCGCGAGCAACAGCAGCGGCAAGCCGGCGACGTCGGCGACGTCGCGCAGCGAGAACGCGCCCGCCAACGCGCTGAGAACGCGCGCCCCCATGTAGAAGCCCGCCAGGATCAGCAGGCTCTCGAAGAAGATGCCTTTCCAGATGTCGCCGTGCACGTGGTGGCCGAGCTCGTGCGCCAGGACGACCTCGATCTCCTCGTCCGAGTACTCCGCGAGCATCGTGTCCGACACGAGGATGCGCCGTGTCGAGCCGATGCCCGTCAGCGCCGCGTTGGCCTTCTTCGTCTTCTCGCTCAGGCCCCACTCGTACGCGCCCAGCACACGGGCGCCCGCGCGATCGGCGAGGCCGACGAGCCGCGTCCGCAGCGACTCGCGGTCGAGCGGTTTCACCGGTGAAAAAAGCGGCAGCAGCAGCACGGGCGCGACGTTCGCCAGGCCGACGATGATGACGGAAAAGACCGCGCCGGCCGGCAGCCACCAGCCGTCCGGCGAATACCGGATGACGGCGTACAGGATCGCCGCACCTGCGCACGCAAAGAGCAGCTCGAGGCCAAACGCCTTGGCCTGATCGAGCAGCCACCCGCCGAGACGCTGATTCGAAAGGCCGTAGCGCCGCTCCAGCAGGTAGTCGCCGTAGAAGGCGAGCGGCAGGGCGCCGGCTCTCGACAAGGGCGACCAGCAGGGCGACGTAGACGACGACCGTGAACGTGGCGGCGCCGGCGCCGGGGCCTATCTGCGCTGCGTGTTCGGCCGTGCTGCGAAGTGAAAGACTGGAGCCCGTGAGGAGCAGGCCGGCGAGCACGGCCAACGTCCACGCAATCGACGCGACGCTGACCTGCCGCTTGAGCCGGTGATAGCGGCTGGCCTTATCTTCGTTCATGCAGTTCATGCAGTTCGTGCAGTTCGTGCTCGTCGGGAGGCTTCTCCGGGGTCAGCTCGTCCCACCCCTTCCCTGGCCCCGATGACCTGTCGAGCTCCGTGCTCAGGGTGATACCGCCGTTAACGGTGGCGACCTCCACGTTCGCGCCGCCGCCGTTCAACCGGCCCTCGAAGCGGCGCCGGGCCTGCTCGCGGACCTCGAACTGCAGTCCCGACAGGTTGATGCCGCCGTTGACCCACGACGCACTGACCGTGGCCTTCGCCGCCTGGGGGAGCGCCACACGGACGCCGCCGTTCACGGTTCGCAGCTCGACGGACTCGGTGCCGAGCGACGCAAACTGGACTCGAACCCCGCCGTTCACGGATCGGGCTTCGACGGCGCCGCTCATTTCAGTGGCCATGATGCCGCCGTTTGTCGTCCTCGCGATGACGCGTCCCTCCATCGCTTTCACCCAGACGCCCCCGTTGACGGTGGTGGCGCGCAGGGTCGCGCTCCGCGGCATCTTCACCCGGTAGCGCACTTCGTAGCTGGCGCCGATCAGGAAGCCGTTGAGGCGCCGGGTTTCGACGGAAACGAAGTCGGGCGTGACGCGCTCGTCGATCGGAATCCGCGGCAGGAGGTCGCGCGCGATTTGCTCGGTCGCGCCCCGGGCGATCTTCTCGGCCTGGACTTCGACGGTATCGCCCTCCACCCCCTCGACCTCGATGCGACCGTTGGCGTTGACGATCGTGACCTCGCCGGTCTTGCTCAGGGGGTAGGTATGCGTCCAGGTCTCGGAGACCCTGGGACCGCGGGGGCCGACCGGGATGCCGCAGCCCGACAGGACCACGGCGGCCAGGGCCACGGACACCAGCCCCGCCGCAAGGGAACGCCGAGATCGCCGCCGCAGGCCGTGAATCACCATGGCACGCCTCCGGACGTACATACGCGCGGCCGGGCCCTTCAGTTCAATTGGACGGATATCAATTTCGAGACCCCCGGCTCCTCCATGGTGACCCCGTAGAGGCGGTCGGCGATCTCCATGGTCTTGCGGTTGTGGGTGATGAGGATGAACTGGGTATGGCGCAGCATGCTCCTCAGCATCTCGACGAACCGGCCGATATTCGCGTCGTCGAGCGGGGCATCGATTTCGTCGAGCAGGCAGAACGGGCTCGGCTTGAACTTGAAGAGGCCGAACATCAGGGCGATGGCGGTCAGCGCCTTCTCGCCGCCGGACAGCAGCTGCACGCTCTGCAGCCGCTTGCCCGGGGGCTGCGCGATGATTTCGATGCCGCTTTCGAGCGGGTCGTTCTCGTCGAGCAGTGTCAGGCCGGCGCGGCCGCCGCCGAACAACGTGCTGAAGGTTTCCTGGAAGTTGCGGTTGATCGCCGTGAACGCCTCGGCGAAGCGCTGGCGGGTCGTCTCGTCGATGCGTTTGATCGCCTCGCTCGTCTGGGCGATGGACTCGGTCAGGTCCTTGCGCTGCGTCGTGAGGAATCCGTGCCGCGACTCCAGTTCGTCGAACTGTTCGATCGCCATCATGTTGACGGGACCGAGGCGATCGATCTTGGCGCGCAGCGTGGTGATGGCCTCTTCGGCGCTGAGCGCACGCTCGGTGGCGTCGGCCATGGCGGTGCCCGCGGCGGCGTCTTCCCTGTCTTCGTCCATGTCCTCCGCGTCGTCGGTCGCGCAGACCACGCGCGAGTCTGGCGCCGCGCCGCCCTGGCGTTCGAGCTCTTCCACCTCGACGACGACTTCGTCGATGGTCGACTGCAGGAGCTCGAGTGACGACGCCGCGAGGTGCGACAGGTCGCTTTCGGCGGTGGCGCGTGCGAGATCCAGTTCGGCCACGGCGCCGCGGGCCGTTTCGAGAACGGCCCGGCGATCCTTGATGAGAATCTCGTGCTCGTCGGCGCCGGCCCGGCGCGCGGCGACGGCCTCGTCGGCATCGCGGACGTCCTGCTTCAGCCCCTCGAGCGCGCGCACATCCGCGTCGAGCTTCGCCTTGCCGGCGGCGACGGCGGCGTGCAACTCGTCGATGCGCCGGCGCGTCTCGTCGCGTTCGGCCGCGAGCGCGACCGCTCGCGCTTCCAGTTCAGCGCCAGCTTCCTCGAGGCGCTCCACCTCGGAGGCCAGCGCCGCCGCGCGTTCGACGAGGGCCGCGTGAGCGGCGCGGGCTTCGGCCGCGCGCTGGCTGAGATCTTCGGCGGCCTCGCGCGCCTCGAACAGGCTGCGTTGCGCGGCGGTCAGCCGATCGTCGGCCGCCCGCTGATCGTTTTCCAGCCTCGCGATCGACTCGCGGGCTTCGCCCTGGCGCCGGTCGATCGCCTCGCGCTCCTCTTCGGCCTGCCGGCGCTCGCGGCTGAGCTGCTCGTTCTTCAGGGCGAGGCGGCCCGTCTCGTCCTGCGCGTGCTGGAGCTGCGCCTCCTGCGCCACGACCGCCTTTTCCTGCTTGTGGTGCTCGGCCGCGAGGGCCGCGATCGCATTCGACGCCTGGACGATCGCGGCGTCGAGCGCCGCGGTTTCGGCGGCGAGGCTGGCGAGCGTCTCGCGCTGGGCCTGAATCCGGCCGCGCAGTTCCTTGATTTCGCCCTTGGTCTCGAGAATGCCCCGGGCCGCCTCATGGAGTCCGCCCGAGACCAGGTGCGGTCCGTGGAACACGTCGCCGTCGTGCGTCACGACCGGCAGAGCGGTGAGGCTGCTGCTGTCAACCGCGCGGTCGTACGACTCGGCGATCCACGCATCCCCGATCGCGCGCTGAATGGCGCCGCCATACGCGCCGTTGACGCGCACGACGGACGACAACGCCACCACGCCCTCGGGCGGCGCCGCGTCGGTCCGGCCCCAGACCGTCGTGGGCCCCTCAGCCGCCTCCGGGGCGGCAATCAGGAACCCGCAGCGGCCGGCGCCGGCTTCGCGCACCAGGCCGAAGCCTGCGGCCGCGTGCTCCTGGCGTTCGACGATGACGTGCTGGAGCAGGTCCGCGAGGCAGGCCTCGACTGCCCGCTCGTACCCGTGATCCACTTCGAGGTAGTCCGCGACCGCGCCCTTCTGCGACACCTTGCCGTTGGCCTGCGCCAGCAGCGTGCGCGCGGCGTCTCCGTAACCCGCACGCGCGGCTTCGAGCTCCTCGAGCGATTTCAGGCGCGCTTCGAGGCCCGCCAGCTCCTGTTCGCCCGAGCGCACCATGCGCGCGCGCCACTCGTGCTCGATGCGCGCGCTCGCCAGCTCCGATTCGCGCGCGGTCCGCGCGATCCGCGTCTCCTCGATCCCGTGCTGGGCCCGCCGCAGGGCTTCGGCGGCCGCATCCCGCTCCGCGCCGATGCGGTCAGACTCCACCCGCGCGTCGTTGGTCTCGACGTCGAGCTTCGACAGCGTCTCGCCTACACGATCCCGTGTGGACGCCGCATGCTCGAGCGCATGGCGCAGGGCCGTGGCGGAGTTGATCGCCGAGAACACCTCGCTCCGCGCCGCTTCGACATCGGCCTCGAGCCCTTCGATCTCGCGGTGGGCCGAATCGTATGCCTCCGAGCCGGCCGCGAGCATGGCCGCCGCGCGGTCGCGCTCGATGTTGGCGTCGGCCGCCGCGACCCGCCGCGCTTCGAGAGCGGCACGTGCCGGCTCACGGCGCGCCTCGAGGGCCTCCGCCTCGGCCACGACGGCCGCGACGCGGGCGTCGTGCGCCTTCGCCTGCTCATCGTCGAACGCGATCTGCTGCTGCTGACGGTTGATGGTGAGCTCGCACGCGTGGGCGGCCTCGCGAGTGGAGGTGGACTTCGACTCGGCTTCGACCAGCTCGATGCGCAGCCGGCTCAGGTTGGATTCGACTTCGGCGACCTGCGCGGCCGCGGCCGACTCGCGCACCCGGGCCTCCGAGAGCTGCGCGCGCGCCGACGCGATCGTCTCGGCAAGCTGCCGATACTTGCGCGCCAGCAGGACTTTCTCGCAGCGGCGCAGCTCGTCGCGAAGCTTCTGGTAGCGTCTCGCCTTGCCGGCCTGCCGCTTCAGCGTCCCGCGCTGCTTTTCGACCTCGAACACGATGTCGTCGATGCGGGTCAGGTTCTGCCGCGCGGCTTCGAGCTTGAGCTCCGCCGCACGGCGGCGGGACTTGTACCGGGTGACGCCGGCCGCTTCTTCGATCAGCTGGCGGCGGTCGGTCGGCCTCGAGCTCAGAATGAGGCCAATCTTGCCCTGCTCGATGATCGCGTACGCCTTCGCGCCGAGGCCCGTGTCCATCAGCAGCTCGTGCACGTCGCGCAGGCGGCAGACCTGGCCGTCGATCAGGTACTCGCTCTCGCCCGACCGGTAGAGACGCCGCGTCACTTCCACTTCGCGCGCGACCGACTGAATCAGTTCCTCGGCCTCGGCGCGCGTGAGAACCGCATCCTGACGCGCAATCCCGGAAGCGACGAACGGAACCGGTTCGTGGCCGTTGCCGTTCGCCCCGTTCCCATTCGTCCCGTTGCCGTGATGGCCATTGCCGTTGTGACCGTTTCCGGCGTGGCCGTTTTCGTGCGGCGCGCCATCGTCAATTCCCGGAAGCGCGGGCCCCGTCAGGTTCTTCAGCACACCGCTGAAACGCAGCCGGACTTCGGCCGACGCCGTCGGCTTCCGTGCGTCGCTGCCGCTGAAAAGCACGTCTTCCATCCGCTCGCCGCGCAGGCTCTTGGCGCTCTGCTCGCCCATCACCCACGTAATGGCGTCAGCGACGTTGCTCTTGCCGCAGCCGTTCGGCCCGACGATGGCGGTCACGCCCTTGTCGAAGGCCAGCTCCGAGCGGTCGGAGAACGATTTGAACCCGTTGATCTCTAGACGTTCGAGACGCATGGTGTACACCACGGCATCGACACTGATGCCTCAATGTGCGGGAAGCTGGCTGGGTGACAGACTGACAACGAGACCGATTCTGCGGCTACTTCGCCTTCCGTGAGTCGGAAGGCGGCCCCGAGCCGCCAAGCGGTCGCCAGTGTAGCAAGGCCTATCTATTGGGGCAAGGGCAATCTGACGCCCTATTCGTTGTGGTTACTTGCCCCAATCGGCCGTGCGAACGAACCCGTAGGGCGGCCCTTTCAGGGCCGCCTCGGCGGGGCTGAAAGCCCCGCCCTCCTTCTGCTTAGTGCGCGGCCTTGGCGGGCGCCCGCGAGAGGTCGGACAGCCGCTGTGCCTCGCCGAACATCGTGAGCGCGACGCGCGCCTGCGGATCCACCTCGATCAGGTGGCGCCGCGCTTCGGCGACGCCAAACAGCGCCCGATCGATCTCGAACCGGAGCATCGCCTTGATGAACTCCAGGTCTTTCGTGAACGCCTCCTCGTCGATGCGAACACGATCGGCCTTCAGCTGCTCGCGGAAGTCCGCCACCATCGCGTCGTCGACGACGAAGTTGGGTTTGACCGTCTTGCGGCCGGTCGATGACTGGGAAACCCGCGTGTCGCCGTCCGCCGTGAACTTCGCCGCGTAGACGGCGAACGATCCGCGGGCGCTCAGGCCCCTGCCGAACCGGGTCGGGTCGAACCCTTCGAGCGGTCCGGCCACGCGCTTGTCCGGCTCGATGCCGCCGCCGCTATAGACCGGGCGCCCCGCATCCGTGTGCTTCAGATCGCTCGCGTTGTGCGCCTTGTTGGCGTCCTGGTCGCGCATGGTGTACGTGAGGTACTCGTCGAAGCTCACGTCCCACGGCCGCTGGATGAGGCGCCCGCTCGGCGTGTAGTAGTGCGCGGTGGTGAGCGCGAGCCCCGCCCCGCCACTGATGCGGTAGATGGACTGCACGAGCGCCTTGCCGAACGTCGTTTCGCCGACGACATAGGCGCGGTCGTGATCCTGCAGCGCGCCCGTGACGATCTCCGACGCGCTCGCGCTGCTGCGGTTCGCCATGACGACGATCGGGATGTCGGTGAACTGACCGTCTTCGGTCGCGCGGTAATCCTGGTCGGAGTTGGACACGCGGCCGCGCGTGTAGACGATCATCTTGCCGCGCGGCATGAACTCGTTGACGACCTTGATGGCCTGGTCGAGCGGGCCGCCCGGATTGTTGCGGATGTCGAGCAGCAGCCGGCGCATGCCTTTCGGCGCGAGCGCCTGCAGCGCGCGGCGCAGATCGCGGTCGGTGTTCTCGCCGAAGTCGCGCAGCTGCACGTACCCCGTCGTCGCGTCGATCATGAAGAACGCCGGGACGGTGGGGATGGTGATTTCGTCGCGCACGAGCTCCACGTTGATGACCTGCGCGTACCCACGGCGCCGCAGCGAAATCTGCACCGGCGTGCCGCGCGCGCCGCGGAGTTTCTTCATCGCCTGATCGGTGTTCCAGCCCTTCGTGCCCTCGCCCGCGATGTTCGCGATGACGTCGCCCTGCCGCACGCCCTGTTTGTGGGCCGGCGATCCCTCGAACACGAACTGCGCGATGATGTCGCCGTCCACGGCGCTGATCTGGATCCCGATGCCGTAGTAGTGCCCTTCCTGCCGCTCGCGCATCTGCGCGTACTCGCGCGGGTCGAAGAAGCTCGAATGCGGATCGAGCGTGGAGAGCATGCCCCGCACCGCGCCGTACACCAGGCGATCCGAATCGATCTTGTCGATGTAGCCGGATTCGATGGCGCTCAGCGCGGCCGTGAACGCCTTGTAGTGATCCGGCACCTTGTCGTCGGCGAGCAGGCTCTTGCCGAAGAACCCGCCGACCAGCGCGGACACGGCGATGGCAGACACGACGATGGACAGAGAGCGGTAACGTCGCATGTCAGGCATGCTAGCAGATAACTTCCTTACGGGCAACGACTTCCGGGTACAGGCCGCCGCGGAACTCCTTGACCCGTTTGCAGTGCGGTTCCTATAATGACGTGAAGCAGGAGAACACCATGTTTGGTTCGCTTGGCATGCCGGAGCTCATCGTGATTTTCGTCATCGCGCTGATCATCTTCGGCCCCCGCAAGCTGCCTGAATTAGGCAAATCGCTCGGCAAGAGCCTGGCCGAATTCAAGCGAGCCTCGAACGAGCTCAAGAGCACGCTCGAAGAAGAGATCCGTATGGAGGAGCAGCGGACCACCACGCCGGCACCGGCCCCCTCCACGACGCCCGATCCGCACCCGACCGCGGACCCCGTCGCCCAGCACGCCGATAAGACTGCTTAGCTCCTTCCGTGGCCTTAGTGCAGTTCCCAGGCCCTCAGTCGGGGGCCCTCCAGCCCGATCTCGAAGACGATGAAGAGGCTGGGGGAAAGATGTCGTTTCTGGAGCACCTGGACGAGCTCCGGAAACGCATCGTGCAATCCGTGCTCGGGATCGCGATCGGTGTCGGCCTCGGCTTCTTCTTCATCAACCCGATCGTCAACTTCATCCTGACGCCGACCTGGCGTCTGCTGCCGGCGGGCAGCCGGATGATCTACACGCAGCCCGGCGAAGCGTTCGGGCTCTACGTGCAGATCGGATTGATCGTCGGCATCGTGCTGGCGTCGCCCTGGATCATGTATCAGGTGTGGCTGTTCATCGCGCCGGGGCTCTACGCGAACGAGAAGCGGTTTGCCGTGCCGTTCGTCCTGATGTCGACGATCGGATTCGTCGGCGGCGCGGCGTTCAACCACTACATCATCTTCCCGTTCATGATGACGTTCTTTGCGAGCTTCAATACGGCTGATCTGATCTTCATGCCGAGGCTCGAGGACGTCTTCGACCTCTACTCGAAGATGCTGATCGGTATGGGCCTCGTGTTTCAGATGCCGACGGTGGTGTTCTTCCTCGCGAAGATGCGCCTGGTGACGGCGCGCTTCCTGCTCCGCAATACCAAGTACGCCGTCCTTGCGATCTTCGTGGTGGCGGCCGTCATCACACCGAGCGGCGACATGATCACGCAGTCGATCTTTGCGGCGCCGATGCTCGGCCTTTACGCGCTGAGCATCCTCATTGCATGGATCGTCACTCCAAAGCGCGAAATCAGCTAGTAATTTCGCGGATTTCGTCTTATCCTGAGGGGAGAAGGCTGATCTCCTTATGACGACAACGTTCCGCACACTCACTCTAGCTGCCGGGTTCTTCGTTCTTACCGCTCTGACAGCCGGCGCCCAGACCAACCAGGCAAGCTCAACAACTGCGGATAACACCCGCCCGGCGACGACGACCTTCTACGGCGATACCGGCCTGTGGTTCCTGCCTACGGCCGAGGTACTGCCCGCAGGCAAGTGGTCGGTCAGCGGCTACCGTCGAGGCACCAACTACATTCAGGGCTACACGAACATCGGCGACTTCTCCGGCACATTCGCGTACGGCCTCAAGGGCCGCACGGAAATCTTCGGGTCGATTCTCTTCGACACGCGCATCGATCGCGACCTCCGGCCGCTCTTTGTCGCCGACCCGAAGTATGGCGGGTTCGTCGATCGGTATCCCCGCGTCCACACCGGGTGGACCGGCGACAACTTCGGCGACGTCTACCTGGGCGCCAAGGTGAACTTCTGGTCACAGGCCACTCCCAAGCCGGCTGCGCTTGCCGTCAAGTTCATGGTGAAGCTGCCGACGGCCAATTCCGACGACGGCATCGGCACGGGCATGGCCGACTTCTTCCTGGACTTTGTCGCGAGTAAGGAACTGGCGAAGGCTGAAGTGTCCAGCTACTTCGGCTACGAGTTCCGCGGCAGCCCCGACCAGTTCGACCTTCCGAGCGGGGCGTTCCGGTACGGCGTGGGTGCCGGATTTCCGTCGCGCAGTCAGCTTCGCCTGACGGCGGAACTGAACGGCATCGCGAATTCGAGCGGCACGGCCAGCTACACCCCGGGGGCGTTTCCTGCCGCGCCCGACAGATCGCTGCCTCCGCTGGTCGTTGACACGGAAAACATTACGCGCGCGACCATCGGGGCCACCTACCAGGCGCCGAAGGGGTTCTTCCTCGGCGTGGGCGTGAGCTGGAACGTCCCGACACAGTCGCGTGTGGATGGACGTTCCGATTCTCCACGACTCCCCGTTCGGCGACTACTGGGACTGGCAGGTGCGGATCGGCTATCACCCTGGCGTCCGGAAGTACGTGCCGCCGCCACCGCCGCCGCCCACACCGACACCCGCGCCGGCGCCGGCGCCGGCCTCCGGCCCACAACCTCTCGGTCCGGGCCCAGGCCGATCCGACATCGGTTGAAGTCGGACGAACCTCGACCGTGACGGCGACTGCGACAAGCTCGATCAATTGCGCCGTGACGTATCGCTGGACGGCGCCGAGCGGCACGTTCGCGAACCCGACCGCGCGCCAGACGGTGTTCACCGCCCCGAACCAGGAGGGCGCGGTCCCGGTTACCGTGACGGTCACGTGCCCGACCGACCAAAAGACGGCGTCCGATACGGTCAACATCCAGGTCACGCGGCCGGCGCCGGTGGCCCAGCTGACCTTCGACGATGTCTACTTCGACTTCGACCGCTCGACCCTGCGTCCCGAGGCGCTGCGGCTCCTCGACGATGCGGTCACGAAGCTCCAGGCGAACCCCGGCCGCAACATCGTCATCGAAGGCCACACCTGCAGCATCGGCACGGCGGAGTACAACCTGGCGCTCGGCGACCGGCGCGCCGCGAGCGTGCGCGACTACCTCATCTCGCGAGGCGTTCCGGCGGCCCGGATGCAGACGCGCAGCTACGGCGAGGAAGCACCTAAGTACGACAACTCGCGCGAAGAGACGCGCCGGCTGAACCGCCGCGCCGCGCTCACCGTGAGCGTTCAGTAGCTTCGTCCGACCCTTCTTCTCAGCCAACGGCCGGCCTGTGCACGAGCACAGGCCGGCCGTTTGTGTTTTGATCAGGCGTGCCCATCAGGAAGTCGTCCGCCGCGTCCATTGACGCGCTGACGGCCGATCTGGCGTCTCCGAGCGATGTCACCCGCGAAGCGGCAATCGCCCGGCTGACCGTGATTGGCCCGCGCGCCGTGGAGAGCCTCGTGGCCCTCGTTGGCGACGCGGAGAAGGGCCCCACGGCCCGTCTCGCGGCTATCCGGGCGCTCGAGGCCCTCGCCGACGAGCGGGCGCTCGACGCGGCGCTGCGGGCGGCGCTGGACGCCGACGCCGGCGTCGCGGCGGGCGCCGTGGCCCTCGCACGGGTATTCCTCAAGGGCCGACGGGACCCCGCCGTGCTCGACCGGCTGACCGCAATTGCACTCGACCGCGCACGCCCCGAGGCGGTGCGGCTGGCCGCGGTCACGGCGGTCAGCGACCTCAAGGCGGCGACGCTCAGGCCCCTCTGGGAGACGCTGGCGGCCGATCCGAGCGTCGCTATCCGGGAGTGTGTCGGCGCGTTAGCCAGACCGGCAGGGCCGCCGGCAGAGGCGCCGGCAGCAGATCAACTGCACGAGGCGGCCGAGGCCGGGCTTCCCGAACACCCGGAGACGCTGCGGCGCCTGCTGACCACGGCAGGGACCGCTGTCCCGTTGCCGACCCTTCACCGCATCATCGAGCGGCTTCGCGAACGGGAAGCCGGGGCGCCGGCGGCGGCGCGCGGCGAATGGACGCGGGCGCGGGGAACCGCGCACGTCGCCCTGGCCAAGCGCTCGAGCCGGGTCGGCCTCTACGACCTGCGAGAAGCCCTCGAAGCCGCATCAACGCCCCTGCCGGTGGAGTTTCTGGCGGCGCTCTCGATTGCGGGCGATGCGTCGTGCCTCGAAGCCATTGCCGCAGCGCACGGGCACGCCACGGACACGTGGTGGCGTGAGCATCTGGCCGACACGTTCCAGGCCATCGTTGCACGCGAGGGCCTGACGCGGCGCCACGCGGTGATGAAGAAGATCGAGAAGCGCTGGGGTGCCGGGAACGCGGGCCTTTCAGGCCCGCGTTCGGCCGGCCCGAAAGGGCCGCCCTCCTAATAGGACTTCGCGAAACGCACGACGAACTCGGCCGGGGAATCACACCGCACGCACGAGCCCTCGGCTTTCGCCGGGTTCATCGGGATGTTCCGGATCGTCGCCTGCGTGTCGGTCTTGATCTGCGCTTCGCAGGCGGCCGATCCGCACCAGGGCGCCAGGACGAACCCCGGACGACCCTCGAGCATCTGCTTGAACGCGTCGTAGGTGTCCGCTTGCTGGGTATGCTGGTCGCGAAACGCAACGGCGCGCTCGAAGAGCGTTCGTTGAATGTCGTTCAGCAGTTCCACCACACGGGCGGCGAGGCCGTCGATCGGCACCCCCAGCTTTTCACGCGTATCGCGGCGGGCCAGGAGCACCTGGGATTTCTCGATGTCCTTGGGCCCGATCTCGAGCCGCAGCGGCACGCCGCGCATCTCCCATTCCGAAAATTTCCAGCCGGGGCGCTCGTCTCGTTCGTCGAGCGTGACACGGACGCCCGCATCGACCAGCTGCTGCCGGATCGCTTCGGCCGTCGGCAGCACGGTTTCGCGCCAGTTGTCGCGGCCGATTGGCACGATGACGACCTGGTATGGCGCGATCCGCGGCGGCAGGACGAGGCCGCTGTCGTCGCCGTGGACCATGATGACGCCGCCGACCAGCCGCGTCGTCACGCCCCACGAGGTGCCCCAGACGTGCTGGACGCTCTTGTCGCGGGCCTGGAACGAGATGTCGAATGCCTTCGCGAAGTTCTGGCCGAGGTTGTGCGACGTGCCCGCCTGCAGCGCCCGGCCGTCGCCCATCAGCGCTTCAATCGAGTACGTGCGCAGCGCGCCGGCAAACTTCTCGCTGTCCGACTTCCGCCCTTTCAGCACGGGCATCGCCAGCACCGACTCGCACACCTCCGTGTACAGGTCGAGGATCTTGAGCGTTTCCGCCTCCGCCTCTTCAGCCGTCTCGTGGGCGGTGTGCCCCTCCTGCCAGAGGAACTCCGTCGTGCGGATGAACGGAAACGTCTTCTTCTCCCACCGCACGACGTTGGCCCACTGGTTGATGAGAATGGGCAGGTCGCGCCACGACTGCACCCACTTCGCGTACATCGTGCCGATAATCGCTTCGGAGGTCGGCCGGACCACGAGCTTTTCTTCCAGTTCCTCGCCGCCGCCGTGGGTCACGTACGCCACCTGCGGCGCGAAGCCCTCGACGTGCTCCGCCTCTTTCGTCAGCAGGCTGTTCGGAATGAACAGCGGGAAGTACGCGTTGACGTGCCCGGTGGCCTTGATGCGCGAATCGAGAGCCTGCTGCAGCAGTTCCCAGATGGCATAGCCGTACGGGCGGATCACCATGCAGCCCTTCACCGGCGAATAGTCCGCCAGCTCGGCCCGCTGGACGACGTCGAGGTACCAGCGCGAAAAGTCCTGCGACCGCGGGGTGATCTCGGTGACGAACGAGTCTTTCTTTCCGGATTTCTCCGGGTTCTCAGTCTTGTCGTTTTTCGCCATATGCGTCGATGTGATCTACGAGGTGGACTTTCCAGTGTACATCGTCCCTCTCCGGAAAATCCTGCCGGTAGTGGGCGCCGCGGCTCTCCTGCCGCCGCAGCGCGGCGCGCGCGATCAACCGCGCCACCGTCACGAGATTGAACTGTTTCCAGGCGTCTGCATCATCAGCGCGCGCATCGTCGAGCGCGCGGCGATGAGCACGGTACGCCGCTTCGAGTTTCGCGCCGGCATCGCGCATGCCCTCGCCCGTTCGGAACAGTCCGACGGACTTCCACATCAGATCGCGGACTTCGCTGGTGGTCAGGGGCCGGTGCTCGGTGGTCGCGGATCGGTGGTCAGTGATCGGTGATCGGTGGTCGGCAACGGCCCACTGGCCAATGGCCACTGCCGCTTCACCACTGACCACTGGCCACTGCTCACCGGCCACTGACCACTGACCGCCATCGACCTGCTGCATTGCCGTCGCCGCCCGTGCGCCGAACACCAGTCCCTCGAGCAGTGAGTTGCTGGCCAGACGGTTGGCGCCGTGAACGCCCGTGCAGGCCACCTCGCCGGCGGCGAACAGGCCCGGGATGGACGTCCGGCCCCAGTGGTCCGTTCCGACGCCTCCCATGATGTAGTGCGCCGCGGGCCCGACGGGAATCGGATCGGTGGCCAGGTCGAGGTTGATCTGGCGGCACATGTCGGCGATCGTCGGGAACCGGTGGACGACGTAGGCCGGGTCCAGGTGCGAGAGCGAGAGAAACACCAACCCGCCCGTCCGCTCCATCTCGCGCACGATGCTCCGGGCGACGACGTCGCGCGGCGCGAGGTCGCCGTCGGGATGGTAGTTGCCCATGAACGCGTCGCCCCGGCCGTTGATCAGCCTGGCGCCGTCGCCGCGCAGCGCTTCTGAAATCAGAAACCGCGGGGCGCCCCGGACATTGAGCGCCGTGGGGTGAAACTGAACGAACTCGAGGTCCGCGACGCAGGCCCCGGCATGAAACGCGAGCGCCACACCGTCGCCGGTCGCTACGGGCGGATTCGTGGTTTCTTTGAAGACATGTCCCGCCCCGCCTGTCGCGAGCAGCGTGGCCCGCGCCCGCGCGTCCCTCGGGAACCCGAGCTGATCGAAGAACCTGACGCCGGCCACGCGCCCGTCTTCGACGAGGAGCTCGGTGACCAGCGCGTGGTTCGCCGTTTCGACCGTGGGCAGGGCGCTGACGCGGCGCCACAGGACGCGGGCGATCTCCCGTCCCGTCGTGTCGCCTGCGTGCAGCACGCGCCGGACGCTGTGGGCGGCTTCCCGTCCTCGCGACAGGCGGCCCTCCGCGTCGCGATCGAAGCGGGTGCCCCACTCGACGAGCTCGGTAACGTAGGGCGGGCCCTGCTCGACCAGCACGCGCACGGCCTCTTCGTCGCAGAGCGCGTCGCCCGCCTTGATCGTGTCCGCCCCGTGGAGCGCCGGGCTGTCGTCCTCGCCGAGCGCGACGGCGATGCCGCCCTGCGCGTAGCCGGTGTTGCTTTCGGTCGGCTCGGCCTTGGTGAGGATCAGGACGCGGCCGACGGGCGCGAGCGCAATCGCCGCCCGCAGCCCGGCAATGCCGCTGCCGATGACGATGAAATCCGGGGAGAGATGCACGCGGTGTTATCCTACCATCCGGTCTTCATGCCCCCTGTCCGCATCGACGTCCCTACTCCCTCTCGCAAATACGCGATCACGATCGACGACGGCTCCCTCGACAGGGTGGGGCGGCTGCTCGACGACCTCAAGGTTCCGGCCCGCCGTTTCGTGGTGTCGAGTCCGGGTGTGTGGCGGCTCCACGGCGCGCGCGTGGCGCGGGGCACGCACGGCGTAGAGCCGATTCTCATCCCCGACGGCGAACGGTTCAAACAGCTCGCGACGGTCGCCCGGGTGTACGACGCACTGGTCAAGGCGGAGGCGGATCGGAGTTCGACGCTCGTGACGTTCGGCGGCGGCGTCATCGGCGACATGGCCGGATTCGCGGCCTCCACCTATCTGCGGGGCATCCCGCTGGTGCACGTGCCGACGACGCTGCTCGCGCAGGTGGACAGCGCCGTCGGCGGCAAGGTCGGCGTCAACCATCCGCTTGGCAAAAATCTGATTGGATCGTTCTATCAGCCGCACGGCGTGATCGTCGATCCGTCCGTGCTGGGCACGCTTCCGAGGCGCGAGTTCCGGGCGGGGCTCTACGAAGTCGTGAAATACGGCGTGACGTCGAGCCCGGGGCTCTTCGAACGGATCGGCCGCGACCTCAACCTGATCTTCGATCGCGACCCGGCCGCGCTCACCGCGATCATCTCCGAATCGTGCCAGATCAAGGCGAGCGTCGTCGCCGCGGACGAGAAGGAGGCGGGGCTCCGGCGGATTCTCAATTTCGGCCACACCGCAGGTCACGCCCTCGAGGCCGTGACGAAGTACAAGCGGTTCAGGCACGGAGAAGCCGTGGCCTACGGCATGCTGGTGGCCGCCGAGATCGCCGCGCGCCGCAACGTCATGCCGGCGGCGGATCGCGAGGCGCTGGCCGGCCTGATCACCCGCCTGGGGCCCCTGCCGCCGATCGCCGACCTCTCCGCTGCCAGGATGCTCGAAGCCATGCGGCACGACAAGAAGGTCGTCGCGGGACGGCTGCACTTCGTCCTGCCGACCGGCATCGGCGGCACGTCCATCGTGGACGATGTCACGGAGAAGGAAATCAAGGCGGCCCTCCTCCGCCTCGGCTTCAGGAAGTAGCGTCGAGACCGTATTCCCGGAGCTTCGCGGTGAAGGCCTTGAATCCGACCTGAAGGACGTCGGCGGCCCTGGCGCGGTTGCCCCCGGCGTCCTTGAGGGCCTGCTCGATCTTGCGGCGCTCAACCTCGGCGATCACGCGCTGCGTGGCGCCGGCAAGCGTTCCCGACAAGTCGATCTGGGACCAGGGGCTCTCGTCCACGGCGGGCGTGGTGTCCTTGAACGACAGGTTCAGGTGGCGCGCGTGAATCGTGTCGCCCTCGGTCAGGATGACCGCTCGCTCGATGCAGTTCTGCAGCTCGCGCACGTTGCCAGGCCACGGGTACGCCGCCATCGCCTCGATCGCGGATGGCGCCAGCATCAGCGGCTTCTTGTTCTGGTCGCGGCTGAAGCGCTCGATGAAGTGCGTGGCCAGCATCCCGATATCGTCGGGACGATCGCGCAGGGGCGGGATGGTGATCGGGAACACGGACAGCCGGAAGAACAGGTCCTCGCGGAACTGTCGCGCGGCCACGGCCGCCTTCAGGTTGCGGTTGGTGGCCGCGACCACGCGCACGTCCACCTGCAGCTGGGCCGTCCCGCCGACGCGTTCGAACCGCTTCTGCTCGAGCGCGCGCAGGATCTTCGCCTGCAGCGCGAGCGGAAGCTCGCCGATCTCGTCGAGAAACAGCGTGCCCCGGTGGGCGAGCTCGAACTTGCCGGGCTTCCTGGCGGCGGCGCCCGTGAACGCGCCCTTCTCGTAGCCGAAGAGCTCGGTTTCGAGCAGGTTCTCGGGGATCGCCGCGCAGTTGATCGCGACAAACGGGCCGTCCGCGCGCTGGCTGAGCATGTGGAGCGCGCGTGCAAACAGCTCCTTGCCGGTTCCGCTCTCGCCCTCGAGCAGCACCGTCGTGTCGGTGCCGGCGGCCCGCTGGAGCGCGACCGTCACCTGGTGCAACCCGGGATCTTCTCCGATGATTTGCGGCGCGCCCCGTCGCGCGGCGAGCTCCTCGCGCAGCAGGATGTTCTCGGTCGCCAGGCGCCGCTGCGCGAGCGCACGCTCGACCATCAGCAGCAGATGATCGGGATCGACCGGTTTGGCGAGGAAGTCCAACGCGCCTTCGCGCATGGCGGAGACGGCGTCCTGGATGCTGCCGAACGCCGTCATGACGATGACGGGCATTTCGGGATCGAGCTCCTTGGCGGCGCGGAGGACGCCGAACCCGTCCCCGTTGGGCAGCCGGAGGTCGGAGAGCACGACGCCCGGCCGCGTGCTCTCCAGGGCGGCTACAGCTTCGGGCTGGTCGCGCGCCTCGATGACCGTGTGCCCCTGCGCCTCGAGTGCGAGGCGCAGCATCGTCCGCAGCGAGTCCTTGTCCTCCACCAGCAGAATCGGAGGAGCGGCCGCTCTCGGGCGTGGGCTCACCGCAGCCAGCCGGCGGGGACGCCAGCCTTGCGCGCTTCTTCCTCGAGATCGCTGAGGGCTCTCTTGCCGTCGGCCACGCTCTTCTTCAGGCGATCGAGCTCACTCGCGGCCTTCTGCCGATCGCGGTCGATGCCGGCCCGCTGGACCGGGTCGTCGCGATTGACGAAGTCCGTGTTGAGCGAATTGATCCGGCTTTGCAAGGCGTCGGCGAGCGTCTGGTCGGTGTCGAGCTTCGACTGCAGGTCCTTCTTGCGCCCGCTCCAGTAGGCCTCGCCCTTCTTCGGGTCCTTGGCGTCCTTGTCCTTGCTGTCGTCAGCCTTGGCGGTCTCGCTGGGCGTCGTCGCGGGCGCCGGTCCGGGAGCTGACAGCGTGCCGCTCGACGACTCCGGCACCGAACCCAGGTCCTTGTTGGTATAGACCTTAGCCGGGGCCTTGATGTCCTTCCGCCGCACTTCCTCCTGGCGAGCTACGTCCCCAAGTCCCTGAGCTTGAACGGGATAGGAGAATCCTGCCCACCCTGACACCGCCAGAACGACGACGAGACAACGTTGTGAAAATGGACGCATGGCGATAGATCGTATCGGCGCGAACTATCCCTTACTTGAGGGCCTGCCCCCTACGAACGGCCGGCACCGAGCGACGCCAGATGGGACTTCACGGTGTCGGCATCGGGCGCAGACGGCGCCAGCTCGAGATACTGCTGATACTCGCGCCGCGCGTCCGCGGCGCGGCCTTCCTTCTCGAGGCTCGTGGCCAGCGCCAGATGGCACGCAGGCTCGGCCGGGGCCAGCTGGACAGCCTTCTCGAACACCGGAATCGCCGCGGCGTCGTCGCCCTTCTTCTGGAGCACGGTCGCGAGGCTGCACTGCGTGGCCGCGTCGGTGGGATACAGGCTCGCCGCAATCCGATATTCGCTGATCGCGCGATCCCAGCTTTGTCGCTGCGCGAGGGCGTGGGCCAGGTTGAAGTGGTACGCCCAGTTGTTGGGGCCGATCTGCACGGCGCGGGAGAAGCGCGCGATGGCCTCGTCAATCTGTCCGATGCGTTCGAGCGTCAGGCCCAGGTTGTTGAGCGCTTCGGGGTCGTCCGGCCTCGTCGTCAGCGTCGCTTCGTCGCGCGCGCGGGCCGCGGCCAGCTCCGCGCCCGAGGGTTCAGCGCCGCCCTTCTTCTTCGCGTCGAGAGACGTCGCGGACCAGAGCGTGACGGTCGGCGCCGTGGCTCCCGTCGATGAACCGCCGGCCGGGGCCGCGGCCGCCGGCCGGGGCGCCGCGTCGCTATTCGACGACGCCGAGCGCTCCCAGATCGTGTAGCCCACGAGCAGGACCGCAAGCACGCCGACGGCGCCGAAGATCAGCGTCCCACCGCCGCGAGCCTTGAGCCACGCGGGGAGCTGCAGCTCGGACGAACGTGCGGGAACCGCGGGCACCAGCGGTGCTTCGCACCGCAGACACCATTCGCGATCCGCCCTCATGCGCGCGCCGCACTTGGCGCATACGACGTAACCGTTCAGATCGTCTGCCAGGGTCTACCTCAGCTCGCGCCAGGACAGGATGCGAACGTCTGCCGGGTCGCCGCCGTCATTGTAATCCGGCGGACGCTCGCCAGCGCCGCGCCGCGCAATCGTCAGCTCGAGAATCGCGTGAGCGCCGAACGGTCCAAACGCCTCGGCGCGGACCGCGAGCCGATCTGTTCCAGGATTGCACGCGCCTGTCTCCTCCGGCGCGCAGGGGGCCGCGCCGTCCGCGAGCGGATCGCCATCGTTCTCGGACGGATCGTCGCCGACCATCACCACGACGTAATACGGCGGCTCGACGTCGCCGGCCGGCAGCAGGCCGCTCAGCGGCCCCCACGCGAACGGCTGCCAGCGCGGGTTGTTCGGGCCCCACGGACGGTCGGCCGTTGCCGCATCCATCGCCGCGCTCGAGCAGGGGCTCGCCTGCCGGCAATTGGCCAGGCTGACGATCTCATCAAAGTTGATTCGCCGGCCATCCAGCAGGATCCGGGTCCCGGCCGGCGCACCATCCGTAAACAGAGACGAGGCCAGACCGGACAACGCGGCGTTCCAGTCAGCGATCGCCTTCAGGTCGCCGACTGCCCGTTCGAGCCCCGCGTCGGCGGCGTAGAGCGCTTCCGAGCTGTTGCGAAAATTCCTCGTGATCGTCGATTCCACGCTGGCCGCGAGAACCAGCGCGGTTCCCAGCGCCATCACAAGGAGGATCGCCATCAGCGCGACGAGCAGAGCCATCCCGCGCTCGTCGCCCAGTCGGCGCCTGACACCAAGACTGATTTCCTGATGGACCGCCATGACTCACCTGCCCAGATTCATGTTGCGCGGGGTGACATCGAACCGGATGGACTGGTCCGGCACCGTGCGGGACGCGTTGGTCGCCGTGCCGGGGTTCGCGAACAGCGCGCCACGCCCGCTCGCCAGCGAGGCACGCAGCAACGCGTTGCCGGTCTGCAGGCGAATGGCCACGCGAACCGTACGGATCCGAAGCAGGTCGGCGTCGTACCGGTTGTCGCTGGCGGCATCGGGACACCACGGACCATCCGTGAGCTGCGCTGCCGTCAGCCTGACCAGGCCCTCCTCGAATGGACCGAGGAAAGCCAGCCGGGGCGCCTGCTCGCTGCCGGCCATTTGCCACGCGCAGTTCTCGCCTGGCGGCCAGGGAGCCTGGCTCGCGCCTGGGACCGGTGGCGCGGGCCCGTAGGTGACCGATTGGTCAACGCCTGGACGCGTAAACGCAGGAGGCGAGGGCTCACCGAAGTATTCGAAGTCGAGGCTCACGACGTTCTCCAGCACGACGTTCGCCGACATCAGGCCGTCGTAGCGCATCAGCTGTCTGCCGGGCGCATCGAGGAAGTACGAATGCCTGACGACCTCCACGATCTTCGAGCCTGCCGCATACGGCTTCGCCGCTCCCCCGCTCTGCATGTGCTGAAGCCCGAGCGCACCGGCCATGTCCACGCTTGTCACCGCAAACACGTCCAATGCACCCGTGTTGTCGTAGACAGCTGCGGCCGCGCCGGGCCTGAAGCCGCACACCGCATCGCCTGCCGGACACCCCGGGCCCAAATCGAGATCGGCCCGGGACGGGTCCGTCAGCGGCAATCGGAGCGTCGTCTGCGACGCGGTCGACGGCACGTAGAGGATCGTGATGGCGTTCGCGTTGAAGACGCCCGCTCCATCGTCGTACGCCGCCGAAGCGCCGCGGCGAAACGGCAGGACGGGCGCGAACCGCGCCACGAGGCTTCCGCTGGCGGTACCTGCGTAGGCGCCAGCGCCGGCCATCAGGAGATCGTGACGGAGCACGTCCACGCCGACGCGCAGCCGCTGCTGCATGTCGGCGAACTCAGGCTGCGTGTCGGCGATTCCCTGCGAGGAACCGACAACGGCGAACACGCCGGCCGTGACCGCCACGGTAATCGTCGTGGCGATGAGCGCCTCGAGCAGGGAGAACCCCGACTCACTCCCCCAGGCCGGCGTCATGGCGCCTGCCTCGTCCGGATGGTGACGAGACGCGAACCGTTGTTGCCGCCCGTCACCCGGACCCTCAGCACGATCTTGTTTTCTTCTCCCGACGGATCAACGGACCAGCGGCGGATATACACCGTTCCGGGCGGACTCGCACCTCCCTCGCCCAGGACGTTGCCGGCCAGATCGAGGTAGTCGACGCCCGGGGCGCGTGCGCCCCAGGGCAACCCGCGCAACTGCTCCATCTTCTGGACGGCCAGCACCGTCGCGGCCGAACCGCTGCGCGCCGACAGGTTGCTGGCAACCGACATCGCGAGCACCTGCGCGAGCGCGGCAAACGCGCCGGCGACCATGCCCGCGGCCATCACGACTTCGATCAGCGAGAAGCCACGTTCGTTCTCGAGAATGCGGCATGTAGCGTTCGTCGTCATGTCCCGCAGGAAGTGCAAGGCGCGCTCCAGTCCGCGCGCCGACGCGTGGGCGTTGAAACGCGAACATTTTCGAGATGAGGGCCGGCTGAGGAATCGGGACGACTGCAGGAACTGCGGTATCGCCTGCGGGTAGAGTGGCAGAAACTGCGCGTCCGCCTGAACGACGCTACGTCTGATCCGTGACAGGGAGCACGATGGTGATACGCCCACCGCCGGCAGGATCGCTGCTGGCCGACACCCGGCCGTTGTGCGTGACGACAATCTTCTGCACGAGCGCCAGGCCGAGGCCCGTGCCTTGTGCTTTCGTCGTGAAAAACGGGTGAAACACGCGATCGCGCATGTGTTCGGGAAACCCCGGGCCGTTGTCGCGGACCGTCACCGTGCACATGCCTTGCGCGCGATCGATCTGCGACTCCACGGAAACGGACGGCGCGGTCGACGCGCCGGCACAGGCCTCGATGGCGTTCCGCAGCAGGTTGCTGAACGCCTGCCGGAGCAGTACGTCATCGCCCTCAATGGTCGCGAACTCGCCTTCGATACGGATGTCGCCGGCCAGCGCGCGGGCGTCGGCGCGCAGGTCGTCGGCCGCGCGCTCGGCGATGGCGCCGAGATCGACCGGCGACAGCGTCGGCTGATCCGGCTTCGCGAAGTTCAGGAAGTTGGTCACGACCTCGCGCATCGATTCGGTTTCCGCGCGAATGCCTTCGACGTAAGGCCGGAACTGCTGGGGCAGCGCGTCCAGGTTCAGCAGGCGGCTGTAGCCGTGGATGGTGGCCAGCCCGTTGCGGAACTCGTGCGCGATGCCGGCCGTCAGCTCACCGACCCTCGCGAGGCTGTCCTTGAGCCGCACCTGCTCTTCGAGCGCCACGACCGCGGAAAGGTCCGTGAAGAGGCAAATCACGCCGTGCGGCGCCGAGGAGTCGTCGCCGAGCGGCGACACGCTGAGGCCCAGGTGCAGCGACGGCGCCGCGGCCGCCGGCAGCTCGACCGCGCGGCGGATCATCGTGCGCCCGGTGCTGAGGCCCTGCTCGATGATCGCGGCCAGCGGCTCCGCGTGCGCCAGCAGCTGCCGGTAGTGAACGCCGCGGTGCGGGCCCTCGTGCAGGTTGAGCAGCCGCCGCCCGACCGGGTTGACGATCTGCACTTCGCCGGACCGGTTGACCATCAGCAGGCCGGCCGTGAGGTTGGCGATGATCTCGTCGCTCAGACGCTCGGAGGCCTCGGCGCGCAGCGCCATCGCCCGCTCCTGCGCCTTCAGCTTGGTGACCGCGTCCTGCAGGGCCGCCGACAGGAGGGCCGTCTCCATGCCGCCGTCTTTCATCCGGCCCCGCGTGTCGTGCGCCGCCGTGAAAAACTTCAGGACGGCGAACGTCAGGACGGCGACGAGGACCGTCACGATCGCGGTCAGGCCCAGAAACAGCTGGCCGGCAGGCGTCATGGAGCCTCAGAAGAATCCGAGATACCAGTCGAGGATGGCGTCGCCGGCCACGGCGGCAATGAACGCGCCCACGGCCAGAAACGTGCCGAACGGCATCGCGTACTTGAGCGATTCCTTCCGGGAAACGAGCACGAACACGCCGACGATCGAGCCGAGAAACGAGGAAAGGACGAGCGTCAGCACCGTCGGCTTCCAGCCGAGAAACGCGCCGATCATGCCCAGCATCTTGACGTCGCCCATACCGAGGCCCTCCTCGTGGCGGACACGGTAGTAGATCTCCGCGATCAGATAGAGTCCTCCGGCACCGGCCGCGGCGCCGATGATCGAGTCCACCCAGCCGGGTCCCGCCCCGATCAGATTGAAGAGGATGCCAACGACAATGCCCGGGAGCGTGATGACGTTGGGCAGGACCTGATGCTCGAAATCGATGATGAAGAGCGCGATGAGCGCCCAGGCGAATGTCAGCCGCGCGATCAGCAGCACGCCGGGCCCGTACCAGAGATAGCCGGCGAGAAACACGGCGCCGGTGATGCCCTCCACGATCGGATACATCGGGGAGATGGGCGTGCGGCACTTGCGGCACCGTCCCCTCAGCACGAGGTAGCTGACGATCGGCACGTTCTCGAACCACGCGAGCATGTGGCCGCACTTCGGGCAGCCCGAACGCGGCCGGACGGGCGAGAGCCCGCGCGGCAGGCGGTAGATGCAGACGTTCATGAAGCTGCCGAGCAGCAGGCCGAGCAGCGTGACGTAGGCGGCTTCGAGAGCGAGCGCGGCGTCGCTCACGCACCGCTCCGCGCGCCGGGCTCGATCGGCAGCGGGAAGAGCGGCGAGCGCGAGGACAGTTCGACGCGCGAGGAGGATGACAGTTCGTACGGGACGCCGGCCGGGTCGAGCGGCACGCCGGGTATCGTGCCGGCCCTGATCAGCGGTCCCCAGTTGGTCACCTGGCCCCCGGACTGCCTGACGACGGCGTCCACGGCCTGCTGCAGGCGCTCGATGGCCTCGATCGCGTCGAGCTGCTGGAGCTTCGTGCGCGCGGCGTTGCGCGCGAAATCGTTGTTGGCGGTCTCGTAGATCTGCTTCCACAGCAGACGCGAGGCGCCGCGGTCGCCCCCTTTGGCGAGCGTGGTCGCCGCGAGCGACTGTACCCACCACGGCGCACCCGGCACCTGGGCGCCGCGCTTGAAGGCCTCGGCGGCCCGGCCGTAGTCGTGGACGTTCCAGTAGTACACGAACCCGATGTCCTGGTAGTACTGCCACTTCTCGGGCATCGCGCGGATCCCCTTCTCGAGGAGCGTCACCGCCTGGTCGGGCCGTCCGGGTCCATGAGGATACGTTTCGGACAGGAAGATCGCTCCGAACCGGTACGCGATATTGAACCGCGGGTCGAGCGTCGTCGCGATGTCGAGCAGCGGATACAGGAGATCGAAGGTGACCGGCGCCTTCACGGCCAGGGCCGGCGGCGGTTCGAGCGCGTCCGCGAATCGCTCCTTGGCGTCCTTCGTGCGCCCGCCGTAGTACTGAATCGCCCGTATCCAGTACAGATCAGAGGCCAGCGAACGCTGGGCGAACACGACGCGGCCCGTGGCCCGCTGCGACAGGTAGAGGGTTTCCTCGTCGCTCGTCTCGAGCGAAAAGCGTCCGTCACGCAGCGTCTGCAGCCAGACCGCGACGGCAAACAGCGCGAGCACGGCGGCCAGCCCCGACACGACGGGCGCCCGGAGGCTTCGCGTCACTTGAAGTCCCGCCGCGAGAAGATCAACGCGCCCCCGATGAGCAGCATCGCGATGTAGACCAGCCCGTAGCCGATCGTCACGGCCATGTAGCCGAAGGTCACCGGCAGGCCGTGGACCACTTGCGCGGTCACGTCGAACGGCGCGAGGTTCGGCAGCACGTAATACAGCGCTCGCGCGGTCCACTGCACCACCTTCGAATCCACGACCTGGTCGAAGTTGCGGAGGTCCGCGCTGAAATAGCCCGCCACGTAGAATCCGAAGGTCAGGGCGGCCGAGAGAATCGGTGTCGAGAACGTCGAGAAGAACGTTGCGATTGCCGTGACAACCATCAACTGCACGAGAATCAACACGACCGCCTTGAGGAGCGCGGGATCGAGCGCGGGCGCCTCACGGGCGGCCTTCGCGAACTCGTTCTCGCCCCAGCCGACGTATCCGAGCACCAGATACAGCGCGGCGGTCATGATCACGACGTTGACGGTGAGCGTCAGCACGAGGCCGGCGTACTTGCCGAGCACGATCTCATGGCGCCGGATCGGCTTGGCCATCAGGTTGTAGATGCTCCGCCGCTCGACTTCCTTCGAGACCAGGCCAATCCCGATGAAGACGGCCATGAACAGACCGAACACCGCCATTGCCGACAGGCCGAGGTCCTTCATGATCTTCAGGTCCTGGCCGGCCGTCAGCTGTCCCAGCAGATACGAGGTACCCATCAGCAGAATCGCGAACGCGACGAGGCTGTACAGCACCTTGTCGCGCACCGACTCGCGAAAGCCGTTCATCGCGATCCAGCCGAGGGTTCTCATGACGCCGCGGCTCCAGTGACCCGCTCGATGAAGAGTTCCTCGAGGGTCTCCCGGATCGGGTTGAGGGACACCAGGCGCCCGCCGGCCGACACGATTTCAGCCAGCAACTGTTCCGGCGGCGTTTCGAGCGGGAGTTCCAGCTGGAACCGTCCGCCTCCGATGGCGACGGCGCTCCGAACGCGTGCCCGCAGCTTCGCGACGGCGTCGTCGTGCAGGTCGGCGACGACCAGCTCCCAGCCGTGGACGCTGAACGCCAGCATCTCGCTCAGCAGGCCGCTGGCGACCAGCCGGCCCTTCGCGAGGATCGCGACGCGGCTGCAGAGCGCTTCCGCGTCGCTCAGCACGTGTGAGCTGAAGAACACCGTGCAGCCGCGGTCGCGCAGCCGCAGGATGAGCGCGCGGACGTCGCGGCGGCCGAGCGGGTCGAGCCCGGACATCGGCTCGTCCAGGATGACGAGCTCGGGCTCGTTGATGAGCGCCTGGGCGATGCCCACGCGCTGGAGCATGCCCTTGGAAAATTTGCGCAACGGCTCGCGGCGCTCCCGGCCGATGCCCACCTCGTCGAGCAGCGAGCCGACGCGCCGGCGGCGGTCGGCCGCGCCGATGCCGAACAACCCCGCGTAGTAGCTCAGCAGCTCTTCGGCCGTCAGGTGATCGTAGAAGTAAGGCTGCTCGGGCAGATAACCGAAGCGGCGTTTGGCATCGCGGTCGCCCGCAGGACGGCCCAGGATGCGGGCCTCGCCGGAGGTCGGAAACACCAGCTGCAGCAGCAGCTTCAGCGTGGTCGTCTTCCCGGCGCCGTTCGGCCCGAGAAAGCCGAACACTTCGCCGGGTTCAACCGTCAGCGAAAGGCGGTCGAGGACACGCCGGGGCCGCTTCCGCCAGAAGCCAACGGCGTAGTCCTTGGTCAGCTCGATGGTTTCGATCGCGGGTGTCAATCGTCTCGAGGGCGGCCTGGCCCCATGGGTCCGCCGTTGGGCGGACCACTCATCACCTGAATGTATCGGTCACTTGGCCGCGCGCTGTAGTTCGATGGCAATGGCCTGGTCGAGATACTGCGGGGCAAGCACCCCGGCGATCTTCACGCCGTTGATGAAGAGCGTCGGCGTCGCCTGGACGCCGAGCGTCTTCCCGAATGCGATATCGCCCTTGACCAGGTCGAGCAGCGACGCGTACTTCGCGTCGAAATCGGTGACCTGTCCGACTTCCCGCGCCGCCTTCTTCACGGTGTCGGGCGTCATGCCTTCCTGATTGGAGAACAGCCACTCCTCCATCGCGTCTTCCCGGTTGTGCCCGCGGGCCAGCCGGACCGCGACCGCCGCCTCGCAGGCCGAGGGGTGCGGCCCGCCGCCCTGCACGTTGGCGTTGCACTCCGACTCGAGCGGGTAGTCTTTCAGCACGAGCCGTACGGTGTTCGGCGCCTGTGCGTTGTACTTGGCGATGATTGGCTTGAGCGTCACGAACGCCTGCCGGCAGTACGGGCACTGGAAGTCGCTGAAGTCGACGATCAGCACCTTCGCACCTTCGCTGGGCACGATGATCGGGACGCGCGGCTGGGCGGCGTACCAACGCTCGAACTCGGAACGTGGATCCTGCCCCGGAGCCTGGCTCGCGCCGGCGGCCGCGTCGAGGGGCGTCGCGCCTTCGCGCGGGAAGAACGCCACGGCCGACACGGCGCCGCCGAAGAACAGCACGGTGACGGCGATGGCGATCGGGCTCGAAATCCAGGCCCGAAGATCGGTGACAGCGCGTCGGGGTAATGTCGTCATGGGAAAGGAAGTGGCAGCGCCGGACACCAGGAACAACCCGACCACCGCGGCGTCGCTGGTCAGGCACAAGACGCAATACGCCTTGAGCACGGCTATGGAGATGTAACCGAGGTAGAGGACCACGGCGAGTCCGGCCGTGGACAGGGCGAAGAGATATCCCGGCACGTTTTCGCGCATCACGGGCGGGCCCACCGAACCCGCCAGGAGCAGCAGGAGCACGCCGGCAAAGAAGATCACGCCGTAGATCGCGACGGGCACGCCGTTGACGGTGCTGTACCGGCTCGAGGTACACCTGCGTGCAGTTGACCGTCGTGTTGATGTCGCAGAACGAGGCGTAGCGCGGATCGAAGATCAGGTGATAGTGCACGTAGGCGGCGGCAACCATCGCCGCCAGCCCGGCCAGCGCGCAGATTACGGCCAGCGTTTTGGCGGTGGGACTCACAACCAGCGACTTGTATCACAGGAACCAGTCGGCAGTCGACAGTCGGCAGTCGACAGTCCGCAGTCGGGAGTCGGTTACCCCTTGCCCTGGAGGAGCGGCCGGAGCGCGCGGATGTCAGTAGTCTGCTCGAGCGTCAGCACGGTCTGGATCAGCCGATCCGCCACGGCAGCGCCCAGGACGGGCGCGATCAGGTCGCGGCACTTGCGGACGACTTCGTCGCGGCTCATCGGGTTCGCGGCGGTGCCGCGCACGGCCTCGACGCGCTCGGTGAGCCGGGATCCGTCGCTCAACGTGACCTCGACGATGGCCTGCCGCTGCGGCATCAGGCGCTGGAGCTCCTCGTCCAGTACCAGTTCGACCTTCGCGCGCTGCTTCAGAACGGCGGGAGCCTGCATCCGCGGCTTGTCGTGAGCGGCCGCGAACGACGCGGTCTTGTCGAGGAGCATCACCGCGACCATGTGCTGCAGGCAGATGTCCGGCATCTCGCGGTTGTTCACGACGCCGCCCGCGCTGGACGCAAGGCGGACGACGACGCGCTGCACCTGGTCGGCGTCGAACGGACGGCGGCGCAGAAGGTTGTCCAGCGCGTCGAGCGGCGCCTGGATGGGGGAACCCACGGTCCACTTCTTGATGTCGGTCCGCGTCACCTCGTACCGCTCGCCGAGACGCTCGACGAGCACCGCCGGGTTGGCCGCCGGAGCCATCGCCTCGAAGAAGTTGTCTTCCCCGGAGAACACGTCGTCGACGCCGCTCCACTTGGTGCTGACCACAAGGGCGGCGGTGACTCCGTTGCGGGCCGGCATCCCGGCGAACACGAACCCTTTCTCGATGTGATCCGTGTCGCGTTCCCAGGCCGCAAAACCGGACGCCTGCTGCGCGGCGTAGTCGAGCAGCCAGCGCATCTCCTGCGCATTCAGGCGCGCGACGCACCCCGCGGCCGCCGAGGCGCCGAAGGTGCCGGCGATGCTGTGCGTGCTGCGGTGGCTCTCCGTGCGAAACGTCACGCCGCCGAGCGCCATCGTCACCCGTGGACCGACGTCGTACCCGAGCGCGACGGCGCGGATGAAACCGGCGCCATCGACGCCGAACTGCTCGGCGGCCGCCAGCGCCGCAGGCACGACGGCCGAACCCGGATGCGATTGCGAGGGGCCGTGCGAATCGTCCGTTTCGTCGGCGTGAGCCATCACCCCGTTGGCGAGCGCCGCTTCCAGCGGGCCGCAGAGGACGCGGGTGCCCACGACCGTCCCGACGGTGCCGCCCGTGACGGCGCGCGCGAGCGCGATGGCGGCCCGGCCGGGCGGCAGCTCCGATCCGGAGATCATCGCGGCAAACGTATCGAGGATGTGGTGCTTGCCGGCCTCCACGACCTCCGCGGGGAGGGTGCGCGCGGCGGCCGCCGCCATGTAGGCGCTGAGCGTCGCCATGACGGGGCCCGGCGGCTCCGCGCGGAGTCGCGCCCAGGGAAGCGCCGTCGCGCCGAACGCCACGGCGCCGCGGGTCACGAGGCCCAGGAATTCCTTCCGGTTCATCGGCATGGACACGTTTCTCCCCGCGTTCAGCGGTTCCACTTCGCCTGCCACCTGGCCCTCATTCCGGCGCGGTCCACTTCCGCGCCTCTGAGGTAGACCTTGTTGATCCGTCGCGTGTTCGCGATGTTTTCGAGCGGGTTGGCGTCGAGGACGATGAAGTCGGCGCTCTTTCCAGCGGCGACCATCCCCGTGTCGATCCCCATGACGGCCGCCGTGTCGCGCGTCGCCATCACGATTGCCTCGGCCGGCGTGAAGCCCATCGTGATCCAGTTCTCGAACTTCATCTGGTTGTACCAGCCGAAGCCGCGTCCGGCCGATCCGTTGTCGCTCCCGAAAACGAGTTTCATCCCGGCCTGGATCAGCGTTTTTGCCACGTCTCCCATGGCTTTGGATTCCTGACGGGCGCGTTCGACCGCCTCGGGAGTTATGGCCTTGATAGCGTCGCCCTGCTGTTTCTGAACCTGTTCGCGGGACAGCATCTCCCACAGCAGTGGATCGTCCCAGGCGGTCCGCCCCAGCGCGACCAGATTACCCGGCTCGTTGAACCAGATGGGCCGACCGCTCCGCGCAACGCGCTCCCTGACAATCGCGATGAGCTCGTCGTCTGGCACGTCGCCGCCGCGAACCGGCAGGTGCGTCGCGCCCTCGAGGCCCGCTTTGTACAGCTCCTTGGCGTCCGCCAGTTTCACCGTGTGGGCGGCGACCGGGACGCCGTGCTTTCGAGCCTCGTCGATGATCGCTCGATAGATCGGCGGCGGCAGCGTTTTCAGTTTTCCCTCTCTATCGTCCACCCAGATCTTCACGAAGGCGACCTTGTTCGCGACGTAATCCTGAACGGCCTTTCGAGCCTCCGCCTCGGTGGTCACCGGATACATGACGTCGTTTCTCGAGGGATCGCCTCCTGCGCCGGCTCCTGGCCAGGACATGCCCTGACCGGCGGTGCGAAACAGGGCCGCGTTGGGAATGACCTCCTGCTGCACACGAAACGGCACGTCGCCCCAGGGGAAGCGGCCTGTCTTCGGCATCCGCGGGTCGCGCGGCGACTGGAACAGATTGAGATGATCGCCCGGCATGATCTCGCGCTCGGCGAGATCGCCGATGCTGAGGACGGCGCTGAACCCCATGTAGGCGTACCGTTCCAGGTGGTCGATGAGGTTCTCGCGCGTGAAGTTCTCCTTGGACATCGTCCCGGCGACCACGTTCTCGTAGCCGAGGTGGCCGTGCACATCCACTTTCGCGGGCATGACGGTCTTCCCCGTCAGGTCAACGCGCACCGCGCCGGAGGGAACCTGCAGCTCGCCGCGCCGGCCGACCGCCGTGAATCGGTCGTTTTGAACGATGAAGGCCGAGTTCTCAATCGGGGCGCCGCCGTCACCTGCAATGAGCCGCGCTCCCTCGAACGCGGTCGCGGAAGACGACCCGGGGACGGTGTCTTGGGGTTCGGAGGTACACGCCGTCGCCAGCAACAGACACGCCACGACGAGCAGGCACGGCAACGTCCTCTCCACTCGGCGCATCGAAGCCTCCCGGGAAATGATATGCCAGCATGCCGCGCGGGTTGGTGATAGTGTCTTCCGCCACTGACATGCCGGTACCCCCGCGCGCCCGGTTCGCGCACACGCTGCCAACGGCACTCGCCCTGCTGCTGCTCGCGCAGGCGGCGTCGGCCGAAGTCGTCAGGATCGACGTGCGCCGCCGCGATGCTGCGGGAACGCACGAACGGGTAATCGCCCGCGTGCACTACGCGGTTGATCCGACGCTGCCCGCCAACCGCGGCATCGCCGATCTCGCCGCGGCACCGCGCAACGCCAGCGGCCAGGTCGAGTTCTCGGGCGATCTGCTCCTCTTTCTTCCCAGGCCGTCTGTGCCAGTACGTGGAACCGTGTTTCTGGAGGTCGTCAACCGCGGTCGCGACCAGTCGCTCGGATTAATGAGCGAGGCCCGTCAACGGGATCTCGCCCCTGAGAACTGGAGCCTCGGCGACCGGTTTCTCCTGGAGCAGGGGTTCACCGTGGCGTTTCTGGGCTGGCAGTTCGACGTCAGGACTGGCGACGGGCTCGGCCTCGACGTGCCGTCAGCATCCGTGGCCGGCGTCGTCCGGGCGAGCGCCGTCACCGTGGGGCGAAGCGACGCGATCGGCCTCGCCTTTTGCGCTTCCGACCCGTCGCAACCAGATGCCAGCGTCACGTATCGCTCGACCATCGATGGGCCGGCGCAGGCATTGCCGCGAGCCAGCTGGCAGTTCGCGCCTGACGGCTGCTCGGTGCGGCGGCCGGCTGGCTTCGAGGCCGGCCTCAACGAAGTGATCTACCGCGCAACCGGATCGCCGGTGGCGGGCCTTGGACTGGCGGCCGTGCGCGACTTCGCGTCCTTTCTCAAACATGGCGGGGCCACTACGACACTGCGCGACAACCCCGCCCTGATGCGACGCGTGATCGGCTTCGGCTACTCGCAGAGCGGGCGATTTCTCCGGGAGTTCGTGCGCGACGGTTTCAACCAGGACGAGCACGGCCGGGCCGCATTCGACGGCCTGATGATCGCCTCGGCCGGAGCCGGCGGTGGCAGTTTCAATCACCGATTCGCCAGCCCCGGACAAGCCGGCAACTCGGTGCTCTCCATCCTGCGGCCCGTAGACCTCCCCCCGTTCAGCGACGAGGGCCTGTTGCGCAACGCCAAAACGGCCGGCGTCGTGCCGCGCATCTTCTACACATTTTCATCGACGGAGTACTGGGCGCGCGCCGGATCGCTCACACACACCAGCGAGAACGGTGACGCCGATGTACCGCTCGCCCCGACCTCGCGCCTGTATTTCCTTGCAGGCACACCGCACGCGGCGGGACCCTTGCCGCCCACGTCACAGCAGACCCTCCACGCGCTCAACTTCGCCGAGCAGCGATGGGCCCTCCGTGCGCTGCTGATCGATCTGGACAGGTGGTTGAGTTCGGGCACCGAGCCTCCACCTTCGCGCTACCCCACCGTCGCGCGGGGCGAGCTGGTACCGCGCCAGGCCGTCCGCTTCCCGAGAGTTTCATCGCTCCCATTCCCTGAGTACATGCCCGGCGTCTGGAGGATGGACTACGGCCCCGAATACGCCGCCACCAGGGTGATCACGAAAGAGCCGCCGGCGCTCGGCAGTCCGTATGTAGTGCTGGTGCCGCGGGTGAACGCCGACGGCAACGATGAAGGCGGGATCCGTCTGCCTGAAGTGGCCGTTCCTCTCGGCACGCACACGGGATGGAATGTCTCGACCTTTCCGCTGAGCGGGCTGCAGTACCTCGCAGGCCTCGTCGGATCGTTCCAGCCGTTCGCGCGCACACGGGCCGAACGCGAGCAGTCGGGCGATTCGCGTCCATCGATCGAGGAGCGCTACAGCAGCCGGCGGAACTACCTCGACCGGGTCAGGCGCGCCGCCGAAGATCTGGTTCGCGAGCGGTTTCTCCTGCCCGCCGATGTCCAGGGCGTCGTCCGGCGGGCGGAGCAGACCTGGGACGCCCTGGTCAGCAAACCAACAGACGACGGATTCAGGTAGCGAACGCGCGTGTCCGGTCGCGATGGGCTACCGCGCCGAGCACGGCGTGGGATCCCACCCGGCCGCATCGACCTGCTTGCGGAAGTCCGTGCTGGTGACCCACGGGACGCGCAGGTACGTGGGATCGGTGACGACCGTTGTGACCGTGAACCACTCCGTGCCGTTCGGCGCTTTCTGGTAGTCGTAGTATTCATTGACCAATGCGTTGGCGCTGAACGGGATTCCGTTCTTGCGCAAGTAGCCGGAACGCAGGTTGGTGGTGACGACTTCGAGGGAACGGCCCTGTCCGGTCACTTGCGATGCCTGGGGTCGGCCGCCCAGGTTCAGTGTCACGAGCGTGGCGACCTCGCCTTCCCAACGCGCGGACGAGTAACCCTGCAGGGTCGGCTCGGCTTTGGGCGGCGGTGCTCCGCCGAAGTGGAACAGGCGCGTCTGCTGGCCCTGGTCGGTTTCGATCTTCAGCGTGTTGTCATCCTGCCAGGTGATATGAAGGCGCCCCGGGATGCGCATGATCGAAGGGGCGCCGTAGGCTTTGCATCGCTGGCCGGCGGCTTCGTCCTTCGCCGGATCCCAGGCCTCGCCGATCTTGCGGGCTTCGGCGTTGATCGGGATGCTGGCGAAATCGCCTTTGATGGGCGTCACCATGCGCCAGCGCCAGTCTTCGGTGACGATGGAGACCCAGTAGCCGGTCAGATCGACAGGCGCGGCGGCTTTCGCAGCCCTGGATTGAGCCAGCAACGCTGGAGCGGCAACGATCAGGACGGATATCAGAATGCGCCTCATGATGCCGGCCTCTGTCATTTCCCCGCGGTCAGGCTCGCAAACACGTTCTCGATGAACGTGTCGCCCGGGCCGTAGCGCGTGTCGTAATCGAGCGTCGGCTTCGAGGCTTTGATCTGCTCGAGCGTGCGGCCTTTTCTGATGCCGTCCAGCACACGGTCGCGCACGATGGTGACCATGTCTCGGTATTCCACCACGTCGGCCTCCTCGCACAGGCGGCCGTGCCCCGGAATGATGTAGGTGCCGCCTTCCTGCTTGTCTTCGGGAATCGCGATCTGGATGATGCGGTTCAGCGCAGAGATGATGCCGTTCACGCTGCCGCCTCGCGCCAGGTCGATGCCGGGATAGCGCTCAGGCGTGAACAGATCGCCCGTGCTGATGACGTCCGAGCGCCGGAAGAAAACGATGCTGTCCCCGTCGGTGTGCGCCTTCGGCGCATGGTAGAGCACGATGGCTTCGCCGTTGAAGAAGAGGTCCTTCTCAGGGAGGAAATATTCCGTCGTCGGGAGCCCGACTTGCGGCGGCGGAGTCGCGCGGCTCGTTACCGGCGTGGTCAGCCGGTTCAGGACATTTTCATGCGCGATGATGTTCAGCGGCTGTGCGTTGTCGACGGGCGTCATCTTGACCAGCTCTTCGTTGCCGCCCGCGTGATCGCCGTGCACGTGCGTGTTGATGACGTAGCGCAGAGGGCCGCTCGACAGCTTGCGCACCTCCGCCATGATCTTGGGAACGAGGGGACCGAATTCGGTATCGACGAGCAGCACGCCCTGCTTGCCCACCTGCACGGTGACGTTGCCGCCCGCGCCCACCAGCATGTGGACATTGCCTTGCACCGGGAGCACATGCATTTCCACTTTGGCGAAATCGATCTGGTTCTGCTGGGCGAGCGCGGAGCTCGCGATGCCCACGACGCCGGCGAGCCAGACGATCGACCACTTTCTCGATATGCTCATGACTCGTCCTTCTTACCGGCGCTCGTGCAGCTGGCAATCGCCCAGGCTCGTGCACACGCAGAACCGGTCGCATATGAGCGGTGGCGCCTTCTCCGGCTTGCCCATGGTCTTGCGATATTCCGGATACATGGTCTGTGGGCCGCCTCGAGTAGCCGCGCGCGGCAGACCGTACCAATCGGCCACCTCCGTCAGGAATTCATTGGTGCCCGGCAGATGATGCGGCACGGTCCCCATTTCCTTCGGGACCTCCGGCGCCGGCTCGCAAAACGCCGGATTCATGCGCTGGCCGGGATCGCGCACCCAGTTGGAGCTGCGCACCAGCGGCTCGGTCAGGAACACGGGATCGTCGACCATCTGCGTGACCGACATGTAGTTGCCGTGCAGGCGGAACCATTCCGTGACGACGGCTTTGTCACTGCGAGCCAGGCCGTTGCGCCGCATGTAATTCGGCTTGAAGTGCGTCGTGGTGACCACCAGCGTGTTGCCTTCCCAGCGGCCCGTCGAGAAACCCGACCACGTGTGGCGGGCGTATTCAGGAGGATGCGGGCGGTCATCCATCCAGATGGTCCGCTCCATTCCCATGAATTGGGTGTGCGTGCGGAAGGCGATCAGTTTCTGTGTCGCCGGCTCTATCTCACGCCACACGCGCAACGTGGACAGCCCATGCATGGAATAGTCGCCGCCATGCGGCCGGCACTGATACTCCTGCACCACGGAGATGCGGTCGGCGTCATAGCTGTCGCCGCGCAGGCGGGCGGCGTCGTTGACCGGCAGCCCCAGATAGTCACCCAGTTCGGGTCCTGGAAGACGCTCCGGCCCGTCCTCGTGATACAGGGATTCCCACTGTCCGGAGAAATCCACTTGCGCGTAGGCGGGCATTCCGGCCATCAGAAAACCGGCGCACGCCATCAGCGCGGCTCGCCAGGTGAATAACATCTCGGTCTCCTTGGATCGGCGCGCCAAATAGTATCTCGACGGGGCCCGGCGTCGTCCTCCGAAATATCTTGCGCGGGACGCGCAAGGCGCTTACGTTTGTCGCGTACAGGGCCGGGAGGCGCTGATGACCAGGCACGGGCTGTTGTGGCTTGTCGGCTGCGTGGCGATGTTGTCCGCCTCGGTAGGGGCCGGCGGGCCGCAGGCGCAGACTGCCGGGCCGGCATCAGCTTCGGCATCACCGCAGCGGGCGGCCCTCGATCGATACTGCGTCGGCTGCCACAACGACAAAACCAGGACAGCCGGACTCGCGCTGGACGGTGCCGCGCTGGAGCAATTGGGCGACCACGCGGAGACATGGGAGCGGGTCGTACGGAAGCTGCGCGGGCGCATGATGCCGCCGGCCGGACGCCCCCGGCCGGACGAGGCCACGTACGACTCGGTCGTGTCGTACCTCGAGACGGCGCTCGACCGGTCGGCCACCGCCCGACCCAATCCCGGCCGCGTCGACACCTTCCGACGGCTCAATCGCACCGAATACCAGAATGCGGTGCGCGACCTTCTGGCGCTCGACGTGGACGTCTCGTCGTTGCTCCCCAAAGACGATGTCAGCCATGGCTTCGACAACGTCGGCGTCGGAGGCCTCTCCCCCACGCTCCTCGAACGATATCTGGCCGCGGCGCAGAAGGTGAGCCGTCTCGCTGTCGGGAGCCCGATGCCGTCACCCGCGAGCAGCGTGGTCGTGCTGCCGGCGGACCTCACGCAGGAAGACCACGTGGACGGCCTGCCGTTCGGTACGCGAGGCGGAGCGCTCGTCCGCCACACATTTCCCCTCGACGGCGCGTATGAGATCCAGATTCGATTGTCGCGGGATCGCAACGAAAACGTCGAGGGACTCACCGAACCGCACCAGCTCGAAGTGACGCTGGACGGCCGGCGCGAGCAACTCTTCACGATCCGGCCGAACCGGAACCAGAGCGGCGCTTACTACGCGGACGAAGCGGTCGACAAAGATCTGAAAATCCGCGTGCCGGTGCGGGCGGGCCCGCACGAAGTCGGCGTGACGTTCCTGCGAAAGACGTCCGCCGTGCCTGAGACTGAGCGCCAGCCCTACAAGGCGCACTTCAACATGGACCGGCATCCGCGCATTCAGCCGGCCGTGCACTCGGTTTCGCTCACCGGGCCGTTTGACGCCGGCGGGGCCCTCGACAGCCCCAGCCGCCGCCGTCTCTTCGTGTGTCAACCGAGCGGCCCTTCGGAGGAAGCGGCCTGCGCGAAGACGATCGTCTCGACGCTGGCCCGCCGGGCGTACAGGCGGCCGGTCGGCGACGCGGACATCGAGGTCCCCCTCAACTTCTACAAGCAGGCTCGCGCCGAAGGAGGCCCCGAGGCAGGGCCCCGGGGAGGATTCGACACCGGCATCGAGATGGCGCTCCGGGCGATTCTCGCGAGCACGGAGTTTTTGTTCCGCATCGAGCGCGATCCGAAGAACGTTCCACCGGACACCGCCTATCGGATCAGCGACCTGGAGCTGGCGTCCCGGCTCTCGTTCTTCCTCTGGAGCAGCATCCCCGACGACGAACTGCTCGGCCTGGCCGTCGCCGGGAAACTGAAGGATCCGGCGGTGCTCGAGGGACAGGTCCGGCGTTTGCTGGCCGATCCCCGTTCGCAGTCACTCGTCACCAACTTCGCCGGGCAGTGGTTGTATCTGCGGAACCTTGCCGCGCAGGTTCCCGACGCCCGCATGTTCCCGGACTTCGACGACAACCTCCGGAAGGCCTTCGAGCGCGAAACCGAGCTGTTGTTCGAGAGCATCGTGACGGAAGACCACAACGTGCTCGACCTGCTGCGGGCGAACTACACGTTCGTCAACGAGCGGCTGGCCCGGCACTACGGGATCCCGAACGTGTATGGCAGCCGCTTCCGCCGCGTCACGTTCGAAGAAGGCAGCGTGCGCGGAGGACTCCTCGGCCAGGGAAGCATCCTCACCGTGACGTCGTATGCGAATCGGACGTCTCCCGTGCTCCGCGGAAAGTGGATTCTCGAAAACATCCTGGGCACTCCTCCTCCGCCTCCGCCACCCAACGTTCCGCCACTGCCGGACAACCAGGCCGTCGGCCGCACACCCTCCATGCGCGAGCGGATGGCGCAGCACCGCGCCAACGCGGCGTGCTCGGGCTGCCATCAGCTCATGGATCCCGCAGGCCTGTCGATGGAGAACTTCGACGCGATCGGCCGCTGGCGGACGCGCAGCGAGGCAGGCTCGATGGTCGATGCCTCAGGCGGGCTGCCCGACGGCTCGTCCTTTACGGGCGTCGCCGGCCTGCGCCGGGCGCTGCTGGACCGTTCCGATCTGTTCGTGACGACCGTCACCGAAAAGCTGCTGACGTATGCGCTGGGCCGCGGCGTCGAGTATTACGACGCGCCGTCGGTCCGCGCGATCGCGCGCAATGCTCGAGCCGACGACTACCGCTTCTCGTCGATTGTTCTCGGCATCGTCAAGAGCGCCCCGTTTCAGATGAGAACCAAGAAGTGAGAAGTAAGAAGGACGTGTCCATGTTCATCACCCAGAAACACCTTCCCCGCCGGACGTTCATGCGGGGCGTCGGGGCCACGCTGGCGCTGCCGCTGCTGGACGCGATGGTGCCGGCGCTGAGGGCGATCGGCCAGACAGCCGCCAATCCGGTGCGGCGCCTGGGTTTCGTCTACATCCCGATGGGCATGAACGCGGCCGAGTGGACGCCAAGGGCCGAGGGCCTGATCGGCGAGCTGTCACCGACGCTGGCCCCGCTCACGCCGTTTCTGAATCACGTCACGGTGGTGACGAACCTCGAGCTCAGAAACGCGTACACCACCGGCAACCATGCATCCGCAAACTGCGCGTTCCTGAGTTGCGCGAAGGCGAAGAGGACCGAAGGCAGCGATTACCAGCTGGGCACGACGGTCGATCAAATCGCGGCGCAGCAGATCGGCAGGAGCACGGCCATTCCGTCGCTCGAGCTCGGAACGGACCTCATCGCTCAAGTGGGCAACTGCGACAACGGCTACGCGTGCGCGTACCAGAACAATCTTTCCTGGTCGTCACCGACCACGCCGCTTCCGACTGAAGCCGACCCGCGCGTGGTGTTCGAACGCCTGTTCGGCGACGGGGGGAAGCCGGAACGGCGGCGGGCCGAGCTGCACAAGAGCGGCAGCATCCTCGATTGGATGACGGCCGACATGGCCCGGCTTCAGCGAGAGCTCGGCTCCAGCGACCGCGCGACGCTGGGGCAGTACCTCGACTCGGTGCGCGAGGTCGAACGCCGCATTCAAAAGGCCGAGCAGCAGAGCGATCAGCGTGTGCTCCCGGACCTCGATCGGCCGGCGACCGTGCCGGCGGTGTGGGAAGATCACGTCAAGCTGATGTTCGACCTGCAGGTGCTCGCGCTGCAGGCGGACATCACCAGGGTCGTCACGTTTCAGCTGGCCCGCGAGACGAGCACGCGGACGTATCCGCACATCGGCGTCCCCGAGCCCCATCACCCCGTGTCGCACCACACGAACGATCCCGAGAAGCTCGCGAAGCTGGCCAAGATCAACCAGCACCACGTGTCGCTGTTCGCGTACCTCGTCGACCGGCTGCAGGCGACGCCGGACGGCGACGGCTCACTGCTCGACCACTCGATCTACCTGCTCGGCAGCGGCATGGGAAACCCCGACGTGCACAACCACACGAACCTGCCGATCGTCCTGGCTGGAGGCAGAACCAGCCGCACCACGGGAGCGCGCCACATCAAGTACGCGGAGGCGGCGCCGCTGGCTAACCTCCATCTCTCGCTGCTCGACAAGGTCGGCGTCCACCTGGAGACGTTTGTCGACAGCAACGGCAAGATCGCGAATCTCGAACCGCTGGGCATCTAGTAGTGCTGACTCGCCTGGGCTGGCTCGTGCCGTTGTTGTGGCTGACTGGCGGACACGCCGTCGCCGCCGACCTCCGGCTGATCGAGGCCGTCAAAGCCACGGACGAAGCTGCCGTTCGCACGATGCTGACCCGGCGTGTGGACGTGAACACGCCCGAGGCCGACGGCACGACGGCGCTCCACTGGGCCGTCGACGGCGACCACCCGGAGCTGGTCGAGCTGCTGCTGCGCGCCGGCGCCAGCGTCAAAGCCGCGAATCGCTACGGCGTGACGCCCCTCTGGCTCGCCTGCACCAACGGGAGCGCCGCAACGATCGTCCTGCTGCTGAAAGCCGGCGCCGATCCGAACACCGCGCTGCCCGAGGGCGAGACGGTGCTCATGACGGCCGCGCGCACGGGCAAGCTGGATGCGGTGAAAGCGCTCGTCGAGGCTGGAGCCGCGGTGAACGCCAGGGAAGGCTGGCACGGGCAGACCGCGCTGATGTGGGCGGCGGTCGAGGGCTATCCCGCCGTGATTCAGGCGCTCGTCGAGGGCGGAGCCGACATCCACGCGCGTTCGAACGGTGGATTCACGGCCCTGTTGTTCGCCGCGCGCGAGGGCCAGATCGGCGCGGTCCGGGCGTTGTTGAACGCGGGAGCGGACCTGAACGATTCCCTCCCGGTCCGGTCACGCCCGCGTGCCGGCGGCGCGGCGCCAGCGGTCGGTTCCGCCGATCCCGAAGTCGGCCTCAATGCCTTCCTGCTCTCCGCCGCGAACGCGCACTACGAGCTCGCCGCGCTGTTGCTGGATCGGGGCTCCGATCCCAACGCGGCGCCTCAAGGGTGGACGGCGCTGCACCAGGTGTCGTGGGTCCGCAAGGCCGGCGTTTCCGGGAGCAACAACCCGGCTCCGGAAGGGTCCGGCAACATGGACAGCCTCGATTTCGTCCGCAAGCTGGTCGCCAGGGGAGCCGCGTTGAACGCCCGCGTGACGAAGAAGCCGGGCATGGGCGTGACCACGCTGAACTCGATCGGCGCCACGCCGTTCCTCCTCGCGGCCAGAACGGCCGACGGCGAGCTGATGCGTCTGCTGGCCCAGCTTGGCGCCGACCCGCTGCTGCCGAACGAAGACAACACGACGCCGTTGATGGTCGCTGCCGGAGTCGGCACACAGGCGCCGGGTGAAGACCCCGGAACCGAACCGGAAGTACTGGATGCCGTGACGGTGGCGCTGCAGCTCGGCAACGACCTCAACGCGGTCGACAAGAACGGGGAGACCGTCATGCACGGCGCCGCGTACAAACACGCGCCGACCGTCGTGCGCTTCCTGGCCGGGAAGGGCGCCCGGATCGAGGTGTGGAATCAGCCGAACGCGAAAGGCTGGACGCCGCTGAAGATCGCCGAGGGCGTGCAGCGCGGGATGAACATCGTGAGCTCACCACCCACGGCGGCCACGCTCCGCGAGGTGATCGGCGCCGCCGCAACGGTCGCGCCGCCGCGCTGAGACCTCGCTTCGCTCAACGCGCGCCGCCGCATCGCGGTGTGAGGCTGCGCACCGACGTGACGTTGATGCGGTTCCCGCCAGGATCTCTGATCAGGAATCCTTTCGCTTCGATTCTGTGACCCGCGTACGAGTCCGGAGTCGGAAACACGTTCAGCAGCAGGAATGCCTGCGTGCCGGTTCCCGCCGCCTGCGACTGTTTCAGTTCGTCATCTGTGGATGCTGCCGGGTCTTTCGTTCTGACTGGTTCGCCGGCGTCGGCCAGCGTCCACGATGAACCGGGGCCTTGCGACAGGCAGCCGACCACGCGGACCAATGCGAAATCCGGCACCGGCGCGGGCCCACTTCTGCCCTCGATCCGGATGGGCCCTATCGCGGCCGCGGCGAGCTCGCTGCTGCCGGCCGGGAAGGCGTTGGCCTGCAGCACGTAGGCGACGATGTCGGTATACGCGGCGTCGCTGAGACTGGCGGGCGCGCCGGCTGGCATGGAGGTCTTGATCTGATTGAAGAGGGTTTCCAGATCGCTCCCGCCCCAATCGCGCATGAACGCATCGTCGCGGCGCGGTCCGTCCCGATGACACGAACGGCAGCTCGTTTCGTACTGAGCCTTTCCGCGAGACGCTTGAGCCTCCGTGTAAACGCCGTCCCAGACGGTTCGTCTCTGCGGGGCCTGGCCGCGCACGCCGCCGGCCGTCAGGACGATGAGCGCGAGCGCAACAACGGCCGACATGGCCGCGTATCTGGAGCCCATGAGCCGGCCTAGCCGTCGCGCTCTTCCCAGACGCGCGCGAGGGCCTGACTGAACACCTCCGCCTGCTGTGCGCCGGAGATCGCGTAGCGGTTGTCGATGACGAAGAAGGGAACGCCGGTGATGCCGAGCGACTTCGCTTCTTTCAGATCGTCGGCGACCGCCTCAGCGTAGGCGCCGCTGTCGAGCGCCTGACGGGCCTCGCCAGGGTCGAGCCCCGTCTCGGCTCCCAGGGCCACGAGCGACTCGCGATCGAAGATCGACCGCTGCTCGGTGAAATACGCGCGGTAGAGCCGTTCGAGCATGGCGTCCCGGAGGCCATGGGTTGCTGCCAGGTGCAGCAACTGGTGGGCGTCCAGCGTATTGCCGGTCAGGTTTGCGTCGGTCAGGTGGTACTCGAGGCCTTCGGCGGCCGCGAGCGCTTCCATTTTCCGATCCATCTCGAGGACTTCGGCGGAGGTGCGGTGGTACTTCGACATGAGCATGGTGCGGCGGCTCGAAGTTTGGCCTCGGGGCCGCGCCGGGTCGAGCTGGAATGCCCGATGCGTCACCTCCACCTGATCGCGGTGGGCAAAGCCGTCGAGCGCCCGCTCGAGGCGGCGCTTCCCCACGTAGCACCAGGGGCAGACAACGTCGGACCAGATGTGGATCTTAACGGGCAGCTCTCAGGGTGACTTTCTGCACGCGCCAGTTCGTCATCTCGCCGACGAGCAGCTCGTTCTCGTTGCGGCAATCGATCGAGTTGGCCAGACCGAACTGTTTCGGCAGCTTGCCGGCCGAGCCGAACTTGCCCACGACCTGTCCATCCAGCTGGACCTTGTAGATGGCCGCGTCTTCCATGCCGTCGGGATCGCCCGAGTGCGAAACATAGAGATACTGCGTCGCGCCCGTCGTCATGCACATCGTGAGCGGCGTGCCGACGTTGCCGAACTGCGACTTGAAGTTCCCGTCGGCGTCGAACACCTGAATGCGTTTGTTGCCGACGTCGGCCACGTAGACGTTGCCCTGCGCGTCGACCGCCAGGCTCTTCACGCCGGCGAACTGGCCGTTCCCCGACCCGGTCGATCCCCACTGCTTGACGAAGTTGCCGCTCTTGTCGAACTTGGCGACGCGGTTCGTGTTGCCGATGCCGTCCGTGATGTAGATGTTGCCGGCCCGATCCCATGCGACATCCGTCGGGCGGTTGAACGTGGAGCCTGGAGTACCCGATCCGGGAGGGCCGGCCGGCCCGCCGCGACCACCACCGCCAGCGGGAGCCCCGGCGCGGCCGCCGCCTTCACCGTCGCCGCCGCCAGGCCCGCCGCGGCCCGCGGCGGGACGCACGTTGATTGCCTCGGGCTTTCGTCCGAGGACGAGGGCGACGCGCCCCTCCGCATCGAACTTGACGACCTGGCTGGCCGCCTCGTCTATCGTCCACACGTTGTCCTGCGGATCGACGCGCAGGCCAATCGCGGCGTTGAAGCCATAGACCATCTGGCCCAGCTCGCGCTCGAACTTTCCAGTCTTGTCGAACTGGAGGAGGCGCGAGCCGCCGCGCGCAAATGTCCGGTTGTCGCCGACGGTCGCGTAGGGGTGCCCCGTCCGCGTGTAGACGAAAATCTGGCCCTTTGAATTCTGCCCCACGCCGCCGACTTCGCCGACGTACGTGTCGATCGGCGTCTTCAGCACGTCGGTGGCGTCGAACGGAATGTCCCGCGCGGATTGCGCCGCGAGCGATGCGCCGAGCGCCAGGACCGCCGCTGTCAGACACGCCAGGAGTGTTCGTGACGTTTTCAATGTTCTTATCATGGCGCGTCTCCTAGTTCGCGGTCGACTTCGCCGCCTGGGGCTTCAGCAGAATCTTCTGCGAGCGCCAGTTGTTGATCTCGGCGGTGTAGATCACGTTGGGATCGCGGCAGTCCATCTGATGAGTCGTCGAGAATTCACCAGGGGCCTTCCCGCCCCGTCCGAACTTGCCGATGATGGTGCCGTCGAGCTCCATCTTGTAAATCTCGCCGGTGAACTCCGCGGCGGCGGCCGGCGCGCTGTCCGGCCAGGAGTTGGACGCGTAGAGGTACTGCTTGCCGGGGTTCTTCGGCCCCGGACCGCCGGAGACGCACACCGCCCACGGATTTCCGACGTTCGTGTAGTTCGCCTTCCAGTTCAGGTCGTTGTCGAGCACCTGGACGCGGGCATTGCCGCGGTCGGCGACATAGACATTTCCCTGGAAGTCGGTGGCGATCGAGTGCGGCGTGTTGAACTGGAGGTTGCCGTTCCCCCGCGTGCCGACGGCCTTGATGAAGCGGCCGTTCTTGTCGAACTTGACGACGCGCGCGTCGCTGTAGCCGTCGGGTACGAAGATGTTGCCCTGCTGATCCCACGCGACGTCGGTCTCCCGGCCGAACCGGTACTTCTCGTTGCGGCCGTGGAACGCGCCGCCGCCCGGCATGTTCGAGAGCATCGCCACGGGATCCTCGCGCCGGCCAATCGTCATCAGCACCCGGCCCTCGGGGCTGAACTTGACGAGCATGTCGGTGCCTTCGTCAACGGCCCAGATGTTGTCGTCGGCGTCCACGCGCACCGAGTGCGCGAAAGCGAACCCGTAGTTGTTGCGCCCGATCTCGCGCGTGAAGGTGCCTTGCGGCGAGTACTCGAACAGACGCGTCTCGTACGCGCGATGGTAGATGTAGATGTTGCCCTTCGAGTTGGTGGCGATGCCCATGTTCTCGCCCGTGTAGATTCCGGGAGGGTTCTTGAAGAAGTTGGGCACCGCTTCGTGCGGAATCACCGGGACGTTGGTGGCCGTGGCCTTGCTCTGCGCCGACACCGGCCGCGAGAGCGGAGCGAACATCAGCGACAGCGCGCCGACCATCGCGACGAGGGTGAGCGAGAACGTCAGGCATCGCTTCATTGCCGCAACCTCCAGAACAAGACCGGGGCCTGCCCCCAATGAACGGCCGATTATAGCCCCGGATGACGGTGCGTCTTCCTTGTCCTCGTCGGACATCCCCTGCGGCCGTCGGGCGGGTATGATAGGCGAATCGAGAGGCAGCCAGGTCCGGCCAGCCAGGAGATTTCTATGACTCGTCCATTGGTCGCCTGCGTCGGTCTCGTGGCGGTCGCCACCATGTCGCTGGCGCCGGTCGCTGTCGCGGGTCAGACGCCACCCGCTGGAACGAGAGCGAGCCAGCCGGCGAAGCCCTACACGCCCCCGCGCACGCCGGACGGGCAGCCGGACATCCAGGGGTTCTGGACCAACTCCACCTACACGCCACTCCAGCGGCCCAGGGACGTGAGCAAGCCGTTCTACACGCCCGCCGAAGCCGTCGAAGCGGAGAAACGCGCCGCCGCCAACGAGAGCGAGCTGACCACGCCCGGGACCGTCGCGGACGTGCACTACGACTTCAGCCAGTTCGGACTCGACAAGAGCCAGTCGAAGCTCGCCCGCAATCTGCGGACGTCGCTGATCGTGGACCCGGAAAACGGCCGCCTTCCGCCGCTCTCGGCCGAGGGACAGAAGCGGGCCGCCGCGGCCGCCGAGCTCGCCAAGCGCGTCGGCCGATGGGACTCGGCGCAGAGCAACCAGCTCGACGACCGGTGCCTCATCATGGTGGGCTCCGGCCCGCCGATGCTGAACGCCGCCTACAACGCCAACTATCAGATCGTGCAGGCGCCAGGCTACGTGATGATTCTCACGGAGATGATCCACGACGTCCGCATCATTCCCCTCGACGCCGCCGCGCAGCCCCCGGGTAATGTCCGGCAATGGATCGGGCTGTCGCGCGGACGGTGGGAGGGCAACACCCTCGTCGTCGAGACGACCAACTTCAACGGCAAGAATCCGCTGGAAGGCTCGAGCGAGAACATGCGCGTGACGGAGCGGTTCACGCGCGTGGCCGCCGACGCGATCCAGTACAGCTTCACCGTCGAGGATCCCTCGACGTGGACGCGGCCGTGGACCGCCGAAATGCCCATGGTCACGACGTCGGGACCGCTCTTCGAGCACGCCTGCCACGAGGGGAATTACGGCCTGTACAACACGCTCGTCGGCGCGCGTCTCGAAGAGAAGAAGGCGGCCGACGCGGCAGCTTCCTCACCCGGCAAGTAAATCCCCGCAAAAAAGAAACCGGCATGGCCCCTTGCGAAGCCATGCCGGTGATTGTGAAAACCGCGAAGCGTTACTGAATCGGGGTCGCAGCGGCCGGAATCGGGTCCGCGGGAGCCGCAGCGGCGCTCGCGTAGAAGATCGTGCCCTGCTCCGTCGTCGCGAACGACCGCGTGCCCGTCGAACCGAACGAGAGCGGAACCGCCGTCGCGTAGTAGTTCGTCGTGGTGGCCGTGCAGCCCGCCGGAGGCGCCGGAATCGCTGCGCCCAGGGTCGACTGGACCATCGTCACGTTGAACCCGCTCTTGGCCACCGTGGCCGTGGCGGTGAGGTCGGGCGACAGGAAGTTGCCGGCGATGCGCAGCTCGGTCAGGCTCGGCGAGTAGCCGTTGCACTGCTGCGAGTAATTCTGCTGCGAGGTGTTGATGGCGCGCATCGACCCGATGGCCGACGCCTCGTTGCCCGACATGCGGGCGCGCAGGAGCCCGGGCACCGCGATCGCCGCGATGATGCCGATGATCGCAACCACGATCAACAGCTCGATCAACGTGAAACCTTTCTGATTCGTTCGCATCGGTCTGTTCTCCTTCGTATCCGTTTGGCTGAAGTGTTCTATTACGACTGTGCCCTTCCGGGCTCGCCGTGCCCCCAAGAAAAGCAACCGATATGCCACCTGCATAGATACCACTAAAGGGCTAATATTCAATATCTTAGAATGATATTACAGGATCGAAATCGGCTCAAATTGACAATAAATGACTGGCCGGATTGACACCGAGTGTCAGGGAATGCCTTCCGCGGGTGTCCCAAAATGAAAACCGGCATGGCCCCTTGCGGAGCCATGCCGGTGGGAGAAGAAGCGGTCGACGTAGTTACTGAATCGGGGTCGCGGCGGCCGGAATCGGGTCCGCGGGAGCCGCAGCGGCGCTCGCGTAGAAGATCGTGCCCTGCTCCGTCGTCGCGAACGACCGCGTGCCCGTCGAACCGAACGACATCGGAACCGCCGTCGCGTAGTAGTTGGTCGTGGTCGCCGTGCAGCCCGCCGGGGGCGCCGGAATCGCCGCGCCCAGGGTCGACTGAACCATCGTCACGGTGAAGCCGCTCTTGGCGACCGACGCCGTGGCCGTGAGGTCGGGCGAGAGGAAGTTGCCGGCGATGCGCAGCTCGGTCAGGCTCGGCGAGTAGCCGTTGCACTGCTGCGAGTAGTTCTGCTGCGACGTGTTGACGGCGCGCATCGACCCGATGGCCGAGGCCTCGTTGCCCGACATGCGGGCGCGGAGCAAGCCAGGCACCGCGATCGCCGCGATGATGCCGATGATCGCAACCACGATCAGCAGCTCGATCAGTGTGAAACCCTTCTGGTTCGTTCGCATCTTCTCTCCCTCAATCCGTTACTGAATGTTTGACGGCAGGCCTGTCGTAGCCGAGCCGTGCCTCCCTCTTGAGCAACGCAGGTGCCACAAGCTGAACTACGGCAATAAGTCCATTAACAGTAACGAGTTACATCGAAAAACGTCCGTTGTTTCCGATGCAAAACCTGTAAGAACTGACAATTACTGTCTCTCTTTGGACGAGAGAATGTCAGCGCAGGTTGTATTTCTTGACGTAGTAGCGGAAGGACCGGAAGCTCATACCCAGCAGTTCCGCGGCCTTCACCTGCACGCCACCCGCCCGCTTGAGGGCCTCGGCGATATACACGCGCTCAATCTCTTTGACGTGCGCCTCGAGATCAAAGCCGGAGGCCGGCAGGGTATCGGGCGGCGCCTGCCCGGCAGGGATGGAGCGCGACGCGTCGCCACGGACTGAGGGCGGGAGGCTCTCGGCCAGGACCGTAGGCGTCGCCTCGAGAGCGACGGCGCGCTCGATGGTGTTCTCGAGCTCGCGGATGTTGCCGGGCCAGTCGTACCGCATCATCAGCTCGAGCGCTTCGTGCGACACGCCGGTGACTTCCTTCTCCATCTGTTCGCTGTACTTCTTGAGGAAGTGCTCGGCGAGCAGCGGGATGTCCTCCCGGCGCTCGCGCAGCGGCGGGAGGTGGATCGGGATCACGTTGATGCGATAGAAGAGGTCCTCGCGGAACCGGCCGTCGGCGACGAGTTTCGCCAGATCCTGGTTGGTTGCGGCGATGACGCGGATGTCGGCCTGCATCTCCTCGAGGCCGCCGACGCGGCGGAACTTGCGTTCCTGGAGCACGCGCAGGAGCTTCACCTGCATCACGGCGCTCATCTCGCCGATTTCGTCGAGGAACACGGTGCCGCGCTCGGCCACCTCGACCAGGCCCTTCTTGTTGGCGTCGGCGCCCGTGAACGAGCCCCGCATGTGTCCGAAGAGCTCGGACTCGAGGAGCGCCTCGGGCAGCGCCCCGCAGTTGACGGCGACGACCGGGCGCTCGCGCCTGAGCGAGTGGAAATGGATGGCCTGGGCGGCGAGGCCCTTGCCGGTGCCCGACTCGCCTGTCAGCAGGATGGTGCTGTTGGTGCGCGCAACGGTCTCGATCATCTTGAAGACGTCGAGCATCGTCTCGCTGCGGCCGATGATGTTGGCGAACTTGTGCGACAGGCCGAGCGTGCGCTTCAGCAGGACGTTCTCCTGCTTGAGCTGCCGGTTCTCGATCTTCTCGCGCACCTTCATGCGCAGGACGTCGAGATCGAACGGCTTGGTCAGGTAGTCGCAGGCGCCGAGCCGCATCGCCTCGACCGCGCTCTCGGTCGATGCGAACGCCGTGATCATGATGCCGAGGATGTCCTGGTCGATCCGCTTGGCGGCGCGCAGCACCTCGACGCCGCTGATGTCCGGCATCTTGATGTCGGAGATCAGGATGTCGACCTGTTCCTTTTCGAGCGTGGCGATGGCGGCCTTGCCGTTCTCCGCGAGCAGAACCTCGTAGCCCTCGCGCTTGAGCAGGATGGCGAGCATTTCCCGCATCGATCGCTCGTCGTCCACGACGAGGATGCGCGGCTGGCGGCGTTCGGCGGGCGTTTCGGGTGCGGTTGCGTTCATGTCCCTATGTCACCACCGCGGCCCGTGCCGGCAGATGGACGGCCACGGTCGTGCCGCGGCTCGGCTGCGAGCTCACCTTAATCTCGCCGTTGTAGTCGGTCACGATGCGATGGACGATCGCCAGCCCGAGACCGCTCCCCTGGCTGAATCGTCCGTGAAAGGGCTGAAACAGCCCGTCGACCTCTTCGGGCTCAATACCGATGCCCTCGTCCTGCACAGTGATCACGACGCCGTCGGCGGATGCGGCGTACGCGCCGATCAGCTTGAGGCGCCCGCCCTTCGGCATGGCCCGGAGGCCGTTCGAGGCGAGGTTCCAGACGATCTGCTTGATTTGCCCTTCGTCGGCGTCATACCACAGTTCGGACGGGGGCACATCCACCTCGATCACGTGGCCTTCCTGGACCTCGGCGGAGTTACGCAGCAGCAGGGCCGCGTCGTTGAGCGCCCGGCGCACGTCGTGGCGCGAGACCGCGAACCGCTGCGGCCGCGCGTACGCGAGAAACGATCCGATGGTGGTGTTCAGGCGCTCGGACTCGCGCAACACGATGTCCATGAGCTGGCCCTGTTCCGCGCTCAGGGGCAGTTCCTGGCGAAGAATCTGAATCGACCCCGACATCGACGCGAGCGGGTTCCGGATTTCGTGGGCGATGCCCGCGGCCATCTCGCCGACGGCGGCCAGGCGCTGCTGCAGGCGCGCGTCCCGCTCGAGCTTCTTGATGTCGGTGACGTCCTGGAACGTCACGAGGTACCCGGCCCGCCCGCCTGGCGTCTGCAGGTAGGCGATGCTGAGGCCGATTTCGACGTGCTGGCCGCCCCGCATGAAGTGCGATTCCATGCGGCGCGGGCGGCCGCCGTCCAGTTCCGGCGCCTGGGCGCCCACGGCGTCCTCGGGGATGTGGAGCACTTCTGCGATCGGCCGGCCCGCAACCGACACCGACGAGCGGCCGGTGATGTTCTCGGCTGCGCGGTTGAACGTCAGGATCCGCCCGGTGTTGTCCGTGGTCGCCAGCCCGCTCGGCAGGCTGTCGATGACGTGCTGATTGAGCGCCTGCAGGTCGGCGATCTGGTTGGACGCCTGTTCGAGGCTCGCCCCGGTCGCCTTGACACGATCGGCGAGCGATCCGCTGAGCAACGCGACCGCGAAGAACCCGAACGCGTTGAGGAGGTACGTGTACTGCGCGACCGACCGCGGCGGCAGCACCGGCGACACCAGCCATGGGTCGTGTACGTAGCCGGCGGCCGTGAGGTACTGCGTCAGCACCACGCCGCCGTACAGCCCGGCGCTCAGCGTCGCCACCAGGAGGCCGCCGCGCCGGAACTGCACCACCGACGCCGCCACGATCGGCAGGACGTAGAGCGACGTGAAATAGCTGGTGATGCCGCCCGTGAAGTAGATGAAGGCCGACACGATCAGCGCGTCGCAGGCGAGCTGCACGTCGATGATCCACCGGCGGCTTTCCGCCAGCCGCAGCGTCGCCGCGTAGACCGCCGTGAGCGCGTACGTGAGGCCGATCAGGAAGAAGAACGGGTCGACCGGAAACGAGCCGGGCGCGGTGATCTGGGCGAACGTCGCCGACCCCAGCAGCGCGGTGCTGATGACAGCGCGGATGGCGATCAGCCACCGGAGCTTCCGCCGCAGGTCGCTCGCGGGCGTCTGTGATTCCACTACGTCAGCTTGCTGATCATGTCGAAGATCGGCATGTACATCGCGATGACGATGCCACCGACCACGGTGCCGAGAAACGCGATCATGATCGGCTCGAGCAGCGTCAGCATGCCCGCCACCGCCACGTCGACCTCTTCCTCGTAGAAGTCCGCGATCTTCGCGAGCATCGCGTCGAGCGCGCCCGTGGCCTCGCCGACGCTGATCATCTGCGTCACCATCGACGGGAACACGTTGGTTTCCTTGAGCGGTGCCGAGATCGTTTCGCCGCGCTCGATACTTTTCCGCGTCAGCTGGATCGCGTCCTCGACGATGGCGTTGCCCGAGGTCTTCGCGGTGATATCGAGGCCGTCGAGAATCGGCACGCCCGAGGCGATGAGCGTCGACAGCGTCCGGCAGAACCGGGCCACGGAAATCTTCCGCAGCAGCATGCCGAGCACCGGCAGCTTCAGCGCGATCGCGTCGATCACATGGCGGCCGCCCTCGGTCTTGTAGTACTGGGTGAACGCGTAGCCGCCGAGGCCGAAGATGGGAATGCCGAACATGCCGTACTTCACCAGGTTGTCGCTGAGCGCGATGACGATGCGGGTGGGCAGCGGCAGCTGGGCGCCGAGGCCCGCGAACATCGCCGCGAATGTCGGGATGACCTTCCACAGAATGACGCCGACCACGACGCCCGCGATCACGATGACGGCGATCGGGTAGATCATCGCCGACTTGACCTGTCCCTTGAGCTTGACGTTCTTCTCGATGTAGACCGCCAGCCGTTTCAGAATCGTGTCGAGAATACCGCCCGCCTCGCCGGCGGCGATCATGTTCGTGTAGAGCGAATCGAACGAGTTCGGGAACTTCCGCATCGCGTCGGCCAGCGCGGCGCCGCCTTCCACGCTCGACCGCGTCTGCAGGATGACCTCGGCGAAGTTCTTGTCCTCTTCCTGGTTGCCCAGGATGTCGAGGCACTGCACCAGCGGCAGCCCGGCGTCGATCATCACCGAGAACTGGCGGGTGAACACGGCCAGGTTCTTCGCGGCGACCTTCTTGGTGGTCTTGCCGCCGCCGGCCTTGGCCTTTTCTTTTTCCTTCTCCTCGGCTTTCGCCTTGGCCGGCGTGATCCGCGTGACCAGGATCTGCTCGCGGCGCAGCGCGGCCACGGCCGCGTCCATGGTGTCGGCCATCCGCTCGCCGCTGACCGTCTCGCCGCCGCGCGTCCGTCCCGAATATGCGAAGTTAGCCATATCGTCTGACCTCTAACCCCTAACCTCTAACCTCTTTTACTTGGCCACCGGCCGCGGCATCGAGCCCGGGCGGCCCATGCCCGCTCCGGCGACCACGCCCACGCCGCGGTTGATCATGTCCTGCAACTCGTCGCGATTCGACGAGGCGCCGAGCGCCGTCTCGAGCGAAATGAGGCGCCGCTGGTGCAGGCTGACGAGCGACTGGTTGGCCGTCTGCATCCCGAGCTTCTCCTGCCCCGCCTGCATCGCGCCGTAGATCTGGTGGATCTTGTCGTCGCGAATCAGGTTCCGGATGGCCGGCGTCGGCACGAGAATCTCGAGCGACACCACGCGCCCCTTCCCGTCCGCCCGCGGCAGCAGCGCCTGACAGACGATGCCTTCGAGGACGAGCGACAACTGCGTCCGGATCTGCGACTGCTGGTTCGCCGGAAAGATGTCGATGATGCGGTTGATCGTCTGCGCCGCCGAGTTCGTGTGCAGCGTCCCGAACGTCAGGTGCCCCGTTTCGGCAATCTTCAGCGCCGCCTCCACGGTTTCGAGATCGCGCATTTCGCCGATGAGGACGATGTCGGGGTCCTCGCGCAGCGCGGCGCGGAGCGCGTTCGAGAAGCTGTTGGTGTCGCTGTGGACTTCGCGCTGGTTCACCAGGCAGTTCTTGTGCGCGTGGATGTACTCGATCGGGTCCTCGATCGTCAGGATGTGCTCGTGCCGCTCGCTGTTGATCTTGTCGATCATCGCCGCCAGCGTGGTCGACTTGCCGCTGCCCGTCGGGCCCGTCACGAGCACCAGGCCGCGGGGCCGCTCCGAGAGCGATCCGAGCACGGCCGGCAGCCCGAGGTCCCCGAACGATCGGATCTTTTCGGGAATGAGGCGGTACACCGCGCCGACGGCGCCGCGCTGGTTGAACAGGTTGCAGCGGAAGCGGGCCAGCCCGCGGATGCCGAACGAGAAATCGAGCTCGAGCGTTTCCTCGAAGCGCTTCTTCTGGGTGTCGGTCAGAACGCTGTAGACCAGGCCCTTCGTCTCGGCCGGCTGCAGCTCCGGCAGCTGCAGGCGCGTCAGCTTGCCGTTGACGCGGATCTGTGGCGGCGTGTTGGTGGCGATATGGAGGTCGGAACCGTCCATCTCGACCATCGTTTTCAAGAGATCAGGCAGCGTCGCCATTTCATTCTCCAATCACCGACCCCGGCCCCGGCCCCCAGCCCCTAGCCTCTAACCTCTAACCTCTAACCCCTTACTTGACCGTCTCCCGCACCACTTCTTCCACCGACGTCATGCCGTCCATCACCTTGCGCAGGCCGCTGCGGCGAAGCGTGATCATCCCCTCGTCGATCGCCTTGCGCCGCAGCTCGAGGCCCGAGGCGCCGACCAGGATCAGCTCGCGGAGCTCCTCGCTGACCTCCATGACCTCGTACAAGCCGACGCGGCCCTTGTAGCCGGTGTTGTTGCACCGGTCGCAGCCCTTGCCTTTCATGGGCTGGACCTTTTCGGCTTCCTCTTGCGTGAACCCGGCGTGGATGAGCGCTGGCGGCGGCGTCGGGTGCGGTTCCTTGCAGTTGGCGCACACACGTCGGCAGAGGCGCTGGGCGCAGATCAGATGCACGGAGCTTGCCACCAGGAACGGCTCGATGCCCATGTTCATCAGACGGTTGATCGTGCTCGGCGCGTCGTTCGTGTGCAGCGTCGACAGCACGAGGTGGCCCGTGAGCGCCGCCTTCACGGCGATTTCGGCCGTTTCGAAGTCGCGGATTTCGCCGACCAGGATGATGTTCGGGTCCTGCCGGAGGAAGGACCGCAGCGCCGCCGCGAAGTTGAGCCCGATGTTCTCGCGGATCTGCACCTGGTTGACGCCGACCAGGTTGAACTCCACCGGATCTTCCGCCGTCATGATGTTGGTTTCCGGCGTGTTCACCTTCGAGATCGACGAGTAGAGCGTGTTGGTCTTGCCGCTGCCGGTCGGGCCCGTCACGAGCACCATGCCCCACGGACGCAGGATCGCCGTCTCGAACTTCGTCAGGGACTCCTGCTCGAAACCGAGCTTCGTCATGTCGAGCATCAGCTTGTCTTTGTCGAGCAGACGCATGACGATCTTCTCGCCGAAGAGCGTCGGCAGCACCGAGACGCGGAAGTCGATTTCCTTCTGCAGGCCGTTGTCGCTGAACCGGATCTTGATGCGGCCGTCCTGCGGCAGGCGCTTCTCGGCGATGTCGAGCTTCGCCATGATCTTCAGGCGCGACGAGATCGCGTCGCGGAACTTCATCGGCGGCTGCATGATGTTGTAGAGGATGCCGTCGATGCGGTACCGGATGCGCAGCTCCTTCTCGTACGGCTCGATGTGGATGTCGCTCGCCCCCTTCTGGATCGCCGACATCAGCACGACGTTCACCAGGCGGACGACCGGGGCTTCTTCCCCCTGCTTCGCCAGCGCGTCGGCGCTGATCTCCTGCAGCTCCTCGAGGACCTCAACGTCGCCCGTGTCGGCGAGCGCCTGCAGTTCTTCGAGGCCCTTGGTGGCCATGTCGAGCGCGCTCGGGCCGCTCGAGGCGCTCGGCGTCGCCTGGACGGCGACCTTGGCCTGGCCGGCCGGCTTCGCGCCGCCCGTCGGGTAGTACCGGAGGACCGCTTCCACCACCGCCGTCTCGGAGGCCACGACCGGCTCGACGTTGTAGCCGGTCATGAACTTGATGTCGTCCATCGCGAAGACGTTGGTGGGATCCGTCATCGCGATCGTCAGCGTCGCGCCTGCCCGCGACAGCGGGACGATCTGGTACTTGTGCGCCGTCTCCGCGGGAATCAGCTTGATGACCGCCGCGTCGATCTCGAACTGCGTGAGGTTGATCGACGGCACGCCGTACTGCTTGCTCAGCAGGGCCGTGATCTCGTCGTCCTTGACGATGCCCAGCTTGACGAGGTTGTAGCCGAGCTTCCCCCCGTTGGCCTTTTGATGGTTCAAGGCCTGCTGGAGCTGGTCTGGCGTGATGCGTTTCTCCTTCAGCAGGAGCTCGCCAATGCGGACGGCCATGGGAACTAGTCGCTATCCAATTCTGACAATAAATGTCACTGCTGACTCAGAACGTCACTCTTAGGTCGAAACCCCAACGGCTGCGATCCTCGGTCGGTCCCCAGCTGGCCACTCCATCCACGAACCATCGCTGAAACGGCGACACCGTGATGCCGACGGCCCCGTAGGCGGCGTCGCCGGCATCGCTGACCATGTTCACGCCCGCGCCGCCGCGTACAGCGACGCGGCGTCCCCGGAGCCAGGCCTCGGCGCCGCCAGCCACATGGCGCTCGTCGCGGCCCTCGAACGGAGCGGTCGTCAGGTCCACGTCCAGCGAGAGCGTCAGCCGGTCGAGCGATCCAGGAGTGTGCGGGGTGACCGCCACGCCGGCCCGCGCCTGCCGCGTCAGTTCGAAGGTCTCTGCGCTGGGCGTCGTGGACGTCCCAAACGTCCCGCCGACCAGGTTGCGCACGTTCAGGCCCGCGCGGACGGGGCCAAATGCCGCCATCGCGCCGAGGTCGAAGTCTCCCCTCGTGTCCGAGAGGGCGTGCATGACCTTGACGGTCGTCGCGACCACGAAATGGTCGCCGAGCGACTTTCCGACGGTCGCACCGAACTGGTTGAAATCGACTGAATACGACACAGGCAGATCTGTTCCTACAGCCCCGTGATCTTGTCGGCTGCTGCTCCCGGCCGCTGTAGAGGCTGCCGGCCGTATTTGGCTGATATTGAGGTGGTAATAGCTCAAACCGAGGGCGGGAAATCCGAAGGCGACACCCCAGTGCTCATGACGTCCCACCTCGACAATACCGTCGATGAACGACTGGCTGTAAGGCAGGCCCGCCGGGTTCCACCACGTCGCGGTGGCATCGTCGGCGACGGCGACAAAGGCGCCTGCCACACCCTGCGCGCGTACGCCGACGCTTTCAATGCTCTGCGCGAGAGCGGGAAACGGCGCGCACACGAGCAGCGCGCAGAGAACGGACACACGGGCTCTGGCCATAGGGCCTTAACCTTAATGTTGTTTGAGCGTGGTTGGGTAGAGCGCGCGTCAGCCGACGAGCACGGCGGCGGCCACGACGGTGGTCCACCAGCCCTTCTTGTCGCCGACGGCGGTTTGCGTGACGTTCTGCGTGCGGACGATCTGGTTGGACAGGCGGTAGACTTCCTTCTTTTCGTCCCAGCTCTTGTCGGGGTCGAACTCCAGGCCGAGCGTGGTGGCGAGCATTTCGGCGGCCAGTTCCTCGGCGTAGTCGCCGGCGACTTCCTCGCTCTCGCCGAAGCTGTGGTGCTCCGACAGGTAGCCATAGAGCTCGCGATCGCGCGGGATCGCGACGCCGACGGTGGCCGCGACCAGGCGATGCGGTTCGCGCGTGGCGGCCTCGGACATCACGACGAAGGTGACCTGCCCCGGCTCGAGCTTCTTGGCGCCCTGCGATCGCGACAGCAGCCGGCACCCGGGCGGGAAGATGCTCGACACGCGCACGATGTTGCAGGCGGCGATCCCGGCGGAGCGCAGCGCCAGCTCGAACGAGGTCAGTTTCTCCCGGTGCTTGCCGACGCCTTTCGTGAAGAACATTTCCTTCGGCACGAATCCGACCACGTCAGCTCCTTCCGCACGAGGGCATCTGCATGGTAAACAGCGCGGTGTGCGGAGTCAAGACAACCTGCGCGTTCCGCGCGCGCCGGGCGCCGCGATTTGCCCGGTCCCGGACGGGCGTGATAGGTTAGGAGTGCTAATGATTAGCTGTCTTAACAGTGGTCGGTGGTCAGTGGTCAGTGATCGGTGGTCAGTGAGATGACGAAGGGCAAGGCGCGCGAAGCTGCGCGGACGCTGCTCGAAGTGATGCCGCTCGTGATGCGGACGGTCGCCGCCGAACTGCGCGCGGCCGGCGAACTGCCCGCGCCCGCGCATTTCCCGCTGCTCCACATGCTCAGCGAGCAGCCGCGCACGCTGAGCGAGCTCGCGGCGTTCCGCGGCGTCAGCCTCCCCAGCATGTCCAGTTCCGTCACGACGCTGGTCGCCAGGGGGTGGATCCGGCGTGTCACGCCCGGGGCCGACCGCCGTGTCGTGAGGCTCGAGGTGACCGCCGGCGGCCGCGCCGCGCTCGACCGCGTGGCGCGCTGCGCCGAGCAGCACATCGCCGCCGTGCTGTCGCCGCTCGACGAGCCGGCCCGCCGCCGGCTCCAGTCGGGACTCGACGTCATGCGGGAGGCGTTTGCGGCCCCGCCCCAGCTTGCGGCCGACCGCGGCCGGCCGGCCCGGCCGCGGCGCTGAAGAGACGGCGGAGAAACGGTGAATATCTCCTGTTTCCGGGAACACTTGGCGAGGGTGAAGCGTCTATACCGAGGACTTTCATGACAGACACTACCCCATCGACGTCGGCCCCGGCGGAGCCGTCCCCAGCCAAAGGCAAGGGCCTGCTGGCACGCGTGGTGGGTGTCTTCGTGTCGCCGCGGGCGACCTACGCCGACGTGGCAGCCCGGCCCCGGTGGTTTGGCGTCCTGACGATCAGCACCCTGCTCATCTCGGGCGGATATTTCGCCTTCCTGTCCACCGAAGTCGGCAAGACGGCGGTACTCGACCAGCAGACGCAGGTCATCGAGTCGTTCGGCGTGAAGCTGAACGACCAGGCGTACGAGCGCATGGAGGCCGGCATCGAGAACGCGCGCTATACGACGGCGGCCGGCCAGGTTGTGGGCGTTCCGCTGGTGTCGGCCGTCGTCTCCGGCATCCTGCTCGGGATCTTCAACGCGCTGCTCGGCGGCGATGCGAAGTACAAGCAGGTCTTCGCCATCATGGCGCACTCGGGGCTGATCAACGCCCTGCAGACGGCGTTTTCGCTCCCGCTCGACTACGTGCGCGAAACGATGACGAGCCCGACCAGCCTCGGGGTGTTCCTGCCGTTTCTGGAAGAGAACTCGTTTCTGGCGCGGCTCCTGGGGTCCATCGATCTGTTTCAGATCTGGGCCACGCTCTCGCTGGCCATCGGGCTCGGCGTCCTCTACAAGCGGCGCACGGCGCCGATCGCCTGGACCATGTTGCTCGTGTACTTCGTCATCGTGGCGGCCATTGCCGCCATCAGGTCGGCTCTTTCGTAGCAACCGGGAGTATCGATGTCCGGGAAGAACATTCTGATCGCCGTCGGTGTCGTGCTGGTGGCCGCCGCCGTCGTCGGCGCCAACTTCTACTTCAGTCGTGACAGCGGCCTGTCGGTGACGACCGAGCAAATCAAGACGCGCGATCTCGAGGCCATCGTGTCCGCCTCGGGCAAGATTCAGCCGAAGCGACTCGTCAACATCACGGCGGAAACCGCCGGGCGCGTCGTCAACCTCGCCGTGAACGAGGGCGACCGCGTCCACGTCGGCCAGTTTCTGCTGCAGATCGACCCGAAGTCGCTCCGCACGCGCGTCGACAGCGGCGAGGCGTCGCTCCAGGTGGCCCAGGCATCGCTCGAGCAGATGCGGCAGTCCGTCGAAACGGCGCGGGTGCAGCTCGATCAGGCGAGGCAGAACCTCACCCGGCAGCAGACGCTGTGGAAACAGCAGCTGACGACGAGGGAATCGCTCGAGCGGGCGGAGAACGACGTGCGCACCGCCGAGTCCTCCCTGCAGGAGCGGGAGAAGAGCGCCCACGCGCAGGACAGCCGCATCATGCAGGAGCGGGCGACGCTCGACAACGCGAAGTACGATCTCAGCAAGGTCCGCATCGAGTCGCCGATCGAGGGCATCGTGACGCGCCGCAACATCCAGGAAGGCGAAACCGCGATGATCGGCACGATGAACAACGCCGGCACCGTGCTGCTGACGCTGGCCGACATGTCGGTCATCCAGGCGGAAGTCGAAGTCGACGAAACCAACATCCCGAACGTCCAGCTCGGGCAGACGGCGAAGATCACCATCGACGCCATCCCGGACCGGAGCTTCGTGGGCCACGTCAGCGAGATCGGCAACAGCCCGATTCAGACGACCTCGGGCGGAGCCGGCACGCAGGCGACCAACTTCAAGGTGGTCGTGATCCTCGACGAGAAAGTCCCGGAGGTCCGCCCGGGCTTCACGTGCACGGCCGACATCAGGACGGCCACGCGGAAGAACGTGATGGCCGTGCCGATCCCGTCCGTCGCCGTGCGCGAGCTGATCTACGAGGCGAACGGGCAGATCTACAAAGACCCGCAGACGTCGAAGCGGCGGCGCCGCAGTTTCCTGGGCGGAAACAGCACGCACCACCGGCGGGAGCGGCAGCGGCTCGGAGTCGTCCTATCAGTCGGCTCCGGAGCTGAAGCCTGGCCAGACGCGCAAGGAAGTCGAGGGCGTGTTCGTCGTCCGGGAGAAGGAAAAGCGCGTCGAGTTCGTCCCGATCAAGATGGGCATCGCCGGCGACAAATACTTCGAAGTGCTCTCGGGTATCAAACCGGGCGACGAGGTGCTCACCGGGCCGTACAACTCCGTTCGCAACATCGCCGACGGAGATCCCGTGAAGGTCGACAACAACCGGAACCAGCGGAACCGTACGGGATCCTAGTGGGCGGGCAAGGCGGGCTGGTCGGGCAGGGCGGGCAAATACAGGACCTTGAATCAGGGTTCGGTATTCCCCGCCAGCCCTGCCGGCCCCGCCCGGCCGGCCCGCCTTGTTATGAACACCATCCTCGAATCCGCGAAGATTGCCCTGGCGGCGATCTGGTCGTCCAAGCTGCGGTCCTTCATGACCGTGCTGGGCAACATCGTGGCGGTGACGTCAATCATCGCCGTCGTCTCGCTGATCCAGGGACTCAACGCCTCGGTCAAGCAGCAGATTCTCGACGTGGCCGGCGCCGACTCGTTCAGCATTCAGCGCTATCCCATCACGCGCAGCGACGAGGACTTCGACCGCGTCCGGTACAACCCGATCATCACGCTCCAGGACATGCGGGCGATCCAACGTTACGGCGGGGACCAGATCTCCGCGGTGATGGCCGGCAGTCAGGGCCGCGGACGCATCAGCTACCGCGACAAGTCCCTGGACAACATCCAGGTCCAGGGTGTCACGTCGGGTTACATCAACTTCTCGGGGTTCACCGCTGAACGCGGGCGGCTGATGAGCCCCATCGAAGTCGACCGGTCGCGCCCCGTCGCGGTTCTCGGCTGGCAGACCGCGGACCGTGCTGTTCGGGTCGAGCGTGGATCCGATCGGCAAGACCATCCAGATTGAAGGCGTGCACTTTCAGGTCGTGGGCGTGAGCGAGAAGAAGGGCTCGATGCTCGGCCAGTCGCAGGACCAGTTCGCCATCATCCCGCTCGGGCAGTTCGCCATGCTCTTCGGGTCGCGCCGGTCGCTCGATCTGACGATCAAACCCAGGGACGTCGCGGACATCGTGAAGGCACAGGACGAAGCGACCGTGGCGCTTCGCGGCGCGAGACGCCTCAATCCGAAGCAGCCGGACAACTTCGGCATATTCACGTCGGATACCATCCTCGGCATCTACCACTCGGCCACCAACGGCATCTTCGCGGTGCTCGTCGGCATCGTCGGACTCTCGCTGGTCGTGGGCGGCATCGTCATCATGAACATCATGCTGATGGTGGTGACCGAGCGGACGCGGGAGATCGGCCTGCGCAAGGCGCTCGGCGCGAAGCGGTCCGACATCATGTCGCAGATGCTCACCGAGTCGGTGGTGCTGTCGATGTTCGGCGGCGCCGTCGGCACGATCCTCGGTGGGGCGATTGCGGTGGCGATCTCCGCGCTCACGCCCATCCCCGCGTCGGTCGAAGTGTGGGCGGTGGCGCTCGGGATCGGCATCACGGCGCTTGTCGGGCTCTTCTTCGGCCTCTACCCCGCGTCACGGGCGGCGGCGCTCGATCCCATCGAAGCGCTGAGACGGGAATGAGCGCCTGATGGCCACCATCCGTTTCGGACTCGTCAAAGAAGTCGTCGCCATGGCGTTCGACACCGTGCGCACCAACAAGATGCGCTCGGGGCTGACGGTGCTCGGCATCGTGATCGGGATCACGGCGATCGTCGGCATGACGGCGCTCATCCGCGGCTTCGATCAGTCGATGCGCGACCTCTTCGCGACGATCGGCCCGAACACCATCTTCATCCAGAGATTTGGCATCACCGACCTCGCGAACAACGAGGTCAGAGAGTTGCTCAAGCGTCCGAACTTGACCGTGTCCGACGCCCGCGCTCTCGAAGAACAGGCGACCACACTGCAGTACGTGGATCTCGAGCTCGGGGGGTCCATTGGCCCCGCGGTTCAGCAGCGCGTGTTCTATCGCACGCTCAAGACACGGCCAGTCCTCGTGCTCGGCACCTCTGAGTTCTTCGCCGAGGGCACGCGCATCCCGTTCCAGACGGGGCGCTTTTTCAACGGCACGGAGCTGCAGTACCGCAAGAACGTCGTCGTGCTCGCCTACGGGCCCTATCAGCGGCTGTTTGGCGAGACGGGCACGGACCCGATCGGCAAGACCGTTCGCGTCGGCTCAGAACGGTTCGAAGTCGTCGGCGCGTTCGGCAAGCGTCCGACCCCGGGCGGCTTCAACCTGAACGCGGACGACTTCGTGGTCATTCCGAACACGACGTATCAGCGGGTGTACGGCCTGCGAGTCGCGCGCGTCGGGAATCTCGGCACGATCTCCAATATTCAGATCTCCGTGGTGCCACGGGAGGGCTTCAGCGCCCAGGCGGCGATGGACGAGGTCCAGCGCATCATGCGGGTCCGACACGGCCTCAAGCTCGACCAGCCGGACGATTTCGACATGTTCACGCAGGACTCGATTCTGAAGCTCTACGAGCGAGTGAGCCAGGCGGTCCTCTTTGCCCTCGTCGTCATCTCGTCGATTGCGCTGATGGTGGGCGGCATCGGCGTGATGGCGATCATGTCCATCAGCGTCACGGAACGAACGCGGGAAATCGGCGTCCGGAAGGCCCTCGGGGCGCGCCGGGTCGAGATCCTGTTTCAATTCCTCATGGAAGCCGCCTTTCTGACCTCCCTCGGCGGCGTGCTGGGCATCGCGCTCGGCAGCGGCATCGGACTGCTGATCCACCTGGTGTCGGGCTTCCCCGTCTCGCTCCCGTGGTGGTCCTTTGCCATCGGCCTCGGCTTCTCGGCCGCGGTCGGTCTGTTTTTCGGCATGTATCCCGCCTTCAAAGCCTCCCGGCTCGATCCGATCGAAGCACTTCGATACGAATAGCGGCGGACCTTGCGGCCTCACGGGCGCGTCGATATGATGCGCCTTTCCACGTTGAGGGGGGATCCGGCCCATGAAGGTCTACGACGCCGCCGCCATCAGAAACGTCGCCCTCGTCGGTCACACCGGTTCGGGAAAGACCCAGCTGGCTTCGGCGATCCTGTTCGACACCGGGATGCTGAACCGCTTCGGCAAGGTGGATGAAGGCACGGCGGCGACCGACTACGACGAGGAAGAGATCGTGCGCAAGCACACGCTCGCGGCCAGCCTGGCGTGCGCGGAGTGGAACAGGCAGAAGGTCAACATCATCGACACGCCGGGCATGGGGAACTTCCTGAGCGATGCCCGCGCCGCGCTGCAGGTGGCCGACTCGGCCCTCGTCGTCGTGGACGCGGTCGGCGGCGTGATGGTGCAGACCGAGAAGGTCTGGGAAACCAGCGACGACCTGCGTCTGCCCCGCCTCGTCGTGCTGAACCGGCTCGACCGCGAGCGGGCGAGCCTCGAGCGAACGCTCGCCTCGCTGCGTGAGGCCTGCAACCGCACGGTGATCCCCATTCAGCTGCCCATCGGCGAGGAAAAGAACTTCCGGGGCGTGGTCGATCTCGTGACGAAGAAGGCGTTCCTGTTCAAGACCGACGAGAGCGGCTCGTTCACCGAAGGCCCGGTGCCCGCGGAGATGACCGGCGCCGTGGACGCGGCCCGCGAGGCCCTGATCGAAATGGTGGCCGAGGCGGACGAGAAGCTGATGGAGAAGTTCTTCGAAGCCGGCACGTTGACCGACGAGGAAGTCGTCGCCGGCCTCCGCAGTGCAACGGCCGCCGCCAGGGTGTTTCCGCTGGTCTGCACGTCCGCGACGGTCAACATCGGCATCCCGCAGCTGCTCGACGCCGTCGTCAGCTACCTGCCTTCTCCGGCCGACCGGCCTTACACGGGCGTGAACCGGAACGGCAGCGACGTCGCGTGCGCCGCCGACGAGAAGCAGCCGCCGCTGGCGTTCGTGTGGAAGACAATCGCCGATCCGTTCGCGGGACGCATCACGATGTTTCGCGTGGTCTCGGGCACCCTCAAGGCCGACTCGACGATCTACAACAAGACGCGCGACAGCCAGGAGCGGCTCGGCCACGTTACGCTGCTTCAGGGCAAGACGCAGACCAACGTTCCGGAGATCAAGGCGGGCGATCTCGGCGCCGTGGCGAAGCTCAAGGACACGCTCACCAACGACACGCTCGGCGACAAGGCCAGCCCGGTGACATTTCCGGCCGTCGTATTCCCGGAGCCGGTGCTCTCGTACGCCATCGAGCCCAAGACCCGCGGCGACGAGGACAAGATCAGCACGTCCATGCACCGGCTCGAGGAAGAGGACCCGTCGATCAAGTACAGCCGTGATCCGCAGACCAAGGAGCTGCTCCTCTCCGGGCAGGGACAGCTCCACATCGAGGTCACCGTCGCCAAGCTGAAGCGGCGCTTCGGCGTGGACGTCAATCTGAAACCGCCGCGCATTCCCTACCGCGAGACGATCAAAGGCGCCACCGAGGCGCACGGGCGCCATAAGAAGCAGACGGGCGGGCACGGCCAGTTCGGCGACTGCAAGATCAAGGTCGAGCCGCTGCCCCGGGGATCGGATTTCGAGTTCGTCGACGACATCTTCGGGGGATCGATCCCGCGCCAGTTCATCCCGGCCGTCGAGAAGGGCATCCAGGATGCCAGGACGCGCGGCTACCTCGCGGGCTTCCCCATGGTTGATTTTCGCGTGACGGTGTTCGACGGCTCGTACCACGATGTGGATTCGAACGAGCTCTCGTTCAAGCTGGCCGGGTCGCTCGCCTTCAAGGACGCCATGACGCGCGCGCGGCCGACGATCCTCGAGCCAATCATGAACGTCGAGGTCTACGCGCCGTCAGACTTCGCCGGCGACCTCATGGGCGACCTCAACGGCCGCCGCGGCCGCATCGCGGGGATGGACACCCGCGGCGCCACGACCATCATCAAGGCCCAGGTGCCGATGTCCGAGATGCTCACCTACGAGCAGCACCTCACGTCGGCGACCGGCGGGCGCGGCTCCTACCACATGGAATACTCGCACTACGACGAGGTGCCCTCGCACCTCCAGACGAAGATCATCGCCGCGGCCAAGGCCGAGCGCGCGGGCGTCGAAGTCGAAGAAGTTTGACGACGACGACGGCAGAATCCGAAGCGTGGTCGATCCGGGCGACGCTCCGCGAAGCCGTTCGCGGAACGAGCGCTGACTTCACCAGGGTGCCCATCGGGCGCGCCGTGCTTCTGCTGGCGGTCCCGATGGTGCTCGAGATGATCATGGAGTCGGTGTTCGCCCTGGCGGACATCTTCTTCGTCGGGCGTCTCGGCCTCACCGACGCCATCTCCACGGTCGGCGTCACCGAGTCGCTGATGACGATCGTCTACGCCGTCGCGATCGGCCTCTCGGTCGGCGCGGCGGCGACCGTCGCGCGCCGCATCGGGGAACGCGACCCCGACGGCGCGGCACGGGCAGCCGTGCAGTCGATCATCATGGGTCTCTCGGTCGGCGCCGTCGTCGGCATCACGGGCATCCTGTTCGCGCCGGACCTGCTCCGGATGATGGGCGCCGACGAAGGGGTGGTGGCGACCGGGACCACGTTCGCGCGCGTGATGATCGGCGCGAGCGGCGGCGTCACGCTGCTGTTCATCGTCAACTCGATCTTCCGCGGCGCCGGTGACGCCGCGATCGCGATGCGGGTGCTGTGGGTTGCCAACGCGATCAACATCACGCTCGGACCGTGCCTGATCTTCGGCATCGGCCCCTTCCCGCGTCTCGGCGTCACCGGCGCCGCCGTCGGCACCAGCATCGGCCGGTGGACCGGCGTGCTGATTCAGATGTACGTCCTGACGCGCAAGGACGGCCGCCTCTGGATCCGGTGGCCGCACGTCAGGTTCGACCCCCAGGTCATGCGGAGGATCGTATCGATCTCGGGGGCGGCGACGTTTCAGAGTTTCATCGGCACGGCGTCGTACATGGCCCTGGTGCGCATCATCAGCGCGTTTGGCAGCGCAGCCCTCGCCGGCAACACCATCGGCATCCGGATCTTTCTCTTCGGGCTGCTGCCGTCGTGGGGGGTGAGCAACGCGGCGGTGACGCTCGTCGGCCAGAATCTCGGCGCGGGTCGTCCGGACCGGGCTGAAGAGTCTGCGTGGAAGATTTGTATCTACAACACGGTCTGCCTTGTGTCGGTCGGCGTGGTGTTTCTCCTGTTCGCGCCGATCATCGTCAGCGCGTTCACCCGCGACGCCGAGGTGGCAGCGCACGCGATCCATTGCCTGCGAATCGTCTCGATCGGCTTCCTGTTCTACGGCTATGGCATGGCGCTGACCGCCGCGTTCAACGGCGCCGGCGACACGCGCACGCCGACGGTGATCAACCTGGTCAGCCTGTGGCTCCTCGAAGTCCCCCTGGCCTGGGTGCTGGCCAACCCGCTCGGCTTCGGACCGACGGGCGCGTTCATCGCGCTCAGCGTCGGCTTCTCGACGATGTGCTTCCTGAGCGTCTGGATCTTCCGTCAGGGCCGGTGGAAGACCCGAACCGTTTGAACGGCCCTGCCGGCCCGCGAACATGAAAAAGGCCCGCCGGCGCGCGTGGCGCTGACGGGCCTTGTCTGGACCAAGGACCAGGAACGAAGAACCAGGGACTCTAGGAGCCGCCGGCTTTTCGCGGCGTGGTGGTCTTGCGGCTGACGCCCTTCGCGGGCTTCGACGCGGCCTTGCCGCCGCCGTCATCGCCCTTCTTGCCTCGCATGCGATCGGCCGCCGCGCGCAGGCGTCCGCCCACACCCTTGGACTTGGGCTTCTCGCCCTCGCCCTTCTCGTCGCCGGCGGGCCTGGCCTTCGGGTCGTACTCGCTGCCGATCAGTTCGACCTGCGCGACCTCGGCGCTGTCGCCCTTGCGGAACCCCAGGCGCAGCAGTCGCGTATAGCCGCCCTGGCGATCGGCGAACCGGGGCGCCAGCGTGTCGAACAGCTTGGTCACGACCTCGCGATCCTGCAGATCGACCATGACCAGGCGCCGGGCGTTCAGTTCTTTCGCGTTCGCCGCCCCGCCCGCCACGCCGCGCTTGGCGACGGTGATGAGGCGCTCGACGAACGGGCGCAGTTCCTTGGCCTTCGGCACGGTGGTCGTCAGGTGTTCGTAACGCAGGAGGGCCGTCGCCTGGTTGCGGAGCATGGAAATCCGGTGCTCCGTGACGCGTCCCAGCTTGCGGTGTGCTACTCGGTGTCTCATGGTGTGATTACGTAGGGCAAAGGGCAAAGGGCAAAGGGCAAAACGCCCCTCTGCCCTCTGCCCTCTGCCCTATGCCCTTTGCCCTTTGCTAGTCCTGCGCCCCGCCCAGATCCACGCGCATCCCGAGGCTGAGGCCCATGGTGTGCAGGATCTCCTTGATCTCGTTCAGGCTCTTCCGGCCGAAGTTCTTCGTTTTGAGCATTTCGGCTTCGGTCTTCTGCACCAGTTCGCGAATCGTGCGGATGTTCGCGTTCTTGAGGCAGTTATACGACCGGACGGAGAGCTCGAGCTCCTCGACGCTCTTGTCGAGGTTCTCGTTGCTGATGCCGGAGCGCGGCTGGTCGGCCAGCGCCTCGGCCTGATCGCCCGATCCTTCTTCGAGGTTGATGAAGATGTTCAGGTGATCCCGGATCAGCTTCGCGGCGAGCGACACGGCGTCGCGCGCGTTGATCGACCCGTTCGTCCACACATCGATCGTCAGCTTGTCGTAGTCGGTCGTCTGTCCGAGGCGGGCCGCCTCGACCAGGTAGTTCACCTTCTTGACGGGCGAGTGGACCGAGTCGACGGGGATCCAGCCGATGCCGAGGTCTTCGTCGAAGTTCTTGTCGGCCGACACGTAACCGCGGCCGCGCTTCATGCGCATCTCCATGTGGAGCTTGCCGCCCTCGGACACGGTCGCGATGTGCGCGTCCGGCTCGAGGATCTCGACGTCGCCGTCAGCCTGAATATCGCGGCCACGCACCTCGCCGGCCTTGTCCACCTTGATGGTCAGCGTCTTCGCATGGTCGACGTGCACCTTCAACGGGATCTGCTTGAGGTTCAGGATGATATCGGTCGCGTCTTCCACGACGCCGGGAATCGGCGAGAACTCGTGCAGCACGCCGTCAATCTTCACCGCCGTGATGGCCGCGCCCTCGATCGAGGAGAGCAGCACGCGCCGGACCGCGTTGCCAATCGTCGTGCCAAACCCGCGTTCGAACGGTTGCGCGTAGAAGCGGCCGAACCGATCGGTCAGCGTCTCGCGCTCGAACTCCAGCCGCTTCGGCCGTTGAAAACCTTTCCAGAGCATGTGCTTGTCCTCTCTTATCCGGGGACCCTGCCCCGGATTCGCCAACGGGCCCGCAGACGGGCCTCCAGACCTGCAAGTGACCGCCGGCCTCCCGCCGCAGGTCTGTGTAAGGCTGCGGGCCGACGGGTGACGTTCCGAACTTAGAACTTACTTCTTACTTCGAGTACAACTCGACGATGAGCTGCTCCTGCACCGGCAGGTTGATCTGTTCGCGCGTGGGCATCGAGACGATCCGGCCCGCGATGGCGTTCGGATCGAAGGACAGCCACTCGGGGATCCCGCGTCCCTTCACTTCCTCGATCGCGTGCTCGATCGTCGGGTTCTTCTGGCTGCGCCCGATCACGGTGATCACGTCGCCGGCCCTCACCGAGTACGACGGGATGTCGACCTTCTTCCCGTTCACCTGAAAGTGCCCGTGGCGCACGAGCTGACGCGCCTGCGGACGCGAGGTCGCCAGACCGAGCCGGTAGACCACGTTGTCGAGGCGGCGCTCCAGCAGCTGCAGCAGCGTTTCGCCCGTGATGCCGCGCGTGCGCTCGGCCGACTCGAAGTAGCGGCGGAACTGATCCTCGAGCACGCCGTAAATGCGCTTCACCTTCTGCTTCTCGCGCAGCTGCAGGCCGTAACCGGCCAGCTTGGCCTTCCGCGTCTTGCCGTGCTGTCCCGGCGGGAAATTGCGCTTCTCGATCGCGCACTTCTCCGTGTAGCACCGTTCGCCCTTCAGGAACAGCTTCATCGCCTCGCGGCGGCACAGACGGCAGACGGGTCCGATATAACGCGCCATTACACTCTCCTACGCTTCGGCGGACGGCAGCCGTTGTGCGGAATCGGCGTCACGTCCCGGATCGATTTCACCTCGAGGCCGACCGTCTGCAGCGCACGGACGGCCGACTCGCGGCCGGATCCCGGTCCCTTCACGCGCACGTCGAGTGACCGCATGCCGACGGCCTTCGCGGCGTTGCCGGCGTTGAGCGCCGCCTGCGTGGCCGCGAACGGCGTGCCCTTCCGCGATCCCTTGAAGCCGATGCCCCCGGCACTCGACCAGGCCACGACGTTGCCTTCGGTATCGGTGATGGTCACCACGGTGTTGTTGAACGACGCCTGAATGTGCGCCAGGCCGTGGTGAACGATCCGCTTCTCGCCGCGCTTCTTGAACGTTTTCTTGCGCCGGCCCGCCCCTTCTTTCTTCTCGCCTTTTTCAGGGACCGCCGAGGCGTCGACTGGTTCGCTCTTCGCCATTAGATGACCTTCTTCTTCGCGATGGCGCCCTTGCGGGGCCCTTTCCTCGTGCGCGCGTTCGTGCGCGTCCGCTGCCCGCGCACCGGCAGGCTGCGGCGGTGACGCGCACCGCGGTAGCAGCCGATTTCCATCAGCCGCTTGATGTTCATCGACACTTCCTTGCGGAGATCGCCTTCGACGCCGCCCTGCTCTTCGATCACCCGGCTGATCTTGCGGACATCGTCTTCCGACAGGTCCTTCACGCGCACATCCGGGCTGACCCCGGCGTCCTTGAGGATGCCGTTCGAGCGCGTTCGCCCGATACCGAAGATGTACGTGAGACCGATCTCGACCCGCTTCGTCCGGGGAAGGTCTACTCCAGCAATTCGTGCCATATGCCCTTTGCCCTTTGCCTTCTGCCCTTAGCCCTTGAGCTAGCCCTGCCGCTGTTTGTGTTTCTGGTTCGGGCAGATCACCCGCACCACGCCCGCGCGGCGGACGATCTTGCACTTGTCGCAAATCCGTTTGACTGACGCTCGCACCTTCATCAGATCCTCGAATCCTGCAATCCCGCGATCCTGCAATCCTGCAATTCTCAAATCCTCGCGACGATACGCCCGCGCCCGCCGTCCACCGGCGACAACTCCACCTGCACCCGGTCGCCGACGATCACGCGCACGAAGTTGCGATCGATGCGATCGGCCACGTGCGCCAGTACCTGCGGGCCCTCGTCCAGCCTCACGCGGTACATCGCGCTCGGCAACTGTTCGACGACCACGCCCGCTACCGGCGCGCGCTGACCGGAACTTCCCGCGCCGTCAGAATCCACGGCTCTCCCGACGTCACCGCGACGGTGTGCTCGAAGTGCGCGGACAGGCTCGTGTCGCGCGTCACCGCCGTCCACCCGTCCGCCAGCACCTTCACGGCCGGCTTCCCCGCGTTCACCATGGGCTCGATCGCGAGCACCATGCCCTCGGCCAGCCGCGGCCCGTGGCCCGGCTCGCCGTAGTTGGGCACCTGCGGCTCCTCGTGCATCCGCACGCCGATGCCGTGCCCGACGAATTCGCGCACGACCGAAAACCCGAACGCCTCGACGTGCCGCTGCACCGCGTGGCCGATGTCGGAGACCCGGCGTCCCGGCCGGGCCTGCTCGATCGCCTTGTACAGCGACTCTTCCGTCACCCGCAGCAGCGTCGCCGCCTGCTCCGACACATGGCCCACGGGCAGCGTCACCGCGCTGTCGCCGTAGTACCCGTCGAGCGCGGCCCCGACGTCGATCGAGATGACGTCGCCCTCGGCCAGCACGCGCCGGCCGGACGGGATGCCGTGAATCACCTCGTCGTTGATCGACGCGCAAATCGTCGCGGGATACCCGTGATACCCCTTGAACGCCGGCGTCGCCCCCGCCTGGCGGATCCGCCGCTCCGCGATCTCGTCCAGGTCGGCCGTGCTCACGCCGGGCCCGACCGCGGCCGTCAGTTCCGTCAGCACTTCCCCCACCAGCCGCCCGGCCTCGCGCATCCGTTCGAGCTCGACGGCCGACCGGCAGACGATCACCGCGCATTCCCTCCGCTCGCGGCGTTCAGGCGCCCGTTGCCGACCGCCTCGATCGCCGCCGCCAGATCCGCCGTCACCGAATCGGCCGCCTGCGCCCCGTCGATCGACCGGAACGTCGGCCGGTCGCGGTAGAACTCGACGAGCGGCCTGGTCGCCCGCTGGTAGATCTTGAACCGCTCCAGGACGACGGCGCTGTTGTCGTCCGGGCGCTGCGTGAGCCGACCGCCGCAGAGGCTGCAGGTCGTCGACGCCTTCTCGGTACCGTGCGCCGTGGCGCCGCACTCTTTGCAAATCATCCGCGTGCCGAGCCGGCGGGCCAGTTCCGACTCCGGCACGACGATGTCCAGCACGATCAGCGGATCGCGGCCATCCATCAGGCGGTCCAGCGCCGCGGCCTGCGCCACGGTGCGGGGGAAGCCGTCGAGCACGAACCCGCGTTCCGCGTCGGGCCGCCCGAGCCGCTCCGTCACGATCCCGATCATCACGTCGTCGCTGACCAGCTCGCCGCGATCCATGACGGCCTGCACGCTCTCGCCCATCGCCGTGTGGTGCTGCACCGCATCGCGCAGGATGTCGCCGGTCGAAATCCTGGGAATCCCGCGCGTGCGCGCCACGCGTTCGGCCTGCGTGCCTTTTCCCGCCCCCGGGGGCCCGAGCATGATCACGTTGACGGCCACGCTACCCGCGCCGGCCGCGAAGCCGCGTTTTCTTCATGAACCCGTCGTAGTGCCGCATGATCAACTGCGACTCCACCTGCTGTACCGTGTCCATCGCCACGCCCACGACGATCAGGAGCGAGGTGCCGCCGAAGAAGAACGTGATGTTCATGCCTTCGGTGATGAACCGCGGCAGCACCGAATCCAGCCACTCGCCGATGACGGGAATCGGCGCCACGCGGAAGCCGCTCATCAGCCACTGCGGCAGAATCGCGATCACCGCCAGGTACAGCGCGCCGGCCAGCGTGATCCGCGCCAGGATCGTGTCGATGTACTCGGCGGTGCGCTTGCCAGGCCGGATGCCCGGGATGAACCCGCCGTACTTGCGCATGTTCTCGGCGACGTCATCCGGGTTGAAGATGATCGCCGTGTAGAAATAGGCAAAGAAGACGATGCCGGCCACGTACAGCAGGTTGTGCAGGGGCATCCCCACGTTCAGCTGCTGCACGATCGTGTCGACCCACGGCCCCTTGAACGCGCTCGCGATCGTGGCTGGAAACGCCAGAATGGACGACGCGAAAATCACCGGGATGACGCCGCCCGTGTTCACCTTCAGCGGGATGTGCGTGCTCGACCCGCCGTACATCCGGCGGCCGACAACCCGCTTGGCGTACTGCACCGTGACCCGCCGGTGGCCCCGCTCGACGAAGATGATGGCCGCCACCACCACCGCCATGAGCACCATCAGGACCAGGATTCGGATGAGACCGATCTGGCCGGTCCGCATCTGCTCGAACGTCGTCATCACGGCCCGCGGGAAGTTGACGACGATGCCCGCGAAGATGATGAGCGACATGCCGTTGCCGATGCCGCGCTCGGTGATCTGCTCGCCGAGCCACATGACGAACGCCGTCCCCGTCGACAGCGTCAGGATCGTCAGCAGCCGGAATCCCCAGCCCGCGTTCGTGACGAGGTGAAACCCGCTCGGCGTCGTGTTGCGCTCCAGGAAGAACGCAATCCCGAGCGACTGCACGATGCACAGCACGATCGTCCCGTAGCGCGTGTACTGCGTGATCTTGCGGCGGCCCAGCTCGCCTTCCTTCGACAGCTTCTCGAGGTACGGCCACACCACCGTCAGCAGCTGCAGGATGATCGACGAGCTGATGTAGGGCATGATGCCCAGCGCGAAAATCGTGACCTTCGCGAGGTTGCCGCCCGTGAACATGTCGTACAGGCCGAACATGCTGTTCTTGCCGAGCTGCTCGGCGAATTCCGCGAGGGCGCGGATGTCCACGCCGGGCGTGACGATGCGCCCGCCGATCCGGAACACGCCGAGCAACGCCAGGGTGAAGAGCACCCGGTTGCGCAGCTCCGACACCGCGAAGATGTTCTTCAGGCTGCTGTCTAAGGCCATATGCGATCCATGGATTTGACGATCAATCCACCTACGCGATCAGCTCCGTCGTCCCGCCCGCCGCCTTGACCTTCTCCGCCGCCTTGCCGCTGAACTTGTGCGCGCGGATGGTCAGCGCCTTGCTGACGTCGCCGCGGGCCAGCACCTTCACCGGACGGCTCCCGCCCGGCAGCAGCCGGTGCTCGCGGAGCAGCTCCGGCGTCACGACCGTGCCGGCGTCGAACCGCTCGGCGAGCGTGTCGATGTTGACCACGTCGTACTCGACGCGGGTCGGGTTGTGAAACCCGCGCTTGGGCACGCGCCGGTGCAGCGGCATCTGGCCGCCTTCGAAGCCCCGCTTGAACTTGTAGCCCGACCTCGACTTGGCGCCTTTGTGGCCGCGGCCGGCCGTCTTGCCGTTGCCCGACCCCTGGCCGCGCCCGATGCGCTTCTTCGCGTGCTTGGCGCCCTTCGGCGGTTTGAGATTCGATAAATCCATAAATGCTCTCTCGAATCTGGTCATTTGGTCATCTCGTCATCTGGTCATCGTTGGTCAATTGTCCAATGGCTCAATTGATCGACGATGACGAGATGACGAGATGATTAGATGACCAAATTCACCATCACTATTCCACCGTCACGAGATGACGGACCTTGTGAATCATGCCGCGCACGGCCGGCGTGTCCTTCAGCTCGACCGTGTGGCGGATGCGCCGCAGGCCGAGGCTGGTGACCGTCGTCAGCTGCTTGCGGTCGAAGCCGGTGGTGCTCTTCACCAGCGTCACCTTGACGATGCCGCCCTTGCTGTCCGTTCGTTCGTTGGCCACTTCTGTATCTCCGAATTCACGTCACACCTAGGCGTTCGCCCCAACCAGCTGGTCGAGGTCCTTGCCGCGGAGCCGCGCGATCATCAGCGGATCCTTGAGCTCTTTCAGTCCCGTAAAGGTCGCCCGCACCACGTTGTGGGGGTTGGCCGATCCCAGGGACTTCGTCAGGATGTTCGTCACCCCGCACGCCTCGACCACCGCGCGGACCGCGCCGCCGGCGATGATGCCCGTGCCGTCAGGCGCCGGCTTCAGCAGCACGGCGCCCGCGCCGAACTTGCCGACGATCCGGTGCGGGATGGTGGTGCCCTTGAGCGGCACCCGAATCAGGTTCTTCTTCGCGGCCTCGATGCCCTTCTTGATCGCCGACGGCACTTCCTTGGCCTTGCCGATGCCGAAGCCCACGACGCCGTGCCCATCGCCGACGACCACCAGCGCGCTGAAGCTCAGGTTCTTGCCGCCCTTGACGACCTTGGTCACGCGGTTGATCGAGACAACCGTGTCCTTGATGTCGAGCTGCGACGGATCGATGCGTTCACGAGTAAACATCTAAAACTCCAGACCGGCTTTGCGCGCGGCATCCGCGACAGCGCGAATCCGCCCGTGATACAGGCACCCGCCGCGGTCGAAGACCACGCGCTTGATCCCCTTGTCGATCGACCGCTCGGCGATGGCTTTGCCGATCGCCTCGGCGCCCTTGATGTTGCCGCCGCGCACGTCCTTGGCGAACGCGCCCTTCAGCTTCGGATCGGTCGACGAGGCCGACGCGAGCGTCTTGCCGCTCAGGTCGTCGATGATCTGCGCGTAGATGTGCGACACGCTGCGGAACACGCTCAGGCGAGGCCGCTCGGTCGTTCCCGTAATCCGCTTGCGCTGGCGAAGGTGAATCCGCTCGCGGCGGTCGACTTTGGTATGGATCTTCATGGCTATTTCGCCCCGGTCTTGCCGGCCTTCTTCTTCAGCACTTCACCGGTGTACCGAACGCCCTTCTGCTTGTACGGATCCGGTTCACGCAGCCGCCGGATGTTCGCCGCCACCTGGCCGACGAGCTGCCGGTCGACGCCCGTCACCGTGATGTGCGTCTGCTTGTCGATCGCGACATCGATGCCGGTCGGAATGTCGAACACCACGGCGTGCGAGTAGCCCAGGGCGAAAATCGCCTGCTTGCCCTTGATCTCCGCGCGGTAGCCGACGCCGACGATGTCGAGCTCCTTCTTGAAGCCTTCGGTGACGCCCTGCACCGCGTTGGCGATCAGGCTGCGCGCCAGGCCGTGGTACTTGGCGAGCTCCGGGTCGGCGGTCGCCCGCTTCGCCTGCAGGGTGCCGTCGGCGAGCTCGAAGTTGATGCCGAGCGGAAACGCCTGCCGCATCTTGCCCTTCGGGCCCTGGACTTCGACCGCGCCGTCGGCGACCTTGACGGTGACGCCCTTCGGGATCGTGATCGGTTTTTTTCCAATGCGTGACATGTTGTTTTACCAGATGTTACAGAGCACTTCGCCGCCGACGCCCACCTTCGCGGCTTCCCGCCCTGTCATCACGCCGCGCGACGTGGTCAGGATGCTGGTGCCGAGTCCGGCCAGCACCTCCGGCACATCGTCGTGTCCGAAATAGACACGGCGGCCAGGGCGGCTGATCCGCTCGACGCCGGTGATGAGCTTCTCGCCGTGGGGTCCGTATTTCAGGAACACCCGCAGCACCTTGCTGACGGCCGTCGTCTGGCCGGGCGGCGCATCGAGGACCTTGAAGCCCTGGATGTAGCCTTCGTCCTGCAGGATGCGGGCGATGTCGGCCTTGATGCGCGAGGCCGGCATGTCCACGCGTGTGTGCTTCGCGCTCACGGCATTCCGGATCCGCGTGAGCATATCTGCGATCGGATCAGTCATATCTGCTATCCCACTTCATCTGGTCATCTAGTCATCTGGTCATCTGGTCATTGCCGCTGTCGGAAATGACCAAATGACGAGATGACCAGATGACTAAATTCACCAGCTACTCTTCGTGACACCCGTGACGTCGCCCTCGAGCGCCAACTTGCGGAAGCACAGGCGGCACAGCGCGAACTTCCGCATGTAGGCCCTCGGGCGGCCGCACAGGTGGCAGCGGTTGCGCAGCCGGACCTTGTACTTCGGCTTCTTCTGTTCTTTCGCGATCTTGGCCGTCGTTGCCATATGCCCTCAGCCCTTAGCTCTTAGCCCTTAGCCCTGTTACTCAGTTCTGCCTGAACGGCATGCCCATGAACTGCAGCAGCTTCCTGGCTTCTTCGTCCGTCTTGGCCGTCGTCACGACCGAGACGTTCATGCCGCGTGCCTTGTCCACCTTCATGTAGTCGATTTCCGGGAACAGCAGCTGGTCGCGCAGGCCCAGCGTGTAATTGCCGCGCCCGTCGAATCCCTTCGGCGACACGCCCTTGAAGTCGCGCACGCGGGGCAGCGCGATGTTCATCAGCCGATCGAGGAACTCCCACATGCGCGCGCCGCGCAAGGTGACCATCGTGCCGACGGGCTGCCCCTTGCGCACCTTGAACTGCGCGATCGATTTCTTCGAGCGGCGCGTCACCGGCTTCTGCCCGGTAATCCGTCCGAGCTCGTCGGCGCCCGTGTCGATGATCTTGACGTTCGACGTCGCCTCGCCGAGGCCCATGTTGACGACGACTTTCTGGATCTTCGGGACGGCCATGACGTTGGCGTACCCGAACTCCTTTTTCAGGGCCGGGATGACGTCCTGCTGATAGCGCTCCTTCAGGCGGCTCATTTGTCCACCACTCCCTCGCACTTGCGGCAGATGCGCACCTTGCGGCCGTCGCCGAGGAGCTTGCGGCCCACGCGCGTCTGCGCCCCGCACTCCGGGCACACCAGCTGCACGTTCGACGCATGCAGCGACGCCTCGCGCTCGACGATGCCGCCCTTGACGTTCTTGCCGGGGTTCGGCTTCGTGTGGCGCTTGATCAGGTTCACGCCCTCGACGATGAGCCGGTTCTTGTCGGGCAGCACGCGCAGCACGCGCCCGCGCTTGCCGCGGTCCTTGCCGGTGATCACCAGCACGTTGTCGTTCTTCCGGATCGGGGTAGCCAGCTGGGACATTACAGAACCTCTGGCGCGAGCGAAATAATCTTCATGAACCGGCGCTCGCGCAGCTCACGGGCGACGGGCCCGAAGACGCGGGTGCCGATGGGCTCGTTCTGATCGTTAATCAGCACGGCGGCGTTGCGATCGAAGCGGATGTAGCTGCCGTCGCGCCGGCGCTGCTCCTTGACGGTGCGCACGATCACCGCCTTCACCACCGCGCCCTTCTTCACGTTCGACTCCGGCGTCGCTTCCTTGACCGACGCCGTCACGATGTCGCCCAGCCGCGCGTAGCGGCCCGTCGATCCGCCGATCGGGTTGATCACCGCGATCTTGCGGGCGCCCGAATTGTCGGCGACGTCGAGGATCGATCGCATCTGAATCATGGCTAGACCTCTGCCGCCTGGCGCACCACGCGCTTGAGCGCCCAGCGCTTGCGGCGGCTGAGCGGCCTCGTTTCGACGATCTCGACGGTGTCACCGACCTTCGCGGCGTTCTCCTCGTCGTGGACCATGAACTTCGACGTCCGCCGTTCGGTCTTCCCGTAGAGCCCGTGGCGCACCTGCCACTCCACGGCGACGACGATGCTCTTCGTCATCTTGTTGCTCACGACCACGCCGGTTTTCTCGGATTTCGTCGCCATCTATCCCGCCTTCTGCTGCTGCAGCACCGTCTTGACCCGCGCGAGGTCGCGGCGCACGATTTTCACCTTCGCCGGCGCCTCGAGCTGGCCCATGGACTTCTGGATGCGCAGACGAAACAGCTGATCGGTCAGCTCGCGCACCTTCGCGTTGAGCTCGTCGGCGCCCAGGGCGCGCAGTTCCGCGGCCTTCATTGGATTCTCTCCTGCGAGAAGCGGGTCGCGAACTTCGTGAGAATCGGCAGCTTGGCGGCCGCCAGCTTCATCGCTTCGCGCGCGTCCTTCTCGCTCACGCCTTCCATCTCGAACAGCACGCGGCCCGGCTTCACGACGGCCACCCACCCCTCGGGGGCGCCCTTGCCCTTGCCCATGCGGGTTTCCTGCGGCTTCTTCGTGATCGGCTTGTCGGGGAACACGCGCACCCAGATCTTTCCGCCGCGGGCCACGAAGCGCGTCATCGCGACGCGGGCCGCCTCGATCTGACGGTCGGTCAGCCAGCACGGCTCGAGCGCCTTCAGCCCGTAGTCGCCGAACGACACGTCGCCGCCGCGCCACGCCTTGCCGCGCATGCGCCCGCGCTGCTGTTTCCTGAACTTGACCTTCTTCGGCATCAACATAATGCGATCTCGAATCTGATCATCTGGTCATTTGGTCATCTGGTCATTGCTGTTCAATCGAGAGATGTCTCAATCGAGCAGCAATGACCAGATGACCAGATGACCAGATGACTAAATACTCAGTTCTCCTAGGCTCGGGCCGCAGGTCGCCGCGGCGCCCTTTCGCGATACTCTTCTTCGCGGCCTCTCTGCGGCACGAGCCGCTCACCTTTGTACAGCCACACCTTGATGCCGATCTGGCCGTAGGTCGTGTTGGCTTCGGCGAACCCGTAGTCGATATCCGCGCGCAGCGTCTGCAGCGGCAGCTGGCCGTGCAGGTACCACTCGGAACGGGCGATTTCCGCACCGTTCAGCCGGCCCGAGACACGCACCTTGATCCCGCGCGCGCCGAACCGCAGCGCCGACTCGACGGCCTTGCGCATCGCCCGGCGGAAGGCCACGCGCTTTTCGAGCTGCATCGCCACCGACTCGGAGATGAGCTGAGCGTCGAGCTCCGGCTTCTGAATCTCCTGGATGTTGATGAACACCTCGCGGTTGGTGCGCTTCTGGATTTCCTGCTTCAGCTTGTCGACTTCCGTGCCCTTGCGCCCGATGATGATCCCGGGCCGCGAGGTATAGATGTCGATCTTCAGCTTGTTGGCGGCGCGCTCGGTCTCGATCTTCGAGACGCCGGCGTGCGCGAAGCGCTTCTTCAGCGTCGAACGCAGATCCAGATCCTCGTGCAGCAGCTTCGCGTAGTCGCGGTCGGAGTACCAGCGCGACCGCCACGTTTTGTTGAAGCCGAGCCGGAATCCAAACGGATGAACCTTCTGGCCCACGGTTACTCCTTCGCTGCTTTCTTGGGCGTTCGGGCCCTCTTCTTCGGTTCGCCCGCGGCCACGGCCACGGCTTTCTGCGGCCGCTCCGAGACGTGCACCGTCAGGTGCGCGGTGCGCTTCAGGACCCGAAACGCACGGCCCATCGGCGCCGGGCGCACGCGTTTCTGCGACGGCCCCTGGTTCGCGTAGCACGCGGACACGAACAGCCGGTCCACGTCCCCGCTGAAGCCGTCCTTCTGCTGCGCGTTGGCAATCGCCGAGCGGAGGAGCTTCGCGATGTCCTCCGCCACCGACTTGCGCGTGAACTCGAGCGCCGCCAGCGCGCGGTTGACGTCCTTGCCGCGAATGAGCGCGAGGACGAGCCCGGCCTTCTGAGCCGACGTCCGGATGTACCGAGAGGTTGCCTGCGCTTGTATCATCGCTGCTCTCCGCCTAGCTCGCCGCGCCGGCCGGCTTGCCGCCGCCCGCGCCCGCCGCACCACCCGGCGCGCCAGGCGCGCCAGGCGCCGCCGCCGCCATGGCCGCCCGTTCCGCCACCTTCGTCGTGTGACCCTTGAACTGCCGCGTCGGCGCGAACTCGCCCAGCTTGTGGCCGACCATGTTCTCGGTCACGTACACCGGGATGAACTTCCGGCCGTTGTGCACGGCCAGCGTGTGACCCACCATCTCGGGGATCACCGTGGACCGGCGCGACCACGTCTTGATGACCTTCCGTTCGGCGCCGCGGTTCATCACCTCGATCTTCTCGAGGAGCGGCGTATCGACGAACGGACCTTTCTTGGTTGAGCGGCCCATTACTTCTGTCTCCGCGTGACGATGAATTGATCGGTCGATTTCCGGTTGCGCGTCTTGTAGCCCTTGGTCGGCAGCCCCCACGGCGACACGGGATGCCGCCCGCCCGACGTCTTGCCTTCGCCGCCGCCCAGTGGATGGTCGACCGGGTTCATGGCGACGCCGCGGACGTGCGGGCGCTGCCCCATCCACCGGCTGCGGCCGGCCTTGCCGATCGAGACGTTCTCGTGCTCGATGTTGCCGACCTGGCCGATCGTCGCGTAGCACTCGCTGAAAATCTTGCGAATCTCGCTCGACGGCATCTTGACGGACGCGTACTGCCCTTCCTTGGCCACCAGCTGCACGGACGACCCGGCGCTGCGCGCGATCTGCCCGCCCTTGCCAGGCTTCAGCTCGACGTTGTGGAGCTGCGTGCCCAGCGGAATGTTCTTCAGCGGCAGCGCGTTCCCCGTCAGGATGTCCACGTTCTGGCCGGAGATGATCGCATCGCCCACTTTCAGACCCTGGGGCTGCAGGATGTAGCGCTTCTCGCCGTCCGCGTAGGTCACGAGCGCGATGCGCGCGGACCGGTTCGGGTCGTACTCGATCGTGGCGACCTTCGCCGGGATGTCGTGCTTGTCCCGCTTGAAGTCGATCACGCGGTACTGCCGCTTGTGGCCGCCGCCGCGCCACCACGAGGTGAGCGAGCCGCTGTTGTTGCGCCCGCCGGACTGATGGAGCGTCTCGACCAGCGGCTTGTGCGGCTCCGAGGTCGTGATCTCGTCGAAATCGTGGCCGGTCTGAAACCGGCGGCCGGGCGACGTGGGATTGAACTTGCGAATGGGCATGTTACGCGCCCTCCAGGAATTCCGGCATCTTCTCGCCTTCGCGCAGCGTCACGTAGGCTTTCTTCCAGTCCGACCGGCGGCCCGCATAGCGCCCCTGGCGCTTTTCCTTGCCGTGCGCGATCCCGGTCCGGACGCTGTCGACCTTCGCGCCGAGCAGCTGCTCGATCGCCCGCCGGATTTCGATCTTGTTGGCGTCGAGCGCCACCTGAAACACGAGCGTACGGCCGTCCTCACGCTGAATGGACGTCTTCTCGGTGATGAGCGGCCGGCGGATGACGTCGGCGAGTTTCATGCGAGCACCTCTTGCAGCTTCTCGAGCGCCCCGCGCGTCGCCACGACGCGATGGGCGTTGACGATGTCGCGCGCCGTGACGCGCGCGCTCGGCACGAACGCCACGCCGGCGATATTGCGCACCGACTTCGACAGCTTCTCGTCGACCGCCAGGTCGATGAGGACTGCCTTGCCGGTCACACCCAGCCGCTTCAGCATCTCGACGGCCGCCTTCGTCTTGACGTCCGGCGCCGTCAGCTGGTCCACGACGACGAGCGCGCCGTCCGCCATCTTCTGCGCGATCGCCGACCGCAGGGCGCCGCGCTCGACCTTCTTCGGGAGGTCGTAGGCGTAGCTGCGGGGCTGCGGTCCGAACACCGTGCCGCCGTGCCGCCACAGCGGCGTCCGGGACGACCCGACGCGCGCGCGGCCCGTGCCCTTCTGGCGCCACGGCTTCTTGCCGCTGCCGCTGACGAGCGCGCGGTTCTTCGTCGCGTGCGTGCCCCGGCGTTCCGCCGCGTTCTCGCGGACGACCGATTCCCAAATCAAGTCCGCGTTCACACGCCCGCCGAACACCTCGTCGCGGACGTCGACGCTGCCGACCTTCTGGTTCTCGCTGTTGACGACATCGAACTGCATAGTGATCAACTTTTCTGCACTGGCGGCGGGGCCCCACCCCCGCCGCGAACTCACCCTGATGCCTCGCGGCAATCCGCTCGGCATGGCCGCAGGCGCGGTGTGCTTTCCCGCCCGCCTTGCCCGGCCCGCCCGGCTCGCCTGCCCTACTTCTTCCCCTTCTTGGGCTTCTCGACCTGCGCCACCTTGAGGCGCTTGGCCGTGACCGCCTTGCGGACGATGACGTAACTCTCGGGCGCGCCGGGAATGCCGCCTTCGACGAGCAGCAGGTGATTCTCCGGATCCACGCGCACCACTTTCAGGTTGTGAATCGTCACGCGGCCGCCGCCCATGCGGCCGGCTGCGCGCATCCCCTTGACCACGCGGGAGGGAAACGACGACGCGCCGATCGAACCGGGGGCACGGTGGAACATCGACCCGTGGGTCGCGGCGCCGCCCGCGAAATGATGACGCTTGACGACGCCCTGGAAGCCCTTGCCGCGGCCGGTGCCGATGATGTCCACGCGCTCGCCGTCGGCGAATATCGAGACGAGCACCTGGTCGCCGGCCTTGACGCCGTCCTCGCCCTTCCCGGGCGCCAGCGCGACCTCGCGGCGCACGCGCGTCGGCGGCACGTTGGCCTTCTTGTAGTGCCCGGCCATCGCCTTGCCGACCTTCGCCGGCCGGTCTTCGACGAGGCCCAGCTGCACGGCTTCGTAGCCGTCCTTCTGCCTGTTCTTCGCCTGCACGACAACGCACGGTCCGGCCTTGATGACCGTGGCCGGATGCACCGTCCCGTCGGCGTCGAACACCTGCGTCATGCCGACTTTTCTTCCGATGATTCCAGTCACCATAGGTGATCTACTTTTTCTTCACTGGCGGCGGGGCCCCACCCCCGCCGCGAACTGACGCTGATGCCTCGCCTCGGATTTCCATGTCCTCGGCTCGGCATGGCCGCAGGCGCGCGTCCGACTTCGAACCTCTGAACCTGCCTGACCCGCCTACTTGTGTTCTTTCCCAAACGCCTTGATTTCCACGTCGACACCCGCGGGCAAATCGAGCTTCATCAGCGCGTCCACCGTCTGCGGCGTCGGCTCGAAGATGTCGATGAGCCGCTTGTGCGTGCGGATCTCGAACTGCTCGCGCGACTTCTTGTCCACGTGCGGCGACCGCAGCACGGTCCACTTGTTCTTCGACGTCGGCAGCGGAATCGGTCCCGCCAGACGCGCGCCGGTACGCTTGGCCGTGTCCACGATCTCGCTCGTGGACTGGTCGAGCACCCGGTAGTCGTACGCCTTGAGGCGGATGCGAATCTTGTCGCTGAAGGATGCGGTTGCCATATATGTGTCTCAGTCCTACTTCCCCTGGTTCCTCGCCACGACTTCCTCGCTCGTGGACGGCGGCGCCTGCTCGTACCGATCGAAGTGCATCGAGTACGTCGCGCGCCCCTGCGTCCGCGACCGGAGGTCGGTCGCGTACCCGAACATCTCCGACAGCGGCACCCGCGCCTGGATGATCTGCGTGCCGCCGCGGTCTTCCTGCGACTGAATCTGGCCGCGCCGGCTGCTGAGATTGCCCATCACGTCCCCCATGTGCTCCTTGGGGACGACGACCTCGACGCGCATCACCGGCTCGAGCAGGACCGGCCGCGCCCGCTTCGCCGCATCCTGGAACGCCATCGATCCGGCGATCTTGAATGCCATTTCCGACGAGTCCACGTCGTGATACGACCCGTCGTAGAGCTCGATCCGCACATCGTCGATCGGAAAGCCTGCGAGGATGCCGCGCGTGAGGGCTTCCTTGATCCCCTCGTCGATCGGCTTGATAAATTCCTTCGGAATCGACCCGCCGACGATCTCGTTCTCGAAGATGTAGCCGCTGCCCGGCTCGCCCGGAAAGAGATGAATCTTCGCGTGGCCGTACTGACCGCGGCCGCCCGTCTGCTTGACGTACCGGCCGTCGCCGTCTGCCGGACGCGTCAGCGTTTCCTTGTAGGCCACCTGCGGCTTGCCGACGGTCGCCTCGACGCTGAACTCGCGCTTCAGACGGTCGACGATGATGTCGAGGTGCAGTTCGCCCATGCCGGCGATGATGACCTGCCCGGTCTGCTGATCGGTCTGGACGCGGAACGTCGGATCCTCGGCCATCAGCTTCTGGAGGCCGACGCCGAGCTTTTCCTGGTCGGACTTCGTCTTCGGCTCGATCGCGAGCGAGATGACGGGCTTCGGGAAGTCCATCGACTCGAGCACGATGGGCGCCTTCTCGTCGCACAGCGTATCCCCCGTGGACACGCTCTTGAGGCCCACCGCGGCGGCGATGTCGCCCGCATACACCTCGTCGATGTTCTCCCGCTTGTTCGCGTGCATCTTCAGCAGACGCCCGATGCGCTCGGTGCGCTGCTTGGTGGCGTTGTAGACGCTCGCCCCGGAGGTGAGCACGCCTGAATAGACGCGGAAGAAGGTCAGCTGACCGACGAACGGGTCGGTCATGATCTTGAACGCGAGCGCCGAGAACGGCGCGTCGTCTGACGCCGGGCGCTCGATGATCGTCTCTTCGGCCTTGTCGGGGTCGATGCCCGCAATGGACGGCACGTCGAGCGGCGAGGGAAGGAAATCGACCACGGCGTCGAGCAGCGGCTGCACGCCCTTGTTCTTGAACGCCGACCCGCAGATGACGGGCACGAACGCGGCCTCGCCCTTGTTGCGGACGGAGCTGTTCACGCGCTTGCGGAGCGCGGCCTTGATCTCGTCTTCTGTGGGCTCTTCGCCGTGCAGGTATTTCTCGAGGATCTTGTCGTCGGCCTCGCTGACCTTCTCGATCAGCTGCTCGCGGTAGTGCTTGGCCTCGTCCAGCATGTCGGCCGGAATCTCGCCGACGATGTAGTCGGCGCCCATCGTCTCGTCCTTGTAGGTGATCGACTTCATCTTGATGATGTCGATCACGCCGACGAACTTGTCTTCGGAGCCGATGGGAAACTGCAGCGCGACGGGGTTGGCTTCGAGCTTCGAGATGATCTGGTCGAAGGTCCGCTTGAAGTCCGCCCCGATGCGGTCCATCTTGTTGACGAAACAGATGCGCGGAACGCGGTATTTGTCGGCCTGGCGCCAGACGGTTTCCGACTGGGGCTCGACACCGGCGACCGAGTCGAACACGGCGACCGCGCCGTCGAGCACGCGCAGCGACCGTTCCACTTCGGCCGTGAAGTCCACGTGGCCGGGCGTATCGATGATGTTGATGCGGTTGTCGCGCCAGAAGCACGTCGTCGCGGCCGAGGTGATGGTGATGCCGCGCTCCTGCTCCTGCTCCATCCAGTCCATGACGGCGGTGCCTTCGTGGACTTCGCCGATCTTGTACGTAATCCCGGTGTAGAACAGGATCCGTTCCGTGGTCGTCGTCTTCCCGGCATCGATGTGCGCCATGATGCCGATGTTGCGCGTCTTGCTGAGCGGTGACTGCCTGGGCATTTAACGAAACCTGAATCTAGTCATCTGGTCATCTAGTCGTCTGGTCATTTCCGCCATCGGGTCAGAAATGACCAGATGACCAGATGACCAAATGACCAAATTCACCATCGGTAGTGCGCGAACGCCTTGTTGGCTTCGGCCATACGGTGGACGTCTTCGCGCTTCTTCACGGCGCCGCCGCGCAGGTTGCTGGCGTCGAGCAGTTCGTTGGCCAGCTTCTCCTGCATGGTCTTGCCGTCGCCGCGCTCGCTGGCGAAGCCGACCAGCCAGCGGATGCTCAGCGACAGGCGGCGATTCGGGTTCACTTCGACGGGCACCTGGTAGTTGGAGCCGCCCACCCGGCGCGATTTCACCTCGAGGCTCGGCTTGACGTTGTCGATGGCCTTCTTGAAGACTTTGAGCGGATCGTCGGCCGTCTTCTCTTTGATGATGTCGAAGCTCTTGTAGAGAATGCGTTCGGCCGTGCTCCGCTTGCCGTCGCTCATCACGCAGTTGATGAACTTGGTGACGAGCGAACTCTGGTAGATCGGATCGGGCGCGATGTCGCGCTTGGGGATTTCGCGTCTACGTGGCATGTCTTTGCCTTTTGCCTTCTGCTCTATGCCTTCTTCGGGCGCTTCGCGCCGTATTTCGATCGACCCTGCATGCGGCCGGCGACGCCCACGGCGTCGAGCGTGCCGCGCACGACGTGGTACCGCACGCCCGGCAGGTCCTTGACGCGGCCGCCCCGGATGAGCACGAGCGAGTGCTCCTGGAGGTTGTGGCCGACGCCCGGAATGTAGGTCGTGACCTCGATGCCGTTCGTCAGCCGCACGCGGGCGACCTTGCGCAGCGCGGAGTTCGGCTTCTTCGGCGTCTGCGTGAAGACGCGGACGCACACGCCCCGCTTCTGGGGACTGTTCTGGAGGGCCGGGCTCTTCGTCTTGCTGACGATCTTCTTGCGCCCGCTCCGGACCAACTGGCTGATAGTCGGCATCAATTCATCTCGTCATCTGGTCATCTGGTCATCTGGTCATTGCTGAGCGCTGCGAATCGCCCAATCAGTGACCCGATGACCAGATGACGAGATGACCAAATTCACGCCGCGCTCCAGCGCGGCGCGCTGTTTCAGGCCTAAAAGCTCCTGGGAGCTTGGCGCCTGAAAACCCTACGAATTAGTCGCGGTGAATGGGTCTAACCGGTTACGTCCGGAGACGCTATTCCTGTGCGGTGAAGCTAGATAGGGTGTCCTAGCTCCAACAGAACCTTGCGAATATAGCACGACGTCTCACGGTCCCGCAACAGGGCTGCGCAGAAAAGCGTCGGCCCGCACCTAAAGTGGTATAGTTCTGTCGAAAAAGACGCCAGCCCCTAACCTGAGAGGAGTCAGCATGATGCGTTTCAGGCACGTCACCCTCGCCCTGGCCATGGTTGCCCTGACTGGCTCCCTGGCCGTGGCGCAGGCCCCGGAAGGTCAGCGCGGAGCCGCCCCCGGCGACCCCCGCCCGAGCCGAAGAACCTGCAGGTCCTGCCGAAAACCATGACGACGGCACAGATTCTGCCGATCATGCGCAATTTCTCGGCAGCGCTCGGCACCAACTGCGGCTACTGCCACGTCTGGACGGGTCCCGGCCTGCCGACCAACGACTACGCGGCGGATACAAAGCCGACCAAGGAAGTGGCGCGGCACATGATGCGGATGGCCACCGAGTTCAACGACAAGCTCGCGGCCAACATCAAGAAGCCGGCCGATCAGCTGACGCGCGTCCAGTGCATGACCTGTCACCGCGGGGCCGCGATTCCGACCCTGCCGCCCCCGCCGCTCCGGCTCCTGGCGCCGCGCCGGCCGCCCCGGCTGCACCACCGGCTCCGGGACACTGACGGAAAGTGGAAAAGTGGAAAGTTGAAAGTGGAAAAGTAAGTGGCAAGTGAAGTACAGGGTCAGGGGTTGGGTCCGAACGGGCCTCTAACCCCTAGCCCCTAGCCCCTCAGCTCCCGAGCCTCAGCCGCAGCCCCCTAGTCAGTCCCGCTCATACCTCGCGACGACGGCCGTGCAGTTGTCCCGGCTGCCGCGGGCAAGCGCGGCAGCCACCAGGCGAGCAGCGGTTTCCTTCAGATCCCCTGAATCCAGCATCAGCTGCTCGATTCGCTCGTCGTCCAGTTCCCCGTGCACGCCGTCGGTCGACAGCAGGAGCAGTTCCCCGCCCCTCAAGACTTCCTCGGCCACGTGCACGTCTGTGTGCCGGCTGGCCCCGACGACGTTCGTCAGGGCGTTGCGCATCGGATGACACTCGAGCGCCGCCAGGTCAGCGGCCGGATCCTCGGCCAGCATCGACGCCATCCACGAGTCGTCGTGCGTCAGCTGCCGGACGTGGTCGCCGGCGAACAGGTAGAGCCGGCTGTCGCCGACATGCCCCACGCACAACCGGTTGCCGTCCACGAAGGCAGCCACGATCGTCGTGCCCATCCCTGAGTACCGGTTGGACGCAACCGCAGCCTGAAGGACCTGCACGTGGGCCAGGTGGATGGCCGTCCGCACCCGGTTGCCGCTGAACGAGAGGGAGGGGTCGTAGCCGAATGGCCAGTCCGCAACAGCCGTCGTGTCCGACGCCAGGAACCGGACGACGGTGTCCACCGCGATCCGCGCGGCGACTTCTCCCGCCTGATGGCCGCCCATGCCGTCGGCCACGACGCACAGGTTCCGCGCCTCGTCGAACGCCCAGCAGTCTTCGTTGGTCGGCCTGACGCGGCCCTTGTCCGTGACGCCATCTGCCCGCAGCACACTTGTGTTATCGGCGCGTCTCGATGTCGCTACACCTCGATGCGCCTCGATAAATCTGGTCATCTGGTCATTTAGTCATCTGGTCATCGTTGCTCAATTGATAAATTGAGCAATCGAACGACGATGACGAGATGACCAGATGACTAAATGACCAGATTCACCCGGCGATCTAGTGGGCGACGGTCTTGAGGTGTTCCCGGAGCAGATCGCGCCCGAAATCGCCGGCGAAATCGCGCCAGACGGAATGGATATGGTTGCCGTTGTTCTGCGTGTTGTCGAACTCGACCAGGAACGTCGGCCCCTGGACGCGGTAGTAGTGCTTCTTGCCGCGCTCGAGCTCCCCTGCCCAGGCGAACGTGATCTTGTCGAGTCCGGCCTTCTTCAGCTGGGCCATCCGTTCGGCCGCGATGTCGTCGGCCATGGCGCCGGTGTAGGCCTCGACCACCTTCATCAGCAGGTCACGCTGGGCCGCGGTCAGCGCGTCGGCCGCGATGCCGACGGGCGACAGCGGATCGACCTTCACCTTGTTCTCCGTCACGATGTCGTTCAGCGCGACGTTCTGGATGACGGCCTTGGCGCGCTGGCCGGCATCGAGCGCCGTCACGAGGGCGCGGGCCGTGTCTTCGCGCTGCGCGAGGATCCGGAGGCCGGTCTGCGGCCCCTCCCGTACCTCGGCCGGGTTCGACCCGAAGAAGAACGGCGAGTTGGCGACCAGCGTGCCGTTGACGATCGTGAACTGGAGCGACACGTGGTGGCCTTCGACGCGCCAGCCCCACGTGGCCGTGCTCGACGGCGTCCCGAAGACCGAGACGAAGTACCGCTCGGGATCCCGCACCATGTTCTCCGCGCCGCTGCCGCTGGTCCTGTTGCGCTGCTCGATCTGCCCGAGCAGGGTCTCGAGATCCATGATCTGCGTCGCGGTCAGGTAGCCGCGCTGGCTCAGCCCGGCCTTCAGCAGCCCGCGGACGCGTTCCCGCTGGGCTTCGTTCATCTCCTTGAGCGTCAGGCCCTTCCGGGGGAACGCGTCGGTCGGGATGAAGTGCCAGTGCATCCGCTCGTCCGACTCGAACGCGAACGTGGCCTTCTGGCGCTGCTCGGGCGACAAGCTGCTCAGGAAAGACGAGGCGGCCGTGGCCATGGAGGCCGACGACCGTTCGGCGGCGACCAGTCCGCCGGCCAGCCCGGCGGCCACACAGGCGGCGGCCATCAGAACGCGCGGCGCACGAAGGATCTGCATGGAAGTCCTCCTCAACAGGCGAATTCTACAGCACGGCGTCGAAGATGAGGCTGCAACACGTGACGGCGCCTTCGGCCTTGGCCAGCTCCGAGACGTCCACGTCGCGGACGCTGAACCCGGCGCGCTCGATGCGTTCGCGGGTCCGCGGGAAAGGCGTCGGGATACACCAGCTCCCGCCCGGCGCGGACGATGTTCGCCGCGGCCGGCTCGAGCGGATCGACGTCGACCAGTCCGAACGGCGCGAACTGACCGCGCGCGGCCCACTCGCCGTTCAGCAGCAGCCGATCGTCGGACAGCGCCGTGACCGCGGACTTGAGGTGCAGGCAGCCGGTCACCGACACCGCGTGGACGCGGTAGCCGAAGGGCTCGAGGAGGGCCCGCATCTGGCCGACCGCCGCCGCGTTCGTGCGGCTCGAGACCCCGACAAACACGTCGCGGGCCACCGTCAGGACGTCACCCCCGTCCATGGTCGCCGGCGGCGCGATGAACCGCAGCGGACGGTAGCGTCCAACGGCGTCCGGCCACGGACGCCGTCTCGGCACGGCGCGAGACGGCCCCCGGCCTGCGTCACGATCGCCACCTCGTCGAACACCACCGCCGCGTCTTCGATGAACACGGCGTCGGGCAGCTCCGGTGCCGCGTCGACCCGCACGATCGCGCAGCCCGCGTCCGCCAGGGCGCGCTCGTACGCGCCATGCTGCGCGCGCGCCAGGTCGACGTCGATCGGCGTCCGGGCCAGATGCGTCAGCTCGCATCGACTCAGCGCCTCACTGACAGGGCGGGTGACGGCTAGCAGCATCGGCGCCAGAGTGGTTCCAGGGGTTCCAAGGTTCCGGAGGTTCCGAGGTTCCGGAGGTTCCGGAGGTTCCGGAGGTTCGGCGTGCGCCTTTCGAACCTCTGTGAACCACCTGGAACCTCTTGAACCTACAGTACGCGTATGAGGTCGCTGCGCGTGATGATGAACGTCTTTTCCGTCTTGAAATCGCGGACGAGGACGGCCGGGTTCTGCGCCGTAATCATCGTGGCCAGCAGGTCGACCGGCGTCGACACGTCCACGAACGGGAACGCGGGCTGCATGATCGACTCGACGGTATGGCTCTTGACGCCGGGGTCGCGCAGCAGCTCCTGGTAAAGCGTCGATTCGTTCAGCGACCCGACGAGCCGCTTGTCGTGCGTCACCGAGATCTGCGAGAAGTCGTGCTCGCTCATCACGCGGATGGCCTGCGCGACCGGCTCGTTGCACTCGAGCGAGAACAGCTCACCCGACAGGCCGGCGGCCACCAGGTCCGCGGCGGCCATGCCCGTCTTCTCCATGAACCCCTTCTCGCGCATCCAGTCGTCGTTGAACATCTTGCCGAGATAGCGTGAGCCGTGATCGTGGAAGATCACGACGACGACGTCGCCCTCGCGAAAGCTGATCCTTCAGCTGCAGCAGCCCCGCCATCGCCGATCCGGCCGAATTGCCCGCGAAGATCCCTTCCTCGCGCGCGAGCCGCCGCGTCATCAGCGCCGCGTCCTTGTCCGTCACCTTCTCGAAGTGATCGATCACGCTGAAGTCCACGTTGCGCGGCAGGAAGTCCTCGCCGATGCCCTCGGTGATGTACGGATAGATCTCGTGCTTGTCGAAGATTCCGGTTTCCTTGAACTTCTTGAACACCGAGCCGTACGTGTCGATGCCCCACACCTTGATCGTCGCGTTGCGCTCTTTGAGATACCGGCCCACGCCGGTGACGGTCCCGCCGGTGCCGACGCCGACGACCAGGTGCGTCACCCGCCCATCGGTCTGCTCCCAGATTTCCGGCCCCGTCTGCTCGTAGTGGGCCGCGGTGTTCGACAGGTTGTCGTACTGGTTGGCCTTCCAGGAGTTCGGAATCTCGTCGGCCAGGCGCGACGACACCGAGTAGTACGAGCGCGGATCCTCGGGGTCGACGTTGGTCGGGCAGATGATGACCTCGGCGCCGAACGCCTTCAGCGCGTCGATCTTCTCCTTCGACTGCTTGTCCGTCGTCGTGAACACGCACTTGTAGCCCTTGACGACGGCGGCGATGGCGAGGCCCATGCCGGTGTTGCCGGACGTGCCCTCGATGATCGTCCCGCCCGGCTTGAGCAGGCCCTTCCGCTCGGCGTCCTCGATCATCTTCACCGCCATGCGGTCCTTGATCGAGTTGCCCGGGTTGAACGTTTCCAGCTTGGCGACGACGGTGATTCCGGGCAGGCCGCGAGTGATCCGGTTGATGCGGACCATCGGCGTGTGGCCGATCACGTCCAGGATGCTGTTGGCGATCATGGCGCCGTCCCCTCGCCGCGCGCGAGACGCAGCAGCAGTACGGCCGCCCGCTTGGTTTGCGTCGGCAGCGTCGTCAGGTCGGCGGTTTCCTGCGCCGTGTGCCCGTCGCGGCCCATGAGGCCGATCGCCGTCAAGCGCCATGGCCGCGTGGCCGGCCACGAACGAGACGTCGGCGGCGCCGGCGCGATCGGGGCTGACCGCGGCCACCGGTCCGAACGTCAGCGCCTGGCTGACTCGGCTGTAGAGGTCGAGCAGCCGCGCGTTGCCGTCGCTCGGGGGCCATCGGCGGATACCCGTCGTCGAACGTCAGCGTGCCGCGCGTGTGCGGCAGCGACGCCGACGCCACGTCCTGCATCGACCTGCTTCGCGCGGTCGAACTGCTCTTTCGACAGCGCGCGGAGATCCCCGGTCACCACGGCAGCGGCCGCGACGACGTTGTCCTTGCCGGCCGCGGATCCACGCGCTTCGGCCGCGACGTGCTGCGCGTCCGTGCCGCCGACGATCAGACCGGGGTTGAACGTGAGGTGCTCCTCGCCCGCGAGCGTCTCGCGGAAGCCGTTGAGGATGCGGGACACCTCGAAGATCGCGCCCGGCCCGATGTCGGAGCGGAACACCTGCGACGAGTGCGCAGACGTCGCGGTCACACGCAGGGTCCACGACGTGGTGCCGCGCCGCGACGTGACGGCGAAGCGCGGATCGCCGGGGCCGTCTTCGAAGCCAATCGCGGCCGCCGTGCCGCGCGCCGCGCCGACGAGCGCCGCCCGCGAGGCCGCGAGCGGCCGTCCGGGCGCTTCCTCGTCGCCCGTCATCACGACGGCGACGTTCAGATCGTCCAGCGCGCCCGCGGCGGCGAGGGCCTTGAGCGCCTGCAGCAGCACCACGTCGCCGCCTTTCATGTCGATGATGCCGGGGCCGCGCGCCTCGGTCCGCCCGACGCGCTCGAACGTCCGAAACGGGCTGTCGCGTTCGAAGACCGTATCGAGGTGGCCGATCAGCAGGACGCGCGGTGCGCCGGGCCCGCTCCCCGCCCGTTCGGCCACCAGGTGTCCCGCGCGCTGCCACGATGCACCGTCGACCCACGACGTCCTGAACCCGAGCCCGTCGAGTTCGGTGCGCAGGACCCGGCCCACCTCGCGCACGCCCTCGAAGTTCCTGGTCCCGCTGTTGATGTTGACGATGCGTTCGAGCAGCGCGAGCGCCTCCGCGTTGTGGGCGTCGACGTAGGCGGTGATGGTGCGAACCGGGTCCGGGCCGCCGCGCTGGGCAGGCCGAGTCGCCAGCGCGACGGAAGGACCGACGCGGCGGCGACGAGCGTGGGACGAGACGGCCTTGAGGTTCAGGGTTCATGGTTCAGCGTTCAGGGTTCCATTGTGCAGCGGTTCGAGTTCTCAGAACCTTGAACCCTGAACCCTGAACCTGAACCCTGAACCCTGACTTGGACTTATTCCCGATAGTCGAGCCCGCGCTGGATGCCGGCGCGGAGGGCGGCGATGGTGTCCGGCGAGCCGATGAACATGTCGTCGGGGAACTTGCGGTAGCGGAGAATCTCGGAGTAGATCGGCCCGCTCTCGTACAGGTTGAGGCCGAGGCCGGCGAGGTACTGCAGCCGCAGGTTGCGATCCCGGTTGATGTTCGCGTCCTTGAGCCATTCCTTCAGGTCGGACGCGCGGCCGCCGTAGCTCGAGAACAGGTCCACCGCCGTGTAGAAGCCGATCTCCCGGAGCGAGGCGGCCACCTTCGCGTACTCCGGCCGCTGCAGCCGGGCCTGGATCTCGTCGACGTTGATGCGGATCGGATCGACCTGACCCATCAGCACGAGGTCGTACCCCTGGCCGTTGTTCGTGTTGCCCCAGATCACGCCGTTCGGGAACACCTCGAAGAACGTCCCGATCTCGCTCTTCACGGCCGCCGTGTTGCTCTCGTAGAGCTGCACGAACAGCGTGACGACGCCGCCGGGGTTCAAGTGCTCCTTGACGGACTGGAAGAACTCGCGGGTATAGAGCATCGCGGCGCCCTTCACCCAGGGATCGAGCGGATCGGACGTGACGGCGTCGAACTTTTCCTTCGACGTCAGCATGTAGTGCCGCGCATCGTCGATGCGAACCTCGACCTTCGGGTTCTTCACGACGTTGAAGTTGTGATCGCCGAAGTAGGTCGACACGACCTTCGGGACCAGCGGCTCGATTTCGGCAATCGTCTCTTTGACGAGGACCGGGTCGATCGACACGGCACCCGCCGTCACGCCGGCGCCGCAGCCGATGACGACGACGCGGCGGGCCTGCGGGGGGATGAGCGTGGTCATGTGGCCGAGCATGCGCTGCAGACGCATGTCCTGCGGCTCGCTCGAGGCCTGCACCTTGCCGGCGTTGTGGTAGTTGAGCACGCCGTCGGACAGCTTCGACACCGCCACCGAGGCGGTCATGCCCTCGCCGACGTAGATGTATTGCGCGGTGTCGTTCACGCGCATGTTCGCGTATCGTCCGTACGCGATCATGACGGCCGGAATGGGCTGGACGCTCCTGACGAGGACCGCGACGATCAGGATGGCCGCGCACGCCGTGATGGTCGGCCACCACGACTTCTCGGCGCTGTCGTTGGCCGGCCCGAGCAGCAGGAGGGCACCGCCGATCGCGGCGATGACCATCAGCACCTGCTGCGCGTGCTGCGTGCCGATCCAGGCGACGAGCACGAGGCTGGCGCCGAGCGAACCGACAATCGCGCCGACGGTGTTCGCCGCGTAGACGCCGCCGACCAGCCGCGCGGGGTCCTGACCGCGCGCGGCGACGGCGGCCAGCGCCAGCGGAAAGCTGGCGCCCCAGAGGATGGCCGCCGGCAGCACCGCGAAGAGCGCGCGGACGGCATCGACCTGAAAATTGATCCACGGGTTCGTCGTCGCCGAGGGATTCAGCGGCCAGTACGGGAGCGACTGCGTGAGCGTGTACGCCGACCACGCCATGCAGGCGCAGAGCGCCACCTGACACCACCCGAGGGCGATGCGCGGGCGCGCGAGCCGCGGGGCCACCGCCGAGCCGGCGCTGCTGCCGATGCCGAGCCCGAACAGGAAGACGGCCAGGATGAGGGAAAAGGTATACGTGCTGGCGCCGAAGAGCAGCGAGAGCATCCGCGTCCAGATCACTTCGGCGGCAAGCGCGGTCATGCCCGAGAGCGCGATGACGACGTAGACACTCGTCGAGTCGGCGGCGCGGGTCACGCTCGACGGAACGGCTTCGACCGCTTCGTACGGCGTCGCCTTCGCGATCGCCAGCCCGACGAGCGCCACGAGGACGTTGATGGCGACGGCGACGTACGTCGCCACCGAGACGTCGAAGACCCGCAGCAGGTAGAAGCCCGTGAGCACGCTTCCCGCGACCGCGCCGGCGATGTTGCCGCCGTAGAAGAAGCCGAGCCACGAGACGCCCTCGGGCGTCGCTTCGACCCACCGCGAGATCGCCGGCAGCGTCGCGCCCATCAGCAGCGTCGGCGGCAGCAGACAGATGCTCGCAATCACGCCCCGGAACAGGAGTCCGGCGACTCCCGATCCGGCCCACGACGTGTAGACCCCGCTGACGAGCGGCATGCCCACGAGCACGAGCAGGCCGATCAGCGCGATCCCCAGTTCGAGGCCCGCGTAGACGCGCAGCGGATGATGCCGCGCGGGCACGACGGATGACAGCACGAAGCTGCCCAGACACATTCCTCCCATGAACGTGCCCAGGAGCACTCCCAGCGAAATCGCCGACGAGCCGATCACCAGCTGGAGTAACTGGAACCAGACGATTTCGTAGATGAGCGCCGCGCACCCGCTGCCGATGAAGAGCAGCAGGAGCGCCGGAAGATAGCGTCGCGAAGTCATGACTACCTCTGCCGACCGTTCCGCCGAACGGGATCTACTTCACGTGCTTGCTGACGAGCTTCGTCATCTCGAACATGTTGACGGTGCCCTTGCCCGCGAACACGGCCTTCAGCGTCGCGTCAGCGTTGATGTTGCGCCGGTTCTTCTTGTCCTGCAGTCCGTTCTTCTTGATGTAGGCCCACAGCTTCTTGGTGACCTCGGTGCGCGGGATGGGCTTGGAACCGACCACCGCCGCCAGCGCCGCGTCCGGCGTGACCGGCTTCATGAACGCCGCGTTCGGTTTCCGAGCGGACTTCTTCTTCGCCTTCGCCTTTTTCGCCACAGTAGACTCCTTCGTTTAGTTGACGCCCCATAGGCGTCGGCGGAGCGTACCACGAAAAGTGCACGCTTTTTCAGTATTTGCAGAGGGAGCGAGGAATTTTCCCCTCTGCGGAACGCCCGCCCGGCCTAACTCGAACCGCTGGCCGCCCGCGCCAGATAGCTCTTGCGGGCGCGCGCCGTCATCCCGTCGCCGGCGACGCGCAGGTCGATCGCGTGCATCTTGCCGTCCAGCTTGTCCGGCGTGAAACCGAGCGCGTACTGCCGGTGCAGTTCGTCGGCCACGCGCGAAAACGTGACCGCCAGATCGCTCGTGGACGTCAGCTCAAAGTAGCCGCCGCCGGTGACGGCCGCCAATCTTCGCCAGCCCCTCGTCGGGATGATCGGCCGCCGGCGGCGCGGGCAGCGGACGGGACCCTCCGCGGCCATATCCGCCCCGGCCGAACCCTCCGGGAAATCCGCCGCCACCGCCGCCACCGTGGTGACGGCCACCGCCGCCCTGGCCGCGGGGCCCGCCGCCGTAGCGCGTCGTCGACGGTGCGAGCCCGATCGCGTAGACCATCACGTCTTCTTCCTCCGCCCGCTTCATCACGCCCTTGAGCGAGCTGTTGCTGTTGCTGGAGGATCATCGGGCTGTCCATGCCGTCGGTGAAGACCAGGACGACGCGCCGGCCCTGCTGGTGCAGCAGCGCCGTGATGCCCACGTTCACCGCGTTCCAGAGAGGCGTGGGCCCCTCGGCCTGCAGCTCGGTGCGCAGGATGGTCGAGCAGTTCCTCGTGGTCAGACGTGAAGTCGCGGGGATCGACCTGGATGCCGTTCGAAAAGCTGCCGATCCGGGCCTTGTCGTCGGGCCGCATCACCTGCACGAACTCTTCGGCGGCCTTCTGCACCAGCCCGAAGTTGCCGCGCATGCTGCCGCTGCGATCCAGCAGCATCACGACCGTGATGGGCTGCAGGTCGCTGGAGAACAGCGTCAGGTCCTGACGCCGGCCGTTATCGAAGATCGAAAACGCCTCGCGCTTGAGGTCCGGCACGAGCCGACCGTCGGCGCCGGTGACGGTCGCGTACACCGCGACCGTCCTGTTGCCCCCCTTGAAAACCGGCGACGCCGTCTCCTGGCTCGCAGCGAGCGCCGCACCGACAGCGATCACGCCGACGATGGCTGCAAGAGCACGCATGAGCACACCTTTCATCCGCCGGGCTGGCACTCTCAAGATTACCCCGCCGGTTGAGAGATAATCCAGACTACGCAGAACTTAGAACTTAGAACTTAGAACTGAGAACTCCGGAGGTTCAAGGCCACTTATGCTCATCGACGAAGGCAAGAAAGCGCCCGCGTTCAGCCTCAACGACCAGGACGGAAAGACACACCGTCTCGCCGACTACGCGGGACGTCCGGTGGTGCTGTACTTCTACCCGAAGGACGACACGCCAGGCTGCACCAAGGAATCGTGTCAGTTTCGTGACAACCTGCCGAAGTTCAAGAAGAGCAAGGCGGCGATCTTCGGCGTGAGCATTCTGGACGAAGCCAGCAAGAAGCGCTTCGCCGACAAGTTCGATTTGAACTTCCCGCTCCTCGCCGACGCGGACCACGAGGTCGCGGAGAAATACGGCGTGTGGCAGAAGAAATCGCTCTACGGCCGCCAGTTCATGGGAAACGTGCGCACGACGTACCTGATCGGCTCTGACGGGAAGGTCGCGAAGCGCTGGGACAACGTGAAGGTCGACGGCCACGCGGAGGAAGTGCTGGCGGCCGTGCAACGGTTGTAACAGTCGTAGTGCAGGCCTTCAGGCCTGCCGTGTGTGCGGACCTGAAGGTCCGCACGACTTCCGTGCCAGCCTCTGCAGCGAATCGCCCGTGAGCCGGTAGAGCGTCCAGTCGTCCATCGGGCGCGCGCCGAGCTTCTGGTAGAACCCAATCGCGAGTTCGTTCCAGCCGAGCACCGACCACTCCACACGGCCGTACCCGCGCTCGACGGCGACAGCCGCCAGGTGCGCGAGCAGCGCCTCGCCAAGACCCTGACGCCGAAATGCCGGGGCGACGAAGAGGTCCTCCAGCCACATGCCCGGGATACCGAGGAACGTCGAGAACGTCTGAAAAAACACCGCGAAACCCGCCGGCTCGCCGCCGGCGTAACCGATCACCACTTCTGCCGCGCGTTTCACGAACAGCGACTCGCGGAGCGTCGCCTCAGTGGCGGCGACCGCATGCGCGAGCTGTTCGTATTCGGCCAGGCTCTTGATGAGCCGGAGGATCGTGGGGAGGTCGCGCTCTGTCGCCGGCTCGATCCGAAACGTCACTATTTTCGGACCTCGACCTCGATGTACTCGAGCGGCACGGTGCCCGTGTTCCGGATCTCGTGGACCTTGTCGACGTCGAACCAGGCCCAGCGGCCAGGTTCCCAGAATTCCCATGTCATGGGACCCACGGCGAACCCCTTCCCTTCCGAGACCTGCACGATCACCGACTCGGTGGTGTGGCGATGCGGCTCGGACGTTTGTCCGGGCGCGAGAATCTGCCGGTAGGCGCGGAACCAGCGGTTCGTCAGCTCCGCCTTGCCGGGGAAACCGGCGCCCGTGTTGACGTCCTTCTCGTCGCCGGCCGACGCATTGCTGACCACCATGAATCGAAACAGCCGGTCGCCGGCGTTCGTGATCCGGTGCGTGACCGGCTCCCCGTAGTAGCTCGTCGTGCTCGTCGCGCGGATCGCCGGGACGGCGGGCCCGGGAGCATTGGCCCGGCCGCCCGCGGGCGGCGCGTTGCCGCGTCCCGCAGCCGGCGCCGCACCGCGGCCGGCGTTCATCTCCTGCCCCAGCACCTGTGTACGCTGCTGTGACGCGCTGAGCGTGATGTACAGCACCGGCTCGGCGTGAACGTGGTACCACGACATGTCGCCCGGCGGCACCTGTCCCTCGAGGATTTCGTGGTGCCCGACGCGAACAGCATCCGGTGGTGCGGCTCGTGGTAGACGGGCACGACGCTCTCGCCCTTCGGCAGCGACGCGACGACCGCAGCCTCGCGCAGGTACGTGTCCACGCGGCGCTCGAGCAGATCGAGTGGCACTGTTCCCGCTGACAGCACCGCGTTGTGGAAGTCCTTGATGGAGAACTTGTCGCCGAGCGTCTTCTTCGCCTTGTCGCGCAGTTCCAGGATCTTCAGCTCGCCCATCATGTACGAACACGCCTGTCCGGGATTGATGACGTAGCGTTCGACCTCGCTCGCTTCGATGCCGTAGTCGATCGCCTGCTGGCGCGTCCAGTGTTTGGCGTGGATGCCGGTGTCCACGACAAGGCGCTTCGCGCGGAACAGCTCCATGTCGAGCTGTCCGAGCTGGCCTTCGAGGTCGTTCTCGTACCAGCCCGACTCGGCGGCGAGGCGCTCGGCGTAGAGCGCCCAGCCCTCCACCGGCGCGGAGATGCCGCCGAACGCTCGGAGACGGCGGAATCGCGGCAGCCTGGGGTTCTCCATCTCGAGCGCGATCTGGAAGTGATGGCCAGGCACCGTCTCGTGGTAGACGAGCGTGCGCAGCGTGTACTTCGTCATCCGCTCGGGCCGCAGCGGAATCTGGAATGTGCCCGGACGCGATCCGTCTGGCGCAGGGCGCGCTGTAACTGGCGGCGGCGTTCGCCTCGCGGAACCGCGGATAGGGCTGCGCGACGACCGGCGCCTTCGGCCTGATATCGAACTGGAGCGCCGCCCGCCGCTCCCCGTCGCGGAGAATCTGCTCGACGTCCGCCATGATGGTCCGCCGCCCGTCTTCGGTGAGCGGGTACGCCGGCTCTTCTCGAGCGCCTTAACCCGCTCCTGGAGCGTCCCCTGCGTCCGCCCGAGCTTCTTCAGGATGCCGTCCATCTCCTGCTCGATCTCGGCAACCCGCTTGAGCCCGATCTGGTGGATCTCTTCCGCGCCCAGGTTCGTCGTCGTAAACCGTCGCAGGGCGAACTTGTAGGCGTCGTCACCGCCCTTGAACCGCCACAGCCCCGCATCGTCGTTCGCGCGGCCGACCAGCGGTTCGAGGAGCGCGATCCCGCGCTTCCACGCGGGGTAGACCTGGGCCGCGACGATCTTCTCGGCCTGGGCGCGCAGCTCTTCCCGCCGGGCGTCCGGAGCGGTTTTGGCCGCGGCCATGCGATCCGCGAACGCCGTCACGAACGGGTTCTTCGCGGGAGCCGTGGCGATGAACTGGCGCATCTGCACGATCGTCGCGCGCAGGATGAAGCGGGGCGGAATCATGTTCTTCGCCGCCAGACCGCGCGCCTCGGCGATCGCGTCGTCCATGCGGGCGCTCACCTGCCCCAGCCGCGTGACGTAGTGCTCGGCGTCTTTTTCGGTGACGAGCGGGTGGTTCACGGTGAGGAGCGCGGGCACGTTGACGTTGACGCCGCCGAACTGCTCGAGCGGAAACTGGTAGTCCTGGAACTTCTCCGCTTCGACCAGCGTGTTCAGCTGCCACTGCATCAGGTCGGCCGACAGACGCTCGGTCTCCGTCATCCGTGCGCGATCGAATGTCGTCAGCTCGGCCAGGCCCTTCTGCGCGAGCAGGACGACGTCGTGACGCCACGCCGGCGTGTTCGGCGCGAGCTGCGCCTCGAACCGATCCTGCTCGGCGCCCGTGAAATACCGCGTCGCCGCGGCCTGGTTCGGGTTCGCCCGCATCCACTCGGCGGTGAAGTCGCGGAAGAAATCCGAGGCCGTGCGCGCCGGCCGCGGTGGCTCACCCTGCGCCGACAAACCGACGACGACGGCCGCGACGATGACGAAAACGAGTGTTCTCATAGGTCTGCGATCCCTTGTCAGCGTCCGGCGCCCGCCCGATCTTCCGAGCGGGCCGCACCAAGGATATCCGACAACGCGAAGTTGCCCTCGTGGCACTCGGAAGCGCGAATCTTCATGCGAGCCTGACCGCCCATTCGCTGTCGTAGTGCAGGCCTTCAGGCCTGCTTGTTGGTGCCGGCGGGCCTGAAGGCCCGCACTACTTCAGTTCTACTGCTCGACGATGGTGAGCTGAGACACCGCGTTGATGAACGGCGAGAACGACGCGGTCCGACCGAATCGATCCGTCGCCGTCACGGTGCACTTCATCACGCCGATCGGCGCGTCGGCCGGCACGACCCACACACCGGTCCACATCTCGGATGGCTGCCGGGAATACCTCCGATGCCGGGAACCCTCCGACGCCGCGCCAGCGCATGGGAACGTCGATGGTGCTGCCCCCGTACACGAGGTGGGCCGTCAGCACCGCCGTGTTCTCGACTTCACCTGACCCGCCGTCGATGGCCGTCATCCGGATGCCGAGACGCTGGCCGCGCTTGAACCGGTTGGTGAGGATGCAGTGGGTCGGCAGCGTGCCGGGAACGTCGAAGCTGGCGAGGTCGCCCCAGATCACCAGCTTGCCGGAGGGATGACCGGGCTGAGGCGGCGGCGGAGGCGGGGGTTCGCCTCGTCCGCGTCCCTGGCCCTGCGCGGCTGCGGCAGGGGCCGCCTGGCTCTGTCCGTGAGCCGTCCAGCCAACCGCGATCGCGACCGTTGCCACGACCGACAACACCGCCATCGTTCTCGAGGGCATCGTCATGGTGACGGCATCCTACGGCGCCGTGACCTCGAAGGCAAATCGCAGCGCCGGAATCTTGTTGCCGGGATGATCGTCCGCGTAGGTGAGTTGCGGCAGACGATACAGCTGCTGATCCTCTCGGGTCCCTGATAGATCCCGGGATAGAAATCGATCAAGTGGATGCCGGGCGCGCCGGCGGCCGTGAAGTTGACGACCACGTCGCCCTGGCTGTTGAAGCCGCAGGCGTATCCCATGTACGCGTTGTCGTACGTCGCGATGTAGATGTTGTCGAAGTCGGTCCAGCCGACGCCTTTGAGATGAATCGTGACCGGCGTGCCCGCCGGTCCTGACGTCGGCGAGATGCTGACGATGCTCGTTTCGATCGCGAAGTACGTGCGCGCGAGCGTGTTGTCGCCCGGATCGGATCGACAGCGAGTGCAGGCCGCCGAGATCGTCGGGGATCGTCGAGCGAGCACGTCGAGGCGGCCGTCAGCGCCGATCGTCAGCCTTCGTCAGCTCGACGTTCCTTCGGCGCGAAGCCATTGCCCGACACGCGGCTTCCGGCCTGCGTGCCCCAGACCACGAGACCGGCGCGTTCGCGGGAAAACCGCGCCGCTGAGCGTCGCGCGCGTCTGGACGGGTCCCTGCGCCGGCGCGATGCTCACGAGCGCCGCGCTCGCTACGCCGATCTCCGCGCGGGCATCGGCTGCGTCTGGTACGGCTCGACGTACCGCGGACGGCGCCATGCGACCCGGGGTCACGCGAAAGACGAACGCCGGGCGCGGCAGGTACGCGTTCGGCGCCTGCTCGTGATTCAGGTAGCCCTGGCCCATGTAACCGGTGTAGCACCTTGAGCTGGTGGTCGCCGACAGTCCCCGTGGCGCGAAAACGCGCGATCGCGGTCCCGCGCGTGTCGGTCGCCGAGACCCAGCCGACCTCCTGGTTGTCCCAGTTCATCACCCACGTGCTCTCCATCGTCCGCCAGCCGAGGCCCGTCACGCGCAGCTCGATCGGCGTGCCGATCGGTCCCTCGGCCGGGTGCATCTCGAAGGTCTGCGTCACTTCGACGCCGCCCTGCGCGAGCGGCGCGCCCTTGTCGGACACGATGACGTCGTGCACGCCGCCGTAGTCCTCGGGGATCGCTGAAGTGCGCGGCGAGCCGGCCGTCATCGCCGACCTCCGAACTGGCCCAGTGACCTGGTCCTCTCCTTGAACTTCTTCCCGCGGAAGTGGTAGTCATCCTCGACGACCCAGCCGCCGTTGACCGTTTGCCAGAGCAGATCGACCTTTCGGCGCGGCGGCAGCCCTTCGGCGGTCGCGTCCACCTCGGTGCCGACGACGACCTTCGTCGGCCTCCGGATGCTTCAGCGTCAACGTCTTCAGGACTGCGACGGTTTCTTTGCCGGGTCCGTGGAGCGGCGGCGCTCGTGCGCCTGCGCCCGCTGCGGCGCGGCACGCTGACACGCCAGGCGCGGCCAGAGACACCAGTGCAGCGACCGCGACGGACGTGCCATTCGGATTCCAATGGTCGTGACACGTGCCTTACTCCACGATGGTCAGCTGGGACGCCTGAACCTCGAACGGCTTGAACTCGCCGGTGCGGCCGTACTTGTCCGTCGCCGTCACGGTGTAGCGAACGATGCCGACGGGCGCGTCCTGCGGCACCACCCATTTCGCGACCCAGAACTCGCGTTCGGGCTGCGCCGCGGTCGCGCGGTAGCGCATCGGGATATCGATGGTCTTGCCGCGCACGTTCACGTGGACGACGAGCTGAGCGGACTCCTCGCGTTTGCCCGTTTGACGGGTCGGCGACGAACATCCGCCAGCCGACCGGCTCGCCGCGCTTGAAGCGGTTCCTCAGGATGCAGTTCTCGGGATGTGCCCGGCGGCTGGAAGAGCGCCATGTCGCCGTAGACGATCAGCCGGCCCTGTCCCTGTGCAGGAAGTGCGGGAGGTGGCGGCGGCGTCTGCACGGCCGCCCTCGCTCCGCCGTCCGAACCGGCGAAGCACAGCACGACGACTGCGAGCGTCAGCGTCAGTCCGGTTCGTTGCACAGCAGCCTCCGGGAAAAAACGAAGTGCGCTACTCGCGGATTGTAGTCTTTCCCTGCCCGCCCTGCCCGCCCCGCCCGACCTGCCCGACCTGCCTTAAGCGAGCGTCGGTCTCCTGCGCGAACACTCAGTAGCCTGCTCCAAGGCGTGGGCGATCTGCAACACACCGGCGTCGTTCCCCCGCCGGCCGACGATCTGAACGCCCACGGGCAGACCCTCAGGCGTGAAGCCGGCGGGCACTGAAATCGCCGGGCACAACGTCGTGCTGATCCAATACGCAGACTTCATCCACGCCGCGTAGTGCTCCATCTTCACGCCGGCGATCTCGTGCGGCCAGTCGAGGATCGCATCGAACGGCGAGACCTGGTTGACGGCGCAGATGAGAAAATCGTGCGACGCGAAAAACGCCCCGACCCGCGCCAGCAACCGCTGATGCAGGGCCGTCGCACGGGCGACGTCGGCCGCGGTGACCGTCGTCCCCCGCTCGATCTCCTCCACGGCCTCGGGCTTCATCTGCCGGCGGTGCGACCAGAGCAGCGGACCAAGATTCGCGGCCGCCCTGCGGCGCCGCATTGTGAGAAACACCTCGTCGGCGCCCGTCAGGTCGGGACACGCGTCCTCGACGCTGCAGCCGAGATTCTCGAACCTCCGGCGGCTCGCGTCCAGCACGTCCCGCACCCGTGGCTCGAGCGGCAGGCCGCCCAGGTCCAGGCACCACGCGACGCGCGCGCCCCGCGCATCGCGCTCGAACGGCGCACTCCCTGCCCTGTCATCACGCCGAGCAGGAACGCGACGTCGGCCACCGACCTGGCCATTGGCCCTTTGACGTTGAGGCCCAGCGACGTTTCGTCCGTCAACGCGGGCGCGATACCTGACGTGGGCCGCAGCGCGACGATGTTGTTGAAGTTGGCGGGGTTGCGGAGCGATCCACCGAGATCGCTGCCGTCGGCGAGCGGAAGCAGCCCGGCCGCAATCGCCGCGCCGGCGCCGCCGCTCGAGCCGCCGGCCGTGCGCGTCACGTCGTACGGGTTGACTGTCGTTCCGTAGACGTTGTTGTACGTGTGCGAGCCCATGCCGAACTCCGGCACGTTCGTCTTCCCGATCGGCACAACGCCAGCACGGCGCAGCAGCGCGACGAGCGGGCTGTCCTCCGCGGGCATGCGGTCCTTGAAGATCGGCGACCCGGATGTGCAGGGAAAGCCGACGGCGTCCTCGAGATCCTTGAACGCCCACGGCAGGCCGTGCAGCGGACCGACCTCATCGCCGCGCGCGATCCTGCGATCGGCCTCGTCCGCGAGCGCGAGGCACTCGGCATCATCCAGCTTCGCGACGATGGCGTTGAGTGTGGGATTGTACCGGTTGATGCGCTCGAGGTGTGCGGCCATCACCTCGCGCGCGGAGATCTTGCGCGGCCTCGAATCAGCGCGGCGAGCTCACGTCCGCTGGCGTAACAGATGTCCGTGTCGCCGCTCATGCGGCTTGGATCTTACCGCGTCGGTCTCATTTAGCGCTCGACGCAGGCGGAATCGCGCCGGCCTGTTCACGGCGGAAGGTGCGCGACTCTGTGTCCGCTTCCATCGTCAACTTCTCTCCGGCGATGCGCCACCGGGACGTCGTGGACTCTTTGCCGACGGTCAAAGCCAGACGATCCGCATCCACCGTCCATCGGCAACTCGTGGTCTTGATGGGCAGCCTGAACAGCATGCGTCCGTCTTGTGTGTACTCCTCGTATGCGGTGCCTCCGGCCGGGTGCGGGTAGGTCCACACACCGACGATGGACGGCGTGGCCGGTGAGGGTCCCCACCGGGTCATTCGTTTCGGCAGACCTTCGAACACCAGCGTCAGCGTCGGTCCCTGGAACGACACGGATGCGTGCTGGACGACCGGCGGGCCGGCCAGATTGGGAATGGATACCGTGAGCCCCTCGCCTTCGAGGCTCCACGTCGCGTCCACCATCGCACCGACTGTCTGCTGGCACGCGCCCTGGTCAGCGAGCTCGAACCAGACGCCGAGACCGCCACTGGAGCGCGTTTCGGCATCCCAGCGCCCGATGAGCGGACTCTGGCCAGCCGGCTGAGCCACGAGCAGCGACCACACGAACATCGCCACTGCCGTTATGCTGCGACACGATCCGCTCATGGAAGTCCTCAGGGGGGCTTCCAATGCTATCGGCTGTTCACCGCCGGGGCTTCACGGACTGCGTTCTATTTCGCGGCCTTGCGCTTCCACAGCTCCCACGCCCGGCTGTAGTTGTCGGACGCCGCGTACTTCTTCGCCTCTTCCGGGTCGATGTAGGTGATCTTCCCGCCGAGCGCGATCGCCTGCGCCTGGATGCGCGCGTTCAGGTCGAGGTAGATGCTGCGGCCAACGGCGTTGAGGATCGAGTCGGCCGTGACGACGGCGCCGTGGCCGCGCATGAGAACGGCGGGCTTGTCGGCGAGGGACTTCGCCAGGGCACGGCCGAGCGCCGCCGTCTCGACGAGCATGTTCGTCATGCCCGCGGCCTGCCGAATCTCGAAGACGGGCACGCCGGCGGCGAGAAACGCGCTCTGGTGATACATCGGCCGCAGCGGCACGGTCGAATCGGCAAACGGGATGAGCGACGGCGCGTGGCAGTGGACGACGGCGTTGACGTCCGGCCGTGCGCGGTACACCTCGCTGTGGATGAAGCGTTCCTTGTACGGCGTCCTTCCCCGGGCATCGACGGCCTCGCCGTCCAGGCCGAACTCCATGATGTCGGCAGCCGTCACCAGCTCCGGGGCCACCGATCGCGCGAGCAGGAACCGCTCGCGGTTCAACGGGTGTCTGACGCTGATGTGGCCGTAGCCGTCGACGATACCTTCCTGCGCGAGAATGCGATTGCCCGCGACGAGATCGTCGATGAGTCCCTGGGGCGGCCTGTCGTTTCGGCCAGCCTGCGGGAGGAGCACGAGCGACGCCGAGCGGCCAGGAAGTCGCGGCGGCCTATCGGGCTCATAACGTGGTCACTAGGCGGCCGGCTTCAGAAATGTTCCGTCAGCGGCACGTTCGATGGCCTTCACGGCGACGATCGCGTCGCGGTTGAGCGGGCCGTAGATGTGCGGGAACACCTCGGCGGGATCGTCATAGCGAACCGGCGGCGTCACGCGATCCTGATCGATGTACAGCACGACCCACGGCTCGGCGCTCGCCTTGTAGTATTTCGTCAGCGTGATCGACACGGCTTCACGCCCCTCGGTCGTATGGATGAACCCTTCCCGATCGAACGGCTCCGGCACGTACGGCTTGCCGGGATCCAGGCTCTCGAAGTACTTCTTCGGCGTCCCGTGATACGCAAGCCTCACTTGTTGCCGAACAGCGGCTTGTAGTCGCGGTTGTTCTCGCACACGAACTCGTTGATCTGATCGTACTCCGGGAGGAACGGGAACGTCCGGCGGATGACCCACGGGCCCGCGAACACGTTCGGATCCTCGATCGTCGCCTCGTCACTGCAGCGTGTCGAAGTCCGGGCGCGAGAACCGCTCGACGACGTGCAGTTTCTCGGTGTGACGGTAGCCGTTGATCTCCGTTTTGTCGTTGAACCCGATCGAGTCCACGACCAGCGTGTCGCCTTCCCATCGCGCGACGGGGTTGCCCATCCACGACGGATCGGGATCGGCCGGATGCGGACGGCCGTCGGTCGGGATGATGCGGAACAGGTTCAGGTATTCGTGCGCGACGACGAGGTGCTTCGGGGCCTGCACGATCTGGATGTAGTAGGGCACGAAGAACGTCTGCGGGATGCCGGGCGGCATGCACGTCGAGTACTGGCCGGTGTCGTCGGCCGCGCGGACGACCTTGTACTTCTCCGCACCGGGCTTCAGCGTCGGCGTCGTCGGTAACCCGCCGGCGACAGCGGGTGGCGGCGCGCCGCGACCGCCTCCGCCAGCGCCGTACCCGTAGACGCCGGACAGATCGGGCTTGCCGTCAGGGTTCGCGGAACGGCCTTCCTCGTGCCCGCAGCGGATGCATCCGCAGGCGACGCGCCGGCCATCGTTCCGGCAACAACGACCGTCACCGTGCGCTTGTCCGCGGTGTTCCCGGCGCCGGTGACCGACAGCGTGTACGTGGTCGTCACGCTCGGTGTGAGCGTTCGACGGCCGCGCGGGGCCACGCGCCCCAGCACGTCGATGTTGACCGACGTGGGGTTCTCCGCCGCCCAGACGAGCGTGACGCTTTCGCCCGGCTGAATCGACGCCGGCTCGACCGAGAACGTCGTGATCCGGACCGGAAGCCGCGCCGCCGCACGATACGGCGATTCACCGGGCGTGGGCGCGGCGGGCGCCTGGGCCAGCATCGCGAGGACGGCCACAGCCGCGGTCTTCACGATTTGATCTCCCGGCCATCGGGCAGCTTGATCATCGCGCTGATCATCGACGGCGCGCCGCTCTTCGCGCGTCCGCCCGTGCACGAAATCTGATCGCCCGACTTGACCGTGTCGCGCATCCACCCGTACGACCTGAGGTGGTTCAGGCTCATCAGCTCGATTTCCCACTCGACGACGTTGCCCTTCTCGTCCTTAACGTCGATGAAGATGAACGCGTGCGGGTTCGTCCACTCGAAGCGTTTGACGGTGCCGGTCACCGTGACGGGGTTCGCCATGTCGTACATCGCCGTCGAGTGATGGGCGAGCACCGGCGCTGCCGCCGAGAGCAGGCTCAGGGCCACGAGGCACACGGCACACAATGTTTTCGTTTTCATCGGCTTCAGTCTAGCGCTTCGCTACGCCCGGGCGCCGAAATAGGCCGGCGCGGTGCCGGGCCTCCATTGATGTTGCAGCCGGCACTCGGCCGCTGCACCGGGTCGATCGATCGCCCCTCCAGCAGCGCGTCGAGCGCGGCACGGATGTCGCGGCCGGTCGGAGGCTTCTTGTTGCCCGGCCGGCTCTCGTCCAGCTGCCCGCGATACACGAGCAGGCGCTTGTCGTCGAACAGAAACGGGTCGGGCGTGCAGGCGGCCGTGTAGGCTTTCGCCACGCTTTGAGTGGCGTCGTAACACACCGGGAACGTGAAGCCGTACTCGCGCGCCCACTCCTTCAGGCTGTCCGGGCTGTCGTCTTCGTAGGTCTCGGCGTCGTTCGAGCTGATGCCGACGATGCCCACGCCCTCCGCATAGTCGCGGCCGAGCCGCGCGAGCTCGTTCTGGACGTGCCTGACGAACGGACAGTGCCGGCAGATGAACAGCACGAGCAGCGCCGGCTTGTCCGCGAACGTCGCCAGCGAGATCGTCTTTCCGCTCACGACGTCCGGCAGGCTGAAGTCGGGCGCCGGCGTCCCGAGCTCTAACATCGTGGAAAAAGTCAGGGTCATGAGGTTAGAGGTTGGAGGTTAGGGTTCGAGGACAGCTGAACGCGGCCCCTGGGACTGTCGAATGCGGCGATGAGCGCCGGCCGCGCGCCTTGGCTGACCGAGAGATCGAGGCCGAGCTGACGCAGCATTCGCTGCACGCGATCGGCATCCGGGTGCTCGGCGCGGAGACTGCGGAGCGTGACGCCTTTGGCCGCCGTGGCCGATGGATGCGGCGAGACGCCCCAGTCGATGAAGTACGGCACGAGTCGGTCCGCGAGCACGACGCGCGGATCGGTGTAGCGCCAGGAGAGGACGACGCCATCAGGACGCTTGCGGCTGCCGGGAATGACGGCGCCGAGGTTCACGCCGTGCGCGAGCGCGTCGCGTGCGAACGTCTCCAGGTCCGTTCCCTTCGCCACCCACGTCGTCAGCCGCGGCGCCGTGATCTCGTCGATGCCGAAGCGGCGGCCTCGCGCGGGCCTCGGCTGCTCGGGATCGGGCCCGATGATCTCGAAGTACGACGTCGGCCCGAGCGCGATCAGCGCGTTGCGCGTCCCTTCGCCAGGGTGCTGCCCGCCCTGCGACGCGCGGACGCCGAAGAGCTTCTCCGCCGTCTCGATGCCCAGCGCCAGATCGGGCGTCGCGTAGACGAGATGATCGATCTGCGCGAGCAGCCCATCAGCCGCGCGCGGCTTGGGCGCGGCGCACGAGAAGCGCGGCGGTCAACAGGCAGATGTAGCGTCCGGCTTTAGCCGGACGGCGTGCGGCCATGACGGGCAATTGTAGCGCCAGGGGCGAAGCAAGCCTGAAGGGCCTTCACTACTTCCTGAGCGCCGCCGCCCAGTTGAGCACGACTGTGAACGGCGCGTTTCGGCCGCCGTTGGGCGTCGTCACGAACAGGAACCGCTTGCCGTCCTGCGAGAGCGACCAGCCAACACCGACAACCGGCGGCGGCGCGGGAAACAGGCGCCGCGGATTTCCGGCCTGAAATCCCCTGCTGGTGTCCACATCGACAGCCTGCATCTGGTAGTCACTCGATCTTCATGAAGATCTAGCTGTCTGCCGTCCGCGCCCCACCGCGGTAGAACGGACAGGCCGCTGGACACGAGATACCTGGTCCCGCCCAGGACGCGTCCTTCTGGTGAAAACGGGCGAACGAACACATCGGCAGTAGATTGTTCGTTCGACTGATAGACGATCCAGCGGCCGTCCGGAGAAACCTGGGCCGCCTGCTCGCACGGACGTCGTGGCCAGCACGCGGGTACGGCTTCGACTCGGCCGCCGGCCGTCCGGGATCCGGCAGGGCCCATATATCCAGACCTGTCGAGCGTGACGGGCTGGTGAAGAGCAGAAACCGGCCGTCTGGAGACCAGCTCGTCGGCGAGCCTGGCTGATCGGTGAGCGGCGTTCGTCGGCGGATCCGTCAGCCGGCTTGAGGTACAGCTTCGCCGTCCCGCCACGGTTCGAAGAAAACGCGATGTTCCTGCCGTCCGGCGACCACACGGGGTTATCGTCGTTCGCCGGATCGAACGTCAGGCGCGTCGTCGTTCGCCTGGCCACGTCGATCGTCACGATGTCCCGCGAGCCAAGCGGCCCCACCGCGACGGCGATGCGCGTGCCATCGGGCGAGAGCGCCGGATTGGCGTAGTCGGCCGCAGTCAACCGACTCACCGGGCCGGCCGCTCGCGTCGAACCACGTCAACGTGAACCTCGCTCCCGCCCCGCCTCGATAGACGACCGCACCGGTGTCCGACACCGAGAACATCCCGTAAGACACAGGCGTGAACGACTCCACGTCTTCCGCAACCGGCACCGCGGAGCCGCTCAGCTCCAATCGGCCAGGGTCGAACGGCTGCGCCATCAGCGTCGTGTCGCGCAGGAACATCAGGCGCCCCGGACCGCCGTCGGTCGAAGTGGCGTAGTAGGCCTCCCGGTCCGTCGCGAGGATGCGCGTCTGGCTCTGCTCACCGGGTTTCACATCGAGCGCGCCGGCGTAGATGCCCGTCCGGTTCGTATCGGTCGAATTTCGGAAGTAGAGGAAGTGACGCCCGTCCGGTAGAAACTGCGGCAACCTGTGCGCGGTCTCTGCGCTCGCCAGCGCCGTCAACGGGATCGGCGCCTTGCCATCCTCCGCGACTCTGAAGATCGGCATCCCTGGAAGCTCGAAGCGAATACCGATGACCCCGTCCCGATTCCCTGTCGCCCCGTTGATGTTCCCCTGCATCGAGGAAATCGTCTGCGGAGGCCCGCCCTGGATGTCCACCTTCCTGAGCAACGCGACTGTCGAGCGTCGTGAAGATGCACGTGCCGGCTGTCGCCGGTCCAGGCCGCCGGCACGTACGCCGTTTCGGTGCCTGGCAGCGGGCGAGCCTCGACGGTGTCGAGCGATCGCAGCCAGTAGCGCGCGACGCCGTCCTCGCCCACCGCGGGGAACACCATCCAGTGTCCGTCCGGTGATACCGCCATCGCCGCGCCGTAGAAGAATTTCAGCTTGTCGGTTTCGCCGACTTCGAACCGCACCGCTTGTCCCGTGCCCGTCTGCCCTCGCCAGGCGCCAGCACGATCAAGGCCGCGCCGGCGAGCAGACGAGCGCGACCGCAGCGACTGCAGGCCACTGCCACTTCGCACCGCGCGTGCCTGCTTGAGACGACGACCGCGCGCCGCATGCTCGCCCGACGCCGGCTCGTCGAGCAACGCCATCACGTCGCCGATGTGGCGCAGCCGCTTCTGCGGATCCTTCTCGAGGCATCGCTTCAACAGCCGCCTCGCCTGCGCCGGCACCTTCGTCAGATCCGGCTCGTCCCGCAGGATGCGCGCCATCGTCTCCTGCGGACGAGTCGCCGCGGTAGACCGACAGCCGGTGAGCATCTCGTAGAACACGCAGCCGAACGCCCAGATGTCGGCGCGCTTGTCGACCGGCTTGCCCGTGACCTGCTCGGGCGCCATGTAGGCGGCGGTGCCGACGATCATGCCCGCCTCGGTCTGGTGCGCCGTCATCGTCGGCGACTCGATCGGACTGGCGGCGTGCGAGCGCGCTCCGGCCTTCGCGAGCCCGAAGTCGAGCACCTTGACGACGCCGTCGGGACGGATCTTCACGTTGCCCGGCTTGAGATCGCGATGCACGATGCCGCGTTCGTGGGCGTAATCGAGCGCGTCGGCAATCTGCCTGGCGATGCCGGCAGCCTCGTCGAGCGGGAGCGGACCTTGCCTGATGCGCTCGGCGAGCGTCGGGCCTTCGACCAGCTCCATCACGAGGTAGTCGGGCCCGACGTCGTAGAGCGTCGTGATGTTGGGATGGTTGAGCGACGCGATCGCGTGTGCTTCGCGCGCGAAGCGTTCGGTGAACTGCTCAGCCGACACCTTGATGGCGGCCTCGCGCGGCAGACGGGTGTCCCTGGCGCGGTAGACGGTGCCCATGCCGCCGGCGCCGATCGGGCCGACGATTTCGAACATGCCGAGCCTGGTGCCGGCAGTCAGTGTCGCCATATGTTCACGTCGCTTCGCACTTGCCACACCGACGCCCGACGAAGGGCCCATGATACGCCGATACGACCCTAGTAATGTCCGTCTTCAGGCCGCTGTCGCGGGCGTCACGGGGTCGATTTCAATTCTGATCCTCATCGCCTGGGCGGCGGTGATGGCCCTGATCGTCAATCGCTCGTACCTCCAGGCATCATCCGCGACGCTCGCCACCGACCTCGCGCGCTACACATCGGCGGCCGCGTGGCACGGCGTCTACTATCGCGGCGAGAAGATCGGCTTCACCGTCAGCCAGACGCTCAAGACGGACGACGGGTTCGAGCTCCAGGAAGACGGCCGGCTGCAGATGTCGCTGCTCGGCGCGACGACGCCGGCGACGATCCGGACGACCGCGCACGTCGACAAGGAGTTTCAGCTCCGCTCGTTCGAGTTCTCGCTCGATCCTGGGACGGGCCCCATCGGCGTTCGCGGACAGCTGGACGGCACGCGGCTCACGCTCGCGGTGACGACGGCCGGCAAGACCCGGACCGAGGTGCGCGAGTTGTCGGAGGCGCCGGCCTTGTCGCTGAACTTGTCGCGCCGCCTGGCGAACGGCGGCCTGGTGACCGGTGCGCGACATCGCTGGACGATCTTCGACGCCGCCACGCTGCACAACGCGCCGATCGTCGTTGACGTCGGCAAGCGCGAGCTCGTGCGCGGGCCGGCACGGCGCCGATTCCCGCGTTTCGAGTCGAAACGGAGTTCTCGGGCCTCCACACGACATCCTGGGTGACTGACACGGGCGAAGTCGTGCGCGAGGAAAGTCCGCTCGGGCTGCTGACGATCCGCGAGTCGCCGGAGAACGCGCGCGCGATGGCCGTGCCCAGCCAGGTGCAGGCCGACCTGCTCGAGGCGTCGGCCATCGTGCCCGTCGGCCGGGAGCGGATCGACGAGGCGCGCGACGTGCTGCGGCTCCGCATGCGGCTCGACGGCGCCGACCTGTCGGCGCTCGATCTCGACGGCGGCAGCCAGACGCTGGCCGGCAACGTCGTCGAGCTGCGCGATCCGCGGGGCCTGCGCGCCACGGCCGCCGATCCCGATGCCCGGCGGCATCTTGCGCCGGAGCCGCTCATCGAAAGCGACGATCCGGACATCCGCGCCGAGGCCGCACGCGCCGTGCGCGGAGCCGCGTCGTCGCGCGATCGCGCCGAGCGCCTCGACCCGCTACGTCAACGGCCTCCTCGAGAAGAAGCCGACCGTCAGCATCCCGTCGGCGCGCGAGGTGCTGCGCACCAGGGTCGGCGACTGCAACGAGCACACGGCTCTCTTCGTCGCGATGGCGCGCGCGGCGGGCATTCCCGCGCGCATCGCCGTCGGCCTCGCGTTCGTCCGCGGCGCCTTCTACTACCACGCGTGGCCCGAGGTGTACATCGACGAAGGCAGCCGCGGCCTCTGGCTGCCGGTCGATCCCACGTTCAACCAGTTTCCGGCAGACGCCACCCACGTGCGGCTCGCGCGTGGCGGCCTCGACAAGCAGACCGCGATTCTCCCGCTGGTCGGGCGCCTGAAGATGACGATCCTCGACGTCGAAACCGCGCCGGACTCGGAGCGGCCGATTCTGGCCGCTGCGCCGGCGGACCTCGGCCAGCTCGCCGTTCCCCTTCCACAGCGCACGTCAGGCTGCGCCTGCTCACGATGATTGCCATCCACGATCTCGTCAAGACGTACGGCCGGTTCACGGCGGTCAACGGCGTCAGCCTCGACGTCAAGCCCGGAGAGATTCACGGCTTCCTCGGGCCGAACGGCGCGGGCAAGACGACCACGCTCCGCATGATCGCCGGCCTGCTCAAGCCGACGGCCGGCCGGATCGAAGTGAACGGACACGATCTCGCGACGCATCCCGAGGACGCGAAGGGATCGCTCGGCTTCATCCCGGATCGGCCGTACATCTACGAGAAGCTGACCGCCGGCGAGTTCCTGCGGTTTCACGGCGGCCTGTTCGGCATGGACGGCAGCGGGATTGGCGATCGCGTTCATGAAATGCTCGATCTCTTCGAGCTCGGCCAGTGGGAGCACGAGCTGGTCGAGAGCTTCTCGCACGGCATGAAGCAGCGCCTGGTCATGAGCGCCGCGTTTCTCCACCGTCCGCGCGCGGTGGTCGTGGACGAGCCGATGGTCGGCCTCGATCCCGCGAGGCGCGCGCCTCATCAAGGACGTGTTCCGGAAGATGAGCGAGCGCGGCGTCGCCATCCTGATGAGCACGCACACGCTCGAGGTCGCCGAGGAGATGTGCGACCGCATCAGCATCATCCTCAAGGGACGCATCATCGCCAGAGGCACGGTCGACGAGCTCCGCGCGCTGGCGCGCGACACCGCGCCCGCAGGCCGCGACGCGGCCGGAGGGCGTGGAGAGGAAGACCAGCTGACCACCGTCTTCCTCAAGCTCACCGGCGGCAGCGCTCTGCAGGAGATAGACGAGACGGTTGCTTGACCCACGCCTTTCCCCATCTGCTGCTGCCGCACGTCCTCTCGTCGCGCAACCGCGCCCGGCGGCGCGAGCGCGGCGACCTGATGCGCGGCGTCCTGTTCGGTGGCGTCGGCCTCCTGGTCTGCGGCGCGCTGTTCCAGGGAGCCTTCTGGCTGACGAGCCGCCTGGACGCCTACGACGAGCTCGGCGACTACCTGCTGCGCATCGGCCTGTCGTGGCTGTTCCTCACGTTCCTGTCGTTCCTCGCGTTCAGCGCGGTCGTGACAGCACTGTCGACGTTCTTCCTGTCCGAGGATCTGCGGCTCCTGCTGACGGCGCCGGTCGCCATCCGCCGGCTCTTCCACGCGCGGTTCGCGCGCACGGTGGGCCAGTCGTCGTGGATGGTCGTCGATCTTCCTCGCGCCGGTGCTGATGGGCATCGGCCGCGCGCGCTGCGCCGGCCTTCGTTCTATCTGACGTCGCGTCTGACGACGGTTCCGTTCGCGGTCATTCCAGTGGCGGCGGGCACGCATGGTCACGCTGTTGCTGGTCAACACGTTTCCGGCCACGCGCGCCCGCGACCTGCTGATGCTCATGGGGCTGCTGTTCGCCGCCAGCCTCGTGATCGTGCTGCGGTTCATCCGGCCGGAGCAGCTGCTGAAAGTCGAATCGCTGCCGGATCTGACGGACTTCTTCTCGACGCTGCAGTCGCCCGTCACGCCGCTCCTGCCATCGTTCTGGGCCGGCGAGACGCTCTTCGCGAGCCTGCAGGGCGGCTTCGACGTGCTGCACTTCGCCGCGCTCTGGACGACGGCGCTCGCGGCCATCGTCGCTCGCTCGCATGGCGAGCGAGCGGTGGTACTTCACCGGCTTCAGCCGGGCGCAGGAGGCGCCGAAGGCGCGGTTCACGCAGCTGCGCGGGCTCGACGGCCTCGTGCGGGCGCTGCCGCTCTCGACGATCCGGCGTCAGCTGCTGATCAAGGATCTGAAGACGTTCCTGCGCGACGTCAGCCAGTGGTCGCAGCTCGCTGCTCCTGGTGGCGCTCGTGCTCCTCTACCTCTACAACTTCCGGGTGCTCGATCTGGACCGCATTCCGTACATGACCGGCTTCGTGAAGAACGTCTACGCGTTCGTCAACCTGGGCATGGCGGGGTTCGTGATGGCCACCGTGGCCGTGCGGTTCGTGTTTCCGGCCGTGTCGGCCGAGGGCGCGGCGTTCTGGATCATCCGCACGTCGCCGGTCTCGATGCGCGACTTCCTCTGGTCGAAGTTCTGGACCGGCCTGCGTGCCGGTGCTGACGCTGACCGAGGTGCTGACGATCGCGGCCAACCAGTTCCTGGGCGTCGATCCGTTTCTGAAGGCGATGGCCGCGCTGGCGATCCTCTTCATGAGCTTCGCGCTCGTGGGGCTCGCGATCGGCCTGGGCGCCCGCTACCCGCGGTTCAACGCCGACGCCACGCAGGTCGCCGGCTCGTACGGCGGCGTCGCGTTCATGATTCAGGCCGTGCTGTTCGTCATCGTGATGATCGCGCTGCTCGGCTGGCCGTCATCGATGTACCTGTTCCAGCGCGTCCGCCGCGTGCCGCTCGGCACGACGCGACAGCTGCAGATGGGCGCCTGCTTCGCTGTCCGCCGCCGCGCTCAGCGTGACGATCTGGCTGACGTCCATGCGTTCCGGCATCCGCGCGCTCGAGCACATGCGCGACTGAGTGCCCTGCCGAGCCACGAAGTCACGAAGGCCGGTTCTAAGTTCCTACAGTGTTCGCGTCTGCCCGCCGTCGATGTCGAGCAGCGCGGCGTGGCAGAACCCGCAGGCCGGCGACGCGAGAAACGCGACGGCCGCGGCGATTTCCGACGGCTGGCCGAACCGCGCCACGCCCGTCGCCTTCGCCAGCTGCGTCTCGGCCTGCGACAGGGGGATGCTGTGTTCCTCGGCGAAGCTCTTCACGCGCACCGTCAGCCGCTCGGTCTTGATGAACCCGGGGTTGATCGCGTTGACCCGCACGCCGTCCTTCACCCCGCGATCGGCCAGCGCCTTCGTCAGCAGCCGCGCCGCGGCGTTGACGCTGCCGCCGATCGTGAAATCGGCGTTGCCCGTGCGGCCGCCGACGCCGATGATGTTGACGATGCTGCCCCGGCTCGCCATCAGGTGTGGCCAGGCCGCGCGGCTGAGACGCATCGCGCCGAAGAACTTCAGCGCGAAGCCGTCCTCCCAATCGGCGTCGGTCAGTTCGAAGAAGTCGCCGCGCTTGGTGGCGCCGGCATTGTTCACCAGCAGGTCGATCGCGCCGAATCGCGCGACCGTCGCGTCCACCACGGCCTGCGCGGCCGTCGAGTCACGCAAATCAACCGCCTGCACGAGGCAGTCCGTCTTGATGCGAAGTCGCGAGGTCGTCGAGCTGGTCCTTCGAACGCGCGGCGGCGGAAATCTTCATGCCTTCGGCGGCGAGTGTCTGCGCGATCGCGCGGCCGATGCCGCGGCTCGCGCCGGTGACGATGGCGACTTTGCCTGAGAGTTGGAGATCCATGAGCGAAGAGTTTATCCGGTGGCGCGTTTTCGTGGCGGCAACTTCGTAAGGAAGTGCTTCGTCCGCTTCTGCAGCCGGCCCAGCCACTCGATCTGGATCTCCGATCCCTGGCGGAGGAGATCGAGAAGCGCCTGGGGATGACGGGAGAAGTCGATCGTATGGGCGCCCCAATCAGGCCGGCGGCCGTCCGCGTCGGTGAGCTTGAACTCGCGGGCCACCTCCCACGAGCTGAACAGCTGGCCGGTGCGCTTCATGATGCCCGGATCGGCGGCGAGCGCCGCGACCGCGCGCCCGACGAACAACGGCGTCTCGGACTCGAGGAAGTTCTTGTCTTTCTTGCCGTGGTCGCGCCAGGTGGACTCGGTCACGCCGTAGTGCTGAAGCATCGACTCGGAACGGAGATAGCCCGGCGTGATGGCCACGGCGGCCACACCGTGCGGGTGCAGCTCGGCAGCCATGCTGAGCGCGAGCCCCTTGAGCGCAAACTTGACGGTCTGCGCCATCGGGTTGCCGCCGGCGCTCAGCACGTCGTTCTCGGTCACCTCGACTATCAGGCCCCGGCGATCCCGCGTCATCAGACGGGCGGCGTGCTTGGCGGTGATGATGTGCGACAGCAGCGATTGCGTGAAACACCGCGGGGCCGTTCGTCAGGTCCGTCGTCCAGAACCAGCTGTACTGGCCCATCAACGGATTCTCGCCGCCGACGCTGTCGGCCAGAATATCCACGCGCCCCTGCTCACGATCCACTCTCGCGAACAGCGCCTCCACCTCGGCTTCGACGGCGTGGTCGACCTGGACGGCGATGGCCGTTCCGCCGGCCGCGCCGATCATCTCCGCCGTCTCGTCGATCGTCTCCGGCCGGCCGTAGGGCGATGGCTTGCCGCGAACGCTGCGGCCGGTGCAGTAGACGATCGCGCCCGCTTCGCCGAGGGCGCGGGCAATGCCGCGTCCGGCACCGCGCGTGGCCCCGGCCACGACCGTGACCCGACCGGCAAGCGGTGGAGATGACGACCGGCGCCTGGGCATGCGCTTGTCCTTTCGTTCGAGGGCCGTCATATTATCTCAGCCGATATTCAACCAGACGTAGTGCAGGCCTTCAGGCCTGCTCACACATGGCAACTGGGATACGCATTCGGGCAGGCCTCAAGGCCTGCACTACACCTGCATGAAGACCGCGCTCGCGTTCACGGCGCTGCTGCTGACCGCTACCCGCCTGCCGGCGCAGACACCGCCGATCGTGTTCGGCGAGCCCGAGTTCGATCCGCCGAATCCGGCGACGCTCCACGACGGCGAGTACGTGTACGTGCGCATCCGCTACCAGTCGTCCGCGCCGGTGCGCGTCGGCGCGGAACCCTATTACGCCGGCCAGCCGGCGAAAGGCGCGCGCATCGACGGCGATGTCGGGGTGCCTGCCGGACCAGGCGAAATCATCTCGTGGTTCAGCTTCAGAGGAACCGGCCGCGTAGACGCGGTTCGATTGTTTGCGATTGCGAACGGCCGTACACGCAGTCAGCCAGGACGTCCCTGTGAGCTTCACGTGGGACGGACAGCCATCCACCGGCGAGACATCGCGCGCCATGGGTGCGGCCCGCTGCTGACCCAGGAGGCCCAGCGGCGGCAAGCGGCGTTCGCCGAGATGGAAACGCGCTTCAACCAGAACATGAGCAGCGGCGCCTTGGGCGTCGCTGCTATCGGGATGGTCTTCGGCGCGGTTGCCCTCGCAGCGCTGATCGCCTGCATCGTCTGGCCGCTGTGGGGAACGGTGCGATGGCAGGGGCCCTGGCGGGCTGCCGCGGCGGTGCCTCTGACCGCGATCGCGCTATGGATCGCGAAAGACGTCTACGACCTGAGCGTCGATCGCACCTCGCACAACCTGCTGCCGTTCGAGTTCGTGATCGCGGCGGTCGCCATCGCGCCGTACATGCTCGTGGTCACGCTCGTGCGGCACGTCCGTCTGAAGCACCACAAACGGCACGGGCCGCTATCGTAATGCCGGCGGCCGCATCAGGCCGCAGACCATGGTGATCATCGCGTTCATCGCCGTGTCGGGCATGCCCACATCGCAGCGCAGGTAGTCGAACAGCTCCGGCGATCGCCTGATCACGCCAGCGACCGGATCCGGCGCAGCGCCTGGAACCGCTGGTGGCGCGGGCGGCCCGGGCTCGACCCATCGGGACCCGACGATCGCGGGGCCCGGACCGTCTACGAAGTCCACGAGCACAACGTTGGTGTCCTTCAGCGAGAACTCCTGGTTCAGGAGCTTCGCCGTGTGCCTTTCGTGATCGAACTCCAGCGTAAACGTCAGGCCGCCTTCGGAGAAAGACTGATAGGCGTACCGATCCGCGGCCCACGACTCCGCCGCTCGACGCAGCACCGGAACCACCGACGCGGCCGCCCTTGGAAAACCATCCGGGCGTCCCCCGCCAGAGCACCAGCAGCGTCGTCGTGGTGCCGTCGGCGGCGCTCTCGTGGGACATCCAGGACGTGACCACCGCTGGAGACGTCACGCGCGCCGTGCTCATGCCGACGCCGCCCGAGGCCACGCCGCGTGCTTGTCCGGAGAGGTCAGCGGCGAAGGCGCCTGCGAGGAGCGCGAGGATGCCGGCTCTCACTGGCTGTTCGCAAAGGGACCGGCCGCGTACACGACCTTCCCGCCGACCAGCGTCAGGAGGGACTCGATCGTATGCACGTCTTCGACCGGCACGGTCATGTAGTCCTTCGACAGCACCGCCAGGTCCGCAAGCTTGCCAACCTCGAGCGATCCGCGCTTCTTGTCGTCGAAGGAAAACCAGGCGCTGCCCAGCGTGTAGAAGCGCAGCGCGTCGGCACGATCGGGCGTCTCCTCGGGTCCCCGAATCGCCGTGCCGCCGACCGTACGGCCGTCCAGGAACCACTGGAGCGACGTGAAGGGGTTGTAGGACGCGACGCGGTGCGCGTCGGTCCCTCCTCCAATCGGGACGCCGATCTTCTTGCCCGTTTCGACCGGCGGCACGCGCTTCGCCGCGGCCGCGCCGGCCTGCTGCACGTAGCCGTCGCCGCCGAAGTACATGGCGTCCTGCACGGTCCAGCCCGATGCCGAGCGCCTTCATCCGCGTGAGCGTTGCCGCCGACGCGTCGTTCAGGTGCGCGATGGACCACCGGAGCGGGGCGATCGGCACGTCCTTGTTCACCCGCTCGAAGATGTCGAGCAACTGCCCCACCGACGCGTCGTTGTTCCAGTGCATCGTCAGCGTCATCCCGCGGCCTGCCGCCCACCGGACGATCTGGTAGTACTGCTCCTTCTCGGCGTCGGTCGGCCGGTTGTTGTTGTTCATCGCGGCCGTGATGCGTTCGCCCAGGCCGCCGAAGCGCAGCATGTCGTCGCCGAATCCCTGCGGCACCATCGCCACGAGGCCCTTGAGCTCCTCGAACTCCGAGCCCGGGGTCTGCCCGCAGAGCGTGTACGCCACGCGAACGGTCATCTCGCCCCGCCGCCAGACCTTGAACACCGCCTGGTAATCGTCCGGGGCGAGGTTGTTCCCGCCGGGATCGTACGACGCCGGTCAGGGCGAGACGGTTGAGCTCGCGGAAGAACTTCTTCGTGCCTTCCACCTGCTCGTCGAACGTCGGTTTCGGCAGCTTGTCGAACAGCGCGATGATCGCGCCCTGGCCGCCGCTGATACCGCCCGTCGGCTTGCCGCTCGCGTCTCGTTCCATCTTTCCGCCCGACGGCACGTCGGCGTCGGTCGTGATGTTCAGGGCCTTGTAGGCCAGCGGCGTCAGCATCGCCCAGCCGTAGCCGAGCTGCACGTAGACAGGGTTGTTGGGCGCGGCGGCCGACGAGCTCGGCCTGCGTGGGCCGGCGGTTCTCCTTGAACTGCTGGACGTTCCAGCCGCCGGCCACGATGAGCCAGGCGCCGGGCTTCATCGTGCGCGCGGCTTCGCTGATCCGGCCGAGCGCTTCACTGAGCGATGCGGCGCCGATCCAGTTGACTTCGGTGGCGAAGGTCTGCGCGGCGCGGATCGCGTGGAGGTGCGAGTCGATGAGGCCCGGAATCACCGTCCGGCCCTGCACGTCGATCACCCGGGTCTCCCGGCCGGCGAGCTTACGGATGTTTGCCGACGTATCGAGCGCGACGATACGGCCGTCGCGGATGGCCAGGGCTTCGCGCGTCGAGAACCGCGCGTCGACGGTGAGGATCTTGCCGTTGACGAGGATGGTGTCCGGCGCCTGCGCGGCGGCTGGTGTTGCGGACAAGGCGGCAGCGAGGCAACACATCCGCGCGATCGTCAACGGCCTCATCGCTGCTCCTTTGAGCGCTGTAGGGCGGCCCTTTCAGGGCCGCCAACGCGGGGCTGAAAGCCCCGCGCTACTTCTCAGGCCGCTCCGTGACTGGCTGCGCGGCCGCGACCGGCAGCGCTTCATCGGTCGGCAGGCCATAACGATAGATCACGCGCGCGCCGTTCTGAAAGAGACCGCCCGTGTCTGCCGTCGGTCCGTACGTCGAGTACAGCGCCTGGCCCCAGAGCCGCAGATAGACGGTCAACTGGCCGCGGTGATGGGCTGAATGCGTGAAGCGCCGCGTCAGCACCCAGGCTCGCGAGCGTGGGACGTCGAAAAACGTCGTCTCTCCGGCGTACCAGTCGTCCGGCTGCCGCGCGAGGATGGCGAGCCGCTCCGCCGAGCAGGCCGCGTAGTGCTCGATGAACGACGTCCGCGTTTCCTCCACGGGCAATGCGGGCCGGCTGACGCCGATACCCAGCATGTTCTTCATCCAGGTGTCCTCGCTCACGCACTGGTGGACCATGTGCTCGAGCGGGCTCCGGGCTCGCGGCTCGGGCCGGAAGCGCATCCGATCGTCAGGCACCTGCGCCCAGACACTCAACGTCTTCAATCGTTCGGTTCGGTACGTCTCCACGAGAAACGCGAATGTCGACATGCCGAACCTCTAAAGAACACTCCAACGTGCTTGGCGTGAAAAGCACTCCAGGGTGCGGGGCGCAAACAGCACTCTAGAGTGCCGCGCAGCAGCACCTTGCACCCGTGAGCGCCTTAGCACTTTGGAGACCGTGACCGCCAAAGCACTCTTCAACTGTGACCGCCCGGCACGTTACTTTGACTCGGCCTCAACCAGCGCAAGGACCGAAAACGCCGTGGCGGCGTCCGACATGAACAGCCGGCGCCAGGGCTCGCCCTTCGGACCTCCGTGTTCACGGTCGTAGTTGAGCGAGTGCGCGCGCCACGCGGTCCACGTCCGGTCGCCGACCTGGGGAGCGATGGCCACCCGAATCTCCTGCTGGTGCGTCTTCAACCACCGGAGGCCGGCGCTGACGACGGGATGATCCGCGGCGAAGCCGTTACGCAGCAGCGCGTAGACGATGAGGCCGGTGCCGAATCCATCCGATTGCGCGAGCAACGCCGCGTCCAGCGTGCCGTACGGTTTGAAGGGCGGCTCCGCCGCGCTCCACCGCCACGGTCCCATGGCTTCGAGCGACCAGCCTCCGTCGGCCTGCTTGCGCTGCGCGTATTCCGCGATCAACGCGTCCCGTTGCGCGGGAGTCAGAACACCGGTCAACGCCGCCGAGGCGAGCAGCGCAAACGTACGGTTGTAGAGGCTCTGCGCGGCATAGTGGTCGCGGAGGTAGGCGCGCAGCTTCCCGGTGCCGGCGGACGTCGCCGCGCCGGGGACCATGCCGACGCCGAGCGCCGCGAGGGTGGCGCCGTGGTAGACGGCGTCGACGGTCTCGTACGGCTCGAGCTTGAAGTTGAGCCAGTCCCACGCGCCATCGGCCCGCTGCGTTTCCCACAGGCGCGTGAGCGCCTTCCGCGTGGCGCTGCCGGGCTCGCGCCGGCCGGCACCCGCATCGGCGCTCGCCAGGACGACGAGGTTCAGCACGGCCTCGGTCCCACGCGACTCGACCTTCTTGACGTCGTCGATCTCGTAGAGGAGCTCGTGCGTGTTGTACGACTCGACGCGGCGTGTGGTTTCGTCGACCAGCCTGGCTTCCTGAGCCGTTGGTGCGGTTGCGTGCAGGGCACGCCGGAGCGCCGGCCGCGCCAGTGCGTACGGAAGTGACGAGTGGCACGACACGCACGTCGTCTTCTCCTGGCCGGTCCGGAGCTTGGTGGCGTTGGCAAACCACATGTCGATCCGGTCGTCGAGGTACGTGGCGGCGGCGGCTCGGTTCCAGGTGCGGGCGTTCTCATCGGCGGCGCGCAGGACGGCGGCCGCCAGCACCAGCAGAACGATGATCGTGGCTCGCTTCATGATGTCCGGCTCCTTCGCTCGCTCAGCATACACTCACAGCATCCCGCGAAACCGGGCCGCGATGGCCGGCGCCAGCGTCTCCACCAGCAGGCCGATCGGCAGGAGCCCGCCGTGCGCCAGATCGTAGTCCGACGGATGCACAACGCGGCAACCGCCACAATCAACGCCGAGCCGGTGAACACGGCGATCTGTCTGGCCCGGAAGTCGCCGACGACCGGAGCGAGCAGCAGCGTGCGCGCGACGCCGTGGACCACTTCGACGGCCATGATGACCAGCCAGACACCCACGCCCCGCAGAATCAACCCGCCTCGCGCGTCCACGAGTACTTCGCGGCCAGCTTCACGATGGTCTTGAGTCCGCGGAACGTCGCCCTCCCGCCAATGGCCTTTTCGAACCGGACGTTCGAAAACGTGGACTCGCTCTGCCCCTTCTGGCAGAGCCAGTACATCTCGGTGCCGTTCACGTGGAAGTCGTCAATGGGTGTGCGCATCGCCATCAGGAGCTTCACCGCCGCAGGCGGCAGGGGTTCCGCGAGGAACGCGACGTTCAGCGTTCGCGCGGCGCGGACCTTCGCGTCGCTGAACGGCCTATACACCGCGATCGCCGCCACTTCCGACTCGGTTCTGAGGAACGTCTTGACCTCGTAGCCCAACGCGCCCTGGAGGTGGCCTTCGATCTTCCGCTCGAGCGCCGCCTTGTTGCCCGGCGGCGCCCTGAAGATGACGTTCCCGCTGGCGATGAACGTCTCGACGTCCTTCAGGCTCAGGGCCTCGAACTCCTGCCGCAGCGCCGCCATCGTCACCGTGTGGCCGCCGACGTTGATCGCCCGGAGAAACGCTGCCAGCTTCGGCATCGGTCACTTCCGAATCAGGTCCATCCAGACAGGCCGTGCAAGCCCGCCCGCGTCCTCGTAGAACGCAATCGCACCGGGCGCATGCAGCTTGGCCAGGAGGATGATCTGTCCCAGATGGAGGGAGAAGTGCTCGACGACGTGATAGATGGCGTCGAGCACCGTGATCTCACGGCCCTGGATCGATCGCGGCTCGAGCAGGTTCTCCGGCGTCAGCGAAGCGAGAATGCCGTCTACTTCGCCGAGCGTCTGCTCCAGGTCGGCCACGAGAACGGCGGCCGCCGGACCGCTGCGCGCGCCGAACTCGCCGGCCCGATCGCGGGACCCATCCGTCCGGCCGACCCCGCTGACAATCCACTGACGAACGTTGCCGTTCAGATGCAGCAGCAGGTTGCCCACGCTGTTCGACTGCTCGTCCGGGCGCCACCAGATCCTGTCGGCCGGGATCGCCGCGACGGCGCTCTTCAGCTTCGTCAGGTACTCGGTGCCCAGGAAGTAGCGGGATCGCTCCAGGAAGATCGCGGCGGGCGTGTTCGCTGTGGACATGACGGGTTCAGCTTGGGCGGTGCTCCAGGGCGGCCGCGATGAAACGGGACCAGACCGCATCAGGCTCCCACACCGTACGCATCAACGCAAACGCCTCGTCCGGATTCCACCCGAGCCTGAGGACTCGGTACAGGCCCAGGAAGGCGGTGACACGCTTGTTCGCCGCGCAGTGAACCAGCGTGTGGCGCGTCCGGCTGGCATCCATGGCCTTGAAGAACGCCACAAGATGTGTGTCGGCCGGCGCCGAAAACGGCACGGGAATGTGGACGTAGTCCATGCCGAGCGCCGCCACGCATCCGGCCTCGTCGGCGAGCGCGCGCGGGCCCTCGTGCGGGGCCAGGTTGATGACCACCTGCACGCCGGCCCGCGCGACTGACTCGAGCTGAGCTTCGGTGGGTTGGCCTGACGTCAGGAGTGAGGCGTCGGCTTGGCGGACGTTGAAGATGTCCACAACGGCGTCGGCGGCCATAAACCGATTATCGCGCGCCGAGCCTCTTCAGCAACTGAATCTGTCCGGCGTGATACAGGTCGTGCGCGGCGGCTCCGACAATAAGGGAGAAGCTGCTGTCCGCGCTGCCCTTGTGCTTGTGGTAGAGACGTCGTGGCGGGACGCTCGACACCGCATCGCACAGCCGCCGGTGCATGTCATCCAGCAGGGCCAGGTCCGCCCGCCACGCGCGCTCGGTGGCGTCCTGCGGCCGGCGAAACCAGTTGGATCCCGCCATCGGAAAGGCCCCGCGCGACGCGCCGGCGATCCGGCGCCAGGCGGCGTACTTCCAGTACGCGGCGTGGACGACGAGCTCCCAGATGTTATGGCGGCCGTGGCCGGGCCTCCACGACGCCTGCCGCAGCGAGACGCCGCGAATCGATCCGCGCAGGTTGGTGCCGTGCCACGACCGGCGGTCGTACGCCTGATCGAGAATCGACAGCAGCTGCAGGATTTCTCGCGGCTGGGCCTCTCTCCGCCGGATCATGCGGCCTCCCCTCACAACACCGTCAGAAGTTCCCCGATGGTCCCGAGGACGCGGTCGGCGGCGGCGAAGTCGCTCTGCCTGGTCAGCGCTGTCGGAACGACGATACAGCTGATGCCGGCGGCTTTGGCCGATTCCAGGCCGCGCGCCGAGTCCTCGATAGCCACACACGCGTCCGCCGGCAGGCCGCTCCGGGCCACGGCCCGCACGTACGGCTCAGGGTCGGGCTTGACGCGCGTGAAATCACTGGCCGTGAGCACGAAATCGAAGTATTTCAGGAGCCCCGTGTCGCGGTGGATGACGTCGAAGTGATCTCTTCGTGAGCTGGTGACCACGCCCATCACGTACCGGCCGTGCAGCGCATCGAGGACCTCGGTGACGCCGGCGGCCAGGCGCGGCCCTTCCGCAAGCAGCTCGCTGTAGCGTGCGTTACGGCGGTTGCGCAGGCGTTCGATGTCAGCCGCGGACACGCCGCGCTGCTCCGCGATGTGCCACGCCCCCCGCCCTTCCACGAGAAACAGCGCGATGTAGTCGTCGCGGGTCAGCTCGATGCCGATCGACGCGAGGGCTTCCTGCGTGGCCTGGAAGTACAGATGCTCGGTTTCGACCAGCACCCCGTCGTTGTCCCAGAAGATGGCGCGCGTCGGTATCGCCATCGCTTAGTGACCCGCACTCGATGACTCGGTAACGGCACGACGATGAACGCAGAGCACGCGGAGCACGCCGAGACGGTCGACGCGGCGCCGCGAAGCGGCGGCGCTGGCCCGCCAAGCGCGGACGAACGACGGCTGAGAATGGTGGGCGTTCGTCCGCGTTGGCGGGCCGAACGCTCGGCCTGCCTTGGCAGGCCGCCCGCGTCGAGCGCTTCGCCGAGCGATCACGCTCAGTCGTCTCTGCGGACTCTGCGGGCTTCGCGTTCTACGTTGTCGTCGCCGTGATTTGGTACTGATTCTGGGAAAACCGGCCACTAGTGGAAGCTCCTCGTCGTCACCAGCCCGCCCTCGACACCCTCCAGCGGGTGGAAGACCACGAACGCATGTGGATCGAGTTCCCGGACGATGGCCTTGACCTTGCCGATTTCGAGGCGCGTCACCACACAGTAGAGGATGTTCTGCTCGGCGCCTTTGAGGCCGCCGGCACCTCTGTACACGGTCACGCCGCGGCCGAGATCGCGCGTAATAGCCTCTCGGATCGCCGCGCTCGCATCGGAGACGATCGTGATGGCCGTATATTCGTCGATCCCGTGGAGCACGAAGTCGAGTGTCCTCGCCGCGGTCACGTACGTGAGAATCGAGTAGAGCGCGGCATCGACGCCCAGCACGGACATCGCAATCAGGAACAGCACGGCGTTGAACACAAGGATGACGTCGCCGACCTTGAACAGATCGGCCCGCTTGCTGATGAGCAGCGCAGCGATCTCGGTGCCGTCCAGGACGGCCCCGCCGCGAACCGCCAGCCCGATGCCGGCTCCGAGGAAGAATCCGCCGAACACGGCGGTGAGCACCAGGTCGGGCGTCACGTCAGGATACGGAATCGCCACCAGGGCAGCCGCGAGGCCCGCAATGCCCAGCACGCTGCGCACGGCGAACGCGCGCCCCATGTGGCGGTACCCCACGGCGACGAACGGGAGGTTGATGATCGGCAGCAGCACCGCCAGCGACACGCCCGTCGTCTTGGCGATGAGCATGGAGATGCCGGTGACGCCGCCGTCGATGAAGTTGCTCGACAGCAGGAAGCCCTTCAGCCCCATGCCGGCGGAGAGAATGCCGAGGATGATCAGCGCGGCGTTGCGGAACTCGCGGGCCACGCGGCGTCAGCGCGCAGGCGCCGCGTAGAGCGACCTGACCATCCCGCCGATCCGGTTGGCCGCGGTCCAGTCCGGGTGCTTCGCCTGAAACTCCGCCGTCAGCGTCGTCGCGGCTTCGTCCGCGGTCCTGCCCTGCGCCTTGAGCGGCGGGACGCGCGCCTGCAGGGTTTCGAAGACGTCCAGCTGCTGGGCGATGAGCGAACCGTCGCCGATCGGGCCGTGGGCCGGAACGATGGCCGCCGGCTGCAGCGGCTGCAATTGCTTCAGCACGTCCACCCAGACCGGCACGCTCGACGTCGCGCCGAACGCGACCGGCACCTTGTTCATCACCACGTCTCCGGCGTAGAGCACGCGGTCGCCCTCGACGAACACCATGGTGTCGCCGGGCGTGTGGGTGGAGCCGAGCGCCAGGAGCTTCGCGCGGACGCCTCCGAGGTCGATCGTGTAGTCGCGGTCGAACAACACGTCGGCCTTGCGGACGGGCGCATCTTTCAGCAGCTCGCCGATGCCGGGCGAGAAGCTCGCGAACCGCTTCGTCAGGTCGGGGCCGAGCTCGTCCAGATCCCGCTGCTGCTGCCGCGAAATCACAAACGTCGTGCCCGCCGGGAACGCGGAGATGCCGGCCACGTGCTCGGCGTGAAAATGGGTGGTCACCAGGTAGATCTTCGTGTTCTTGCTGAGCCGGGCCGCCTCGCGCATCACAGCCGCGCCGTTGCGCGGACCCATGCCCGTGTCGACGACGAGCGTGGCGTTCGACCCGACGACGATCCCGATGTTCGGCACGAGGACCACGTTGCCGTCGGGGATGGCATACGAATGCGCGGCCAGCTTGATCGTGACGTTTTCCTTGACGATGGGATCGGGCAGATTCTGCGGCGGCTGCGCACGCAGGCCGGTCCAGGCCGACAGGCCGGCCGCCAGCACACCCGCGCACGCAAGCCGTTTCAGGGTCATGACGTGATTCTAGCAGCCGAACGCCCCGCACGGGGCGGGATGTAGTGGAACTCGATCAGATACACGTGCTCGCCGCGGCCGTGCTTCGCGACTTTGAGCAGATCGATCACGCCGTTGAAACCCGATCGGCGTGCCAGCTCCGGCGTGATGTCAGGAAATCCGATCGGCGTGATTGCATCGATTTCGATCTTGCCTTCTTCCATCGGGTACCGGGCGCCTTCCTTCACGTGCGGACGCGTCCAGATGCGAACGCTGCAGGTGATATCTCCGCGGCGCACTCCCTCACGCAGTCGCTTGGTAAACACCATTCCGCGGCGCTCCTATCGAAGCCTTTCGATGATGCTTTCGGTGAGGGTGCGACGCTCGGGCGAGAACTGGCTCGCGGCTGCGTTGAGATACGGCCGAAACTGACGGCGCGCATACGCCGCGTAGCCGACCTGCTGCATCTCGGCCAGCGTCTGCCTGTAGTGATCGAGCAGCGCGGAGCCGGCGAGCTGACCCGCACGAATGGTGCCCGCGCCAGTGGCCAGAGCCGCCGACATCGCCATCATCGAGGACACTTCGAAGATCGACTTCTGCTGGCGCGCCGACTCGGCCTCGAGCGCGCGCCACGTCCCTGTGACGGCCTCCCTCGTCGGGAGGCTCGCCGGCTGGAGCGTTCGCGCTTCCTTCCGGATGGCCTCCCACTCCGCGCGAAGGCCCGCCACGTCGAGCGGGGGCGTGTTGATGGCCGTTGCGAGCCGAGAGGACGTCCGCTGCAGGCCGTCCAGCATCTCGTCAACGCTGCCAGACTGCGAGTCCGGCTCCAGCAGCCCTTGTGCCTTGAGCGCGCCGGCAATTTCGGGGATCAGCTGCCGTCCGATGCCGCAGACGTCGGCGAGCGCCGCGAGCACCCAGACGGGCGAGGCCCGAAAGGCGACGATACCGAGCACTTCGACAGCATTGCCGGCGGCGCGCCTGACGAAGAAATCGTCCGGCAGCTGGTCGGACGATTTGTAGACGCCTTCCGCCCCTCCGACATTTTCGATGAGGAACCGCAGGGTGGTGTCGACGAGGTTCCTGTACAGCTGGCTGTTGCGGACGGCGTCAGGCAGCGCCACCTCGCCGACCTCCCGCGCAGTACCCGCGCCAAGCCCCAGGACGGCGCGAACGAGCCGTTCGGGGATCGAGAGCAGGTAGCCCTTCATGTTGAGAGTTGTAGGGCGGGGCTTTCAGCCCCGCCCGGCGGCCCTGAAAGGGCCGCCCTACGGCTCCGTGTTGACGGCGTAGTACGCGATTGTCTGCGTCGGCACTTCCTTGAACCAGTGGGGCGTCTTCGCGGGAATCGTGATGACGTCGCCCTTCGTCAGGTGATGCGTCTCGCCGCCCTCGACGCCCTGCGCGCGGCGCTGGCCCTCCGCGGTTTCCCGGGAGCCGACCAGCGTGCCGCCGGTCACGAAGGTGGCCTCGCCCTCCACGATGATGAACACGTGGTTGGTGTGCTCGTGCCACTCGACCTCGCCCGCGCCGCGGCGCTGCGCCAGAACGACGAGGCCGTGATCGTTGATGATCGATCCACCTTTTGCCATGACGGCTGACACCTTGTCGTGCGGGACGTAAGTCACGACCGTCGGCACGCCGTCGGCAGTGATCGCCACCGCCATCGCCAGCGACATCCCCAGAGCGGCCAGCAGCCTCATGTGCGTCCTCCTACTTCAGTTCGTTCCGGATGATCTTGCCGCCCTTCATCACGAACTTCACGCGCTGAAGCTCGGTGATGTCGCTCAGCGGGTCGCCCGACACGGCGACGAGGTCGGCGTACTTGCCCTTGTCGATCGAGCCGATCCGATCGCTCCAGCCCATGGCCTCGGCGTTGATGAGGGTGCCGCCCTGGATGGCGCGCGCAGGCGGCAGACCGGCACGCGTGACCAGCTTCTCGAAGTCGAGCGCCTGCGTCCCGTGCGCGTACGTCGACCCGTCCGCGCCGCTGCCCGACCATGATCTTCATGCCCTTCGTCTTGCCCGCCATCGTCACGGCCTTCTCGAAGATCGGGATCATGCGGTACTTGCCGCCGGTGTTCTTCGCGTCGTTGTCGTCCATGTACGGCTCGATGTACCGCTGGAGCGTCGGGTCGTAGTAGAGCCCCTTGGCGACCATCATGTCGGCCTGCTCCTGGTCCAGCCCGTACGCGTGCTCGATGGTGTCGCAGCCGGCGACGATCGAGTTCTTCTGCCCCTCGCCGCCCAGCACGTGGCAGGCGGCCTTCTTGCCGAGACGATGCGTCTCGTCGATGAGCGCCTGCAGCACGGGCAAGGGATACGTGAGGACGTACTGCGCCTCGCCCGTGGCGGTGAACGAGTAGGCGCCCGTCGGGAACAGCTTGATCCAGTCCGCGCCGCGGGCGATCTGCTCGCGGACCGCCGCGCGGCCTTCGTCCGCCGAGCGGATGATGGTGCTGGCGAGCGGGTTGGGCGGGTTCGCGGGATTGGCGGGCGCAGCGCCCCATGCGATGCCGAGCGTGGACACCTGATAGCGCGGTCCATCGAAGCGGCCCTGGTTGATCGCGTCCCGCATCTCGACGTCCGCGTAGCCGTTGCCGTGCGAGCTCATGTCGCGCGCCGCTGTGAACCCCGCACGCAGGTCGGCCTGCGCGTTCTGCACGGCGATCAGCAGCGAGCCCTCGGTGGTGCCCTTCGGCGGCGCGGTTGTTGAACATGTGCGTGTGCGCGTCGATGAGACCCGGCAGAACCGTCGCCTGACTCAAGTCGATCACCTGAACGCCGGCAGGAATCTTGACCTGGGATTCCGAGCCGACGTCCGTGATCCGGTCACCGGAGAGGAGCACGACCTGTTTCGTCAGCATCTGGCCGGTCTTGCTGTCGAAGAGGCGGCCGGCGCGGACGGCGAGGGCTCGCGGCGCGGGCGGACACTGGAAGAAGCCGCCTTCGGGTCCGACGCACGGCGGCGGCCCGGCACCGCGCCACGGGGCAGGCGGGGGCGCCAGCTGCGCGCCAAGGGTGGCCGCACCCAGCAGGATCCCGAACGCCGCAAGCACGGAATAACGTCGCATCACACCCTCCCCGTTTCAATCGTGACGAGCTGTTCGACGCGGATTCTACATCGCCAGGAGGGCCGCCACGGCCTTTAGTGCGTGACGCCGTAGATCAGGTAGTTCACGCCAAGCTTGTAAGCCTCGTTCGACGCGTCGAACGGAAACAGCCCCTCTCCGGACCACTCCCAGTATTCGGGCACGTCGTTGTCGAAGTTGGCGACGACCATCAGCCGCTTCGACGGATCGTTGTCCTCGAAGATGCCGTAGTAGCTCGGGCGGATGCGGGACATCGGGTGGACGATCGCATTGATGTCCTGGATCTTGAAGAACGCGTCGAAGATGAGGTTGTTCTCGTCGAGCTTGACGAAGCGGCCGTCCGGCAGCACGCGGCGCATCTGGGCCTCGAAGTTATTCCACTGCTGCGGGCCGTCGAAGTCCTCGAACACCGCGAAGCCGCCTTTGAGCAGGTACGCGCGAAAGGACTCGGCTTCCCGATCCGTCAGGTTCCAGAAGCCGGGCTCCCACATGAACGCGATGGGATACTTGAACAGCTGGGGATCGTCGAGCGTCAGTATCAGGCTGCCGTCCCTCCGGATGTCGAGTCCGGTCAGCTCGTCGACGATCTGCGACAGGTGCTGTTCGGCGCGCGGGTAGTCGTGATCCCACGCCGTGCTCCAGCCGCGCCGCGCGAACGCGAGGTCGGACTTCCAGCGCAGCCGCACGAACGTGAACCGGCCGTCGTACTCGAGGTCGGTTCCGTAGTCCCGTCCCCGCGCGCGAAACTGCGCGCCCGCCGGCGCGGTGAGCGCAAGGAGGACGGCAACGGCGAGGATTCTCATCACGCGATTTGCCAGGATCGGAACGAACACAGTGTTTGAAAACCAGCTTCGCGTAAACCGGAAACCCTTCGCTGGTGGCCTGCAGCACGGCCTCCGTCGCGCCCCGTCGCTCTCCTTCGCGGACGGTCAGCAGTGTAGCCAGCGCACCCCAGCCACGGCGCCTGCAGGCGCGACGCACGCCGATTCCATACACGCCGGCGATGCCGCCCGACGAGTGCAGCAGACCCGTCGCCACGGCCGCCCCCTGGTGACGCATGAGGAGATACGTGCGGCCTCGTTCGAGCAGGCACGGCCACTTGTGCGCATCACGAACATGCGCGGCGGCCTCCGGCGAGAAGCCGAACGCATCGCGGAACACGTCTTCCCAGTCCTGCCACTGCCGGTCGCCGCTGACGACTTCAACCGCGAGTTCATCCGAATGCGGTTTCGGCAGATCGGCGATACGAGCCACCATGCCGGGCGCCTCGTCCAGCAACGTCAGCCCCTGCTCCGCGAACGCGGTTTCGATGCCATCGGCGCTCGCGCTGCTGACGATCCACCGTGCCGGAATGCCCCATGCTCGCACCCGCGCCAGCATGTCCCTCACGTCGCAGCCCGCGCCGACGACGCCGTTGTAGTTGATAAACGGCACGCCCGATCGGAACCACATAGCTCTACCTTCGGCGCCGCGTGCGCCGCCCGGGCGATGGGCAAACTCCGCCCAGAATTCATAGGTATCCTGCTCGAGCGTCGAAAGTCTGCTCATCTCACCGCGGACTCTTCCGCTCGCGAAGATAGGCGGCTATCCCGGCGTGCGGATGCTGGTCCCCAGCATACTCGGCCCAGCCGAGCGGCGTCCCGCCGTAAGCCGTATCCCGCGCGTCGAGGCGCGCTCCGCCCTCGACGAGCACCCTGACCGCGTCGAGCGAACCCGCACTTACGGCATGGTGCAGCGGCGTGGCGTGGGCATACAGGTCGGGGCTGACCGCGTTGATGTCCACGCCGAATCCGATGAGCCGGCGAAGCGCCTCGGCCCTGCCCCGCAAGGCCGCGAGCGTCAGCGCAAACTGCTTCTCACGGGCCGAGGCCGATTCGGCCAGCCGCGCGGCATCGTCCCACCGTGCGAGGCAGAGCGCCGTGGCCAGCGTCAGGGGCGCGCCCCGTTCAACTAGATGCTCGGCGGCTGCGACGTTGTTGTTGACCAGGGCGTTGTCGGGCGCACGCTCAGGTGATGCACCGGCGTCGAGCAGGACGTCGATGAGCCCGGTCTGAACGCCACAGTCCCGTGCGATCCACGACCATGCGACCAGGCGCAGCGCGTAGTCCAGCTGTTCCCTTAGGCTGTCGGCGCAGTTTCCCCGCGCCGCCCGCAGAATCGTCCGCGCCATCTCGACGATGTTCGGCGGCAGCGTGCCGTTGCGGACGGGATCCTCGGCGACAAACCAGAGCAGGTACGGTTTCGCGAAGAAGTCGTCGGCAGCGGCGCCGATTTTGTCGCGCAGCCACGAGCCGGGCGCATCGAGCCGTTCACAGGCGAGCGTGGGTCTCGCCGCCAACACGCGTTCGAGTGCGGGAATGTCGCCCGCGTCGATGGCCGCCACGGCCGAACGAAAGAGCTCGTCGAGCGAGCCGGGCTCGTTCATCTGGGCAATCCCAACCAGCGCGGCACCCGCGCCTTGTAGCGCAGCCACTCGTCGCCATAGCGGCGAGATAACCAGGGCTCCTCACCGAGCACAACCCTGAGATGAAACGCGACCGCAACGACCGCCGCATAGGTTGCGAGCGACCGCGCCCGAAACCCCAGGGCCCAGCCGCACAGCACCAGCACGACGGCGACATACATCGGATTGCGCGACAACCGGTAGACGCCGGTCACGACGAGCGCGCGTGGCGGATCCCACGGAGCGAGCGTCCCTCGTCCCTTGTGATAGAACGCGGCGACACACCACAACAGCAGGATCAGGCCAGTGACGAGCGGCACAAAACCGGAGAGACGGAAGGTGCGGCCCTCGAACCGCCGGCCGAGCAGCAGCCAGGGCACGAGGAACCCGACAACGCCAGGGAGAGCCAGGAACGCGAGCACCGCCCTTCCCGGCAGCGAGTCCATCGCTCACCTCACCGCGTCTTCGCGGCGATCTGGGCTCTGACGAGCTTGCGCACGAGCGTCGCCGGCAGCGGACTGTCCGGCTGGAAGCGGACGGTGCCTTTGCGGGTCTCATAGCGTTCCAGTTCGCGTTTGTATTTCTCGAGTGGCGTCGAACCGGGATAAAACGCGCAGTGATTCCTGCCGGTGCCGAACGCCACCGTCACCCTTCCCTGCACGCGGTAGGCAGGGATGCCGTAGGCGATGCACTCCTCGGCTTGCGGCGCGGCCGCTTTGATCGCCTTGCGGAGCTTCATGAGCGCGGCCCGCTTGTCCTTGTCCACGGCCGCGAGGTATTCGGCGACCGTCCGCGGCTTTCCCTTCATACAGTGCCTCTGGGTTTTACCGCCCGGCGATCATTCCCACGAGGGCGCCAATTCCCGCACCGATACCCGCGCCCACCGCGACGCCGGCCGCCCCGTGGAAGAGGCACTCTTCGTCGCCGCCGGTGGCGCAGTACAACTCGTTCCACCGCGGGATCGCCGAGACGGCTCCGGCTCCGGCACCCACGAGCGCACCAAACGCGGCCGGGTGGCGCTGCACCCAACTACGGTTCACCGGCGCGGGCGGAAGGGCTTGAGACGCGCCGGTTCCTTGCTGCGAGACGGCCAGGCGCCCGGCTTCCTGCGCGACCGCGTCGCGCAGCGTGAGTCTCTCAAAACCCGCCCGGCGGACAACCGACGGCGCGCCCGTGTCCGGCGGCTGTTCGGCTGCGCACATCAACGGCGGGCTGGCGAAGCACACGAGTGCGATCGCAAGCGCGAGTCGGAACACTTTCCGCATGAACACACACGGCATGGTCTTCCCTGTCATCACGCTCGCGATCGCCGGCGCGTCGCGACGGTCGTGTGCGTCACCATGCGCGGCGCATCGAGCGAGCCCCACTTCGGCCGAGACTCCGGCGACAACCGCCCGAATCGGTTGAGGATCGCCTGCCGATCGCCCGCATTCCAGATTGTGTGAGCCATAGGGTGAACCGCTGCAATTGCCGACTGCCGACTGCCGACTGCCGACTGATTATCTCTCCGCCAGTCTCTTCCGAAAATGGTCTCTCCAGCCTCCGGACAGCGCAACAAGCGCCGCTGCCCGCCTCAATTCATCGTCCTTCCCCTCATCGTCGAGGCGAAGGTCCATGATGGCCGCGACGCTCATGCTGTTGCGGGCGCGGGTCGTGAAGGCAATCGGATCGCCCGCGGCGATTTCGCCCTCGCGAACGACTGCGACGTAGAACCCGGGCCGGCCGCTGGCCAGGAATCGCCTGATCATGTCTTCGCGGCCGAACCGGATCCCGAGCTTGAAGCATGGCTGCCGTGGCTGCGTGACGAGGAATTCAGCCGTGCCAGCCCGAAATCGATCGCCGATGCAGACGTCAGTCTCCAACAGCCCTCCGGTCGTCAGATTCTCGCCGAACGCGCCCCACGGCAGGTCGACGCCGGGCAGCTCCTCCTGCCAGTCCGCGTAGTGCTCGGACGGATAGCAGTACACGGCCTTGTCCCTCCCGCCGTGAACGGTCAGATCCGACTGCTCGTCGCCCTCGATGTTGAGCGTCGCCACCCGCACGCGGCCTTCGCGCGGGCTCTTCCAGATCGACGTGCGCACCGCCTGGCCATTGACGTGGACTTCGCGCGGGCGGCCCGTGTTGACCGAGATGATTCGCTGATCTGTCACCGCTCTTGCTCAAGACAATAGTACGTCCGCCTGCTGCCAGATCCCGGCGGCGAGTTCACCGGCGGGGATCGGCTTCGCCATCGCCGCCGACTGGCCCGCCCAGACCTGCATGCGGTGATGGTCGCCAGCCGCCGCGCCGGCTTCCTTCATCGGCGCAGTGAGACCGCGTTGCACAGGGTACGGCGCGGGCGGCGGGGCGGCGGCTGATGCAGCCGCCTTCACGTAGTCGGTGGCGATCGATCGGCCCAGGCGGCCTGTCAAGGCGCGCGTCAGCATCGTCTCCTCGGGCTCGAGGTCGGCGAGCGCGTCTGCCCAGGCGCGGTGGGTTCTGGCTTCAGGACACCGGAGAAACGCAGTGCCGATCATCGCAGCGCTGGCGCCGAGAGCCAGCGCCGCGGCGACGCCCCGTCCGTCGCCGATACCACCCGCCGCGATGATCGGCACGTGCAGGTTGTCGGCGAGCCTCGGCACGAGCGCCAACAACCCGGCTGACTGGCGCTCCGCGGCCGCCTGATCGAACGCGCCGCGGTGACCGCCGGCTTCGAACCCCTGAGCGATGACGGCGTCCGCGCCGGCCTCCTGCGCCAGCTTCGCCTCGTCCAGCGTGGTCGCGGTCGCGAACCACGCGATGCCCGTCGCCTTGAAACGCGCCACGAATTGCGGCGGAAACAGGCCCATGATCGACGAGACGGCCGTCGGCGCGGCGGCGAGGAACGCTTCGCACTGCTCGTTGATGTCGGGTCTGGAGACGTCTCCGGCCGACTGCGGCACGTCCGGTCCCCACGAGGAGAGGAACGCGCGCGTCCGCGCTTCCGCATCTCCATCCCGTAGAGGACTCGGATCGGGGATCCAGGTGTTGAGCTGCACCGGTCCGCGGCTGGCAGCGCGAAATTCGCTCACCCACTGGCGAATCCCGTCAGGCGTCGTGAGCAGCGCGCCCATCGCGCCCATGCCGCCGGCGTTCGCGACGGCGATGGACAGGCCCGCCGGACACGCGCCCGCCATCGGAGCCAGCAGAATCGGAAAACGGAGACCGTACGTCGCGCAGAACGCCTGCGCTCTCTCCCGTGGGCCCATGGGGTCGCCTTATGCCAGCTTCAGCACCTGCTCCATCGCCAGCCGCGCCACGCGGTCGGGGTCCTGCTCGACGCGGCTCGCGTTGTTGAACAGCATCGTGTCGCGCGAGGCGGCCGAGTACGCCGGCCACTTCGGCAGGCCCGATGTGTTGGGATTGCCCGTGCGGGCGAACGCCACCCACGCGGCGCTGACCTTGGCGGCGAGCGCATGGGCTTCGGGCATCTTCGCGATGAGCGGACCCACGACGTTGATGTTGTTGAACACGAATCCGATCTCGACCGTGTGCGGCGACCGCATGTGACCGCCGCCCTCCGGCGTCTCCCAGTCGAACCGGTAGAAGTACGCTGGCGCGCCCGCCTGCGCGGCCTTTCGCTTTGCCAGCTCGCGCGAGTAGGTGCCTCTGGGGTGATCGGTCGCGATGAGGATCCATAGATCCCACGGCGTCGCATCCGGGTGCGCCTTGCGGAACGCCTCGATCACGCGCTCGGGATCGCCGCCGATGCGCTTGCCGGCGCGCAGCCTCAGCCCTGCCTCGTCCAGAGCCAGCTTCTCCGGTGTCGGGCGGTCGTACAACGTCTCCTCGGTCCGGGCATAGCCGATGAGCAGCGGGATGCTCGCCGAGAGGGCCGGCCCGGCCGGATCCCACGGGTGAGTCGGAATCGCCGTGCCGTCCACCGTCGGCGAGTTGGCGGTCTGGCCGGGCTCGCGCGGCGTCAGCTTCGCGAGCACGGCGGCGTTGGCCGCCAGCAGTTGCGCCATCGGTACCGTCTGCAGGTCGCGAGCCTGCCCCTTCGCGATCCCGAGCTCGGCCAGCAACAGTTCCGTCGCGTGATTGGCGTCGTCCTTCGTGGTCAGGCGCAGCACCGCGCCGCTCTCGATGATCGCGCGATGAAACAGCCCCTTCGCGACCGGCATCGCCATCAGCGTCGCGACCTTCCGTCCGCCACCCGACTGGCCGAAGATCGTGACGAGATTCGGATCGCCGCCGAAGCGATCGATGTTGTCCCGCACCCACTCCAGCGCCAGGACGATGTCGAGCTGCCCGGCGCCGCCGGAAAGGGCGAACTCCGATCCGGCGGCATCACCGAGGTAGGTGTAACCAAACACGTTCAACCTGTGGTTGATCGTGACGACCACGACGTCGCTCGTTCTCGCCAGGTTGGTGCCGTCGAGCACCGCGCCCGACCCGGACCCGGTCGAGAAACCGCCGCCGTGCAGCCACACCATGACGGGCCGTCCCCGGCCGCTGCCCAGCGCAGGCGTGAACACGTTCAAGACCAGGCAGTCTTCGCTCTCCGTGAGGCCGCCGCCACGCGAGCCACCGGCACCGGTGGTCTGCGGCGCCGTCGGCCCGTAGGCCAGCGCGTCGCGCGTGCCTGTCCACGGCGCGGGCCGGGTCGGCGGCATGAACCGGTTCTTCCCCGCCGTCGTCCCGCCGTAGTGGATGCCCTTGAAGACGTTGACACCCTCGGATGCCAGCCCGCGCACATTGCCCGCAGAGGTGGCCGCCGTCACGCTGACCGCGTCGGCGGCGGCCGCCAGCCTGGCCCACGGAGCCGCAGAGGCTCCCGCCACCAGCAGCGCCGCCTGTTTCACGAACACTCTCCGGTTCGATGAGCTCATTTCGTCCTCCGCGTCCGCATACTACTCGACCTTCACATCAGGCCGTGCAACAGCGCGCGTCCGATCCTCATCCACGCCTCGGTCTGCGAGAAGGCCACACGTCCGGCCCCGACGATCAGAATCACGAGGCCCACCGAGTAGATCGGGTCGAGCCGGCGGCGCGTCAGCGCCTCATGGCCAATCGCGACCAGCACCGGCGAGACCCAGATGAGCAACAGAAGGGGCGTCGACTGGGTGAAGGACATTCGGCCGACGGCGGCAAACAAGAGTGCCACTGTCGCCAGCACGATCAGCCGCTTGTGCACAGCAGGCCTCGATCGGTACGCAACGGCCGCGCCGAAGAACCCCGCAAACAACACCATGTCTCCGAGCGGGATGATCAGAAATGCAGCCGCCCGATCCATGTCCCACTCGCCCGCGGCCACGTGCAGCAGCGGCGCCGCGAAGCTCACGACCACTCCCATCACCAGCACCAGGCACCCGTACCAGATGCCGAATCGGCCCAGACGCCGGTGCGTTCTCGTTCGGCCGCGCGAGACGAGCACGACCTGGGCCAGCAGCAGCGCCATCCATCCCACGTAGACGGCCCCGTGCAGCTGAATCACCCACGGCCTCGCCACGTTGCCGCGGAGCATCGGTCCGAAGTAGGACGCCCAGAACCCCGCGACGACAATCGCGGTCATGGCCACCGAGATGCCGACGTAGAAGCGGCTGCGCCTGGGTCGCCTGTCGGAAAGCGATGCCGACCGCTCCCCGGCAGCCGGCAATACTGCGATCGTCTGCACACGTCACCTCACGGCGTTGGCGACTCTGGCAACAATGAAGACGGTCTGGAGGATCACTAATGCCGCCATGCCCATACACAACCCGAGCAGCACGAGCACGGCCCCTCGAGCCGCTTCACGGTAGTTTCGAACTCGCACGACGGTCGTCCCGCCCCAACGATCGCCGAAGCGCTGCGCCAGCGACGAGGCCTTCATGCTTCGGTAGCCCACGTATCCGAAGACAAGGCTATCCACGATGAAGGCACACGAGCGGACGAATGCGCCGCGGAATGAGACAGGAGTGAAGTCCTCGGACACAACCCGAAGGCCGCAAACCAGCTTCCCGAGACTCGCCCCGCCGACGAATTCGCTCGCTGCCTGGTACAAGACGCTGGCGAACGCGGAAACCAGGAATCCCACGGCCGACACACCGCCCATCTGTTGGGTCCAGACGTTCAGGCCTCCGGGTTGCCGTCGAATGGTGAGCACGATCAAGGCCATGATGACGGCCACGACGCCCAACAGGAATGCCACTGCGGCGTCGATCGCCCGCGCCGTCGCCCGGATCCAGAAACCCGCGACGCGCGGATCGACGGTGACGCCATCGATTTCGAACATTCAGTTCTCCAGCACGTGGCCACCGTAGCGCTCGACCCAGATACTGCCCGTTAACGCGAGCAGGCTGCAGCCGATCATCAGCAGCGCCGGCGCCCTCACCGTCCCCATCTCACGGATCATCGTCGTCGCCACGAGCGGGGCGGTGCCGCTGAAGACCGTGAAGCTCACGTTGAAGACAAGCGCGACTCCCGTGAACCGGATGCGAGTCGGAAAGAGATCCGTCAACAGGCACGCGAAGGATCCGTTCGTCAGCCCGGCGGCCAGTCCGGCGAGCGTCAGCAGCCATGTCAGGTTGACGGTGCGGCCGTCGAGCGCCGCGTAGAACGGGTAGGCCAGCACCAGCAGGAGCGTCACGCCCAATCGAAGCAGATGGCGCGGCGGAATGCGATCGCCCAGCCAGCCGGTCGCGAGAATCCCGAACGCAGACGCCATGACGCCGACCGTCTGCGAGAAGACGGCCTGGCGCGCGTCGTAATGGAGCACCCCGGCAAGATACGCCGGCAGGTGCGAAAAGAACAGGCCGTTGAAGCACGCCGTGCCCGCCAGCATCGCGCAGCCGACGAACACAGGCGTCGCATGCGTCCGCAGGAGCTCGCCGAACGGCCGGCGCGACGCCAGGCTGCGCATGCGCGCGAACTCCGGCGACTCCTCGAGCGATCGTCGCAACACGAAGCTCAGCACGCCGCCCAGGCCGCCGATGACGAAGGCGATGCGCCAACCGTAGGCTGCCACATCCGCCGACGTGAGCAGCGTACGCACCGACAGGCTGACGCCGGTCGCGGCGGCGACGCCCATGGTCACGCAGGCGAACACCACTCCGCAGACGAACGGCGCGATCCGGGGCGTGGTCTCGACGACGTACGTGAGGGCGCCTGGCAGCTCGCCGCCGAGACAGAAACCCTGGAGGATGCGCAGCACGACCATCAGCGCGGGGGCCGCGACACCCCACCGCGCATACGACGGCACGAGGCCCATGCCAAGCGTCGCCGCGGACATCACGAACACCGACCCCAGGAACACCCCGCGCCGGCCGTAGCGATCGCCGTAGTGGCTGAGCACGATGCCGCCGATCGGCCGGGCCAGGTAGCCGGCGGCGAAGGCCGCAAACGACGCCATCAGCGACACGAGGGGCGAGCCGCTGGGAAAGAACGCGTCGGCGATGTCGCGCGCGAAGATACCGAAGACGACGAAGTCGTAGAACTCGAGCGTGCCGCCAAGGCTGGCGAGCAGGACGATGCGCCAGCCGGCGAGATTCACTACTGCTTCTCGTAGACCTGCGTGCTCGTGTACGTCACGCCGGTCGCATCGGTTCCCTTCGCCGTCACCGTCAGCGTTTTCTTATCAGCGGACAGCGTCCACGTCGATGTCTCCTTGCCGATTTCCGCGCCGTCGAGCGCCCGTTCGATCGTGTTCGCGTCGACGCGCTTCAACACGACCGTGGCCGCGCCCCAGTTGGGAACGGGATACGGCTTGCCGTCGAATCGGGCCGTGTAACCGTACGTCGAGAGCGGCGAGCCGTTGCCTTGCGGCCGTCGCCAGGACGACACCGCGTGCGTGGTCTCGGCGCCGTTCAGCGAGATGACCATCTCGCGGCGGTACGGCAGCAGGCTCGATGGCTCGTAATTCGACGAGAAGATATTCAGGGTCCACTTGCCTTCCCACGGATCGCGGTTGGCTTTCGTTGCGGGCTTCGCCGCGGCCGCCAGTTTCCGCGAACCAGCGGGAGCATTGCTGCTTGTCAGGAACGTGAGCTCCGCCGCAGGCACATTGCGCAGCAGGCGCGCTCTCCAGGGCGCGGTGTTCGCCTTGATCTCACGGTACACCGCTTCGACGAACATCTCCGTCGTCCAGGAACCGGTGCTGGCGCCGTACACGCCGTCAAAGTCGAGGCTGACGCCCGCCGCCTTCACCTGATCCAGCGTCTTCCCGTCGAGGACCGCCGCCGTGATTCGATCGGCAATGATCGTCATGGCGTCGCGGTATTCGACCAGATCGATCTCGTTCGCGACGCGGCCGTGCCCGGGGACCACGCGTGTGCCGCCCATCGAGTTGTATTCAGGGATGGCGATGTCGATCAGATGGTTCAGCGCGTCGAGGACGCCGCCGAGCGTGCCGCCGCGTCCGGCGTCGATCACGGGATAGCGATCGGTCGAGAACGCGTCGCCCGCGACGATCACGTCCGACTTGCGGAAGAACACCAGCAGATCGCCGTCGGTGTGCGCCGCCGGCTGATGGATGAGCTCGACGGGCTCTCCGGTGACGAAGAGCGTCTTGAGCGCCGCCCCGAACGAGTCGGTCGGCCACAGCGCCGTCGGCAGCGGCGTCGACCCGCCTTTCGGGTTCGTCATGCGCGCGTAGGCGTTGTCCTGCGCGTAGACGCGCGCGCCCTGCTCGTAGAACGTGTTCACCGAATCGCCGGCAGACTTGGCGAACCGCTCGTTGCCGCCGACATGATCCGGGTCCGCGCTCGTGTTGACGATGTAGCGGATCGGCAGGGGCGAGATCGTCTTGATGGCCGCCAGGATCTTGTCGCTCATGGCGGCCTCGTTGGTGTCGACCACGAAGAGCGCATTCGGTCCGACCTGGACGGTGACGTTGCTGCCGGCGCCGGCCACCATGTACACCGCGCCCTGCACCGGCAGCACCTCGACCTCGCCTCTGTTCTCGTAGGTCGGGCGATACGGACGCGCCAGATCCTTCGCCATGCGGCCCTTGGGGGCCGGCGGCAGCGGCTGCGGCCCCACCATCGTCAAGGCGAGCTTCGCCGCCTGCTTCAGCTTCTCGGCGTACTCCGGGTACAGCGTGTCCTTCCCGCCGAGCGTGGCTTCGAGCGGCAGCTTGTTCTCGTCCGCATACTCCGGATGCGTGGAGCCCAGCGGGTAGTGCGGCACGTCGCCCTGGCGAAGCCCCGGGATCTCCTCGGCCACGTCCACCTGCGCGATGGCGTTCTCCCGCGCCCCGGGATTCCATCGGAACGTCGACGTGCGGACCATCGGTTCTTCGAGGTAGACCGGGTCGTCGAGCTGGCTGATGAGCACCATCCGGTCGCCGTGCCGGATGAAGTACTCGTGCATCACGGCGTACGGGCTCACCGGAACCCCGTTCCGCTGGATGAACATCTGCTTGAAGTGCGTGGTGGTGACGTGCAGCATCCCGTCTTCCCACTCGCCCGTCGAGAAGCCGGTCCACAGGCGCTCGGCCGCGTCCGACGGATGCGGCCGGCCATCGAGCCAGATGGTACGGTTCGCGTTCTCGAAGAGGCCGGTCAACGTGTACGCAATCAGCCGGCGGCTGATCGGGTCGATGATCTCGCCGATATGCGGGCTCGGGTTGGGGCCTCGCATGGAATACGCCCCGGCGTGCGGGCGCGACTGATGCTCGGGGACGGCCTGAATCGTCGAGTTCCACGTCAGCGCCTTCTGCCTGCCCGCGGCGTTCAGCGGGAAACCCGTGAAGTTGCCGAGCTCGGGGCCCGGGTCGATGCGAACCAGCCGCTCCTCGTCGTTCACCATCAGCCACGAGCCGACGAGCTCGACCTTCGTCGGCCCGCCTTCAGGCAATGCCTGGGCGCGGACAGTGGACGCACGTCACGATGACCAGGAATGCAACGCGCAGGAACATCGTCATCCCCTCAGATGCCGCGGCACGGCGCGGGCTTCCATTTCGAGCCATCCGGCTCGCGCTTGAAGTGCATGCTCGTCGTGTATTCGCCGGTGAGGTATTTCGGATCGCTGACGTACTGCGACACGGTCAGCCAGACGTCGCCGTTCGGGAACGCGACGCGGTCCCAATGCTCGGTGAGCGTCGTCTGATCGCTGTACGGGATGCCGTTCCGCCTGAGCCATCCCTCGAGCAGGTTCGTCGTCACAACTTTCAGCGCTCTCGGCGGCGGAGGACCGCCGGCGCGCCCCGCGCCGGCGACGCCGAGCGGCTCCCACTCCGCGACGGAGAAGCCCTGCAGCGATCGCGCGCCCGGCGCCCCTTTGGGAGCGAACTGCAGCAGGCGCGTCTGCTGGCCGGCATCGCTCTCGACTTTGATCACATCGTCGCCCTGCCAGGTGATGTTGAGGCGCGTCGGCATGCGCATCAGGCCGGCCGCGCCGTACGCCCTGCACGAACCGTCCGTCTGCGGGTCCCACGCGAACGCCACGCGGCGGCCCTCGTCGCTCAACGGGATGCTGATGTAATCGCCTTTCGGCGGCGTGACCATGCGCCATCGCCAGTCTTCGGTGACCACGGACACCCAGTAGCCGGTCAAATCCTGAGGTGCGGCCGCGCGCGGAGTCAGTGGCGCTCGTGGAGGCTGCGGCGCCGCGGGCTGCTGGGCGGCAGGATGGGAACCTGCCAGCGGCCCGGCCACGGCGAACGCCATCAGACATATCAGACGGAACGACCTCAGCGGGGGCCTGCGCATGGCGGGAAGTATAACGTCGAGCCGACCGGTTCGTCTCCTCGAGTCAGCCGGCCAGCGCGCTGAGAATCTCCCGTTGATGGTTCAGCGGCAGCGACAGATGCGCCTCGTCTGGATAGAACGTGGCGCGGCAGGTCGAGATCGCCCCGGCGAGGTACCGGCCGTGGGCCGCTGGAACGTTGCGGTCGCGCTCTCCCTGCCACAACACCACCGGCACTTTGATGGCGGCGAGGTCGAACCCCCACGGGCGCGACATGAGCCCCACATCCCAGACAGGACCTCGAGGTCCCTGGCGGCACGCCTCCGTGTAGCACGCCATGAAGCCGTCGCGAATCTCGGGACGTTTCAACAGGCTCCGATCAGGCTCGGGAAAGGAGGCGGCCATCCGCTCGCCTCCGCGTTCGCCACCGCCACGGATCGCCCGCAGGTTGAGCCGGAACAACCCGCGCAATACAGCCGGCGCATATCGCGCGAGCCGGACCATCATTCGCAGCGGCGCGCTCATCGCCGCGACCATGCCGGGGGCGTCGGCAGGGGCCACGCCGCCGAGCAGGCCGACGATCCGAACCCGGTTCGGAATCAGCGCCCCGCAGGCGGCCGCGTACGGCGAGCCGCCGGACGAACCGAGCACGGCGAACGTGTCGAGCCCGAGGGCCGCGGCCAGCTCCAGCAGGTCGTCGGGCCAGTCAACAATCCGGCGGCCGGGCTGAAAATCCGACCGGCCCATCCCCGGCCGATCCGGCACGATGATCCGGACACCGAGTTCGGCGGCGATGGCGGGGTTGAAGTACAGATCGCCTTCGACACGCGAGCTTGGCGTGCCGTGGCAGTGGATGATCGGCAGCCCAGGCGGGCCGCCGTATTCGGCGTAGGCCAGGATGCGCCCGTCACGCAGCCTGATCTCGCGGTAATCGGAACCGGTCATGTTGGCTGATCGGATGCTTCGCAGTTGATCAGCCACTGGATTCCGAAGCGATCGACAACCATCCCAAAGCGCTCGGCCCAGAATGTCTTCTCGAGCGGCATCACGACCCGGCCATCCTTGCTCAGCTCGCTGAAAGATACGCTCGGCCTCCATCGTGCTCTTGATCTGAATGGAGAGCGAGAAGCCTTTCGGTTCCTCGTAGCCGTCCGGCGCGACATCGGCGCCCATGATCTCCTGCCCGCCGACCGTCACGCTGCCGTGCATCACCTTGTCATGCCAGTCGGCCGGAACCTGGCCCGTCAGGGATGTCCCGGCGTAGCGGAAGATGGGCCCGAGCTGGCCGCCGAGACACTGTTCGTAGAACCTGAACGCGGCCTCGCACTGGCCCTTGAAGCTCAGATACGGATTCACCTGCATGACATGGCTCAACGAATGAAGTAGCCGGACACGCGCCAGACGCCGTCCGGATCGAGCATCGGGGTGACGGTCTCGACCGCCGACGCTCTGTTCTCGAACACGGTCTCGTACTGGATGACCACGAACTTTCCCTCGGGCGCTCCCGGCAGCTTCTCTGTGTACTGGCGGGACGTCACCTTGCGGGAGACGACCTTGCCGAGCGGCGGCCGCACGCCCGCGATGGCCCCGGTCCACTGCTCTTTCGTCACCGCACCCTTGAACACCTTCGCCGCCTGCTCCCACGACGCCCCGGCGTCGCCGGCATCCGTCAACTTCAACCACGACTCCGCCGCGGTTTGAGCCAGGTCTTCAGGTTTGTCCGCTGCCCTGGCCGTCGCGGCAAACACCGCGGCAATGAAGCCTAGGAAGACGAGCGTTCTCATTTTCATGCTGGCCTCCAGTTCGTCTGGCTACCCTTTTCTGACGATCTCCATAGCCACTTCGGATTTCCTGAACCCCATCTTCTCCCAGAAGCCGGGGCTGCCTCTACCCGCCCGCAAGACCCATGTGATATCGGCTGGGTGATCCACATCCATCAACTGCTTGACCAACTCCCGTCCGATTCCCTGGCCCTGGCGATCAGCCGCGACAGCCACGGTCGATATGTATCCGTTCGACGCACCGTCGAACAAGGCTCTCGCGAAGCCCACCACGCGTTCGTTCTCGACCGCAACAACCGTTCGATTCGCCCCTCGGATCATCCGTTCGAATCTGGCTTCGTCTTGAACGCGCTGCTGCCAGCCCATGCTCGCGAGGAGCTGACGGACTTGCGCGTAATCAGCACGTTCTATCGCTCTGAAGTGTCTTTCCATGTCAGGCCGCACTCTTCGAGAGTCGGCGGTAGACCTCACGCTCGGACAGGCCCAGGATCTCGACGATCTTCCGAGGGGACGTCTTCCCATGAATCACGCGAGCGGACTTGGTGGAAATACCGAGCGCCTCCGCAATCGTCGCTTCGACCGCCGCGTTGGCCCTACCACGTTCAGGCTGCGCGGTCACTCGCACCTTGAGCGTCTCGCCCAGCCAGCCGGCGATGCCATTGCGCGAAGCCCCGGGGACAACCTTGACCTGCAACTGGGTGGCCATTGTCGATCGTCCACCTATGCCTTGGGCAGTTCGAAATGCGGATTCTCGATCAAGCCGATCAGATTGCCAAACGGATCGGCGACCGTGGCAACCTTGATGCCTCCACCCACGTCCTGCACGGGCGCAACCATCGTCGCCCCGGCCGTGACGAAGTGCTGAACCGCGCGTTCGATCTCGTCCACACGCCAGTACGCCACGCCGCCGCCATGTCCGGTAGGGGTCACGGTCTGACTCGGATCGAGCCCCAACTCGTAACCGGCGATGTTGAAGCCGACATAGAACGGTTCGTCGAAGTACGGCTGCTGCCCGAAAGCGGACGCATACCACGCCTTCGCGCGGTTCAAATCCGTCACGTGATAAATCACGGTCGCGAGTCCTCTGACCATGTCGAATCCTCCGGGTGACGGCGAAGAGCGCGGGCAGACGCGAGGAGTGCCCGGTGCTAAGCCTGCGGTGCGCGCGAGGCGACTCGCCAGGCTCCGACGCACAGCACAACCGACGCGACAGTGGTGAGGATGAACCACGGGTCCGTGGCCAGTCTCGGTTCCACGATGATGCGCCAGATGTGCGCCACGGTGACCAAGCCGAATGCGACGCCAGCAGTGATGACGTAACCTTTCAGAGGAGGCCTCCCGTCACGGTCCGCGCGATCATCTCACGTCTGGGCCGGCATCATGAACGCCGCGGGATCCTCAAACCCACCCGTCCACTTCCATATAGAGTGTCAGCACAGGATGCGAGTCAATCGGGGCCCGATGTGACCCACACCGATCCGTGGAGCTGCCCCACGTGCCACACCGCCGTCTCGACGCCCTACTGTCCGGAGTGCGGCGAGCGTCCGCTGCGCGCGCGGGAGCTGACGTTTCGCGGCCTGTTCGATCAGCTGGTCCGGGCATTCACGCCGGTTGACGGCCGCCTCATACGCAGCTTTCGATGTCTGGCCGGCCGCCCGGGCTTTCTCACGGTGGCCTACCTGCAGGGACAGCGGAAGCCGTACGTCGGGCCTGTCCCGCTCTTCCTGATCGCCAACGCCCTGTTCTTCGCGACCGAATCGCTGACCGGCGGCAAGGTCTTCACGACGCCGCTCGACGCGCACCTGCACACGCAGCCCTGGAGCCACGCCGCGGACGTTCTGGTATCACATCGGCTCGCGGCGAAACAGACGACGCTCGATCTGTACGCGCCCGTGTTCGACCGCGCCGTCGCGGTGAACGCGCGGTCGCTCATCGTGTTCATGGCGCTGTCGTTTGTGGGCGCGCTGGCGATCGTGTTCCCGCGGAGCAGACGCCCGCCCGTGGCCCACGCGCTGTTCTCGCTCCACCTGTACGCGTTCCTGCTGCTGCTCTTCTGCGTCGCGACGGCGGTCCCGCCCGTTGAGCGGTGGCTGGGTGGAGCCGGGTTCGCTTCGGAAGGGCTGGACCATGCCATCTCGATCCTGCTGCTGCTCGCATGCGCGGTGTATCTGTACATCTCGACCGGCAGGGTCTACGGAGCAAGCGGCGCCGGCCGCGTGGTCAAGGTCGCGCTGCTCACCACGGCCGTGGCGGCCATCGTGCTGGGCTACCGATTCGTCCTGTTCGTGATCACGTTGTACACGACGTAGAATTCGCGCTCACCCGGTCAGTCGGTGAAGACGGTCAGCTTTCGAGACTGAATCAACCACTTGCCATTGCGCTTGACGAGCCGGTCTTCGGAGCGGCCCATCGCGGCCGCGATCATCCTGCCGTCCTTGTCCCGGCGCACGGTCTGCCAGTACGATTGGTGGACCGCCTCGCCGGGCTTCGGGAACGCGATGCGCACGTTGCTGATCACGTGATACAGATTCGCAGTCGGCAATCCCTTCGCCTTGTTGTCGTCGCGCCTCTGAATGAGATTCGTGACGATCTTGCGAATCTCCTCGTGTCCCCTGCTGATGCTCCCGTTCGAATCGATGACGGCATCCTCGGTGAACACGGCCACGTAGCCGTCGGCATCGAGCGAATCCACCGTCCACACATAACGAGCCATCACGTCCTCGACCGCGATACGGTCTTCGTAGGCGCCGAGATTCACCTGCGCAGCAACCTGCACAGGCGCGACGAGTAACGCGAGACAAGCGAAGTGATGCAGTCGCATGAATTGTGTCCCCCGGTGTGAATCAGATGTGCCGGCGAGCTCGTGACGCTTCTACTGACCAACGAGCCACCGGATGCGGTCGTACGAAAACCCGTAGTGAACGGCCACGGCCGCCCCGAAGACGACACTGAGCCGGGCGAATTTCAGATCGGAAAGAGCCCACGTCGCGAACGCGAAGAATCCACATTCGAGCGCGAGGCGAAGCATGCCGGGCACGGGGATTGGAGCCGAGCCCGAACGCGAAGGGTCGTTGGGGACGGCGAACGTGCCCCAGAGTACGGCGGCAAGCACTGGAACAGCCAGTGCGACCAGGATTCGAAATCCGTCATCACGCCGGTGCCAGCCCCAGAGTCCCAGGGCGACATAGGCTGACACCTCGAGCAGGAATCTGACGGCTAGATTGGCCGGATGTGCTCCCATTTTTTCATCGCGCGGTCAGCGGCCCTCAGAGACTCAGCGCACACCAGATCGTCATGCCGGCGTGAAGTGCCACGCCAGCCCAGAGGGCGATACCAGCCGTTGACGACACCGCTCCCGCAAACGCAAGCACGGCGCACGCCCCGACATTGTAGACAAGCATGGCCCACAGCAGGCCGTGCTGCGCACGGCTGCCACGGTCGTCACGCGCGAACCAGCACGCAACCCCGAGGGCGAGCAGGCCGGCGCCACCGACTCGGCCTATCACGAGCGCCTCTGGGGAAGGCACCCGGACGCCAAGCAGCAGCCACATCGCGAGAGCGGGCCCACTCAGGAGAGACAGGCCGGCGCCAATTTCGATGAGCGCCGTCGCCATGAACAGACGCCAGTGTGAACGCATTCCAGAACGGCGTGATGTTAACACCGCGTACGTAAGAAAGGGCGGCGAACCGAAACTCGCCATGATGAAACGGTTTCTTGAAGTTCGCTTTAGCCGCGATCATCCTGGGCATCCCGAACAACACGGGAACCGCCCAGAAGAAGTGCGACGCCAAGCATGATGGCCATGTCGGCGACATTGAAGATGCCTGTTCTGATTGGACCGATGCCGACGTTCAAGAAGTCGACCACGCGACCATGCACGACCCGATCCACGACATTCGAAAATCCTCCGGCGAACAACAGCCAGAGCCCAAAGAGAGCCACTCCCTTCAATCGACGCGTAAGCGCGGCCACGACACACCCGATCAAGAGCACCGCGGTGCCGACCGAGAAGAGCGTCGTCCGCGCCCACCAGGGTAGCCCGGCTCCAAGACTCAGAAATGCGCCGGCATTTTCCGAGTACTCAAGTCGCAGCGAATCACCAAAGTAAGATTGCCGCGGGCCGTCCCTGAGATGGGTGGACGCCACGTGCTTCGACACTTGGTCGCAGCCGATCGTCGTCCCCACAACAGCGAGCAGGATCAGCCTCGTGCGCCATCTCGGCATCTGTCTTACTCCAACCGATCCTTCGGATTGGCGATGAGCCTCGCCGCAAGACCTTCTCGATTCCCACTCGCGCGGCCTCGGCTCCATCGCCTGTTGGGCCGCGTCATGTTATTTCTTCCCCTTCTGCGCCACAAGTCGCGCGCGAACACGGTCGGTGGCGACCTTGAGAACATGCCTGACGTCTTCGAACGTGGTCGTCTGCAGGTTGTTATAGTCCATCAGCCGGTGCTCGAATTCGATCCCCTTCGTGACGTCCTCGACAGCGAAACGAACTTCCTGAAGCGCCACTTCTCGATGACGGTCCTCTCCCAGGACATCACGTGAGGACTTCTCGAGAGCGCAGAACAAGCTCCACGTCGTGTCCGTCGACTTGCAGACTCGCGTGTCATGGCGGTTCCACACTGCCGATGAAGCCAGGATCGTGTCCGCACGCTGAAGAATCCGAACGTCTTCGTCGGTTACGGGTTGGTCTCTCCGCTCCAACTCGTCGTTACTGGATACGGATGTCTTCTGGGCGTGAACCGCCGCTGCTCCGGTCGCCGACGGAGACGCTGCGACGACGGCCGTGATCAGGCCGGTTGCCGCTAAGAGGCGCTTGATTGACCTCATGACGAACCTCCCACTTTCACGCGAAGATTCAGCACGCGAGTGACGCCCACGGTCAGGGCACCACCGATCATTCCCACTCGAGCGGCTCGAAGCTCACATGCCTGACCTTGTGCGCCACGAACAACTCGCGCGCCTTCGCCGACACAACAAGGTACTGCGCCCCACCGACCGGCAGCCTCTTGGCGGCGGTCATGGCCGTTCTCCATACGCCAAAATACTCCCACGTCACGTTGAAATCGCACGCCGAATCCGGAACGTCTCGCGACACGAATCGTGTGCGCCCTCCGGCGACGTCAAAGTGGCCGGCTCGCCGGCATCGAGGGCAAGGATCCTCACGCTCGAGCTGACTACTCGGCGCCAACGGCGGCCATTCAGCGGTGACATCGAGCCAGACGAACCCCGGATGAGGGCGGTCGCTCCCGCGGGACCGAACCGTTTGCTCCATGAATCCAGTCGATCCGGCTGCGCCCAGAGCATCCGCGAACTTGCGGGTCGCAATCAGTCGGCCGTCGTGTGCGGCGCGGTCAACGATCTTCTTACCCATGCGTGCAAGGTCGGCAAGAAGCGGCGGCACCGGTCGCGCCCCGGCCCCGCACGTCGGGCAGGCGTTCGTGCGATCGTACGCCTGGCCGAGATTGATCGTGGCCAAGAGGCCCGCCGTTCGAACCCGGAGCAAGTACCAAGCCCGACTGCTCAACTCCTCTACCTCACTGATGTCGGCCTAACGCGCCAACTGAGCCGCGCGGCTCGGTAACATCGTCGCACGGGACGAGTAACCGCGTCGGATCCAGGTGGAGTCAGGCATCCCGGAGTGCCTCGATTACCAGTTCTTGACCATCTTGGGAGAAGTCTCGACCGTCGAAGCCACCCTTGACGGTGATCGCCTTGAACCCAGCGGATTCGAGCAGCCGGCGAATATCCGCTGGATAGAGATAAGCCAATTGCAGTCGGTGCATAGACGTTCGTTCGAACGTACCCGCTGCTCCAAAGACGTCGTAGCGATGCAGCGAGTGGACGACCTGGGCGACCGTGTCGTACCGATTCGCCTCTGACTGCACGACCCAGCCACCAGACGGCAGGGGATACGTGCCGGTCCACCGCCACACGCCGGCGAGCGCTCCTGAATGCTGCGCCATGAAGGTGAGCGACGGGTGGAACACGTTAAAGGCGAATCGACCCGACGGGCGCAGGTGCTGCCGCACCCTTGCCAGGCAGGCGAGCCGGTCCGCCTCGGTCACATTGTGCAGGAACGCCCGAAACGGGCAGATGATCAGCGCGAATCGTTCCGCCAAATCGAACGTGCGCATGTCCCCCGACACCACGGTGGTGCGAGCCCGCACGTCGGCAGGAGCCGATTCCAACTTGGACCGAAGTCGCTCAAGCATCGGCGCGTCGGAATCGAGCGCGTGGATGGCGATGCCGGCGGCCGCAATGGCCAAGGGTACCCGTCCGGTGCCAGCGCCAAGTTCGAGGACCGGCCCTCCCGAACTCTGAGCCTTAGCGCGGTACCAATCGACATCTCCCTGCAGCGCGGGAGGTGTGACGACATCGTACAAGTCAGGTTGGTAGGACATTGGTGGTTTAAGGGATGCCTAAGGTTGAACTACGCGTCTTCCCTTGGTTCTGAGCCGAACCGCAGCACGTGGCCGTCCGGATCCGCGACTCTCATCTCGTATGCCCACGGGTAGTTCTCCGGGGGATGAAGAATGGTGGCCCCTTTGGCCTTGTATTCTTCGTACAGGGCCCCGACGTCTTCTACCCCAATCCACGCCCACGTACCAGGTTGGCCTTGGTCCCTTTCCGATAAGTAGATTCCGGCGTGGTCTCGTCTCACGCAGGTGAAGTCGTCACCACCCCAATCGGCATTGGTGAATCCAAGGACCTCTACGTAGTACTGAATGCTCCGCGCCATATCCGCAACGCTGAGTATGGGGTTCGCACATTCGAACCTTGTCCGCACCGCGTTCGTCTGTGGCATGAGTCCTCTTTGAATTCGCTCGAAGTATTCAGCCGCTGTTCGCACGCGTCAACATGGCGCCAGATCAGTTCGGCGTCGGGTGTTCCAACGTGTCGATGACCAGAACATCCACCATGTCTTTGGTCGAATAGAGCCGTAGGCCAAGCTGCTCCTGGATCGCCGTGAAGATCGACAGCGCGTCCGGATCGCTGGCCGGCGGCTGCCCGGCACCGGCGGGGCCCTGCCCCGGCTGTTCAGGCGTCCACTTAAGCTCGATGTCGTACCGGCCATCGAGCCCAGCGCGATCCACCACGACGCGGTTCACGTAAGGCGACAGGAACGGAGTGAACTGATTGAACGGCATGCCGCGCAGAGTCAGCGCGCCGAAACCAGTCTGCACGTTCGTGCAGGGCTGAGGCCGGCTGATGTCGAACGCGAGCTCAGGACAGGCGGTCGGACGCAGTCCGGGACCCAGCGAACCATCACGCCTCGCGCGCTCAAGCGCGAACACCGGCAGCTCACGTTTCTCGCCGTGCGTGGTCAGCTTGAACCGATCGGCGAGGAGCGATTTCAGCATAGCCAGCAGCTGGGCGTTGGGTGGGCCTGGTAGCTCGGGCGCGCGAGCCTCGATGTCGAAGCGATCGGTCGCGAGCCAGTTCGGGCCGCCGACGATCTGATCGTCCTGCAACTGGAACGCCGTGCGAATGAGGAGCCGTAGGGGAATATTCGCGGCCACGAACCGGCCTCCGGGTTGCGCCACCATCATCACGCGCTGATCGTCTGAGGTGTGCAGCTTCACGGACGCAACCTCGAACTCGACGCGCTGGGCGGCCGCCGGGACGCCCAGCGCGGTCACGACGAGGATGGTCAACAGCTTCGCGGCGCGTTCCATCGATGATCCCCTGAAGAGTCGCCTCACTCGTTTCGCCTTGATCCGTACCGCACTGGTCTGGCCTCCCACAAGTTGTCAGCGCAGTTGCCCAGTCGGCCCAACGCCACGAATGAGCCGCGCGCCTCGGCGACATGATGGCACGAGACGATCGGCGCGTTGGCTCCATTCGTAGGTGAGGTGGCATCATTGCCGCACTGGTAAAGAGCTCCGTTGCCTGGCAGCCACGCACACGTCTTGAATCGCCTGAACGACGACGGACGGCGCAAAGAGGTGAATTTCATGAACAGAAGCGGAGACTACCGCGTGACGCGAATTGTTCGAGAGACGGGCCAGCGCCGCATGGTCTTCCGCGAGCCCCGGCGTCGCGTCCTGCCCCCTTGTGAGCACGATGAGAGGGACATTTCGCATTGGATTGTCCGGTCGGTCACGGCTTTCGCGTGCCCGAGCCAGTGCAGCGCGTTGCCCCTCAGACGATTCGCGCACGATGCTCGCCGAGACCGACGGTGGGAAGGACGCGATTAGCCGCTGATCGATCTTGATTCTCAATTGGTACAGATCCGCCGGAAGGCGGTCGAACGGCACTCCCGTCTGAGGCGCTCTTGACGGAACCGGCACTGAGCCATCTCTGGGAAGGGTCGTCAGCAACTGCTCGGCCGTGAGCGAACCGATCGGAACAGGGCGTTGTTGAAATACTGTGAACAGTCGATCCTCGGTGACAGGATCGACGAGTACGAGTCCCACGATGTCGTTCGGGTGGTCCAATTGGTAGAGGCGGACATAGAGACCGCCGAACGACGCCCCTACCATGACGAATGGAGGCTGTTCGCCGGCGGCTGTGAGGGCCGTCTTCAGATCCGTGACAATCCGAGCCGGCGTTTCCACATCTGTGCGCGGTTCACTCCAACCGGATCCTGCTCGATCATAAGAACACACGCGTTGCGTGCGGGCGATCTCCGGTTGGACGAGAGACCAATCGATCGCAAAGGAGCTTGCGCCAGCCTCTAGAACGACAGTTGGCGAACCGCTTCCCGAACAGTTGAGATGCACCTTTCGCCCACCGACGTCGACAAGCCGTCCAGGCGCTGGACCAATGTCAACTTGTTGTGCGATGGCCCAGGGGCCGGTCAACAGTAAGGCAAACAGCGTCGCCGGTGTTCTCATCGAGTGCTCCCGTTGATGCCACCTAACGTCATGCCGCTCAGCCGCGAGCGGCGCTCACGATATCTCGAATCGATTCGACGGGCCCGCGTGTTAGGCGCCGCTCGTCGGCTGCAGTGATTGGTATGGACTCCTCCCCGTTCGTTCGCGGCATCTGCCGTGGTGAAGGCTTGGGTTCAACAAGCTGAACGAAGAGGAGGCCGAAATGGATGCTACGACGGTCGCGGTGGACTTGGCAAAGGATGTCTTTGAAGTGGCGACGGCCAATCGCGTCGGCCGAATCCTCGAGCGCAAGCGACTGACGCGCCGGCAGTTCGAGGCGTTTGTCGATGCGTTGCCGGCCGGTATCACCGTCGTGATGGAGGCCTGCGGGACGGCACACTACTGGGGTCGCCGCTGTCAGGCGCATGGGCAACACGTGCAGCTGTTGCCGGTCCAGTACGTGAAGCCCTACGTGCGCCGCAATAAGACCGACCGGATGGACACGGAAGCGCTGCTCGAAGCCGCGCGCTGTGCGGGGATTCAGCCCGTGCCGGTGAAAACATCCGAGCAACAGGCGTTGCAAGCCCTCCATCGCGTGCGCACGCAGTGGCAGCAGACGCGCACGGCCCGCATTAACGCGCTGCGCGGGATGCTCCGCGAACACGGGATGCCGATCGCCCTCGGGGCAAGGACCCTGCTGACGAAGATGCCGCGCATCTTGGAAGACGCGGACAACGGCCTGCCCGCGCATCTGTGCCAGGCGCTGGCGCTTGTCTACGACGAAGTGCGTGCGCTGGAACGACGCGTGAAGGATATCGATCGCCAACTGGCGCGCGTCGCCGCGGCCGATCCCGTCGCCCAGCGCCTCCTCACGATTCCGGGCATTGGCGTCATCACCGCGACGGCGCTCCTGGGGGCCGTCGCGCACATCCACGCGTTTCGTCGCGCCCGCTATTTTGCGAGTTGGCTCGGACTGACGCCCAGCGAGCGCTCGAGCGGGTTCCGCCGGCACCTCGGTCGGATCAGCAAGCGCGGCGACGTCTATCTGCGCTGTTTACTGACGCACGGCGCACGTGCTGTCTTACTCACTGCCCAACGGACGCTCCGGGGGAAGGGCCAGGGGACTCGGCTTCAGCACTGGGCCGTCGCCGTCGCCGCCAGGCGCGGCCACAACAAAGCGGCGATCGCCGTCGCGAACAAGCTGGCACGAATCGTCTGGGCCGTCTGGCGCCGTGAACAGAACTTCAACGCCGGCCCGTGCGTGCCCGTCGCCGCATAACGAACTTGTCCAAGGAGTGCTCAGCGAGAACATCCTGATCATGGCGTGACCGGTCGGACCGGCACTGGAATAAGGCCGATAACACGGCTGGCCCTTGAGGCCGCTGATCAGCGATTGGCCCCCAGTGCGCGGCTCACCATGATGGCCCGGAGCCACGATGCTCCAACGAAGCGGCCGGATATACGACTGCATCCGATCTCAGTCATCGCCACCATTCAGGGTTCTCGTTGATCGCTGGGAGGAGTCCATATAACCGTGTTAGGCAGCCGTTAGTCATATCTGATAGCAAATCCCTCGCGACGCATAAGGCGCTCGACAGTGGGCAGATCCACCCCGGCGAACCTGCAGAAGGCGTCATGCATTTCAGAACTGAGATCGTCCCAATAGCCGGCAGCGATCTGAAGCCAGCCTAATTTGCCACCGCGATCATATGGTTGCTCGGCACGAAGAGAAGACGGCAGGTTGTGGAACGCATGCCCCAAGCCGCGCACAGCCGGGGTATTCCCGCTCTCAACGAGACGCACGAGTTCAACCACGAGAGTCTGGACAAGGTCAAGGACTTCCCGCTGGCCTGGGGATAGGCCCGCTCCGGGCGCGCTCGTGGCTTCGAGGCACACAATGACTTCTTGGCCAATGGGTCCAGGTATCTCGCTCAGAGCTGCCGGCTCGACGCCGACGACGAACGCGTTGCACTGCCGGACAGTGGCGAGGACCGCGTGGAGACGCCTGAGCAATCGCACCAAGGTTGGGCGAGCGTCTGGGCCGCTATGACGGCACCTCTGGAACGCGCGGTACATCAGCTCGAGGCTATCGAGATGAGAGGTTGCTAGCGGATCCGGCATTGTCGTGGTGGATGCCTAACGTTTCAAGTGAGCCGCGCGCCGCAGCGACATGTTCGCTCGGGGCCTGGCGAGCGGAGCACGAAGCATTTACAATCGACTTCCGAGGCCGGCGCCCGGCTTCGTCACATCCGTCACATTCCTCCAGTCCGACCACGACGCGGCATGTCGGCGGTCACAAGCTTCATGGTGTGGGTGGGCCAAGAGTGTACGCGGTTACAAACCTGAACTGATTCCTGCTTGAGTCGCCCGCGAACACGCGGCGGTAGTCAACAGCCAGGCGAAGCCCGTGAGCCGAGCCGGTACGTCGCAGATCGATCCCGCCTCCCGCCTGAAGCGTGAAGTGTTCGGATGCGAAATCGCGATCGTTCTCGCCGCCGCCCTTCCAATACGACCCCGCCAAGAGATTAGCAAACGGTAGCACCCGGCGCGCGGACGTCCGATGAAAGAAATGAAATCGAAGCCCCGTGAGGAGGGCGGCATCGTCGCAATGTGGTGGATCGGCTGGCTCAGCATCGCCCGCCTGACACAATCCCAGGTCACTCCTCGGACCAAATTCAGCCTCCAAAAGGACCCAGCCAAGCCGATAGGGCCAATAGTCGGTGCCGCTGTCCACGAACGCCAACGAGAGTGTGACCGTTGACGCACTCTGCTTCGGTCGGCTATCTCCAACCACTCCGATACCCACTGACAGCTGATCGGGGATCGGAAAGGACTGAGCATTTACTGGCGTTGACGAGACGAGGATGGTCGCCGATACGACAAACGCCGCGCGCATCACACCCAATTGGTTCCTCCCCGGCTAACGGCCTCGAGATGAGCCGCCCGTCCAGCCGAAGACTAGTATCGCGCTAATCCCAGACGCTCGGCCGGCCGGGTCGGCTCCATCGAGTTGTTAGGCACCCAGGGCGCCTTCGCTCTACTGACCTTTCCTTCTAACCTCTCGCTCCAAGACCGACTGAAGTGGTTCGTCTTCGCCATAGAGGCCCGCTGGTAGCGGCCAAAGGTGGAAATCGCCACGGAGTTTGGTTTCTTTGCCGTCGGCAGTCTGAACCAAAGACCAGGAACCGCCTATTTCGTCTTCGCTCTGGGTGCCTTCGTATTCCACTGTGTCCGCACCTAGGTATCGCTTGGACCACCTGGCGTGACTGGTGCGCTCGTCAAAGAAACCGTCGATGATGAATTGACCCAGATTGTCAATGCCCGCGCCATGAATCTCGCCTTTCGAGAACTCGAGCGTCAGGTGCATTGGCAGCTTCGTTGTCTTGCCCTGGTAGGTGTAGTACCCAACCCATTCTTTGAAGAGACGAGGCGAATGGTCCATGCCTGACCCCAATTGATGGAGGGCGCCTAACGCGCGGCTTCAGCCGCGGCGGCTCATGATCGCCCGCCGCCGTCGGCTGCAGGCCGATGTTGGGCCGCCCATCAAGTTCTTCCCACCCAATACCAAGGTCGGCGCTTCAGATTCATGACTGCGAGGATGCGCAGCTCGTCTCTGGAGAAGGTGTAGAGCAGTCCGTATGGAAATCGCTGGCACAGCCGGCGTCGGATAGCGCCAAGAACGATCGGGCCGGATTCCGGATGTTCGGAGAGCGCCTCAGTACACCGACGGACCTCCGCGATGAATGCGACGCCGAGCCCGGGCTGTTCGTGTTGGTAGTACTGCGCCGCGTCATTCAGTTCGCGCTCGGCCAGTTCGTTGAAGGTGACGCGCACCGGTCAGATCCGGCCGCGCGCCTCGCGAAACACGTCATCGGCGGGACGGCTTGAGAGCTCGCCTGATTCCAGCGCCGCGGCTCGGCGCTGCGCTTCTTCCGCCCAGATTCGCGCATTCTCTTCGGGCGAGAGCGATTCCAGGCTTTCGAGCAACCGCTCCGCCAGACGTGCCCGGCCCTTCGGATCAAGCTTCAGCGCGGCCGCCTCAAGTTCCTCAAGCTTCATACCAGGATTCTACGCTCATCCGCTTCGGCGATGGCCTCTTTGGCCTCGCAGCGACAATTCACGCCGTCACCGGCCTGTGACGCATCAGACAGTCTGATCGTCCCTCGTGATTGCCTCTGGAACTTCATGCTAACCAGCCAACGGCCCTCAACAGTCGCCTGATCAAAAAGTAGAACCCCGTCAGCAGAACAGCGCCGAACTGAATGAACGTCGGTATTTCGAAGCCGGGCCCGAAGACAAAAGGCAGGTAGCCGACGTATAGCTGGAAGTCAATGGAATCCCCTCTAGACAGGAACATCAAGAGAAAGGACACGTGCCATGCCACCACGTATGTCAGCAATACGTGCAGGACGGTCATTCCCACCTTGACTAGGACGCTGGACCTTCGCGCCGTCCGCTTCTTTCGTTGATTCAGCATCACCGAACTCGCAGAATGTCGGCCCAACGACCGGCGCTGAGCCGCGCGCCGCGGTGACATGATCGCATAAGCACTTGGCGCGACGGCTGCAGTGATTGGTATGGACTCCTCCCCGTTCGTTCGCGGCATCTGCCGTGGTGAAGGCTTGGGTTCAACAAGCTGAACGAAGAGGAGGCCGAAATGGATGCTACGACGGTCGCGGTGGACTTGGCAAAGGATGTCTTTGAAGTGGCGACGGCCAATCGCGTCGGCCGAATCCTCGAGCGCAAGCGACTGACGCGCCGGCAGTTCGAGGCGTTTGTCGATGCGTTGCCGGCCGGTATCACCGTCGTGATGGAGGCCTGCGGGACGGCACACTACTGGGGTCGCCGCTGTCAGGCGCATGGGCAACACGTGCAGCTGTTGCCGGTCCAGTACGTGAAGCCCTACGTGCGCCGCAATAAGACCGACCGGATGGACACGGAAGCGCTGCTCGAAGCCGCGCGCTGTGCGGGGATTCAGCCCGTGCCGGTGAAAACATCCGAGCAACAGGCGTTGCAAGCCCTCCATCGCGTGCGCACGCAGTGGCAGCAGACGCGCACGGCCCGCATTAACGCGCTGCGCGGGATGCTCCGCGAACACGGGATGCCGATCGCCCTCGGGGCAAGGACCCTGCTGACGAAGATGCCGCGCATCTTGGAAGACGCGGACAACGGCCTGCCCGCGCATCTGTGCCAGGCGCTGGCGCTTGTCTACGACGAAGTGCGTGCGCTGGAACGACGCGTGAAGGATATCGATCGCCAACTGGCGCGCGTCGCCGCGGCCGATCCCGTCGCCCAGCGCCTCCTCACGATTCCGGGCATTGGCGTCATCACCGCGACGGCGCTCCTGGGGGCCGTCGCGCACATCCACGCGTTTCGTCGCGCCCGCTATTTTGCGAGTTGGCTCGGACTGACGCCCAGCGAGCGCTCGAGCGGGTTCCGCCGGCACCTCGGTCGGATCAGCAAGCGCGGCGACGTCTATCTGCGCTGTTTACTGACGCACGGCGCACGTGCTGTCTTACTCACTGCCCAACGGACGCTCCGGGGGAAGGGCCAGGGGACTCGGCTTCAGCACTGGGCCGTCGCCGTCGCCGCCAGGCGCGGCCACAACAAAGCGGCGATCGCCGTCGCGAACAAGCTGGCACGAATCGTCTGGGCCGTCTGGCGCCGTGAACAGAACTTCAACGCCGGCCCGTGCGTGCCCGTCGCCGCATAACGAACTTGTCCAAGGAGTGCTCAGCGAGAACATCCTGATCATGGCGTGACCGGTCGGACCGGCACTGGAATAAGGCCGATAACACGGCTGGCCCTTGAGGCCGCTGATCAGCGATTGGCCCCCAGTGCGCGGCTCACCATGATGGCCCGGAGCCACGATGCTCCAACGAAGCGGCCGGATATACGACTGCATCCGATCTCAGTCATCGCCACCATTCAGGGTTCTCGTTGATCGCTGGGAGGAGTCCATATAACCGTGTTAGGCGCCCGGGGACTCAGCAAACATTAAACGCCGACGCATCGCAACGAGCGCAAGGAATCCGATAAGAGTGAAAATGGCGGTCCGCACGCCGTTCGACAACATCAGGCGGGCGTACTGATCATTCGAGAATCCCTCGGCGAACATGTGGTCCTGGGCGATCGCAGCAAAAGGCGTGACCGCCGCGAACGCGACGCAAAGGGCGACGATGCTCCACACGAGGCGCTTCGGCACATTTCGCACCGGCACCCACAGGAGGATCGCCCAGGTCAGACACATCACTCCAACGGGCCAGGTGCCCGTGGCCCACCGAGAAAGATAGCCGTGACTGTAGGCATGGAAGGCTTGCGGACCGTATGCGCTCATGTCGGCATAGATGGGATAGCACACCAGCTGCCCAGCCCAACCGGCCGCAACGCTGTACCAGGACATCGCTACGGCAAGGAGCAAGAGGGAATCGGAAGCGTTCGAGTAGCGCTGGCGACTGCCCGACGCCAAGCTGCGCCGCTCCCGCCGGGCGCAAACGTAGCCAGATAGTTCGAGCCACGGCGGCCAAAGACAGCAGCAGGGATGCAGCCACCATCAGAAGAAGGGCGAGAAAGAAGGGCGACATCGATTCCTCCGTTCAGCTGGGTGGTGAACCCGAACGAGATTGGCGCCTAACAGCATGCCGCTCAGCCGCGAGCGGCGCTCACTGCGATTCGACCCAGCTCGTTGGCCGTGTGCCGCTCGTCGGCTGCAGCGGCTGGTTAGGCGCCTTCGTACCTCCGAAGCACTGTGGCAATGCTTTCCGGCCGCCTGATCAACAGGCCGGCCGAAGCTAGTTCGACAACTGCCGCCAGTGAACTCTGATGCTCGGAATTGCCACCCGGCTTCAATAGTGATCGCACCGACCGCTGCTCTTGCGAACGTGATTGCGCCCTGGACAAGGAAAAACATTCCGAGGAGCTGTAGAGCGCCTCGTTTCAGTGCCACGGGATCGACGTCGATCGGCGAGGAGTCACTCAGACGTATATTGCCTCGTAAGAGAACGACCCCTGCTACGACACCAATGACACCCTGTAAAAGCGACGCAGATACGTACCCGGCGCGGCTGCTTCCTTTCGGAACAACTATGCCCAGCATAGCTGTTGCCCCAGCCGCGTAGAGTAATCCTTCGACGACGAAGTACCACACCGAGCACTCGCCTCGCCACGCGCCAGACGTTTTCCGCAGTCACGTGTTCTATCCTCCTGTGCGCCTAACGTCACAACTGAGCCGCGGCGCGCTCTGTCCACGCGCCGTCGGCTCCAGTTGATGTTCGACCGCAGCTTCGAGATTCACGTTTGAATGTCCGAGTTCGTCGTTGTTGTCTTAACGCTTGATGCTGAAGCCATTGCCGAAGGAAGCAACTGGCCGACGGCTGACGATCAGCTGTTCTCCAGACCCCGACACCTGCGGCCGACCGCAGCCTCACGCTCCCTGTCGCTCGGACGCCTCAGACGACATGTTCTGAAACGCAGTGTGGCGAGTGAACGACCAGTGCGAGTGGATCGCCTTCCATGTACCACTACGGTGCTGATACACCGTCGTTGAATTCCAGCAACTGCCCACTGACTCGACACGTTCGGCATCCTGAATGTAGTTCACCAGGTTGTATGTCAGGAGCGCCATGTTGCCTTCAACAACGACCTGCGGGTTGAGCATCTCGTAGCGGGCGACTTGGATCTTACCGACCCAGGGACGATAGTAATCCGCCATCGCTTGATGCCCATCGATGCGCGTTGCCGTCACCGGGTCGAAGTACGTGATGTCGGGCGCATACACTTCCAGAAAGCCGCCGGGATCGCCTTTGCCCCATCGGTCGAGAGCGCCGCGCTCGAGCATGAGGACCTGATCGGCACTCGTTCGGACATCGATTGCATCGGTCACGCGATCCTCCGATAGATGCGGTCTAACAAATAGTCGACAGTTCCACGTAACCCGATACGAACAGACCAGCCGCAGTGTAGCGCCGGAGGCGGTGACGCGCAATGACCGCAACTGCCTGAGCAGACGGCACGTTACTGCGACTGTCACCGGGGGCCGGGCGGACTAGACACTTCCGTGTAGCGCGCCGAACGCGTCGCTTCACCGCCGCAGAGCACCATCAACGCACCGGCACAGAACCAAGCTGATCGAGCGGACTCCGGACGCCACGCCCGCCCTGATTGAGCACATGCGTGTAGATCATCGTGGTGCTCACGTCGCGATGACCCAGCAACTCCTGGATGGTCCGGATGTCGTACCCCGACTCCAGCAAATGCGTGGCAAACGAATGTCGAAGCGTGTGACAACTGGCAGGACGCGCAAGGCCCGCCTCCCGCACCGCCTCCTTCACCGCCCGCTGCAACACCGACTCGTGCAGATGATGCCGCCTCCGCTCGCCGGTCCCCGCATCGACATAGAACCGCGTCGCCGGAAACACCCACTGCCATCCCCACTCGAACGGCGCGCCCGGATACTTCAGACGAAGCGCTCCCGGCAGCGCCACGGCGCCGCGCCCGGCGGCCAGATCGGCGTCATGCTGCGCCTTCACCCAGGTCAGGTGATCGCCGAGCGGCTGCCTCAGGAGCGCAGGCAGCATCGTGACGCGATCCTTGCCGCCTTTGCCGTCGCGAATCGTCAACTCGCCCCGGTCGAACTGCACGTCCTTGACGCGAAGCTCCACGCACTCGAGGAGCCGCAACCCGCCCCCGTACAGGAGCGACGCCATCAGCCACATGGTGCCATGCAGACGCGAGAGCAGCCCGGCCACCTCCGTCGCGGACAACACGATCGGGAGACGCACTGGCCGCTGCGCCCGTACAACGGAATCCGTCCAGTCCAGCCGGCGCCCTACAATCACTTCGTAAAGAAACAACACGGCGCTGAGCGCCTGATTCTGTGTCGACGCGCTCACGCCGCGCGTTGCCAGGCTCGAGACAAACGCCGCCACGTCAACCTCGCCGAGATCTCGTGGATGCCGCTTGCCGTGGAAGACGATGAACCGCCGAATCCAGGACACGTACGCCTCCTCGGTCCGGCGACTGTAGTGACGCGTCCGGATCGCGGCGCGCACCTGATCGAGCAGCTTGACTTCCATCAGACGACGATGGCATCGTCGTCGTCATGATCGCAAGAACGCGGCGCTGCGAAAGGAGGTGCCCAATGCTACGCACCGCTTAGGAGGAGGTCAGATCAGCATGCGCCTGAAGATTCGCGGAGGGACGGTCAACCACGGCGACCCGTCGCTCTGCTCCACCTGCCGCTTCGCCACCATCATCAAAGGCCAGCGCCTGCGCGACGAGATCGTCGAGTGCCGCCGGCTGTCAGATCGCACGCGCATCACGTTTCCCGTGACGTCCTGCATCGGCTACTCCGACCAGCGGATCGCATCGATTGGGGACATGGAAGACATCGCGTGGGTCCTTCGCTCGGATCCGCGCCGGAACCAGATCGGATTCGTCGAGGCTCGCAAGCTGAAGCCGCGGGATCGCTACGTGCTGCGGGAGGATTGGGACTGACCGAGGCAGGCCTCAAGGCCTGCACTACTACTGCACTCAGTGACCTCTGTGCCTCTGTGGCCCCGTACGTGAAAAAGGGCGGCGAACCGAAGCTCGCCGCCCCCATGTAGATCGAACGTCCGCCGTTACGGTTCGACTTCGCCCGTCCGCGGCGCGAGCGCCTCGTCCGGCTCCACGAAGTACTCGAGATCGCGCTCCAGCTCCAGCTCGTCGTCGGTCGGCTGCACCGGCGGCGGCGGCGGCGGCGGTTCGTCCGCCGGGATCCGCACGTGCCGGTAATACTCGAACCCGGTGCCCGCCGGGATGAGCCGGCCCATCGTGACGTTCTCCTTCAGGCCGCGCAGGTGATCGACCTTGCCGGAAATGGACGCCTCGGTGAGCACGCGCGTCGTTTCCTGGAACGACGCGGCCGAAATGAACGAGTCGGTCGAGAGCGACGCCTTCGTGATCCCGAGCAGCAGCGGCCGGCCCTGCGCCGGTCGTCCGCCCGCGGTGATCACGCGCTCGTTCTCCTCGAGGAACCGGAACTTGTCGGTCTGCTCGTCGACGAGGAACTCGGTGTCGCCGACGTCCTCGATCTTCACCCACCGCATCATCTGACGCGCGATCGTCTCGATGTGCTTGTCGTTGATGTTGACGCCCTGCAGCCGGTAGACCTCCTGGATTTCGTTGACGAGGTACGCCTGCAGCGCCTTCTCGCCGAGCACGTTCAGGATGTCGTGCGGGTTCGACGGACCGTCCATGAGCGGCTCGCCCGCGTGGACGCGCTCGCCTTCCTGCACGTTCACGTGCACGCCGCGAGGCAGCGCGTACTCGCGCGGCTCCGCGCCAGGCTCGTCCGGCACGATGATGATCTTCCGCTGACCCTTGACGATGCCGCCGTGCTTGACGATGCCGTCGATTTCCGAGATGACCGCCGTCTCGCGCGGTTTCCTCGCTTCGAACAGCTCGACCACGCGCGGCAGACCGCCCGTGATGTCCTTCGTCTTCGTGGTCTCGCGGGGGATCTTCGCCAGCACGTCGCCGGCCGACACCATCTCGCCGTCCTGCACCATCATGTGCGCGTGGACCGGCATGTGGTACTTCCGGTTGACCTTGCCGTCCTTGCCCTTGATCTCGACCGCCGGCTGCTTCTTCTCGTCCGGCGAGTCCACGATGATGTAGCGCGAGAGCCCGGTGACCTCGTCCACTTCCTCGTGAACCGTGATCCCTTCGAGGATGTCCTTGAAGCGAATCTGTCCCGGATCCTCGGTGAGGATCGAGAAGGTGTACGGGTCCCACTCGACCAGGACCTGCCCCTGCTCGATGTGCTGCCCTTCCTTCACCTTCAGCCGGGCGCCGTAGACGATCGGATGCCGCTCGCGGTCGCGGCCCTTGGCGTCCTGGAGCACCAGCGACCCGCTGCGGTTCATGACGACGAGGTTGCCGTCCTTCGCCGTCACGACCTGCAGACCCTGGAACCGGACGGTGCCGGCGCTGCGGGCCTCGAGCGTCGACTGCTCGGAGACCCTCGACGCCGTGCCGCCGATGTGGAACGTGCGCATCGTCAACTGCGTGCCGGGCTCGCCGATGGACTGCGCCGCGATGACGCCGACCGCCTGGCCGAGCTCGACCATCTTGCCGGTGGCGAGGTCGCGGCCGTAGCACTTCGCGCACACGCCGCGCCGCGACGTGCAGGTGAGCACCGACCGGATCTTCACCTTCTCGATGCCCGCATCCTGAATCGCGGACGACGTCTCTTCGTTCATCACCTCGTTCACGTCGACGATCATCTCGCCGGTGAACGGGTCGGTGATCTTCTCGAGGGTCGTCCGGCCGATGATGCGGTCGCGCAGCGGCTCGATGACCTCGCCGCTCTCGACGATGGCCCGGGCCTCGATGCCGTCCACCGTGCCGCAATCGAGCTCGTGGATGATCACGTCCTGCGCGACGTCGACGAGACGCCGCGTCAGGTAGCCCGAGTCGGCCGTCTTGAGCGCCGTGTCGGCCAGGCCCTTGCGCGCGCCGTGGGTCGAGATGAAGTACTGCATCACCTCGAGGCCTTCACGGAAGTTCGACGTGATGGGCGTCTCGATGATCTCGCCTGACGGCTTGGCCATCAGGCCGCGCATGCCGGCGAGCTGGCGGATCTGCTGTTTCGATCCGCGCGCGCCGGAGTCGGCCATGATGTAGACCGGGTTGAACGTCCGGCCTTCCTTGTCGATCTCCTCCATCTCGCCGAACATCGCGTTGGCGATGTCTTCGGTCGCCTCCGACCAGATGGCGATGACCTTGTTGTAGCGCTCGCCGTTGGTGATGGCGCCCTCGAGGTACTGCGATTCGACCTTGATGACCTCCTGGCGCGCGGTCTTGACCAGCTCCTGCTTCTTCTCCGGGATGATCAGGTCGTCGATGCCGATGGACAGCCCCGACCGCGTCGCGTAGGTGAAGCCGAGGTTCTTGAGCGAGTCGAGCATCTCGACCGTCTTCTCGAGGCCGAACTTGAGGTAGCACGACTGGACCAGCTGCTGGAGACCCTTCTTCTTCAGCAGGCCGTTGATGTACGGCATCTCCGGCGGCAGCGCCTCGTTCAGGATGACGCGGCCGACCGTCGTGTTGATGATCTTGCTGCTGACGGTCTGCACTTCCGTGCGCAGCACGTCCTGGTCGTCGCGCGCCGCGGTCAGGTCCTGGATGTCGCCGGTGTAGCGGAGCCGGATCGGCGACAGCGTTTCCAGTTCGCCCGCCTCGAGCGCGAGCATCACGTCGTCGGGGTTGCCGAAGGCCCGGCCTTCGCCCTTGGCGCCGCTCTTCGCCTTCGTCAGGTAGTAGATGCCCAGCACGACGTCCTGCGACGGGATCGCGATCGGCGACCCGTGCGCGGGCGACAGGATGTTGTTGCTCGACAGCATCAGCACCGACGCCTCGATCTGCGCCTCCGGCGACAGCGGGATGTGGACGGCCATCTGGTCGCCGTCGAAGTCCGCGTTGAACGCCGTGCAGACGAGGGGGTGGATGCGGATCGCCTTGCCCTCGACCAGCACCGGCTCGAACGCCTGGATGCCGAGCCGATGGAGCGTGGGCGCGCGGTTGAGCAGCACCGGGTGCTCGCGAATCACTTCCTCGAGCACGTCCCACACCTCGGGACGCTGCAGCTCGACCATCTCCTTCGCCTGCTTGATCGTGGCGACGAGACCGCGCTCTTCGAGCTTGTTGTAGATGAAGGGCTTGAACAGCTCGAGCGCCATCTTCTTCGGCAGGCCGCACTGGTGGAGCTTCAGCTCCGGCCCGACGACGATGACGGAACGGCCCGAGTAGTCGACGCGCTTGCCGAGCAGGTTCTGGCGGAACCGGCCCTGCTTGCCCTTGAGCGTGTCGGACAGCGACTTCAGCGGCCGGTTGTTCGCGCCGCGCAGCACGCGTCCACGCCGTCCGTTGTCGAACAGCGCGTCCACGGCTTCCTGGAGCATGCGCTTTTCGTTGCGGATGATGACGTCGGGCGCCTTGAGCTCCATGAGCTTCTTCAACCGGTTGTTCCGGTTGATGACGCGGCGGTAGAGATCGTTCAGGTCCGACGTCGCGAAGCGGCCGCCGTCGAGCGGCACCAGGGGACGCAGTTCCGGCGGAATGACCGGGATGACGTCGAGGATCATCCACTCCGGACGGTTGCTCGACTTCCGGAACGAATCCACGACCTTGAGGCGCTTGGCGTACTTGAGCTTCTTCTGCGCCGAGGTCTCCGTCTTCATCTTCTCGCGGAGCTCGACGGCCAGCCGCTCGACGTTCACGCGCTTCAGCAGCTCCTTGATCGCCTCGGCGCCCATCTGCGCCTTGAAGCGGTGCTGGTGCTCTTCGCGCGCCTTGCGGTACTGCTCCTCGTTCAGCAGCTGGTTCTGCTTCAGCTCGGTCTCGCCCGGATCGACGACGACGTACGCCTCGAAGTAGAGGACGCGTTCGAGATCTCTCAGGGAGATGTCGAGGAGGTGGCCGATGCGGCTCGGCAGCCCCTTGAAGAACCACACGTGGCTCACCGGCGTGGCGAGCGTGATGTGGCCGAGGCGTTCACGCCGGACTTTCGCCTGCGTCACCTCGACGCCGCACTTGTCGCAGATCACGCCGCGGTGCTTCATGCGCTTGTACTTGCCGCACAGGCACTCCCAGTCGGTGATCGGCCCGAAGATCTTCGCGCAGAAGAGACCGTCTCTCTCCGGTTTGAAGGTCCGGTAGTTGATGGTTTCCGGCTTCGTCACCTCGCCGTGCGACCACGAGAGGATCTTATCGGGAGACGCCAGGCTGATCCGGATGGCGTCGAAATCGCTCGTCAGCGCCGAACGTTCGTGAAAGGAAGGTCTCATGTATTTACACCTCCTCCAAAACGGGTTGAGGAGTGACTTCCACCAGTTTCTTCTTCGTCTTCATCAGCTCGACGTCCAGGCACAGCGACTGGAGCTCGCGGATGAGCACGTTGAACGACTCGGGCAGACCGGCCGTGAACGACGCGTCGCCCTTGACGATCGCCTCGTAGATCTTCGCGCGCCCGATCACATCGTCGGACTTCGCGGTGAGGAGCTCCTGGAGGATGTGCGCCGCGCCGTAGGCCTCGAGCGCCCAGACCTCCATCTCCCCGAACCGCTGGCCGCCGAACTGCGCCTTGCCGCCGAGCGGCTGCTGCGTGATGAGCGAGTACGGCCCGATCGACCGCGCGTGGATCTTGTCGTCCACCAGGTGCGACAGCTTCAGCATGTAGATGTAGCCGACCGTCACGTTCTGCTCGAACGCGTCGCCCGACATGCCGTCGAACAGCTGCGTCTTGCCGCCCTTCGGCAGACCCGCCTGATCCAGCCAGTTCTTGATCTCGTTCTCGGTCGCGCCGTCGAACACCGGCGTCGCGAAGTAGAGGCCGAGCGCGGCGGCGGCCCACCCGAGGTGCGTCTCGAGAATCTGGCCGACGTTCATACGGGACGGCACGCCGAGCGGGTTCAGCACGATCTCCACCGGCGTTCCGTCCGGCAGATACGGCATGTCCTCCTCGGGGAGGATGCGCGCGATGACGCCCTTGTTGCCGTGCCGGCCGGCCATCTTGTCGCCGACCGACAGCTTGCGCTTCATCGCGACGTACACCTTGACCAGCTTGATGACGCCGGGCGGCAGCTCGTCGCCGCGGCGGATCTTCTCTTTCTTCTCCTCGAACAGGTTGCGGATGACTTCGACCTGCCGCTCCGTCCGCTCTTCCAGATCCCGCAGGTCGTCCTCGAGGCGCATGTCGTCGGTGGCGATCTTCAGCCGGACCATCGCCTCGTAGGGCATCTCCTGCAGCACTTCCGGCGTCAGCTCGGTGCCCTTCTTCAGAATCCGCTCGCGGCCGTACTCGTCGAACAGATCCGACCGGAGCTGCTGGCCCCGCAGCATCATGATCACGCGCTTCTTCACTTCGTCGTGAAGAATGCGGACCTCGTCCTGCAGGTTCTTCTCCATCATGTCGAGCTCTTCCTGCTCGATCGCCTTGGCCCGATCGTCTTTCTCGATGCCCTTGCGGGAGAAGATCTTCACGCCGACGATGATGCCCTCGATGCCGGGCGGGCAGATGAGCGAGGCGTCGCGCACGTCGCCGGCCTTCTCGCCGAAGATCGCGCGGAGCAGCTTCTCTTCGGGAGTCAGCTGCGTCTCGCCTTTCGGCGTGACCTTGCCCACCAGGATGTCGCCCGGCTTCACGTACGCGCCGATGCGGATGATGCCGCTGTCGTCGAGGTCCTTCAGGAACCCTTCCGAGACGTTCGGGATGTCCCGCGTGATCTCTTCAGGGCCGAGCTTCGTGTCGCGCGCCTCGATCTCGAACTCCTCGATGTGGATGGACGTGTAGTAGTCGTCCTTCACCATCTTTTCGGAGACCAGGATCGCGTCCTCGAAGTTGTACCCGCGCCAGGGCATGAACGCGACCAGGACGTTGCGGCCGAGCGCGAGCTCGCCGAGCTCCGTGCACGGGCCGTCGCCGAGCACCTGCCCCTTGTGCACCTTCTGGCCGACCCGGACGATCGGCTTCTGGTTGATGCAGGTGTTCTGGTTGCTGCGCTTGAACTTCGTCATGTTGTAGATGTCAGCGCCCATCTCCTTGCCGTCTTCCGTCTCGCTCTCGACACGGACGACGATGCGCTGGCTGTCGACGAAGTCCACGGTGCCCGACCGGCGCGCCACGATGACGGCGCCCGAATCGCGGGCCGTGATGTACTCCATGCCGGTGCCGACGAAGGGCGCGCGGGCCCTGAGCAGCGGCACGGCCTGGCGCTGCATGTTGCTCCCCATCAGCGCGCGGTTCGCATCGTCGTTCTCGAGGAACGGGATGAGCGAGGCCGCGACCGAGACGAGCTGCTTCGGCGAGACGTCGATGAACTGCACCTTGTCGCGCGGCGACAGGATGAAGTTGCCCGCCTCACGGGCGTTGATGCGCTCCTGCGTCAGGTTGCCGTCCTCGTCCACGGCCGAGTTGGCCTGGGCGATGACGTACTGGTCTTCCTCCCACGCCGACAGGTAGAACGCGTAGGGCTCGACCTCGACGCCCTTCTTGCGCGACCGTCCGTCCTCCGACACCATGTCGGTGGCTTCGACGATGTCACCGGCCTTGTACTTCGATCCGGCGGCGTTGATGACGATGACGTACTCGGTGACCCGGCCGTCCTTCACCTTGCGGTAGGGCGACTCGATGAAGCCGAACTCGTTGATGCGCGCGTAGCACGACAGCGACGAGATGAGGCCGATGTTCGGGCCTTCCGGCGTCTCAATCGGGCAGATGCGCCCGTAGTGCGTCGGGTGGACGTCGCGGACCTCGAACCCGGCGCGCTCGCGCGACAGGCCGCCCGGCCCGAGCGCCGAGAGACGCCGCTTGTGCGTGATCTCGGAGAGCGGGTTGGTCTGGTCCATGAACTGCGACAGCTGGGACGACCCGAAGAACTCGCGAATCGCGGCCATGACCGGCTTCGCGTTGATCAGGTCGTGCGGCATGGCCGTCGCCATTTCCTGGTACACCGACATCTTTTCCTTGATGGCGCGCTCCATGCGGACCAGCCCGATGCGGAACTGGTTCTCGAGGAGCTCGCCCACGGAACGGACGCGGCGGTTGCCCAGGTGGTCGATGTCGTCCACGTTGGCCGGGTTGCGGCGCAGCTTCAAGAGATACTTCAGCACCTCGTAGAAGTCCTGCGGATGCAGGATCTTCTCGTCGAGCGGCGTGTTCAGGCCGAGCTTCGTGTTCAGCTTCAGCCGGCCGACGCGCGAGAAGTCGTACTTCTGCGGGTTGAAGAACATGTTCTCGAAGAGCGACCGGCTGCTGTCGAGCGTCGGCGGATCGCCGGGCCGCAGGCGCCGGTAGATCTCGATGAGCGCCTCTTCGTGCGTATGGATCGGGTCCTTCTTCAGCGTCTGGCCGATGATCGGACCGACTTCGTCCTTCTCCGGGAAGAAGATGTCGATGCGATCGACGTTCTTCTCCTGCGCCATCGACACGACGCGCGGCTCGAGCGGCTCGTTGGCTTCGAGGATCACCTCGCCCGTGGACGGGTCCACGACGTCGGCCGCCGCGAACGCGCCCTCGAGCTCGGCCTCGGCGATCTCGACCGCCTCGACGTTGGCGCGCTTGAGCGCCTCGACGGCGTTCTTGGTGATCTTCTTGCCCGACTGCACCGTGAAGTTCTCGCCGGGGACGACGATGTCGCGCGCCGCGCGGAGCCCGACGAGGCTGTCGGCCACGGCCCAGTACAGCGTGCCGTTCCTGATGTGGAGCTTGTCCACGCTGTAGAAGGCGCGGATGATCTCGTCGGCGCCGCGCAGGCCGAGCGCGCGCAGGAACACCGACGCCAGGAACTTCCGCTTGCGGTCGATGCGGACGTACAGGAGGTTCTTCGAGTCGGTACTCGAACTCGACCCACGAGCCGCGGTACGGGATGATCTGCGCGATGTACAGCGTCTTGTCTTCGGAGTGGAAGAAGGCGCCCGGCGACCGGTGCAACTGCGAGACGATCACGCGTTCGGTGCCGTTGATGATGAACGTGCCGTTCTCGGTCATCAACGGGATGTCGCCGAAGTAGACCTCCTGCTCCTTGATGTCGCGGATGGTCTTGACGCCCGTCTCGGGGTCCTTGTTCCACACCACGAGGCGGATCGTCACCTTCAGCGGCACGGCGAACGTCATGCCGCGCTCCTGGCACTCGTCGACGTCGTACTTCAGCTTCAGGCCGACCGTGTTGCCGCAGATGTCACAGACATCGCCGCGGGCCTGGTTGGCCTTGCCGCAGCGCGCGCACAGCACTTCGCGGTCGCCGTACGGATCGGCGATGAGCGT
>CAVQJU010000003.1:0-287806 GCA_963712905.1 uncultured Acidobacteriota bacterium | reverse complement strand
CAATACGGGGAATTAGCTGAGCTGGGGGGACGCCGGGTTTGAACCAGGAGGTCACCGGTTCGAGCCCGGTATTCTCCACTTTGTTTAAAGCGACGCCATTGAGGGGCGCGGCCTCGCGGGCCGATGACCCCGGCTCGACGGCAGCGGCGCCCTAGTGAGCGCGCCGGTCTCTTGAAGATTCATCGCTTCGCGCAGCGCGGCCAGTGGGACTTGGGAGCGCCACGAGTGAGCGAGCGAAGCGGGTCGGGGGATCGAGGTCCCGCGGGTGACCGAGAGATTCCGCGGGGCGAGCCCCCGAGTGATCTTTGACAACTGAATATCCTGCAAACGGTAGTTTTTCCGACCACACACACGCAGTGTGCATGGAGCTTGCGCGTGGTTCGAGAGCAATCCTCGGGCAGGCGTTAGTTCGAGTTTCTTATGGTCAAGCTACTAAGGGTGTACGGTGAATGCCTTGGCGCCAGGAGTCGATGAAGGACGCGGTAAGCTGCGATAAGCCCCGGTGAGGTGCAAACAACCTTTGACCCGGGGATCTCCGAATGGGGAAACCCCCTTTGGCTAATCCCGAAGGATCCTCCGCTGAATACATAGGCGGTGAGAAGACAACGTGGGGAAGTGAACCATCTCAGTACCCACAGGAAGAGAAAACAATAGTGATTCCGCTAGTAGCGGCGAGCGAACGCGGAACAGCCCAAACCGTAGTGCTTGCACTTCGGGGTTGTAGGGCCCGTCACACCGGAGTTACAAACCAACAGGCTAGTCGAACGATCTGGAACGATCGGCCATAGACGGTGACAGCCCGGTAGACGACAGTCTGTTGGCTCCGATGGGTACCCTGAGTATCGCGGGACACGTGAAATCCCGCGAGAATCCACGAGGACCATCTCGTAAGGCTAAATACTCTCTGGCGACCGATAGTGAACCAGTACCGTGAGGGAAAGGTGAAAAGAACCCCTGTGAGGGGAGTGAAATAGTACCTGAAACCGTATACCTACAAGCAGTGGGAGGGCTATGCCGGAGCAATCCGGAATGCCTGACCGCGTGCCTTTTGCATAATGAGCCGGCTAGTTATTCTCAGTGGCGAGGTTAAGCGTAAGCGAGCCGTAGCGAAAGCGAGTCCGAAATGGGCGAATAGTCGCTGGGAATAGACGCGAAGCGAGGTGATCTATCCTTGGTCAGGGTGAAGCGCGGGTAACACCGCGTGGAGGCCCGAACCGGTGTTGGTTGAAAACAGCTCGGATGAACTGAGGATAGGGGTGAAAGGCTAATCAAACCTCGTGATTGCCCGTTCTCCTCGAAATGCTTTTAGGAGCAGCCTCGGGAGGTCGGCGTTGGTGGTAGAGAACTAGATGGACTAGGGGGCTTACCAGCTTACTGAATCCAACTAAACTGCGAATGCCAACGACACGTATCCCGGGAGTGAGACGGTGGGGGCTAAGCTTCATCGTCGAAAGGGAAACAGCCCAGACTATCGGCTAAGGTCCCTAACTTTGTGCTAAGTGGGAAAGGATCTGAAGACGCTCAGACAACCAGGAGGTTGGCTTAGAAGCAGCCATCCTTTAAAGAAAGCGTAATAGCTCACTGGTCAAGCGGCTTTGGGCCGACAATCCAACGGGGCTTAAGCACAAGACCGAAGCCATAGAATAGACGCGGACCTGCGGGTCTGCATATTGGTAGAGGAGCGTTCTCACAGCCGTGAAGCCAGACTGAAAAGACTGGTGGAGTGGTGAGAAGTGACCCTGCCGGCATAAGTAGCGATAAGAAAGGTGAGAATCCTTTCCACCGTAAGCCTAAGGTTTCCTGAGGAAGGTTCGTCCGCTCAGGGTTAGTCGGGTCCTAACGCGAGGCCGAAAGGCGTAGCGGATGGATATCTGGTTAATATTCCAGAACTACCTAAAAGACGTTATCACGATGGGGAGACGCAGGAGGCTATGCGAGCCTACGATTGGACGTGTAGGTTCAGGCATGTAGGGGGATCCGCCAGGTAAATCCGGTGGGTCATATTCCCTGAGGTGTCGATAGCGAGAGCCGCAAGGTTCGCAAAGTCGCAGACGCCACGCTGCCGAGAAAATCCTCTAAGGAGTCTTTTGGGTACCCGTACCGCAAACCGACACAGGTAGGCGAGGAGAAAATCCTCAGGTGCGAGTGAGAACCCTCGTTTAGGAACTCGGCAAACTCACCCCGTAACTTCGGAAGAAGGGGTGCTCCGTTAGCGTTAGTGGCCTCGCGCCACGAAGCGTGAGGGAGTTGCAATAAAGAGGCCCAAGCAACTGTTTACTAAAAACACAGGGCTATGCTAAGTCGAATACGACGTATATGGCCTGACGCCTGCCCGGTGCCGGAAGGTTAAAGGGAGAGGTTAGCCGCAAGGCGACGCTTCGAGCTGAAGCCCCGGTAAACGGCGGCCGTAACTATAACGGTCCTAAGGTAGCGAAATTCCTTGTCGGGTAAGTTCCGACCTGCACGAATGGCGTAATGATTTGGGCGCTGTCTCAACGAGGGGCACTGCGAATTTGTGGTACCGGTGAAGACGCCGGTTGCCCGTGGCTAGACGAAAAGACCCCGTGCACCTTTACTACATCCTAGTAGTGAATGCTGACGTGTTATGCGCAGGATAGGTGGGAGACTTTGAACCCGGGTTCTCGGACTCGGGGGAGTCAACGGTGAGATACCACCCTTAACACTTCGGCGTTCTAACCTCGTTCTGTCATCCAGATCAGGGACACTGCTAGGTGGGTAGTTTGACTGGGGCGGTCGCCTCCTAAAGTGTAACGGAGGCGCGCGAAGGTTCGCTCAGGCTGTTTGGAAATCAGCCATAGAGTGCAAAAGCAGAAGCGAGCTTGACTGCGAGTCCTACAAGACGAGCAGGTGGGAAACCAGGCTTTAGTGATCCGGTGGTTCCGCGTGGAAGGGCCATCGCTCAACGGATAAAAGGTACGCCGGGGATAACAGGCTGATCCTTGCCAAGAGTTCACATCGACGCAAGGGTTTGGCACCTCGATGTCGGCTCATCACATCCTGGAGCTGTAGCAGGTTCCAAGGGTCCGGCTGTTCGCCGGTTAAAGTGGTACGTGAGCTGGGTTTAGAACGTCGCGAGACAGTTCGGTCTCTATCTGCCATGGGCGCAGGAGATTTGCGTGGGGCTGTCCTTAGTACGAGAGGACCGGGATGGACGGACCTCTAGTGTACCGGTTATCGCGCCAGCGGTAGCGCCGGGTAGCTACGTCCGGAAGGGAGAAACGCTGAAAGCATCTAAGCGTGAAACCCTCCACAAGATGAGATCTCCCTGGATCGCAAGATCCCTAAAGGCTCCTGGAAGATGACCAGGTGATAGGTCGGGTGTGTAAGCGCGGCGAGGCGTTGAGCTTACCGATACTAATCAGCCGTGAGGCTTGACCATAAATTTCGTTTGATGCACGAAGAAACGCTGCGTGCACGTGGTGTGCTCGGTCAAAACTACCGTTTGCAGGATATTCAGTTGTCAGTTGCAGCTTGCTCGTTATAAGCTGCAACATTCGTTCTTTGAAATACGATCCGGCCAGTCCGGATCACAAGATTGTCTGGGACGATCCCGCCTTCGCGCCTTCGGCGCTACGGTGGGCAAGCCGCGAAAGGCCTGCCCTCCGAAGCTCGCGACAGCGAGCGAAGGAGGGACCCCAGGCAGCAAGTATGCCGGTGGTCATAGGATCAGGGTCACACCCGTTCCCATTCCGAACACGGAAGTTAAGCCTGATACCGCCGATGGTACTGCATGGGAAACTGTGTGGGAGAGTAGGTCGCTGCCGGCAGTAATACCAAGGGCCCGATGTCCACAAGACGTCGGGCCTTTTTCATTTGGGGCAGAGGGCAGAGGGCAAAGGGAAAATACGCGCGTGACTCTCGCAGATCTCCAACGCCGCGCGCTCGAGCTCGTCAAACAGGGCGACTTCGGCGAGGAAGCCAGCCGCGTCAACGCCACCATCACTGAACTCTCCCCTCGCGACATCTCAGCCTGGACGCGCCTCGGCCGCTGCCACCTCGAACAGCGCAACTGGGACGATGCGGTCGTCGCCCTTCGCGCGGCGCTCGGTCTGAATCCGTCTCACACGATCGCGACGAGCCTGCTCAACGAAGTCCGGAAACAGCGCGCGCGCACGCCGACGGCCACGGAGCGCTCCACGACCGGATTCGGCGCGCGCGAGTTCGCCCTGATTGCCTCGCTGTCCGGCGAAGACGCATCCGCGGCGCTCCGGCCCAGAATCGACGCGCTGCTCGACACCCTGAACGCCACCGACACGGCGGCGCTCATCGTCTCTGCCAGGCGGAGTCGCGGCGAGGACGGTTCGAAGCTGTTCCACGCGGGCAGCCACAGCGCCCCGTCGGCCGGCCTCGTCTCCGTCTTTCACCACGGCGGCCGCCACGAGCCTCAGTTCAACGTGGCCTGGCTCAGTCATCCTCCGTTTCCTGCAAACTGCGTGAGGATCGGGCTGGGCTTCAACCTCGCACCCGCGGCTGGAGAAGACAGGCAGGAACGCGCCCTCGAGTTCTTCGAGCGGTTTCAGCGCACGCTCGACAAGTCCTGGAAGCGCGAGCTTGCCCGATGGATGGCCGCGAACGGCGGGTTCATTCAATACGGCGACCGTCCGCCGGCAGTCGATGTGCTGCCGGATCAGGCGGTGGAGTGGCTGTTGCGCTGCCGGAACGCCGCGGCGCTCGAGTGGGTCTTTGTCGGACGCTGGCTGTTTCTCGAGAACTCCGATGCCGCGAAAATCCTCGCCGACAGAGCCAGGCTCGCGAAAGTCACCGACGATACCTTCCGCTCGCTGTATCCAATCTGGCTCGGAGCATATCGTCCGTCAGAGGCCTGACGTCCGATAGAGGACACGCTCCACTTCGTGACGGGTGGCCCGGTAGGCGCCATATCCGCCCGCCACGGGAAACCCAATCAACCCCGTCCACATCAGCGCGATTTCATCGTTGCACGAGCCGCCGCACTGTTGATCCGCGAGGGCAAAGGTTGTGAGCAGGCCGGCAAACACTCCTCCGGCAGTGGCCGCCCCGACCCAGCCGGCCGATGACCGATACTCCCTGATTGCGATCTTGCTGATGTCGGCACGGGCGATCGTGGTGACGATCGCGTCGAGCTCCGCGACTTTCTGATCACCCACGAAAATGCCGTCAGCGTTGATCCGGGCGCCGTCCCCGAGGACGGTGCTGTTCCTGGCCTCGCTGAAGTACTCGGCGTGCCGGGCCGCGAGGGCCTTCAGCTCTCGCAGCGCGCCTGCGGGTATCGGCGCGCCCTCCGGATGCGCGACGATCAGCGATCCGTCGCCTGTGATCGCCACGTACCCGGTTCGAACCCGCCCTTCGCGATCGGTGACGTTCACGTGCTTCCCTGCCGCGAGCGCGACTGCGGCCCGCAAGTCAGACTCCGAGTGGTTCTGTCTCTGCTCGACGGCGAGACGCGACGTTTCATCAGCGATCGCGCGATGAATTGAACCGAGGTCGATCTGCGTCTGGGCGGCCAGCGGGGACGCCGCCAGGAACAGGCTCAAGAAGGCTGAAAGCGCGGACTTCATACCGGTGTCCTCCTCGAAGGGGAATGTGAAAAGTGCCGGGAAACCGGCTCAGGCGGGCCGCCGACTCGAAGGGCGGCGCATAATAGCGCCTGCGATGGCCCCCCAACCACCGCCGCGGCGAGCCTTCGCCATCGCCGCCGTGGTGGTTTCTACCGTGCTCGTTTCAGCTGCAGCCGTCGGCGTCTATATGCTCCTCGAGCGTCCCAGCTACCGCATGCTCGGGAGCCTCAGGCAGGCCGGCTTGGTACGTGCCTATCTCTTCAACTCCCGCCTGCGCCGTTTCGCCAGGACTCTGGCCGCGCAGGATCCAAAGACCGATCTGTTTGCAACGCTCTGGGATACCAATACCGGCGTGCTTCTATCGCGCGGCATGTATCGCGAAGTGACGATGGACGGCCTGCCCAAGTACCGGTACAAGCAGGACCTGAAGAAGCTCGGGTTTCGTACCGGGGCGAGCGGATTCCACTGGAACATGGAGACCGAAGACACGCCGATGATCCGGTCCGCACTCGCCGGGCTCGACACGCCTTTCATCGTGACCGCCTCCTACGATGCAAACGGCTTCCGGCGCGTCGACCCGGATCTCACGACCGCTTGCACTGACCGCGTGCTCTTCCTTGGCGATTCCTTCACCGATGGACTCTGGGTCAACGACGCCGACACCTTCGTCAACGTGTACGGCCACATCGTGCGCGAGCGATCCCATGTGGCCGTCTGCCCGGTCAACGCTGGCGTGAACGGCTATGGCTCCGCGGAAGAGGCCTACGTCCTCGAGCACGACTTCGAGTCCGCCGGCCGGCCCTCGGTCGTGTTCGTGATGTTCTTTGCCAACGACGTGGACGCGGACTACGACGGCGTGATCAACGGCACGCTGGCCGATCGCGAACGGCGCTGGAGCGACAGCCTGCACCAGCTCACGAGGATGAAGCGCTTCGCCGAAGACCGGCGCGCGTCGCTCGTGCTCGTCGCCATACCGCCTGCCGAGCAGGTCTTCAACCGCGGCTCACAGGAGTACTATCAGAAGGTGCTGCGTGATTTCTCCAGGAGCGAAGGCATTCGTTTCGTGAACCTGATCGAACGCATCACCCCGACCGCGGCACGCTCGTCGTACTGGGACTGGGATCCCCATTTCACGCCTCGCGGCCACCGTGTGGTGGCGGAGGCCCTGTACGCCGACACGGCAGATTTCTTCAAATGAGCCAGCCCGCCGACCCCGAAGTCTGGCTGCGCGGCCCTCTTCCGGACGTCATTCCGGAGCTTCAGCCCGTCGTTCATTCGCTCATGCAGGTCCGCGAGGAGATCGCCGGCGCGGCCACCCTGCCGGCCGATAAGCTGTGGACGAAACCGGGCGGCGCCGCCTCAATCGGCTTCCATCTCCTGCACCTCGCGGGGAGCCTGGACCGCCTGCTGACGTATGCCCGCGGCAAGACCTTGAACGCGGCGCAGCGCGCGGCGCTCGAGGCGGAAGCCGGCCAGGACGCCTCTCGGCAGCCGGAGGTTCTCGTGCGGCTTGCCCTCGAGGCCATCGACGCTGCGATCGTCCAGGTCCGGACGACGCCGCTCTGCACGCTGGACGAGGCGCGGGAGGTTGGGCGCGGACGCTTGCCGTCGACCGTGCTCGGCCTGCTCGTTCACGCGGCCGAACACGCGCAGCGCCATTCCGCCCAGATCATCACGACGCGCAAGGTGATCGGGTAGGCTACCGCCATGGCGAACGAGTGGCTGCGCGACCTCTACGCCCATCAGGCCTGGGCCGACGCCGAGCACTGGAACGCGATCGGTGCGTATCCTGCCGCAAGAGAGGACGCGGCTATCCGCCAGCGGCTGCACCATCTCCATTTCGTACAGCATGCGTTTCTGTGGACCGTCGGGCCCCGCGACCATCCATTCGCGGTGACAAAGCCAGGCGATTTCACCTCGTTTGATGGGCTGCGGGAATACGCACGCGAGTACCACGTCCAGGCGCCGTTCCTGCGAGACCTGAGCGGCGCGCGGCTCGCCGAACCGGTGTCGATCGTGTGGTTCAAGGATCCGCCGCTCACGATTACCGTGGCCGAGGCGCTCACCCAGTGCGCGATGCACAGCCAGTATCACCGCGGCCAGAACGCGACGCGCGTGCGGGAACTGGGCGGGGAGCCCCCGACGACGGACCTGATCTACTGGCAGTGGAAAGGCCGCCCGTCCGGGGCGTGGTGACGTGGACGGCAGGCGAGCAGCGGAAAGTCGATCGCCGACCGCGGCGCTGCTGCTGGGGCTGATCATCACGCTTGCGGCCGTGGTGGCAGATTCCTGGTACGTGACGAGGCAGATCGCCGGCCTGCGCCTGCTGCAGACGGAACTGGTGGACCGCAGCCGGAAGAACTCGCTCCAGCTGCTTCGCGTGCAGAACGATTTGAACCAGATCGGCCTGGCGATGCGCGACATGCTCGACAGCGACGAGCCATACCCCCTGACGGCCTGGACGGCGCAGTTTCAGCGCATCCGCACCGACCTCGATTCCGCGCTGCGCAGCGAGCAGGCGGTCGCCGTTTCGCGACGGACGCCTGAACAGCGCGCCTACCTCGAGAGCGCGCTGGCGCAGTTCTGGGACGCGACGGATCGGATCTTTGCGCTGGCGGCGGGGGGCCACGATGCCGAAGCGCGCGCGCAGATCCGGCTCTCGCTGCAGGCGAGGCAGGCCGCGCTCAGCACGAGCGTGGCGCGCCTGCTCAGAGAGAACAACGAAGCCGAGGAGGCGGCGGCCGCCCGCGTCCAGGAAATCTACGGCCAGGTTCAGCGTCAGGTGTATGTGTTCCTCGCCGCCACCTTCATCGCGATCGCGCTGACCAGCCTGTATCTGATTCGCTCGAATCGCAGGCTCTTCGCACGGCTGGCCCTGCTGTCCGACCAGCGGCGAGAAGTCGCCCGGCAGATGATCGCCACGCGCGAATCCACGCTGCGCGAGATCTCCCGCGAGCTCCACGACGAATTCGGCCAGGTCCTGACGGCGATGGGATCGATGCTGAGCCGTGCAGGCCGTCACACACCCGAGGGCTCGCCACTACGAGCGGAGCTTCGCGAGATCGGTGAAATTACCCAGACGACGCTCGACAACGTCAGGGGCCTGTCGCAGTCGCTCCACCCGTCGATTCTCGAGGAAGCCGGGCTCGAACACACCATCGAATGGTATCTCTCCACGCTGGAACGCCAGCTGGGTGTTACCGTATCGTATGAACGCTCGGGTACACCGGCGCCCGTCGGCAGCGCCGTGGCCATCCACGTCTACCGCGTGCTGCAGGAAGCCTTGAACAACGTCGCGCGGCATTCCGGGGCGCAGCAGGCGTGGGTGCGCCTGCGGTTCGCACCCGATGCCCTGCAACTCGAAGTCGAGGACCACGGAAAAGGTTTCGGCGGCACGCCCCCACGCCGTGGGCTCGGCCTGGTCGCGATGCGCGAGCGCGCCGAACTGATCGGAGGCACGCTCGAGTTCGACCGTCCCCGCGAAGGCGGGACCATCGTTCGCCTTCGCGTGCCTGCTGCTCATGGCGGATAAGATCACCGTTCTGCTCGCGGACGACCACAACCTCGTGCGCCGGGGGTTCCGCCGGATGCTCGAGGACGATCCGTCGATCGAAGTCATCGGCGAAGCCAGCAACGGTGACGAGGCCATTGCCCTCGCGGCCTCGCTCAAGCCGGCCGTGATCGTGATGGATTGCGCGATGCCCGGCACCAGCGGCCTCGTGGCGACGCGGCAGATCCTCGCTCGCGATTCGACGGCTGCCATCCTGATGCTCAGCATGCACGCCGAGGAGACGCTGGTTCGGCAGGCGCTCGATGCGGGCGCGCGCGGCTACGTCCTCAAGAACGCCATCGATCTCGACCTCGCTGCGGCGGTCAGGCAGGTGGCTGCCGGTGAAACCGTGCTCGATCCCAGCGTCTCCCGGCCCCGGCCGGTGTCACTCAAGGGCGAGCGGAACCACGGCCTGACCCCGCGCGAGCTCGAAGTGCTGCAGCTCATTTGTTCCGGACTCTCCAACCGCGACATCGCCGCGAAGCTCGATCTCAGCGTGAACACCGTGGCCGTCCACCGCGCGAACATCATGAACACGCTCGGCGTGCACAAGACGGCGGAGCTCGTGGTCTACGCCATTCACAACGGACTGGTGACGCTGCCGTGAACCGGCGCGAGTTCCTGCGCGTCTGCGGCACGGGCGCCGTAGCCTATACCTGCTCGCCCGGCCTCTCGGCGCAGGCGCCCGGCGGCTCGTCCTTCCGGCTGACCGACGTCACGGCCAGCTCCGGCGTTCAGTTCCGGCACAACGCCGGAGGGTACGGAGGAAAGCTGCTCCCCGAAACGCTCGGCGCCGGCTGCGCGTTCATCGACTACGACGCCGACGGCTGGCCGGACATCCTGCTGGTGAACGGGATGGACTGGCCGGGACACAAGCGCCGGCCATCGACCCTCGCCCTGTACAGGAACAACCGCAACGGCACCTTTACCGATGTGACCCGGAGCGCGGGGCTGGATCTCGAGATGTACGGCATGGGCGTCGCCGTGGGCGATTTCAACAACGATGGCTTTCCGGACGTCCTCGTCACGTGCGTGGGCCAGAACCGGCTCTTCCGGAATACGGGGAAGGGGACGTTTGTCGACGTCACGCGCGCCAGCGGCCTTGGCGGGCGGACGGGCTTCAGCACCTCGGCGCTCTGGTTTGACTATGATCGCGACGGTCTGCTCGATCTGTTCGTCTGCAACTACGTCAAGTGGACCGCGGAGCACGATGTGTTCTGCAGCCTCGACGGCAAACAGAAGTCCTATTGCACGCCCGAAGCCTACCGAGGCGAGACGTGCTGGCTGTTCCACAATCGCGGCAACGGCACATTCGAGGACGTGACGGCGACGAGCGGCGTGTTCGACAGCAGCTCGAAGTCGCTCGGCGTGACCATGATCGATCAGGATGGGTGGCCGGACCTGTTCGTGGCGAACGATACGCAGCCGAACAAGTTGTATCGCAACCTCCGGAACGGCAAGTTCAGGGACGTCGCCGTCGAGGCCGGGCTGGCCTTCAGCACGGAAGGCAAGGCACGCGCGGGGATGGGTGCTGACGCCGCAGACTTCGACAATTCCGGCTTTGCGGGTCTGGTCGTGACCAACTTCGACAACGAGATGGTCGGTTTGTATCGGTCGTCCGGCCGTGGTCTCTACGAGGACGTCGCGCTGAAGGCCGGTATCGGGGTGCCTTCGCGGAGCACGCTCGGTTTCGGATGCGGTTTCCTCGACGTCGATCTCGACGGCCGCCTCGATCTCCTCGTCGTCAACGGTCACATCGATGAGACAGTGCGCAATATTCGTGGCAACGTGGGCTACGCGCAACCGCCGCATCTGTTCCTGAATCGTGGCAATGGGACGTTCCGGGACGCCGCGGCGGACGCGGGCCCGGAGTTCGCCCGGCCGCGCGTGGGGCGAGGCCTGGCTTTCGGCGACTTCGACCGCGATGGGGACGTCGACGTGCTCATGACGGCCAACAACGCGCCTGCCGTTCTATTCCGGAACGACCAGCTCGCCGGCAATCGCAGCCTGCGGTTTCACCTGGTCGGGACAAAATCCAACCGCGACGCGATTGGCGCCACCGTCCGCATCTTTCACGATGGCATCTCGCAGTCGCGCCTCGTCAAGACGGGCTCGAGTTACCTGTCGCAGTCCGAGTTGCCCGTGACATTCGGCGTCGGGAAGCGCGATCGCGTCGCGCGCGTCGTCATTGCGTGGCCGAGCGGGCGGACCGAGGAATTCAAGGACGTCGCGTCCGGCCGATCGTACGAGTGCGTCGAGGGGAAGGGAATCACCCCGTAAGGAGGCACGATGCGAGAAATCCGAACACCTGTTCTCGTTCTGGCCGTCATCTTCGGCGTCGGGATCCTGTCGGCGCCGGCGCTGCTGCAAGAGAAAGGCGGCGGCGACGAAACAGGCCCGTACGACGTGACCGCGAACTGGCCGCTGCCCTTCGCAAGACCTGGTTACATCCAGGGGTCCCAGGGCGGCGTGTTTGCCGAGTCGCCGAACCGCATCTTCCTGCTCAATCGCGGCGAGCTCAAGCTGCCCGACAAGCTGCCTGCGGGGTTCAACGGATCGTGGGGATCGATCGGCCAGGCGACGCAGGCGACTCCCGAGCTCAGGAACTGCATCCTGGTCGTCGATGCCAACGGCAAGCTCCTCGAGTCGTGGACGCAATGGGACCGCCTGTTTCAGGGCGGCCGGGGTCCGCACCACGTGAAGATCAGCCCGTACGATCCCGAACGGCACGTGTGGGTGATCGACGACAACCGGCAGCAGGTCTTCAAGTTCACCAACGACGGCAGCAAGCTGGTCCTGACGCTCGGCGAAGCCGGCGTTGCCGGCAACGACAACGCCCATTTCGGACGCCCGACCGATATCGCGTGGCTGCCGGACGGAACGTTCTTCGTCAGCGACGGCTACGTCAACACGCGAGTCGTGAAGTTCGACAAGGACGGCAGGTTCCTGATGACATGGGGCACCAAGGGCAACGGGCCCGGCCAGTTCGATCTGCCCCATTCAATCGACATCGATCGCAACCGACGAGTGTACGTCGCCGACCGGTCCAACAGCCGAATCCAGATCTTCGACGAGAATGGCAAATATCTGGATCAGTGGCTGAACATCCGTCAGCCGTTCCACATCATGATCTCGGCGGACCAGCATTTGTGGGTCGTTGACGGCACGACGAACAAGTTCCTCAAGTACGACCTGAACGGCAAGTTGCTCTACTCATGGGGCACGTACGGCACCTTTCCGGGCGCCATCTGGGGCGTGCACCAGTTTTCGGTGGACGCGGCGGGAAACCTGTACGCGGCCGAAACGTTCGGCGGCCGCACGCAGAAGTTCCGTCCGAAGCCCGGCGCCGACCCGGCGAAGCTGGTCGGGGCCCCTGCGCCACTCATGACCAGACGATGACGACCGGACGGCCGGTTCGTGCATGAGGGGAGTTCTCGTCGTGGTGGCGAGCGTCGTGCTCGCCTCCATCGCCGCTGCCGGCCTGTACATCGTCGGCGCCAGGCACTTTCATTGGGCCGTCATACGTCCGCTCCTCGGGCCCGGTTTCGTTCGTGCCTATCTCGCCGATCCCCGCCTCAGGCAGCTCATCGACGTGATGAGCGAGGAGCAGGTCGAGCGGGCCGACGCGTTTGCGGTGTTCTGGGGGGCCGGCGGGACCGAGCTGATCTCGAAGCGGATCTTCCGCCCCGTGGAGATGTACGGCGTCACGCGTTACATGTACAGGCCCGACGTCAGGACGCTGCAGTTTGTCACTGGTGCGTCGGGTCTATACAGGGCGATGGAAATGGAAGACACTCCGTCGTTGCGTCGGGCACTCGCTGGACTCGACACCAGACGTCTGGCCGAAGCCTCGTACGATCAACTCGGGTTCAGGCGTGTCGACGCGGAACTGACGCGCGACTGCGCCACGCGCGTGCTCTTCCTCGGCGATTCGTTTACCGATGGCGTCGGGGTGAACGACAACGAGACGTTCGTCAACCGCTACGGCCACCTCGTGCGCGAACGCCTGCGCTTGTCCGCGTGCCCGATCAACGCGGGTGTCGAGGGCTACGGTTCTCTCGAAGAATCGTATGTCCTCGGCGCCTATTTCGAGGCATTCGGACGGCCGCCCCTCATCGTCGTCATGCACTACGCCAATGACGTCGACGACGACGAAGACGCCGTCATTCGCGGAGCCGTGGGGGAAGCCGACCCGCGCTGGACGACGAGCCTGTCGTACCTCGATCGCATCGCCGCGGCCGCCCGGGCCTACGGCGCGTCGCTCGTGATTGCCGCCGTCCCTCCTGCCAGGCAGTTTGCGACGCCCGATACCCGGCGGCACTATCAGGATGTCCTCCGCCGGTTCTGCGAACGTGAGGGCGTCCGTTTCGTCGATCTGCTCGATACGCTCGGCGGGCGTGACGTCCGCGAGATCTACCTCGAGGGCGATCCCCACTGGACAGCGAAGGGCCACGAGGCGGTGGCTGAGATCCTGTACGAGCGGACCAAGGATCTGCTGGCCCCTTCGATTCCGGCAGGTCAGCCGCGCCCGGATCGCGGTTCCCGATGATGCCGTGCAGACCCGCTCGATCTGCGCTATGGCCCGATGCTACAGTACCGGCATGGGCGAGAAGACGGATTCCGAGTGGCGCGCGACGCTCACGCCGCAGCAGTACAAGGTGCTCCGCGAGCACGGCACCGAGCCTCCTGGTTCGAGCCCGCTCAACCATGAGAAGCGCGACGGGACGTTTGTCTGCGCCGGTTGCGGGCAGCCGCTGTTTTCCGCCGGCACCAAATTCGAGAGTGGCAGCGGGTGGCCCAGCTTCTTCGAGCCGCTCGACAGCAGCGTCGAGACGACCACCGACCGATCGCACGGGATGACCAGAGTCGAAGTGCATTGCCAGAGCTGCGGCGGCCATCTCGGCCACGTGTTTCCCGATGGGCCGCGGCCGACTGGCATGCGGTACTGCATGAACGGCGCTGCGCTGACCTTTGATCCGGAGAAGAAAACGCCATGAAAGCCCTTCGCATTCCAACGCCCGCTGAAGCGCTGCCCGGCCGCTCCGAACGGATGCGCGTGCCCGACATGCATTTCGTCAATCGCCATCGCCTCGAACCGCCGTTTCCCGACGGGTTCCGGACGGCGATGTTCGGGATGGGCTGCTTCTGGGGCGCGGAAAAGAAGTTCTGGCAGCTGCCAGGCGTCTACTCGACGGCCGTCGGTTACGCGGCCGGCCACACGCCGAATCCCACGTACCGTGAAGTGTGCACGGGCCTCACCGGTCACAACGAAGTCGTGCTTGTCGTGTACGACCCGGCGAAGGTTCGATACGAGGAGCTGCTGAAGGTGTTCTGGGAAAACCACGATCCCACGCAGGGGATGCGCCAGGGCAACGACGTCGGCACGCAGTACCGCTCGGGCATCTACTTCTTCGATGACGAGCAATGGCGGGCCGCGGAGACGTCGAGGAGCGCGTTCCAGCAGCAGCTGATGAAGGCGAACTACGGGCCCATCACGACCGAAATGCTGCCGGCGCCGCCGTTCTATTACGCCGAGGACTACCATCAGCAGTACCTCGCGAAGAACCCGGACGGCTATTGCGGCCTGGGCGGCACCGGCGTCAGCTGCCCGGTCGGCGTGGGCGCGACGACCGCCTAGCACGCCGCGTCCGGCTTCGTCCGGGGCAGTGTCCGCGTGCCCGACCCGTTACCGATCGATCCCTTCATCGACGCGATTGCCCGGCACCTGAGGCAATCGCGGGCGGTCGTCGTCACGGCCCAGCCTGGCGCCGGCAAGACAACGCGTGTCCCGCCGGCGCTCTGCGCCGATGGTCCGGTGATTCTGTTGCAGCCCCGGCGCGTCGCCGCGCGGGCCATCGCGCAGCGCATCGCGGACGAACGCGGCTGGACGATCGGCGGGGAAGTCGGATGGCAGGTCCGGCTTGAGCGCCGGTTCGGTCCGCGAACACAGCTGCTGGTTGCGACCGAGGGCGTGCTGACGGCGCGTCTGCAGCAGGATCCGCTCCTCTCCGAGTTTCGCACCATCGTGCTCGACGAGTTCCACGAGCGCAGCGTGTACGCGGATCTCGCGATCGCCCTGGCCAGGCAGGCCTGGCGCGCTCGCGACGACCTGCGGATCGTCGTGATGTCCGCCACGCTCGACAGCGCGGCGGTGTCCGCATTCCTCGACGACTGTCCGGTTGTCGACGTCCCGGGCCGCTCATATCCGCTCGACATCGGCTACGCAGCCGGGCAGTCCGTGGCCGATGCTGTGGCCGGGCTCACGGCGGAGACGAAGGGCGGCATCCTGTGCTTCCTGCCCGGCGCGTTCGAGATCAGGCGCGCCATTGACGACATCAGTGCCCGCGGCGGCAACCAGTCGGCCGACATCGTGGCGCTCTACGGATCACTCGACGCGGCCGAGCAGGACGCGGTGCTCCGTCCGCAGCGGTCTTCGCGGCGCCGCATCGTGGTGGCGACCAACGTCGCCGAGACATCGGTGACGGTGCCGGGCATCGCGGCTGTCGTCGATTCCGGGCTGCACAAGGTGGCGCGTTACGATGCCGAGCGCGCGATCGACAGCCTCGAGATCGAGCGCATCACCGCCGATTCGGCCGATCAGCGCGCGGGCCGCGCCGCTCGACTCGGTCCCGGTTCGGTGCGCCGCCTGTGGGACGCCCGCGATCGGCTGAGGCCGCACCGCGAGCCCGAGATTCACCGCGTCGATCTCTCTGCGACCGTGCTCGACATCATGGTGTGGGGCGGCAATCCGCGAACGTTCGAGTGGTTCGAGCGTCCGCGAGACGAGGCCATCGAGTCGGCGCTGATCCTCCTGGATCGGCTTGGCGCCGTCGAAGGCGGCCAGTTGACGGACGTCGGACGTCGCCTTCAACGCATGCCGTTGCCCCCGCGTCTGGCCCGCATGCTCGTCGCGGCCGAAGGTGCGACCTCGATGGCGCGAGCGTGTGCCCTCCTCTCGGAGCGCCACGTGCTGGCGCCCCGAGGGAGCCAGGCGCAGGCGACCACCTCGGACCTCTTGTCGGCAGTCGATCGATGGTCGAGCGCCCCGCCTCACGTTCAACGCGTTGCGCGCGAGATCGAGCAGCTCGCCACAAGTGTGTCCGCGCCGAACCGTTCGCTGTCCGAGGCGGACTTCCGCCGGGCGGTTCTCGCCGGCTACCCCGATCGCGTCGCGCAACGGCGGGAGCCTCGGTCGCCTCGTGTCCGCCTTGCGTCGGGAGCCGGCGCCGTCGTCGCGCCTGAAAGCGGCGTCACCGAGGGCGAGTTCCTCGTGGCGCTGGACGTTCACTCGACGAACTCTCCGGGGCGCGGGGCCCGGAGCCAGGATGGCTCGAATGCCAGCATCCGTCTCGCGAGCCTTGTCGAGCGCGAGTGGCTCGCGCCCAACGCGACCGAAGTCGCGCATCGATTCGATCCCGGCAGCGGCTCCGTCAAGGCAACGGTCCTCACGCGATACGACGCTCTCGTCCTCACCGAACAATCAACGACACCGGATCAGGCAGTGGCCGCAACGCTCCTCGCTGAGGCGTGGCTCACGAGAGGACCGGACGAAGCCGACCAGCAACTGATCAGGAGGCTGCGTTTCGCCGGGCGGCCGGCCGATCTTCCACAGCTGGTCGCAGGCGCCGCGACGGGCGCGCGGTCTCTTGCCGACGTGGCGGTATCGCGCGCGTTGTCACCGGACGATCGGCGTGCCCTCGATCGCGACGCGCCGGACGCGATCGTTGTTCCGAGCGGCCGGTCCGTGCGTCTCGAATATGACGAGGACGGAAGCGTGTCGGCCTCGGTGAAGCTCCAGGAGCTGTTCGGACTTGCCGACACGCCCAGCGTGGGCGTGCGCAAGGAGCCCGTCAGGCTTGCGCTGCTTGCGCCGAACGGGCGGCCGGTCCAGATGACGCGTGACCTCCGGAGCTTCTGGGACCGCACCTATCCCGAGGTCAGGAAGGAACTTCGCGGACGCTATCCGAAGCACCCCTGGCCCGACGATCCCTGGAAAGCGACGCCGACCGCGCGAACCAGGAACCGTCGTTAAGCGCACCCGAAGGATAAGATCTTTCACCCATGGCTGAATGGCGCCGATTCGGGCTCGCTGCAACCGGCTATCTCGCGCTGGCCTTGTTCCTCGTGCGCAGCCTCTTCGGTCAGTTCAGCACGGCGATCGCGCACGACGCCGGCGATCCGCTGCTCAGCGCGTGGATTCTGTGGTGGAACGCCCGTCACGTCCCGTTCGTCGGGAGCTGGTGGGATGGTCTCGCATTTTTTCCGCTGCGCGGCAGCCTCGCGTTCTCCGATCATCGCGTCGGCCTCGAGTTGATCGCCGCGCCCGTGCAGTGGCTGGGCGGAACGCCGATTCTCGCCTACAACGTCACCTTCGTCGCCTGTTTCGTGCTGTCCGCTCTCGCCGCGCACGCGCTGACGCGGATGCTCACCGGAAGCCACGCCGCGGGCGCCGTCAGCGGCATCGTCTTCGGCTTCAATCCCTATCGCATGGCGCACCTCGCGCACCTCGAACTGCAGGCCGCTTTCTGCCTGCCGCTGGCATTGCTTGCGCTGCATCAGTACGTGGCGACGTCGCGCCGGCGATGGCTGGTGGCGTTCTCGGCCATGCTTGCCCTGCAGGGGCTGTGCAGCGGCTACTACTTGTTCTTCTCGATCCCGCTCGTTGGCCTGTGGATCCTCTGGTTTCCCCGAAACGCGCCGCTGTCGCGCCGGGCGGCTCTGATCGGCGCCTGGGCCGCGGCGTTCATCGTGCTCCTTCCCGTCCTCCTGCAGTACCGCACGATTCACTCGCAGGTCGGGTTCGGCCGGGGCTTCGGAGAGATGAGGGACTTCAGCGCGGATCTGACCGGCGTGCTCAGCGCCCAGCCTATGAAGTTGTGGCGGCTGCCGTCGATGGCGATCAATCCGGAAGCGGAGGTCTATGTCGGCGTGATTGCGCCCTTGCTGATTCTCGGCGCGCTCGGATGGCGCCGATCGTCCGCCGCTCCTGTTCGATCGCAGAACTGGAGGCCGCTCCGTCTGTCGCTGACGGCGGTGGCCGTCGTTTTCGCGCTGACAGCCCTGAGCACCCTGTGGGGGCCGTGGAGATATCGGCTGGGTCCGCTCGCAGTGTCAGCCGACGGGCCGGACAAGCCTCTGACGGTCGTCTTTGCGGCATGCGTCCTGCTCGGCCTCACGTCCGCAGCCTGGACCCTCGTCTGGCGCCGGCGATCGACGTTCGCGTTCTACGTGACGTCAGCCGTTGTCGCCTGGCTGTTCGCGCTCGGTCCCGCGCCGCACTTTCTCAACCGGCCGCTGCTCTATCGCGGCCCGTTCGCGCTGCTGATGCTCCTGCCGGGATTCGCTGACGGGTTCCGCGCCCCGGCACGCTTCATGATGATTGCGGCCTTGGCGGTCGCGGTCGCCGCGGGCCTCGCGTTCGTGCGCGTGACGGCTTCCGGTTCGCGGTTCTTCCGTCTTGCGGCTGCGGTCGCTGCCATCGCCCTGCTCGTTGCCGACAGCTGGCCCGCCGCTCTTCCTGCCGCCGCTCTTCCCGCCCCGATGATGGCGCTGCCCGATGCTCGAGCCGTCGTTCTCGAGCTGCCGCTCGGCGGCGTGTTCGATGACATTGCCGCCGTGTACCGGTCGGTGTTTCACGGCCGGCGAGTGGTCAACGGATACAGCGGCTACGACCCTCCGGCCTACCAAGTTCTCAGGCTTGCGCTCGAGCGTCGTGATGATGCCGTGGTGCCCGTTCTGGCGTCGTACGCGCCCGTCCTCGTCCGAGTGGACAGGACCTCGAACGACGGTGCGAGCTGGGAAGACTTTATCCGTCGGGCTGGCGGCGCCGAAGCCGGCTCCAGTCTGCGCGAACGGCTCTTTCTGCTCCAGCAGCAACCGCTCGGTCACTCTGATGCCGGCGCTCCGCTGCCCATCAGATCGGTTCGCGCGATGCCTTCCGGCGCCGCGGTGCCGCTCCGAGCGATGCCGGACGGCACCGTCGAGGCGAGCTGGAGCAGCGACGGGCCGCAACGATCCGGAGACGAACTCGTGATCGAGCTCGACGGCCCGCATACAGTAACCGAAGTAGATCTCGCCACAGGCGCGGACGCGCGCGAATTTCCCGGAGCCGTGCTGATCGAGACCTCTGCCGACGGGCGCGAATGGGTTCAGCGGTGGAGAAGCGGCTCGGGAGGTGTCGCGTTCCTGGCGGCGGTCGAAGCGCCGAACCATCCTGTCTTGCGGTTTCGAATCGGCGGGGTCGACGCGAGGCTCATTCGGATTCGTCAGTTGTGGAACGACACGTCACATCGCTGGAGCCTTTCGAGCGTCGCCGTCCGATGACCTCATGTCGCATCGAACCCTTTTCCAAAGAGCGATTCCCCGCCTCGCGAGGCATAGAAGCCAAATGCTGCGAGGCCCGCTATCAGCGCCAGCAGCCAGGTGCTCGTTGGCGCGTATAGCTTGGAGAAATCGGCGGTCAGGCCGCCCTGGCCCAGGATGAAATTAGTCAGGAACGCCATCATTTGCGCGAACATGCCGAAGTACACGAGGACCAGCACATAGACCATGGATACCATGGCCGCGAATAGCACGTTCAGCGCGAGCTGCTCGGTCCCGGCCTCGGTGACGACGACGAAAGCGAGGAGGAGTCCTGAAATCGAGGCGGCGAGCCATGTCCGCTTGACGAGCATCCGCGCCAGCGCAAAGGACAGCGTGATCAACATGCCGTTGAACAGGGCGTTTGGCGGCATTCGCAGCAGCGCCGACAGCGCGTGCCGGGTGGTGAGCAGGAAGTCGAGATTGATGCCGCGCGGCGGCGGCGGCGCGGCCCCGAACAGCGGCGGCAACAGCACGAGCGCGCACCGGGCCAGCGCGACGGCGACCCCCGCGGCGATGCCGACGAGGATGTCGCGGCCGACGCGCGGATCGCGGAAGCGGCCGCCAATCAGGCGGCTCCACGACATCAGGATCTCGGGGCTGTAGCGGCGGACGTACGGTTCGAGCGCGACGTAAGTCAGCCACAAGATGGCCGCGTTCAGCAGCTGGCTGGACGCGAAGTCCTCGAGAAAATGACCGAACTCGGTGAGCGGCTCCAGCCAGTGCCTCGCGCCCAGCACCCAGGAGACGAACATAGTGCCAACGAGGACGAGCGCGATGCGTGTGGCGCCGCGGCGATCGCCGCGTCCGTTCCTGATGTTGTAACGCGCCAGCAACAGCCCGCCAATCGAGAGCGCGAAGACGATCAGAAAGAGCCCGAAGCGGATGATGCCCCTGCCGGTCTGTCCTGGCGGCGCTTCGCGCGGGCGCCGGGTCCACGGCCCGACGATCTGAAAAAATGCCGGCCGGCCGCGGTAGCCTGCGGCTTCGACGCGCAGCGTGATCTCGGGACGGCCCGGCATCGGCCCTTCCCACGCCTTGCGCTCGTCGGCGTAGCCGTTGGGGACCCACTGCGACGGCGTCGGCTTGAATGTGTTCGCGTCGAGCCCCGCGGCGTCGAAGAAGCGATTCCAGTCCGTGCGGTCAGGCGTTCCCTGAGCCTCGTCCACCTGCGGCGTCACCATCGTGAACTGGGTGAGGTGGCCCTGGACGTCGAGGACGACCGACGTCATGCCGGAGATCGTCATCGGCGGATCGCCGAACTGAGGCGTCCATTCGGCCCCGAGTGTCTCGAGGTCGCGCGTGCTCGTGCGATACCAGAACCGCAGCGACGGGAAATAGGCGTTCGAGAGGGCGTCCCAGCGGTTTGCGGAGTGATCGGAGCGCAGCACGTAGAAGATGTAATCCTGCAGCACCAGGAAGCCGCGCGCCGTGTCTTCCGGCCGTTCGGTGTAGCCCAGCTTCGTCAGCGTCTCGCGCGCCCGATCCTCGAGGGCGTCGGCGCCCTTGTCCATCGGGATTCTGGCGATGAACAGCGTCCGGTCCGACAGCACCGCCGTCGTCAGTATTCCGATGATGATCGCTGCAAACAGCGACAGCCCGAGCGCCGGCCTGACCGCGCTTGTTTCCCCGGCGGCCGCGACCATCTCCGGCGACGGCGTTTCGCCGGCCGCCAGTGCCGCCGCGAGCGGATCGCCGCCAGGCAGCGCGGCGGCCACGGCAAGCGCGGATCCCGGACGCAGGGTGGGGTCGCTTTCGAGGCACCGGAGAATCACGCGCTCAACGGCAGGATCGAGATCGCGTACCACCGACGAGGGCGTGGAGATGCGACCGCTCTGCTGCATCGCGACGAGATCGTTCAGCGTCTTGGCTTCGTACGGCCGCCGTCCGGTGAAAAGCTCGAAGAGGACGAGGCCGAGCGCGTAGATGTCGGTCTTGACCGAGGCCTGGCCGCCGGCCAGCAGCTCCGGCGCCATGTACTGCGGCGTTCCCGCGCGAGACGAGGTCGTGTCACCGGCCGCCACGGCCAACCCGAAATCGGCGATGCGGACGTTGCCGTCGCCGTCGATCATGATGTTGGCCGGTTTGAGATCGCGGTGCAGCACGCCGCGCTCGTGGGCGGCTGAGAGGCCAGCGCAGAGCTGGCGGGCGATCTCAATCGCTTTGTCCTGTGGGACCCGTCCGATCCGGCGGAGCAGCGAGGCCAGATCCTCGCCGTCCACGTACTCCATCGTCAGGAACGGCCGGCCGTCCGCCTCACCGAGATCGTAGAGACGGCAGACGTTCTTGTGCGAAACTTGTCGAGCGGTGCGGAGCTCGGCGTGAAACTGGGCGAGTCGCTCGGGATTTGCGGCGACGTCCTCGGGCAGGAATTTCAACGCCACGGCCTGGTCGAGCGTCAGGTCGTCGGCGCGGAACACCTCGCCCATGCCGCCGCGCCCGAGCAACGCGACGAGTCGATATCGCCCGGCGATCACGGAGCCCGTCGCGAAGCGGTGAGAAGGCGTGGGCGTGCGGTCAGCGGGACCTGAGCTTCGCGCTCGTGTCGGCGCCGACGCGGCGTCAATCGTCGGGTCGTCGTCTTCGGATGGCGACACGGGGGGATTCTACTGGAGGAACATCAATGAAACGGAAATTGATTGCCGCGAGTCTGGCGGTGCTGGCCGCGGGCGGTATTCTGCTGGCGCAAGGATTCCGGTCGCCAAGTCCGACCGGTACGGCCGCCACTCAGGTCGGCGGGAAGTACGTGCCGGGCGGAGAGGCGCCCCAGTACCAGGGCGGAAAATGGATTGAGATCACGTACGGCCGGCCCATCAAACGGGGCCGGGACCTGTGGGGCTCCGGGGCGACCTACGGGCGGACGCTGAACGACGGGGCGCCGGTCTGGCGCGCGGGCGCGAACGTCTCGACGCGCCTCAAAACGGAAGTTCCGCTCGTGATCAACGGCAAGACGGTACCGGCAGGCGAGTACAGCCTGTTCATCGATCTCAAGCCGAACAACTGGACGCTGATCGTGTCGAAGTGGGCCGCCTCGCCGACGTTCCCAGGAACCAAGGATGCGCTCTTCGGGGCGTTCGATTACACGCCGGACAAGGACGTCGCTCGATCGCCGATGAAGCTGGACGCGCTCCCTTTCGCCGTCGATCAGCTGACGTGGAGCTTCGTGGACATGTCCGAGAACGCCGGGAAGGTGGCCATCATGTGGGACAAGGTAATGGCGTCCGCGGCGTTCACGGCAGGCAAGTAGCGCGGCCCTTTCAGGACCGCGCTCCCAAGGCGGGGCTGAAAGCCCCGCCCTACTTCTTTTTCAATTCGGTGTACGCGATCTGCATGTTCTCCTTCGCGTTGCCGAACTGCTCGTTCGCGCTGACGACGTAGCCTTTGAATTTCGCCGGGACCTTGTATTGGGCCGCGGCCTGGTCCGCTGTCTTGCCGGCCTTGACCGCGTTTTCCGCGAACGTCACGAAATCCTGCGTGAACTCGGCGTACTCCTTCAGATCGTTGAAGGTGCCCACGGGAATGTGGCCGTTGATGATGGCGTCCACGTTCTTGACGCCGCCGACCACTTTCGCAAGCGTCTTCGGCTGCTCGACCACGCTGCCTCCGTTGGCCGGGTCGATGTACGGCAGCGCCTTCCAGGCAAACATGTCGCCGACGTGCATCGTCCTGAGCGCGGTGAACACGACGAAGGTGTCACCGTTGGTGTGGCCCGGGCCGAAGTGGTACAGGTCGATCTGATCCTTGCCGGCGCCGAGCGTCAACCTGTCCTTGTAGGTTCGCTTCGGCAGGAACTTGGCCTTCGCGCCCTTGAACTCGTCCATCCGGGCCATGTTCGTTTTCGTGTTCTCCTGGACGATGCTCTCGACGTTCGCGCCGAAGAATTCGTTCCCGCCGGTGTGGTCGCCGTGCGTGTGCGTGTTGATGATGCGGGTGATCGGCTTGCTGGTGACCGTCTTGACGCGATCGAGGATCGTCTGGCCGTACCCCGGGAGCTTGGTGTCCACGAGGGTCACGCCGGTGTCGGTGATGAAGACCGCCGTGTTGCCGCCGCTGAACGCGTTGGTGTCCTCAATCCCTGAGCCCGTGACGATGTAGAGGTTGTCTTTGACCTTCTCGATCTTTGTCGCCGCGATCGCCTTTGCCGTCGGTCCGGCCGGTGGCGCCTGGCCGGAAACCGCCAGCGACAAGGCGCCAAGCGCCATCAACGTGCCGAGTACAACGCCTCGCGTCATCGTCTGCTCCTACTTCTTGTTCAACTCGTTGTACGCCACCTGGATGTTGTTCTTGATGCCGCCCAGGAAGGTGCTGACAGCGTATCCCTTGTACTGCTCCGGGAGCTTGTATTCGGCGGCGGCGGCGTCCACGGTCTTGCCCGCCTTGATCTCGCCCTGCACCCACTTCACGAAGTCGGTGTTGAACGCGCCATATTCCTTCAGGTCCGCCATCGTCATCCTCGGGCTGTGACCGGTGATGATGGTGTCCACGTTCTTGACGCTCGACGCCGCCTTGGAGATCGTCTTGCCGTAGTCGACCGCGCTCCCGCCGTTGTTCGCGTCGATGATCGGCGTCGTTTTGCCGGCGAACGCGTCGCCCGAGTGCATCGCGCGCAACGCGGGGAAGACGACCCATGCATCGCCGTTGGTGTGGGCCCGGCCGAAATAGTACAGGTCGATCTGGTCGGCGCCCTTGCCGAGCGTCAGCTTGTCCTTGAAGGTCTTCTTTGGAATGAACACGGACTTGTCGCCCTTGAAGGCGTCCATCTTTTCCATGTTCGCCTTGGTGTTCTCCTGAGCCACGAATTCAACCGAGGCGCCGAAGAACTCGTTGCTGCCGTTGTGGTCGCCGTGCGTGTGTGTGTTGATGATCGTGGTGATCGGCATGTTGGTGACCGTTTTCACCTTGTCCAGGATGGCCTGTCCCCAGTTGGCGAGCTTGGTGTCGACCAGCACGACGCCGCCCTCGACCAGGAACGCGGCCGTGTTGCCGCCGCCGCCGGTGATCATGTACAGCCGGTCGTTGACCTTTTCGATCTCGGCGACATTCGGACCCTGCGGCCCGCGGCCGCGTTCGCCGCGGCCCTGACCGGCCGCCGGAGCCTGAAGGCCTGCGGCCGCGAGCGACAGGCCGCCGACCGCGAGGAGCACGCCCAGCACAAATACTCGCTTCATGAAATGCCTCCAGGAAAGAACACCCGTTGAACGAACCAGAACGCGCCGGCCAGAATCACCACGACCGATCCGGCAAGCGCCAGATGGCGGCCGGCCCACTCGCTGCGGGAGCGCAGCCCCTGAAACGCCGAGGCCACGAGCACGACGATCAACAGCTGGCCGATCTCCACGCCGACGTTGAACGCGAACAGCGACCAGCCCAGCGCGCGCGCCGGCAGATCCATCTCTCGCAGCACGTTGGCGAACCCGAACCCGTGAATGAAGCCGAATGTGAACGCGATCCACACGCGGACGTCGCGGCCGCCCTTGGCGAGGATGTTGTCGGCCCCGACGTAGACGATGCTGAGGGCGATGGCCGGCTCGATGAGGCGGGCGGGGGGCGTCACGATCTCGAGCGCCGCCAGGGACAGCGTGATGCTGTGCGCCACGGTGAACCCGGTGACGACAAACAGCAGCTGGCGCATCGTGCCGCCGAGCAGCAGCAGGCCGACGAGGAAGAGAATGTGATCCGGACCGATGAGGATGTGATGGATCCCGGCCGGGATGAATTTCTTCACGACGGCCAGCACGCCCTGCCGCGTGCCCGCGAAGTATTCGAATTGCGGGTGCTTGCCGTCGAGGATCATCTGCCTCGTCAGCGTCTCGCCCTCGTACATGTTCACGAAGGTCTGGTGCTGGGGATCGTACGGGAACATGATCGTGTTGAGCGCCACTGTGCCGGGCGCCGTCGCTGCCGGGTAGCGCACGCGCAGGCGCAGCGACTGGCGTTCGCGCAGAATCTCCGGCTCCGACCATTCGGGCGTCAGCAGTTGACCGTCGGCGTCGAGCCGCAAGCGCGGCGCGAGCAGGGCGCGGATGGCGGAGGCCCGTTCGGCCACGACGGCCGGCTCGAGCAGCCGCTCGGGCGGCGCGAGCTGGAGATCGTGGGCCACGTCGAAGATGTGCACGACGATGGACACGTCGAGCCCGTTCTTCTGCACCTGCACGTCGAGGTAGCTGAAGGGCACGGGATGCGCGTCAACGGGGCCCGCGAGCGCGAGGAACGCGACCGCAAGGCACACCCGCGCGAGCCGTTGCATGGAGTGCAATGGTAACGTAAACCCGTGGAAATCGCGCCGGGGGCGTTTCACCTGTCGGGCTGTCTTTCCCTCGAAAACCAGCGGGACCTGGTCGAGCAGTGCCGTGCGCTGATGGACGGCCCGGTGCCGGGTTACGTGCCGAGGGTGCGCGGCGGGGGCCTGATGCACGTCCGCATGCTGTGCCTGGGGAAGCACTGGAACGGCCTGTTGTACAAATACGAGCTCAGCCGGTCCGATTTCGACGGCCTGACCGTGCCGCCGCTGCCCGACGATTTCAGGCGGCTGGCCAACGGGATTGCCGAATCGGTCGGCATGCGGCTCGACGCCGACCTGTGCATCATGAACCACTATGACGCCGCGGGACACATGGGCGTGCATCAGGACAAGGATGAAAGCGAGGCCTCGCTCTCGGCCGGCCATCCCGTCGTTTCCGTGTCGGTCGGCGATGCGGCGCGCTTTCTGTTCGGCGGCCTGCGCCGCCGCGATCCTGTTGACGCCATCAGGCTCGAATCCGGCGACGCGTTCGTGTTCGGCGGCCCCGCGCGGCTGCGCTACCACGGCGTCTCGCGCATCGTGCCCGGCACCGCGCCGCCGGCCCTCGGCATCGAGGGCCGTTTCAACCTGACGTTTCGTCAGTTCTGACCGAGCCTGCCTGAGACGCCCTGAACCACCGCGAGACACGATAATCACCGTACTGGCTGAGAACCCGCAGGACAGGCCACCTGTGCAGTTGTGAACAACCATTCGCTCAGCTCAAGCGATACGATCGCTCTGGGAAGAGATCGATGCTTCATGAATTTATCGAGGTCAATCGGGACGAGATCGTCAGCCGTTGCAGGGCGAAAGTGGTCACGAGGTCCCTTCCGCCGCCTACCAAGGCGGAGATCGAACACGGCGTGCCGGTGTTCCTGGACCAGTTTGCAGGACCAGTTGCGCCTCGGTCTGACGTCCACACCAGAGATTAGCAGGACCGCGATCCTTCACGGCCACGACCTTCTCCTTCAGGGATTCACGGTGTCGCAGGTCGTGCACGATTATGGCGACGTCTGCCAGGCAATCACCGAACTGGCTGTGAAGCTGAACGCCCCCATCAGCACCGACGACTTTCGCACGTTGAACCGATGCCTTGACGATGCGATCGCTGGCGCCGTGACTGAATTCGGCCGGCAGCAAAATCAGACCACTGTCGAAGGAGAAACCGCGCGTGCTGGATTCTTAGCCCATGAGGTGCGGAACTTGGTCAACATCGCCCTCGTCGCGTTCGAGGTGCTCAAAACAGGAAATGTCGGAGTCGCAGGGAGTACCGGGGCCGTACTCCACCGCAGCCTGATGGGACTACGCGAGCTCAGCTCAGTACGCGCTCCCTCGCGGAGGTTCGTCTCGCGCACGGCGTGCAGAATCGAGAGCAGTTCCTCGTGTCTGAATTCATCGCAGAACTCGCCCCCGCCGCGTCACTGGAAGCACTCAGCAGTCGCATCACCTTCACGGTACTGCCCGTGGAGAACGGCGTGATGGTCGGGGCAGATCGACAAATCCTCTCAGCGGTCGTCATAAATTTGCCGCAGAATGCCTTCAAGTTTACACGGCCTCACACGACGGTGACCCTGCGGGTCGGCGGCAACATCGAACGCGTGCTCATCGAGGTACAAGATGAATGTGGTGGTCTCCCAACCGCAAACGTCGATGAACGCTTCCGCCCATTCGAGCAGCGCGGAGCCGATCGAACGGGCTTGGGCGTCGGTCTCGCATTCAGCCGATGGGGCATCGAAGCGAATAACGGCCGACTCTATGCCCGCAACTTACCGGGCATAGGATGCGTCTTTACCGTCGACCTTCCTCGGAGTCCGGTGCCCACTGCCGCGGTCGTATAGGTTGTGAAATCGCGGTCTCCTCTCAAGGCCCTAACCCTGGCCGGGCCGATGGCTCTAGTGCATCCGCACTATGTCGCCACCGCCGCGATGCCGTAGGTCAAACGGCTGTGGCTGGGCACGCCCGGTGCCGACGGTTGAGCGAACGCCAAATCCTTCTTTCTTCATCATGGGGCCAGCGCACTCGCGAGCCTGTGCGTTTGCGCATCGCTCCGACCTGCCGACGGTGTGTCCTTTTAGAGACAACGTCTTCGTACGCGTGCCCGTACACTGCGTTGTGAACTAAAGGCGAACACACCAGACCGTTCAAGAGAAGGTGCAACCGTGAATCTGCGAAATGCCGTCTTCGTCGTGAGTGCGGTCTTCGGACTAACCACCATCATGGCAGCACAACAAGCCAACCCGAAAAGGGCCACGTCGAAGGCACACGCCACAAGCGTCACCCTCACCGGGTGCGTGGCGCAAGGCATCGATGCGGATCACTATGTGCTCGCGAACGCGGTTCGTCGCGAGCAGCCACCATCGTCAACCGCAAAGGCAGGAAGCAGCGCAACGGTCGGCTCCGACAGAGCCAGCGCGAGCGACCGCACTGGCCCGTATGACTTGCAGGGCGGGGAATTCAGAGCTCACCTCGGCCACCAGGTCGAGGTTACTGGGACGAGTGGCAGCAGCGGCAAGAACGGTGACGCATCAATTGCGAACGAGCGTGCGACGGAGAGCAAGCCGCTCCCGAGGTTCAACGTGCTGTCGGTCAAGATGCTTTCAGATACCTGTGCGTAGCGCACGGAGATGTCGATCGACGAGGAATACACGTGTCTACAAATGAACTCCTGACGGAGCAAGAGCGCCGCGAATCGGAGCGCCTGCGCAAGCAGGCGGAGGATGGCCGTGAGGACGCCGAGCAAGGCCGCGAGGTGACGGAAAAGCGCCGCGACGAGGCCGAGTCGTCCAGGAGAGACGAGGAACAGTTCAGGGTATTGGCGGAGGAAGCGAGAGAGGTCCGTGATCGCTACCGCGAGGAGCTCGAGAAGATCCGGCAGGACCAGGAGCGACTCCGTGTGGCTACCGAGGAGGCGCGCGCCGTCGCCGAGGACGCTCGACACGCCACGATCGAGTCGGTTGCCGCTACGGCGGACTCGCTGCACTCAACACTCGAACAGATGAAGTTCTTGCAAGAGGCTCAACGCACCGTGCGCGATCTGAAAGACATGCGACCGCCAGACCGCACTCATTAGGCCCGGACAGCGGGGCCAACGGCGGCCACGATCTGATCGACGTGGTTGCTATCGCGTGTGCCGTTGTGAACAACGCGCATGGCACGCGCATGGCTGCGCTGTCCCTACGTCGTCCTCGTAGTCAGACAGTCTAAGGATTGTCTTCCAGCGTGAAAGCAACCTTGATCGTCACTTGCCAGTGGGCGACTTCAGCGTTTTCGATGTGACCGCGCGTCTCGATCACCTGGAGCCAGCGAAGGTTGCGCAGACTCTGCGCTGCCTTCGCGACCGCGTTTCGGATGGCATCGTCCGTGCCGGTCCGAGAAGACCCAACCAACTCGATAGTCTTGTAGGTGTGATCCATGTCGAAATCTCCCCTGAAAGCCGAATCCTGTTCCTTCAACGTCTGCCCAGACCCGGCTTTGCCGGACGCGGCGTGACATCAGCCGCGTGGCCGTGACGAATCATGAGTGTGACGCGCATCGGGTCTGACCCTTCAGCGTAACTCGCGAACCGATCGCCACCTGTGCGCAAGCGCACAGTTCCGTCCGCGATCGTCGGCAGCCAGACCGACAGCGCCGCTACACGATTTGTCGTGTGCAATCCGGAACAGTCTGGCGAGAGAGTCATGCGATATCGTCATGTTCACGATCGAGGTGATGATCGAATCACCGAAATCCGAGAGGAGTGCGCGATGAGCCTTGTAGTTCTGTTGATAATCCTTCTATTGCTGTTCGGCGGGGGGGGTCTTTACGTAGGTGGCCCGCTAGTGGGGGGCGGTCTTGGCGGGCTGATTCTCCTGGTGCTGATTGTCATGTTATTGACAGGCAGGATCGGCAGTCGCGCATAACGCCCTCATTCTCCGTGGGGTTTGGCGATCTGGTCGGCGGGCGGCGTGACTTGAGCAGGTCGGTGTGGCAAAGATCGCCGTCTCCTTTGGATGGCGCGAGGCCTTTGTTCAGGGTGTCCAAAAGGAAACAGCTTTTCGTTGGCTCAAGGGCTACGGTGTGTGCGGGCATTGAAAATGTATCCATCTGTTCTGCTCGTTCACACCGACGGATCGGTACTGCGGCAACTCACGGCGCTCCTGACAAAGGACGGCTACAAGGTCACGACAGCGACCTCGTTCAAGTCGGCCCAGGCCTCGCTCATCTCAATTCGCCCTGATCTGTTGGTGGCTGCCGTCCGGCTGGGCGCGTTCAATGGCGTCGGTCTAGCCCTGCGCGCTCAACTGAATCAATCGAACTTAGCCGTCGTGATCACGGATGCCACGCACGATGTCGTCCTGGAGCGCGAAGCTGTACGCTTGGGGGCCTCATACGTCGTCAACCCGACCAAGAACCCCGCGTTTCTCACGAACGTGAACATGTCGTTGAGGGCGCGCGGAAAAATCCATCCCGAACGGCGTGCGACACATCGGGCCTCGATTGAGGCGGGGCAGTCAGGCGCGTACCGCTAGACGGGTCCGCCACCTGAACCACGGCCTCGTCCAACCTTGTTCCTAGCACGCTACCTTTCACGAATACGAAAGAGACTCGTCGCCGGGTCGAACCACTCAGGGAGCCACCAGGGCAACGGCCTTCCAGCCCATGCCCCCCAGGCACCAAAAGTGGACCTCGGGAATCGACGGTGGTACCCCATTCTGGTTCCCGAGGCAAAGTTTGCAAGGAATACGGAGCAATCAGATTTCCTACGTTGCTAGAAAGACGATCTCGCTGTTGAAGAAACGGCTAGAACTTCCTCACGTCGTGCTCATAGGCACAGATGACGGGCCATTGCGTCTTGCCTATGGCGTTCGCCCAGCGCGTGGCTAATGACCCAGCGACGCAAAGTACCTATAATCAACAACTTACGCGATGCGACCTGAATTGACGTTTCGGCAATACTGACCGCACCCGGAGGCCATCCATGCTGTCACGACGAACGATGCTTCTCGCTCCTCTTGCGCTGTCAGCGGCGCCGACCGGAGTCGGCGCGGCCGAAGGAAAAATGTCGTTAGCCATTCACCAGAACACCTCCGCCGCTGCCGGATACCGCCGGTCGCTCGAGGGCTGGGCGCGCGCCGGAATCAAGAACGTCGAGATTACCGTGCAGCTGCTCGACGAGTTCCTGAAAACGGACTCCCTTGCCGCGGCGAAACGAGTGCTCACCGACCTGGGGCTGACGCCCGTTTCCTGCGCCTGCGGTGTCCAGGGCCTCTGGGAGCCGAACCCCAACCACGCCGCCGGCCTCGAGGACCTGAAGAGGCGCTGCGCGATGCTGGGCGAGCTGGGGCTGAAGCGTCTCTACGCGCCGACCCCGACGACCGCGAAATTCACGCAGGACGACTACAAGGCCGGCGTGGACAACATGCGGCAGGTCGGCGACATCGCGAAGCAGGCCGACATGATCGCGATGGCCGAGTTCGTGCGCGCGTCTACCTTCATCGCCACGCTGGGCACGGCGATCAAGATGACGCGCGAGGCGGCGCACCCGAACATGAAGATTCTGTTCGACTGCTATCACTTCTGGTCGGGCCAGAGCAAGTTCGAGGACCTCGATCTGCTGCGTCCGGGCGACATCGGGCACGTGCACTTCCAGGACGTGCCGGATATGCCGCGCGAGCTGCTCGACCAGACGACGCGCGTCATTCCCGGCGACGGTGTCACGCCGCTGGTGAAAATCCTGCGCAAGCTGGCTGAGAAGGGATACGCGGGCCCGCTGTCGGTCGAATTGTTCCTGCCGAAGTTCCAGCAGGGGGATTCGTTCGAGGTCGCGCGCGAAATCCGGCAGAAGTCCGAAGCGGTCATGCGTCAGGCACGCGTCATCTGATCGACGCGCATGCCGGTCGTGCGCATCAGCGGCCCCGACGATCCGCGCGTGAGCGCGTACCGGTCGGTCATGGATCCCGATTTGATCCGGGCGCGCGGGCTCTTCGTCGCGGAGGGGCGGCTTGTCGTCGAGCGCCTCATTGCCGAAGGCCGATACGCCATTCAGTCGCTGCTTCTGAGCGAGGCGGCCTGCCGCGCGCTCGAGCCGGCCCTCGCGGCGCTCGAGCCATCGGTGCCGATCTATATCTGCGAAGCGCCCGATTTCCGGGGTATCGCCGGGTACGACGTGCACCGCGGATGTCTTGCGCTCTCCGCGCGGCCTTCACCGCCGATCATTGACGACGTCCTGGCGGAGGCGCGGCTCGTCGTGGTCCTGGAGGGCGTGACCAACGCGGACAACGTGGGCGGCGTGTTCAGGAACGCCGCCGCCTTCGGTGCGGACGCCGTGCTGCTCGACGCCGCCTCGTGCGATCCGCTCTACCGCAAGGCGATCCGCACGTCGATGGCGGCGGCCCTGCACGTTCCATTCGCGCGGCTGACGAACGGGGCGGACGAGTGGCCGGCCGCGCTGGCCGGCTTGAAAGCGCGCGGTTTCATCATCGCCGCCTTCACGCCCGCCGGCGCCGGGTGCGACCTCGACGAGTTGCCCGCATCGCTCGGTTCCGCGCCGCTCGCGCTCCTCTTCGGCAGCGAGGGCCCCGGGCTCAGCGCCGCCTCGGAAGCCGCCGCGGACCACCGTGTCCGCATCCCCATCGCCCCCCGCGTGGACTCGCTGAATCTGGCCGTCGCCGCCGGCATCGCGCTGCATCGGCTCTCTCGCGTCAGGTGAGGCCGAGTTATACTCGACGCTCGTGCCAGAGATTCCCGTCGAATACGCGTCGGACCGCAAGATCCGTGAACGCAACAAGCTCTATTACCGATTCAATCACTGGCCGATCTGGATTTTCGTCTTCTTCATCGCGCCCGGTCCGCTGACCTTCGATCTGTTCGAGCACGGGTTCGACACGCGCATGGCGCTCTGGCTCGGCCTGGTGCTCGTCGGCACGGGCATCGCCGGCCTTCGCGGCGGCCTGCCGGGCGTCGAGCCAAAGCCGTACATCATCCGGTTCACGGAGGACCGGCCGAACCCGCTCTATCGCCGCGTGTGCTACACGTTCGCGTGGAGCGAGGTCATCACGTTCGCGGTCCTCAACATCACCGGCCTCGTCGTCGCCATCGTCACGGGGCAGTGGTATCTCAAGCAGATCTACCGGTATGCGTACTTTCCTCTCGCCGGATCGATCTGGCTGCTCGGTGCGTTCGGGAAACTTCCGCGGGTGAAGCCGTCGACCAAGGGCGAAGGGCACGAGCGGCGCTACTTCTACGGGTCGGTCTGGGCCGTCTGCTTCGCGCAGCCCGCGCTCTGGCTCATGTGGAAAGTGATCCCGCGGACGACGATCGGCGACACGCTCAAGCTCGCGATCTTCATCGCCATCCTCGCGTTCGTCGGCAACCTCGCGCGCCTCGGCCGGCTGCCGCGCACGCGCCCCATCGTGCCCGGCGAGCTCGCGGTTTCCGACTAGCGCCCGTCTCATCACGAAGTCACGAAGAACACGAAGTCGTGACCTTCGTGTCTTCGTGATGCGCAGTCATTGCGACTAAGATTTGACGTGGCGAAGCAAGGCTGGGAAGGCTGGGACGCGTACGCGCCGTTCTACGACTGGGAGAACGCGCGGACGCTGGGGCGGCGCGACGTCGCGTTCTGGCGCCGGGTGGCCGCCGAGGCGAAGGGAACAGTGCTCGAGCTCGGGTGCGGCACCGGCCGCATCTCGCTGCCGCTCGCACGCGCCGGCGTCAGCCTTGTCGGCGTTGACCGATCGGGGCCGATGCTCGCGCGCGCCGCGGCGCGGGCCGCTCGAACCTCCCGCCGGATTCCGTTCGTGCGCGCCGACATCCGTGCGCTTCCGTTCAAGCGGGGGCGCTTCTCGATGGTGCTCGCGCCCTACGGCGTTCTGCAGTCGCTCATCCGCGAGCGCGATCTGCAGGCCACGCTCGAATCCGTGGCGCGCGTGCTCCGGCGCGGCGGGACGTTCGGCATCGACCTGGTTCCGGACGTTCCCAACTGGCGCGAATACGACAGCCGGGTCCAGCTCGTGGGCCGGTTGCGCGGCGGGGGCCGCCTGACGCTCGTGGAGTCGGTCCGGCAGGACCCGGGGCGCCGGCTCACCACGTTCGACCAGCGGTACGTGGAACGCCGCGGGGGGCGTACGACCGAGCACTGCTTCGAGCTGACATTCCGCACACTGTCCATCCCGCAAATGCGGCGCAGGCTCGAACGGGCCGGATTCCGCGTGAAAACGGTGCTTGGCGACTATCGCGGCCAGCCCTGGGACGCGCGCGCCGACGTGTGGATCCTCTTGGCGGAAAAGGTGTAAGATTTTCCGTTCCATCTCGTTGATTTGTCTGGGGTTTCTCGGCGGTTTGCCATCTGGAGCTTCAACCATGTCCGGCCATTCAAAATGGGCGTCGATCAAGCACAAGAAGGGCGCCCTTGACGCCAAGCGCGGCAAGATTTTCACGCGCATCATCAAGGAACTGACCGTCGCGGCGCGCGCCGGCGGGGGCGATCCCGACATGAACCCCCGGCTTCGGACGATCATCGCCGACGCCAAGGCGGCCAACATGCCCGCCGAAAACATCAAGCGCGCGATCCGTCGCGGCACCGGTGAAGAGCCGGGCGTGTCGTACGAGGAAGCGCAGTACGAAGCGTACGGTCCTGGCGGCGCGGCGGTCATCATCGACGTGCTCACCGACAACAAGAACCGCACGGTCGGCGAGTTGAGGCACCTGATTGAGAAACACGGCGGCAACCTCGCGGCCGCCAACGCCGTCGCCTGGATGTTCTCGAAGAAGGGCTACATCGTCGTCGAGAAGGCGAAAGCGGACGAAGAGAAGCTGCTGGCGGCCGTGCTCGACGCGGGCGCCGACGACCTGCAGGACGATGATCCCAACTGGGAGGTGCTGAGCGCGCCGGAAGCGTTCACCGCCGTGAACGAGGCCGTAAAAAGCCTGGGCATCGAGCCAGCGAGCGCCCAGGTCTCGATGATTCCGCAGAACTACGTCAAGCTCGAAGGCAAGGTCGCCCAGCAGATGTTGAAGCTCATGGAAGCGCTCGACGACTACGACGACGTCCAGCACGTGTGGTCGAACTTCGACATCTCGGAGAAGGAGATCGAGGCCTCGCTCGCGTGAAGATTTTCGGGATCGACCCAGGTTCCGAGCGCACCGGTTACGGCTGCGTCGAGACCGACGGGTCGCGGCACCGCATGCTCGTCTGCGGGGCCATCAGCGCTCCGCCCAACGCCACGTTTCCCGAGAAGCTCCTCGTCATCCACACGCGCCTGGCGGCGCTGCTGGCGGACTGCCGGCCCGATTCGGTCGCGATCGAGAACCTGTTCTATTCGAACAACGTGCGCAGCGCGCTGAAGCTCGGGCACGCGCGGGGCGTGGCCATGCTGGCGGCGGTCGAAGCGGGTGTGCCGGTGGTGGAGTACACGCCGGCGGAGATCAAGCGGGCGGTGGTCGGCTACGGGCGCGCCGAGAAGACGCAGGTCCAGCAGATGATCAAGCTGCTGCTCGGTCTGACGGCGGTGCCGTCGCCGCACGACGCCGCCGATGCGCTCGCCGTGGCCATCTGCCACGTGCATGCGCAGGCGCCGGCACACGTCGCGAACGTCCTGGCCGCCGCCCGGTCGCCGAAATCGGCGACCAGCTGGCGCCACTACCGGCCGTGATCGCACACCTCAGGGGAAGGATCCTCGAGAAGCAGCCGACCCGGGTCATCGTCGAAGCGGGCGGTGTCGGGTACGACGTCGCCGTCCCGCTCTCGACGTTCTACGGGCTGGGCGAGCCCGGCGCCGAGGTGGCGCTGCGCGTGCACACCCACGTGCGCGAGGATGCGCTGGCGCTCTACGGCTTTGCGACGGCGCTCGAGCTCGATTTGTTCGATCGGCTCATCAGCATCAGCGGCATCGGTCCGAAGCTCGCGCTGGCGGTGTTGTCCGGCATCGAGCCGCCCGATCTGGTCGGCGCGATCGAGCGGGGCGACCTCGCGCGGCTCACGGCCATTCCCGGCGTCGGCAAGAAGACGTCCGAGCGCATCGTGCTCGAGTTGAAGGATCGGCTGCCGCGCGCCCGCGCCACCGAGGCGGCCGGCGAGGCCACGCCGGCGGCGGCCAGCGTGCGCGACGATCTGCTCTCCGCGCTCGTGAACCTGGGGTATCATCGGCCGCTTGCCGAGAAGGCGGTCGATGCGTCCCTGAAGGCGATTGGCCGCGACGCCGGCTTCGAACGGACGCTGAAGCAGGCCCTGAGAGAAGTCGCGAAGTGACGCCTCTGCCGTGACGAACGACCGCATTGTGACCGCCGCTCGCGTCGAAGAAGAGGCGCAGGACGAGGTCGGCCTGCGTCCGCGCGCCATCGACGACTACATCGGCCAGGATCGCGTCCGCGAGAACCTGCAGGTGTCGATCACCGCGGCCACGAGGCGTGGCGAGGCGCTGGACCACGTGCTGCTCTACGGCCCTCCCGGTCTCGGCAAGACGACGCTCGCCTACGTCATCGCCAACGAACTGGGCGTCCCCATCCGCGCGACGTCGGGGCCCGTGCTCGAGAAGCCGGGCGACCTGGCGGGCATTCTCACGGACCTGGCCGAGCACGACGTGCTGTTCATCGACGAGATTCATCGCATGTCGGCGACGATCGAAGAGATTCTGTACCCCGCGCTCGAGGACTACGAGCTCGACATCATGATCGGTCAGGGCCCGGGCGCCCGATCGGTGAAGGTGCCGCTGAAGAAGTTCACCCTCATCGGCGCGACGACGCGCGCGGGGCTGCTGACGTCGCCGCTGCGGGCGCGGTTCGGCATCGTGCACCGGCTCGAGTTCTACGCCGAGCGCGACCTGGAGGAGATCATCCGGCGGTCGGCGCGGATTCTGGCCGTGCCGCTCGAGGACGGCGCCGCGGCCGAGCTCGCGCGGCGTTCGCGCGGCACGCCGCGCATCGCCAACCGCCTCCTCCGGCGCGTCCGCGACTACGCGCAGGTGCGCGCCGAGGGCACGATCACCCTCGACGTCACCCACGCGGCGTTGAAGCTGCTCGAAGTGGACGAGCACGGGTTCGACGAAGTGGATCGCAAGCTGCTGCGGACGATCATCGACAAGTTCGGAGGCGGGCCTGTCGGCGTCGGCACCATCGCCGCCGCCATCAGCGAAGAGAAGGACGCCATCGAAGACATCTACGAGCCGTTCCTGATTCAGGTCGGCTTTCTCGATCGCACCCCGCGCGGGCGCGTGGCGACGCTGCGGGCGTATCAGTACTTCGGGCTCGACGCCCCTGACGATCGAAGAAGGGATTCGCGGTTGTGGTGAACGCGCGGAAGAACACCCGTGTCGGCGGCAGGCCGACGATGATCAGATCGCTGGCGACGTACGTGCCGCCGAACGTCCTGACCAACGCCGACCTCGAGAAACTCGTCGACACGACCGACGACTGGATCATGCAGCGCGTCGGCATCCGCGAGCGGCACATCGCGGCGCCCGGCGTGGCGACGTCGGATCTGGGCAAGGAGGCCGCGATCAAGGCGATTGCCCGCGCGGGCCTCACGCCCGATGACATCGGCCTCATCGTGACCGGCACCGTCACGCCGGACATGCTGTTCCCGAGCACGACGTGCCTGATTCAGCACAAGATCGGCGCCCGCCATGCGTGGGGCTTCGATCTCAGCGCCGCATGCTCGGCGTTCACGTACGCGCTGACCACCGCCAGCCAGCTGGTCGCCACCGGCGCGCACGAACATGCGCTCGTGGTCGGCGCCGACGTGATGTCGAGCATCATCGACTACAAGGATCGGGCCACGTGCGTGCTCTTCGGCGACGGTGCGGGCGCCGTCGTGGTCTCGGCCGCCGAGGACGAGCACTGCGCGATCCTGGATTTCGAGCACGAGATCGACGGGAGCGGAGGAGACTCGCTGTTCATGCCGGGCGGGGGCAGCCTGCACCCGCCCTCGCACGAGACCGTCGACAAGCGCATGCACTACGTCAAGCAGGACGGGCGGGCGGTGTTCAAGTTCGCCGTCCGCAAGACCGAAGAAATCGCGCACCGCATTCTCAAGCGCAACGGCCTCACGACCTCCGATCTCGATCTGTTCGTGTCGCACCAGGCCAACCGCCGCATCATCGAGTCGGCGGCCGAGAAGCTCGGCCTGGCGCCGGACAAGATGATCATCAACATCGACAAATTCGGGAACACGACCGCGGCGACCATCCCGCTCGCCCTGAACGACGCCGTGTGCTCCGGACGCCTCAAGAAGGGCGACCTCGTGCTGCTGGCGTCGGTCGGGGCCGGCTTCACCGTCGGCGCCGTTCTCCTTCGCTGGGGATTTTGAATCGGGTCTTCATCCTCTCTCCGGCGAGCTGCCGCGGCAGACGGGCGGCGCAGTTGTTGTCGCCCCGTTCCGCCATGCCGCTCGCGTCGCAGCTCCGGTCGGCCGGCGGCGCGCCGCTCGGCGACGTCTTCACGTTCTTCAGCAGCCTCTACTTCCGCGGCAAGCTGACGTACGCGCGCCACTTCGCCGCGGCGCGCGACATCCACGTCATCACGCCGACCACGGGACTGCAGAGCCCCGACGCACGCGTGACCCACGGGTCCATCCTCGAGTTTGCGGACGGCGACATCGATTCCGCGAACGCCCGATACAGGGAGGCGCTCGAGCGCAGCGCGCATTCGCTGCTCGAGGAAATCGGAAACGCCCGCGACGTGGTGCTGCTCGGAAGCATCGCGTCGCCGAAGTACGTCGGCGTGCTCGGCGCGATCTTCGGCGAGCGGCTCCGGTTCCCGGTTGATTTCGTCGGCCGCGGGGACATGTCGCGCGGAGGTCTCCTGCTGAGGAAGGCCAGCGAGGGCGTCGAGCTGGAGTACGTGCCGGTGGCGGGCGCCGTCAGGCACGGCCCGCGCCCGCCCAGGCTCCCGCTCAAGCCCAGGAGCTGATGGCGCTGATGGCCACAGCGATTCCGTCGATTCCCTCGATTCCGTCGATTCCATCGGGGGAAGACAACGTCGTCCTCAGCGTGGACGGGAAGGACGTCCGCCTGACCAACCTCCGAAAACTCTTCTGGCCGGAGCTCGGGCTGACCAAAGGCGATCTGCTGCGGTACTACGCGTCGGTCGCGGGCGTCCTGCTGCCGCACATCCGCGATCGCGCGATGGTCATGAAGCGCTACCCGCACGGGGCGGCCGGGCCCTTTTTCTTCATGAAGCGCGCGCCGTCGCCGCGTCCCGCGTGGATCGAGACCTGCGCGATCGATCACGGCTCCGGGAAAGTCATCGACTTCCCGGTGATCCAGAACCTGGCGTCGCTGCTGTGGGTCGTGAACCTCGGCTGCATCGACCTGAACCAGTGGTACGCACCGACCGACGATGTCGATCGTCCGGACTACCTGCATTTCGATCTGGATCCCGGCGCCGGTGCGCCGTTCGAGCGCGTGCTCGAGGCGGGGCTCGTCGTTCGGGAAGCGCTCGAGACGCTGAAGATGCCGTCGGTCGTGAAGACGACCGGCTCGAAGGGACTGCACATCTACACCCCGATCGTGCGGGGCCCCGTCCAGAAAGAGGTGTGGACGTTTGCAAAAGCCCTGGGCCACGAACTGGCGTCCCGGCACCCGGGGCTGATGACCGCTGAATACCGCGTGGCGAAACGGCCTGCGGGCCGGGTGCTCGTCGACTACAACCAGAATGCGTGGGGCCGGACGCTCGCGTCCGTGTACTCGGTGCGTCCGCATCCGGCGGCTGCCGTGTCCACCCCGGTCACATGGACGGAAGTCGAGCGCGGCATCCGCATCGAGGACTTCACCGTGAAGAACGTGCCGGCGCGGCTCCGAAAGATCGGGGACCTTTGGAAGCCACTGCTTCGGGCACGTGGTCGCTTCGACCTCGGTCGATTCGTCTGAAACGCCTCTGAAGTGTTCAATTATCGAACTTGATGTACCAAATCAGTCCACAATGTCATATACAGACATAAGTATAGGCAAATGGACGAGTAGCGGGCGCGGCAAGAATCACCCTGTGCAGGTCTTGAACAAAACCATTATGTCGTCTAAAATACCATCAGTGGCCAAACATGCCCATATGCCCTTACCGTTCATGCACTTCGGGCCGATTCGTGTGTCAAGCCGGGCTATGGCGGGCAAATTGCTAAGGTTGACCGCGTGATTCATACCCGTCGTGTGTATTCCCTGGTTCTTGCCGCGCTTCTGGCCTTCGTCGGCGTTACGTCAGTTCGGGCGCAGGATGCCTCTCCCGCTTCAAAAATAGACCGCTCGCTCCGCGCCGCGCTCCGGAAGGGTGGGGCGGCCCAGCGAGTCATCGTGATGACTGCGCCCGGCCATCGGGGCGAGATTCGGAAAGCCCTGTCCGACCACGGCGACATCGTCAGCGACGAGACCGATGGCGACGCGCTGACCGCCGTTGTCCACAGCGAAGACGTCCAGGAGCTCGCCAAGCACCCACGGGTGCTGTCGGTCTCCGCTGACGCGATTGTGCGGGCGGTCGGAGCAGGCCGCACCCCGCAGTACAAGGTCGCGGCGCCCGTGACGCCGGCGCCCGCAACGACCCCGCTCGTGACGGCGGCGCGCGTGGCCTCGACCAACGTCCTCCGTCAGACGCTCGGTCTCAGCAATGTCGCGGCCCCCGGCAGCGTCAACGGCGACGGCGTCGTCGTCGCGCTGATCGATTCGGGCCTGTCGCCGAGCGCGGATCTCCCGCTGTCGCGCATCGCGGGCTTCTACGACTTCACGAACCTGGCGAACGGCCAGCCGAGCCAGCCGGCACCGTATGACGACTTCGGGCACGGCACGCATGTGGCCGGCCTGCTCGGCAGCGCCGGCGTGCTCTCGAACTACGAGCACCAGGGTGTCGCGCCGGCCGTCAAGTTCGTGGCGCTGAAGGTGCTCGACGCACAGGGCCAGGGCACGACGAGCATGGTGATCAAGGCGATCGAGTACGTGATCGCCCACAACCGCACGCTCGGGGTCAGGGTCATCAACCTGTCGCTCGGTCACCCGATTTATTCGCCGGCGAAGTTCGACCCGCTCGTGCAGGCCGTGGAGCGCGCGGTCCGGGCCGGCATCGTGGTGGTCGTCGCGGCCGGCAACAACGGGCTCGATCAGAACGGCGACGGCGAATCCGGCTACACCGGGATCAACTCGCCCGCCAACGCGCCCTCGTCGATCGCGGTCGGCGCGGTGGATACGAAGAATTCGATCACGCGCGACGGAGACGCCGTTGCCGCGTTCAGCTCGCGCGGTCCGACCTGGTTCGACGCCGTGGCCAAGCCCGACGTCGTGGCGCCGGGCGTGCACATCGTGTCCAACACGGACACTTCGTCGTATCTCTACACGAACCTGCCGAACAACAGGCAGACCGTGAACGGCAACCCGATGCTCGATCTGACGGGCACGAGCATGGCCGCTCCGATTGCGGCGGGCGTGGCCGCGCTGGTGCTCGACGCGAACGGCGGGCTGATGCCGAACGCCGTCAAGGCGATCGTCGAGTACACGGCGATCAGGCTGCCGGACGCCGACTACCTGACGCAGGGGGCGGGCGAGGTGAACGCGGGCGGCGCCGTTGCGCTGGCCAGCGCGATTGACACCCGCGCGCGGATGAATTCGTGGTGGCTGGCGAGCGGCGTGCCAGGCTACACGACGATTGGCGGCGCGCAGAATCCGTGGTCCGGGATCATCATCTGGGACAACGCGGTTCTCGGCGGCCAGATGATCTACTTCAAGAACATCGTCTGGGGCACCAACATCATCTGGGGCACCCACAACAGGCTCTGGACCAAGAACATCATCTGGGGGTCGAACATCATCTGGGGCACCCGGGTGATCGTGAAGAACCGGGACGTCGTCTGGGGCACGTCCGACGACGACAACATCATCTGGGGCACGCATCTCGTCTGGGAGAATCGCGTCATCGGCCAGAAGACCAAGGGCAAGAACATCATCTGGGGCACCTCAGACGACGACAACATCATCTGGGGCACCATGGACGACGACAACATCGTCTGGGGCACCTACGATGATCAGGACAACATCATCTGGGGCACGTGGGACGGCGAGGACAACATCATCTGGGGCACGACCCGGAGCGGAAGCGTTGTGGGCGGCACCTCCTACGACGATGACAACATCGTCTGGGGCACGTCCGACGACGACAACATCGTCTGGGGCACCGAGCTGGATCTGGACAACATCGTCTGGGGCACGTCGACCGGACTGCTGGGGGCACGGTAATGGCCATCGCCATCGGGGTTCGACCTGTTTCCGGCCGCTGTTGCCCCTGCGGTCAAGCCGAAGCCGACGCCCTCCGCTCGCGACTGGCGCACCGGTCTCCCGGTTCTCCAGCGAGCGGCCGTTGCCCTTCGCGAGCTGCGCGCGTCCGACGCGCCGGCGCTGCTGACCGCGTTCGGCTCGCCTGAAGTCACGCGGCTGATCTCGCCGCCCCCGCCGACGCTCGACGGGTTCGAGAAGTTCGTCGCGTGGACGCAGCGGCAGCGCGAAGCCGGACAGTCGTTCGCGTTCGGGATCACGTTGAAAGACACCGACACGGTCGTCGGCCTGTTCCAGGTCAGGGCCCTTCAGCCCGGGTTCGACATCGCCGAGTGGGGCTTCGCCCTCAGCGGCGAGCACTGGGGCAGCGGCCTTTTCATGGACGCCGCAGAGCTCGTCCTCGACTTCGTGTTCGATGTGGTCGGCGTGCACCGGCTCGAGGCGCGCGCGGCGCTCCAGAACGGCCGCGGCAACGGCGCACTGCACAAGCTCGGCGCGACGCAGGAAGGTGTCCTGCAGCGGTCGTTCCTGCGAAACGGCGTCTACCTCGATCAGGCGCTCTGGACGATCCTCGCCGACGATCGGCGCCGCGCGAGTGCGTTTCCGCCGGACCATCTGGTGCACTAAGCCTCTGGCGTACACTCGCGGACGTGGACGTCCGCGAGTTCGACTTCGATCTCCCTCCGGAACTCATCGCGCAGGAACCCGTCGCGCAGCGCGGCGAGTCGCGGCTTCTCCACCTCGATCGACACACGGGCCGTGTCGTCCACGGCGCCATCTCCGACCTCCCACTCGTCTTGCGCGAGGGCGATCTCGTGGTCGTCAACAACACGCGGGTGTTTCCCGCGCGGCTGCTGGGCAGGCGCGTGCCGAGCGGAGGCGCGGTCGAGTGTCTCCTCATCGGGCGGACGACACGGGCAGGCCGGCAGGCAGGGCAGGCAGGCAGGCCGGGAGGCAGGGCAGGCCGGTGAACATTGGCAGGCCCTCATGCACCCGGGACAGAAGCTTCGTCCAGGCGCGCGGGTGATCTTCGAGGGGTCTGCCACGCCACATCTTCTTCAGGGCGAGGTGGTCGCGCACCACTTCTACGGCCGCCGTACCATCCGCCTGTGGCGCGAGGACGGCGGATCGGTCGATGACGCGATCGAGTCGATCGGACACATGCCCCTTCCGCCGTACATCAAGCGCGACGATCGTGCCGCGGACCGGGAGCGCTACCAGACAGTGTTCGCGCGCGAGCGCGGATCGGTGGCGGCGCCGACCGCCGGGCTGCACTTCACGCCCGCGCTCAACGCGTCCCTCGCCGCGCGCGGCATCGACATCGCGGAAATCACGCTGCACGTCGGCTACGGGACTTTTCAGCCGGTCCGCGTCGACCGCATCGAGGATCATCGGCTGGAGGCCGAGCAATACACGATCTCGGAGCCCGTCGCCCAGGCGATCAATCGTGCGAGAGACGAAGGCCGCCGCATCATCGCCGTCGGGACGACGACGACGCGGACGCTCGAGGCGGCCGCCATCGCGGGCGGCGGCCGTGTCGCTGCCGGGACCGGGGCGACGGACCTTTTCATCTACCCCGGATTTGTTTTTCGAATCGTCGAAGGCCTCCTGACCAACTTCCACCTCCCGCGATCGTCGCTGCTGCTCCTGGTGTCGGCGTTTGCCGGGGTCGAGCCGGTGCGGGCCGCGTATGCGGCGGCAATCGCGGCCGGATACCGGTTCTACAGCTACGGCGACGCGATGGTGGTCACGTGACGCCGTGGTAAGATCGCCGTTTCCACACTGCCGGGGTAGCTCAGTTGGTGAGAGCACGCGTCTCATAAGCGCGGGGTCGACGGTTCGAATCCGTCCCCCGGCACCAACCTTCGCCCTCCGCAGCTCGCCGAAGGATTGCAAGCGAGCGAAGGACGGGCTTCGGTTGGCAAGCCATGTGAAGGTTGTCCTCCGTAGCGCGTAGCGCGAAGGAGGACGGCCTCTCCACTATGAAAGTGATCACCACCGTCCGCCGCACGATTCGCCGCCATGACCTCGCGCGTGCCGGGACGCGTGTGGTTGTCGCGCTGTCGGGCGGCGCGGACTCGGTGGCGCTCGTGCACCTGCTGCGCGAGCTCGAAGCGGCCGGCGAACTGACCGTGGCCGGGCTGGCTCATTTCAACCACCAGCTTCGCGTGGAGCCCGACGCGACCGGTGTCTCGGGCGCGGATCGCGACGAACGATTCTGCGTGTCGCTCGCCGACACGCTCGGCGTTCCCATCTTCGTCGAACGCGAGAACGTGCGCGAGCGCGCCGAACGCGAGCGTCGCTCGCTCGAGGACGCCGCGCACGCCGCGAGGTACGCTTTCTTCGATCGGGCGCGCGCGCATTTCGATGCGGACGTCGTCGCCGTCGGCCATACGCGCGACGACCAGGCCGAGACGTTTCTCATGCGCTTGCTGCGAGGCGCCGGGGCCCGCGGGCTGGCGGCGATGCACCCGCGCCGGGACGCTGTCATCCGCCCGCTCATCGACTGCCGGCGCGGCGATCTCCGCCTCTACCTTGGCGAGCGGCGGATCCGGCACGTCGAAGACGAATCGAACGGCGACGTCGGCATCCCGCGCAACCGCGTGCGGGCCGAGCTGCTGCCGCTGCTCCAGGCGCGGTTCAACCCGGCGGCCGTCGACGTGCTCGCCGACCAGGCCGAGCTTGCGCGAGCGGAGTGGACGTGGATGGAAGAGCAGATCGCGGCCAGCGGACTCGACGCGAGACCCGATGACGGTGAGCCGGGCGCGATGGTGCTGCCGGTCCCCGAGCTCGAGCGTGCTCCGGTAGCCCTGGCACGGCTGGCGATCTGGAAAGCCATGACGGCTGCGGCGGGAGGCCGTCCCGTGTCGTTCCGGCACGTCGAGGAGGCTCTTCAGCTCATCCAAACCTCGAGCGCCGCTGCGCCAGGGAACCGAGCCGCCGATAGAGTGTCTGATAGATCAGTCGATGCGCCCGGCCACTTCGTGGAACGCGTTGGCGCGCGGCTCGTCTTAAGAACAGGGGCATACGGCGACGCGGGCGCGATGGGCGCGTTCCGCTACCGTCTCCCGGTTCCCGGGGAAGTCGAGCTGGCTGAGGCGGGATGCGTGGTCTCGGCCGAACCGGTGGCGGCCGGGCACGGCCCCGAGGCGCTCCGTGCAATCGCGGGCAACCGGGCGTCGGCGGTCGTCGCAGCACCTGGTCCGCTTGCGGTCCGGAACAGGCGCCCCGGCGACCGATTTCGGCCCCTTGGCCTCGACGGCGAGAAGAAGCTGCAGGACTTCTTCGTGGACCGCAAGGTCGCCCGCCGCCTGCGCGACGGTGTACCACTCATTGTGGACGATTCCGACAGGATCGTCTGGGTAGCCGGGCACGGTATCGATGAGGCGTTTCGGGTAACTGACGCCTCGCAAGCCGTGGTAATCTTGAAACTTAGGCCGGTCTGACGGCGGCTTGACCTCGCTCAGTCTGGAGGCGTTGCGTGAGCAGTACGTTGAAGAGTCTGGTGTTCTGGGTGGCGCTCTTTATTGTGGGCGTCCTGATCTGGAACGTGTCGACCAAGTTCCAGCAGCACGAACGCCGCGTGAGCTTCAGCGAGTTCATGTCGTGGGTGGATGCCGGCAGCGTGGCCAGGGTCGAAGTGGTTGGCCAGGACGTCAACGGCGTGACCAAGGGCAACGAGACGTTTCATACCTACGCCCCCTCCCAGTACGAAGGCCTCGTCAACCGGCTGATGGACCGCGGCGTCCAGGTCAGCTCCAAGGAGCAGACGGCCAGCCCCTGGGCCTCGCTCCTGCTCGGCTGGGCCCCGATGCTGCTCGCGATCGGCTTCTGGCTGTTCTTCATGCGCCAGATGCAGAGCGGCGGCAACAAGGCGCTTTCCTTCGGTAAGAGCAAGGCCAAGCTCTCGTCGAGCTCGCAGAAGAAGGTCACGTTCAAGGACGTGGCGGGCGTGGACGAGGCCAAGGAGGAACTCCAGGAAATCATCGAGTTCCTCAAGGAACCGCAAAAATTTCAGAAACTGGGCGGCCGCATCCCCAAAGGCGTGCTCCTGATGGGCGCCCCCGGCACCGGCAAGACGCTGCTCGCGCGCGCCGTCGCCGGCGAAGCCAACGTCCCGTTCTTTTCGATCAGCGGGTCGGACTTCGTGGAGATGTTCGTCGGCGTGGGCGCCAGCCGCGTGCGGGATCTGTTCGAGCAGGGCAAGAAGAACGCGCCCTGCATCGTGTTCATCGACGAAATCGACGCGGTCGGCCGTCACCGTGGCGCCGGCCTGGGCGGCGGCCACGACGAGCGCGAGCAGACGCTCAATCAGCTGCTCGTCGAGATGGACGGCTTCGAGTCGAACGAGGGCGTGATTCTCGTCGCGGCGACCAACCGGCCCGACGTGCTCGACCCGGCCCTGCTGCGTCCCGGCCGCTTCGATCGCCGCATCGTGGTGAATCGTCCGGACGTGAAGGGCCGCGAAGGCATCCTGTCCGTCCACACGCGCCGCATCCCGATGTCCGACGACGTCGAGCTGCCGACGCTGGCGCGCGGCACCGCGGGCTTCTCGGGCGCCGATCTGGCGAACCTGGTCAACGAGGCTGCGCTCAACGCCGCCCGCTACAACCAGAAGGTCGTGCGCATGCACGACTTCGAGTTCGCCAAGGACAAGGTGCTCATGGGCTCGGAGCGCCGCTCCATGATCATCAGCGACGACGAGAAGCGGGTGACGGCGATTCACGAAGCCGGCCACGCGCTGCTGACCGTGCTGCTGCCGCACGCGGATCCGATCCACAAGGTGACGATCATCCCGCGCGGCATGGCGCTCGGGCTCACGCAGCAGCTGCCGACCGACGAGAAGCACAACTACTCGCGCGATTATCTGAACGATCAGATCGCGATCCTGCTCGGCGGCCGCATCGCCGAGGAGCTGACGCTGAACAGCCTGACCACGGGCGCCGGCAACGACCTCGAACGCGCGACCGAGCTCGCGCGGCGGATGGTCTGCGAATGGGGCATGAGCGACGCGATGGGCCCGCTCACGTTCGGCAAGAAGGAAGAGCAGATCTTCCTCGGCCGCGAGATCGCCCAGCACCAGGACTACAGCGAGGACACGGCGCTCAAGATCGACCACGAGGTGAAGCGCTTCGTCACCCAGAACTACGAGCGCTCGCACAAGCTGCTCGGCGAGAACAAGGACACGCTGGTCAAGATGGCCGACGCCCTCCTGGCCCGCGAAGTGCTCGACGCCGACCAGGTCAGGCGCCTCGCTGCCGGCCTGCCGCTGGACGACCCGCAGCCGGCGGCGGCGCGGGCGGCCGCATCCTCGACCGGCGACGAAGACGAAGCCAGGCCGAGGCAGAAGGAGCGCGCGCCGATCGTTCCCGCGCTCAACAAGCCGCTTCCGCAGGAATGAACCAGTCAGCAGTCGGCAGTCAGCAGTCTGCAGTCCATCCGCAGCGCGCTGACTGTCGGCCGTCGACTGCCGACCGCCGACTGCCGACCGCCGACCGCCGACTGCCGACTGCCGACTGAAGTGTTTTCACCCCGCCCGTCGTATTCGGTCCCCCTTCCAACGGGCGGGTTCCTCGAACTTGGTCCCCGTCCGCTCGTGATGGGAATACTCAACGTCACGCCGGACTCGTTTGCCGACGCCCAGGCGCTCACCGATCCGGATCGGGCGGTCGCGCTCGCGCTTCAAATGGAGGCGGACGGCGCCGACCTCATCGACATCGGCGGCGAATCGACGCGGCCCGGCGCCGAACCGGTCAGCGCCCGCGAAGAGGCCGACCGGGTGCTGCCGGTCCTGGAGGCCCTGCGCGGACGCCTGCGTGTGCCCGTTTCAATCGACACGTACAAGGCCGCAGTCGCCGATGCCGCCCTCGGCGCCGGGGCAGCGATCGTCAACGATGTGAGCGGCCTGCTGTACGATCCAGCGCTGGCAGGCGTAGCCGCCTCGCACGGCGCCGCGCTCGTCCTGATGCACACCAGGGGGCGCCCGAAGGACATGTATGCGGCCGCCCAATACCAGGATGCGGTCGCGGAAGTGACCCTCGAACTGCAGGACCGGGTGGCCCGGGCGACCGCCGCGGGCGTGCCGATCGACCGGATCCTGGTAGACCCGGGTTTGGGGTTTGCCAAACAGCCGGGGCACAGCTATGTTGTGCTGGCACGGCTTCCCGAGATTGCCGCGGCGCTCGGTCGCCCCGTGCTGATCGGCCCGTCGCGCAAATCGTTCCTCCGGGAAGCCGCAGGCGGCCGCCAGGCCGCCGGACGTGACTGGCCGACGGCCGCGGCGGTGACAGCAGCCGTGCTGAACGGCGCTCACATCGTCCGTGTGCACGCGGTGGCAGAAATGGTGCAAGTCGTGCGGACGGCAGAGGCAATACGCAGGGCATGAATTCGATCACGACCCTTCTTCGGCGCCCCCCCATCGGGCTGTGGGACCTTGCCGACATCCTCGTGGTGTCGGTGCTTATCTACATGGTCCTCAAGCTCATCAAGGGGACTCGCGCGGTGCAGATGGCGACAGGCTCGCTCCTGCTCGTGGCCGTTTTCTACGGTTCGCGATGGAGCCGGCTCGACACCCTGAACTGGCTGGTGAGGAACGTCCTCGGCTACCTCGTGTTCGCGATCATCGTCCTCTTTCAGTCCGACATCAGGCGCGCGCTCGCGCACCTTGGCCGTGCCCCGTTCTTCAGGTACTTCGCCAACGAGGAATCGGCGGAGGACTCCATCGAGGAACTGGTGATCGCGGCGGGCATGCTGGCGGCCCATCGCACCGGTGCGATCATTGCCATCGAGCGGCTCATCGGCCTGCGGAGCTACATCGAGGGCGGGATCACCCTCGACGCGGTGCTGACGTACAACCTGATCATGAGCATCTTCCAGCCGTCCTCGCCGCTGCACGACGGCGCCGTCATCGTCCAGAACGATCGGGTGGCCGCGGCCGCGTGCTTCCTGCCGCTGACCGTCAACCCGAAGCTGGCGAAGGAACTGGGATCGCGGCACCGCGCCGCCATCGGCCTCACCGAAGAAAACGATTCCGTGGCGATCGTGGTGTCTGAGGAGAGCGGGAACGTGTCGCTCGTCGTCGACGGACAGATTGAACGCGGCCTCGATGCCGCCGAGCTGCGCGCCCGCCTGAGGACCCTTGTCCTGGGCAGGAAGGCCGCGCCCTCGCGGCGCGAAGCCCGGGTGCAGTACCTCCTGATGCGCCGTCTGTGGCCGTTCAGGCACTTCGGGCTGAAGCTGATGTCGGTAGGCCTCGCCGTCCTGCTGTGGATGACCGTGTCGGGCGAGGAGGTCGTCGAGCGCGGCTTGCGGGTGCCGCTCGAACTGCAGCAGTTTCCGACAGGCCTCGAGATCCAGGGCGAGGCGCCGTCGACGGTGGATGTGCGCGTGCGCGGCACGTCCGGCGCGTTGAGCCGCGTGGGCGCCGGCGACGTGGTCGCGGTGCTCGACCTGCGGGCGGCGCGCACCGGCAACCGCCTGTTTCCGCTCACTCCTGAGCTCGTCCACGTGCCGTTCGGCGTCGAGGTCGTGCAGATCATCCCGTCCACCGTTGCGTTGTCGTTCGAGCCGTCCGTGACCCGGGAAGTGCCGGTGGTCGCGTCGACGGAAGGCGAACCTGCCCCGGGCTACGTCGTTGGCAAGGTGGCCGTGACGCCCGACCGCGTCGAAATCGTCGGCCCGGAGAGCGCCGTGAAGCGGGCGCGCGAGGCGCTGACCGAAACGATTTCGGTGGCCGGCCTCCAGGAATCGCAGCTCGTCGCCGTGACGATCGGCCTGACCGACCCGGCGCTGCGCCTCAAGACGCAGCGCAGCGTCTCGGTGCAGCTCCAGATTCTGCCCGGGCCCGGGGAACGGACCGTGCGGAACCGTCCCGTTCACCTGCGGAACCTCGGCGGGCACCTCTCTGCTCAGGCGATGCCGGTCGTCGTGGACGTCGGCCTTCGCGGCAGCCGCGAGTCGCTGTCACAACTCGAGGAAGATGCGGTGAGCGCCTACGTCGATGTCGCGGGCCTCGGGGCCGGCGATTACGTGCTCGCCGTACACGCCGCCGCTTCGGATCAGGCCGGCGTGACCCATATCGATCCGGCAACGGTCAAGGTCCGCATCTCCAGTGCCAAAGACTGAGCGCACCCCTCCACCGCGATTGTTCGGCACCGATGGCGTGCGCGGCGCCGCCGGGCAATATCCCCTCGATCCGCCGACCGTTCGACGGCTGGGCGCCTCGCTCGTGCGCGCGCTGCCGCATACCAACGGGGAGAACGCGGCCAGTGCGGCGCCACGGCTCCTCGTCGGCCGTGACACGCGCGAGTCCGGCGAATGGATCGAAGCCGAACTGGCGCACGGAGCCTCGGGCGAGGGAGCCGTCGTGACGAGCGCGGGCGTCGTGCCGACGCCGGCCATCGCGTACCTCACGCGCTCCGGATACGACGCGGGCATCGTGATCTCGGCGTCGCACAATCCGTTCGAGGACAACGGCATCAAAGTGTTCTCCGGCCGGGGCGAGAAGTTCACCGAATCGGTGGAGCGCGCGGTGGAGGCGATCGTCGCGGACCCGTCGTGGAACGCCGCCGCCGGGCAGGCGCGCGCCGTCACGGCGGGACAGAGCGCCGACGCGTATCTGGATCATCTGCGCGCAGTGTTCCCGGAGGCTTCGTCGCTCCACGATTTCAAGCTCGCCATCGATTGCGCCAACGGCGCCACGAGCCTCGCGGCGCCCGGGCTCTTCGCGAGCCTCGGCCTCGATGCCGTCGTCATCGCGAACGAGCCCGACGGACGCAACATCAACCGCGACTGCGGATCGACGCATCCCGAAGGGCTCTCGCGCACCGTCGTCGAACGCGGCTGTCACATGGGCGTGGCCTTCGACGGCGATGGCGACCGCGCCATCTTCGTGGACCACCGCGGCGAGATCGTCAACGGCGACGCTGTCCTGTTGATGTGCGCCCGCCAGCTGCAGCGCGAAGGACGGCTGAGGCGCAACACGATCGTGGCGACCGTGATGAGCAACATCGGCCTCGAGATCGCGTGCCGCGCGTCGGGTATCAGCCTCGTGCGGTGTCCTGTGGGCGACAAGTACGTGATGGAGGAGATGATCAAGGGCGGCGTCTCGCTGGGCGGCGAGCAGTCGGGCCACGTGATCTTCTCGGACTATCTGTACACGGGCGATGGGCTGTGCACCGCCCTGAACGTGCTGCGAACCGTCGCTCGCACGGGCCGGACACTCGCCAGCCTTGCATCCGATCTGACCAACTACCCGCAGGTGCTCCTGAACGTGCGAGTCCGAGAAAAAGTCGATCTTCATTCCGTGCCCGATGTGGCCGCGGCGATTTCGGCCGTCGAAACGCGCGTTACCGCCGACGGCGGGCAGGGCCGCCTCCTGATCCGCTACTCGGGCACCGAGCCGCTGCTGCGCGTGATGCTGGAGGGCCGGCACGAGGCCGAGATTCGCGCCTGGGCCCAGGAAATCGTCGACGTCGTCAAACAGCACCTGGGATGATTCGTCTCTCCGTCAACGTGAACAAGGTGGCCACGCTGCGGAACTCGCGCGGCGGCCACGCGCCGGATGTCATCGAAGCGGTCGAGGTGTGCCTGGCTGCGGGCGTGCTCGGTATCACCGTGCACCCGCGTGCCGACCGCCGTCACATCACGCCCGGCGACGTCCGTGAGATTGCGCGCGCGCTCGCCGGCCGCGGCGTCGAGTTCAACATCGAAGGCGATCCGCGGCCCGAACTGATCGACCTCGTCGAGGAGGTGCGCCCGGATCAATGCACGCTCGTCCCCGTCGCCGCCGGCGAGATCACCAGTCAGGCCGGCTGGCAGCCCGGCCCGCAGACGGATGGGCTGAAGGACGTCATTGCGAGGTTCAAGTCCCGCGGTGTTCGCGTCAGCCTTTTCGTCGATCCCGTGCAGGGGCCGATCGAGTGGGCGGCTGAGGCCGGCGCCGACCGCGTCGAGCTCTATACCGAGCCATTCGCCCGTGCGTTCGAGGCGGGCGCGGGCGCCGGCCGGACGTCGTTCGACTCGTACGTGGCTGCCGCGCGGCTGGCCTCGTCCCTCGGGCTCGGGGTCAACGCCGGCCACGATCTCGACCTGGCCAACCTCACGTTATTCCGGCGTTTACCGTTCCTCGACGAGGTGTCGATCGGGCACGCCATCATCTCCCGCGCGCTCTTTGTGGGCCTCGACACCGTCGTGCGTGAGTACCTCGATGTTCTGTCGGCCGCCTGATATGATCGGCGTTTACGCATGAAGAGTGAATCGATCGCGTTCGGCATCGCCGGTGTGGCGTTCGGCCTCATCGCCGGGTGGATCATCGGGACGCAGCAGGCCGGCCCACGGCCTGCGCCGGCGCCCGCGCAGGCCGCCGCCGCGCCCGCGCAGAACGCCCCGAGCGAGCGCGCGGCGATCCTCGACGAAACCAGGGTCAAAGCCCTCAAGTCGGTCGCTGAGCAGCAGCCCTCGAACGCGCAGCCGCGCGCCGAGCTCGCCAACCTCTACTTCGACGCCGAGCGGTACGACGATGCGATCACGTGGTATCAGGCCGCGCTGAAGATCACGCCCGACGACGTGAACCTGAGCACCGACCTGGGCGTCTGCTACTACTACACGAACCAGGCGGACAAGGCCCTCCTGCAGCTCTCGCACTCGCTCAGCATCGATCCAAAACACACGAAGACACTGCTGAACATCGGCATCGTCAAGGCGTTCGGCAAGCAGGATCTCGAAGGCGCGACCAAGGTGTGGCAGCAGGTTGTCGATCTCGGCCCGGACACACCCGAAGGACAGGCCGCCAAACGTGCCCTCGACACGCTCAAATCGGCTCACCCGGCGCCGGGCACACCGAAACCGGGAGGCTAGCCGTGTTCCGGCTCGCGCTGTTCGTCATCCTCTCGATTTTCATCGCCAGGGCGTTCTGGCGGCTGATCGACGGCGTCATCGAGGGCCTGTCGGGGCGGCCCGCCGGATCGGGCCGGGAGATTCGCGGCGTCCCGATGGCCCGCGATCCCGTGTGCGGCACCTACGTCGTGCCTGATCGCTCCGTGGCCCTCGTCGACGGACGGCAGCAGGTGTTCTTCTGCTCGACCGTGTGCCGGGACAAGTACCGAATGCAGGCCGGATGACCATCGAATCCCTTCGCGCCGACATCGTCGAAGTCGGCCGGCGCATGTACGCGCGCGGGTACACCGCGAGCAACGACGGCAACATCAGCGTGCGCGTCGGCGACGATCGCCTCCTGATGACGCCCAAGAGCGTCTGCAAAGGGTTCATGACGCCCGACATGATGTGCGTCACGGATCTCGCCGGCAAGAAGATCCAGGGCGACCGCGACCCCTCGTCCGAGATGCTGATGCACCTCGAGGTGTATCGCCAGCGGCCGGACGTCAAGGCCGTCGTGCACGCGCACCCGCCGACCGCGACCGGCTTCGCCGTGGCCGGCATCCCGCTCGATCGCGCCGTCCTGGCCGAGGTGCTCACCACGCTGGGCAGCATTCCCCTTGCCGAGTACGCGACGCCGTCGACGACGGAGCTGCCCGAGGCGGTCCGGAAATACATCAAGGCGCACGACGGCATGCTGCTCGCCAACCACGGCGCGCTGACGGTCGGCGGCGATCTCTTTTCGGCGTACTACAAGATGGAAACCATCGAGCACTTCGCGAAGATCAGCCTGGTCGCGCGGATGCTCGGCGGGGAGAACCTGATTTCGCGCGAAGAGGTCATGCGCCTGCAGGCGCTGCGGGGGACCTACGGCATCAAGGCGCCGGCGCCGATTTGCCTGGACCCGGACGTGCCTGGACAGTCCGCCCAGGTCGTGGTGGCCGGCCCCGCAGAAGATGACGCCACCTGCCAGACGGTGCAGGCGCCGGCGGGAACCGGCATGCGGCTCGTGCCGGATCTGATCGACGCGCATCGACGCGCGTCCGGCGAAGGCCGGCGAGCCGCGGGTGATGAAGCTGAAATTCGGTTAACATACCGCGAACTCTCCGCCCTGATTGAAGATGCGATAAAGAGCCTTCGGTAACAGGGCAGAGAGCAAAGGGCAAAGGGCACCAAGCACTGGCCTTTTGCCCTCTGCCCTTTGCCCTCTGCCCTTTACAAGGAGTCCCCAATGGGTGAGGCGCTCGGGATGGTCGAAACGAAAGGCCTCGTCGCGATGATCGAGGCGGCCGATGCCATGGTCAAGGCGGCGAAGGTCACGCTCGTCGGCTGGGAAAAGATCGGCGCCGGCTACGTGACGGCCATCGTGCGCGGCGACGTGGCGGCGGTCAAGGCCGCCACCGACGCCGGCGCGGCCGCTGCCAGACGCGTCGGCGAGCTCGTGTCGGTCCACGTGATTCCGCGGCCGCACGCCAACCTCGAGGACGTGCTGCCGATCGGCAAAGCGTCCGCCGTCAAGGCCTGAGGACGGTAGCGGCGTGCACCTGGTGAAGGAGCGCTGAGTGCTCCTGGCGAAAATCGTGGGAACCGTTGTGGCAACCCGGAAGGATCCCCGGCTGGTCAGCAGCAAGCTGCTCATCGCGCGGCCGATGGATCCACGTGGCAAAGCCGAGGGCGGCTACCTCGTGGCCGTCGACACCGTCGACGCGGGCATCGGTGAAACCGTGCTGATCGTCAGCGGCAGTTCCGCGCGGATGGCGTCCGGCCTCAAGGACTGCCCCGTGGATGCGGCCGTGGTCGGCATCATCGACACGATCCAGTTCAACGAACCTTGAACCCTGAACCCTGAACCGCGAAGCTAATGCAAATCGCGAAGGTCATCGGCGACGTGGTGGCGACGCACAAGGACGAGAACCTGATGGGCCTCAAGCTGCTGATCCTGCAGCCCCTGACGCCCGAGGGCGAGCCCGTGGGGCGCACGCTCGTCGCGGTCGACGCGGCCGGCGCCGGCGTGGGCGAGCGGGTGTTCTTCGTTCGCGGCAAGGAAGCGAGCTTTCCGTTCTATCCCGTGGAAGCACCCGTCGACGCCGGCATCGTCGGCATCGTCGATCATTGGGATCTCGGGTAGTCGATTCATGCAGATTGCGCGTGTGATTGGAACCGTCGTGGCCACGCAGAAACACGCCAAGTTCGACGGCGCGAAGCTCCTGCTCGTGCAGCCCATCGGCATCGACGATGCACCGAGAGGCGCGGCGCTGCTCGCAGTCGACGGCGTTGGTGCGGGCGTCCACGAAAAGGTGCTGATCGTTCTCGAAGGGCGCGCCGCGGGCGAAGCCCTCGGGAAGAAGGCCGCGCCCGTCGACGCCGCGATTATCGGCATCATCGACCAGGTCGACGTTCATGGAGATCTCTGACCAGGAACTGCGGGCACTCGTCCGCGACGCCATCGCGCAGCACGTCCGGCCGGCCGGAACGTCCGCGGAGCCGGTTCCAGAACCGTTCTCGGTCCATCGCGCCGACGCCAGCCACGGACGATTTCTCGTCGCCGGCGGCAGCGCCGACGAGGGACGCTGCCTGATCGAGCCGGGAGTCCGCTGCAACCACTGCGGCTACTGCCAGTCGCTCGGCCATTGAACCCAACCCGTTCCGCCAGAAGCACGGCCAGGTCGAGCCGCCACGCCCGGAAGGTCGGTCCGGTCATGCGCGCGCTGGCGCGCGAGATCGACGGCCTCGAACTTCCCGCCGTCGAGAAGATCTCCGAAGCGAGCCAGGAAGATCCGTTTCAGGTGCTGATCGGCACGTTGCTGTCGGCGCGGACGCAGGACGCGACCACCGCGGCGGCGTCGGAGCGGTTGTTCAAGGCGGCCAGCACGCCGCAGGCCATGGCTGCGCTGACCGTGAAGCGGATCGAACGGCTGATCTATCCGGTCAGCTTCTACCGCAACAAGGCGAGGCACGTGAAGGCGACGTGCCGCATCCTGGTCGAGCAATTCGACAGCCGCGTCCCCGGCACGATGGAGGAACTGCTGACGCTGCCGGGCGTGGGCCGCAAGACAGCGAACCTCGTGCTCATCCTCGCGTTCAAGAGCGCGCGGAACATCTGCGTGGACACGCACGTCCACCGGATCTCGAACCGGCTCGGGTGGGTGAAGACGAAAACGCCTGACGAAACGGAGCAGGCCCTGTACGCGGCCACCGCGCGGGAGTGGTGGCCGTCGATCAATCTCTATCTCGTCACGTGGGGACAGAATGTCTGCCGTCCCGTCTACCCGCGATGCGGCGCGTGCGTCATTCGCGAGTGGTGTCCGCGGCTTGGCGTGACCGCGGTCGGGCGATCATGACGCGGCTTCGTGCGGCCGCCCTTGCGGCCCTAATCACGACGTCGATGGTCATGCCGATTCCGGCGGCGGGCCAGGACGCCGGTCCGGTCATCGTCGTCGAAACGAGCGCCGGCAATTTCGCGTTCGAGACGTTTCCCGACGAAGCGCCCAAAACGGTCGCGCACATCCTGGAACTGGTCCGGAGCGGCTTCTACGATGGGCAGCGATTTCACCGCGCGATCCCGGGATTCGTCGTGCAATGGGGCGATCCGCAGACGAAGAGTCTCGAGAAATCGGCGGACTGGGGTTCAGGCGCCGCCGCTTCGAGCGGGAAGCCTGTCGGCGTCTCAGAGATGAGCAAGAAGCGGTTGCACGTGAAGGGCGCCGTCGGCGTGGCTCACATGGGCGACCCCGCGAAGGCCGACAGCCAGATCTACGTGACCCTCGCGGCCCGTCCGGACCTGAACGGCCGGTACACCGTGTTCGGCCGGCTGATCGCGGGCACCGAGGTTCCCGAACGAATCCAGAAGGGCGACCAGATCACCCGGATGTACGTGAGAGAGTAGTAACGCGGGGGCGGCGGCATGTTTGAACGCTACACGGAAGACGCCCGGCGCGCGTTGTTCTTCGCCCGGTTCGAGGTGTCGGAACTCGGCGGTCCGGCGATTGAGCCCGAACACCTGCTGCTCGGGATCCTTCGCGCAGACCAGGGACCGACGCCACGGCTGTTCGCGGCCGCCGGTGTTTCGTATTCAGAGGCACACGCCGCGATACGCGCGCATCAGGAAACGCACGAGCGACTATCGACCTCTATCGAGATGCCGTTCACCGATGAGGCAAAGCGCGTTTGCGAACGCGCAAGAGAGGAAGCGGACAGTCTCGGTCACCCGCACATTGGCAACGAGCACCTGCTGCTCGGAATCCTGCACCAGGAGGGCTCGTTCGCGGCGCGCCTGCTTGGCAGCCATGGGTTGAACCTCGAGGGCGTCCGCGGCCAGATTCGGGACCTGCCGGCCGGAACGCCAGCTGATTCGGCGATTCTGCCGGCGGGTGGAGCCCTCGATCCGATCGCGTCGCTCGAACGGATACGCTTTCTTGCCGAGCAGCTCAGCGGGCCAGAAACCCGTCGTGAGAACACGCCGTTCCTGCTCAAGGAGATTCATTATCGTCTCGACGAGCTGAAACGGCGCCTGGCCTCAGATCAGTAGATCCCGTCTGGCCGGCGTGGCCGCACCGGCCAGCGCTGGATACTCGGCCAGAAACTCTTCACGATACTCTCCGCTCAGCGGCTCGCCGAGCTGCTTCTTGATCATGGCGGCGTTGGCGACCGACTTCGCCGAGAAATGGTTGTTGGTGTAGAGATAGAGCTTTTTGACGAGGCTCCGCGCGGCGTCCACGGTCTCGACGAACTCGCTGAGCTCGGAGTCCGCGTAGAGGTAGTCGTACCGATCTTCGGACTTCTGGTGCTTCCACCACTGCTTCGCGTTCCGGCCGTGGAGCCGCATGTAATAGAGACCTTCCACGTTCGGCAGGAAGTTCTGCCTGATCGAAAACCGGAACTTCGGCTCGTCGATCTGCACCCACGCTGATCCGAACGGGTTGAGCAGCGACAGCGTGTCGCCCATGGCGTCGCTCCAGCTGCTGTGCCGAAGTTCGACGGCGATGCGATGGTCCTTGAACGCCTCGAGCAGCCACACTAGGTAATCGCGCGACGCCGGGCTGTCCTTGAAACTCGGCGGAAACTGCGCGAGGAGCGCGCCGAGCTTGCCGCTCGACGCCAGCGGATCGATGCCCGTGCGAAAGTCGTCGAGGTCGGACTGGTTGGGACGCGCCAGCGCGTCGAGCAGGGCGTCGCCGTCCAGGCCGCGGGCCGGCACCCCTTTCGTGAACGCGTCTTTGAACATTTTCGGGTGCGTGAACTTCTGGTAGAGCTTGACGGAAAACTCGAAGCCGGCCGGCGTCCGATCCGCCCAGGCGCGGCTGACCGCGGCCCTGGGCTGCCCGTAAAACGTCGAGTTCACTTCGACCGTGTTGAAGTGCTCCGCGTAGAACGACAGCTCGTCGAAGCTTTTCGCGCGGCCGCGGGACGGCGGGTAGAAGATCCCGTTCCACGTGCCGCGGCCGGATGGATAGTTCCACCCGCTGGTGCCGATGCGCAGGTCGGGCGCGCCCATGGACATAGAATAGTGAGAGACCCATGTTGACGGTCAACGAAATATTCCATTCGATCCAGGGCGAATCGACGCGCGCCGGAGAGCGCTGCGTCTTCGTGCGGCTGACCGCCTGCGATCTGCGCTGCTCCTGGTGCGACACGCCGTATGCCTTTCACGAAGGCCGCAAGATGTCGTTGGACGATGTCATGACGGCGGTCGAGGCGTACGGGTGCCCGCTGGTGGAAATCACCGGAGGCGAACCGCTCCTGCAGGAAGGCGTGTACGACCTGATGGATCGGCTGCTCGCGGCCGGCCATACGGTGCTGCTCGAAACCGGCGGACACCGGCCCATCGATCGCGTGCCTGCCCGCGTCGTCAAGATCGTCGACGTGAAATGCCCGGGGAGCGGCGAGGCCGACAAGAACCACTGGGCCAACCTCGAACATCTGGCGCCGCACGACGAGGTGAAGTTCGTCGTGCTCGATCGCGCGGACTACGAGTTCGCGCGCGATGTCGTGACGCGTACGCAGCTGCCGTCGCGCGCCGCCGCGATCCTGTTTTCGCCCGTGCACGACGTGCTGGATCCGAAGACGCTGTCGGAGTGGGTGATTGCGGATCGGCTGCCTGTCCGCGTGCAATTGCAGCTCCACAAGCTCATCTGGTCGCCCACCACGCGAGGCGTGTGACCGAGGCCGTCGTCCTTCTGAGCGGCGGCCTGGATTCGTATACGGCCGCGGCCATGGCGCGGTCGGACGGATTCACGCTGAATGCGCTGACGATTCACTACGGACAACGCCACGCGCGGGAAGTCGAGGCCGCCCGGGTCGTGGCCCGGGCGCTCGGCGTTGCGCGCCATCAGGAGCTGAACGTCGATTTGCGCGGCATCGGCGGGTCGTCGCTGACCGCGGACATCGCGGTCCCGCGCGACCGCGACGTCTCTGAGCCCGGCATTCCGTCCACGTACGTCCCGGCGAGGAACACGATCTTCCTCTCGCTGGCGCTCGGCTGGGCGGAAGCGCATCGGCGCACGCGACCTCGTCATCGGCGTCAACGCGCTCGACTACTCGGGCTACCCGGATTGCCGTCCGGAATTCATTCGCGCGTTCGAAGCGCTCGCGGCCGTCGCGACCCGCGCCGGAGTCGAAGGCGCACGCGTTCGCGTTCACACGCCGCTCATCCGTATGACCAAGGCAGAGATCGTCCGTAAAGGCCTCGAGCTCGGGCTGGATTACAGCCTGACGCACAGCTGCTACGACCCGCTTGCCACGGGGAGTCCGTGCGGACACTGCGACAGCTGCGTGTTGCGTGCAAAGGGATTTCTCGAAGCGGGCGTCGTCGATCCGCTGCTTCTGCGCTAGAATTTGTCCGAGAGTCGTTGAAATTTCTTCGAACTCAGCCCATCCTTCGGCAAGTCGCTGTGGCAGCGATCGTTCTCCTGCTGCCCGTCGTCGCCGCGGCTCTCTGGTCCGGTAACCGCCTGCGTCTGGAGCGTGCGCAGGAGGTCGAAGCTGAGGCCGGCCGGCTCGCGACGACCGCCACCGCCCTGCTGGACGAGTATTTCAGCAGCCTCGATGCCATGGCGTCGCTCCTCGTGCGCCATCCGGCCGTCGCGCGGCTGGATCCAGGCAGCAGCAAGGCGTTGTTCACGCAGTTGCTGCGCGAGCAGCCGCTTCTCAACAACATCATCCTGCGCAGCGCGAATGGGCGCATCGTGACGGCGACCGTCGAGGGCTCCGGTTCCCAGCCGGCGCCGCCGCGCCTGTTCTTTCAGGTGCTCGCCAGCGGCCGGCCGGCCGTCAGCCAGCTGGAAGTGGGTCAGTTTACCGGCCGGCAGACACTCCTGGTGGCGTATCCGGTGCCGGGCGCCGATTCGCGCACGGTGGCTGTCCTGGGCATCAGCCTGAACCTGCAGCGGCTCGAGCGGCTGTTCGCAAACGTTTCCCTTCCGAGCGGATCGATCGTCACGCTCGTCGATCGGAACGGGCTCGTGATGGCACGGAGCCAGGAAAGCGCGAAGTTCATCGGGGCGCCGTTTGGCCCGCCGCGCGAGCCGAAGGATGTGCCCCGGACCCTTCTGCAGCGGGAAGTCGACGGTGTGGAGCGGTATCACGGCAACGCCGTCGTCGAACGCGGCCCCTGGCTCCTGAGCGTGGCCGTCCCGCGCAGCGAGGTGTCCGCGCGCGTCGCCCCCACGTATCGCCGGAACATCGTGATCCTGTCCGTCTCGACGTTCTTGCTGTTGCTGCTGGGAGTGTGGCTGGCGCGGAGGTTCGCAGGCGATCTGACGCAGCTCAGAAACGCCGCCCGGCGAATTGCCGGCGGCGATCTGTCGCCGCCCGCAGTGAGCCTCTCGCCCAACCTCGAGTTCAGCGAGGTCCAGGATGCGTTCGCCAACATGGCGCTCCGTCTCCGCGACGCGCGCGAGGCGCTTGACAGGCAGTTCGAACAGGAACGCAAGATGCGCGAGATGCTGCAGTCGCTGCAGCGCCAGGTCGTCAGGCAGGAGCGCCTGACCGCCGTGGGCCTGCTCGTGTCCGGCGTCGCCCACGAGCTCAACAACCCTCTGCAGGCGATCCTCGGCACCCTGGAACTGCTCGAGCGCAACGAGGGCCTGCCCGCCGACGTGCTGTCCGAAATCTCGTTCGTCAAGACGCAGAGCGGGCGGGCCAGGGAGATCATCCGGAACCTCTCCCGGTTCAGCAGTCAGCAGCCCGGCCCCGAGATGCTCGTGGACATGCGCGACGTCATCGCCGAGGTCGTCCAGCTTCGCAAGACCGATCTCGAGAATGCCCGGATCACGCTCGACGTCGAGTTGTTCTCTGTCCGGAAGGTCAACGCCAACTTCACCGAGCTCGAGCAGGTGACGCTGAATTTCGTGATCAACGCCCAGCAGGCCATCGAAGGCGGGCAGCGGCCGGGCCGCATCGTGATTCGCCTCACCGACAGCGGCCGGAAGGTGCGGCTCGAGGTGGCCGACAACGGGCCGGGCGTCAAGCCGGACGACGAGCCCAAGCTGTTCCAGCCGTTCTTCACGACCAAACCCGTCGGCAAGGGCACGGGCCTCGGGCTGTCCGTCAGCTACGGCATCATCGATTCGTATGGAGGCGCCATCGGATACGTCGGAAACGAATGGGGCGGCGCCACGTTCTTCTTCGAGCTGCCGGCCGCCGATTCCCCGGCGCCGGAGTCCAGGGCCACGAATGACCGAGCGGCTGTATTACGCGGATCCGTATCGCCGCGAGTTTGACGCGACGATCCGCCGCGTGGAGCGGACCGGCGGCCGCACGCTCGTCGTGCTGGACCGCACGGCGTTCTATCCGACCTCGGGCGGCCAGCCGTTCGACACCGGCGCCCTCGGCGCCCTCCGCGTGGTGGACGTGCTCGACGGGGACGACGGCACGGTTGTGCACGTAATCGGCGACGACGCGGCTGGCGTTTCTGCGCCGGAATCCGGACAGAACGTCCGCGGCGTGATCGACTGGCAGAGGCGCTTCGATCACATGCAGCAGCACAGTGGCCAGCACGTGCTGTCGGCCGCCTTCGACCGGCTCTTCGCCGCCCGAACCGTCAGCTTTCACCTCGGCACCGGATCATCCACGATCGATCTCGATCGCGAGCTGTCCCGTGAGGACACATCCGCCGCCGAAGCCGAGGCCAATCGGGTGGTCTGGGAAAACCATCCCGTCACGATTCGCTTCGTCAGCGCCGGCGAAGCGGCCGCGCTGCCGCTTCGGAAGGAGACGGCCCGCGAGGGCACGTTGCGGCTGATCGACATTGACGGATTCGACTTGTCCGCCTGCGGCGGCACGCACGTCGCGAGCACGGGTTCGATCGGCGTCATTGCGATCGGCGCGGTCGAGCGTTTCAAGGGCGGACAGCGCGTGGAATTCTTGTGCGGCGGCCGGGCGGCCGGCAGGTTCAGGTCGATGCGCGACACGCTCGGCGCGGCGGTGCGCCTGCTGTCGGTGCTGCCACACGAGGTGCCCGACGGGATTGAACGCCTCCAGGCAGAGACGCGCGAGCGGCAACGAGCGCTGACGGCGCTCGATCAGGAACTGGCCCGCTACCGCGCGGCGGATCTCGCCGCGAATGCTGAAACGACGGCCACCGGCAAGGCCGTGCTCGCCGCTCTGGACAACGACGCGAACGGCCTCAAGTCCCTCGCCTCCTCGATCGTCTCGCGTGCGGGCTACGTCGTCGTTCTGGTGTCCGCGTCGCGTCCGGCCATCGTCGTGGCCGCACGGTCGCAGGACGTGTCGATAGCGGCCAACCAGGTGATTGCCGGGCTGATCGCCCGCTTTGGCGGCCGCGGGGGCGGACGGCCGGAGCTGGCGCAGGCCGGTGGCCTCGACGCCCCGGCCGAGGCGATTCTCGAGAGCGCTCGAGCGCTTATCGCCCCGAGTACGTGAGCGCGAGGATGCTGCCCGGATTGGCGAGCGTCTGCGTCACGACGCCCGCGGCGTTCCGGCTCGGCCCCGAGACGTCGGTGGCGAGATACAGAGTGCGCCCGTCCGGGTTGAGCGCGATGTCGCGATAGCGATTCGCCGACTTGAACAATTCGGTGGGCGGCTCCACCGTCGATCGTCCGTCCGCCGCAAGCGACAGACGATAAACCGCGCCGCGAATCAGGCTCAGCGCCAGCAGCGAATTCTTCCAGCCCGGAATACCGTCGCCGGTGTACACGTCGAGGCCGCCGGGCGCGATGGTGGCGCTTCCGATCGTTCGCAGGTCGTATCCCGTCTCGACCGTGAAAAAGGTGCGAAGCGGCGGCATGAACCGCGGGTCTTTCCAGGCGCTCTCGGTCTGGGTCGGCACAGACGCGGGGATCGCGTCGCCGCCCCCGCGGGGCAGCGAGGCGCACGGCTGCGGGCTCGACGCCGACCAGTTCGCGTACACGTAGGCCTTGTCGTCCTGGCGGCCCGCGACGTTCGGCCAGCCGTAATTGCGGCCCGCTTCGATGAGGTTGATCTCGTCGTCCGAGCTCGGCCCGTGCTCAGACTCGTAAAGCTTGCCGCCGGGACCAAACGCGAGGCCAAGCGGGTTGCGATGGCCGAACGAGAAGATGTGGCTGCGCACGCCGTTGATCTCGGGGTTGTCGGTCGGAATCGAGCCGTCGAGCTCGACGCGCAGGATTTTGCCCTGGTACTTCGACCAGTCCTTCGCGCGCACGTCGGCTGCCGTGGGCAGATCCTGCGCGTGGTTGGCATTGCAGCGGTTGCCGCCGAAGTTGCTCCCGCCGTCCCCGATCGTCAGATACAGCCTGCGATCGGGGCCGAAGGCCAGCCGGCCGCCCACGTGATCGTCGTGCGTCGGCAGGCCTGTCAGGATGTCGAGCGGCTCGACGAGCACGTGCGCGGCCTGGTCGTACCGGTAGCGCCGGATGGCCATCCGCCTGGCCAGCGCCGTCCCCGGGGCATCGTCGTAGGTGAAGACCACGTACACGAACTCGTTGCCGGTGCCCCGCAGCAGGTCGGCGTGAAACGCCAGGCCGAGCAGGCCGTCCTGGGCCACGTTCTGGTTCACTTCCGGGATGGTGACGGCGACGCTCCGCATCCCGTCCGCCGGGTTGATGCGCACGACTCGGCGGCCCGTTCGCTCGGTGACCCACAGCTGCTGGTCCGGCCCCCACGCGACCTCCCATGGCCCTTCGAGGCCCGACACGAGCACGCGCGTCGAGAAGCGTTCCGGCGGGTTGGTCACGATGGTGGCGTCCTGCATCATCGCGGTGGCGGAGAGCGCGGCGACGCACACGGCACAGGCGAGGGTCAGCTTCATGGTGTCCTCGAGCCGCCTTGTCAGGCGGGAAACGCCGGGTTCTGACGGACGAGCCTGGCCTGCCAGACATGCCGCCGCTCGTGCGCGAGCATCAGCTGGAAGTATGCGCCCAGGCTCCACTTCACCAGCGGAATCGGCGACTGGTGCTTCGCGCGCCGCAGATCGAGGCCGTCGGCCTCCATCAGGCGTTTGCCGAGCTCGTCCTGCCAGCGGACAAACTCGGATCGAACCTCATCGACCGGCTTGCCCGGCATAGGCTGCACGCGTTTGGGCGCCCGGAAACGCATACCCGCCGGTGCGTCGTTCGTTCTCACGCACCAGCGCTCGAAGGCCGAGTAGACGAACGGGCCGTTGCTCTTGAGATTCTGCGCCCGCGCGGTTGCGATCGCCGCGTCGATGGACGGCATGAACAGGTTGGCCGCTGACAGGTTCAGGTGATCGAAGCAGCCCGACATCGACCATCGTCCCGGTTCGGGCTGCCAGTTGAACTGCGCATCGGACAGACCCGACATGAGGCCGGTCGCGTCCTGCCGGATCGAGAGGAGCTGGTCCTGGTAGGACTCTATTTCGGCCGTCTTCATCTGGGGTCGTTCCAGGCGTGCCACGTTCACCTCCGGAAAGATGCCAGCCGGACGACGATGGCATCGCAGGCGGCGTTGATGACGCTCGAGGAGTTGTCGTAGTTGTTGGCGAAGATCGCGAAAGCGAGCGTCTCCCCGTCCGCCGATCGTACGTAGCCCGCCATCGCGCGCACTCCCGTCAGCGAGCCCGTCTTGACGCGGGCGGTGCCTTCCGCGCGCGTCCCCCTCATCCTGTTCTCCAGCGTGCCGTTGCGGCCGGCGATGGGCAGGGACGCTTCGAACGTATTTCGCAGGCGCTCGTCGCGGCCGACGTGCGTGAGGATCGCGACCATCGCATCCGGCGTGATGAGGTTGTAGCGCGACAGCCCGGAACCGTCGGCCTGAATCACGCCGCCCGCGTCGATGTTCCAGTTCTGCAGCACGGATCGGATCGCCATCCGGCCCGCCTCCGCCGTCCCGGGACCGCCGTTCACGCCCAGGGTCTTGAGCAGTGTCTCCGCGTACAGGTTCTGGCTCAGCCGCATCATCGTCGTCGCCAGCATCGACAGCGGCGGCGACTGGTAGGTGACGAGCGGGTCCGCGGCCCGGGCTGGCGCGAGATCCAGGTCATCGATGTCCACGGCCGGTCCCTCCACGTCAATCCCGTTCGCGACGAGCGACCGGCGGAGGGCGGTCACGAAGTACTGGGTAGGATTGTCCACCGACGCCGTCTCCGAGAACGGCCGCGTGCGGACCGGCAGCACGCCGCGCAGCTCGAGGCGGGAGGAGCCGGGGAAGCGCCGGCGCGCGATTGCGGGCGTCGAGCCCGCCGCGCCTGTCGTGATCAGGTTGCTCAGCGTGAGGCCGCTGTAGTCCGGCGACACCGTCACGCCGGCCTGCGTGCCCACGGAGGTGCCGGGCGCGAGCCTCAGCTGCACGGAGCCCTGGTTGAACTGCAGGGCGCTCACGCTCGCGGAGAAGCTCGTCGCGATGTCGTCCCACGCCCAACCCTGCCCGAGGCCGTCGTCGTCGAAGGCATTGTCGTCGCCGATGATCCGTCCGTCGACCCGGCTGATCCCCGCGCTTTTCAGCTGGGCGGCCCAGTCGGCGAACAGCTGCGCCGCCTTGCCGTCCCAGTCGTCGATGCTCGGATCGCCGGACCCGACGACGATGAGGTCGCCGTGGAGGCGGCCGCCGTCAATCGGCCCGGACGCAAACAGCCTGGTCTGGTAGGTGAAATCCCAGCCGAGCTTCTCGGCCGCGGCGGCCAGCGTCACGACTTTCATCGTGGACGCCGGCGTCATGAGCTTGCCGGCGTTCATGGCGTACAGCGTTTCGTCGCGGCCGACGGGCCTGACGAGTACGCCCCAGAACGCTCGTTCGAACGCCGGCGCCGCGACGATGGCGTCGATGTCCTGCTGGAGCGAAGCCTGGGACGACGTTGCGGGCGGTGACTGCGCGAGCGGAGCTTGTGCGAGCAGCGAAACGGCGAGAGCGACAGCAGCCGCGCTACTTCGTGAGCTCATCCAGCTTCTTGATGATTTCGTCGTATTCCATCGGGCTGATCGTCGCGGCGCCCGCTTCGCCCGCGCGGCTGGCGTAGATCGTATCCCCGGATTTCCCGAACATCACGCGTTCTTCCTTCTTGCCGTCGTCGAACTTCGCGTAGACCGTCAAGGCGGGCGAGTCGAGGCCGGTCTTCGCCGCCGAGTCCACGAATTTCGCTGCGCGGACGCTTTCCAGCTTCGCCAGCAGGACGCTCATCTTCTCCTTGTCGGCGTCAACCGGCTTGGCATCCTTCACCGGGCCGCGCTGCCACTTGTCGTCGTCGACCGGCTTGCTGCCCTTGATCTTGTCGAAGGCCACCGTCTGGCCGCCGCGTGTGAACTCGAGGCGGGTGGCGTCGTAGGCGCGGAACGCGAAGAGCTCTTTCTTGCGGTAGTCGTCCGGCCCCTTTTTCAGCTCGTCGACGAGCGCGCTGTCGATCGTCATGACGATGGGCTTCGAGGCGTCTTTCGCGTAGATGGCCCCGTCGGGGCTCTTGCCGCCGATCTGGAGGGCCGCCGTGGCGCTGCCAAGGCCCAGTGTCACGGTCGCCGACGGCTTGTCCAGGCCGTATTTCTTGAGGTCAGCGGGCGACGGGGTGTCGGACGCGATGGACTTCATCTGGGCCGACATCAGCCGGCCGATGAGGCCTTCGACGGCGGAGAAGTCGGACGCCGTCTTGAGCGGCTTCGAGATGTTCCAGTCGTTGCCCGCCTTGGCCAGCTCGAGGCCCTTGCCGCCGGCGTCGATCGCGATGCGGTCGACCTTCTCGCGATCGAAGTGAAGCGCCGCCTTGTCGCGAAGATCGAATGTTCCCTTGTTGAACGTCGGCTCCTGGTACCCCGCGATGAGGAAGACCTTGTCTTCGCCTTTCTTCTTCGCGAAGAGATTGCCGCCGGTGGGCGATTTCTGCCCGATGAGCAGCGAGCGGAAGTCCTTGTCGCCTGTCGCCTTGAAGGCCACCTCGATGCGGGGCGTGGCGAGGCCGTAGTCGTTGAGACTCGCCGGCTTCTCGTCGATGACCCGCACGATCTCGAGCGAAGCGAGCGCCGACGTGATGGCGGACGCGTCGGTCTCCGATGCCGCCGCGGCCACCGGCTCGGCGAGGTGCCAGCCGTCTTTTTCCTTCTTGAGCGCGCTGGTCTCTCCGGACTCCGACGTGATCCGCAGCTCCCCGATCTTGTCCGCCTCGATGGAGGCGAATACTTTGTCCAGTTTGGGACCGGCCGGCTGGTCCGGCTGTTTCCAGGTGACGAAGTAGATGTACGCGAACAGACCGCCGAGAACGACGGCCAGACCAATCGTGGTTCGCAAGCCCCGCATCTATCGCCTCCGCCACCAGCTGTAGACGCCCGCGCCGAAGACGCAGCACGGAATCAAGATCACTGAAAACAGCTTGAGCCAGCCGATCTGCCCTGCGGTCAACGTGACTCGCCGGTCGGAAGGTTCCTTCGCCCGGATCGAGATCAGGTTTTCCTGCTGCGACAGCCACCCGAGCGCGTTCATGAACAGATCGCGATTGCCCGGCAGGGCGGCAGGGGCCGAGTTCGCCACGAAATCCGAGTCGCCAAACACGACGATCCGCGTTTCGGGCTTCGGTGCGTCGGCCTCGCCCGGCTTCGGTGGTGTCGAAGACGCCGAAGCCGCTGGCGCCGAAACCGCCGCGGCGATCGTGATGGGGCCCGGCTTGTCGCCGCTCGCGGCGTCCATCGAGACCTTGCCCGACGCCAGCAATCCCTTGATGTCGGACTCCGCCCAGCTGCGCGGGCTCGTCTCGACGAAACCCTGCGCCGTGTGGCCGTTGACGCCGCCCGGGACCACGGTCACGGAGCGCGCGAGCGGATAGCCGGTGATGAGCTTGAGCCGCTGCGTGATGGCGTGGGAAGGATAGCTGGCGGCGAGCGGCACCGAAGGGTCAGTGCCGACCAGTTGTCCCATCCCGCTGGCGTCCACGACGATGTCGTTGCCGACAGCAATCCCCCAGTCGTGAGCGAGCGCGATCAGGTTCGCGAGGGGGCGCTGTCCGGCTTCTCCGGCGGGTCGATCTCGAGGAGCAGCTTGCCCGACTTGTCCAGGTATTTCTTGAGCGCGTCGATCTCGCCCGGGAGAAAGTCGGCCTTCGGTCCCGCGACAATGACCACCGCGGCGTCATCCGCGACGGCGCCCGTCTGCGCGAGCACGACGTTTTCCACCGAGTAGTTGTCGCGGCCGAGACCGTCGGCGATGCCCTTGTAGCCATCGCGTTCGGCGGAGGCGGTGTCCCTCTCGCCGTGGCCCTTGGTGAAGTAGATCTTCTTCGTCTGCCCCTGCACGACCTTGATGATGGCGGTCGTGATGTCCTGTTCGGCGTCCGACGTCACGCGCTCGGTGCGTCCCTTATAGGCGAACAGGATCGTCCCATACTGCTGGATCTGGTTCTGGGACGCGAGAGCCGGCTTCTTGTCGGGGTCGACGTACTCCGTGGAAACCTTCTTCGACGCGTACTCGTATTCGCTCAATCGCTCGCGGTACCGCCCGAAGCTGGTTTCTTCCGCGAACACCGTGATCTGCAGCGGGACGTCGAGCTTGCCGAGGACATTCTTCGTCTGATCGGACAGGCTGAACTGCTGGTTCGCCGTCAGGTCCCACCGCTTGTTCTGGCGGGCGCCGATGTAGTTGATCGCCACGAGGATCCCGAGGACCACGAGCACGCTGACACCCGTCAGCGAGCCGTAACGGGCCTGGCGGCCCGAGAACGACTTGACGATGTCGCGCCACTGTCCCAGGACGTAGATGAGCAGGCAGACCAGGCCGGCATACAGGAGATAGGACACGTACTGGTCCTTCGCCGGGTAGCCGAACCTGATGCCCGTCGCCGCCAGCAGCGCGGCGACGCCCAGCCAGAAGATCATGCCGATGATTCGATTCGCCATTGTTTGTGCTCGCAAGGTCAGTGGAGGCGCGTTAACCGCGCCACCGTTCGCTCTCGACCGACTTCGCGGTCAGAAACAGTCCGAACGTGATGAAGCTCAGGTAGTAGATGAGATGCGACGTGTCGATGACGCCCTTCGTGAAGTCGTCGAAGTGGTCGATGATCGACAGGTAGTTCGTCAGCTTTGCCGACTCGGGCGAAATGCTGCCGATCCACGAGATGATCCACAGGAAGAGAAACACGGCAAAGGTCACCGTGCCGGCCACGATCTGATTCTTCGAGAGGCTGGAAATGAACAGCCCCAGCGACACGAAGCAGGCGCCGAACAGCAGGAAGCCGAGGTACGCCGTGACGATGGGCTTCCATTCGGGGGTTCCCGAGAGGAACAGGACGAGAAGGTGGATGACGGTAATCGCGAGCATGGCCGCGTAAAGCCCCATCGCACCGAGAAACTTGCCCATCACGATCTGGAAGTCCGTGACGGGAGACGTCAGGAGCAGCTCGATCGTGCCGGATCGCTTCTCCTCCGAGTACGTCCGCATCGTCACCATGGGCAGCAGGAACAGGGCAATCACCGTGACGTTCTGAAAGACAGGCCTGATCACCTGCTGGTTGACGTTCAGCGGCTGGGCCCCGCCCATCATGCCGGCCTGCATCGCCTGGCGGATGAATGCCTCCAGGATGAACGCGAAGAAGAACCCGTACAACGCCGCAAAGCAGCCGATCACGATGTATGCGATCGGAGAGGCGAAATAGGATCGCAGCTCCTTGTGCGCGATCGCGAGAACGTTACGCATGCGGCTCGTCTCCTCCGGCCTGCGCCGGCTGTTCGTCGACATCGGTGAGCGCGATGAAGACTTCCTCGAGGCTGACGCGCGCCGGCCGCAACTCGACCAGGCCCCAGCCCCGCGTCACCACCGTGTTTGCCAGTTCCCGGCGCACGTCGCGCCCGCTTTCGCTCATCACTTCGTAGCCGACGAGGCTGTCGCGCCGATCCGACTCGACGACGCTCGTCACGCCCGCGACGCTGTTGAGCACAGGGGACGCATCGGAGCCGTTGGCGTCCACCTGGATGTACATCGTCGACGAGCCGCTCAGGCGATCCGTCAGGTTGCCCGGCGTGTCGATGGCCACGACCTTGCCCTTGTTGATGATCACCACGCGCTGGCAGGTCTGCGAGACCTCGGGCAGGATGTGCGTGCTCAGGATGATGGTGTGATCGCCCGCGAGCTCCTTGATGAGCAGCCGCGTCTCGTTGATCTGCTTCGGATCGAGGCCAGCCGTCGGCTCGTCGAGGATCAGCACGTCCGGGTTGTGAATCAGCGCCTGCGCGAGGCCGACGCGCTGCTTGTACCCTTTCGACAGCTTCGCGCACTGGCGGTTGGCCATGTCCGCCACGCGCGTGCGCTCCATCACCGCGCGCACGCGCTGTTTCTGATCCGCCGGCGGTACGCCCTTGATCTTGGCGACAAACGCCAGATACTCCATGACCGTCATGTCCGGATAGAGCGGCGGCGTCTCCGGCAGATAACCCGTCCGTCGCTTGGCCTCGATCGCCTGGTCGAACACGTCGAAGCCCGCGACGACCGCCTTGCCCTCCGTGGCCGGCATGTACCCGGTCAGGATGCGCATCGTCGTCGTCTTGCCCGCCCCGTTCGGCCCCAGGAACCCGAGAATTTCGCCCCGTTCCACCCTGAAGCTGACGCCGTCCACTGCGGTGACGGGGCCGTAACGTTTGGTGAGATTCTGAACCTCGATCACGGATGAACCTCGTTTTGATTACAATCCAACCGAAAATGCTACCCGAACCATAGGAAAATAGGTAGATGGGTCCACAAGGGCCCGTATGGAGGCGTCATGTCTGCAGAAGTGGGATCGAAAGCGCCGGACTTCACGTTGATGAACCAGGATCGGGAGCCTGTCACGCTCAGCGGCGAGCGGGGGCATCCGGTCGTGCTCGCATTCTTTCCGGCGGCGTTCAGCGGCGTCTGCACCAAGGAATTGTGCACGTTCCGCGACAACATCGCGAAGCTGAACAACGCGAAGGCCAAGGTCTACGGCATCAGCGTTGACACCTTTTTTACGCTCAAGGCGTTTCAGACCGATCAAAAGCTCAACTTCCCGCTCCTCAGTGATTTCAACAAAGAAGTCATTCGCGCCTACGGAGCGTTCAACGAGGACATGATCGGCCTCAAGGGCATCGCCAAGCGCTCCACGTTCGTGATCGACAAGGACGGTGCGGTGCGCCATCGCGAAGTCCTCGACGACGCGCGCAACGAACCAGACTACCAGAAGGTGTTCGATACGCTCGCATCTCTGGGCTAGGGCCGAAAGCATAGAGTCGCAAAAGGGCTGAGGGCAAATGGGGGCCCTCAGCCTTGTTCAGGCCTCTGTTTCCGGATCCTTTGACGCTTCGGACGCCCGTTTTGGTGCAGACAGCCGCACCCGCGCCACGCGGATCCCGTCCAGCGCGTCCACGCGCATCGTCCGCCCCTCGATGGCCACCGTGTCGCCGATGCGCGGCCGGCGGCCCAGCTGGCCCAGGACGAACCCGCCGACCGTCGTGAACGTGTCCTGGTCGATCTGCAGCCCGAACTGCAGGTTGACCTCGGTCGACAGGACCAGGCCGTCGATGTCGGCCGATCCATCCGGCAGCGTGTTGATGCGCCCGGTCGCCCCTGTCGCCAGCTCGCCGACGATGCGCTCCATGAGCGAGTCGAACGTGATCATGCCCGCGGTGCCGCCGTATTCGTCGATCACCATGGCCTCGCGGACGCCGCGGCGCCGCATCTGGGCCAGCACGTCGTCGGCGGCCAGCGTTCGCGGGACGGTCAGCGCTTCGCGGGCGAGGGCGGCGGCGTCCACGCGTCCGTCGGCTGCGATCGGTTTCAGCAGATCGACGACGTGCAGGATGCCCACGACATCATCGAGGCTGTCGCGATAAACCGGGACGCGGGTGTACCCACCCCGCGCGATCTCGTCGATGAGCGACTGGCGCGACATCGCCGCCGACACGGCGATCAACTCCGTCCGCGGCACCATCACCTGGCCCGCCGTAAGGTCGGCGAAGCCGAAGACGCGATGCAGCATCTGTTCCTCGCCCTCTTCGAGCACGCCCGCTTCCTGGCTGGCGGTCACGAGCATCTTGAGCTCTTCTTCGGAGTGCACCATGGCGTGGCCTCCCCGGCTTCGGAGCCCGAGGGCCCGGACGACGGCCTGGCCGGCGCCGTTGAGGAGGCGGATGAACGGCGCGAAGACGCGCATGAAGAGCTCGGTGGGCTTCACGACGAGCAGGGCCGTCGATTCCGCCCGCTCGAGCGCGATCGTCTTGGGTGCGAGCTCGCCGAGCACGATGTGCAGCCCCGTCACGACCGCAAACGCGATGGCCACCGCCACGCTGTGGGCCGTGGCTTCGGCGATCGTAGCCGGCAGGAACGCCAGGAGCGGCTGGATGAGGGAAGCCACGGCCGGTTCACCGATCCAGCCGAGGCCGAGGCTCGCCATGGTGATGCCCAGCTGCGTCGCCGCGATATAGCTGTCGGGGTTGGTGACGGCGCGGCGCACGGCGCGCGCGCCGCGATGATTTTCGGCGACCAGCTGATCGATGCGCGTCTTGCGCACCGCGACGATGGAGAATTCGGCGGCGACGAAAAAGCCGTTGGCCAGCACCAGGGCCATGACTCCACCCAGGCGCCACACCACATCTGCGAAGTCGAATGTGCTCATTTGGTCAGCTCGTCATCTGGTCATTTGGTCGCTCGGACTGACCAGATGACCAGATGACCAGATGACCAAATTCGATTCTTCCTACGCCTTTCGGTTCGAGAAGAAGTGGGCGTCCACGAAGTTGTCGATGACGGCCTGGTTGGCCGGATCGACCTTTTCGAACTGGATGCCCATGCCGACGCGGCGGTCGCTCCAGGCCACGCGCCCTTCGGCGTCGATGTCGCGCTTGGATCCGGGCATCCGGAAGCGCACCCGGATCTTGAGGCCGCTGTCGAGCGGGCTCGTGGTGCGGATCGCGATGCCGCCGCGGCTCAGGTTGAGCGTCAGCGCCGCCGCGATCGTGTTGCCGAACCGGTACTGAATCGGAATGCCCAGCACGACGCGCGGACTGCTCCGGCGGTTGAAATTGTCAGGGAACAGGTGCGGCGCAAGCGACGGCAGGATGTGCTGCACGGCGCTGTACTCGTTGACGTAGCCGGCCACGCCGAGCGCCGCCAGCTCGCGGACCTCCTCGGCGCTGCCGATCGTGCCGCTGAACACCAGAATCGGCAGCGCGCCGTCGTCCAGCTTGCGGATGGACCGCACGAGCTCGACGCCCGGCGCGTGGGGCAGCCGCAGATCGAGCACGATGAGATCGATTGTGCTCAGATCGGCCCGGATACGCGCTAGCAGCTCGGCCGCGCTCTTGACGGTGATCGCCTTGTGCCCTGCGTGCTCGAGCGCCGCGCGAAAACGGTCGCGGACAAACGCCGTGTCGTCGGCGACGACGACTGTCTTGGCCGTGACCGATGTACTCGCCATCCTCAGTCCAACTATTGGAGCACGATTACGAGATGGTATCCCGGCCGAAATTGCAGATATCCGCACGATATCGCTATAATTTGAGGGCTTATCGTCATCGCGGCCGCCGCCGGGCGGGATTCTGGCACGTCATCGACCAAATGCCAAGTTGAACGCGACACCGACGTTGAGGAAGATAACGGAATGGCTACCTGCCCGGAATGTGACGCGGAAATCGAAGTCGACGAGTTCGATGTAGACAAGGGCGACCAACTGAGCTGCCCGGAGTGCGGCTCCAACCTCGAGGTCACCGGTCTCAACCCGATTCGAGCTCGACATCGCGCCGGATGACGACGACGATGACGACGACGACGACGAGGACGAACTCGAGGAGGACGACGTCGAGGCCGACGACGACGAGGACGACGCCGACAAGGACAAGGACGACGAAGGCTGGGAAGAATGAGCGCCGCGCCGAAAGAGGCGGCGCTCCGGGACACCCTGGCGTCGCTTGGTTCGGTGGTTGTCGCGTACAGCGGGGGCGTCGACAGCGCGTATCTGGCCCTCATCGCCAGCCGGACACTCGGCGAGCACGCCGTCGCCGTCACCGCGGACAGCCCGAGCTACCCGGAACGGCATCGCCGGCTGGCGGTGACCATCGCGCAGCAGTTCGGCCTTCGCCACGAAATCATCCACACGGCCGAGCTCGACCGGCCCGAGTACCGCGCGAACCCGTCCAACCGCTGCTATTTCTGCAAGCACGAGCTGTACACGCATCTGTCGCGCATCGCCGTGGAGCGCGGCGCGATTGTCGTCGACGGCAACAACGCGGACGATCGCGGCGACTACCGGCCGGGCCGCCAGGCCGCCCGCGAGTTCGGCGTGCGCAGCCCGCTCGATGAAGTCGATCTCGCGAAGGACGAAATCCGCGAGCTGTCGAGGGAGGCCGGCCTCCCGACGTGGGACGAGCCGGCGTCCGCATGCCTGTCGTCACGCATTCCGTACAACACGGAAGTCACCGATGAGAAGCTCCGCACGATCGAGCACGCCGAACAGGCCCTCGCGCGTCTGGGGTTCCGCGTCTGCCGCGTGCGCCACCACGACGACCTGGCGCGCGTGGAAATCGGACGCGACGAGCTCGAACGGGCGCTCGATCCCGGCATGCGCGCGGCAATCGTCCGCGAGCTGAAGGCGGTTGGCTACCGCTACGTCACCCTCGACCTGCAGGGCTATCGGCTCGGCAGCCTCAACGAGGGCTTGCTGCTGCAGCCGATGTAGGGCGGCCCTTTTAAGGGCCGCCGAGGCGGGGCTGAAAGCCCCGCCCTACGCCGATGGCTTTTTTGCGAGGCACAGCAGCGAGCTGCCGAACGGGCAGTCGAACCAGCGGAGCCAGGCGCTTTCGAGAAACAGCGCGCCGCTCATCACCGCGTTGATCGGCCCGGCGGGCACCGAGATTTCCTGCTTCGCGTCGGCCTCGCCCGATAGCCCGCGCCGGCGGTGCAGCGTCCGGATCGCGGCGAGCGGAAGAAAAAGGGACGCGTTCGTGTACGTCATCCGCTCGATCGTGAAGCCGCCGCTGGTCAAGAGGCGGCCGAGCGTCTCGCGCGTGTAGCGGCGCACTTCGTGGCTGAGAATCGAATGGTCGCCCCGCAGGACATCCATCGCCGCGACGTTGATCAGCGCAAACCCGCCGGGCCGGGTGAGGCGGAACATCTCCGCGACGGCGGCCTGTTCGTCCGGCTGCTCGAGCGAATACAGCACGTCGAACGACGTCACGAGGTCGAAAATCCCGCTGGGGAAGGGCGCCGCGGTGACCGTCGCCCGCGCCAGCCGGCGCCGGCCCACCTGGCGCCCGATGTAAAGTCCGACCTCGGAACGGTCGAAACCGTAGGACGTGCCATACCGCTCGAACAGGGAGAGGTTGGCGCCCGTGCCGCAGCCGCAATCGATGATGCGGGGCCGGACCCGGCCGCCGAGGGCCTGGTCGATGAGGGGCCGGACGAACCAGCGGAAGCCGCGAAACCAGAAATGACGCTCTTCCGCGCGTGCCGTGGCGCGTAACAGGTCATCCACGGCGGGTATTGTATCGTTTGCGCCACAAAAACGACTTGGTTTGACTCCGCGTGTACCGAATCTGTAAGCTGCGGCCGACTGGTCTGTATGCTGCGGCCGACTGGAGAGTGACGGATGACTCGTGTTCGACCAATGTTGCCGATCATTGTGCTGGCCGTCGTGATGGGTGTGAGCGCCTGCGCGAAGAAGGTTCCTCCGGCCGCGCCGTCGCCAGCGCCGCCCGCACCGGCTGCGCCCGCCACGCCGCCCGCGCCGCCGCCACCGCCGCCCCGCGCGGCCGCCGCGCCGCCATCAGCACCCGGCGCGCTGAGCGAGGATGAGGCCTTCGCGCGCAAGTCGCTCGAGCAGCTCAACGCCGAGCGCCCGCTCGAGGACGTGTACTTCGACCTGGACGAGTCGGAGATTCGCGCCGACGGCCGCGCCGCGCTCCAGAAGAACTCGGACTGGCTGAAACGATGGACGAGCGCCGTGCTCGCGATCGAGGGGCACTGCGATTCCCGGGGTAGCGCGGAATACAACCTCGGGCTCGGCTCGCGCCGCGCGACAGCCGTCAGGGACTACCTCGTGAGCCTCGGCGTCCCCGCGGCGCGCGTGACGATTGTCAGCAAGGGCAAGGAGCAGCCGTTCTGTAACCAGGAGGAAGAATCCTGCTGGAAGCAGAACCGGCGTGGACACTTCGTGATCACAGGCAAGTAGGTCGGGTAGGTCGGGTAAGTCTGGTAGGTCGGGTAAGCCGGGGAGGTTGGAGAGCCGACGGCGCGGTTCTACCTGCCCGCCTCACCAGACCCACCTGACCCACCAGACCTACCTGCCAACATCCTTCGCAGGTCCGCCTCGCCAATCCGGTACTTCGCGGCTTTCTTCCCTTCCACCATCAGCACGGGTATTTCGAGGCCGTAGCGGGCTTCGAGGCCGGGGTCGGTCGAGATATCGATTTCCTCGAGACTGAGCGGAACCGACTGCGAGACGGTTCGCACGACGGCCTTCATCTCGTCGCACAGGTGGCAGCCGGGGCGGGAATAGATCGTCAGCGCGATCACGTCGCGTTTGCCGCGCGGCAGGAAGCGGCGATTTCTTCGGCGGCGGCGCGCGGGCTGGGCGCCGCGATGATCGGGCGTCCGACGACGAGGTAGCTGGCGCCCGCCGCCAGGGCCTGCGCGGCTGTGAGCGTCCGCTGCTGATCGTCCTTGCTGTCGGACCCGCTGCGGATTCCCGGCGTGACGATCGCGAACCGCGGACCGCAGCGCGCCCGCAGCGTCGCCGTCTCCTGCGGGGAGGCGACCACGCCGTCCAGACCCGCCGCCTGCGTCAGCAGGGCGAGCCGTTCGACCTGCGACATCATCGAGCCTCCCACACCGATTTCGGCGAGCGTGGAAGCCGACAGGCTCGTGAGGACGGTGACCGCGATCACGAGCGGGGCCGGACGCGAGAGCCGCGCGGCCTCGGCATCGGCCGCATCGCGTGCGGCCTTCATCATCGCGAGGCCACCCGACGCATGCACGTTGACCATCCAGGCGCCGAGCCGCGTGGCGGCCGCGACGGCGCCGGCGACGGTGTTGGGGATGTCGTGGAACTTCAGATCCAGAAATACGGAATCGCCGCGCGCCGCAAGCTCCTCGACGAGCGCCGGGCCGTCGCTCGTGAACAGGCGGCTGCCGATCTTGAATCCGCCGACGGCGCCGCGCAGTTCGTCGGCGAGCGCACGGGCGCGGCCGATGGTGTCCACGTCGAGCGCAACAATAAGCTTATCAAGCTGATTCAGCTCGCTCACAGGGCTGCTCCTGTCTCCACGGTGCCGACCAGGTCGGCGATCCGCTCGATGCGATGGCGCGTCATGTAGCCGCAGATGCCGTCGAGCAGCTTCGGCCAGATGAGCGGATCCACGAAGTTGGCCGTGCCCACCTGGACGGCGGCCGCGCCGGCAATGATGAACTCGATCGCGTCGCGGGCGTCGGCGATGCCGCCCATGCCGATGATCGGGATCTTCACCAGCTGCCGGCACTCGTACACCATGCGGACCGCGATCGGCCTGATGGCGGGCCCGCTCAGACCGCCGACGACGTTCGAGATCTTCGGCCGCCGCGTCTCGACGTCGAGCACCATCGCCAGAAACGTGTTCACGAGCGACACCGCGTCGGCGCCGGCATCCTCGGCCGCCCGGGCAAACGACGCGACGTCGGTGACGTTCGGCGTCAGCTTGGGGATGACCGGCAGCCGCGTCACCTTGCGGACGGCGCTGACGACGTCGAAGGTGCCGGCGAGGCTGCACCCGAACTGGATGCCGCCTTCCTTGATGTTGGGGCAGGAGATGTTCAGCTCGATGGCGGCCACGCCCTCGGCGTCGGAGAGGATCCGCGACACCTCGGCGTACTCGTCGATGGTCGTCCCGCAGACGTTCACGATGACGGTGGCGCGCCGCGCACGAAGCTCGGGCAGTTTCTCGGCGACGAAACGGTGCACGCCGATGCCCTGCAGGCCGATCGCGTTCAGCATGCCGGCCGGCGTTTCGACGATCCGCGGCGCCGGATGTCCTTCGCGCTCGGCGAGGAACAGCCCCTTGACGGCGACGCCGCCGAGCGAGGCCAGATCCACCAGGTCGGCGTATTCGACGCCGTACCCGAAACAGCCGCTGGCCGCGATGAGCGGGTTCTTGAGCGTCAGCGATCCGATCCGGACGGACAGGTCCACGTCAGCCCCAGCGAATCTGATCGGCGGCCAGCACCGGCCCGGCCAGGCACGATCGCATGTGATGAAATTTCCCGTCGCCGCCCAGCATGGGCACGACACAGCTGTAGCACCCGCCGAGCCCGCATCCCATGATGCGTTCGACCGACACTTCACACGGGCAGTCGAATCTGGCAGCGGTCGAGGCCGTGGCCGCCAGCATGCCTTCGGGGCCGCACGCGTAGAGCATGACGGGCGGGGCGCCGGCCGCCGCCTGGTGCTCGGCGAGGCGCCGTTCGAGCGGGGCGATCACGCGCCCGCGCTCGCCGGCGCTGCCGTCTTCGGTGGTCACGACGAGCTCGACGCCGAGTGTCTTGAAAAAATCGAGGTAGAACAGTTCGTCGCCGCGCCGCGCGCCGTAGAACAGCGTGCACGTCACCCGTCGTTTGCGCAGCGACTCGGCGAGCGCGGCAAACGGCGCGAGCCCGACGCCGCCGGCCACCATCCACGCTTCATGCGGCGCATCCACCATCGTGAACGGGCGCCCGAGCGGCCCGAGGCACGCGGCGATCTGTCCGGGACGCGCGTCGTAGATGAGCGAAGTGGTCGGTCCGATCCGCTTGTTCAGCAGCGTGATGCCGATCGGAGCGCCGTCAGCGGTCCTGATCACCTCGAAGACGGAGAATGGCCGGCGGAGCAGAGGATCGTGACTGGATCCGATCTTGACCATGACGAACTGTCCTGGCGCAGCCGCAGCCGCGATTGCCGGGGCCGCGAGGGTGAGCACGTTGTAGTCAGCCGACAGCGGACGGTTGGCCGTCACTTCCGCTGCCACGTCGATGGGCATCGCCGCAGTATACTCCGTGAGAATTGTCGGGCGGCAGGCTGGTCGTGATCGCGTTGTTGCTGGCGGCGCCCGTGCGCGCGTCCACACTCTTCGACCCGGCCTTCCGCTTTCGTACGATCCGGACGCCGCACTTCGTCATCCATTTTCACCAGGGCGAGGATCGCCTCGCGGGTCGCCTCGCCGTCGTCGCCGAAGAGGTCTGGCGGGCGCTCGAGCAGCCGTTTGGCGTCGCGCCGCCGCCGCTGACGCACGTCGTCATCGCCGACCAGTCGGAACGCGCCGGCGGATGGGCCACTCCCGTGCCCTACAACACGATCGTGCTGGATGCGGCGTGGCCGTCTGGCTCGGATCTGATCGGGAACACCGACGACTGGCTGCGGCTGGTGTTCAGCCACGAGTTCACGCACATCACGCACCTGGATCGATCGGAGAGCTGGGCGCGCATCGCGAGGAACATCTTCGGACGCGTTCCGCTTGCGTTTCCGAATCTTTACCTGCCGACCTGGCAGATCGAGGGTCTGGCGACGTACGAAGAAAGCGCCCTCACGGGTGAAGGGCGGCTGCACGACGGAAACTTCCGGGCCATCGAGGAAGAAGCGGCGAGGGTGGGCGCGCTGGAGCGCCTCGATCGCGTCAACGGCGGCCTCGTCGACTGGCCTGGCGGTCAAGCGGCGTACGCGTACGGCGCCGGGTTCCATCAATACCTCGCGGAGAGGTTTGGTCCGGAGAAGCTGGCGGCGCTGGCCGAGGCGACGGCCCGGCGTGTGCCGTACACCGGTTCGCGTGTGTTCCCGCGCATCTACGGGAAGTCGCTCGGGGAGTTGTGGAGCGACTATCAAGCCGGCGTTCGCAGCCGGGTCGTCCCTGCACCGTCCGACAGCGGGCTGGTCCGGCTGACGCACCATCGCTATACGGTCGTCGGCCCCCGGTTCGACCGATTCGCCTGTGCCGGCTGCCCGCCGGAACTGGTGTACTCGGTCCTGACGCCGCACTCCCTTCCCGAGTTGAATCGCATTCGGCTCGACGGCACCGGGCCACGCCGCCTGACGACACGCATCCTCGGATCGACAACGGCCATCGGGCGCGACGCGATCTACTTCGATCAGGAAGATCTGCGGCGCAACACGAGCGTCTACAGCGATCTCTACGAGTGGTCGCGCGCCACCGGGCGCGTGACGCGGCTGACGTCCGAGGCGCGCGTCCTCGACCCGGATTTGTCGCCGGACGAGACGACGCTCGTAGCGGTTCAGAGCCGGCGCGGACAGCGTGATCTGGTGCTGCTCCGGCGCATGCGGCGGGACGGCGGCGCGCCGCAGGAGACCGCGTGGCAAATCGAGACGCTCGTTTCGGAACCCGGCGCGCAATTCAACGCGCCGCGCTGGTCGCCCGACGGCCGGACGATTGCGGTCGAGCGTCACCGATTCGGCGCGCAGGCCGAGGTCGCCCTCGTTGACGTGGCGACCAGGGCAGTCCGGGTCGTCGCAGGCGATGCGCGCGGCCGCGCGACCACGCCGGCCTGGCGGCCCGACGGACGCGGCATCGTGGTGGCGATGGCGCACGAAGACGAGCCGTCCAGCCTCTACGAGATTGGCCTCGATGCCGGCGCCGCCGTGCGCCGGCTGACGCACCTGGTCGGTGGTGCAACCTGGCCCGACGTGTCGCCTGATGGCCGCGTTCTGGCTTTTGTCGGCTACACCGCCGAGGGCTTCGAGCTGTTCTCGATGCCGTACCCGGAACGATCGGCCGAAGAGCGCGAGGAGGGTGTGCGGCCGGCTGTCGATGTCACGGCCGCGCGTGGCGTCGCCGATGTCGGCGCCTCCCCGGTGAACTCGACGGCGTACTCGCCCCTGGGCACGCTCCTGCCAACCTCGTGGTGGCCGGTCATCACGGCCGGCGGCGACCAGGTTCGCGCGGGCGCGACGATATTCGGATCGGATGTGCTCGGGTACCACCTCTACCAGGCCACGGCGACCTGGCTCGTCGCGAGTCCGGCGGGATCGCAGCCGCCGGCGGCACAGGTGCCCGACTGGCAGGTGTCGTACACCTACAACCGGTGGCGTCCGGCACTGTTCGCAAGCGCCTCGATGGAGACCTCATTCTTCACGAACGTCGACCGCGTCGCCGGGCCGCAGCCAGTCACGTTGCGCGAACGCCAGGTGGAAGCCGGCCTTCAGCTGCCAATCGTTCACGTCCGCCGGCGTGCGGTCGGCCAGCTCTCGTTCATCGGCGCCACCGACGATTACACGCTGGGCACGAAGCAGACCACGCGCGATCGATTCGCGGCGCGAGCGGCCGGGGCCTACACCTCGTCGCACCGCTATGCCGCGTCGATAAGTTCCGAAGACGGTGTCGCCGCCGGCGTCACGGCCGAGTTCATGCGTCCCGAAGCGGGCAGCAGCGCGGACGCCCCGAGGCTGACGGGCGATGTTCGCGCCTACCTGCCGGCGTTCGGCCAGCATCACGTGATCGCGATCCGTGCCGTGGGGGCAACCAACGGCGGGGACCTCTCGGTCGGCCGCGCGTTTCGGATGGGCGGGTCGGCCCGCGACACGGGCCTGATTGATTTCAGCACGGCCCCCACCACGCTCATGCGTGGATTCCCAACCGATACGTTCGCCGGCAGCCACGCCGCGCTCGTGAACGTGGAGTACCGCTTCCCGCTGTCGCGGCCGCAGCGTGGCTTCGGCACCTGGCCGCTGTTCTTCCGGGCGGTTCACGCGGCGGTTTTCACGGACCTCGGCCAGGTGTGGACCGCCAGTTTTCGTGCGAACGACGGGAAGGCGTCCCTCGGCGCGGAACTGTCCGTCGACGCCGTGCTGGGCTTCCAGCTGCCGGTCACCGCCACGGTGGGCACGGCCTGGGGGCATGACGGCAGCGGCAGGGTGCCGGACCACACCGCGTTCTACGTCCAGCTGGGCCACGCCTTCTAGGCGGGCAGGGCGAGCAGGGCGGGCAGGGCGGGCAGGGCGGGCAGGGGCAGGCAGGGCAGGCAGGGCGCAGTGCTAGAATCCGCGCAAGGAACCGACATGCTCAAGAAGATTGCCACCGCGCTCACGATGCCAGTCGCGTGTCTGGCCCTCGCCTGGACCACGACCGCACCCGTTGCCGCGCAGTGGGACCCGTATCCGATGAAGAACGTGCCGCGCACGGCCGACGGCAAAGTGGACCTGAACGCGCCCGCGCGGCGCACACCGGACGGCAAGCCCGACCTGTCCGGTTTCTGGATGCCGTCCGACGTCGTGCGTCACCTGCTCAACCTGGCCTCCGACATGAAGCCGGAGGACGTTCCGTTGCAGCCGTGGGCGGCCGAGGTCTACAAGGAGCGCATCGAGACCAACGGCAAGGACCACCCGGGCGTGCGCTGCTGGCCATCGGGCATTCCCGAAAAGCTCAACATCCCCGATGGTCTGAAGCTGGTGCAGATGCCCGATCTGATCATCCTGCTGCACGAATCGCGGACGATCTACCGTCAGATCTTTCTCGACGGACGGCAGCATCCGAAGAACGCGCAGCCGACCTGGATGGGCTATTCGATCGGCCGGTGGGAAGGCGACACGCTCGTCGTCGACACGGTCGGGCAGAACGGCCGGACGTGGCTCGACATGAGAGGCCTCCCCGGCACCGAGGCGCTCCACGTGATCGAAAAGTACACGCGTCCGAAAATCGGCCAGATGAACATCGACGTCACGATCGACGACCCGAAAGCCTACACGAAGCCATGGACCGTGAAGCTCGCGTGGACGCTGCAGCCCGACACCGATCTCATCGAGAGCATCTGCGAGGAGAACAGCAAGGACCTTCCCCATATGGTCGGGAAGTAGCCGGCTCGTCAGTCGGCAGTCAGCAGTCAGCAGTCAGCAGTCAGCAGTCGGCAGTCGGCAGTCGGCGGTCCGCAGTCGGATCGAGGGAGACGTGCGCTACCTTCGGATGCTGAGCAACTCGCTCGTGGCGGCGCTCCTGGGCGCGAGCTACGTCACGGTGCTCGTGCTCCAGCTCAACCCGACGATGCCGCTCTACCCGCCCCGGCTGGTGCCGCTGGCGCTGACGGTCGGCCTGTTCTACGCCGCGCACCTCACCGTCATCTTCTACGTCTGGCTGGTGGTCCGGCAGGTGTTCGCGAGGGAGCTGTTCTCGCCCGCGTGGACCAGCGTGGCCGTGCTCTCGTCGCTCGGGGCCGCGGCGGCGGCGGCGGGCGCCGCGCTGATGTGGGCGAACCTGCGCACGTTCACGCTGGTGCTGCCGGACGACAGCGTGAACGAAATCGCGAGAGGCATGCTGGCGCTCATTGCCTCCGCGTGCCTCTTCATCGTTGTCGGCCAGTTGCGCGCGCAGTTTCCGCACCTGACGCGCGTGTGGGCGTTGCTGCTGGTGCTCGTCGCGGCCTCGTCGATAGTGGTGCCGCTCAGCCTGCGGGGCCGGGCGCGCGCCCCGGTCATTGAAAGCCGCCCGCCCGATGCCGTGCTCGAGGCGGCGACGACGGAGCGGCCGTCGCGGGTCACGATTCTGGCGATTGACGCCGGCTCACTGGATTTCATCACCGGCGCAGCGGCCGACGGGCGCCTGCCAAACTTCGGCCGCGTCCTCGATGCCGGCGCCGTCATGCACCTGGCCACGATCCACCCGACGTCGGCCGAAGCTGTCTGGACGGCCGTCGCGACGGGGAAGCTGCCCCAGAAAAACGGCGTCCGTTCGGCAGCCGTCTACGATCTGGCCCGCGGCGGCGAGCCGCTTCAACTGCTGCCCGATTACTGCTTCGCGCACGCGCTGGTGCGATTCGGTCTCGTCGTCGAGGTCCCGCATACGTCGGCCGCGCTGCGGGCGCGCCCGTTCTGGAGCATCCTGACAGCGCTCGGGATACCGGTCGGCGTCGTCGGCTGGCCGCTGACGCAGCCGGCGTCGGTCGTGCGCGGCTATCTCGTCAGCGACGCGTATCCGCGCCTCGCGGCCACGCCGTCGGCCATCGACGACTCGTCGTCGGTCTACCCGCCGGACATGAAGGTGGAAGCGGCGCAGGCGTTCGAGTCGGTCGCTGCGGAGGCGCCCGCGGTCGATCCCACGGCGCCGGGTTCGAGCGTTGAAGGCGCGGCGCGCATCGACCGCACCTTCGATCAGATCGCGAGGACGCTCGAGCCCGCGCACCCGACACGCGTGAATGTCGTCAGATACTCCAGCCTCGACGCGATCGGCCACTACTACCTGCGGTACGCGATGCCGGCCGCCTTCGGCGATGTGACGGATGACGAGCGCCGGCGCTTCGGATCGGTGCTCGAGTCGCACTACGGCTATATCGACGCCGCGATTGGCCGCGCGATCGGGACCCTCGGCCCCGACGACCTGCTGCTCGTCGTGTCCGGCTACGGCATGGAGCCCCTCGGGTTCGGCAAGCGGCTGCTCGAGGTGACGATCGGCGACCCGGATCTGAGCGGCACCCACGAAGGTGCGCCCGACGGTTTCCTGATGGCCTACGGTGCGTCGGTGGTGCGGGCGAGGCTTCTGCCGCGCGGGTCGGTGGTGGACGTCGCGCCGACGCTGCTGTATTTCCTCGGGCTGCCCATCGGCCGCGACATGGACGGCTACGCCCGCACCGATCTCTTCCAGCGCACGTACACGGACGAACGGCCGATCTCGTTTATCCCCACTTACGATCGTTAGAAGAGGGCAGGCGGGGCGGGTACGCTATAATCCTCACCGCTCTTTAACGCGGCCCTGCGAGGCCGCGAAGAGGTGACGATGTCAGTTGTCCTCGATGCGGACCGGATGGCCCGCAGCCTCGCGCGAATCGCGCACGAAATCCTCGAACGCAACCGCGGTCTCGACGAAATCGCCTTCGTGGGTATTCGTACGCGCGGCGTCCCGCTGGCGCGGCGCGTCGCGAAAGCTATTCAGGAGATTTCTGGCCACGAGGTGCCGACCGGCGCTCTGGACATCACGCTGTACCGCGACGACCTCATGCGCACCCCCGTCGGTCCGCAGCCGCTCGTCCGTAAGACGGAGATTCCGTTCTCCATCGACGACAAGCGCATTCTGCTGGTGGACGACGTCCTCTACACCGGACGGACGATTCGCGCCGCGCTCGACGCGCTCATCGATTTCGGCCGGCCGCGCGAGATTCAACTGGTCGTCCTCGTGGACCGGGGGCACCGGGAACTGCCGATCAAGGCCGACTACGTGGGCAAGAACCTGCCGACGTCCGCCGTGCAGAGCGTGCAGGTGCACCTGGCGGAGATCGACGGCCGCGACGAAGTGGAGATCCTCCCGTGAAGAAAGACCTGCTCGGCATCGCGGACCTCTCGCGGGATGAAATCTATCTCGTGCTCGAGACGGCCGAAGCGATGCGCGAGGTCGGCCAGCGGCCGATCAAGAAAGTGCCGACGCTTCGCGGCAAGACGGTCGTCAACCTGTTCTACGAGCCGAGCACCCGCACTCGCACGTCGTTCGAGATCGCGGAGAAACGCCTGAGCGCGGACACGCTCAACGTCGCCGTCGCCGCGTCGAGCGTGTTGAAAGGCGAAACGCTGGTGGACACGGCGAGGAACATCGAGGCGATGTCGCCCGACATGATCGTCCTGCGCCACGCGTCGTCCGGCGCCTGCCACCTGCTGTCGCGTATCTGCAAGTCGCGCATTATCAACGCCGGCGACGGCATGCACGAGCACCCGACGCAGGCGCTGCTCGACGCGTTCACGATCAAGGAACACAAGAAGACGATCGAAGGCCTGAAGGTCGCCATCGTCGGCGACCTGCTGCACAGCCGCGTGCTGCGGTCCAACGTGCTGCTGCTGACCAAGCTCGGCGCGGACGTGTGGGTGTGCGGACCGCCGACGCTCGTCCCGCCCGGCATCGAGTGCCTCGGCGTTCACGTGACGACGTCGGTGGAGGAGGCCGTCGCGGAGGCGGACGTCATCATGATGCTCCGGATCCAGCAGGAGCGGATGCAGGGCGCGTTCTTCCCGTCGCTGCGCGAGTACTTCAACGTGTTCGGCATGACCGCGGCACGCGTGAGCCGCGCGAAACCCGACGTCATCATCATGCACCCGGGGCCGATGAACCGCGGCGTCGAGATCGCGTCGGACGTGGCCGACGGTCCCTATTCGGTGATTCTCGAGCAGGTCGCCAACGGCGTCGCCGTGCGCATGGCCGTGCTCTACCTTCTGGCGGGCGGAGTTGAAGATGAATCGGCTTCTTAAGGGCGGGCGGCTGGTCGACCCGGCAAACGGCCGCGACGGCGTGTTCGACGTGCTGATCGAGGACGGCCGCATTGCCCGCGTCGGGCGCGACCTCGCCGCCGATGGGGCGACGGTCGTCGATATTCCCGCGGGATTCGTCGTGTGCCCGGGGCTCATCGACATGCACGTGCACCTGCGCGAACCCGGGCAGGAGCACAAGGAGACCGTCGCGACGGGGACCGCCGCCGCGGTGGCCGGCGGCTTCACCGCTGTCGCCTGCATGCCGAACACCATCCCCGTGAACGACAACGCCGGCGTGACCGCGTACGTCCTGGGGAAGGCCGCCGAAGCGAACCTGGCACGCGTCTATCCGATTGGGGCGGTGTCGCGGGGGCAGGCGGGTGAACAGCTCGCCGACATCGCCGAGCTGAAGAACGCCGGCTGCGTCGCCATCACCGACGACGGGCGGCCGGTCGCCACGGCGCTGCTGATGCGGCGGGCGCTCGAATATGCGTCGATGTTCGACATCCCCGTCATCGAGCATTGCGAAGAGCAGTCGCTCAAGGGCGACGGCGTGGCGCACGAAGGCTACCAGGCGTCGTCCCTGGGCTTGCGCGGCATACCGGGTGAAGCCGAGTCGATCATGGCCCTGCGCGACATCTCGCTGTCGTCGCTGACCGGCGGCGCGGTGCACATCGCGCACATGAGCGCTCGCCAGACCCTGGAAGCGGTCCGCTTCGGAAAAGCCCACGGTGCGCGCGTCACCTGCGAGGTGACGCCGCATCACTTCGTGCTCACCGACGAAATGCTCGGGACGCCGGTGCCCTACGACACGAACACGAAGATGAACCCGCCGCTCCGCGAAACGGCCGACCGCGATGCCATGCTGCAGGGGCTCGCCGACGGCAGCATCGACGCCATCGCCACCGACCACGCTCCGCATCACTACGACGAGAAGCTGGTCGAGTTCGATTACGCGCCGTTCGGCATCACCGGCCTCGAAACGGCGGTATCGCTCTGCTTCGATCGCCTCGTGCATCCGGGTGTCATCAGCCTGTCGAGGCTCGTCGAACTGCTGTCGATGAACCCGGCGAGAATCCTGCGCGTGCCCGGCGGATCGCTGACAGAGGGTTCGCCGGCCGACGTGACGATACTGGCGCCGGACCTCCAGGTGACCGTGTCGGCGGCCCGGATGCGATCGAAGTCGAAGAATTCGCCGTTCATCGGCTGGTCGCTGCGGGGCGGCGTGGCCGCGACCATCGTCGGTGGCCGGACCGTGTACGTCAACCCGGACACGAACATCAGTCTGTAGCGTGGGGCGTTCAGCCCCGCGATCGGAATCGAGCGAGGAGCCGAGCGTGGATCGACGTGAAGAGAACCGGGCAAAAGCGCTGAAAGACCTGCAGCAGTCGGAAGTCCTGATGATCGATGGACACTTCGACTACGGCAACGGATATCACGGCCGCGTGTATCTCAACCCCCATCAACTGTTCCGGCACCCGTCCACCATCTGGCGGTTCGCCCAGGATCTGATCGACGTGCTGCCCGGCGAGATCGTCCAGGCCACCGAGGTCGTCGCCGGGCCGGTGATGGGCGGTGCGCTGCTCGCCCACACGATCGCCGGCCTGCTCGACAGCCGCCGCAGCCTCACGCATCCTCCGTGCCTCTTCGCCCCGTTCAACCACGATCCGGCCGGCGGCCTGACGCTGCGTGCGTTCTACGCACGCGAGCTGGCCGGCAAGCGCGTTCTGCTGGCAGACGATGTGCGGAACACCGGGGAAACGTTCGGCCGCTGCGCGGCCCTGGTGACCGAGGCCGGCGGCACGGTCCTGGGGACCGTCGAAATCTACGACCGCCTCGAAGCCATCGCCGCGCCCGGCGTCCAGAACTTCGCGCTGGCCGAATACAAGGCCCCGGAGAACTTCAACGCGTCGGCGTGTCCGCTCTGCGCTGCGAAGGTACCTGTCACGCAGTTTTGAGGATGACCGCCGTAGCGGCCGGCTTCAGCCGGCGGTCGCCGTCCGCCTGAAGGCGGACGCTACGGCGTCGGAGTGAGTCTCAGGCGTCCAATGGCGCCTTGTTCGATCTCGCTCCGCTCGAGCCGAATCTTCCTGTACCGTCCCGCGCTCCAGTCCGCGAGCGCATCGTCGAAGTGCGGCGAGAAGACGTTTCCCGATTGTCCGACGGCCTCGAGGAAGCGGCTGTCGTTGGCCGGCGAGAGATCGACGATCTGCCGGTAGCCTGGCAGCGAGTGCTGCTCGAACGGCTTCGGCGCGAAGACCGGGCCGACGTTCACCGTGCTCCAGTCGCCACCATGGGGCGCCGTCCGCCTGAACACGCCGCCGAGCACGGCCACCGTGTCGAGAGAGGAATGGGCGAAGACGGCCTTGTGGACGGCATCCCAGCGCCAGCGCGTCATGTCTTCACCGAGCAGCGCCGTCAGCCGCGTCAGGCCGTCGTGCAGCGCCAGCAGCACGCGGCCGTCGCACGTTTCCTTCGGGGACGTGCGGACGTCATCGCACCAGCGGTTGTCAGGCGTGGACAGCGTCTCCGCCAGAAAACGCGCGACATAGGAGCTGCGGTCGAGTTCCTCGTAGCTGGCCGTGCGTATGGTTCCGAGTTCATCGAGCACGATCGCCGGGAGCAGCTCGTAGTACCACGCCTGGAAAATCGCGGCGGCCGGGCTGTCGCCTCGCGCGTCGCGGTTCCACTCGCGGAGCATCGTCACCGCCTGCTGCTCGCGAGCGTCTTTGGGACGGGTGTGGGAGAAGAGAACCGGAAGGAGTTCCTCCGCGTGGAGGGAAACCGTATCCAGCTGGATCGACGCGAAATCGTCGGGCGTGAAGCCGTGTTTCTGCTTCAACAGCTCGACGATACGGTTCGCCCGGTACGGCTCGGTCCACTCGCCGCCGATCGCGTACGGATATCCGGGCGGCACCGGCTTGTTGTTGGCCGTGACGATGAAGTGATCGGGCGGATCGAACGCATGCGGCAGGGCCTCGAACGGAATCCAGCCCGTCCACTCGGAGGCGCCCGTCCAGCCTTCCGCGTGGGCGGCCCCGTTCCCGCCCGCGCGGATCGGGTAGCGGCCGGGCGCGTAGTAGCCGATGTGCCCGTCCACGTCCGCGTACACGAAATTCTGCGCGGGAACGACGAAGTCGCGCAGGGCGGTGGTGAACTCCGTCCAGTTGCGCGCCTGGTTCAGGCCGAGGAACGCGAGAATCGTCGTGTCTTCGCGGTCGAGCGCCGTCCAGCTGAACGCGAGCGGCTCGATCGGGCCGGGGCGCGGTACACGCGGAGAAGCGGCATTGTTGGCGTTGAGGGCATCCGAGATCAGGGGACCGTGACGCGAGATCCGGACGTCGATGACGACGGGCTCGGCGTCCTTGACGGCTATGGTCTCCCGGACGATGCGCAGCGGTTCCTGCACACCGCGAAACTCGGCGCGCGTGCCCGATGGGTCGAGGCGCTCGAGAAACAGATCCTGCACGTCGGCCATCACGTTCGTCTCGCCCCAGGCGATGAACCGGTTGCGGCCGATCGCGACGGCCGGCGCGCCCGGCAGCGTGGCGCCGATCACGTCGAACTCCCCGGCGGACAGGTGCGCCAGATACCAGATCGAGGGAATCTGCGCGCTCAGATGCGGGTCGTTGGCCAGCAGCGGTTTCCCCGACGCCGTCATCGATCCGTCCACGACCCAGTTGTTGGACCCGAGCGCCTCGCCGGTGCCGGGCAGCGGCGTCGCGGCGAATGCTTCGGCCCAGGAGCTCAGGAGCGCGGCCCTTTCAGGGCCGCGAACGTGGGGTTCGACGGCGCGATCGAACTGGCGGCCCTGGCCTTCGGCAAGCTCAGGCCATCCCGAGCTTGCCGAGGGATGAAAGGGCCGCCCTACATCGGCCTTCTTCATCCACGGCTTGTCGCGGGCGCTGAGAATCGTCAGGCCGTCGGCCGGGTAGGGACGCAGCAACTGGGTGGCGCGGTCCGGGCCGAGGAGCTGCACGAGGTCGTGCCGGACCATTTCGATCCCGTAGTTCTTGCTGAGGTCCCACGCCATCATCTTCACCCAGACCAGGACGTCGGGGCCGCTCCAGGGCTCGGGCTCGAATCGAAGTAATGTGAACTCCAGCGGCAGCTGCCGGCCGTGATGGGTGGAGATGAAGGCGTTGACGCCGGCAACGTAGCGGTTCACAGCCTCCTTCGCGTCAGCCGGGAGCGCATCCCATGCCGAGCGCGCGGCGCGGCCCGTGCCGAGCGTGCGGAGGAACCGGTCCGTCGCGACGGTCTGAGCGCCGAACACCTCGGAGAGCCGTGCGTGGCCGACGCGGCGCTGGAATTCCATCTGCCAGAGACGATCCTGGGCGTGCGCGTAGCCGAGCCCGTAGAAGGTGTCCAGCCTCGTGGCCGCAAACACGTGGGTCACGGCATCGCGATCGCGAATGATGTCCACGGGCCCAGAGATGCCGGACACCTGCACGGTTCCCTGGAGTTGGGGCAGGGAAGCCCTGAGGTACGCGCGTCCCGCCAGGATAGCCGCTACGGCGAGGAGCAGGAGGATGGCGAAGCCTTTGAACAGCGCGCGTCGCATCGGTCAAATGATATACGTTGATGTACGTTGAAGACGTTGCCCGGCGGCTCCCCGCTCAAGCCCACGCTCGATCGTCTGTACGCCGACTATAACCACGCGGACTCGGCCACCGATCCGATTCAGATCGTGCGGCGGTATACGCGCCCGGACGATCGGGAGGTGGTGGCGTTCTGCGCGGCGGCGCTCGCCTTTGGCCGCGTGGCGAGCGTGCTCCAGTCGATCGAGCGGCTGATGACCGTCTTCGCCCACAGGGGCGACCGTCCCGCGGACTTCGTCAGACGGTTCGATCCGCGGCGCGACGCCCCGGCCTTCAAGGGGCTCGTGCACCGGTGGATCAGGGAACGCGACCTCGTGGCGCTGGTGTGGGTCCTCAAACAGATGCTCGACCGGTCGGCCACCATCGAAGGCTTCTTCCTCGAAGGCTACGACCCGGCCGCGGGCGACGTCGCGACCGCGCTCGACAGCTTCTCCGAGCGCGCGATGGCGCTCGACTTGACGGCGGCGTACGGGCGCCCTTCGACAAGCTCAGGGCGGGCCCCTTCACGCAGGCAGGCCCGGGGCGTGGCGTACTTCTTTCCGCGGCCTTCGAAAGGCAGCGCCTGCAAGCGGCTGAACCTGTTTCTGCGCTGGATGGTGCGGCACGATGCGCTCGATCTCGGGATCTGGACCCGCGTGTCGCCGTCGAAGCTGGTCGTGCCGCTCGACACCCACGTCATCCGAGTCGGCCGCTGCCTGCAGCTCACGCGTTATACGAGCCCGGGTTGGGCCATGGCGCGCGACATCACCAGGTCGCTGCAGCAGATCGACCGGGCCGATCCGATCCGCTACGACTTCTCGATCTGCCACCTGGGGATGATGAACGCCTGCGGCTTCAGCCGCGCGCAGGGTGATGCGCAGTGTCCTCTACGTGGTGTCTGCCGGCCACGCGCCCGTACACGGCGGCGGTCTCGGCAACCATCCGCTCGACGGTAAAGCGCGTCTGCACGCGCGCCAGGCCGGCCTCGCCCATGCGGCGGCGCTGTTCGTCGTCCGCGAGCACCGCCAGAATCGCCTGCGCCATGGCCGCGTGGTCGCGCGGCGGCACGAGCCGCCCGGTTTCGCCGTCCTCGACGACTTCGGGTATCCCGCCGGTCCGCGTGGCGACGATGGCCTTGCCGCAGGCCATCGCGTCGAGCAGCGCCGTGCCGAGGCCTTCGGTGACCGAGCTCATGACGAACAGGTCGAAGCTCTTCATGCAGCCGAGAACGTCGGTTCGAAATCCCGGCAGGAACACGTGCTTCTCGAGATGGTGCTCGCGCACCTGACGCTCCAGCGCCTCGCGGAGCTCTCCTTCGCCGAGAATCAGGAAGCGCACGTCCGGCATCTGCTGGATCACGAGGTGAGCGGCTTCGATCAGATGGCGCTGGCCCTTGTGCGGGACGAGCGCGGCGACGTTGCCCACGACCGGGGCGCGGTGGGGCAGCCAGAACGCCTCGTGCACATTGACCGTTGGCGCCGAACGCACGTGGTCGAGGTCGATGCCTTCGTGAACGGTCACCGTACGATCCGGCGGGACACCGTCGGCCACCAGCATCTGCCGGATCGCCTCCGAGGCGCAGATGAAGCAGTCCACCTGGCGATGTTTCCAGCGTGAAAAGGAGTTCTGGCGCAGGTGAAAGTCCACGCGGCGCGACGCCACGAGCACCGGGCCCTGGGCGCCGGTCCCGCCGAGCGACAGCGCGAGTGATGCCATGGCCACGCCGTGCGCGTCGTGCGCGTGAACCACGGCCGGCTGCAGCCGCTTCACCACGCGGGCCAGCCGCCACGCCGCCGACAGATCCATCTCGGTGCGCGGCGCGAGCGGGATGAGCTCGAGCCCTTCGGCCGCCCGGCGGCGCAGCTCACCGTCCGGGTGCGCGACCAACGCCGCCCGATGGCCGATTTCCCTCAGGCCGTTGACGGTCAGCAGCACCTGGTTCTGGCCGCCGCGCCAAGTCCGGGCGGTGTCGATATGGAGAGAGAACATCAGGGTTCAGGGTTCAAGGTTCAGGAGGTTCAAGGTTCAAGGTTCGCGGTTCGCCGAATTCGAACCCTGAACCCTGAACGCTGAACCCTGAACCTCTTGCATCTCCCACAGCTTCGCGAACTTCAGCCCGACGTAGTACGCGTTCATGGCCGAGATGACGAGGCCCGGCACGCCGTCCGTAATGCCGCCCTTGAGCAGGTAATTGCGCAGGAAGGCGAGCGGCGGATGGCCGGCGATCTGCAGCCAGCCCGAGCGGCGGCCCTGCTCGTGCATCTGCCGCGCGGCGAACGTCGTGTAGCGATCGATCGTCTCGAGGTGCTCGGCGATGTCGCGGTACGCGTAATGCTGCAACTCTTCGCGCATCCTGCCGATCGATCCGTTGACGACCAACGACTCGTGGACGTAGCGGCCCGTCCACTGCGCAGCCCGCCGATCGTACAGCCGCAGCTGGTAGTCCGGATACCAGTCCGTCGTGCGAATCCAGCGCCCGAGGTGCCACGTGGCGCGGGGGATGTGAAATCCCCTGTGTGCTGGTTCCTGCTGCAGCGCCCGCCTGATTTCCGCCGCCAGCGCCGGCGTCACGCGCTCGTCGGCGTCGAGCGAGAGAATCCAGTCGTGGCTGGCGAGCGAGGCGGCGAAATTCTTCTGCGCGTGGTAGCCGGGCCACTCACGGACGACCACGCGATCCGTGTACCGCCGGGCGATCGCCACGGTGTCGTCGGTGCTCTGCGAATCCACGACGACGAGCTCGTCCGCCCAGGATGCCGAGGCGAGCGCGTCGCCGACGTCCGCGGCTTCGTTTCGCGTGATCACCGTGACCGACACCTTCGGCACGGTGCGAGTCTAACAGAGGGCTTTACGTTTTCCGTGTTTCGTTCTACGTTGAAGGCGTGACCCGCGACGAACTCCTCGATCTGTACCGGCGGTCTGGCGCGCTGCTCGAAGGACACTTCCGCCTCACATCCGGCCTCCACAGCCCCGGCTACCTGCAGTGCGCGCTCGTGCTCCAGTATCCGCAACACGCCGAGACGCTGGCCCGGGCCATCGCCGAACGCGCGCGCGAGTGGCGGCCGACCGTCGTCCTGTCACCGGCCCTCGGCGGCGTCGTGATCGGACAGGAAGTCGGACGCGCCCTCGGCGTGCGCGCGATCTTCGCCGAACGCCTGGACGGCGTGCTCACGCTGCGCCGCGGCTTCATGCTGTCCCCCGGCGACCGCGTGCTCGTCGTCGAGGATGTGTTGACGACGGGCGGATCGACGCGCGAGACGATGCAGGTGGCGAGAGCGGCCGGCGGCCAGGTCGTCGGCGCGGCGTCGATCGTCAACCGCAGCGGAACGGCGCCGCAGTTCGACGTGCCGTTCGTCGCGCTGCTCGAGGTATCGCTCCCGACCTACGAGCCCGAGGCCTGTCCGCTCTGCGCGCAATCGGTGCCGATCGTGAAGCCCGGTTCACGCCAAGTGGCCGTTTAGCGGAATGCCTTTCCCAATCTACTGGCGGCCGCGCCGTTGGCGCGGTGGCCGAGCCCCCGGTCGCAGATTCGGGGTGATTAGTACTCGCCCAGTTGATACGGTCCGCTAGGTTGCCGACGTTCAAGATCACCGTTGCGTACGACGGCGCCCCGTTTGTCGGCTGGCAGCGGCAGGCCAACGGCGTGTCTGTGCAGGGACTCCTCGAGGACGCGCTTCGCACGCTCGACGATCGCGAGGTGACGGTGCACGGGGCCGGGCGGACCGATGCAGGCGTGCACGCCCTCGGCCAGGTGGCGAGCTTCACGCTGCGTCGCGACATCACCGCCGCCGTGGTCCAGCGGGCGCTCAACAACCACCTGCCTGACGCCGTGCGCATCGTGCTGGCCGAAGAAGCGCCGGCTTCGTTTCACGCGAGGTTCGGGGCGAAGTCGAAGACGTACCGGTACCGGATCTGGAACGCCGACGTCGACAGCCCATTCGAGCAGTCGTACGCGTGGTTTGTCCGGGGCCACCTGGCGTTCGACGCGATGCAGGCGGCCGCGCGTGCGCTCGAAGGGCGCCACGATTTCGCCGCGTTCCAGGCCGCCGACGGCACGCAGCGCACCACGCTGCGTGAAGTGTTCGCGTCGCGCCTGGTTGCCGAAGCGGACGATCCAGCCGTCCCCGGTCGATCGTCCGGGCGGCTGATTACGTACGAGATCTCCGGCAGCGGCTTCCTCCGGCACATGGTTCGCGCGATTGCCGGCAGCCTGGTCGAGGTCGGATGCGGGCGGCGCGGCTCGGAGTGGATGAGCGAGGTGCTGGCGTCACGCGATCGAACGGGTGCCGGCCCCACGGCTCCCGCCCACGGCTTGTTTCTCGTGCGCGTGGACTACTAGGCTGGCGGCTCGCGACTGCCGACTGCCGACTGCTGACTGCCGACTGCTGACTGCTGACTGCCGACTGCCGACTGCCGACTGCCGACTGCCGACTGCCGACTGCCGACTGAATCGGTTACAATTTGCCCTTGCGACGAAGGACTCCGAATGTCGCTTGACCAGCTCCTGGCGTGGATTCCGCCCGGATCGTCCGACACCGCGCTGGCGCGCCAGGTCAACTTCGAGCAGTTGCCCGCGCACGTCGCCATCATCATGGACGGCAACGGCCGCTGGGCGGCGCAGCGCCACCTGCCGCGCGTCGAAGGGCACCGCGCCGGCATTGAATCGGTCCGCGACGTGGTGGAAACCTCGGCGCGGCTCGGCATCGAGGTGCTCACGCTCTACGCCTTCTCGATCGAGAACTGGAAGCGGCCGCGCACCGAAGTCAACACGCTGATGACGCTCCTCAAGCGGTATCTCCGGCTCGAGCTCGAGACGCTGCTGCGCAACAACATCAGGTTCCAGGTCATCGGCCGACAGGAAGAGCTGCCGCCCGACGTGCAGGACGAGCTCGCGGCGGGCGTGCGGCGCACCGAGTCCAACACCGGCATGCGGTTCAACATCGCGTTGAACTACGGAGGCCGCGCCGAAATCGTGGACGCCGCGCGCCGCGCGATGGCCGCGGGCCTCAAGCCGGACGAACTCGACGAGCGGCGGTTCGGCGAATTTCTCTACACGGCCGGCCAGCCCGACCCGGATCTGCTGATTCGCACGAGCGGCGAAATGCGCGTGAGCAACTTCCTGCTCTGGCAGATCGCCTACGCGGAGATCTGGGTCACCGATACGTTCTGGCCCGATTTCCGCTGCCGCCACCTGCTCGAGGCCATCCTCGCCTATCAGAAGCGCGACAGACGCTACGGCGGGATCAAGGCATCGCCGGCTGCGCCCGTCGCACTCGGCGCGAAGTGACCCGCGTACTGAGCGGCGCGGCGCTCGTCGTCCTTGCCGTCGCCGTCGTCTGGCTGGCGCCGGCGGCGCTCTTTTTCGTGTTCGCCGAAGCGCTGCTGCTGCTGGCGTTCATCGAATACCGTCGGCTGGCCGAAGCCGTGGGGCTGCCGGTGCCCGCCGCTGCAGGGGCCATTGCCACCCTCGGCGCGTCCATCGGCGTCTCGTCGCGGCGCTGGATCGACGACGCGGTCGTCGGCACGGCTGTCACACTCGATACCGTGCTGATGTCGGCCATGGTCGTTCTCGCCACGCTTGCGCTCGCGTCGTGGCGAGGCGATCGCGACGCCATGGGCCGAGCCTCGGCCGCCACCTTTCCGATGCTCTACCTGGGCATGCCGATCGGCGCGCTGATCGCCATTCGCCAGATGAGCGGCCCCCAGGGCCTGTTCCTGCTGATGCTGACCGTGATCGTGAGCGACACGGCGCAGTACTACACGGGACGCCTGTTCGGCCGCCGCCCGCTTGCGCCGGCGGTCAGCCCGAAGAAAACCGTCGAGGGTGCCGTGGGTGGTTTCGTGTTCGGGACGCTCCTGATGACCATCGTCGGCCATTGGTGGCTGCCGGCCGTGCCGCTTCCGATCCGAGCCGCGCTTGGCGCCACGGTCGTCGCGCTTGGCATCGTCGGCGATCTTTTCGAATCCATGCTGAAGCGGAGCGCCGGCGTCAAGGACAGTTCGGCGCTCATCCCCGGCCACGGCGGCGTACTCGATCGCATCGACGCGCTGCTTTTCGCGGCGCCGGTGTATTACATCGTGCTCAAACATGTGTAGCCCAGCGAGGCTAGAGGCTTGGGGCCTGGGACTTGTTCTTAGACCCCCTAGCCTCCAGCCTCCGGCCTCCAGCCCCTGCGTATGAAACGCATCGCCATTCTCGGCTCGACCGGATCGATCGGACGCAGCGCGCTGGCGGTGGTCGACGCGCACGCCGATCGCCTGTCGGTCGTAGGCCTCGCGGCCGGCGAGAATGCCGAACTGCTCGGCGAGCAGATCGCGCGGTACCGGCCGAACCGCGTCGCGATGGCGTCGGGGAAGGCCCTCGACCGGCTTCGCGCAGCCGGAGTGAAGGACGGCGTGCTGGCGGGGGCGGGCCGTGACGGGCTGGTCGCTGTTGCGACCGCGCCTGACGTGGACCTCGTCCTCTGCGCGTCGTCCGGCACGGAAGGCCTGGAAGCGGTCCTGGCGGCGATCGAGCACGGAAAAACCATCGCGCTCGCGAACAAGGAAGTGCTGGTGATGGCGGGCGGGCTCGTGATGGAAGCCGCGCGGCGCCACGGCGTCACGATCCTTCCGGTGGACAGCGAGCACAACGCCATTCACCAGTGTCTGCACGGGCGCGACGCGTCGGAGATCCGCCGGCTCATCCTGACCGCCTCGGGCGGGCCGTTTCGCGGCCGGCGCGCATCGGAGCTGCTCGCGGTGACCGCCGAGGAGGCGCTGCGGCATCCGACCTGGCGCATGGGCCGCAAGATCACGATCGATTCGGCCACGCTGATGAACAAGGGCCTCGAAGTCATCGAGGCGCACTGGTTGTTCGGCGTCCGCGCCGATCAGATCGACGTCGTCATCCACCCGCAGTCGGTCGTTCACTCGATGGTCGAGCTCATCGACGGTTCCACGATTGCACAGCTTGGCGTGACGGACATGCGGCTGCCGATACAGTATGCATTTTCGTACCCGGCGCGCTGGGCCGCGCCTTTGCCGTCGCTGGATCTCGTGCGGGCGGGCCGCCTCGACTTCGATGTCCCGGATACCGTCGCGTTTCCCTGCCTGCGCCTGGCGTACCGGGCGCTCGAAGCCGACCGGAGCCTGCCCGTTGTGCTCAACGCCGCAAACGAGGTGGCCGTGGCGCGGTTTCTCGAGGGGCGCCTGAGCTTTCCGTCGATCGCCGAGATCATCGAGCGGACCATGAATGCACACACACCGGCCAAGGTCGCCTCGATCGACGCCGTGCGCGCGGTGGACCAGTGGGCTCGCGAGTTTTCTCAGGAAGCGGCCCGCGGGGTACAATTGAAGGCCTGAGGTTACGCCCGTGACGACCGTTCTTTCATTCCTGTTCGTGCTCGGCGTACTCGTGTTCGTGCACGAGCTCGGTCATTTTCTGGCCGCGAAGCGCGTGGGCATCCGCGTCCTCAAGTTTCAGCTCGGATTCAACCCGACGATCGTCAGCTTCCGGCGCGGCGACACCGAGTACGGCATCGGCGCGCTGCCGCTCGGCGGCTACGTGAAGATGGCGGGCGAGACCACCGAAGACGAGCCCGCGGGACAACCCGACGAGTTCCTGTCGAAAACGCGGTGGGAGCGGTTCCAGGTCCTCATCATGGGGCCCGTGATGAACCTCCTGCTCGCGTTCGTGCTGACGGCCGTGGTCCTGTACCAGGGCGCAGAAGTCGGGAGCTACGAAGACCAGCCCGTCGTCGTCGGTTCCGTGGCCGAGGGCTCACCCGCCGCGGCTGCCGACATCGTGCCCGGAGATCGGATTGTCTCGGTCGCCGATCACCGCGTCGACAACTGGGAGCAGTTCTTCGTCACGATCGGCGCGCGGCCGAACCGTGAAATCACCGTCGGCCTGCTACGGAACGGCCTCGACATCACCCGCAAGCTCACGCCGGTCGTCGCGCCAGGGCAGAACCGGTTCGAGATCGGCGACATCGGCGTGCTGCCGAACGTGCACCCTCACCTGCTGTCCGTCAACGCCGGCGAGCCGGGCGCCCGCGGCGGCCTGATGGCCGGCGACGTGATCGTGGCCGTCGACGGCAAGACGATGACGTTCCACACGGAGTTCCGCGAGGCCATCGCCAAGCATCCGGGCAAGACGATGGCCGTTTCGATCCTGCGCGGCGGCAGCCCGATGACGCTGACGATCACGCCGGACACCCATGGAAAGGTGGGGTGGCTCGGCGTCCTGCCGGTCGACGACACGCGGAGCATCAAGCCGACGGCCATCGAGGCGCTCGGCTTGAGCGCCCGCCGCAACGTGCAGATGGCCGGAATGATAGGCCAGACGATCTGGGGCCTGGTCACGCGCCAGCTGTCGCCAAAACAGCTGATGGGGCCGATCGCGATCGCCCAGGTGTCGGGCGAAACGGCTCAACTGGGCTGGATCGCGCTCATCAGCCTGATGGCGACCATCAGCCTGAATCTCGGCTTGCTCAACCTCATGCCCATTCCGCTGCTCGACGGCGGCCACATCTTCATCATGGGCCTCGAGGGACTGGCGCGCCGCGACTTCAGCATCCGCGTGAAGGAGAAGATGCTGCTGGCCGGCTTCGTCGTGCTGATGACCCTCATGGTCACGGTCATCTACAACGACCTCACGCGAATCAGCTGGATCGAGCGGCTGATGCCCTGGAGGTAGCGCGGCCCTTTCAGGGCCGCGGTCGCGGGGCTTGAAAGCCCCGCGCTACAACCCCTACAGCTTTCGCATCGCGGCCCGGGCCGCCGCGATCGTCGTGTCCACGTCCTTTGCCGTGTGCGCTGCCGACAGGAACCACGCCTCGAATTGAGAGGGCGGCGGGTAGACCTTTCGCGCGAGCATCTCCCTGAAGAATCGAGCGTAGAGATCGGTGTTCGCGCTCGTCGCCGATGCGTAGTCGCGTACGGGCCGGTCGGTGAAAAACGGGGTCAGGACCGATCCGACCGCGTTGACCTGCAGGGCGATGCCCGCTTCGCGCGCGGCGTCCGCGAGGCCGCCGGCGAGCCGTGTGCCCAGCACAGCGAGGTGGCGGTAGAGCTTCGGTGACAGCCGATCGAGACACCAGATGCCGGCGGTCATCGCAAGCGGATTGCCCGACAGCGTGCCGGCCTGATAGACGGGCCCTGACGGCGAGACGAGCGCCATCAGGCTGGCGCGGCCGCCGTAGGCGCCGACCGGCAGGCCGCCGCCGATGATCTTGCCGAGACACGTGAGGTCCGGCCGCACGCCGGCAATCGCCTGTGCACCCCCTGGCGCCGCCCGGAACCCTGAAATCACTTCGTCGAAGATGAGGAGTGCCCCGTGCGTGTCGCACAGGTCGCGGAGACCCCGCAGGAAGCCGTCAGCCGGCGGAACGACGCCCATGTTGCCCGCGATCGGCTCGACGATGACGGCGGCAATCCGGTCCGGATACGCGGTGAAGACACGGCGCACGGAGTCGAGATCGTTGTACGACGCGATGAGCGTGTCGGCCGACGCGCCGGCCGTAACGCCGGGGCTGTCCGGCGTGCCGAACGTCAGCGCCCCCGAGCCCGCCTGCACCAGGAAGGCGTCCGCGTGCCCGTGATAGCAGCCCTGGAACTTGATGATGCCGTCGCGCCGTGTGGCCGCGCGCGCCACGCGGACGGCGCTCATCGCCGCCTCGGTGCCCGAGTTGACGAAGCGCACGCGCTCGATCGACGGCATCAGCCGGCAGACGCGCTCGGCGAGCGTCACCTCGAGCGGGCTTGGCGCGCCGAAACTCGTCCCGCCACGCGCCGCGCGCGCGATGGCGCCGGCCAGGCCCTTCGGCGCGTGGCCGTGAATGAGCGGTCCCCAGGACATGACGTAGTCGATGAACGTGTTACCGTCGACGTCCGTCAGTCGCGCGCCGGACGCCCGGGCGATGAACAGCGGAGAGGCGCCCACCGACTTGAAGGCCCGGACCGGACTGTCGACGCCGCCGGGGATGAGCTGCTGGGCGCGTGCGAACAGGCGTTTGGATTTGGTGAAGGTCAAGCGAAATACCTTATCAGAACCGAACCGCTAGACAAATCCCGGCGGCTCGCGTGTCTGATATCCAGAGCGCACGAGTGAAACCCGCGGCCTTGTGACCAAAGAGGAAGTGCACCGGTTGTATGACCGGCACGGTCCCGCGCTGCTCGCCTACGGCTGCGCGCTGCTGCGAGACCGATCGGCGGCGGAGGACGTGCTGCACCAGGTGTTCGTCAGGCTGCTTCGCGGCGGCCTCGCGATCGACGGTTCTGCGGCCGCGTATCTTCATCGCGCCGTCAGGAACGCGGCGCTCAACCACGTTCGGTCGAGATCGCGCGAGGTGGAGCTGGGACAGGACGCCGGGTGGCTCGTGGCGCCGGCTGGCACGACGGAAACGGCGGTCGCGCTCGAGTCGGCGCTCGCGGCGCTGCCGCAGGAGCAGCGGGAGATTATTGTGCTGAGGCTATGGGCTGACATGAGCTTCGAGGAAGCCGCCGGCGTCGTCGGCGTATCGCCAAACACCGCCGCATCGCGGTATCGGTACGGCCTCGCCAAGCTGCGGGAGATCTGGCTGTGAACGACGCCGAGCTCGAGGCCCGCCTCAGGCGGTTTCGCCCGCGCCGGCCGGCGCCGCTACCGGACGCTGCGCGGCGGTCCGGCGTGGCCTGGCCGCAGCTGGCGATCGCGGCCACTCTGACTCTCGTGGTTGGAGGCGGCTTGTTCGTCGTATCGCGGCCGTATCCCGGCGTGCCCGTCGTGCCCGATCTCAGGGAAGACGTGCCCGCCACGCTGGGCTCGATGACGCGGCTGGCGTCAGAGAGCCCCGAGCGGCTCGACGAGGTCCTGACCAACGCGTCCCGCGGGCTCCTGCCGGACGTTGGTCAGCCCCCCGGCTCTTTGCGCCAGCTTGCCAAGTGAAGGTGCGTCATGACATTGAAACGACTCACGATCGTCGCGCTCGCGATCGCCGGCCTGGTCACAGTCCGCCTGGAAGGGCAGACGCCTGCGGCGCCTCCCAACGCGGCGCTGAGGTATTGGATGGCGTTCGCGATGATGCGCGATCCACCGAGCGATCAGACGACTGCCGATCTGCTCGAGACCGTCGCGACGGGTAAGGCCTCCTGGAACGAGGGGCAGCTCGGCCCGATTCTCGATCTCAACAGGTCCGCGCTCGAAACCATGCAGCGCGGGTCGAAGCTCGCCTTCTGCGATTGGGGCATCGAGTACGAGCTCGGCTCGCGAGCGCCCATTGCGCACCTCGCGCGGGCCCGCGTCCTGGCGCGCCTCAACGTGCTGGCCGGCGAGCGCCTCGTTTCGCGCGGCCAGACCGCCCAGGCCGTGGACGTCTGGGTGGCGGGCGTCCGGTTTTCCCAGCACGTGGCTCGTGGCGGTTCCCTGATCAGCCTGTGGACGGCGCGCGCGGCGCTTGGCGCCAACGTCGAGGCACTTTCGCGCGTGGTCATGAGCGGCTCCGCCGGAGTGACGCAGCGAACGCGAATCGAGGAGGCGATGAAGGCCCTACCCGAAACCGGATTCGACTGGGCGGAGGCGATGCGTCTCGAAGAAGAATCGCAGAACGTGTCGGTGCAGGAGCTGCAGCGGGCGCTCGATCCAAAGGCCACTTACCGGGCGTTGATGGGCCAGGCGGCGCCTGATGGCTTCACGGCCCCCGCGCCGGCCGACGTGAAACGTTTCCACGACACGATGTCGGCCGTCGTAAACGCTCTCCGCCTCCCGCCAGACCAGGCACGCGGCCGCCTGAGCCAGATCGAAGCCGATCGGAAGACGCTTCACCCGTTCTTCCGGCAGACGTTGCCGTCGCCTTCGCGGATCAATGAGGCCCGTGCCCAGATCCAGGCTGAACGCCAGCGCCTTCTGACTTATCTGGCGGCGCCGCGGCCCGTCTGAGTCGTAACGCGGGGCTCGCGGCCCTGAAAGGGCCGCGCTACGCGATCGCGCGCGCGGCGTCGCGCGCGTAGTAGGTGATGATGATGTCGGCGCCTGCGCGGCGGATGGACGTCAGCGTTTCCATCATCGCGCGGCGCTCGTCGATCCAGCCGTTGCGCGCGGCGGCCTTGATCATCGCGTACTCGCCGCTCACCTGATACGCGGCCGTCGGGTACCTGAACTCGCGCTTCACGCGCGAGAGCACATCCAGGTAGGGCAGCGCCGGCTTCACCATGACGATGTCGGCGCCCTCCTCGATGTCCTGTGCGACCTCCCGCAACGCCTCGTCCGCGTTCGCGGGGTCCATCTGGTACGACTGCCGATCGCCGAACTTCGGGGCCGAATCCGCGGCTTCCCGGAAGGGTCCGTAGAACACGGACCAGTACTTCGCCGCGTACGCCATGATCGCCGTGTTCTCGAAGCCGCGCTCGTCGAGCGCGTGGCGAATCGCGCCCACGCGCCCGTCCATCATGTCCGACGGGGCGATGATGTCGGCGCCGGCGACCGCGTGCGACATCGCGGCGCGCACGAGCTGATCCACCGTCGGATCGTTCACCACCTCGTTGTCCACGATGATCCCGCAGTGTCCGTGATCCGTGTATTCGCACAGGCACACGTCGGTGGCCACGAGCACGCCGGGCACCTCGCGCTTGATGGCGCGCACCGCCGACTGCACCGGCGCCTCCGGATCGTAGGACGCCGATCCCACGGCGTCCTTGTGGTCGGGCAGCCCGAACAGCAGCACGCTGCGGACGCCGTCGCCGGCCGCGGCGCGGACTTCCTTGACGGCCTCGTCGACCGACAGGTTGAAGACGCCCGGCATCGACGACACCTCCCGCCGCACGCCCTCGCCCTCGCAGACAAACAGCGGGAGCATGAACACGTCGGGCGCGAGCCGCGTTTCGCGCACGAGCGCGCGCAGCGTCTCGCCGTGGCGCAGCCGCCGCAGCCGTTTCGTCAGCTTCATCGTTGCGTGTGTGTCGATGCTCATGACGACTCTCCAGCCGCTTTCTGTTTCCTGAAGTAATCCCCGATGGCGTCCACCAGCGCGGGCACGGTGTAGTTGTCCGGCACGATCGTCGTGTGTATCCCGTGCTGCGCCGCCGCCTTGGCCGTCACGGGCCCGATGGCCGCGACCACCGTCGTCTGCAGCAGGTCGGCGGCAGGTTCGCGACCGAGCGCGCCGACGAAGCTCCGCACGGCTGACGGGCTGGTGAAGGTGACGACGTCAAGGCGCCGCTCGAGCAGCATGTGGTACACGTCGGGTTCGCGTTCCGGTTCGGTGGCCACGGTGCGGTAGGCCACGACTTCGGTGACCTCGGCCCCCTGCTTGCCCAGTTCCTCGGCGATCACCTCGCGGCCGATGTCGGCATGGGGCAGCAGGATCCTGAGGCCGCGGACGTCTGCCGTCTTCGAGATCGCCTGGATGACCGCCTCCGCGCGGTATTCCGCCGGCGTGAGATCCACCTTCAGACCGTGGCGCGCCAGGCGCTCGGCCGTTGCCGGACCCACGGCACAGAGCTTCACGCCGCCGAGGGCGCGCAGATCGAGCGGCGACTTCAGCAGCCGGTCGATGAACGCGTCGACGGCGACCGCGCTCGAGAAGATGATCCAGTTGAACGTTCCCGCCCGCGCGCAGGCCTCGTCGAGCGGGCCGTAATCATCGGGGGGTTCCATCCGGATCATCGGCGCTTCCACGGCGTCGGCGCCCATGGCTTCGAGGCGGTCAACCAGCTCCGCCGCCTGCTCGCGCGGCCGCGTCACGAGCACCCGCTTTCCGAACAGCGGACGTTCGTCGAACCAGCGCAGGTGTTCGCGCAACCCCACGACGCGGCCGACGATCAGCACGGCCGGGCGTCAATCGGGCGAGCGCCTGACGGCCTTCGCGAGGTCCGCGAGCGTCCCGGCGATCGTTTCCTGGGTCGGCAGCGTGCCTTCGTAGACGAGGGCCGCCGCGTCGTCGGGCGAACGTCCGTGCGCGACGAGCTCGTTCAGAAACTCCGGCAGCTGTTCCGGGCCGATGTAGCAGAGCAGCGTGCCATCCTGGCGGGCCAGGTTGTCGAAGTCGAGCACCGGCGGGGTCGTCTTGCCGCCGTCCTCGTGTCCGCGGATGAGCGTGACCGTATCGCCGCCGCCCGCGTACGTGATGGTCACGCCCGCGTAGCAGGGAATGCCGATCAGGGCCGGCACGCCGGGCACGACCTCAAAACGAACGCCCTGTTCGTGCAGAAACAGAGCCTCGGAGCCGCCGCGGTCGAACAGGTACGGATCGCCCCACTTGAGCCGGGCGACGATCTTGCCTTCGCGCGCTTTTTCGGCGAGCAGGTAGCAGATCGCGTCCTGTTCGAGAGACTGCTGGGCCGTCACGCCGACATCGATGCGCTCGGCGTCGGGCCGCGCATGCCGGAGCAGCCGTGGGTGGACGAGATGGTCGTAGACGACGACGTCGGCCGATGCGACGCACTGTTGGCCGCGCACCGTGATGAGGCCCGGGTCGCCGGGGCCGGCGCCGATCAGGTAGACGATGCTACGCACGAGTTTGAGCCTCCGCGAGTATGACGCCGGCGCCTTGCGCAATCAGGTCCTGTCCGGCGCGCCATCCGAGCGCCGCCGCGTCTCGCCGCGGGCCGGTCGCCCTCGCTCGCACGATTCGGGTGCCGTCGAGCGATGCCACGGCCGCGACGAGCTCGAGCGTGTCGGCGTCCACCGGGCGCGCCAGCGCGCCGATCGGCGTCTGGCAGCCACCCCCCAGTGCTTCGACCAGGGCCCGCTCCGCCTCGAGCGCCACGCTGGCATCCGCGTCGTCGATCCGGCTGACGATCTGCCGGACTTCGTCGTCGTTCGCCCGGATCTCGATGGCGACGATGCCCTGTCCGGGCGACGGCACGCAGGCGCTCGCCGGCAGCGTCATCGTAATGCGCGACGCCAGCCCCAGGCGTCGAAGTCCAGCGGCCGCCAGCACCAGCGCGTCGTGTTCGCCGCCGTCGAGCTTTCTGAGACGCGTATCGAGGTTGCCGCGGATTGGCGCGAACCGCGCGCCCGTCAGCACGCCAGAGAGCTGCGCGATACGGCGGACGCTTCCGGTCCCGATGTTCGGGGACGGCCCGATTGCCGCGACGAGGGCTTCGAGCGTTTCTGCCCTCTGCCCTCTGCCCTCTGCCCTGACCGGCAATATCACCGCGTCCAGCGGATCTTCCCTCGGCAGCACCGCGGCGATCGCCAGGCCGTCCGGGAGCAGCGCCGGCATGTCCTTGCTGCTGTGGACGGCGAGGTCGACGTCGTTCCTGAGCAGCGCGTCCTCGATTTCCTTGACGAAGAGGCGCTTCCCGCCGGCTTCCGACAGCGGCCGGTCCGCGATCGCGTCGCCCGAGGTCCTGATGACGACGATGCGGCAGGGCGGGCCGCCCCGCTCCGCGACGGCCGCCGCGACCGCGTGGGCCTGCCACAGTGCGAGCGGGCTGCCTCGGGTGCCGAGCCGGAGCTCGCGGGGCGCGGACGCCACGTCAGCGCTGATCGCGCGTCCGCGCGCGCGGGAACGGCTGCACGCGGCCGGCCGTGCGCTCTGTGTGTCCGCCGCCCGATGCGCTGTCCTGTACGCCCCGCTCCGGCGGCGAATCGGCAAGCCCGAACACGCGCGCGATGGCGTCCGCGTACTGCGCGGCTGTCTCCTGGTCGCCGAGCGCCTTGAGCTGCTCGGTCGGTGTCAGCAGCAGCTTCTCGATGATGAGGTGCGTAATCTCATCGACGCGCGCGCGCGCTTCGTCGCGGGCCTCGGGGGGCAGGCCCGACAGTTTGAAGTCGAGCCGGTCGAGCTCGGCGCGGCGGATCGACTCGAACGACTGCCGCAGCGCCACCACGGTCGGAATCACGCCGCGGGCGCGCATCCACGAGCCGAACTTGTCGAGCTCTTCGTCCACGATGGCTTCGGCGCGCGTGACCTCGCTCGTCCGCCGCGCCATGTTTTCGCGGACCGACGCCTGCAGGTCGTCGATGTTGTAGAGGAAGACGTCTTCGATTTCGGCGGCCGCCGCCTCGACGTCCCGCGGGACGGCGATGTCGATGATGAACAGCGGGCGGTTGCGCCGCGGGCGCATGGCCGCCTCGATCCGCGCCTTGGTCAGGATGGGCGCGGCCGCGCCGGTGGCCGTGATGACGATGTCGCTGGCGGTCAGGGCGGCGTCCATGTCGTCCCACGGCGTCGCCGTGGCGCCGCCAATCGCGTCGGCCGTCCGCGCCGCATGGCCCATCGTCCGGCTGACGATGGTGACGTGGCGGACGCCCTGCGACTTCATGTGCTGAGCGGTGAGCTTGCCCATCTCGCCCGCGCCGATGACCATGACCGAGCGGCCGTCGAGGTTGCCGAAGATCTTCTTGGCGAGCGCGACCGCGGCGTAGCTCACCGACACGGCGCCGGAGCCGAGCGCCGTCTCCGATCGCACGCGCTTGCCGACGGCGAACGACGAGTGGAACAGGCGGTTGAGCAGCGGCCCCGCGGTAGCGGCCTGGCGAGCGGCGCCGTGGGCCTCCTTGACCTGCCCGAGAATCTGCGGCTCTCCCACCACCAGCGAATCGAGGCCGGCCGCGACCCGGAACAAGTGCCGGGCCGCTTCGAGGTCGGCCGCCTGGTAGACGTGCGGCTCGAGCGCCGGCGTGTCGACGCCGTGAAACGCGCCCACGAACGTGATGAGCTCGGCGCGCGCCGCATCGACGTCTTCGCAGGCCACGTAGAGCTCCGCACGGTTACACGTCGAGAGCACCGCCATCTCGCCGGCCGCGGCGCCCTGCGCCGAGCGGGCCGCGAGCGTACGCAACGCGTTCTCCAGCCCGCGCGCCTGGAAATCGACCCGCTCGCGCAGCTCGATCGGCGCGGTCCGGTGGCTGATTCCAAGGAGCAATAAGTGCATGTGCGGTTCAGGGTTCAGGGTTCAGGGTTCAGGGTTCAAGGTTCAAGGTTCGGGGAGCGAACCCTGAACGCTGAACCTTGAACCCTGAACCCTAGAAATTATGACTCTTCGTAAAGAAATAGCTAATCGGCACGAAGTTCAGCAGCACGATAACGAAACCGAGCGCCGACAGGTACGCGGCCCGGCGGCCCCCCCAGCCGATTCGCCTTGCGGCGAAGAGCTCAAAGGAATACACCGCCCAGCAGACCAGTGCCACGATAATTTTCGGGTCCCCGACCGACATCGCCTGCACCTGGGGCACGCCGGCCGACACCGGGTGCGCGAGCGCCTCGAACGCGAACGCCACGCCCGACAGTATGCCGGCCGTCAGGAAAATCCAGCCGAAGATGATCGCACGCCGGTTCATTTTGTCCAGCACCTGCAGCGACGGGATACGCGCGTAGAAGAATCCCAGGTGCCTGGCCTTGATTTCCTTGAAGAGCAGGACGTACGTGATCCCGATCACGCACGCGAGCGCGAAGCTGGCGTACGCGAGCAGGAGCGACGAGACGTGGATGCCGAACAGCGGGCCGCGCAGCACGGGCGAGTGCGCTTCGACGTCGGCCGGTTTGAGCGCGGGAATCAGCTGCAGGGCGATCAGCAGGGGCAGGATGAAGACGCCCATGGCACGCTCGTCGGTCGTGACCTCGGTGTAAAGGTACGAGACGGCCAGCAGCCAGACGAACATCGAGATGTACGCGGTGGCGTCGCCAACCGGCACCTGCCCCGACTCCATCGTCTCCATGCCGATCACGAAGGTGTGGGCGATCACGCCCGCGACGAGAATGGCGGTGGCTGACCGTCCCACTGCCGGCGCCCGGCGCGCGAAATGCCAGCCATACGCCACGAAGGCGGCCGCGTAGAGCGCGAGGGGGACGAAGTTCATGGAACGTTGCCGCTCAACGTGAGGTCGGCCCGAAATAGCCCTGCTTGGTCCGGGCAACGGTGCTGGGACGATTCACGCGGACCACGACGCGCCGCCACGCGCCGTCGCGCCGGTTGTTTTTCGACGTGTAGCCGACCGTGTACTGGCTGGACAGCTCGTCGGAGATCTGGCCGTAGATGCCGGACAGATCGGACAGATGGTTAGGGAAGAACGCGCGGCCGCCCGTTTCCTGCGACAGCTGGCGCAGCACGAACTCGGCCTCCCGGAACAATCGCGAGCCGCTGCTCGTCGAGTCGTTCTCCCGCAGGCCGATCGCGTAGATCGCGGTCTCCGAACGCTTCGCCAGGTCGAGGACCTCTTCGAAGGGCAGCAGGCTCGACGTGTCCTCGCCGTCGGAAAGCAAGACGATGGCCTGGCGTCGGATTTCCTCGACGTTCCTGGCCAACACCTTCTTCAGGTCCTTCAACGCGATGTACACCGCGTTGTACATCGAGGTCGAGCCGCCGGCCGACGTCCGCCGGATCGCCTGCTCGAGATCGCTAGCCAAGTTCGTGAAGTTCTGCATCACGACGACGCGACTGTCGAAATCGATCACCTCCGCCAGATCCTGGGAGCGGAGACGCTTCGCGAAGCCGATGGCGGCTTCCTGCGCCGTCGGCAGCTTGGCGTCCATGCTCGCGCTCGTATCGAGCAGCAGCGCGAGGGCAATCGGCAGGTGCGTGGCGTTGAAGAAGGTCACGTCCTGCTTGACGCCGTCCTCGAAGATGCTGAAATCGTCCTGCGTGAGGTCGGTGATGTACCGGGCGCCCTCGGTCACCGTGACGTTCAGCGACACGAGCTCGACGCCCGCACGGAACGAGGGGCCCTGCGGCGCCGGCGCCGGACGCTGCGTCTGGTCGCCGGGCGGCGGTGGCGGCGGCAGCGGCGTTTGCTGCGGCCGGGCGCCGAGCCAGGTGCCCGACCCGACGACCGCGGCGAACGCGATCAGCAGCAGCCGGGCCCGCGTCACTTGCTCTTCACCGGCGTCCCGCGGACGACGAGCTCCGTCCGCTTGGCGGTGACGACGATTTTCTCTGGCGGAATCAGCATCTGCGGCCGGGCATAGGTCACCAGATACTGGTGGGTCAACTCGTTGGCGACCTGCTTCAGGCGGTCCGGCAGGGCGCTGGCGGCCAGGACGTTGTCGTAGCGTCCGCCGGTCGATTCGGTGGCCATCGAGAACGTCATCGCGCGCTCGCGGCCCTCCTGCGTGGTCAGGTCGTTCGGCGGGGGGCCGATCATGACGATGTGGAAGGACGCGCCGGCATCGTTCAGGGCCGACAGGACCTGGTCGTGGTACCGGTTGCTGAATTCCGGTCCCCGGGTGGCGATCGAAACGATGACCGGGCGCTGCGCCTCGCGCTTCTTGAAGCCCTTCGAGGCTTCGATGACGCCGTCGAGCAGATAGGCGCCGCTCTGCTCGTTGGTGAAGACGAGGCCAATCCCCTTGAGCAGCCTGGCCTGGTCGCTGGTGTAGTCCACGAGGACCGTCGGCCGTTCGCCGATCCCGATGAGGGCCACCTGGTGTTTCACTTCACCGCCCGTGACGCCCTTGATGAACTCGATGGCGGCCTCGCGGATGTCGCGGATGTTGGCGCGGGAGGCCGCGCTTGTATCCACCATCAGCGCGACGCTGAGCGGCGTGTCGACCGCGCCGACCCGGAGGACCTCGCGGGACAGGTTGTCTTCGCGGATGAGGAAATCAGCGGGCCCGAGGTCGGGTACCGGAGCGCCCGCGGCGTTGAGGACGCTCACGTAGATCGAGCGCTGAACGGCCTGCGCCTGGGGCGCCGGCGTCTGCAGCAGCACGACGGTCAGGAGAACGACGGTCGCTCCGAGAATGCGCCGGGCAGTCATCAAGTGAGTATAGGTCTCCGTTTTCGGCAGCGTCAAGGCGCCGCGGGCCAAAAACTGGTTTGAAATGTGTGAGTTGCAGGAAATCGCGTGCCCGCGGGTGCGTTTCTTGACACCCCTCAGGTCGCATGTTATAAACCAACGGCTTTCCGCGTCAGCCTCCCAATGCCTTCTTCTTACATTCCCATCGCCATTTTCGTCGTCGTTGCCACCGGCTTCGCGCTCTTCACGCTGGTCGTTTCCGGCCTCATCAGCTCGGAAAAGTACAACAAGGTAAAGTTTGAACCTTACGAATGCGGCATCGAGCCGATCACCGGCGCCCGCGAGCGGTACAGCATCCGGTACTACCTCGTGGCGATGCTCTTCGTCATCTTCGACGTCGAGACCGTCTTCATGTTTCCGTGGGCCGTCATCTTCGACAAGCTGCTGTTGTTCGGCCTGATCGAGATGCTGGTGTTCATCTTCATCCTCGTCGTGGGCTACTACTATGCCTGGAAGAAGGGCGCCCTTGAGTGGGCTTAGTGTGGGCATAGCGCGCGTAGCAGGTCTCCATGGCTGAGGAACACGTTCCCAAGGCAGCGGTCCCGACGGGTCCGCCCGATCCGCCGCCCGCGGCCGATGCGGTCATTCCCGCCTTCATCGCATCGCTCCAGGCGGAGGTGCCCGGCGCGGTGGCGCGCATCAGTTTCTACCTTGGTGACTGGACCGTCATCGTGCCGGTGTCCCACGTGCTGCAGGCTGTGACGCGGCTGCGCGACGCGCCGGACGCGGCGTTCGATCTCTGTTCCGACGTGACGGCGACCGACTGGCCGCCGCGAGCGGAAGGCCGCTTCGACGTGATCTACTGTCTGTACTCGACGCGCCACCGCCATCGCGTGCGCGTCAAGGTCATCGTCGCCGAGGACCAGCCGATTCCGTCGGTCACCAGCGTCTGGCCGGCCGCCAACTGGCTGGAGCGCGAAGTGTTCGACATGTTCGGCGTGAACTTCACCGGCCATCCCGATCGCCGGCGCATCCTGATGCCGGACGACTGGCAGGGCTATCCGCAGCGCAAGGACTATCCGCTCGAAGGACCGGGCGAGCTCCTCATGGAGAACCCGATCGACTGGCTCAAGCTGCGCCAGTCGCGAGAGCAGGCGGACATCGAGTAATGGAAGCAGTCGAGGCCAAAACGGTTCGGGGCGCCATGTTCGACACCAGCGAGCTGGTGCTCAACATGGGCCCGCAGCACCCGAGCACGCACGGCGTGCTGCGCGTCGTGCTGCGGCTGGACGGCGAGACGGTCGTGGATGCCGAAGTGGTGATGGGCTACCTCCACCGCGGCATCGAGAAGCTGAGCGAGAACCGCAACTGGACGCAGATCATCCTGCTCACCGACCGCATGGACTACGTGGCCGCGGCGACGAGCAACGTCGGCTACTGCGAGACGGTGGAGAAGCTGCTCCAGATCGAAGTGCCCCGGCGCGCCCGATACGTCCGGACCATCCTGTGCGAGCTGCAGCGGATCGCGAGCCATTGCCTGTGGCTCGGGACGCACGCGATGGACATCGGCGCGATGACGGTGTTCCTCTACGCGTTCCGCGAGCGCGAGCTGATTCTCGACCTGTTCGAGGAGTTCTGCGGCGCGCGCCTGACGTACAACTCGATGCGCATCGGCGGCCTGCCGCTGGACGTTCCCGCCGGCTGGGACAAGAAGGTCCTCGAGTTCTGCAACATCATGGCGGGCAAGATCGACGAGTACGAGACGCTGCTGACGCACAACCGCATCTGGCTGGAGCGGACGAAGGGCATCGGCGTCATCTCGGGCGCCGAGGCCGCGGCGATCGGCCTGTGCGGTCCGGCGCTGCGCGGCTCGGGCGTCGCGCGCGACGTGCGCAAGGACGAGCCCTACGCCGCGTACGACGAGATGGAGTTCGACGTCCCGCTGGGGACCGCCGGCGACACCTACGATCGGTACCTCGTGCGCATGGAGGAGTTCCGCCAGTCGTTGCGGATGATCCGGCAGGCCACCGAAGGCCTCCCCGAAGGGCCCATCGTCGGCAAGGTGCCGCGCCTCATCAAGCCTGCGGCGGGTGAGACGTACCACGCGATCGAATCGCCGAAGGGCGAGCTCGGCTACTTCATCGTCAGCGACGGCAAATCGACGAACCCGTACCGGTTCCGCGTGCGTCCCCCGTCGTTCTGCAACCTGCAGGCGCTGCCGCGGCTGGTGCGCGGCCACCTGGTGGCGGACGTCGTCGCGCTGATCGGATCGATCGACATCGTTCTCGGCGAGGTCGATCGGTGATCGACACCTTCCTGATCCCGCTTCTGAAGATCGTCGTCGTGCTGAACGCGACGCTCGTCGGCGTCACCTACATGGTGCTGCTCGAACGAAAGGTCATCGCGTGGGCGCAGTCGCGCCTCGGCCCGATGCGTGTCGGCCCGTACGGTGTGCTGCAGCCGGTGGCCGACGCCATCAAGCTGATGCTCAAGGAAGACATCACGCCGATCAAGGCCGACAAGTGGGTGTTCACGGCGGCGCCGATCATCTCGATGGTGCCGGCGCTGATCGTCTACGCAGTCATCCCGTTCGGGCCCGTCGTGACGATCTTCGGGCACCCGGTGTCGCTGTTCATCACGGACATCAACGTCGGCCTGCTGTACATCGTGTCGGTGGCCTCGGTGGGCGTGTACGGCATCATCCTCGCGGGGTACGCGTCGAACAGCAAGTATCCGCTCCTCGCGAGCCTGCGCGCGTCCGCGCAGCTCATCAGCTACGAAATCGCCGTCACGATGACCCTCGTGAGCGTCATCGTCATGGCCGGCTCGCTGAGCATGGTGAGCATCGTCAACGCCCAGTACAACGCGGGCTTCTGGTTCGTGTTCGTCCAGCCGCTCGCGTTCGGGATCTTCTTCATCGGCAGCCTGGCGGAGACGAACCGCGCGCCCTTCGACATGCCGGAAGCGGAGCAGGAGCTGACCGGCGGGTTTCACACCGAATACAGCGGGATGCGCTTCGCGCTGTTCTTCCTCGCCGAGTACGCGAACATGATCGTCGTCTCGTCGGTGGCGACGACGCTGTTTCTGGGCGGGTGGCTGCGGCCGTTTCCGAACGTCGCCGCGCTGCATTTTCTCGACGTCATCCCGAGCTGGACGTGGTTTCTCATCAAGTCGTTCGTGTTCTTGTACATCTTCATCTGGGTACGCGCGACGCTGCCGCGCTACCGGTATGACCAGCTCATGCGGCTCGGGTGGAAAGTGCTCATCCCGCTGGCGATCGTGAACCTGGTGGTGACCGGGATCATTCGGGTGCTGCTGACGTAATGATTGAGGCCATCACGTTCTATTTCATCGCCGCGTGCATTCTCGGGTTTGCCGTGCTCGTCGTGAGCACGAAGGACACGGTGCACAGCGTGCTGTTCCTCGTGCTCGACTTCCTGTTCGTGTCGGCGCTGTACGTCATGCTCGGCGCGCAGTTCCTCGCGGCCATCCAGGTCCTCGTGTACGCGGGCGGGATCGTCGTGCTGTACCTGTTCGTCGTCATGCTCGTGAACCTGAAGCGGCCGGCCGAGGCGCACCAGGATCCGCACCGGCGCAGCAAACTGGGCTTCGGCCTGGCGGGGGCGGTGCTGGCGGAGTTCGCCGTGATCGTGTTCTACGGCTACGCGCGGCCGTCCCAGGCGATCGCCGCGACGGCGTCGATGCCGGTCACGGGGAACACCGAGCAGGTCGGCTGGCTGCTCTATACGAGCTACCTGATTCCGTTCGAAATCGCGTCGATGCTGCTGCTGGTGGCCATGATCGGCGCAATTGTGCTCGCAAAGAGAGAGCTCTAGATGCCCATTACGCCCACTCACTACATGCTGCTGTCGGCGGGGCTGTTCATCATCGGCGTCGTCGGCGTGATGGTGCGGAGAAACCTCATCATCATCTTCATGTCGATCGAGCTGATGCTCAACGCCGTGAACATCAACCTCGTGGCGTTCTCGAGCCAGCTGCACGACGTGGTCGGCCAGGTGTTCGCCGTTTTCGTCATCGCCGTGGCGGCCGCGGAGGCCGCGGTGGGCCTGGGGATCATCCTGGCGTTCTACCGCAACAAGGAAACGGTCAACATCGACGAAATGAATCTGATGCGGTGGTGATGCGTTACATCTGGCTGATTCCCGTGCTTCCCGCCATCGGGGCCGCAATCAACGGCCTCGTCGGCATCCGCTATTTCTCGCGCCGGACGGCGGGCCTGGTGGCGTGCGCGATGATGGCGCTGGCCCTGGGCGTGTCGCTCGTCGCGTTCTGGCAGCTGCTCGCGCTCGCGCCCGAGGCGCGGGCGTTCGACGTGGTCGTCGCCCAGTGGATTCCGTCCATACCGCTGGCGACATCGTCCGGCGCCATCGGGTCATTCCAGGTGCCGTGGGGCTTCCGCCTCGATCCGCTGTCGGGGATGATGATCCTCGTCGTCACGGGCATCGGCACGCTGATCCACTTCTACTCGACGGCGTACATGGCCGACGAGCCGCGCGCCGGCGTGGCCCGGTTCTTCTGCTACCTGAACCTCTTCTGCTTTTTCATGCTCATGCTCGTGCTGGGGAGCAACTTCCCGGTGATGTTCGTGGGCTGGGAAGGCGTCGGCCTCTGCTCGTACCTGCTCATCGGCTACTGGTACGAAAAGAAGAGCGCGTCGGATGCCGGCAAGAAGGCGTTCATCACCAACCGCGTCGGCGACTGGGGCTTCATCCTCGGGATCTTCCTGATCTACATGACGTTCGGCACGCTCGATTTCCGCGCGATTCAGAACGCGGCGGCGGCGATGCCGGTCGAAACCGCCCACTTCGGCGTCCTGTCGATCATCTGCCTGCTGCTCTTCGTGGGCGCGACGGGCAAGAGCGCGCAGATTCCGCTGTATGTCTGGCTGCCGGACGCGATGGAAGGCCCGACGCCCGTGTCGGCGCTCATCCACGCGGCCACCATGGTGACCGCCGGCGTGTACATGCTCGGCCGCAACGCCGTCCTGTTCTCGCACGCGCCGCAGGTGATGACCATCGTGGCCATCGTCGGCGTGCTGACGGCGCTGATGGCGGCGACCATCGGCCTCGTGCAGTACGACATCAAGCGGGTGCTCGCGTACTCGACCGTGTCGCAGCTCGGCTACATGTTCACGGCCATGGGCGTCGGGGCGTTTTCAGCCGGCGCTTTCCACCTGATGACGCACGCGTTCTTCAAGGCGCTGCTCTTCCTCGGCAGCGGCTCCGTGATCCACGCGATGGGCGGCGAGCAGGACATGCGGCGCATGGGCGGCCTGCGCAAGTATCTGCCGGTCACCTACATCACCATGATGCTCGGCACGCTGGCCATCGCGGGCATTTTCCCGTTCGCAGGATTCTTCAGCAAGGACGAGATCCTCTTCCGGGCGTTCGAGCACAACAAGATCATCTGGGTACTGGCCGTCGCCGCGGCGTTCATGACGGCCTTCTACATGTTCCGGCTGATGTCGATGACGTTCTTCGGCGGCTACCGGGGACCGGCGTGGGAGACCGCGCACGGCGGCGGGCATGGACACGATGAGCATGTCGCGCACGCCGCTCATGGCGCGCACGATGCCGGGCACGGACACGGCGCATGGCACGGGCCGCACGAATCGCCGTCGCCGATGACGCTGCCGCTTCAGGTGCTGGCCGTCGGCGCGTGTGTGGCCGGCTTCGTGGGCATTCCGGCCGCGCTTGGCGGCGGAAACGCGATCGAGCACTTTCTCGAGCCGAGTTTCACCGCGCACGCGTCGGCAGAACCCGGAGCGCCCGCCCGTGAAGCCGCCGTGGAGCCCGCGGGGGCGGCCGCCGAGCCCGCCGAACACGAGGAGCCGCATGCCTCGCGCGCCGTCGAGCTCGGCCTGATGGGTTTCTCGCTGCTGGTCGCCGTCGGCGGCATCCTGCTGGCGCGAAAGTTCTACGTGACGTCGCCCGAGATCGCCGACAACCTGGCGCTCAAATGGAGCGGTCCGCACAAGGTGCTGTCCAACAAGTACTACGTGGACGAGCTGTACGACGCGACCGTCATCGGCGGCACGTTCGCGGCCGGCCGCGGGCTGTGGGCCGTCGATCGGAACGTCGTGGACGGCGCCGTCAACGGCAGCGGCTGGGTGACGATCGTCAGCGCGTGGTTCTCGGGCCTGACCGACCGGACGGTCGTGGACGGCATGGTGAACCTCGTCGGCCGCATCTGCGAGGAAGGCAGCTTCTGGTTCCGGCGCGTGCAGACCGGTCTGGTCCAGAACTACGCGTTGTTGATGCTCGTTGGCATCTTCGCGTTCGTCAGTGTCTATCTGTACATGCGGTGATATGAACCACTACCTTTCGCTCATCCTGTTCACGCCGCTGGCCGGTGCGCTCGTCCTCCTGCTCGTCAACAAGGAGAACGCCAACGCCATCAGGTGGATTGCGAACGTCGTCGCGTTCATCGGGTTCGCGATCTCGGTGCCGCTGTGGTTCTGGTACAACCCGCAGAGCGGCGATTTCCAGTTCGTCGAGCGGTTCCCCTGGATTCCGTCGGTCGGCGCCGAATACTTCCTGGGCGTCGACGGCCTGAGCGCGCTCCTCATCCTGCTGACGACGATGATGGGATTCATCGCGATCCTGTCGTCGTGGACGGCCATCACCGAGCGCGTCAAGGAGTACTACATCTTCCTGCTCGTGCTGCAGACGGGGATGCTGGGCGCGTTCATGGCGCTCGACTTCCTGCTGTTCTTCCTGTTCTGGGAAGTGATGCTCGTGCCGATGTATTTCCTGATCGGCATCTGGGGGAGCGCCAACCGCCTGTACTCGGCGATCAAGTTCTTCCTCTACACGCTGGTCGGCAGCGTCGTGATGCTGCTCGGCATCCTGGCGCTCTACTTCTACAACCACACGCTCACGGGCGTCTACACGTTCGACATCACCCAGTTCCACCGGCTGAACGTGCCGTTCGAGCTGCAGTGGTGGATCTTCCTGGCGTTCTTCCTCGGGTTCGCCATCAAGGTCCCCATGTTCCCGTTCCACACCTGGCTGCCCGACGCGCACACAGACGCGCCGACGGCGGGGTCGGTGATTCTGGCGGCCGTGCTCCTGAAGATGGGCACCTACGGGTTCCTGCGCTTCAGCCTGCCGATCCTGCCTGATGCCTCGCGCTACTTCGTGCCGATGATCGCGGTGCTCTCGATCATCGGGATTGTCTACGGCGCGCTGGTCGCGCTGGCGCAAAAGGACTGGAAGCGTCTCGTCGCCTACTCGTCGGTCAGCCACATGGCGCTCGTGATGCTCGGCATGTTCGCCCTCAACCCGGTCGGCATCACCGGCAGCATCGTGCAGCAGCTCAACCACGGCATCTCGACCGGCGGACTCTTCCTCCTGGTCGGCGTCGTCTACGAGCGGCGCCACACGCGCGAGATTTCCGAATACGGCGGTCTCTCCAAGGTGATGCCGGTCTACGCGGCCGTCTTCCTGATCATGACCATGTCGTCGATCGGGCTGCCGACGCTGAACGGGTTCATCGGCGAGTTCCTGATCCTCCAGGGCGTCTTCGTCAAGAGCATGCTGTGGGCGGCGTTTGCGGCCAGCGGCGTCGTGCTGGGCGCGGCCTACATGCTCTATCTCTACCAGCGGACGATGTTCGGCAAGATCGAGAACCCCAAGAACGAGGGCCTGCTCGACCTGAGCCACCGCGAGTTCGTCACGTTCGCGCCGCTGATCGTGCTCGCGGTGTGGATGGGCCTCTATCCGGCGCCGTTCCTGCGCCGCATCGAGAGCTCGGTGAACCACATCGTGGTGCGCGTGAACCCGCAATACGCGGCCGCCTGCGGCGGCGGCGCCCCGACGACCGCGTCGGCGGCGGGCAACAACGCGGCGCCGTTCCTTGCGGCGCTTCCCTGCGGTCCCGACGGCAAGCCGCTCACCGGCGGAGCGACGGCTCCGGCGTCCACCGGCGCCGGCGCCGACATCCCGGCCGAAACGCCGGCGGCCCCGCGGTAACGTCATGCCGCCCGGCCTTTCGACCAGCGACTTCTACTACATCCTCCCCGAGCTGGTGCTCACGGCGGGGGCCCTCATCCTGCTCATCGTCGATGTCCTGATGCCGCGGAAGGGCGGCGTCCTCGCCGGCGTGACGCTGCTCGCGCTCGGCGCGACGGCCGCGTCGCTCGTGCCGTTTGCCGGCGTGCACGTCGAGGTCGCGCAGGGGCTGATGGCCGTGGACAGCTTCGGGCTGTTCTTCAAGGCGCTGTTCCTGCTCGCGGCGGCGCTCACCGTGCTGATGTCGATGCGGTACATCGAGATCGAAGGCGTCAGCCCCGGGGAGTACTACTTCCTCATCCTGTGCGCCACGCTCGGCATGATGGTCATGGCCGGCGGGATCGATCTCATCTCCATCTTCATCGGCCTCGAGACGATGGCGGTGTCGTTCTACATCCTGGCCGGGTTCATCAAGCCCAACCAGCGGTCGAACGAGGCGGCGGTGAAGTATTTCCTCCTCGGGGCGTTTTCGCTGGGCATCCTGCTGTACGGGATGTCGTTCATGTACGGCCTGTCGGGATCGACCGGCTTGCGCGTGATGGCGCGGGCGTTTGTCGGCCAGGAGCACGACCCGCGCCTGATCCTCGCCGTGATCATGGTGGCGGCGGGCATGGGGTTCAAGATCGCGGCCGTGCCGTTTCACATGTGGGCGCCCGACGTGTACGAGGGTGCGCCGACACCGGTCACCGCGTTTCTGTCGGTCGGCTCGAAGGCGGCGTCGTTCGCGATGCTGCTGCGGATCTTCCTCGAAGGGCTGCCGACCCTCAGCTCGAATTGGGTCCCCCTGTTCGAGGTGCTGGCGATCGTGACGATGACGGTCGGCAACGTGGCGGCGCTGACGCAGAGCAACCTCAAGCGGATGCTCGCGTACTCCTCGATCGCGCACGCGGGATACCTGCTCATCGGCGTGGTGGCGGCGGGCGCCGGCTACGCGCGCGGCGTGACGGCGACGCTCGTGTACCTGTTCACGTATTCGTTCATGCAGCTCGGCGCGTTCATGGTGATCGTGCTCATGCGCCGGCAGAACGTCATCGGCGACGAGCTCAAGGATCTGACCGGCCTCTACCACCGCCGGCCCGCCGCAGCCTTTGCCATGCTGCTGTTCATGCTCTCGCTCGGCGGCATCCCGCCGACGGCGGGCTTCATGGGCAAGTTCTGGCTGTTTGGCGCCGCGATTGAATCCGGGTACGTGTGGCTGGCCGTCATCGGCGTGCTGAACAGCGCGATCTCGCTCTACTACTACCTCCGCATCGTCGTCTTCATGTATCTGAAGAAGGACGCGACCGTCGCCGCCGAAGGGGGAACGAGCCCGTCGCTCACGTTCGCGATGGCCGTCGCGGTGGCTGCCACCATCTTCCTCGGCGTGTATCCGCGGCTGCTCTTCGAGCTGGCCGAGGTATCGGCGCGCACGCTCGGCGCGACGGCGCTGCTCACTGCGATTCGGTAGCTGAGATCGGGGTTTTCCGGCCTGTTTTCTGTCGAAACCTGGCTGGTGAACTTTTTCACAAGGTACGTTATACTCCGCTCATCTCTTCGTCCCGGGAGGCGTGCGCGGGAGCAGAATGACTCATGTCTGCTGATCGCCGTTTTCCGGGTTGGATTCGCCACTCCGGTGTGGGGCTCGAGCTCGCGGGAGCCACTGCCGGCCTGGCCCTCTTCGGGTACTGGATCGACAGGCGGTTCGGAACAGCCCCCTGGGGCATCCTGGTCGGCGTCGTCATTGGTATCGTCGGCGGGCTGTACAACCTGGTGAAGGAATCGCTCGCCGCGGTTCGCGAGGCGCAGACCGAGGACAAGCTCGCGGCCGGCGAAGCCCCGAAGGCCGTGGAAGCCCGCGAGGCCGTAGAAGCCCGCGAGGCTGTAGAAGCCCGCGAGGCTGTAGAAGCGCAGGCGTATCGACGCGGGAACGGAGGCTGATCGCGTGAGGGGCGGCCGCTACGCGCGCTTCCTGGGGCTGGCCGTCGCAATCGTCACCGGACTCTGCGTCATCGGCTGGCTGCCGACGCGGCGTCTGGCCGGGGCCGAGGCGGTTGCGGCGATGGTCGCCGGGTGCGCCATCGGGCTGCTGTCGGCGGCGCTCGCAGGCTGGCTGCTGACCGCGGTCGCCGCGGACACGCCGGAAGCCCGGATGCAGCGAAGCTTCCTGGCGACGATCGTCAGGCTGGCGGTCGTCATCGTGTTCGGAATCGCGGCGGTGTTCAGCGGGGAGTTTGCGCGGGCGCCGCTGCTGTTCTGGATCGGGGCGGCTTACATCGCGCTGCTCCCGCTCGAAGTGAGACTGGCAATCCTATGACCGGACAAGAACACGTCGCCGAGACCCACGGGGCCGAGCCGGAAAGTCCGCTCGAACACATCGTTCAGCATCCGCTGATCGAGCGCTCGGCGCCCGTGACGGCGTTCACCCCCAACGGCAAGATCACCGTGTTCTCGGATCAGATCGCGATGATCGCCCTGGCCGGCCTGCTGTTGATTGCGCTCGTGCCGATGCTGGTGAAGCGGCGGAAGGGTACGACCGGGGTCGATGCGATGGTGCCGGTGGGGTCTGCGAACGGCCTCGAGGCCATCTGCGACTACATCCGCAAGGAAATCGCCGAGCCCGCGCTGCACGAGCACACCGACCGGTTCATCAAGTACATCTGGAGCGTCTTCTTCTTCGTGCTGACCGTGAACATCCTCGGCCTGCTGCCGATTCCGGTCGTGTCGAAGCTGTTCGGCACGCACCTGGGCGGCGCGGCAACCGGCAACATCTGGACGACCGCGACGCTGGCGCTCATCACCATGGCGATGATGGTCGTGAACGGCCTGAGGCTCGGCGGGAAGTCGTACCTCGCGCATTTCTGCCCGGGGCCGCTCTGGATGGCGCCCCTGCTGGTGCCCGTCGAAATCATCGGCCTCGTCGCGAAGATATTCGCGCTCGCTGTTCGATTGTTCGCCAACATGATCGCCGGCCATATTCTCCTGGCGGTGCTGCTGTCGTTCATCCTGTCGGCCGGCGCCATCAGCACCGGGCTCGGCCTGGGCATCGGTGTGGTGGTCGTGGCGGGCAGCGTCGCGATCAATTTCCTGGAGCTGTTCGTGGCCTTCCTCCAGGCGTTCATTTTTACGTTCCTGACGACGCTCTTCATCGGCATGTCCGTCGTGTTCCATCACGACGACGAGCACGCCGGGCAGCACGGAGGCCATGAAGCAGCGGCGCACTGAGAATCGCCATGCCCGCAAGGTTCGGGGCGAATGCGGGCCGTGAGGCGTGACTGCGATGGCGATCGGAGATGGCCGCTCCCCGGGCGGTAAGCGTAGTGCAGGCCTTGAGGCCTGCCTGACGGAGAGAACAACGATGGATAGGAAACAGGCTGTGAGATTGGCTCTCGGGTTGACGGCGGTCGGCGTGGCCGTCCTGGCGATGCCCTCGGTGGCGTTCGCGCAGGAAGCGGCCGGAGCGGCCGAGAAGGCGACGTTCCTGACGAGCCAGGGCGCGGCGTGGCTCGGCGGCGCGATTGGCGCCGGACTGGCCATCATGGGCGGCGCGGCCGGCATCGGCCGGATCGGCGGATCGGCGGTCGAGTCGATGGCGCGGCAGCCTGCCGCGGCCGGCCAGATCTCGACGGCCATGATCATCACCGCGGCCATGATCGAAGGCGCGACCCTGTTCGCGGTCGTCGTCGGCATGATGGCGGTGTTGAAGGCGTAACAGTCAATGCAAAACGTCGCAACGTGGAACGTAGAATCCTCTTCTTCGTTCTGCGTTGCTGAAGGAACACGTTTTCAGCAAAGCGAAACCCATGAAACATCGATTGCTTGCGATTGCCGCGCTCGCGTTCACCATCCTGTCCCTGCCTGCGGCCGCGCAGGAACACGAGGCCGTCGCGCTGAGCCCGTTCGCCGGCGACCTGGGCAACGCCGTCTGGACGCTCGTCATTTTCGTCATTGTCGTGATCGTCCTCGGCAAGTTCGCGTGGGGCCCGGTGCTCGGGCTGCTGCGACAGCGCGAGGAGTTCATCCATAAGGCGCTGTCGGACGCCAAGCACGACCGCGACGAAGCCGAAGCGCGGCTGAAGGATTACGCCGCGAAACTGCAGAGCGCCCAGGCGGAAGCGTCCAGAATTCTCGACGAAACGCGCCGCGATGCCGAGCGCCTCCGTGAGGAGCTGCGCGGCCGCGCGAAGGCAGAGGCCGAGACGCTCGTGTCCAACGCCGAGCGGCAGATTCAGCTCGAGACGTCGCGCGCGCTTCAGCAGATCCGCAACGAGGCGGTGGACCTGTCCGTCGCCATCGCGTCCAAGCTGCTGCAGCGCAATATCTCGAAGGAAGACAACGAACGGCTGATCGACGAGGCCCTGCGGCAGATTGACGGCACCCGGTCTCACTGAGTATCAGAACGAAGACAAGGCGAAAAAGGCCAAGGAAATATCCGCGATTTTGGATTTGCCGCCGTTCGTCCCAGAAAAACCTCACATTACAGTGAAGTAACGCGGTTCATCCCCACCTGAAAAGAGCTAGTATCGAAAACCGGGCTCCAATGTTTTGGGGCCAGTTTTTCATGTTGTATCCGCTATTACACACGATGTATCCCAAAAGAGACGGCTTCAAAGGAGCACAGTAATGCAAGGTCGACATCTGTTCATCCTCCTGGCGTTTGCGCTGTTTGCCAGCCCGCTGGCCGCGCAGGAGACGACAGGAAAGATTCAAGGGCGCGTCGTTGACGCGCAGAGCCTGGCCGTGCCGGGCGCGACGGTGACGGCGACGGGCGTGCAGGGGAGCAAGAACACGATGACCGACGGCGATGGCCGCTACACCATTCCGTTCCTCACACCCGGCGTCTACTCGGTGCGCGCGGAACTGCAGGGCTTCAAGGCCATCGAGCAGAAGGAAGTGTCGGTTCGCGCTCGGCCAGACGGCCGACGTGCCCCTCAAGCTCGAAGTCGGCGGCGTTGCGGAGGTCGTGCAGGTGACCGGCGCGGCGCGCGTCGTCGACACCTCGTCCACGACGATCGGCGCCGTCATCAACACGGACGACCTGCAGTCGATTCCGGTCGGCCGCCGCGTTGCAGCGACACGCTGTATCTGTCGCCGGGCGTCAGCAGCTCCGGCACGCTCGGCCGCGCGAACCCGTCGATCTCCGGCGGCTCCGGCCTCGAGAACCAGTACGTCGTGGACGGCGCGAACGTCACCAACACCGGCTACGGCGGCCTCGGGTCCTACTCGATCATCTTCGGCTCGCTCGGCAACGCGACGCCCTACGACTTCATCAAGGAAATCCAGGTCAAGACCGGCGGCTACGAGGCCGAGTTCGGCCAGGCGACCGGCGGCGTCGTGAACGTCATCACGAAGAGCGGCACGAACCAGTTCCGCGGATCGGTGTTCGCCTATACCGCAGCCGAGCGGTCTCGAGAGCGCCTGGACGCAGTACCAGGCGACGAACGGTTCGGTGAACACGGCGTACACGAAGACCAGCGACGTCGGCGTCGAGGGCGGCGGTCCGCTCGTCAAGGACCGCGTGTTCTTCTTCGGCGCGATCGACCCGGGCTGGCAGACGCGGACGCTTCACCGCGCCGCCGGACTTCCCGCTCGCGAGCCTCGGCGAGGTTCCGCGCGACCGCCAGACGACTTCGTACGCCGCGAAGGGGACCGTTCAGCTGAACAGCTCGAACCGCATCGACGCGTCGTTCTTCGGCGATCCGTCGCACGGCGACACCGGTCCGCAGCGCACCTCGTCGCTGCTCCGCACGACGACGTCCGGCTTCAGCACGCTCGACTACGGCGGCCACCAGCAGGCCGTCGCGCTACGACGGCGTCATGAGCTCGAGCTTCCTCGTCGAGGCGGCGTTCGCGCGCTCGCTCAACAAGATCAGCGAGCTGCCCTCGGTCGACACCTGGCACGTCACCGACCACGACGGTGACGCCGAACATCATCACCGGCGGCATCGGCAGCTACGAGCAGGGCAACGCAGCGACAGCAAGCAGTGGTCAGCTGAAGGCGACGAACATCGTCGGCGGCCACCAGGTCAAGTACGGCATCCAGTACGACGACGTGACGTACCAGCAGCTCAACCAGCGCACCGGCCCGACGTTCCTGGCGCCGGACGGCCGGCAGACGGCGACCGGCGCCTCGATTCACGATCATCCCGGACGTGAGCTTCGGCCAGATCTACCGGGTGACGCGCGCGAACTTCAACGTCTCGCGCGACACGCCGCAGAAGTACGTCAACTTCTTCGTCGCAGGACTCCTGGAGGGTGGGCGATCGCCTGACGATCAACCCGGGCATCCGGTACGAGCAGGAGAAGATGAGCGGCACGATCATCAAGGACTGGACGCTGAAGAACAACTGGGCGCCGCGGATTGGCGCGGCGTACGACGTGACCGGTGACGGCCAGACGAAGATGTACGGCAACTACGGCATCTTCTACGCCCGCATCCCGAACGACCTGGCGGCGCGCGCGCTGTCGGCCGACGACGGCGTTCACCCGCGGCGACTACTTCGACGCGAACCTGACGCGGCCGATTCCGGCGGGCGTTCGCGACGCAGACGCCGCCGGCCGCGGCGGCGACTCGACCACAGCACTTCATCCTGGCTGGCGTCGGGCGCTGACACGATCGATCCCGAACGCCAAGCTGTCGTACACGAACGAGCTCGTCGCTCGGCATCGAGCGCGAGATCATGCCGAAGACGACGTTCGGCGTGCGCTACGTGCTACCGCAACATGCCGCGCGTGCTCGAAGACGTGGCCAACTGCCCGATGGCGGCCTACGAGCTGGCGGCGACGTCGCGACGGCCTGCGGCAACGTCGACTACATCCTGACCAACCCGAGCAGCGCGACGCCGATCAACGCGGCGGCGATTGCGGCGGTCCCGGCGTTCGGCGGCGGTCAAGTTCGACGACCCGGTCCACAAGTACGACGCCGCTCGAGATCACGCTCAACCGCCGCGGTTCGAACTGGAACGCGATGACCTCGTATCGCTACTCGCGGCTGCGCGGCAACTTCGAAGGGTTCTACCGCGACGACAACGGCCAGTCGGATCCGGGAATCTCGTCGCTGTACGATTTCCCGACCAACGACCCGACGCTACACGTCCATCGGCGTCCCGCAGCTCGGCTACCCGGGCGACATCCGGTTCCTGGGCGACGCCAACGGCATCCTGCCGCTCGACCGGCCGCACCAGTTCAAGCTGAACGGCAACTACGTGGTGGCCAAGAACCTGAACCTCGGGCGTCGAACCTGAACCTGCGTGTCGGGCAAGCCGCTCACGCCGATGGCGGCCAACCCGAACTACGACAGCGACGGGCGAAATCCCGGTGGCCGCGCGCGGCACGGGCATCCAGACGATCGACGGCTTCATGACCCGCACGCCGTTCGAGAGCCAGATCGACTTCCAGGCCTCCTACGTCGTGCCGATGGGCGCCAACAAGCGGCTCACGTTCCTGGCCGACATCTTCAACCTGTTCAATCAGACGTCGCGTGACCTCGCTACGATCAGAACACGCAGCTGATCTACCCGAACGTCAACCCCGACTTCGGCAAGCCGGTCAACTCGCTCCTGTGCGGCACGCCGCCGCAGTTCCAGGCGCCGCGCAACATGCGTGTCGGCGTCCGCTTCGAGTTCTAAACCTCGTTTCGATTACGGGTAAGATGGGGGCCACTTCGGTGGCCCCCTTTTTTTGTTTCTGGAGGTGACGCGTGACCGCCCGTACGATCCGCCTCGCCGTTCCCGCCGTCACTCCCGGCGTTAGCCTTGCTCCACGTCGTCTTCACGGCGCCCGGTCGTCAGCGCACAGAAGATGGCCGACGAGCCCACCCGCCGCGAGGCGCTGGCGCACTTCCGGGTCGGGCAGGAGCTGATGTCCGCGCGAACAGTTCGCGCAGGCGACCGAGGAATTCATCAAGGCGATCAACCTCGATCCGCTGCTCTCGCTCGCGCACTACCAGCTCGGCCAGGCCTCCATGAACCTGCAGCGCTATGCGAGCGCGATCAAGGCGTACAAGGACTGCATCGAGGCCGAGCGCGCAGCTCTTCACGCTGAAGCAGACCAACCGGTTCGAAGTCGAGAAACAGAACGCGACGACGAAATCCGCGAGCTCAAGAGTCTTCTCGACACCGGGAAAGGGCGCGCGCCGACCATGCTGGGACTGGAACAGCGGCTGCGCGACCTCGAGAACCAGCGCCACGCAGACCGGCGGCGCGTTCCAGCCGCCCGCCCAGGTCCTCCTTGCGCTCGGCAGCGCGTATTTCAGGAACGGCGACCGCGACGCCGCCGAAGCGCAGTGGCTCGCCGCCATCGACGCCAACCCGAAGCTCGGTGAGGCGCACAACAACATCGCCGTCATCTACATGCAGACCGGCCGCTTCGAGCAGGCGCTCCAGGAACTGACGCTGGCGGAGAAGGCGGGCTTCAAGGTCAACCCGCAGTTCAAGGCCGACCTCAAGGAACGCGCCAAGACAAAACGTTAGTCCCTGGTCCTTGGGTCTTGGTCCATGGTCCGTCCGCGGTCCGTCCTGCCAGGTCCAGAGGTCCTCAACACCTGCGTGCGCGGACAAGGGACCAGGGACCCAGGACGGACCAAGGCCCAAGAACCAAGCACCAAGGACTGCGAGTGGTTAGTGAGCCGTTCGCCGGTTCGCGAAGGTGCGCTGGGCCTCGGCGCGGACCTGCGCGGCCTGCTTGCGGTCGCCGAGTGACGTCCACAGGCGGGCGGCCAGCGCGTAGGAGTCGGGTGTGGGCGTGACGCGCGTCAGGTCCGATACGACACGGGCGGCGCTCTCGAGCTGCCCGGTGGCCTGATAAAGCGATGCCAGCGCGGCGCTCGCGAGCACGTTGTGCGGGAAGCTGCGCAGCTCCTCGCGCAGCTGCGTTTCGGCTTCGTCGTACCGGCCGGCCTGCAGCAGCACGTCGCCTGTCACGTAGTGCAGGTCCGGAATCGCGCCGCCGTGCGCCTTCCTGAGCTCCGCGTTGGCGCGCTCGAGCAGCGGGAGCGCCTCGGCGTAGTAGCCCTCGTCGTACAGCAGCCGCGCGTCCACGTAAACGGGCCAGACGCTGGCCGCATCCGACTGCAGGACGAGTGCCGCCTCGCTCCTCGCCGTGTCGGCATCGTGGCGCGCCAGCGCGACAGCCGCCAGGAGTGCGTGTGCTTCCGCAAGGCGGCGCGCATCGAGCCCTGCCGCCTCGACTGCCTGCCCGGCCTGCTGCTGTGCATCGTCGAGCTTGCGCGATTTGAGCGACGCGTTGGCCGCGGCCAGGTAGCCCGCCGCGCCGAGCGGTTCGAGCGCGATCACGTGCTGGTAGGCGTCCAGCGCCACGGCGTAACGCCCAGCCAGCGTCGCCACATCGCCCAGCTCGCCCCAGACGCGCGACGCCGCGGCGTCGTCGTGCAGGATCTTCTGGAAGATGTCGATCGCCTGCGGCCACTTGCGCTCGCCCACGAGCCTCCTGGCCGAGCGGTACTGATCGACGACGTCGCGTTTGTCCTTCGGATCGGCGGCTGTATCCTCGCGCGCTTCGCCGGCCTCGCCCAGCAGGCGCTTGAGGGCGGTTCGACGCTCCTCGACGATCGTGTGGCCTGCCGCGATGTTGTCGCGCTGCCTCGGATCGGCCTTCAGATCGTAGAGCTCCTCGCGCGGCGCGCGGATGTACTGCAGCGTGCCGTCCGTGAGCGATTCGAGCGCGCTCCAGCCGAAGCGGTTGCGGCCGTAGACGTGTTTCCGCGTAGACGGTCTGTTCCGGCGGCCGCGTCCCGGTGCCGTCGGCCAGCGTCTTGAGCGATCGCCCGCGCAGGTTGCCGGGCACCGGCGCCTTGACGAGATCGAGGACCGTCGGCACGATGTCGGCCTGCTGGACGAGATCGCTCACCCGGCGCCCGGCCTCTGCTCCGCCCGCTTGTTTGACGATGAGCGGCACGTGAATCGCTTCGTCGTACAGGAACAAGCCGTGGCCCTGCTCGCCGTGGTCGCCCAGTCCTTCGCCATGATCGGAGACGAGCACGATCGTGGATTGATCGTAGAGCTGGCTGGCCTTGAGATACCGCACGAGACGGCCGACGATTTCATCCGCGTAGGCGATGGCGCCGTCGTAGGGGGCGAGTGCGGCGAACCGCTCGGGCGCCGCGTACGGCGCATGCGGTTCGTGGAGGTGCAGAAACAGGAACAGGCGCGTGGAGCCGACCGAGGCGAGCCATCGTTCGGCCACGGCTTCCGACTCCGCCCCGTCGCGCCGAAGTTCGCCGGCCGTCAGCTCCACCGCCGCGGCCGGCACGTCGTCCGGTCGGGCAGCCGCGAGCGGCGAGCCCAGGCCCGTCGAAGGGTCCCCCGACGGCACCAGGGATGACCCTGAGCCTGTCGAGGGGTCGTCGAAGAAATCGAAGCCCTTCGCGAGGCCGGTCTCGCCTCGCAGCATCCCGGAGGAAACGATGCCGCCGGTCGCATAGCCCCGATCGCGAAGCATCTGCGCCAGCAGCCGTTCGTTGGCCTTGATCGGCGCGCCGTCGTCCCGCACGCCCGTGTCGAAGGGGAGCCGTCCGCTGAGCAGCGCCACGTGCGCGGGCAGCGTCTGCACGGAGTGGCTGTAGGCCCGCTCGAAGACGATGCCGTCGAGGGCGAGCGCATCGATGGCCGGCGTGGTCACGTTGCGGTACCCGTACGCCGGCAGATGATCCGCCCGGAGAGTGTCGATGCTGATGAGGATGATTGGCCCCGGAACCGGAGCCGACGCGCGCGCGTACCGCCAACCGCCAACCGCGGCAAGCGTGGCGCCGAGCGCGACGAGCGCGAGAATGACGGTGTATCGAATCGGACGCGCCACGAACCCTGAACCCTGAACCCTGAACCTTGAACCCTATTTAATCTGCTCAATCACCGTCCGGGCCTGCGCGGCCTCGGGCGACGTGGGATCGACGGCGACCACTCGCTGCATTTTCGCGGCGGCGTCGGCTTTGTCGCCCTTCTTGAGCGAGGTCAGCCCGAGCTTCAGGAGCGGCTTGCCCCAGTTCGGATCGTCGGCGGCGGCCTTCTGGTACCACTGGACGGCGGCGTCGGTGTTGCCCCGGGCGGTTTCGAGCTCGCCCAGCGTGAAGAAGATCTCCTTGCTCGCGGTCTGCTGGGCTCCCTGGTTCAGCGCGCTGGCCGCGGCCGCGAGATCGCCCTTCTCGATGTAGGTCTGTCCGACGCCCACTCTGGCTTTCTCGCTGTTCGGGTCGGCCTTGAGCAGATCGTTGTACGCGGCGAGCGCGTTGTCGTAGTCCTTCTTGTTGCGGTACGCCGCGCCCACCTGCAGGTTGACGACGCTCAGGGCCGGCGCCTTGGCCAGGATCGACTTGTAGGAGGCGATCGCCTGATCCCACTGTTGCGCCGCGAACTGCTGATCCGCGGACCGCAGGTCGGCCTGCAGATCCTTGACGCCGACGGTGCCGAGCGCGCCCACCGGCGCCTGCGGCGCTCTCCGCAACGTCAGGGCCGGCGCGGACGGCGTGGTGGCGCGCACCTGCAACCGCGCGACCTCGGCCTGGAAGCCCGGGGCCTGCGCTACCAGCGACCATTCGCCGGCCTTCAGCCCGATGACCGCGAAGCGTCCGCGGTCGTCGCTCGTGGCCGTGAAGTTGCGCGGCGACGCCTCCGGGTTTTCGAGCGAGAGCGTGGCGCCTTTGATCGGCTGACCCGCTTCGTCCTTGACGACGCCGACCACCCGGCCCGTCTGCGCCTGGACGCTGGCCGCCAGCACGGCGACAAAGACCGCTGTGAGCACGCCGCGACCCAACGAAAATGGAGTGCGCATAGAGGCCGAGTATAGCGTCAAATCAGCCAGGTCGGCTGATAAAGCAGGACGTAAACCAGCACGCCTGTCACCGACACGTACAGCCAGATCGGCAGGGTCCAGCGGGCGATCGCGCGGTGCCGATCGAACCGCTCCCTGAGCCCCCGGGACAGCGTGATGATGGCCAGGGGAAGGACGAACGCCGCCAGCGTCACATGTGTAATCAGGATCGTGAAATACAGCGGCCGCACGAACCCCTGGCGCTCGAAGCGGACCGACCCGACCTGCGCGTGGTAGGTCAGGTAGGAGATCAGAAAGAGCGTCGAGGTGACACAGGCCGCGAGCATGACGCGGCGGTGGCGCGCGATCTGCCGGCGCCGGATGAGCAGGTAGCCGGACACGAGGAGAACGGTCGAGATGGCGTTGAGCGTCGCATTGACGGCCGGGAGGCTGTGAACCGTCACAGCTTGTCGGCCATCATGACGATCCACAGGATCGGCAGATAGGTAATCGACGAGAAGAACAGCCAGCGGGCCGAGCGATCGCTTCGCGTGGCGGCGAAGCGGATGGCCAGCCACAGCAGCGCGGCGCCGAGCACGACCGCGAACGCCGCGTACACGGCCCCGCTCAAACCGATCGCCGTCGGAATCAGGCTGGCCGGCACGAGCGCAGCTGCGTACGCCACAGCCTGCCGCCCCGTGCGGCGGCCGTCGGGCTCGACGACCGGGAGCATCGGGAAGCCGGCCTTGCCGTAGTCGTCCCGATAGAGCCACGCGATGGCCATGAAGTGCGGGATCTGCCAGAGAAACACGATCAGGAACAGCGCGGCGCCGCCGGTGCTGAGGCCGCCGTGCGACGCGGCCCAGCCGATGAGCGGGGGGAGCGCCCCGGGCACAGCCCCGACGAGCGTGGCGAGGGACGAGCGCCGTTTCATCGGTGTGTAAACGATGAGGTAGACCACGAGTGTCGTGAGCGCGAGCGCAGTGGCCGGCAGGTTCACCAGCAACCCGAGCAGCACGAGGCCCGCGGCCGACAGGAGCAGGCCGAACATGCGGGCGTCGAACGCCGAGACGCGGCCGTCGGGCAGCGGCCGCATCCGCGTTCGCCGCATGAGCGCGTCGGTATCGCGCTCGTAGACCTGGTTGAGCGCGGCCGCGCCGCCCGCCACGAGCGTCGTGCCCGCCACGGCGGCTGCCATATGAGGCAGGTTCAACGGACCTGACGCGCCCAGGTAGTAACCCGCCGCGCTCGTCGCGACGACGAGCATGTTGAGCCTGGGCTTGGTCAACGCGATGTAGTCGCCGACCGTGCGCGCCACCGTCGAATCGTGTCGAACGTCGTCGGCGACGGCCGTGCGTCCGTTCTTCACGCGCGGGCCCCGGTTGTGAGGGCCGCCGTCGTGTCCCGCGCAGCGTCCGGCGTAGCGTCCGGCTTCAGCCGGACGTCGTCATTGGCCTCCGCGAACCTCACACGCCAGGTCCGCAGCGTCAGCACCAGCGACGTTGTCAGCACCAGCGCGCCGCACACGACGTGGGCGCTGTTGATCCAGATGTCGCGGCGGCTGAGGATCGTCAACGCACCGAGCGTGATCTGCACTGCGACGAGCGCGAGGAGCAGAGAGGCCGGGCGCGTGAACGCGGCGTGCGGCCGGCCGCGATCGCTGCTGCCGCGCCAGAGGATGAATGCGGTGGTGGCCACCGCGAACGTCACGACGAGCGCGCCGACGCGGTGCGCGAAGTGGATTGCGATCTTCGGATCCCAGTGCGTCGGCCAGAGGTGGCCGAACATCAGCGGGAAGTCGGGGATCGCAAGCCCCGCGTCGGTGTGCCGCATCGTCGCGCCGACGAGGATCTGGACGTACACGAGGACGGTGGTCGTGGTCGCCGCGCGGCGGAGCGTGGCGTTGTCGAGAGCGCCGGCGTTCTCGCCGGGCGCGACGTACCCGTCGATCCAGCGCGGCGATGTGAACAGCGCGATCGCCACCGTCATGCAGAAGAAAATTTCAGCGAGGCCGGCGTGGGCGGTCGAGATGGCGGCCGGCAGGAAGAAGAGGACGGTCAGCCCGCCGAGGATGCCCTGGGCGATGACGGCGCCGAGCGCGGCCGCGCCGAGCCATTTCATCCAGCGGCGAGGCTCGCGGAGAGCCAGCCACGCGGCGAGGATGATCGTCAGGAAGCCCACCGTGCTCGCGATGAGACGATGGCCGTGTTCGTAGAGGATGCCGCCGACCCATTTCGACGGAGGGAACGAGAACATGTTCCAGCCGTACGAGGTCGGCCAATCGGGAACGGAGAGCCCCGAGCCGGTGCTCGTGACGAGACTCCCGGCGAGGACGAGCAGCACCGTACAGCCGGCGACGAAGGTGGCGAAACGATGGAGCAGCGAGGGGGAATTCACGAGGCCCGGTAAGACAAGATCAGGCAAGTCGGGCGGGTCTGGTGGGTCGGGTGGGTCGGGCGTAGAGCTGAACCCTACCTGCCCGACCTACCTGACCTGCCAGGCCCACCAGGCCTGCCAGGGTTCGTTAGTCGGTGGCCGCGGCGGCCTTGAACGAGAAGTTCGCGTCCTTGGTTTCCTTCGCGGCGATGGTGACGGTCGCCGTCTGCGTGCCGAGCTTCTCGTGCCAGGCCTCGATGGTGTAGGTCCCCGGCGGCAGGCCCTTGAAGGAGAACTTGCCGTCCTTGTCGGTGACCGCGAAGAACGGGTTATCGACGACGCCGACGTAGGCGTTCATCCAGCCGTGCACGTCGCACTTGAACGGCACCATGACTTCCTTGGCCGTGAACGTGTGCGTCATCTTCATGCCCTGGATGGGCTGGCCGTTGTTGAATTCGGCATTGTCTTTCGGGAGCGCGTGGATGTTGTGGAGCGTGGGATCGCTGTTGACGATCTCCACCGCCTGGCCGACCCGGACGCCGAACACGTGCGGATGATAGCGGCAGTTCTTCTGGTCGAAGGTGAGCATGCCGGCCGGCGGGTCGAACGAGTAGGCGCTGAGGCCGTCCTTCACGTACACGAACGCGTTCGCGAGCTTGCCGTCGGTGACGACGTAGGTTTCCTGCTCCTGCGGCGTCGTGTTCGCCTTCACGCAGACCGGGTCCGCGTTCATCTTGATGGGTTCGTTCTTCGGCGCCGTGCCCTCGAAGGCCACCACGCCGTTGACTTCGCCGGCCGTCGCCGGATCGACCTTCTGTCCGCCGCCCGCGGCCGCTGTTTCAGCCGGCGCCGCGGTTTCCTTGCTGCCGCCGCCGCACGCCACCACCGATGCCGCGAGCGTCAGCCCGAGAACACTGACCCACATACTTCGTAAACGCATTGATTTCTCCTGAACGATAAATGAGCGCATATCCCTGATGAACGACCTTCAATAATACCTTATCGCGCCGGTGCCGTGGCGCCGGCGGCGGGGCTCGCGGGGGCTCCGGCTTCACCGAGTTTTCGCTGCACGCGGTCGTCGATCCAGTGCGGATCCCACCACTCCACCGGGTTCACCATCTGACCGTTCACGAGCATCGTGAAATGCAGGTGATCGCCGCCCGCCAGGCCCGTCATCCCGCTCCGCCCGACCGTCTGGCCCTTCGTCACGGTGTCGCCGACCTTGACGTCGAACGACGACAGGTGGCCGTACAGCGACTGCACGCCCATGCCGTGATCGATGATGACGCAGTTGCCGTAGATGCCCAGCCAGCTCGCGTTCAGCACCGTGCCCGCGTTGGCGGCGACGATCGGCACGCGGCTGGTGACCGCCAGGTCGAATCCGAGATGGACCTGTTGATCGACCTCCTTGCCTTTGTAAACGTACGTGCGATGGTCGGCGAAAGCGGCTTCTACCTTTGAATTACCGAGTTGTGTGAACGGGCCGCTCCACAGCTTCGACGCCGACGTCTTCTTTGCCAGCGCCGCGATCGAGGCGGCGTTGGCACGGCGCAGCTCGCCGTTGATGGCCAGAAACGGGGTGATCGCATCGTCTCCGGGCGCGGGCGGAGCCATTTTCAGCTCAGGAGAGTGCTCGAGGATTTCCGGCACGACGCGCCCGACGAAGCGATCGTCGAGCTCGATCCGGCTTTTCTTCTGCGGCTTGGGGAACACGTTGTCGATGAAACGCGCCGTCACTTCGTTGCCGGCTTCGTCGCGCGCGAAGGCGACGATCGGCGCGCGGAGATCCTGGTTGTAGAGGAGCGCGAAGAACGCGACGCGAACCGACGGGTCGGCGCCGGCCAGCCCTGCGCCAGACGCGGGAAAGCCCGGATACTCGACATCCCCGACCCGCACGCCCGACTGCACGTCGGCCGGCGTCGCGCGGTACACCACCATCTCGGACCCGCCGAGGTTCACGTAGTGATGGGTCGACAGCACGGCGATCGACGGCGGCTCGAGCCGGACTTGAATGTCTTTCGAGGCGCTCGTCGACAGCGTGCGCAGGTTGAGGAACGACGGCCTCGTGGCCGAGACGACAATGCGCGCGGTTCCCGAACGAAGCTCCGGGACGCTCTGCTTGCCGATGGGCCTTGTGATAGTGATCCGATCCGGCGCCGCCGGGGACGTCGCAGCAGCCTTCGCCAGTTCGGGCGAGTCGAGCGAGAAGAGGGGAGTCGACTTGCCGTTCTGCTCGACCGCGACCGTCAACGCCTTGAACTGCGCTTTGGGCGCCTCGGCGGTCACGACCAGGGTTCCGGCCTGGCCGATGGCTTTGTCGGGCTGCTCGATGCGGACGACAGGCACCGTCTCGCGGCGCGACAGGGTGAACACCACGCCGGCCGCGATGAGCAGCAGGACGATCAGGGCGGCGAGCGCTCGCATCATGCGTACGATTGAACCACAAAAGAGACGAGGCCGCCCCGAAGCGGCGGTTTCGTTGACCGTCCGAACAGCGGTCGGCTAAAATGAAAGGTCCAGTTGAGTTCAGGGGCGGTATCGTCTAACGGTTAGGACGGATGGTTCTCAACCATCAAATCGGGGTTCGATTCCCCGTACCGCTACCAACCTTCGCTCTCGCTGCAATGACCCGAGCTACGGCTGGCAAGCCAGCTTTCGCCCTCGTGGCCGCCGTGGTTGCCATCAGCGGCCTGGGGCTCCAGGCGCACCACTCGATTTCGAGCATCTACGACAGCAGCCGCCGGGTGACGCTCGACGGCGTCGTCGATCAGTTCCAGCTGGTCAACCCGCATCCGTTCCTGGTCATCGGAGTGATCGATGCCAAGGGGGATGCCGGCAAGCCGCAATCCTGGCGGCTGGAGATGGACAACCTCTGGGAGCTGGCGGCCATTGGCATCACGGCCGGCACCCTCAGGCCGGGTGATCGCGTGCGCGTGAGCGGCAGCCTCGCCCGCGCGCAGGATCAGCGTCTGTATCTCCTCAGGCTCGACCGCCCGGCCGATGGGTTCTGGTACGAACAGGTGGGACAGAGTCCGAGAATCGGTGGCGCGTCCTCGCGCTGATCCCGTTCACGGTCCTTCGGTCTCAGCGGGATAGTCGGGAAACTGCGCTCTTGATGCACGTGGGGCAGAAGCTGTGCGAGAAGCGCGCCTCGGAGCGTTCCGAGATGACTTTTTCGAGGCGCTCCCATTCTCCATGTTCGTTGCGGATGTTCTTGCAGAACGAGCAGATGCTGAGCAGTCCTTCCAGGGTCTTGACGCGCCGCTCGAGTTCCTGCTCGTGCTCCGCGAGCCGCGCAAACCAGAGCGCCAATACGACGATCACGGCGCCGCGAACCAGCGTCATGGTGACGAATTGCGGCATGGGTTCGCCGATCGCGCCGCGCGCCAGCAGCGTCGCCGTATGCGCCAGCGGCGAACCGATCGCGATGATGAGGGCGGTCCCCAGGCCCGAATACCACGCGGCGAGCGCCACCGGGATGACGTAGAGCGCCGGCCCGATCGAATAGAGGCCGGAGAAGTAGTCGATGACGAGCAGCACGCCCGTGATCCCGATCCACCACCACGGGTTCAGCCGTCCGGACGGTAGAAGCCACCAGGGTTTGTCGGTGGGACGCCTGCTCACGGCTGTCGCTAGAAGTTGCTCAGCTCGGCGGGTACAACCGCGAGGCAATTGGGACAGACGACCAGCCGGCCGCGGCGGGGCAGCGTCGACGTGAAGTTGACGTGCGCGCGCAGCAGCCGGACCGCCTTGAGCGACGACACGGTGTCGCCGCAGGCCGGGCAGCGCACGGGACACTCGAGCGAGTATTCGGCGTCAATCTTTCCAAGCGCCGCCTGCAGCTCCGTCAGCGTCGACGGCGCCTGGTCCGCGACGACGGGCATGTCCTCGAGCGCAGCCATCGCGCGGCGGACGGCATCGAGCAGCTGTTTCTGCGAAATCGGCTTCGTCAGGTAGTCGAACGCACCCAGCTTCCGGCACGCGGAGATCGTCTCCTCGTCCTCGAGGGCCGTGATCATGATGACGGGTACGTCGGGCCAGCGGGCGCGCAGCTGCTCCGTGAGCCACAGGCCGTTGTTGACGGGCATCCTGACGTCGCACAACACCACGGAAGCCGGCGCCGTCGCCATCATCTCGAGCGCGATGACAGCGCTGCCCGCCTGCCTGGCGGCGAACCCGGAACCCTCGAGGCTTCGCTTCAGGAAGTCGCGAACGACCTGCTGATCGTCGACAACCAGCACGTAGGGCAACTCCGGCACCACGCTTTGCAGATGGCCAGAGGCACTCTGCGGGGATGCGCCGTCGAGTGCTGGCTGTTCCATGTGCCCCGTATCGGCCGATCGGGGCGGCGGCTGACCGTGCGGACTTGCGCAGTTCTGCGCTCGGGCTCACTTTTTCTTGGGGTATTTCAGCACCAGATCGTGCACCGCTTCGCGAATCCTCGCGTGGCGCTGCTCGTCTGTTTTCTCGCTGTCGATTTCCGCCTGCGCGATCCCGCGCCAGATGATCTTCTTGGCTGAGGTCGAGATGAGATCGAGCACGAGCGAGCCGGTCGAGATGATCTCGTACGCCTGGTTGCCGCCGGCGAACGGCGGGATGCCCCACTCCGGCACGGCCGGCAGGAACTGCCCGAACTGCTGCGTGTTGAAGCCCACCGCGACGAGCAGGTAGTAGTGCGCGTGCAGATCGGCGCTCGCGGCCTCTGCGGACGCGAGGCCGCGCAGACCCAGCTCCTTCGAAATGGCATCGGCGATCGTCGGCCCGAATGTCTTCTCGATCGGCTTGGGATCGTCCTGTGAACTGCGGGCCATGATGACCTGTCCCGGGCCATCGGCTGCCCACGCCCATGTCCGGAGGCCGGCGCCATCGAACTTGGGCGGTGCCTGTACGCTGATTTTGATCTTGGCGGCCGACAGGCCGATTGAAGCGAGCACGGCGATCGCCACCACCGCCCCGGCCAGTTTGATGTGCATACAGGGGATTGTATTACTATCCAACATGGCTCGCGGGTGGCCCGTCCGGGGTGCGCGAGGGGAACTCTAGAGGGGTTGAACAGATGAAGGCAGCTTACGGTGTCATTGGCGTGGTGGTGGCCTGCTCGGTGTCCGTCGCGGCGCAGTGGGGCAAGGTTCCGGACCCGAGTATCCCGCGCGACGCCCAGGGCAACGTTCGCAAGGACGCCCCGCCCCCCCGTACAGCCGACGGCAAGATCGACTTCTCCGGCATGTGGATGCGCGCCAACAGCGGACCGCCGAACGAAGGACGGGGCGGACGCGGGCGCGGCGCCGGCGGCGGCGCCGCGGCCCCGGCTGGCGCACCAGCCGCGGCGGCCCCGGCAACGGCAGCTCCGGCGGCGGGTGCCGCGCCGGCAACTCCCGGCGATGGCAACACCAGCGCGCCCTTCTCCGGCGGACGGGGCGGCGTGACGCTCGAGCCGCAGACCGACCGTTTCGCCTACGATCCGGCCGGGCCGCCTGTCGCGACGTTCTTCGAGGCCGGCGGCAACATGCCCGGCGGCCTGCCGTACACGCAGTGGTCGCGCGACATCCGGAAACAGCGCTTCGACGTGGACAAAGCCAAGGACAACCCGGACGCGAACTGCATGCCGATGGGCTTCCTTCAATTCCATCAGCAGCCGCAGCCCCGCAAGATCATCCAGACGCCGAAGATGATCCTGATCGAGTACGAAGCGAACTACGGCCTGCGGCACATCTACCTCGACCGCCCGCTCCCGAAACAGGGCGATCCGCAGCCGTGGTGGTACGGCTACTCGGTCGGCCACTTCGAGGGTGACACGCTCGTGGTCGAAACGAACAACCTGCGCGGCGCGGAGGCGGGCCCGTACGACGGGTGGCTGGACGTGAACGGCAGCCCGTACAGCGGCGAGGCGAAATTCACCGAGCGTTTCCGCCGGCCGACGTTCGATCACCTGCAGATCGATCTGACGCTCGAGGATCCGAAGGTGTACACGAAGGCCTGGACTGTCCGTGTCGATCAGCGTTTCCTGGCCGACGAAGAACCCATCGAGTTCGTGTGCAACGAGAACCAGCAGTTCCGCCGCCGGATCAAGATCGATTGATGACTACTGAGGCGCCACTCGGAATTCCCTGACGTTCGGCGGCACCACGGCGCGCTCCGAGGGCCGCGGCACCTGCGGGATCCAGTCATACGGCACGCGGTAGGCGCGGTACACGCGGTTGCTCGTGCCGTTCTGCGTGAAATACGGGCTGACGTACTCCCACACGATTTCGCCGCCGGTCGTCACTTCGAAAATGCGGCCGTCGGCGCCCTCGGTGATCATCGTGTTGCCGTTCGCCAGCCGCTGCGCGCCGCTCACGTAGTGGCTGTAGAACCGGTAGCTTTCCTGGCCGGCCACCGCATACTCCCACACCTTCTCGAACGTCACCGGGTTCACTTCGACAACACGCGAGGACCCGCGCCGCAGCGAATCGCGTCCATCCGGGGCCGCGGGGTTGGCGAAGCCGTAGCCGGACGTGCCGCCGTTGTCGAACACGAGAAGATTTCCTGCGCCGGCCAGACCTTTAGGAATGACGTGCGGGTTGTGCTGCCCGATGATCTGCCCGAGTTTCCTCAGCGCGTCCGACTCGCGGTAGTCGGGGCCCATGCGCCACACGATCTTGCCGCTGCGGCCGACAATTGCCATCACGCTCGCCTCGCGACTGCTGATGATCACGTTGTCGGGCGCGAAGCGGGCATCGCCCTCGTCGTACCAGTGGTTCGGTCCGACGTAGGCCGCCGCGTTGATGTGCAGCCAGTCGTCGCTGTCGCGCGCGCGGTTGAACCCGAGACCCTGCCGAATCACGCCGCGTGCGTCGGCCGAGAACCCGAACTCGTCGGCGTGATCGCTCGCGCGCCAGTCCCACAGGAGTTTCCCGTCCCAGGACACCTCGATGAGCCGGTCGTCTTCCAGGCGGCGATCGCCGATCTGCGGGTTGACGACGTTGCTGTGCGTGAGCACCAGCGTCGGCGTGTTGGTGAGCGGCGGCTGGACGCCCGGCGCGAAGTACCCCGCCGCGTATCCCGGACGCTGCCAGTCGTGATGCTGGCGGGCCGACCAGACCATGGCGCCATCGCGGCCCGGAATCTGCTCGGCACGATCGAAACGCCACACTTCCTTGCCGTCCCAATCGAGTTGCACGAGCGCCGGCGATTCCTGGTGCGGCAATCCGTTGCCTGTACCCCCGATTACAGAACCGCCCGGCAGGATCCTCGCCGGTCCGCCGGCGGCTCCAGAGAGGGCGGTCCACTGCTTGACGACGCGGCCGTTCATGTCGATGAGAACGGCGCCGTCGGAGTCGGGCGTGATGAAGACGGTGTACCCGCTCCACGTCTTGTCGGGATGGAAGATCGTGGTGCCTGTCGGATACACGGACGGTACGCCTGCGAGAATGGCCGACACACCACCGGAAACGACCAGCAGGCTCGCCAGCCAAAAACGTGTGTATGAGCGCGTCATTGTTCACCTCTGCGGACTGTGGGGTTCCGGCGGCGGCGGAGTCACCGCCCAGTGCGACATGATCGTGGTCTGCGTGTCGCAGAACGATTCGAGCATCTCGGTGTCCGCCATCAGGTTCAGCGTCGCCTTGACGGTCCACGGCTTCAGGTAGGCCTTGGGATCGTCAACGGTGACGGTCAACGCCGTGTGGCCGAGATCGGTGCGCTGAAATCGTTCGGTCACGTGCAGCGCGTCGCTGTGTGGGCGGGCTTTGCGTGTGTCCAGCCACCCGGCGTCCCGGAAGCCGGTAGATTCGACGACGAAGACGTCCCCGTCCCACCGTCCGATTGAATAGCCCAGCCAGGTCGGTTCAATGACGGTCGGAAGTGGTCTTCCGTCGGTGAAGACCTGCCGGAACACCATGCCGACCGCCGTTTCGGCCAGCATGGCCGTCACCCCCGGCGTGACGAGGATCTTGAACGGCGCGCTCACCGTCATTCGCGGCACGCCCATCGGGAGGCAGTAGCCGTACGGGTCGTCGATGTGGTCGCGGTCCACGCGTTGTTTCTGAATCGCCGCCGCCCACGGTGTCATCTGCACAGCGGCGGGTTCCAGATCGAACGCCAGGTCGAAGAAGCCGGCACACCCGTTCGTGAACCCGCACGCTGCCTGCCACAGCCCCGACAGATCGGGTCGTCCATTGGCCGTCCGCGGCGCCGGAGCGGAAAGATTCGGCTTGCCGTTCGCGAGCCGCGCCATGCCGGGTGTCGGGTAGTTCAGCCACTGCGCGTACGGGGCTCCGGACAGCGTTGTGAGAACTCCGATCGTGACGAGCACCGTTCTCATGCGTCCCTCCAGCGGGTACAGGGATCATCGCGCGGCGAGCGCGGCGGTGAGGTCGTAGGCTGACACGCTGTTCGCGTTCAGGAACGGCACGACGGCGATTCGACGTCCCGCGATGTAGCCGAAGTCCGCACCCGCGCCGGGAAACGCCAGCAGGGTGCGCGCCGTGCCCGATGCACCCACCTGGAGCAGCCGCGAGCCGAACACGTCGGTGACGAGGTAGCCGCCGCTGCCGTCGGGTTCGATGCCGTCGATCCCGCCGACGGGCTGCGGCGTGATGACCGTGCGGACCTTCGTGGCGCGATCGAACGCGAACAGACGGCCGCCCGCCGGCGCGCCCGTGCCGCGGCCTCTGCCTCCGGGGGGACCGAACACGCCGAGGCCGAGCGATCCGACGATGACGCGATTGCCGTCCACGAGCACGCCGTTCGGCGTCTCGATGGCGTCCTCGCCCTCGACGAAGATCGACGCCTTCCCGTCCTTGACGGCGTAGATGCGCGCCTTCTGCGAATCGGACACGTAGACGGTGCCGTCGGGCGCGGTCGCGAGATCGTTGAGGAACGTCGCGCCGTCGATCTTCACACGCGACGTGATGCGCCCGCTGGCGATCTCGATGCCGACGACCTCGTCGATGTCGGCCGCCCACAGGGTCCCGCCGACGCTCCGGAGGCCTTTCGGCCCGTTGAGGCCGGTGACCCACTTCGCGCTGACGACTTGTCCTTCCGGCGTGAGCCGCGAGATGTAGCCGTTGCCGTCTTTGTCGGTCACGCCGCCGTTGATGTTGGACACGAAGACGCTGTTCGACGCCGCGTCGTAGAACGCGCTTTCGGGCGCCGCGATGTCTGCGGTCACGGTCCACAGCGCCGGCGGCGCGGGCCTTGGCGGGTTCGGCGGCGCCTGCGCGAGGACCGGGACGAGGGTGACCGCCCCGAAGACGACGAAGGCACCAACGACGAGCCTGTGCAAGTACTTCATGGCGCACACCTTACGTGAGCCGGTCGCGGCTGGCAAGTCGATCTGATGAAAAACGGGGAAGTCAGAAGACGAACGGCGGCCCGGACAAATAGCCGTTACACTCCCTCTGAGCCCGTTCGGCGCCTGTTGCCTTGACAGGAGTGTCGGCCGGGTATATTACCGCCCCCTCGGGGATGAAAAATCTGAAGGAATTTCCGGCGATCCACGACGCCCCCGCGGCTGACTGTTACGAGTTCGGCCCGTTCCACCTCGACCTGCGGCGCCGGCAGCTGCTGCGCGGCGACGAGGTCCTCGCGCTGACGCCCAAAGCTTTCGATCTGCTGCAAGTGCTCGTGACCCACGCGGACCGCGTGGTCGAGAAGGACGAGCTGATGAGGCGCATCTGGCCTGACAGCTACGTCGGCGAGGACAGCCTGACGCAGAACGTCGCCGTGCTTCGCAAGGTGCTCGGCGACGCGTCCGACAGCCCCAGGTACATCGCGACGATCCACAAGCACGGCTACCGCTTCGTTGCCGCGCTTCGCGAGTTGCACGCTCCGGAAGCGGCGGTCCCGCCTGCGGCGCCGCGGCCGGCGCTTGCGCTTGCACCCGAAGCGGCGGTGCCAAGTCCTGTGCGAGAGGAACACGGCGAGCCCGCGCGGGAGAGACCCGTCAGTTGGAGGGTTGTCCGATGGGTGGCGGCTCTCGCGGCGGGCGCTGCGCTCCTGTTCGCCGGCATGTGGCTCGGCGTGCTGCGAAGCCGCGAGCCTGGTCCGGCCCCGATGCGGTTCGTGGTGACGGCGCCCGAAAACACGACGCTCGCGTCGGCCGGTTTCCCTGCTCCTGACGGCCGCCACGTGGCGTTCATCGCCGATCGCGGCGGTCGTTCGCTGCTCTGGATCCGTTCTCTCGAGTCGGTGGACGCGCACCCGCTCCTCGGCACCGACGGCGTGACGGCGCCGTTCTGGTCGCCGGATGGCCGGGCGGTTGGATTTTTTGCCGGTGGAAAGCTGAAGGCGGTGAACCTGGCCGGCGGACCACCGCAGACGCTCGCGGTCATGTCGACGTCGGCCAACAACGCCGGCGGCACGTGGAACGCCGAAGGCGTGGTGCTGTACGCGGAAGGGCGCTCGGCGCTCAAGTCGGTGCCGGCTACCGGGGGCCCGAGCGCCAGCGTCACGACGCTCGATTCGGCGGCGCAAGAAACCGGGCACCAGTGGCCGCAGTTCCTGCCTGGCGGCAGACGTTTTCTATACGGCGTTCGCAGCGCCAACCCCGACCGGAACGGCATCTACGTCGGGTCCCTCGACTCGACGGAGAAGATCCGCGTGCTGGCGCTGCCGGCGTCGCGCGCGACGTATGCCGGTGGATACCTGGTGTTTGCGCAAGATCGCGCGCTGGTGGCGCGGCCGTTCGATCCGAAGACCCTGAAGGTGGGCGCCACGCAGCAGATCATCGCCAGCGACATCGCGGCTGCCGGGTTTGCGCCTCCGAACGAGAGTCTGCTGACCTATCTGCCGGGTAACGGCCAGGGCCGCGCGGTCTGGTTCGACCGATCGGGGGTGAGAGTCGGCAGCCTCGAAACTCCCTCCGAGGTGTACGCCGTCGCGCTCTCGCCCGACGAGCGGCAGATCGCCGCCGGCGATGCCCTCAGCCCGACCGCCGGCATCTGGCTGTTCGACCTGCGTCGCCACGCCCGGGGCCGGCTGACGACGATTGGCAACAGCCCCGTCTGGTCGCCAGACGGCAGCCGTGTCGTCTTCTCGTCCTCCCAGGCGAACGGGGTACTGGAGCTGTATCAGAAGGCGTCCTTCGGCAACGAGCGCGAAGAGCTGCTGCTGGCGAGCGGACCTAGCGGACGCCCGGCCTGGCCGCACGACTGGTCGCCCGACGGCCGCTACATCGTCTATACCAGCGCGAGCCCCAGGTCGAAGATGGACATCTGGCTGCTGTCCATGGCCGACCGGAAGCCGATGCCGTATCTGCAGACAGATTTCAACGAGCTGCACGGCCAGGTGTCGCCCGACGGCCAGTGGCTGGCATACACCTCCGACGAGTCCGGCACCTGGGAGGTCTACGTCCAGTCGTTCCCGGTGCGCGGACATCGCCGCACCATTTCGACCACGGGCGGCGCGCAGCCGCGCTGGCGAAAGGACGGCAAAGAGCTGTTCTATCTCGCGTCGGACCGCCGCCTGATGACCGTCAAGATCCAGCAGAAGCTCGACGCCCAGGGCATGCTCGACGTCAGCGAGCCCGAGCCGCTCTTCCAGACAAGCATCCGCGGGCCCCTCGAGCGTCAGTGGCTCGACTACGCGGTGGCGGGCAACGGTCAGCGATTCCTGATTTGCGAAACCGAGCGCACGGACCCGTCGATGACCGTCCTCCTCAACTGGACGGCCGCGGTCGGCCGGTAAAGGCGCCCTCAGAACTTTCACCCAAAACTCAGGCCTTTCTCAGCAGCCATTCACGACTCGCCGGCCCTCCGGCTTTACCGTCCGCTTCCTGCACCCGCTGTACCCCGGGCGGCCGCCGCTTCGGGCATGGCGAAAGAGAGGTTGGACGGAATGGCTATCAAGCGAGCCGCAGTGTCTGGATTCGCGATCGCAGTACTCCTCCTGTGTCTCCCCGTGTCAGTTCTGGCGCAAGGCTCCGGCGGCGCCAGCGTGACGGGGGTGATCAAAGACTCATCGGGCGCGGTGCTTCCCGGCGTGACGGTCGAAGCGTCCAGCCCGGTGTTGATCGAAAAGGTGCGCAGCGCGGTGACCGATGCGTCGGGGAACTACCGGATCATCGAGCTGCGCCCGGGCACCTACACCGTGACCTACACGCTGCCCGGGTTCGCCACGCTCAGGCGCGAGGGCATCGAGCTCAGCACGAACTTCACGGCGACGCTGAACATCGACATGAAGGTGGGCGCGGTGGCCGAAACCGTGACGGTCACGGGCGAGACGCCGCTCATCGACGTCAAGGGCGTGACCCGCGAACAGGTGATCACCAAATCAATGATGGACGCCCTGCCGACGAGCAAGAGCATGGGCGGGCTGATCGCCCTTGTACCCGGCGCGGTGTCGCCGGCCAACGGCCTCGACGTCGGCGGATCCAAGGGCGAGCAGTCGGTCCGCATCTCGGTGCACGGCGCCCGGACGGGCGACATGCGCCAGATGGTGGACGGGATGCTGTTCAGCAACCTGAACAGCGACGGCGCGGGCCGCCTGTACTTCGTCAACCCGATCACGGTGCAGGAGAACGTCATCGATCTCGGCACGGCCGGCTCGGCGCAGTATCAGCTGGGCGGCGCCGTGATCAACAGCATCCCGCGGGACGGGGGCAACCGGTTCACGGCGACGGCATTTGTGGCGGCGACGGGGCACAACCTGCAGTCGAACAACCTGACGGACGATCTGCGCGCCCAGAAGGTCACGCAGGTCAACGGCGTGCGCGACATCTACGACTTCAGCGGCCTTGTCGGAGGCCCCGCAGTCCGCGACCGCCTGTGGTGGGTGGTCTCTGCGCGCCTCAACGGCAGCACCACGCGCAGCGCGAACCAGTTCCACGATGTGAATCTCGAGGACTGGAGGTTCACGCCGGACCCCAATCAGCCGGTCGACCCTGAAGAGAAGACCCGCAGCAACCAGTTCCGCATGACCTGGCAGGCGTCGAAGAAAGACAAGATCACCGGCTTCTTCGACCTCCAGAAGCATTTCCGCCAGCAGGCCTTCGGGGAGCTCGACCGCGGCGAGGCGGTCATCGAAAGCGGCGCCGCGATGTGCCACAACGATTCGCTGACCCAGTTCACCTGGGCCAGGCCCCAGTCGCAGAAGCTGCTGTTCGAAGGCGGCGGCACGGTCGGCCTGAACACGTTCGGCCGTCCGAGCTTCGGCACGCAGCTCGATGGCTCGGACTACCAGCGCTGCGGCATCAGTGAGCCGCTGCGAGTCCTCGTCATCGATGCGCCGGCGGGCTATACCGCCGGCTATCACGGGTTTGGCAGCGTCGGCATCGGCATCGCCAATCAGTTCGCCGGGCGCTTCTCGACGTCGGTCGTGACCGGCTCGCACACGTTCAAGGCCGGAATGAACATCCTCAAGGGCTACATCAAGGGCAACACCTATCGCAGTCCGCAGGACGTGCGGGGCCTTCCGCTGCAGTATGCGTTCACCAACGGCGTGCCCTCGGCCTTCACCGAGTTCACCTCGCAGTACACCGAAGTGGATCTGGACCACGACCTCGGGCTGTTCGCACAGGATCAGTGGTCGCTCGGCCGCCTGACGGTCAACGCAGGCCTGCGCTTCGACTGGATCGTGGCGCATGACCCGACGATCGTCGAGCCGGCCAACGCGCTCTTCCCGTCCTTCACCGCACCGGGCGTCGACAACGTGCCCAACTGGAAGGATCTCAGCCCGCGGGTCGGCGTCGCCTGGGACGTCACGGGCGACGGCAAGACCGTCGTCAAAGGCGGCGTCAACCGGTACGTCACGACGCTGACGACATCGGTCGCGTCGCTGTTCGGCCCGACGGCGAACTTCTCGACGGCTCGAAACTGGACCGACACGAACTTGAATTTCTTCCCCGATTGCAACCTGCAGAGCGCGGCGGCCAACGGCGAGTGCGGGGCCTTCCTGAACCCGAGCGTCGGCACATTCGGGCCCGCCACCGCGAAGCCGGATCCGGAATGGGTCACCGGCTGGGGCAAGCGCGGATACAACTGGCAGACCTCGATCAGCGTGGATCGCCAGGTCAGCAGCCGGGCCGCCGTGAACGTCGGCTATTACCGCACGATCTACGGCAACTTCTATACCACCGAGAACCTGAACCTGGCGCCGAGCGACTACGATCCGTTCTGCGTCACGGTGCCCGTCGATGCGCGGCTGCCGAATTCGGGCCAGCAGCTGTGCGGGCTCTACAACGCGCGCATCACGCCGGCGACGAGCAACTACACGACGTTCTCGAAGAACTACGTCGACAAGTATCCGTTGTCGGGCTTTACGCAGTCGCCCGAAACGGAACACTTCAACGGCGTGGACGTCGGCTTCAACGCGCGGTACTCCCGGGGCGGCATGCTCGGCGGCGGCTGGAGCGTGGGCAACGCGGTCCAGCAGGGTTCCGTCTCGGTGGCGGGTGGCGTCGTCAACTCGAACACGACTCGCTGCTTCATCGTCGACAACCCGCAGCAGTTGGTGACGAACCTCAGCAACACGGGTGGCGTGAACTCGTCGCCGGCGGGGTCGTGCAACACGCAGACGCCGTATCAGAACCGGTTCCGGCTGAACTCGTCGTACACGCTGCCGTGGGGCGGCATCATGGTCGCGGGCGTCTATCAGGATCTGCCGGGCGCCAACTACCAGGCGAACCAGACGTACACCAGCGCCCAGATCAACGCCCAGCCAACGGGCAAGTTGATCAACCAGCTGACCGGCCAGCCCCGCAACCTGACGACAGCAGGCGGCGTCATCACCGTCGACCTCCTGTCGCCGCTCACGAGCTATGCTCCGCGCATCCGCCAGCTCGACCTCCGCGGCAGCAAGACGTTCAGGCTGGGCGCCGGCCACCGCCTGCAGGCGAACATCGACCTGTACAACTTGTTCAACCAGAGCACGGCCACCTTCCTGCGAGCGGCCTATACGACGCCGTCGCAGGTGACGGCGACGCCATGGCTGCAGCCGACGCAGATCCTCGACGGCCGCCTGGTCAAGTTCGGCGTTCAGTACGACTTCTGAGACGTTTTCATAGTGCCGTAGCGCGGGGGCTTTCAGCCCCCGCGGACGCGGCCCTGAAAGGGCCGCGCTACATCGATGCGGCGGACGAGGGCGTAATGGCGAAGTTCGGCGAGCAAACACGGTGGAGTCGGCGGAAGCTGATCGGCGCGCTCGGGGCGGGCGTTGGCCTCGGGATCGCGTCGCAGTGGGAGCCCGGCGGCGGGACCGCCGCGGGCGCGCCCGCGCAGGCCGGCGGGCTGTCCATCCCGCGCGGCGCCATCATCCGCACGATCACCGCCGACATCGATCCGGGCGCCATCGACGGCGCGACGCTGATGCACGAACATCTCGGCAACGGGCGGCGGCCGCCGGCGCGGGGCGCCGCGGCCGGCACGCCGCCCGGTCCGCCCGACAACCCCACGCAGGACGTCGACTGGATGACGACCGAGCTGAAGGGCGCCCGGCAGGCGGGCGTCGGCTGCATCGTCTCGGCGTCGGCGGGCGGGTCGGGTGCCGAGATTCCCGCCTACCTGAAAACGCTGTCCGAGCGGACGGGCATGCACCTGCTCAACGCCGGCTCGTACTACAACAAGCAGCAGTATCCCGCCGACTTCGCCACGAAGAGCGAAGACGAGATCGCGGAAGGGCTCGTGCAGATGGCCGCGGCCGGACGCCTGGGCGCGTACGGTGAGTTCGGAGTGGTCAACGGCGAGGCCGATCTCGATCCGCTCGAGAAAAAGGTGTTCCGCTCGGTGGGCCGTGCTCACTTGAGGACCGGGCTGCCGATCTTCACGCACAACAACTACGCGACCGGACCCGAGGTGCCGTCCGACATCGCGCTGCGTCAGCTCGACCTCTTCGACGCGGTTGGCGTCAACCCGTCGCACGTGGCGATCGGCCACGTGTGCTGTCTCGACGATCCCAAAGCCGCAGTCGCGATCGCGCTTGCGAAGCGGGGCGCCTACGTCGCGTTCGACCGCGTGACGCGCCAGCAGCAGTGGGTGAGCGACGAGCACCGCCTCCACATGATCATGGCGTTTCTCGAAGCCGGCCACATCGATCGGCTGCTGCTGTCGTCCGACTACATCGGGCGCGTGAACACGAACGTGGGCGAGATCAGCGTCTACCCGGGGCCGCTTCACGCGCGCGACGGCGGGCCGGGATACGCGCGCCCGATCGTGCTGTTCGTGCCGCAGCTGCGAAAGGCCGGCATCTCGGCCGCGGACATCCGCCGCATCACGCAGGACAACCCCCGGCGGTTCCTGGCCTTCGTTCCGAGGAGTTGAGACCGGATGGAAACCATCATCAACCGGCTGCTGCAGCGTTTCGAGAACGGATCGCTCAGCCGGCGGCAGCTGATTCAGGGGCTGGCGATGCTCGCGACGGCCGGCAGCGCGCCGGCCCAGGCGCAGACCCGCGGGTTCCAGGCCGGCTTCATCAGCCATGTGTCCCTGTCGGTCAGCGACCTGCAGCGATCGACAGAGTTCTACCAGAAGGTATTCGGCCTGGCGGTCCTGAGCCAGGACAAGCCGAACGAGATCGTGCGGCTCGGCCTCACGCGGACGCTGGTGTCGCTGCGGCGCGCCAGTCCGAAGGCGGTCGTGGACCACTTCGCGATTGGCGTCGAGAAGTTCAATCGTGAGACTGTAACGAAAGATCTCGCCGACCGCGGCGTGACGCCGGAGCAGAATGTCGAGGCGGGTTTCCACGTACAGGATCCCGACGGGTATCCGGTACAGATCGACTAGAGCTGGAGGAGGACACGTGATGAAACGAACCATGCCGCTCGCGCTCGTGGCCGCGGGGTGCCTGATCGGCTACGCGCTGCCGCGTCCGTCGATGCTCGCCCAGGCGCCCGCCGTGCAGACGCCCGGTCAGCCGCGCCAGCTGCCGCTCTTCACGATTGACGGCTCGAAGTTCCCGCGCGCCGTGAACGGCAAGGGCACCATCTGGACCGCCGAAGAGTTGCGCAAGAAGTACATCACCGATCCGAAAGGGCCGAACTTCGATCACATCGAGTGGGCGCCGCCCTACCGCATCACCATGCAGCGGAGGGTCCCGCTGCAGCCCGGCGCGACGGCGAGCGGCGAACTGCACGACGACAAGACGCAGATCTACATCATTCTGGCCGGCGCCGGCACGATACAACTCGGCGGCAAGCCCGACGTCGACAACTCGGCCGGCCCGGGCGAGCACCGCGGTGGTCCGCTCGTTGGCACGACGTCGACCCACGTGAAAGAAGGCGACGTCATCTCGATTCCGCCGCTGACCTGGCACGCGTCGTACGCGGATCCCGGACAGACGATGAACTACATGATGATCCACATCGAGAACCGCCAGACGATTCCCTAGAAGGAGCGACATGCGAACGAGCATTGCTTACGCGAGCGCCATCTTCGTCGCGCTGTTCCAGATCCCCGCGCGCTCGCAGGGAAGCCTCCCGCCGTCGCTCGCGACCGACATCACCGCGGCGGAAGTACAGGCGGTGCTCGCCTCGCCGACGGGCGGCGGCGACCGGCAGATGAAGGTCGTGGACATGGGCAAGTACAACGTCAGTGTCGGCGTCCTGCACCGCGCGAAGACGGCGCCCGGTGCTCCTGTCGGCGCGATCAACCACGAACACATCACCGAGGTCTACTACGTCATTTCCGGCGGCGGCACGCTGCTGACCGGCGGGACCGTGGACAATATCAAGCCCCTCCCTTCCGACGGCGAGATCGTGAAAGTGGCCGTCGGCGCCAGCAACAACGGCACATTCCGCCAGGCCGCGCAGTCCCGCAAGGTCGGCCCCGGCGACATCGTCATCATTCCGCCGGGTGTGTATCACGGGTTCACCGACGTCGCCGATCACGTGGACTACGTGTCGGTGCGCCCGGATCCCGAACACGTGCTTCCCGCGGGATATGTGCATCCGTTGCTGAAGAAGTAGGGCGGCCCTTTCAGGGCCGCCTGGCGGGGCTGAAAGCCCCGCCCTACAGGGAAACAACAATGACACGCAGAATCCTGACACTCGTCCTGGTCGTCTTCGCCGCCGCGATGGGGATGTCGATGGCCGCGCAGTCACCCGGCGGATCCGGCCGGGGCGCGCAGGCTCCGCCGGACGTTCCGAGCGCCATGGTGAACCCGTACCGGATGGTCGAGCACTGGCCGCATTTCGGCGGCATCGTGTCTGGCGCCGCGATCGGCATCATCCCCGACGGCAAGGGCGGCACGTGGCTGCACCATCGCTCCGAGCCGCCGATCATCCACTTCGACGCCGCAGGCGACATCCTGAAGCGGTTCGGCGACGGGATGTTCGTGCAGGCTCACGGATTCTGCCAGGACCGCGACGGCAATTTCTGGGCGGGCGACAGCGGTCCGTTCGCGGACAACCCGAGCACGGCCGGCCGCGGCTTTCAGATGTTCAAGTTCAGCCCCGACGGAAAAGTACTGCTGACGCTCGGCAAGGCCGGAGTCTCGAAGGCGGGGCAGGATACGTTCATCGGGCCGACGGCGTGCGCCATCGCGCCGAACGGCGACATCATGATCGCCGACGGCCACTGGCCGCGTCCGACGACCGCACAGCAGGACGGCGACCGCGTGATGCGTTTCACCAGGGACGGCAAGTTCGTGAGCGAGTTCGGGAAGCTGGGGACCAGACCCGGCGAGTTCATGGGCCCGCACGCGCTCGCGTTCGATTCGCAGGGCCGGCTGTTCGTCGCCGACCGCTCGAACAACCGCGTCCAGATCTTCGACAAGGACATGAACTTCGTGGACGAGTGGCGGCACTTCGGCCGGCCGAGCGGCGTCGCGATTCTGAAGGACGACACGCTCATCGTCGCGGACTCGGAGTCGAACCGGCCGATCGGGGGCCCGCCGCAGGCGCCCGAAGGCGGCGGCAACGCGATGCGCAATCCCGGGTGGAAGACCGGCATCCGCATCGGCAGCGCGAAGGACGGCTCGCTCAAGTACTTCATCCCCGGCACGCGCCCGGAAGGGATGGCGGCCGACGAGCTGGGCAACATCTTCGGCGGCCTCACCGGGGGCTGCGAGGCCAGCCCGTCGGGCGGATGCCTGCAGAAGTTCGTGAAGCGATAGAATCGCGCGCATGATGCTCCGCACAGCCGTCTGCGTCCTTCTCGGTGCCGTGCTCGTCCACGGTCAAAGCGGCGCGCCGGCTCCGCGCCTCCGATTCGCCGTCAACATGACCACGATCGAATCGGCGCCGGTGTTTCTGGCGGCGGAAGGCGCCGCGGGCGCCGGCATTGTCGTGAACGCCGGCGGCATTCCGCTCCTCGTCAGCGGCGAAGCCGACGCGGCCACCAACGCCGAGACGCAGGCGCTGCTCCGATCTGCGACGAGCCCCAATATTCGCATCGTGCTGACCGTCGCCGAGTGCTACTACCGCATCGTCGCGCGCAGGTCGGCGGGCATCACCCGCCTGTCCGATCTGAAGGGCAGGAAAGTCGGGACGTCGCTCAGCACGTCGGCGCACTACTTCCTGTCGAAGATGGCGCGCACGGCCGGGCTCGCGGAGGCCGACGTCACGGCGGTGGCGGTGCCGCTTCCCGAGATGCCGGCGGCGCTGAAGCGCGGAGACGTGGACGCGATCGCGATCTGGGAGCCGCAGGCGCACAACTCCGAACAGGCGCTGGGCGCCGACGCCATCGTCTTTCAGGATCGGTCGGTGTACCGGGAACTGTTCAACCTCAATACGACGGCCGAGGTTCTCGCCGATCCCGCGCGGCGCCGCGCGCTCGTGGCCGCCGTCGCCCGGATCGTCACCGCGTCGGAGCAGGTGACCAGCCGGCCGCCGAGCGTCTGGCCGCTCGTGTCGTCGAAGATCAACGTGCCGGAACCGATCATCTCGGCGGTGTGGGGCCACTTCCGGTTCGCGGGCGGCCTGCCGAACGATCTGCTCGGCGTGATGATCGAAGAGGAACGGTGGGTCGCGGCCGTCCAGAAGCGCGAACCCCGCCCACGCCAGGCCATCGAATCGCTCGTGGACGCGACGGTCCTTCGCGACGCGGTCGCCTCGCTTCGCCGCTGACCTCCCGCGCGCCCGTCGTATACTCTCGCCATGCCGCGAACATCCGCCTCCGAAGGCGTCAGCCGCCGCACGGTTCTCCGCACCACCGCCCTGGGAGCCCTCGCCACGGCCGCCGGCGTGGCCGACGTGGACGACGTCTTCGGGCAGGCGCGTCAGGCCCCGCCGAACATCGTCTTCATCATGGCCGACGACCTGGGATACGCGGACGTCAGCTGCTACGGCCGGCCTGACTTCAAGACGCCGAACATCGACCGCATCGCGGCGCGCGGCGTCCGCTTCCTGCAGGGCTACGCAAATTCCGCCGTGTGCTCGGCCACGCGGACCGCGCTGATCACCGGCCGCTATCAGTACCGCCTGCGCGTCGGTCTCGACGAGCCGCTGGTCATCAACAGCGGCGCGGGACTCCCGCCCGAGCATCCGACGCTGCCGTCACTGCTCAAGCGCGCCGGCTACGGCACGACGCTCATCGGCAAGTGGCACCTCGGCTGGCTGCCCACGTTCGGCCCGCTCCAGAGCGGTTACGACCACTTCTACGGTTTCCGCGGCGGCGGGCTCGACTACTACCGTCATACACCCGGTCCCGGTCCCAACGAGGATCTGTGGGACGACGACATGCCGGTGCATCAGGCGGGCTACCTGACCGATCTGCTGGGAAGCCGTGCGGTCGACGTCGTCAACCGGTACGCGAAGGCGCGGCAGCCGTTTCTGGTGAGCCTGCACTTCAACGCGCCGCACTGGCCGTGGGAAGCGCCCGGCGACGAGGCGGAATCCGAGCGTCTGCGTGCCGAGAATCGCGGCCTCGGCGCCTACGATGCCGGGACGCAGAAGACCTATCAGAAGATGGTCGAGGCGATGGACGCGCAGATCGGCCGCGTCCTCAAGGCGCTCGACAACAACCGTCTCACGGACAACACCATCGTGGTCTTCACGAGCGACAACGGCGGCGAGCGGTTCGCGATGACCTGGCCGTTCACCGGAAGGAAGACCGAGCTGCTCGAAGGCGGCCTCAGGATTCCGTCGATTGTTTCGTGGCCCGCGCGGATTCCGCAGGGGAAGACGAGCGATCAGGTGTCGATGTCGATGGACTGGATGCCGACGCTGCTCGCGGCGGCCGGTGCATCACCCGATCCGGCGCTGCCGCCGGACGGCATCAACCTGCTCCCGCACCTGACGGGCACGACGCCTCCCGTTTCGCGAACGGTGTACTGGCGCTACAAGGCCAACGCGCAGCGGGCCATCCGCGACGGCGACTTCAAGTTCCTCAAGATCCTCGACAACACGTTTCTCTTCAACGTCGTCGAAGACCCGATGGAACGCGCCAACCTGAAGGAGCGGCGGAAGGAGCTGTACGACCAGCTCGTGGCGAAGTGGCTGGACTGGAACGCGACGATGCTGCCGGAAATCGACGAGAGCTCGACGGGCAATTTCACCGGCGGGCAGCTCGCCGATCACATCGGCACGCAGCCGACGAGCCGCAAGGCTGACAACCCCGGCGCCCCGCCGGCGCGCTGACGCGTGCACCGGTAGGGCGGGGCTTTCAGCCCCGCCAAGGCGGCCCTGAAAGGGCCGCCCTACTCAGCGGCGTGGCAGCGCGAAGCTGAGAATCAGGTCGCCGCCCCGGCGTCCGCGATCGCCGCCGCCCGATCCGACGGTCACGAACTGTTCGCCGTTGACCATGTACGTCGAAGGCGACGAGAACACGCCGGCGCCCGTGTTGTACTTCCACAGCATCTCGCCGGATTTCGCGTCGAACGCCATGAAGTAGCCCGCGATGTTGCTGCCGCTGCCGACGAACACGAGATCGCTCGCCGTGACCACGGGCCCGGCCTGCCCGAAGCCGTCGTAGCTCTTCTGCCACGCCAGCTCGCCGGTCGTGGGATCGTACGCGGAGAAGTAGCCTCTCGCCGGCCGGCCCGAGTTGTTCGGGTCGTCGATCGCGTTGACGTAAACGTAGCCCGTTCGCGGACTGTAGGCGAGCGGACCGTAATTCGCGCCGCCGCCCTGGCCGGGCGTCTGAATCCGGCCCCGGCCCGGAGGTGTGAACATCGGAACGGCCGCCCACGCCGGCAGACGATCGGGAGCGATGTCGGTCGCGGTCACCGGGCTGACAGGCGCCATCATCTTGCCGGCCGCCGTAAAAGGAATCGGCTGCGTCGGCCATGGTTGCTCGCCCTCGCGATCGGCGTTGGTCGGCACGGCCACTTCCTTGATCGGATGCACCGGCTCGCCGGTTTCGCGGTTCAGGATGTAGAGGAAGCCGTTCTTGCTCGCTTCGGCCAGCGCCCTGACGCGCCGTCCGCGCACCTGCATGTCGAACAGAATCGGCTGGTTGCCCGAGTCGTAGTCCCAGACGTCGTGGTGCGTCTGCTGGTAGTACCACTTCAGACGCCCGGTATCCAGCGTGAGCGCGAGGATTGCGTCCGTAAATAGATTGATGCCCGCGCGTTTCCTGCTGTCGCCGAAGGGGTTGCCCACGGCGACGTAAATCAGACCGAGCTCCGGATCGATCGAGGGCGTCTCCCAGATGCCGCCGCCGTTGCGTTCGCCGCCCACCCAGGTCGGGCCCGCGACGTCCCAGCCCTGATCGTTCTTGTCCTGCGGAATCGTGTTGAAGTGCCAGAGCACGGCGCCGGTCTTCGCGTTGACGGCGAGCACGTGGCCGCCGGGAATGTGGCTCTCGCTGCGCGTGCTGCCGATGTAGATGACGCCGTTGTGGATCTGAGGAGCCGTCGTGAACCAGTAGCCCAGGCTGATCGCCGCCTGGACGTCAGGGAATCGCGTCCGGATGACGTCCATGATGACGGCGGCCTGGCCGTTCTTGCCGAACGTCGGGATGGGTTTGCCGGTCTTCGCGTCGAGCGCGAACAGAAACGATCCCGCCGCCGCGTACACGACGCCGTCCGCGTACACAGGACCGCGGTTCCGGAAGACGTACCCCTCGCGTTGCCCCCCGCCGATCAGGTTGGTGACGTCGTAGCTCCAGAGCAGGTGCCCGTCGGCGGCGTCGAGCGCGTAGACGCTCCCGCGCGGATCGGTCAGATACATCGAGCCGTCCACGACGACGGGCGTGGTCTGATTGCTCACGCCGTCGATGATTCCGTACTGGAACAGCCAGCGCGGCGTGAGCGTCGCGACGTTGGACCGGTTGATCTGGTCCATCGTCGAGTACCGGCTGCCCGCCAGGTCGAGGTTGTGGAGCGCCCAGTTGATCGACCGTGCGGAGCCTGCGCGCTGGGCCCCTTGAGCCGCGGCGCCGGGATGAAGCCGGCCCGCCACGATGACCAACGCTGCCAGGACGCCCAGGACGGCGGCTGGCCGCCGCGAGTGAAGTGCCATAAGTCCTCGCGCGGCATTCTACATGCCGGCGACGGCCGTCATGCGGTCTAATTGACGTGATGAAGCTGTCGCACGATCCACCTGTCTGAGCACTACGGCGACGCCGTCCCCGGCGGCGCGCTGCGCATCGCGGTGGACGATGTAGACGAGTTGAACCGTGAGCTGCTGGCGAAGAACTACAAGTACGCCAGGCCCGGCGTGAGCGACACGCCGTGGCGGACGCGCGAGATGACCATCAAGGATCCCTTCGGGAACCGCCTGGTCTTCGCGCAGACCATCGTGGCCGCCTTCGACGTCATGGGCGCAGCGGGCGGCGAGATGAGCCCCGTGGGCCTGACCGCGCAGTGGGTGGCGGCGAGCCGCGCCCTCGAGACGGAGAGCGCGAACCCGCTGTACAAGGATCCGTTTGCCAGAGAACTGGCGGGGCCGGTCGGATTTGCCATGAATGCCGCGGCCAGCGCGGCGACCGGCGCCGACGCGAGCAGGCCCTCGCCGCATCTCACGATCCGGACGAAGTTCCTGGACGACGGGATCCTCGCGGCGGTCACGGAAAACAACGGCGGGCTCAGCCAGGCGGTGATTCTTGCCGCCGGCATGGACGCGCGCGCGTTCCGCCTGGCGTGGCCGTCGGGCTTGACGCTCTTCGAAGTCGATCGGGACGACATCTTCGATCGCAAGGAGGCGATCCTCGCGCGGCTGGACGCGAAGGTGGCCTGCGATCGTCGCATCGTGCGTGCCGACCTGGCGCAGCCCTGGACGCAGAAGCTGGTAGACGCCGGATTCGATCCGCGCCAGCCGGCGGCGTTCCTCGCGGAGGGGCTGCTGATGTACCTCGACGAGCCGAGCGCCTTGCGTCTGCTCGAGGCGATCCGGACGGTCGCCGCCCCGGGCAGCTGGATCGGGTTGGACCTCGTCAACACGGACATGCTCACATCGCCGTACACAGCAGGCCTGATGAAGGGATTGGCGAAGGCCGGCTGTCCGTGGAATTTCGGCGTGGACGACCCGCAGGCACTGCTGGCGCGGCACGGCTGGCAGGCCACGGTGGCATCGCCCGGCGATCCGGAGGTCAGCTATGGACGCTGGCCTTTCCCGCCGATGCCCCGCGGCATGCCTGGAGTGCCGCGTTCGTTCTTCGTCAAGGCCGTCAGAACGAACGACTAGCGCCAGCCGCGGGAGTTGCGCTCGAAGCCGTCGCGATAGCCGGATTCGAAGCCGCGGGCGAACCCGCGTCCGTAGGCCTGCCGCTGCCAGTCGCCGCGGTAGCCGCGCCGTGCGTCGCGATACTCGCCGTGGCGGTCGGGCGAGAACGAACGATGACGCCGCGCATCGTTGCGCCCCTCGTCGAATCCCTGACGGTAACCGTTGTCCACCGCGCGCCGCTCGAAGTCAGCGCTGCCGTAGCTGCCGCGGTACGAATAGGCCTGCGTCGCGCACGCCGGCGCCGAAATCATCACGACAGCTGCGAGCAGGGCGGCGTGCCATGCACCAACGTGCCGGAACATCCTCTTCATGGCTCCTCCAGTCGGGCGCCACGCCCGGACTCGCAGACCTCAAGGTCTGCACAGCACGGAGGGTCCAATTGGCATGCCAGCGGCAGGCGTGTGGATTTTCTAAGGAAAGCCGCTGACTCGAGGAGCGCTGTCCTCCAGCGGAGACGGAGAGGCCTATTCCGTCCAGATCAGGATTTGGGCGTCTTTGTTGTCGCGCGCGTCCATCACGAGACCCGGACCATGGCGCTCGAGATCGTCCACCGTGATGTGGCCCGACTCGAACGAGAAACCGCTGCCCGCGCCGCTGACCTCGCCCAGCCGTGCGGACGGCATGAAGCGCAGCAGCCAGAACGGCAAGTCGACGTGCACGATGCGGCCTTCGTGCGCGTCGTACACCAGCACACGCATGGTCTGCAGCTCGGATTTACGCGAAGCTTCGGCGGAACGGTGCACCTTCACCTGCTGATCGCCGAATTCGCCCGTCATCTCGATCAGCGGCTGCTGGCCGGCGAACCGCTCGCGCTGCCGGACGAACTGTTCCTCCGCCGACGTGCGCCCGACCAGCTCTGTCTTGACGTGCTTCGACACCATGTAGATCCCGCCGCCGACGAGCGCGACACCGCACAGCGCGATGCAAATGAGGACGCCGAAGATGATCCACAGCCAGGTCCGCCTGGTCGATGCCATGAGCTGGTGCCTCCGCTACCGGATCAGCCGCTGTGCCTGCGCGGCCGTCGTCTCGTCGTTGTCGTTCTCACACAGACGGACGGCTGTCCGCAAATGTTCGTTGGCGGCTGCCCGCTTGCCGTCCTTGAGATCGAGCTTGGCCAGTTCGAAATGCGCGCGTCCGTGCAGCCACTGGCGTGCTTCGAGCGTCAGCGCTTTCTCCAGATCGGTCCGGGCCTGCGGGATACGGCCCAGGCTGGCGCGCGCCGTGCCGCGCTTCGCGTACCAGAGGGCGTCCTCTCCGAACATCCGCGGGCGAGTGTCGGTCGCGAACAGGCGCATGCCCTCGTCCAGAAACCGTTCGGCGTCGACAGTCTTGCCCGCCCGGAGGCTCGTGGACGCGCTTTCGAGCCAGGCGAGGCGGTTCCGCGGGTATCGTTCGCGCAGCGTCGCCAGGTGCGCCAGGGCCGCGTCGTACTGCCTCTCCCGGTTGTAGAGCACGACGAGCGTGAAGCGCGCTTCCTCCTGGTTGTCGCCGACGTAGGCGGCCGCGCCCTCGACCAGCTTCAGTCCCTGTTCGCGCCCGCCGCCGAAGCCCACCATGTACGCGGCCCAGCGCAGCGGCATCGACAGCGACGCGACGATATAACGGTAGGTGCCGACGATGAGGCCGGCGTCCTTGCGGCGGGTGTCGATCAGCAGCACCCTTTCGTGCTCGTCGTAGGCCTCGCGCGCCGCCTTGAACGCGCTCATCGCGCTGCTCTCGACCGTCGCCGTGTACGAGGCGCGCAGGCCCATGGCGGCGCCGACCTCGTAGTGCGCGTCCGCATCCCTGGGGTCGGCCGCGACACGCTCGCGAGCGAGGGCCAGTGCCCGCCCGAGCGCCTCGTTGAACGCCGCGACGGTCTCGGGCGGCGGGGGAGGGAGCGGAGTCTTGCGCCGCGTCACGCCGCCCATGTAGTCGTCGACGGTCATGTTGCCGCGGCGGAACGTGACGCTGAGCCACAGGGCGCTCGCCAGGCCGCGATAGGCGCCGGCGTCGTGCGGATCGGCGACGGTGGCCTGCCGGAACGTTTCCTGCGCCTTCTCGCGGTCCAGGTTATACAACTCCCGCGACGCCTGGGCCCGCAGCCGCACCGATTCGGCGTTGGCGGAGGCATTCGCCGGAAGTCCGGCGACCAGCAGGAGCGCAAGGCCCGCGGCTGTTTTCCGTCTGCGCACGCTTCGATCTTACGCCCCTTCGCCCTTGCACGAGCTTGTACCTTCTGCATACAATTGCCCGCTGGGGCGGCGGAATCTGGCGCCCCTGACAACCTGTATCAAGGAGTCCGACGTTGGATAAGGTCGAAACAGGGACGGCGCACGGACACGAGCACGCGCACGACCATGCTCATCACGAGGAGCTGGGATTCTGGCGCAAGTACGTGTTTTCCGTGGACCACAAGGTCATCGGGATTCAGTACGCGATTACTGGCCTCCTGTTTCTCCTCTTCGGCTTCTGCCTGATGATGCTGATGCGCTTTCAGCTGGCCTATCCGGGCAGCCCGATCCCGCTCATCGGCGGCTTGTTCGGGCCCGACAAGGCCCCGGGCGGCATCATGCTGCCCGAGTTCTACAACCAGCTCGGCGCCATGCACGGCACGATCATGGTGTTTCTCGGCGTCGTGCCGCTGGCCGTCGGCGGCTTCGGCAACTTCGTGATGCCGCTCCAGATCGGCGCGCCCGACATGGCGTTCCCCAAGCTCAACATGATGAGCTACTGGGTGTACTTCCTGGGTGGCGTCACGATGCTGGTCAGCTTTTTCCTGCCCGGCGGCGCGGCGAATTCCGGCTGGACGTCGTATCCGCCGCTCTCGGTCATCGCCACCATCGGCCAGACGGCGTGGCTCATCGGGATGGTTTTCCTGATCACGTCGTCGCTGCTTGGCTCGGTCAACTTCATCGTGACGATCGTGCAGCTCCGGGCCAAGGGCCTCAGCTACATGCGGCTGCCGTTCTTCGTGTGGGCGCAGTTCGTCACGTCGTTCCTCCTGCTGCTCGCCTTTCCCCCGCTCGAAGCGGCGGGCGTCCTGCAGCTGATGGATCGGCTCGCGGGCACGAGCTTCTTCATGCCGAGCGGACTCGTGGTCAGCGGCCGGCCGCTGACGGTGGCGGGCGGCGGCAACCCGCTCCTCTGGCAGCACCTGTTCTGGTTCCTGGCTCATCCCGAGGTGTACGTGCTCATCCTGCCGGCGATGGGCATCGTCTCCGAGGTGATCGCCAACAACACCCGCAAGCCGCTCTGGGGCTACCGGGCGCTGGTCTACTCGATCATCTTCCTCGGCTTCATGTCGTTCATCGTGTGGGCGCACCACATGTTCATGACCGGCATGGGGACGAACATCAGCGCCTTCTTCCAGGTCACGACGATGATCATCTCGATCCCGTCGGTCGTGATTCTCACGGCGCTGCTGCTGTCGCTGTGGGGCGCCTCGATCCGGTTCACGACGCCGATGCTGTTCGCGCTCGCGTTCCTGCCGATGTTCGGCATCGGGGGGCTCACCGGCCTGCCGCTCGGCCTGGCGCCGTCGGACATCCACCTGCACGACACCTACTACGTCATCGGCCACTTCCACTACGTGGTGGCGCCCGGAACCATCTTCGCGCTCTTCGCCGGGGTGTACTACTGGTTCCCGAAGGCGACCGGCCGGAAGATGAACGACCTGCTCGGCAAAATCCATTTCTGGGGATCGTTTGTCTGCATCAACCTCGTCTTCATGCCGATGTTCATCCAGGGCCTGGGCGGGATGAACCGCCGCATGTATGACGGCGGCATGCAGTACGCGCACAACGCGGGCCTGCTCAAGTGGAACATCGTCATCGGCTTCGCTGCGTGGGGCCTCGGGCTCTTCCAGCTGCCGTTCGTCATCAACTTCTTCTCGAGCATCAAGTGGGGCGCCGTGGTCGATCGCAACCCGTGGGAAGCGACGACGCTCGAGTGGTCCGCGCCCTCGCCGCCTGGACACGGCAACTTCCTCACGGAGCCCGTCGTCTACCGCGGCCCGTATGAGTACAGCGTGCCTGGCGCCGCGAGCGACTTCACGCCTCAATTCGAACCGAAAGGCGCCTAACCGGTGGAAATCCCGTATACCGTCGAACCGCGGCCCGATTCCGGCCTTGCCAACGGCAAGCTGGGCATCTGGCTGTTCCTCGCGTCGGAAGTCATGCTCTTCGGCGCGCTGTTTTCCACCTACATTCTTCTGCGTGTCGGCGCGGCCGAATGGCCGCACGGCGAGCTGAGCGTCAAGCTTGGCGCCATCAACACCGTCATCCTCATCTGCTCGTCGGTGACGATGGTGATGTCGTGGGCGTCGCTGAAGCTGAACAACTTCAGCAAGGGCCGCCTGTACCTGCTGATCACGATCGTCCTGGCCGCGGTCTTCCTCGTGAACAAGTACTTCGAGTACGCGGATCACTTCGCGCGCGGCGAAGGACCCTGGCACAACACGTTCCTCGCCATCTACTTCACGCTGACGGGGCTGCACGGGCTGCACATCATCGGGGGCATCATCGTGATGCTGTACCTGCTGGGTCCGGGCGCGGGCCTCTGGAAGAAGAATCCCGAGCAGTACGCGAACCGCATCGAGTACACGGGTCTCTACTGGCACTTCGTCGACCTCGTGTGGATCTTCCTGTTTCCCGTGCTGTATCTGCTCTAAGGAGCGCTTCGAATGCATTCCGATCAGGAAGCCATCAAGAAAAGCATCCGCAGCTACATGGTCGTCGGCGCGCTGCTGCTGGTGTTCACCGGCGTGACGGTCGCCGCCAATGCGTTCCACCTCGCGGTGCCGGCGGCGATCACCCTGGCGCTCATCATCGCGTCGATCAAAGGCACGATGGTGGCCAGCGTGTTCATGCACCTGAGCCACGAGAAGAAGTGGATCTACGGGTCGCTGCTGCTGACCGCGTTCTTCTTCATCGTGCTGCTGTTCCTGCCGCTGTTGACCGTGTCGGGCGGCATCGGCACGCCAACCGGCGCGCCTGCCGCGCACGAGTCGGGCGCCGCGCACTGAGCCCGGACATGTCACTCAAGGCCTTTCACATCGTCTTCATCGCCGCCTCGGGCCTGCTGGCGGCCTTTTGCGCCGCGTGGGCGGTGAACCAGTATCGGGTTGATCCGTCCGGCGCCTACCTGGCCGGCGCCGTCCTGTCGGTGGCCTGCGTCGGGGCCCTGGCGGTCTACGCCACGATGTTCCAGCGCAAGACGAGGAACCTGTAGGCGATGGCGAACCCGTTGCGGTCAGTGGTCGGTGGCCGGTGGCTGGTGGCGCTGCTCACGGCGCTGATGCTGGCCGTGCCGCGCGCGGCCCTCGCGTGCCCGGTGTGCTTCGGCCAGAGCGACTCGCCGATGGCGCAGGGCGTGAACATGGGTGTCTATTTCCTGCTCGGCGTTGTCGTTGCCGTGCTGGCCGGGTTTGCGGCGTTTTTTGTCTATCTCGCTCGGCGGGCGCGGATGTTCGCCGACGATCGAGCCTAGAGGAATTCAATGCTGAATTGGTTGGGGATGCCGCCGGCCGCGTCGGCGCACGCAGGCGAAATCGACCAGATGATGGTGCTCGTGCACTGGCTGATGCTGGTGCTGTTTGTCGGCTGGGGCGCGTTCTTCCTGTACGTGCTGGTGAAGTTCCGCGCCGGCGCGAACCCGAAGGCGAGCTATGTGGGCGCCAAGGGCAAGCTGTCGAAGAGCCTCGAAGTCGCCGTCGCCGTCATCGAGGCCGTCCTGCTGGTGTTCTACGCGATTCCGGCCTGGGCCAAGCGCGTGCAGAATCTCCCCGCGGAGAACGAAGCCGTGGTCGTGCGGGTCGTGGGTGAGCAGTTCGCGTGGAACATGCACTACCCGGGCGCCGACGGCAAGTTCGGCCGCACCGACATCAAGCTCGTTTCGGCGGACAACCCGCTGGGCCTCGACCGCAACGATGCCGACGCGAAAGACGACATCACCGACATCAACCAGCTGCACGTGCCGGTGAACCGTCCTATCCTCGTGCACCTGACGAGCAAGGACGTGATTCACAGCTTCGGGTTGTACGAGATGCGGATCAAGCAGGATGCCGTGCCGGGCCTCGAAATCCCGGTCTGGTTCGTCCCCACCGTGACGACCGCCGAGATGCGCGCCAAAAACGGCAAGGCTGACTTCGACTACGAGATCGCCTGCTCGCAGCTGTGCGGCCTCGGCCACTTCCGCATGCGCGGCTACGTCATCGTTCAGAGCGACGCCGAGTACGCGGCGTGGATGGCCGAACAGGTCAAAGCGCTCGCGAAGTAGACGTAGGGCGGCCCTTTCAGGGCCGCCGTCGCGGGGCTGAAAGCCCCGCGCTACATCAGCCTGCCAGAAACTGCCTGGTGAGCCGATCGAGGAGTTGCGGGAGCGTTTCCCCGTTGAGCGCGAACGCCCCGGCCCCCGCTTCCCACGACAGCTTGTAGCCCTTCGCCATCGCCGAGACCCAGATCTGCCGCACGGGCGCGTTGGGGCTGACGACGAACCGGGCTTCGGACGGTTCGTCGAACATCAGGTTCAGCGTGCCGTCGGAAAACTCGACCTCGAAACCTTCCTGATCGGCGAGGGGCAGCAGCGCGCGGCGCGCCTGCTCGAGCGCTTCGTCGCTTCGGACACGGAAATCCTGATCGGTCAGCGTCATGGTTTTGCCGGTTCTACTGGGCGGGGCCCTTTTCTGTGCCGGCGAGATAGCTGCGGCGCGCGCGGGCGGTCATGCCGGGCTTCTTGACGCGCACGAGGAGCTTGTGGACCTTGCCGTCGAGCATGGTCGGCGTGAAGCCGAGCACGTACTGGCTGTGCAGCTCCTGGGCCACGCGGGTGAACGTCGAGGAGAGCTCGCTCGTCTTCGTGAGCTCGAAGTACCCGCCGCCGGTCTCGTCGGCGATCTTCCGCAGGCCCCGGTCGGGCTTCGTCCGTTGACCCAGAATCTGGCTTTCCAGGCCGATCGCGTAAATCATCACTTCCTCGGCGCGCGCGCGATCGATGATCTTCCCCATGCTGCTGTTGCGGCTGCCCGTGTCGTCGCCGTCGGTGAAGACGAGGATCACGCGGCGGCCGTCGATGCCCTTCAGTTCATCCAGGCTCGCCGCGATGGCATCCCAGAGACGCGTGGAGTTGCCGTAGTCGAGGTTCTTGATGTCGGTGACGAGCTGATCGCGATCGTTCATGAACCGCGAGTTGAACTCGATCCTGTCGTTGAACGCGCCCACCCGCGCCTGGTCGGTGGGCAGCAGGCGGTTGACGAACTCTTCGGCCGCGTGGCGAAGCAGGTCGAGCGTGAGCGTCATGCTGCCGCTCGTGTCGAGCATGACGACGACCGAGATCGGCTGCACCTCGTTCTCGAAGAAGACGAGCGGCTGCGGCTTCTCGTTGTCGAACACTTCGAAATCGTCCTGCACCAGGTCGGGCACGAGACGTTTCTGTGCGTCGGTCACCGTGGTGAATACCGAGACGATCTGGGTGCCGGACTTGAAGGTCGCCTGCTGCGCGGCCAGGGTGGCCAGACCCAGGCAGAAGGCGAGGCCGAGGGCGCCTGTCTTTCGCATGGCTTCAGCTTAGCGCAACGCCGGAGGCTTCCCGCCGCCGTGTCACGGGCCCGCCACAATTGGAGACTTGACCGGTCGGATTTTCGGGAAGTAAACTCACTGAGAGCTATCTGAGACTGAGTCTCAGTTCCCTGGAATCAGACATGCTGCAGGCGTTCGTGATCACGCTCCGCGAGGGGCTCGAAGCGTTTCTCATCGTCGCTATCAGCCTGGCTTATCTGCGCAAGAGCGGGCGCGGCGACCTGGCGAAGGCCGTTCACTGGGGCATCGTCGCGGCGGTCGTGGTGAGCGCCGGCGGCGGCTACCTGCTCTACAACGCGGCCAACCAGGAATGGATCGAGGGCCCCCTGGCGTTCGTGGCCGCCATCTCCGTCGCGTCGCTGACCCTCCACATGTGGCGGGCCGGCAAGCGGATGAAGGGCGAGATCGAACACCACCTGCAGTCGAACACGGTGCGGACCGGGTTGGGCGCCCTGCTCGGCGTCTTCCTCTTCACGCTGCTCATGATCGGCAGGGAAGGCATCGAAACCGCGCTGCTCCTGCTGCAGCTTCGCCAGACGCTGACGCTGGTCGCCGGCGCGGCCGGGGGCGTGGCGGTGGCGGCGTTCGTCGCGTGGCTGTGGACGCGCTACGGCCATCGCGTGAACCTCGGGCTTTTTTTCCAGGTGACCGCGATCTTCCTGTTCGTGTTCGTCGTGCAGCTCCTCATCTCCAGCATCCACGAGATGTCCGAGCAGGGCTACCTGCCGTACAGCGAGTTCATCCACGCGGCGACCGAGTCGTGGGGACCCGACAGCGTCTTCGGTCATGCACTGACCTACATGCTCGTCATCCTGCCGCTCGGGTGGCTGCTCCTCGCGCGAGGCGGCTCGCAGCTGCGATCGACCGAGACCGCGAGGGTCGCGGAGGCGAAAGTCCGATAGAATCCGGGACGTGAGCAAGCCGCCCACCGTCGCCGATCTGACGTGGATCGGCGGCCTTCAGTTCTCCGGCGTCTCAGGCGTCACCTCCATGACGATCGACGGCGACAGCGCCGCGGGGCCTTCGCCGGTGCAGGCCCTGGCGTTTGCGCTGGCCGGCTGCATGGCCGCCGACGTCGTCTACATCCTCACGAAAGGACGCCATCCGCTCCGGGGCCTTCGCGCGCACCTGGTCGCTGAGCGCGCGCAGGAGGATCCCCATCGGTTTCTCAAGGTCGCGCTCGCGTTCGACGTCGAGGGCGCCGTTCCCGTCGAGGCCGTCCAGCGTGCCGTCGAGTTGTCGCACGACAAGTACTGTTCGGTCTGGCACACGCTCAACCACGACATCGATTTTCAGGTGACGTGTGACGTCCGCCCTGGCGGGAACTAGGCCGCGGCAGAGGCTCGCCTACATCGACTGGGCGCGCGGCATCGCCGTGCTCCTGATGATCGGGGCGCACACGATCGATGCGTGGACACGGCCGTCGGTTCGCCGCGGCGCAATCTTTCGCGACGCCACCGTGCTGGGGGGATTTGCCGCGCCGCTGTTCTTGTGGCTCGCGGGCCTCGCGGTCGTGCTGGCCGCCGCCGCGGCCGTCAGGCGAGGCGGGAGCCGCCGCGAAGCGGCCGGGGCCGTGTGCCGGCGCGGTCTCGAAATCTTCATCCTCGCGTTTCTTTTCCGCCTGCAGGCCTTTCTGGTCAGCCCGGGCGGCCACCCGATCACGTTGTTCCGCGTGGACATCCTCAACATCATGGGACCGGCGATCGTGGCCGCCGGGCTCGTGTGGGCGCTGGTGGAATCGCCGGCGCTGCTGACGTCGACCTACGCGGGCCTCGCGGCCGGGGTCGCGCTCGCAGCGCCGCTGGTGCGGACGATCGGCGCGGTCAACGTGCTGCCGGTGTGGGTGCAGTGGTACATCCGGCCGGCGGCGGAGGACACGACGTTCACCGCGTTTCCCTGGGCCGGATTCGTGTTTGCCGGCGCAGGGCTCGGTGTCGTGCTGACGGGCGCACGCGGGCAGCCGCACCGCTTCCACGCCGCGGTTGCGGCGGTCGGGCTGGCCCTGGCGTGGTTCGGCTTCTATGCGGCGTCGCGCCCGGCCATCTACGCACAGTCGTCGTTCTGGACCAGTTCGCCGACTTACTTCGCGATTCGCGTGGGCGTGATCATGGCGGCCTTCGCGGCGCTGTACGGGATGGAGCAGGCGGCGAACCGGTTCGGGATGGCGTTCACGGCGCTCGAGCGGTTCGGACGCCGCTCGCTGTTCGTGTACTGGATCCACGTCGAGCTGGTGTATGGGTACGCGACGTGGCCGCTGCGCCACCGCCTGCCGCTGTGGGGCGTCGGGGTGGCGTATGCAGCGTTCACGCTGTTGATGTACGGGGCAGTCGTCGCCTTCGACAACTGGCGGCTGGCCAAGCCGCAAATGACTTTACACGGAAAAGTTCAGGCGGTATGATGCCCGTCGTGCGGGCCCTGCTGGCTGGCGTCTCCTGCTTCACCATCGCGGCTTGCGGGTGGCTCGCCACCATGGCCCTGGTGCTGCGTCGCCCCGGATACCAGACGCTGGTCGGCCTCGCCCTACTGTTCGTTCTGCAAAGCCTTCTGACAATTGGGGTTATTGCCGGCCAACTCAACGGGCTGAGCATCCGCGCGCTGCTCGCAGGCGGAGCCCTGGGCATCGTGGCGGCCGGCGGACGGGCCATCGCCGTCAACCTGACGCGACCGCATTTCGAGGCCTACGCCGTGATTATTGGCGTCGCGCTCATCCTTCAGGGTCTCCTGACCCTGTGGTCCCCTTACGTCAAGCGGCCCCCCACCCAAGACAGAACTGCATCGATTTGGTGAATGACCTAAACGTGGTAATTCTTCTCTAACCACTGTATATAATAGCTTTAGAAGTCAGAGCCGGGGTCAGTGTCGGCCGTCACGACGGCGAAAAAACCGTTGAGATGCCGTGCTTTCGGTCGGTACAATTCGCCTCTTACTATGATCAACGTTGCCGCCATCCGCATGCAGCAGTTCGGGGTGCAGTTCTATCAGGCGTCCTTGACCGCAAGCGACATCGACAAGCTGGTTCGGTTCGAGGTGTTGAACTACGGCGACACCGCGCAACCCGGCGTTCGCGGCGGCAAGCAGAAGGTCATGCCCGGCGCGGCGCCATCGAAGGTGAACTGGGATTTGCTCGAACGCCGCATCGCGTCGAACGAGAAGGCCTACCAGCGCCAGATCATCCGCCGCAAGATCGACGAGCTCGTGCAGTACTACGAGCAGTGCCGGCAGGCGCGCGACCTTCCGTCGATCCCGGGCGCCGTGATCATCTCGTGCGACGAGAAGCTCTCGTTTCAGCCGGCGGGGGAAGACTCGCGCGTCGGCATCCTGAAGGTCCCCGAACGGGAGGGGATCCTCCGCGCCATCGACGGCCAGCACCGCCTGCTCGCGCTGCACGCGGACATCGACCGTTTTGCCGGCGAGGACTTCAGCGTCCCGGCGATCATCTTCGACCGGTTGCCCGAGGACCACGTCGTCCAGATGTTCGTGACCATCAACGCGAAGCACACGCGGCTGAACGCGTCGCACCTGGTGAGCCTCTCGGGCCGGCAGCTGTACCGCGACGAGAACCTGGCCATGGCGCACGACGTCGTCCGGGCGCTCAACGATCGCGAGGACTCGCCGCTGTACGACGAGATCAAGCTGCTCGGCGTGGGCCGCGGACGGGTCGCGCAGGCGCCGCTCGCGCAGGAGCTGAAGAAGCTGTTCTCGAGCGACGCCTTCACGTCGCGCCGCGGTGGCGACGTCCACGAGGATGCGAAGAAGTTCTTCGTCAACTACTTCAAGCAGATCGCGCTGGTGTTCGGCGGCGCGTGGAACGGCCGCAAGTACAGCATCCGATCGGCCTCGGCGCTGCGCGCCTTCATCCGCGTCGCGCCCGACGTGGCCCGGCGGCTGGACCAGGAACACGCCGATCGCACGGACTTCCGCGCCATCGGCCGCGTCATCGCGCCGTGGGGACGCCGCATCGGCGACCTGCGGTTCGAGTCGGACGGCGCCTGGAAGCGCGCCGGCACGACGGTCGATTCGCTGGCAAAAGAGTTGCGGCTCGCGCTGCAGTACCCGGAGGGGGCCTCGGTATAAGGTGCCTCTGCTGATCACGGGTGGCGCGGGCTTCATCGGGTCCAATCTCGTCTTTCACGCACTCGAACACACCGGCGACCGGATCGTCATCGTCGACAAGCTGACATACGCCGGCAGCCTCCTGAACCTCGACGGGGCGCTCGCCGATCCGCGCGTGACGTTCGTCCAGGCCGACATCGCCGATCGCGACGCCATGGCGCGCGTGTTCGCCGACACGCAGCCCACCGCGATCCTCAACCTGGCCGCCGAGACGCACGTGGACCGGTCGATCGACGGCCCCCGCGTCTTCATCGACACCAACATCGTCGGCACGTTCGTGCTGCTCGAAACCGCGCGCCAGTTCGTCGCGAGCCTGCCGGACGCCGCGCGTGGGGCGTTCCGGTTTCTTCACGTGTCCACTGACGAGGTCTACGGGACGCTGGGCGAATCGGGGCTGTTCAGCGAGGAGACGCCCTACGCGCCGAACTCGCCCTACGCGGCGAGCAAGGCGTCCGCCGACCACCTGGTGCGCGCCTATTTCCACACGTTCAAACTGCCGGTGCTGCTGACCAACTGCTCGAACAACTACGGACCGCGCCAGTTCCCGGAGAAGCTCATTCCGCTCGTCGCGCTCAATGCCCTCGAAGGGAAGGAACTGCCGATCTACGGCGACGGCGGCAATGTCCGCGACTGGCTGCACGTCGGGGATCATTGCGCGGGCATCCTGCAAGTGCTGCGGACGGGGCGCGTCGGCGAGAAGTACAACATCGGCGGCGGCAGCGAACGCAGCAACGTCCAGGTCGTGGACGCGATCTGCGATGCGCTCGAGGAACGGCGCCCGGCGGCGGCGAACCCGGCTCTGGCCCGGCGGCAGATCCCCGCGTATCGCGCGCTCAAGAAATTCGTGCCCGACCGGCCCGGCCACGATCGCCGCTACGCCATTGACGCCACCAGGATTCAGAGAGAACTGGGCTGGAAGCCAAGGCATACGTTCGAAGCCGGCCTCCGCGAAACCGTGGGCTGGTATCTCGATCACCTCGAGTGGTGCGAGGCCATCCAGGCCGGACGGTACGATCGGGAACGATTGGGGCTCGGTGGTTGAACGATGAAGGGAATCATCCTCGCGGGCGGGTCGGGATCGCGGCTGCATCCGCTGACGCGCGCCGTCAGCAAGCAGCTGATGCCGATCTACAGCAAACCGATGGTGTACTACCCGCTGTCGACGCTGATGCTGGCCGGGATCCGGGAAATCCTGATCATCACCACGCCGCACGAGCAGGACGGCTTCCGGCGGCTGCTCGGCGACGGGTCGGAGATCGGCCTGCGCATCGAGTACGCGGCGCAGCCCAGCCCGGACGGGCTGGCGCAGGCGTTCATCATCGGCCGCGAGTTCGTCGGCAGCGATCGCGTGGCGCTGGCGCTCGGCGACAACGTGTTCTACGGCGCCGGCTTCGTGGAATACCTGGAAAAGGCCGCGCTCCGAAAATCGGGCGCCACGGTGTTCGGGTATCAGGTTCGCGACCCCGAACGTTACGGCGTTGTCGAGCTGAACGCGGCTGGTCACGCGATCAGCCTCGAAGAAAAGCCCAAAAAGCCGCGTTCCACGCTGGCCGTGACGGGCCTGTACTTCTACGACAACCAGGTCATCGACATCGCAGCACACCTGAAGCCGTCGGCTCGTGGAGAGCTCGAGATCACCGACGTCAACCGCACGTATCTGGAGCGCGGGCAGCTTCACGTCGAGAAGCTGACACGGGGCATTGCCTGGCTCGACACCGGCACGCACGAATCGCTGATGCAGGCGTCCAACTACATTCAGGCGATCGAAGAGCGCCAGGGCCTGATGGTCGCGTGCCTCGAGGAAATCGCCTTCAGGAAGGGCTACATCGCGGCCGCCGACCTCACACGGCTGGCGAAGTCGATGGGCTCGAGCACGTACGGCCAGTATCTGCTCCGCATCCTCGAGCAGGAAGCCTGACCGTGCGCTCCGTTCCCACGACGATTCCGGGCGTCGTCATCATCGAGCCCGATGTCTACCGGGATTCGCGCGGCTTCTTCCTCGAGACTTACCACGCGGACAAGTATCTGGGGGCGGGCATTCCCGGCCCGTTCGTGCAGGACAACCACTCGCGATCCGTTCGTGGGACGCTGCGCGGCCTGCACCTGCAGATCCGGCACCCGCAGGGCAAGCTCGTTCGTGTCATCGAGGGAGAGATCTTCGACGTGGCTGTTGACGTCCGGCGGGGTTCGCCGACCTTCGGCCAATGGATGGGCGTGACGCTCTCGGCCGAGAACTTCCGCCAGTGCTACCTGCCGCCGGGCTTTGCGCACGGCTTTGCAGTGGTGAGCCCCGTTGCGCAGGTCGAGTACAAGTGCACGGACATCTACGATCCGAAGGGCGAGCTCGGCATCGCCTGGAACGACCCCGCGATCGGCATCGACTGGCCCATCGCCGACCCGCTCCTGTCGGATCGCGACACGCGCCATCCGTCGCTGGCCTCGGTTATCGAACACCTCCCCGCGTTCGCGCCAGCCACGGATTTGTAATCGCGCCCTACAATCTCGTGCGCATGGGATGCCCATGAGCCGTGCAGCTCGCCGGTTTTTCCCACTTTGAGCGCGGCACGACGCTTGCCATAGGACAGGGCAGGTCGCTGGTCTGATTACGGCAGGGCGCCGTGAATGCTGGGGGAGCCAGACCAACGGAGCAGGGGGGCATCGCCAGTAAGCGATGCCCTTTTGTTTTGTACACTGGTCGCGTTGCGGATCGACCTCAACGCGGACGTCGGGGAAGGCATGAGCGACGACGCGGGCCTGTTGAGGCTGGTGACGTCGGCCAACGTCGCCGCAGGATTCCACGCGGGCGACCCATCTGTTCTCCGCCAGACTGTCCGGGCCGCCAAAGCCGGCGGCGCGGCCGTTGGCGCCCACCCGAGCTTTCCAGACCGTGCAGGCTTCGGGCGGCACGAGATGATCGTGACGCCGCAGGAAGCCGAGGACTTCGTGCTCTATCAGATTGCCGCGGTGGCCGGCGTGGCGGCGGCCGAGGGCGTCAAACTTCAGCACGTGAAGCCGCACGGCGCGCTGTACAACATGGCCGCAAGGGATCCCGCGCTCGCGGAGGCCATTGCCCGTGCGGCCGCCGCGTTTGATTCGTCCCTGATTCTGTTCGGGCTGCCCGGTTCGGAGCTCCTCAAGGCGGGCCGTGCCGCGGGCCTGCGTGTCGTGGGAGAGGCGTTCGCCGACCGCGCCTACGAGGCGGACGGTTCGCTCGTGTCGCGGACGAAGCCCGGCGCCGTCATCCACGACGTCGATGCGGTCGTCACGCGCGCGATCCGCATGGCGAAAGATAAGTCGGTGGCGGCCGTCGATGGTTCAATCGTCGGGATCGACGTCGACACAATCTGCGTGCACAGCGACACGCCGGGCGCCGCGGATCTCGCGGCCCGGCTCCGCGCTGGCCTCGAATCCGCCGGTGTAACCGTCAGGGCGATTGGAACGGTGTAGTGCAGGCCTTCTGGCCTGCCTCACCTCAGCGAAGGCCACTCCAAGTCGAGTCGTTTCGCCAGAGCCGCGATTTCAGGAGCAGGAGCCTTCCTGGACAGTCCGCCCACGGCGATATAGTCGTTCGCGATTCCGAACTGGCCCAGATACCGGGTGCCCTGGTAGAAGCGGAAGTCCAGCACCGGCGCTCGCGGTCCAGTCCACACATCGATCCAGCCTTCATGATGTCGTTCGATGAACGCGACCGCGTCCTGGATCCTGGCCTTGTCGCCAATCGTTGCCACCTTCTCACTAGCGCGGCCGATGACCTCGACGCGGTCCGCCAATCCCAGATCCCCGAACCCCAAAGCCCGCGGGCGAGCGCCGCACGACTCCGCCTGGCACGCTGCTGAGCTCACCAGAACCACGATCAGCGAATGAGCGGTCAGCCAGTTCACACGCGGACAACTTGCGGAAGGTGATCGAAGTGCTGGTCGCGCGCATGCAGGATCAGGTTGTGCTGCAGGACGAGCGCCGCCAGCCACATGTCGTTTGTCGGGATCGGTGTCCCTTGTTTCCGGAGCTGGTGGAAGATTGACGCGTAATGGTGCGTCGTCTGGTCGTCTGCGAAGAGCAGGCGGACCCCGTCTTTCAACAGGAACCGGCGGAGTGTTCGTTCGTTCTCGGCCTGTCGACGCCCGTGGGCGAAACCGGCTCGCAGCTCGCCGAGCACAACGAACGGCAGCATGATGACCTCCGCTTCCTCCAGGAGCGCAACCGTCTCGTCGATGCCCTTGCAGAGATCGACGTATCGATTTGTGTCGAGCGCCAGCCTCACCGCCAGAGGTCCTCGTCCACTAGGTCCTGAGCGGCGAGGGCCGACTCCACGGCCCGATCGGCCTTCCATGTCCCGGCGATATCATCGAGTGCGCGTCGTTTTCGCGGCGCAGCGGGTGCGCCGGAGCCCTCGGCCAACGCATCGATAGCGGCTTCGTTCAGGCTCTTGCCGTCCGCGCGGGCCCGCTTGCGCAACGCGTCGTCGACCGCCGGCGGAATGCCGCGGATGGTGTACTGCATGCACTTAGTGTAGGCGATGCATGCACTCCATGCAAGCATGTCACCGCGGGCCGATGCTCTCCTTCAACGCCCGCCGCAGGACTTTTCCCACCATCGTCTTCGGCAGCGAGTCGCGGAACTCGACGCGCGCCGGCACTTTGTAGGCCGCGAGCCGCTCCCGGCAGTACGCGCGGAGATCCTGTTCGGTGGCCGCCTGGCCCGCGCGGAGGACGACCCACGCGTACACGACCTCGCCCTTGATCGGATCCGACGTGCCCGCGACGCCGACCTCCGCCACCGCGGCGTGCGTGGCCAGCGCCTCCTCGATCTCGCGAGGCCACACCTGGAACCCGCTCGTCTTGATCATGTCTTTCTTGCGATCGACGATGAACACGTAGCCGTCTTCGTCGAGATAGCCCAGGTCGCCGGTGTGCAGCCACGTCCGCGGGCCGTCTTCGTCGCCGGCATCGGCGTGCTCGCGCAGCACGACAGCCGTTTCACCCGGCTGATTCCAGTACCCGCCCATCAGCTGATGCCCGGCCAGGCAGATCTCGCCGATCTCCTTTGCCGGAAGCGCCCTGGTGCCCTCGTCGGCGTCGTAGATTCGCACCGACACATCGGGCAGCGGCATGCCGACCGACCCGAGCTTGTTCTCGCCCTGCGCCGGGTTGACGCAGAGCGCCATCATCGCCTCGGTGAGCGAGTACCCCTCGACGATGCGGCCGCCGGTGAGGGCTTCGAAACGGCGCTTCGTCTCCGCCATCAGCGCGGAAGCGCCGGAGAAGCAGATGCGGATCGACGAGAAATCGACCTTGCCCGCCTGGACGTCGGGGTGGTTCAGGAACGCGATGAAGAGCGTCGGAACACCGCAGAGAAACGTTGGCTTGACGCGCTTGATCGTGGCGAACACATCCTTGAGATCGCGCGGGTTCGGCACCAGCGCCAGCGCGCCGCCGTTGACGAACGCCAGCGCCTGGATGCCGACGTTCGCGTAGACATGAAACATCGGCAGCGGCACGAGGTAGACGTCCTGCTCGCCGCGCAGGAGCGATGCGTTCCACGCCCTGATCTGCAGGCCCGTGCAAGTGTACGCGCCGTGTGTCCCAAGCGCCGCCTTGGCGGTCCCCGTCGTACCGCCGCTCATCAGCAGCACCGCCGGGTCTTCGGGCGCAAGAGGCACGCGTGTCACCGAATCCCGCTCGTGGCGCCGCAGCAGCTCGCCGAAATCGTGATCGCCGGCGGCGATGACGACCCGGTCGCCGTCCTTCTTTTCACGAAACAACGTGAAGAGCGCCTTCAGGACTGCCGGGAAATGATCCTTGATGTTGGTCGCGATCACCTGGCGGAGCTGCGTCCGCGGCTGCAGGCGTTTGACGCGCTGGTAGTAGCGCGTCAAGGCGACGATCGCGGTGGCGCCCTGCTCGCGCAGCGCTGCCTCGATCTCGGCATCGGCGTAGATGGGGTTGAGGGGCGCGACGACGGCGCCGATCTTCCACGCGCCGAGCTCCGCGAGGAAGAACTGCGGACAGTTCGGCAGCAGCAGCGCGACGCGGTCGCCGCGCCCGATGCCGAGCGCCGTGAACGCCGCGGCGCAGGCATCGCTCAGCCGCTCCAGCGCGCCGTAGCTCAGCGTCGATCCTTTGAAGAGCAGCGCGGGATGGCCGGGCCGCGCCGCGGCGGCATCAGCGACGAAGTCGAGCAGCGTACGGACGGGGTAGGGTGCCAGCGTGGCCGGCACGCCGGGGTCGTAGTGCCCCAGCCACGGCGACTCGTTCATCAGCGCGCGATTATACGCGGCCGGGAGCGAGCAGTATCAGGAGCAGCGCCTTCTGGCAGTGCAACCGGTTCTCGGCCTGGTCGAACACAACGGCCGCGGACGACTCGAGGACGTCGGCGGTGACTTCCTCGCCACGGTGGGCCGGCAGGCAGTGCATGAAGAGCGCGCCGGGTTTGGCCAGCGCCATCAGGGACTCGTTCACCTGGTAAGGCGCGAATACCTGGCGGCGGACCGCGGCCTCGGCCTCCTGGCCCATCGACGTCCACGTGTCGGTGTAGATGGCGTCCACGTCGGCGACGGCATCCGCCGGGTCGTTGAACAGCCGCAGCCGCGCCCCGTGCCTGGCCACGGCAGTCGCCTGCTGGACGACGGCGTGCGGCAGCGCGTAGCCGTCGGGGCTGGCCACGTGGACGTTGACGCCCAGCATCGCTGCCGCGTGCGCAAACGAGGCCGCGACGTTGTTGCCGTCGCCCACGAAGGCGACGGTGCGGCCCCGGACGAAGCCCCACCGCTCCTGCAGCGTGAGGAAGTCGGCGACCGCCTGGCAGGGGTGCTGTTCGTCGGTCAGCGCGTTGATGACGCTCAGGCGCCGGGTCGCCGTCGCGAACTGCTCGATCAACCGCTGCGAGTACGTCCGGATGACGACGGCATGAACCCATCGCTCGAGGTTGCGGGCGACATCGGTGACATCTTCCCGCTGTCCGAGCGTTTCGGCCGACTGCAACATGAAGGTCTGCCCTCCGAGCTCGCGCACGGCGATCTCGAAGGTCGTGCGCGTGCGCAGCGAGGGCTTCTCGAAGAGCAGGGCGACGTGACAGCCGTCGAGCGCATTGCTCGTCGGAGCCTGGCGGCCCAGCGACCGCTCCGCCTTCAGCCGCGCGCTGAGATCCAGGCAGCGCTCGAGATCGGCGGCGTCGAAGTCGAGGATCGAGAGGAAGTCCTTGCGGGTCGTCGTCGCTCCAGCCATGGTCAGGTCCGATAGTCCGCGTTGATCTTGACGTACTCGGCGCTCAGATCGCACGTCCAGACGGTCGAGGAGGCCGCGCCGGAGCCGAGGTCGACCGACACCGTGAGATCTTTTCCCTGCAGATACGCGGCGGCGTCCGCCGCGCGCTCGTCGTGGGGCCGGCCGTGCTGGAACAGGACGATGGTCCCGATGGTCACGACCGCCCGGCTCAGCTCGAACGCGACGCCGGCGCGGCCCGCCACGGCGATGAGGCGGCCCCAGTTCGGGTCCCCGCCGTGAATCGCCGTCTTGACGAGCGGGGAGTTCGCGATCGCCTTGGCCGCGATTCGAGCCTCGCTCTCTGACGCCGCGCCCGTGATCTTCACGGTGACGAGCTTGGTCGCGCCTTCGCCGCCGCGCACGATGCCCAGCGCGAGCTCGCGGCACACCGTGGTCAGGCCGTCGAGAAACGCCGCGTACGTCGCGTCGTTCACGGACGCGCCGCTCCGGCCGTTGGCGAGCAGCATCACGGCGTCGTTGGTGGAGCACTCGCCGTCCACCGTGATCGCGTTGAACGTCGTGTTGACGGCCTCGCGCAGGGCGCGCTGCAGGAGCGGCAGCGGCACCGACGCGTCCGTCGTGACGAACCCCAGCATCGTCGCCATCATCGGCTCGATCATTCCCGAGCCCTTGGCCATGCCGCCGATGACGGCCTCGCGGCCATCGAGCACCACGCGCACCGCCGCTTCCTTCGGGAACGGGTCGGTGGTCATGATCGCCCGCGCGGCCGCCGGGCCCTGGTCGGCGCCGAGCGCCGCGAACCCGCGCGGCAGCGCGTTCGTGATCTTCTCGATTGGCAGCCCGACGCCGATGACGCCCGTCGAAGCGACGAGCACCTCGTCGTCCCGGCAGCCCGCCAGACGCGCGGTTTCCGACGCCATCACGCGCGCGTTGGCCATCCCCTCGTCGCCCGTGCAGGCATTCGCGCAGCCGCTGTTGACGATGATGGCGCGTACGACGCCGCCCGAATTTGTGATGTGCTCGCGCGAGACCAGCACGGGCGCTGCCTGCGCCTTGTTGATGGTGAAGACGGCCGCCGCCGTCGCCGGCGTGTCCGAGACGAGCAGCGCGAGATCGAGCGGCGCCGTGCCATCAGGCCTCGGCCGCTTGATCCCCGCAGAAATGCCCGCGGCCCGGAACCCCAGAGGCGTTGTGACGCCGCCCGGTACGACGACGGTGTGATCGGCTGTCCGGCTGGTCGGAGTCATGCGCCGATGGCGCCGAGCGCCGCATCCAGCCTGTCCAGCGCCTCGCCGGCTTCCGCCTCGGTGATGACGAGCGGCGGCAGCAGGCGAACGACGGTCTCGGCAGTCCGGTTGACCACGACGCCGTGGGCGAGGCCCGCCGGCACGACGGGCGCGGCATCCTGCGACAGCTCGAGCCCCCAGATCAGGCCCGCGCCGCGCACATCCTTGACGATTGCATGCCTGGCCGCGACCTCGCGCAGGCGCTGTTCGAAGAACCGGCCGACGCGGCGGACGTGGTCGATCAGCCCGCCTTCCGTCAGCTCGCCGAGGAAACAGAGGGCCGCGCGGCACGCCAGCAGGTTGCCGCCGTAGGTGCTGCCGTGGTCGCCGTACGAAATCTTGGACGCCACTTCGTCGCTGATGAGCGCGGCGCCGACTGGCACGCCGCCGCCGAGCGCCTTCCCGACCGACACCAGGTGCGGCTTCAATCCCAAAGCGCTGAAGTAGAACGGCTGGCCCGTACGCCCGAGACCGCTCTGGACTTCGTCGGCGATGAGCAGCGCGCCGGTTTTCGCGCACGCCTGGGTGATGGCGTCGGCGAACGCCTGTGTCAACGGCCGGACGCCACCCTCGCCCTGCACGGGCTCGGCGATGATGGCGGCTGTCTTCGACGACACCGCCGCGAGCAGGGCGGCCGGATCGTTGACGGGCACGAACCGCACGCCCGGCAGCAGCGGCTCGAACGGGGTGCGGTAGTGCTCGTCCGACGTGACCGACAGCGCGCCCATCGTGCGGCCGTGAAACGATTCCTCGAGCGCGATGATCTCGGCGCGCGGTTCGCCGCGCGTGTACCAATAGCGCCGCGCGAACTTCAGGCACGCTTCGACGGCTTCGGTGCCGCTGTTGCAGATGAAGACCCGCGACAACCCGGAGAGCGAGGCCAGCCGCTCGCCGACCTGTCCCTGGAGCGGATGGAAGAACAGGTTCGAGGTGTGGAGCAGCGTCCGCGCCTGATCGGCGATGGCCTGCGCGAGGCCTTCGTGGGCGTGGCCGAGCGAGGCGACGCCGATGCCCGACAGCAGGTCGAGGTACTCGCGACCCTCGGAGTCGTAGAGGCGCACGCCCTTGCCGCGCACGAACGCCAGCGGCGCGCGGCGGTACGTCTGCAGGACGTGCCGGGATTCGCGGGCCTGGATGTCTTCGAGTGCCGACGTGGAAGTCGTGGTCATGATCGTGTCCCCGCAGTGGCTGCCACCCGTGTCGCCGGCGCCGGCACCGTGCCGGACGCGGCTGCGCGCAGCGAATCGCGATCGCGGCCGTCCACGATCACGACATCGTCCACGCCACCGCCGAGCGCGTGTTCGCACGCGCGCAGCTTCGCAATCATCCCCGCGTTGGCCGTGCCGGCGGCCACCAGCCGGGCGATCGAGGCCGGGTCGAGCAGCGGCACCGTCGTGCCGTGCTCGTCCAGCACGCCGGGTGTCGACCCGGCGATCACGAGCCGCCGCGCGCCCAGCTTCGCCGCCAGGTGTCCCGCCATCGTATCGGCGTTGACGTTCAGCAGCTGTCCGCCTCGGTCGACACCGATGCTCGCCACGACCGGGACCATCCCGGACCTCAGCAGCGTTTCGAGCACGCGCATGTCAGCGTCGGCGGCCGGCAGTCCCACCCGCCCCAGGTCGGCCAGCTGTCCGGCGACCGTTCGGTGCGGCGGCGCCACGTCCGACAAGCCGCACCCGCCGTCCGCACCTGTGAGGCCGACTGCAGGCACGCCCGCGGCGCCGAGGGACGCCACAAACCTCGTGTTGACTGCGCCGGCCAGCACCGAGACGACGATGTCGAGGGTGGCGGCGTCCGTGATGCGCAGGCCGTCGACCTGCCGCTTCTCGATCCCGGCGGTCTTGAGCGCCGCGTCGATTTCCTTGCCGCCCCCGTGAACAATGACGACAGGGACGACCGGGCCGGCGTTGGCTGCGCCGCCCTTGACGATATCGGCGACGGCGGCGACGACGCCGGCCATGCGCGACGGCTCTTCGAGCAGCTCGCCGCCGAACTTCAGCACCAGCGGCTGCATCACAGCAGCCCGGTCGTTTCGTCCAGGCCGAGCATCACGTTCATGTTCTGCACGGCCTGCCCCGAGGCGCCTTTGAGCAGGTTGTCGATGACCGACACCAGCACGACCCGGCCGGCGGCATCCACGCGCCACCCGATATCGCAGAAGTTGGTGTGGGCGACGTGCTTGATTTCGGGCAGCGCGGCGCCGACGAGCCGGATGAACGGGGCGCCGCCGTACGCGCGCTCGTAGGTGGACGCCAGCGCGTCCTCGGTGGTGCCGGGCGCGACGCGGAAGTAGATCGTCGAGAGAATGCCGCGGTCGAGCGGGACCAGGTGCGGCACGAAGTTCACCGCGTGCCCGGCGGCTCCAGCCCCGAGCGCGTCGGCGACGCCCTGCTCGATTTCCGCCCCGTGGCGGTGCGCGAAGACACCGTAGGCCGCGAGGCTGCCGTGCACTTCCGAGAAGTGCGTGCGCTCGGTGGGCGTCTTGCCGGCGCCGGAAACGCCCGACTTGGCGTCGACGATCACGTCCGCGCCGGCGGCGAGCAGGCCTGCGGCCGCAATGGGCGCGACCGCCAGGAGCGTCGCGGTGGGGTAACACCCGGGATTGGCCACCATCCGAGCGCCCGCGACGGCGTCATGCTGCAGCTCAGTGAGGCCGTAGACGAGGCCGCCGGGCACGCGGTGCGTTTCCGGATACCACCGGCTGCGTGCGTCCTCGCTGCGCAGACGAAATGCCCCGGAGAGATCGATCACGCGAGCGCCGGCGTCGACCAGCGCAGGCGCCAGCTCGGCCGCCGCCTTGTCGGGCAGTGCGAGGAACACGACGTCGGCTTCGCGCGCCAGCGCATCGGGTGTCGAGGTATCGAGCGGCGTGATCGTGCCGTTCCAGATGCGGGCGAGCGCGGGTAACCGCCGGGCGCTCGTCGCGCCCGATGAGGTGGCCGCGGTGATGGTGACGGCGGGATGGCGCGCCAGCAGGCGCAGCAGTTCCTGGCCCGTATAACCGGTGGCGCCGGCCACGGCGACGCGCGTGATATTCCCCACCGGTCCCCCCGGCCCCCCGGCCGTTCCGCTGGCTGCATGCGGCTGCACAACTGTATGCATCGAAGAGAATATTTATACATCGTAGTATCGATAAAATCAAGAAAATTAGATGAATAAGTTCTGAAAGACGACGTCCGGATCGTGTATCCTCGTCGTGTTATTTATGAAAGCCCGACGTCAATCGGTCATCCTGGAGCTCGTCGATCTCGAGGCGCTCCACAGCCAGGAGCAGGTGCGCCGCCGTCTGCATCAGAAGGGATTCGAGGCCACGCAGGCGACCATCTCCCGCGACATCGCCGACCTCGGGCTCGTCAAGCGCGCCGGCGACGGCGCGTACCAGCGGCCCGGCCTCGACGCCACGAGCCCCGAGCTCGCCCGCACGGTGCTCGAGCGGGCGGTCTCCGAATTCCTGCGCCGCGTCGAACGCGTGCAGCAGCTCGTCGTGCTGCGTACCGGGCGCGGACAGGCGCAGGCGCTGGCCGAGGCCCTCGACCGCGCCCAGCTCGCCGAGACGGTCGGGACCATCGCCGGCGACGACACGATCCTCGTCGTCGCGCGCGACGGCAAGCGGGCGGCGGCGCTGGTGAAGCGGCTCGAAGCATACTCAGAGAACTGACGAGGCATCGTCCGATGGGCCGCATCGAGACCATGTCTCCGGTAACCCGATGACAACACTGTGGTCCGGAAGATTCGACGGGGAGCCCGACCCCGATGCGTTCGAGTTCGGCGCGTCGTTCAGCTTCGATCGCCGCCTGTTCAACGAAGACGTGACCGGCAGCATCGCCTGGGCGCGCGCCCTCGGGCACGCCGGCGTCCTGCCGCACGCCGAGGCCGACCAGATTGAAATCACCCTGAAGCAGATCCTCGAGCGCGGCCGTTCGGATCCGCAATTTGTCGCCGGCGTCGACGAGGATATCCACAGTTTCGTCGAGCGCGTCCTCGTCGAACGGATCGGCGACGCGGGCCGGCGGCTGCATACCGGCCGCTCGCGCAACGAGCAGGTGTCGCTCGACCTGCGTCTCTACCTGATGCGGCACATCCCGCTGCTGCAGCGCGGCATCGCCGGCGTGATTGCCGGGCTGGTGGAGCAGGCCGCCTCGGCCGGCGACGCGCTGATGCCGGCCTTCACCCACTTTCGCGCGGCTCAGCCCGTCCTGGTCGCCCACTTCTTCCTGGCGCATGTGGCGGCGCTGCGGCGCGATCACGAGCGGCTGGCGGGCGCCCGGGCCGACGCCGACGCCCTCACGCTCGGGTCAGGCGCCATCGCCGGGACGAGCTACCCCATCGACGTGGCGCGGCTCGCCCGCGACCTCGGCTTCTCGCGCGTCGTCGCCAACAGCATCGACGCCGTCGCCGATCGCGACTTCGCCGCGTCGTTCCAGTTCGCCTGCGCCATGACGATGGTGCACCTGAGCCGGCTGGCGGAGGACTTCATCATCCTCTGCGGCGAGGGGCACCACTTCTTCGAGCTGTCCGACGCGCTCAGCACCGGCAGCAGCATGATGCCCCAGAAGAAGAACCCGGATCCGCTGGAGCTCGTGCGCGGCAAGACGGGGCGGTCCATCGGCCACCTCATGGCGCTGCTGACGACGATGAAGGGGCTGCCGAGCGGGTACAACAAGGATCTGCAGGAGGACAAGCAGGCGATCTTCGACGCCGAAGACACGCTCGCCGGCTGCCTGGCCACGGTTCGCGCGGTCATCAGCGGGCTGACGCTCGATCGCGAGCGCGCGGCACGCGCGGCGACGGGCATGCTGCTGGCGACCGACGTGGCCGACTACCTGGTGCGGCGCGGCCTGCCGTTCCGGCGCGCGCACGAAGTGGTCGGAGGGCTCGTCCGGAAGCTCGTGGCCGAGAAACGGGAGTTCGATTCGCTGTCGATGAAGGAATGGCGTGCGGTGCACGACCTCTTCGGAGACGACATCGCCAGTCATGTCACGCCGGCGGCCTCGGTGGCGGCCAAACGCACCCCCCAGTCCACCGCGCCTGCCGCCGTCGAACAGGCGCTGGCGGACGCGCGCACGTGGCTGGCGGGGCTCGGGTAGGCGTTCTTGCTAGGGGGAACCCAGCCCTGCTAGTATGACCCGCGCCCTTCAGCGCATCCCTTCCTTGATCCAGCGAGGTTTTACGTTCGGGAGATTTTGATGCAGCAGCGCCAGCTTCGGCTTGGTGACATTCTCGACGACTATTGCCCACGGGAGCGCCGGCTCACCAACCACGTGGTGGTGGCGATGATCGGCAACGACGTGAAGCAGACGCGCTGCTCGACGTGCGAAGCGGAGCACGAGTACAAGCAGGCCCGGCTGCCCCGGCTGCGCCGCAAGGCCGACGCGACCGCGCTCGCCCCGGGCGGCCTCCCGAAGCGCCACGACCCCGCGTCGCCGGCTGCCGGGCGCCCTGCGGAGGAATCGGTGCCCGAGGCGGCCGTCGACGAGATGGGCGCAGCCGCCGCGCCCGACGCGGACGCGCCGAACGACCAGCCGCTGGCCGCGCAGCCCGCCCAACCTGGCCCGGATCAGGACGAAGAGCCCCGGGACGACGAGGGCCCGGTTCATCGCCCGCTCATTCGCGCCTCGCTTCCGCGCCTGGAAGGCGCGCCGCCGCCGGCACGTCCAGCGACCGATTTCACCATCCGCCAGCCGGCCGGCAACCGGCACAATCGCTTCCGTCCGCGGCACGGCGGCGGCGGCGGCCACCAGCAGGCCCAGGGCAACCGCTCAGGGGGCCACATGGGAGGCGGGGGAGGGCAGATGCGCGGCGGGGCACCGCGACACGGCGGAGGACAGCCGCCGGCCAACCGCTCGCAGAACCGGCACGGCCAGGGCGGCCGCAAGCGCTCCCGATAACCCTCCCACTGCTCACTGAGCCCCGATCGCTGACCACCGATCACTGACACTGACCACTGACGACTGACTGCCCCATGTCCACACTCGCAGGGAAACACGGCCTGATCGTCGGCGTCGCGAACAAGCGGTCCATTTCGTGGGCCGTCGCACAGGCCGCCGCCGCGGCCGGCGCGCGGCTGGCGCTGACCTACCCGAGCGAGCGGCTCGAAGAGAACGTCCGCGACCTGGCCGCCACGCTCGATGGGGCGGTGGTCCTGCCGTGCGACGTGACGAGCGATCAGCAGATCGACGCGCTGACGGCGGCGCTCGACGCCGAGTTCGGCGGCCTCGACTTTCTGCTGCACGGCGCGGCGTTCGCGCCAAAAGGGGACCTCGACAACCCGGTCGTGCAGACGTCGCGCGAAGGGTTTCGTATCGCGCTCGATGTGAGCGCGTACTCGCTGATTGGCCTCACCCGTGCCGTGGTGCCGCTGATGAAGAAGCGCGGCGGCGGCACGGTGCTGACGCTGACGTATCTCGGCAGCCAGCGCGTCTTCACGAACTACAACGTCATGGGCGTCGCGAAGGCGGCCCTCGAAGCTTCGGTGCGCTACCTGGCGAGCGAGCTGGGACCGGACAACATCCGCGTCAACGCGATTTCGGCGGGGCCGATCAAGACGCTCGCGGCTATGGGCATCAAGGACTTCTCGACCATCCGCGACGTGTACAGCCAGCGGACCCCGCTCCGGCGGAACGTCGAGCTCGGGGAAGTCGCCGACACCGCCACGTTCCTGTTCAGCCCGGGCGGCCGCGGGATCACCGGCGAGATCGTGATGGTCGACGCCGGCTATCACGTGACCGGGATGTAACGGGACGGCCATGTCGCTTCGCCGCGCCCGCGGCGGGCTCCTGCGGCTCATTCGGCGCCGTCCGCTCGCGATTGCCCTCGGCCTCCTGCTCCTGATTCCCTCGGCGTGGATTGAGTTCAGCGGCCGCGCAATGCCCTGGTGGGCCGGCGGCGTGGCGCTCGTCGCCGGTGCGACCGGCGCCGCGCTGATGTGGACGGGGGTCGTCGGCGCGAAGCCCGATTGGATTGATGAGGACGGAAAGTAGGGCGGCCCTTTCAGGGCCGCCGACGCGGGGCTGAAAGCCCCGCGCTACTGCTGAGCCGAGCCGAGGGAGCGAAGCAGTTCGACGGTGCTCTCGCGGGGGCCGCGATTGGCGCGGTCCGGGGATTCTGAGCGCGCCGCCGGTCTTGCCTTCGATCTGCCCGAGGGCCGTCAGGCCGCGCGCGTTCTTCAGGTCCGGCCTCGCGCCGGCCTTCACGAGCTGCCTGATCACGCTGTCGTAGCCGAGCAGCGCGGCGGCGTGCAGCGCGGTGTCTCCATTCTGGTTCGCCGCGTTCACATCGGCTCCCTGCTCGAGCGCGGCGGACACGGCTGAGGCGACGACGGGTTCGGCCTCGATCTTGCCGCCATCGAGGATGCTCAGGCCGCGGCGATCCGTTTGCGGGCTCGCCCCCATCCCGGCCGCCGCCATCAGCGGAGTCTCGCCTGACTTCATGGACAGGCGCGTGTCGGCGCCGCCGGCCGCCAGCGCGCGCATGATGTCGGCCTCGACGTACTTCGCGGCCAGGAAGTAGGGTGTCGCGCCGACGAGCGTGGCCGGGAGCTCGAAGTCCTCGCTGTTGCGGCGGACGGGCGTGCCCTTGGTCATGCGGAGGTTGGCGTCCGCCCCGTGCGCGAGCAGCGCCTTCACGAGATCGAGGCCGCCGCGCAGCACGGCGGCGTGGAGCGCCGTGTAGCCGACGTCGCCGGCGTTGGGGTCCGCGCCCTTCGAGAGCAGCAGCATCGCCACCGCCTGCTGTCCGCTGTGCGCGGCTTCGACGAGCGCGGTCATGCCGTTTGGCAGCGCCTCGTTGACGTCCGCGCCGGCCTCAATCAGCAACCCTGCCGAGTCGGCGTCGCCCGCGCGCGCGGCGAACAGCAGCGGCGTGCTGCCGCCGCGCGTCACCGAGTAGTTCAACGCTTCGCGGCCGGCACGCTGCGTCACCTCGCTGGTCACGGTCTGGGAGTACGCACGCGAGCGCGCCCTCACATCGGCGCCGGCCTTGATGAGCGCGGCGACGACAGCGGGGTGCTTCTGCGCGGCGGCCCACATCAGCGCGGTCTGGTCGTGGAGCGGTTCCCTGCCGTTGACGCGCGCGCCGCGCGCAAGCAGCGCGCCCACCGCTTTCGCGTCGCCGGTGCGCGAGCACGTCATGAGCGCCGTCTCGCCATTGAGCAGCGCGGCGTTGGGATCGGCGCCCGCGGCCAGCAGCGTCTCCACCATCGGCGCGCTGCGATTGACGCACGCGAGGTAAAGCGGCGTCGCGCCCGTGTCGTCGGCCAGGCCGGGCCGCGCGCCCGCCTTGAGCAGCAACTGCGCACTCCGCACGTCGTCGAGGTGCGCGGCCCAGTGAAGCGCCGTCGCGCCGTCGCCCTGCCGCGTGTTCACGTCGGGCTTCGACTTCAGCAGCGCCTGCACCGCCTGGACGTCGCCGCTCCTGACGGCGGCGACGAGGGGCGGGTCCACCGCCGCAGCCAGCGGCGTCGACACGAGCCAGAGGGTCGACAGTGTCGCGGCCGTAATCGCGAGGGACGCCAGAGGGCCCGGGCGGTGCGGCATCTCAGATTCCGGCCAGCGCGCGCTCGTCGAGCCGGCCCGTGCTGTCGCCGATGCGGTCGAGCTTCACGCCGAACTTGTCGAGCAGCGTCAGGTGAAGGTTCGCGAGCGGCGTTTCCTTCGGGTACCGGATATGACGCCCGCCCTTGAGCTGCCCGGCGCCGCCGCCCGCCAGCAGGAGCGGGATGCTCCGCGGATCGTGGGCGTTGCAGTCGCCCATGCCGGTCCCGTACATCAGCGTGACGTGATCGAGCAGCGTGCCGTCGCCGTCGGGCGTCGCCTGGAGGCGGTCCAGCAGGTACGCGAACTTGGTCACCTGGTACGCGTTGATTTTCGCGACCTTGACGATCTTTTCCGGCTCCTGCTGATGGTGGGTGATCGGGTGGTGCGCGTCGGTGACGCCGATCTGCGGAAACGTGACGCCGCTGAACTCCCGGCCCAGCATGAACGTCACGATGCGGGTGAGGTCGGCCTGGTAGGCGAGGACCTGCAGATCGCACATCAGCCTGACGTGCTCGTCGAAGCTGTCGGGCACGCCCGCCGGATGATCGACGACCGGAAGCTCGCGCCCGCTCTGTTCCTCAGCCCGCTGAATGCGCCGTTCGACGTCGCGGATGGCGTCGAGATACTCAACAAGCTTCACGCCATCCCCGGGCCCGAGCGATCCTTTGAGCGCTCCAGCTTCCTGAATCACCGAGTCGAGGACGCTCCGGTCCTGTTCGATCCGGGCGCGGCGCGCCCTCGGATCGGTGCTGCCGCTGTCGCCGAACAGCCGCTCGAATACGACGCGCGGGTTGTTCTCGGTCGGCAGCGGCGTGTTGGCGCTGCGCCAGGAGATCGTGTTCGTGTAGGCGCACGCGAACCCGACGTCGCACGCGCCGGCCGTCTCGCCAGACTCGATGGCCAGCTCGAGCGAGGCCAGCTGCGTGTGCCGGCCGGCTTCGCGCGCCAGCAGTTGATCGACCGAAACGCCGGCGTCGAGCCACGTCTCGCTCGTCGGCGGGGACACGTCGGTCAGGAAACGCGTGCTCGCCTTGGCATGCGCGCCCCCCGGACGCCCGGGCGACGGAACGCAGGCGAGGCCGCTCAGCACGGAAAACCGATCGCGATACGGGGCGAGCGCCGCCAGCGTGGGCGTCAGCACGTAGCCGGCGCCTTCCGCGACCGGCGTCCAACTCTCCATGATCATGCCGTTCACGACGTACATCACGCCGAACCGGTTGATCGGGGCGGCGGCCGTGCGGGCCTGCGCCGTCAGCGCCGGAATCATCCCGTCGAGGAGCGGCAGCGCCAGCGTGGCCCCGAGGCCCCGGAGCACCGTGCGGCGTGGAATGGCTTTCCTGGTGATGATCATGTCGTTGCTCTCCGCTGCTATTCGTTTCCCGCCCGCTGCGCCCGGCCTGCCTGCCCTGCCAGCCCCACATCGGTGACCGGCCCGGCCTGCGTCATCGCAAAAGGAGTACTCCGCACGATCGCGAGGATGATCGACGACCAGCGGTGATCGTCCGAAGCCGTCTCGCGGACGATCCTGCGGACGGCCGGCCCGTCCGGGGCTTCCGTGCCGCGTCCAATCGAATAAGACAGCAGCCGCTCGGTGAACGTGCGGACGAAGTCCTCGCGGTGGTTCATCAGCAGCGCCCGCAGCCCGGCGACGCCTTCGAAACGGCTGCCGTCGGGCAGCGCCGCGGACGCGTCGATGGGCGCCCCGTCGCTCGTCGTCCGCCACTTGCCGAGCGCGTCGAAATTCTCGAGCGAGAAGCCGAGCGGATCCATGCGCACGTGACACACGGCGCAGCTCGGGTTCCGGCGGTGCGCCTCGAGGCGCTCGCGCACGGTGTGCCGCTCGCCCTCCGCGTCGTTCTCCTTGAGCGCGGGCACGTCAGCCGGCGGGGCCGGCGGGGGCGCGCCGAGCAGGCTCTCGAGCAGCCAGCGTCCGCGAAGCACGGGCGACGTCCGGTTTGGGTACGAGGTGGCCGTCAGGATGCTCGCCTGGCCGAGCAGCCCGCCGCGGACGCCGTCGTCAAACGTGACGCGGCGGTAGCGGCTGCCGTAGACGTCGCGAATTCCGTAGTGGCGCGCGAGCCGTTCGTTCACGAACGTGTAGTTCGCGGAGACCAGGTCGACGACGCTGCGGTCCTCGCGCAGCTGGCTCGCGACGAACAGCCGTGTCTCCTGCTGCAACGCTTCGCGCAGGTTCTCGTCGAAATCGGGAAACTCGTCCACGTCCGGGACGACGCCCGCCAGGCGCCCGAGCTTGAGCCACTGGTAGGCGAAGTTGTCGACGAGCGCCTGCGACCGCGAATCCCGCAGCATCCGCCTGACCTGACGCTCGAGCACGGCGGGCTCCGACAGGGAGCCGCTGACAGCCAGGTTCAACAGCTCGTCGTCCGGGATGCTGCTCCAGAGGAAAAACGACAGTCGTGACGCCAGGTCGAGGTCGCTGACCCGGAACGCTGCTCCCGCCGCGCGCCTGCCCTGAGCCTTGTCGAAGGGCCTGTCCTGAGCGGAGTCCAAGGGTTCGCGTTCGACACGAAACAGGAACGCCGGCGCCGACAGGATGCGGCGAAGCCCGCGCTGGATACCCAGGTCGAAGTCGCCGTCGGCTCGGCCGGACTTGTAGAAATCGAGCAGCGTGTTCACCTCGGCATCCGTCACGGGGCGCCGGTAGGCGCGGCGCGCCAGGGTGGACAGGATGCGTGTCGCGCACGCCTCCTCGGACGCGCGCGTGGCCGCCGCCGGCCGGCACACCATGATTTTCCGCCGTGTCGGCGTGTCCGCCGGGCGGACGGCCTTGTACGGGCCGCCGACCAGCACCGTGTCAACGGCTGGTTCGCCGAAGTACAGCTCGTTGGTCGTTCGCGCGAAGCCGCGCTGCGGCGGCTGCAGCACGCCCTCGGGTTCCCGGAACTGACGTACGAACGACACGCCCACCTCGCGCGTCCCGGCTTTGACCGGCACCCGCACCTCGAGGCCTGCGTCCGCGGTGTGCATGTAGATTTCCCAGTCGCGCTCGCCCTGCGTGTTGCCGGCGAAGCTCTCCGGTGCGGTCTGGCCCTTGCCCTCGCCGCCGATCGTGAAGCGCTTGAGCAGCGTGCCGTCGAGCCGCACGTCGATCTGGTGGGATTCGGCCATCCCGATCAGGTAGAGATACAACTGCCGCTTCAGCACGACCTTGATCGTGTACTCGCCGTCGAGCGGGAAGTGATACCGGATGGCCGTGCCGCCGCGCGACCCGAACGGCTGGCGATCGCCTGCGCGGTCGTCCTGCACCATCGCCGTTGGCACCTTGAACGTGTCGACCACAGGGTTCAGCGCCGGATCGCCCAGCGCCAGCCGCGAGACGGTGGACGCGGCCGACAGGTAGCTTTCGAGCAGCGCCGGCGACACCGTCAGCACGCTGGCCACGTTGTCGAAGCCGTGGGAATCGGGCTCGTCGGCGATGAGCGATCGGCCGTCCACCTCGAGCGCCAGCAGATCGCGCACCGCGTTGGTGTACTCCGTGCGGTTCAGCCGGTGCACGGGTATGCGGCCCGGGTTCGGCGCCGCTTCCGCCGCGGCGTCGAGCGTGGTCTCGAGCGTGGCAATCAGGCCGCGGTACGCGGCATCATCCGGCCGGGGTGCGCCCGGCGGCGGCATCTCACGCGTACGCAGCTTGCGCGCGACTTTCTCCCAGGTTTCCGGGGCGTCGCCCGCACGGCTGATGCCGGCCGAATCGAGGACCAGGCCGCCCGTCTTGAGGCGCGCGTTGTGGCAGGTGAGGCAGTACTTGTCGAGGACGGCCCCCGGCGGAACGGCCGCGGTCGGCGCCTGCGCGCCCAGGCTGCCCGCGGCCAGCGCCAACCCAAACGAACACAACAGGATGGCCCTTGGCAAAGCCTCCCAAGTTTGAACAAAACGGGGCGGAAGTCAATGGAGATTCACGCCGCCTTGACGCCCGGAAAAGGGCACGATAGGCTCCGGCCCCGGCCCATGAAAAACACTGTTCGCATCGTCCTGGCGGGTGCGGCGCTCGTCGCGTGTTCCACGTCCGCTCGCGCCCAGAGCCCGGGCGTCGCGCCGTGCGAGCGTCTCCGGTCGCTTGCGCTGAACGGGGCGCGCATCACCGCGGCCGAGCCGGTGGCCGAGGGCGCGTTTGTGCCGCCCGCCCCGCCCGGCGCGGCCCGATTCGCTGACCTGCCGGCCTTCTGCCGGGTGACCGCGCTGGCCGCTCGCGCGGGCGACACCGACGTGAAGATCGAGGTCTGGCTGCCCGCCGCGGACAAGTGGACCGGCGAATTCCAGCCCGCCGCGAGCGGTTTTGCCGGCGGCACGATCGGCTACCGCGAGATGCGAACGATCGTCGCGCGCGGGATCGCCACCGCCAACACCAACCGCGGACACGACGGCGGCGGGCCGTGGAAGCCGGCCGACATGAGCGCGGCGCCGTACCATCTGATGGCCGAGCATGCCAGGGCGATTGTCGGCGCGTTCTACAACCGCCCGCCGGCGCTGACGTTCATGAACGAATGCGGCGGATCCGGATCACGCGATGCGTTGATGCTCATCCAGCGCGCGCCTGCCGACCTGGACGCGGCCGTCGTCGAGGGGATCATTTACCGGCCGACGCGTCACGGCGTGTCGCAGATGTGGATTTACCAGGCGACTCACGCCAGCGAAGCCAGCTTCATTCCTCCGTCGAAGTATCCGCTCCTTCACCAGATGGCTCTCGATGCCTGCGACGCCAAAGATGGCGTCAAGGACGGCGTCATCAGCGATCCGCCGCGGTGCCAGTTCGATCCCGGCGTGCTGACGTGCAAGGGCGGCGACGCTTCGTCGTGCCTGACGGCCGAACAAGTGACGGCCGCGCGCGCGATCTACAGTCCGCCACGCGACGCGCGCACGAACGAGCCGCTCTATCCGCCGCTCGTGCCCGGCGGCGAGTTGAACTGGCAGCCCATCGCCGGCGAGGCGAACCCGTACGCGTACGCGGCCATGTTCTACCGCAACGTCGTCTTCCAGGATCCCTCGTGGAACCCGAAGACCCGGCCGGCCAACTTCGGCAGCGATCTCGATCGCGGCGACGCGTTGTCCGCGTCCATCGACGCCAACGATCCGCGCATCAGCGCTTTCCTGTCGCGCGGCGGCAAACTCCTGATGATCGGAGGCTGGAACGACGACCTGCCGCCGGGCGGCAACGTGGAGTACTACGAGGCGGTGGTCAAGGCGGTCGGACCCGCGCTCGCCCGCGCCGGCGTGCGCCTGTTCATGGTGCCGGGCATGCACCACTGCCTGGGCGAACGCTTCGACACGAACCCGACGACCGATTTCGACTCGGTGAGCCTGCTCAAACAGTGGAAGGCCAGCGGCCGCATCCCCGACACCATCGTCGTGACGCAGACGGCCGGCGACGGCAAGGCAAGCCAGCGGCTGGTGTGTGCGTACCCGCAGGTCGCGGAGTACCGCGGCAAAGGGGACACCGGCGATCCGGCCAACTACGTCTGCCGGAAACCTTAGGGGTCCAAGAGGTCCGACGGGTCCCAGAGGTCCAAGAGGTCCGGTCCTGGATTCTCTCGGCCCCCTCGGACCCCTCTGACCTCTGATGCCGCTACGGGAGTGTGCGAGGCCGGCTGGACATCGCGTCTTCCCAGGTGCTCCAGCCGGAACCCATGCCGTAGGGCACCGGGTGCAGCACCGATTCCACCGGACCGATCAGGCCCTTCTCGATCTTGAACGCTTCCGCGATTTGCCACGTCCACGGAACGCTCGACCCGGACACGACCTTCCGGCCGTCGCGCAGCGTCACGTTGCGCGCTTCGCCGGCCGCGTTGTCGAAGAACGCGAACGCGAAGGCGATGCCGCGCTCGCGGTCAACGGCGACGAACCGCCGGTCGCGGATGCGCGTCACGTAGTGAAACATGCCGGATTCGAATTGCTGGCGGCAGCTGGACGGCGGGCGACTCGGCGTCCCGGCGGCAGCCGTCCCCAGCACCAGCGAAGGGTCGCCGGCCGTCACCGATCCGTTCTCGAGGCGGGCGCAGGTTTCCTGGAACGGATACACGCCTCTGCCGTCGTTCAGCTCGATGCCGGAGAAGTACATGTTCGCGACGCGCACCAGCTCGTCGCGTGAGCGGCGCTCCGGTTCGGGTACTGCCGTCAGCCACGCACGGCGCGGCGCGCCAATCCGGTCGAGGCTTTCGGCCGCACCCTGATTGCGGACGACCAGGGTTTCAATCTCCCGGATTTTTCGGTCCACGGTTCCCAACCGGACGACGAGAATCGTGGGCACGCCGGCTTCGCGAATCGTCCCCATCAGCACGGCCTGTCCGGCTTCGACATCCTCGATGTCGAGGCGGTAGCCGCCCTTGCCGCTGACGGTGTGCCACAGCCCGTCGCCGAGCTCGAGGCGTTGTCCGTTTTCCGTGAACGTGACCGTGGGAGCCACCGGCAGGCGCGACGGCTCGCGCGAGACGAGCGCATCCAGATAGCTGTCGAGCAGTCCGGACAGACACACGCGGTCGCATGGCGCCGGCGCCTGCGCCCGCACCAGCGCACCGCCGAGCAGGACGATCGCTGCGGGCGCCGCCAGCCACCGGCAGGCCGTCATTCGCATGGTGAGATCAGAGGAGGCCGGTCGCCGATTGCTTGATCTCGACGTCCGACAGGCCCGAGGCCGCGCCGGACGGCCGCGGCGCGACGTCGTCGCCCGCGCCGGGGCCCAGCGTGCCGCGCTTCCGCCGCGTCTTGTCGCGGTACATGCGGCTGTCGGCCGTGGCGAGCAGCGTCTCGTACGAGTCCCCGTCGTGCGGGAAGATCGAAGCGCCGATGCTGATGGTAATCGGGAGCAATTTCCCCGGCTTCGCCTCGAAATGCAGGTTGTCCACCGCCGCCTGCAGCTCGAGCCGCTTGCGCTCGGCCTCTTCGCTTCCGCATCCCGAGAGGACGACGATGAACTCGTCGCCGGCGTACCGGACGCAGATGTCGTAGGGACGGATGCCGGTCCGCAGCGCGCCCGCGACCTCGCGCAGCGCGCGGTCGCCCACGTGGTGTCCGTAGGTGTCGTTGATGTCCTTGAAGTTGTCGAGGTCCATGACGAGCAGCGACACTTCCTGCTTCAGGCGCTCGGCGCGGGCGAGCTCGCGCGTGAGGTGCATGAACATGAACCGCGTGTTCGGCAGGGCTGTCAGCGGATCGGTCAGCGAGTCTTCCTGCGTCTGCTCGAACACGATCGAGTTGTAGATGACGGCGGCCGCCTGCTCGGAGATGCGATCGAGGAGGCGGCGGTGATCGTCCGTGTACACCGACGGCTCGACGTGATAGACGGAAATCGTCCCGATGAAGCGGTCGTTGAAGACCAGCGGACACACCAGCGCCGACTGCAGCGTCGTCGGCCATGAGACGCCGGCGGCCTCGAGGTCCGCGCTCGGGCGGGCGTTCACCAGCGGCCGGCGATTGCGCGCCACCCAGCCCGTCAGCCCCTGGCCGCTGCGGATCGTGAGCTGCTGGATCTGCTCGGCCTGGACGCCGGTGGCGAATCGGCACCGCAGCGTTTCGTTGTCCTCGTTGTACAGGAACAGCGCGCAGCACGAGAACGGCACGATGTTGCTCAGCTTCGACGAGATGAGCGCCATCGTGTCCGCCACGCCGAGGCTGCTGCCCATGGCCTGCGCGATTTCGTAGAGCGCGTAGATCTCGCGGTGGGCGAGCGCGATGTCCTCGAAGACGTTCTTGCGGCCAGTCGATTCGGGCAACAGACCGGCGGCCGGCTGCGCGGCGGGCGCGTGCGCGGCCACGCGGGTCAGCTTGCGCGCCGGCGCCTGGCTGGCATCGGCTTCCGCGGCCAGCGCCGGATACATCTCGATGAACGTCGTCACGACGCGCGGGTCGAGGGCCTTGCCGCTTTCCTGCCGCAGCAGCCCGATGGCCGCGTCGAAGCTCATGGCCTTGTGGTACGGCCGCTCGGACATGAGCGCGTCGAAGTAGTCGACCACCGACAGGATGCGCGCGCCCAGCGGAATCTCCTCGCCCTTCGAGCCCGCGGGGTAGCCCTTGCCGTCCCAGCGCTCGTGGTGGCTCAGGATCAGCGGGGCCACGGGGTAGGGAAACGGCACGCCGCTGATAATCTCGGCGCCGACCTGCGGGTGGATCCGGATCTTCTGGAATTCCTCCTGCGTCAGCGGGCCGGGCTTCGACAGGATGTGCTCGGGCACGGCCAGCTTCCCGATGTCGTGAAGCAGCGCGGCCGTCTTCACGCCCTGGATTTCGTGCTCGGCCATGCCGAGCGCGCGGGCGATGCCGGCGGCGTACACCTGCACACGGCGGATGTGGCTCTGCGCTGTCTGATCTTTCGCGTCAATCGCCAGCGCGAGCGCTTCGATGGTGGCGAGGTGCAGGTCCGAGACTTCCTGCACGTGCCGCTGTTCGTCCTGGACCCGGCCGAGGTAGACCTTGTACGTCCGGTAGAGGAAGTACACCGGCATCGATGTCAGCAGGGCGGTCCAGTAGCCGCCGCGCTGGATGACCCACGCGGCCACGGCAGCCGCGAGGGCGCCGACGAAGTAGCTCGGCGCGCTCCACAGGAAGTTCTCGTTCCACACCCGGACGATGCCCTGCTTGGTCGACAGGCCGATCGCCGTCGCGATGAGCGCCGTGTTGCAGACGAAGTACATCGTGGCCGCGCCGACCAGCGGCTTCGGGATCGCCGCGAGCTGAAGCATCTGATCGGGCGGCTCCCCGCCCAGCCACACGTACGCCAGCCCCGCGGCCTTCACGGTCAGCACCAGCGACGCCATGCTGAACAGCGTGCGGTAGATAGCCGCGCGGCTCTGCGTCCGGAACGTGCACTGGCTCCAGGCGCTCGTGGCCGCGACCACCATCGTCTCGTCGGCGCCGAGCAGCAGCAATGCCGCGAAGTCGACGGCGTACGAAATCGACATCGTCGAGCCGCTGGTGGCGAGGGGCAGGGAGACCTTGAGGGCCGAGGCGACCGACGAACACACGAGGAGCGCGATGAACAGCCCCGGCCGGGCGACCGAGTGGGGGGCGAAGTACGCGCCGACGAGCGCGCCGGCGACGCAGACGGCTATGACGTACACCCGCGCCGCGACGGGTAGCTGTTTCATTGTCTACATTATCTACCCCGGGAGGCCGGGGTCACGCCTCTCCTTCGCGGCTCCGGCGCGAGGGCTTGGCGTCGGGCTCGAGCTGGAACTCGACGATCTTCCGGTAAAGCGTCCCCCGGCTGATGTCGAGGACCCGCGCGGCTTCCTTCTTGTTCCAGTCGACGGCTTCGAGCACGCGCACGATGTGCGCGCGTTCGGCGTCAGCCAGAGAGGGCAGCCGTTCGCCGGAAGACTGGGCGATGGGGACATTCGCGTGCAGGAATTCGACGTCGCTCGCGCGGATCGTGCGGCCGGGCGACGACAGCGCGGCGCGCGAGACCGTGCTTTCGAGCTCGCGGATGTTGCCGGGCCAGTGGTACGAGCAGAGCAGCTCGATCGCTTCGCGCGAGAAGGCCTTGCTGTCGAGCGGCAGGCCCTGCGCCGCACAGTACCGCTTGAGGAAGCGCTCGCCGAGAACCGGGATGTCGACCTGCCGTTCGCGCAGCGAGGGCAGCCGGATGGCGAAGGCGTTCACGCGGTAGTAGAGGTCCTCGCGGAACCGGCCGTCGCGCACGAACTGTTCGAGCGGGCGGTTGGTCGCGGAAATCAGCCGGAAGTCGACGGCGATGGACTTGTTGCCGCCGAGGCGTTCGAAGCGCCGCTCCTCGAGCACGCGCAACAGCTTGGCCTGGGCGATGAGCGACATGTCGCCGATCTCATCGAGGAACAGCGTGCCCTCGTTGGCCAGCTCGAGGCGGCCCGGCTTCCGGTCGTGCGCCCCGGTGAACGCGCCCTTCTCGTAGCCGAAGATTTCCGACTCGAAGAGGGTGTCGGGGAGGGCCGCGCAGTTGAGCGCCTGGAACTTCGCCACGCTCCGGCGCGACAGCTCGTGGATCATCTTGGCCACGAGCTCCTTGCCGGACCCGGTGGGGCCGAGCACGAGCACCGAGATGTCCGACTTGGCGGCCGTGCGGATCCACTCGAAGACGACGAGCATCTTCTCGTCGCGGCCGATCATCTCCCGGAACCGCTGGACCGACGGCGACTGGTCCTCGCTGCTGACGGTGGCCCGGCGCTCGAGGAACTGATCGAGGTACTCGGCGAAGGCCGGCGTCCGCTTGGCCCCGTAGCGCGCGGGGTCCCCGGGCACCACCTCGGCCACGCCGAAATCCACGAGCTCGCGCACGCAGTTCTCGACGTCCAGCCGCAGGCGCCCGAAGGTCTGCATGAGCGACTCGACGTCGAACTGCTCGTCCGGCCGGGCGCTCAGGTAGCGCAGGATGCCTGCCCGCAGCGGCGATTGCACCAGCGTGCGAAACCGTGCATCGAGCTCTGTGGGCTCCGAAGACTGCTGGACCGGGACTGCCGTGCTGGCTCGCCGTGCGCTAAAGGTCAGATCGTCCATCTCGACGCTTACGTTATCGGAGCTATGTCCCTTTTTCGGTAGTACTCGCTCTGATACTGCTCGATCAGCCCTTTCATCCTCGTGGCGTCGGCCTTGTGGTGGCCGTGGCACTTGATGGAGTCGGACCCGCCGCTCGTTTCGATCTGGACGTTGGACAGCAGGAGCCCGGTGTCGATCTTCACCGATGCCACATGCGCCAGGTGGATGGTTTCCTCCTGGCGGCCGATCCACCGCGGCTTGAACTGGACGACGCTGGTCGGCGAAATGAGCACCTGCGTGGGAAACAGGTGGTTGCCCGAGCTCAGGCGGCTCGCGTGGAAGACATGGCCCGGGGCGAACGAGCGGCCCTTTCGCCAGACAATCCAGACGAAAAGGACCAGAACCCCAACAGCAGCAAGGAGAAGCGGGAGCCAGACGCCATTGTCCGCCACGAACAGATGTTAAGCTATTTTTTGCCGCTGAGGAGGCCAACGCCTTGCCGTACCGAGCTCCCGGGTCGCCCGGGCACGCCCGCCAGTCATTTCTCACTGGCAAACCGATCAGATATTACCGGCCGAAGGGCAGTCCCGCCGTTCGCCAGCTGATCGACGAGGGCTTCCAGGCCTTCAACGCCGGGCGGCTGTCCGAGGCCTGCGGGATCTTCTCGGAGAAGATGCTCGACGCCGCCAACGACACCACCATCGGCCTGACCATGGCCGGGGCGATGACGCCGGCGGGGCTGGGCGGCTGCGTCATCGAGATGATGGAACGCGGCCTCGTCGACTTCGTGATTTCGACGGGCGCGAACCTCTACCACGACCTCCACTATGCCCTGAACTTCACCCTGCGGCGCGGGTCGCCGTTCGTGGACGATCGCGAGCTCTACGAAGACGGCGTGATCCGGATCTACGACGTCCTCTTTCCGGCGACGGTCCTGCTCGAAACCGACGCCTACATCCGCGATTTCATCGAGCGGTCGGGGCTCAACGAACCCGTCTCCACGGCGGACTTTCACTACCGCCTCGGACGCGACCTGCTCGAGCGGCAGCCGGGCTGCGAGGAGCATTCCGTGGTCGCGAGCGCGGCCCTGTACGGCGTCCCCCTCTACACATCGTCGCCCGGCGACAGTTCGATCGGCATGAACATCGCGTATCACGAGCTCATGAACGGCAGCCGCTTCATGATCGATCCGAACAAGGACGTCAACGAAGTCTGCGCCATCGTGCTGGCCGGCAAGCAGAACGGATGCGTGATCCTGGGCGGCGGATCGCCCAAGAACTTTTACCTGCAGGCGCAGCCGACGCTGTGGGAGGTCTACGGCATCCCCAAGGGCGGGAACGACTACTTCATCCAGATCACGACGGACTCGGTGGTCTGGGGCGGGCTGTCGGGCGCGTCGCCATCCGAAGCCATCAGCTGGGGCAAAGTGAACCCGGGCGTGCTGCCCGATACGGTCGTCGCGTACTGCGACTCGACGATCGCGTTTCCGCTCTTCTGCGAGTACGCCGTCGGATCGCCCAACGGCCGCCGCGCGCGCAGGGAGCTCGTGCACAAGCGCGACCAGCTCGTCGCGGCCCTCGCGCGCGACGCAAAGGCGGCGCGCGACAAGAAGGCCGGTGTGACAACGTAGAACGTGGAACGTTGAACGCAGAACGCAGAGCGTCTTCTACGTTCTACATTCTTCATTCTGCATTCCTTCTATGGGAACTCTCTCTTCCGAGCTCGCGCCGCACGCCGAACGCCTGACGGCGCGGCCGCGGATTTACGCCGACGCCAACGTCCCCGCCGGTCTCGTGGACCACATGCGGCAGCGCCTGCACTGGGACGTGCTGTTCGTTCTCGAAGACGAAAACCTGCGCCGCGCCTCCGACGTGGCCCATTTCCGCCTGGCTCATCAGCTGCGGCGGACGCTGGTCACCATGGATCGCGACTACCTGGACGACCGCCGTTTTCCGCCGGCCGAGACGAGCGGCGTCCTCGTCATCCAGGCGCCGGACGAGCGGCAGCTCACCGCGCTGGTCGAACGCGTGAACCGGCACTTCTTCCCCGCCGACGAGTCCGCCCTCCTGCCGGTCGAAGGGCGAAAGCTGCACCTGCACACCGACTGGACGGGGGCCGCCTGAAGCAGGTCGGGTGGGTCAGGTAGGTCGGGTGGGTCGGGTAGGTCGGGTAGGCGGGAAACACACGCCGCCCGGATTCCGTCTAAGCCTCCCGGAGGATCAAGCCATGATTTCCCGTCGCGCTCTCCTGCTGCCGGGCCTGTTGCTGTGCGTGCCACTTGCCGGCTGTATCGTCGCCGGGGCTGATTCCGGGTGGGTCACCCAGCGCGACGAGAAGCGATTCAACGTCGAAGGCACCCCCGAAGTCGTCCTGACCACCTTCGACGGCTCGATCGAGATTCAGTCGTGGGATCGGCCGGAAGTGATGGTCGTGGTCGAAAAACACGCGGCTGACACGGCGGCTGCGGCGGCCATCGAGGTCCAGAGCAGCCAGGACGGCAATCGGGTGACCGTCGAGGTGAAGCACCCACGCGGCCACGACTGGAGCTGGTTCGGACCCAGGAGCGCACGCCTGGTTGTCTCGGTGCCTCAGGCCGCGAACGTCCGGGCCTCGAGCGGCGACGGCGCCATCCGCGTCTCCCATGTAAACGGCACGATCACGCTGCGTTCGGGCGACGGCCGCATTCAGGCCAGCAACAGTTCCGGCAGCGTCTCGGCGTCGACCGGCGACGGCGGCATCGACCTCGACGGCGTGGACGGCGCGGTCGAAGCCACGACGGGGGATGGCCGCGTCAGGGTGTCCGGCAAGCTGACCGCCGTGCGCGCGCGGTCGGGCGACGGAAGCATCGCCATCGAGGCGCGGCCGGGCAGCGCCACCGAGGCCGACTGGGACATCTCGAGCGGCGACGGCGCCGTCACCCTTCAGATTCCCGACGACTTCAACGCCGATCTCGAGGCGCACACGGGGGACGGCAGCGTTCACCTGAACGGTGTCAGCGTCACGAGCACGGGCACCGTCACGCGGAACACCGTGCGCGGCCGGCTGGGTTCGGGCGGACGCTCGGTGCGCGTGCGGACCGGCGACGGTTCGATCACGCTGCGCCGCTAGTCGTCGCAGGGACTAGTGCAGGTCTTCAGGCCTGCCTGTTTGTAAACCGCACGCTGGCGTACTCGGTCGGATCCTCGATGCCGGCGTCCACGAACGCGTCGTGCCGCTCGCGGCACTTGCTGCACGTCCCGCAATGTCCCGGCAGCGGCTGCCCGGCGATGCCGATCGCCGGGCTCATACACGAAAGCGTCAGCTCGAATGGGACGCCGAGCGCCGCGCCCCTTCGGATGACCTCGGCCTTCTCGATCTGTGCGTAAGGCGCCTCGACCGCGAGGTCGTGTGCCAGCCCAAGCGACAGCGCGCGCCCCATGGACGCCCTGAAGTCCGGCGTCGCGTCGGGAAACGGATTGTGGCCGAGCGTGCCGAGCACGAGTCGATCGATGCCGGCCATGGCGCAGTACACGCCGGCCTTGGAAAGCAGGACGATGTTGCGGCCGGGAAGGTACACGTCTTCGTCGGGCGTGTGATACGCCGGCGGCGTGCCGGTGACCGCCCAATGCGAGGCCGCATACACGTCGCGCATGTCCACGGAGAGCGCGACGAGATCGCGAGCGCGGCCGCGCAGCGCGTCGCTCTCGAGCAGCGCACCCACCATCGCGCGCTCGGCCGCTTCCCAGGCGAGCCCCGCCGACACATAGATCGGCTGCACCGGGCCGCGCGTGGCTTCTTCGGCGAGCAGGACCGCGCTGTCTAACCCGCCGGAGAGCAGCACTGCGGTTGGCATCTGGTAATTGGGTAATCGGGTAATCTGGTAACGTCGATCAATTACCAAATTACCCGATTACGAGATTACCAAATGTACTCCGTCACCAAGCGCATAGATTTCTGCTACGGCCACCGCCTCCTCGACTACGACGGCGTCTGCAAGCATCCGCACGGCCACAACGCGATCGCGGAGATCGAGGTCCGGACGCCGCAGCTCGACGCGCGCAACATGGTGTGCGATTTCAGCGACATCAAGCGGATCGTGAAGGGCTGGATTGACCGCGAGTTCGACCACCGGATGCTGCTGCGCCATGACGATCCGCTCGTGAAATTGCTCCAGCAGCTCGGCGAGCCTGTCTACATCTGCCAGAGCAACCCGACCGTCGAGCACATCGCGCAGCTCATCTTCCGGCAGGCGAGCCAGCAGGGCCTGCCCGTCGTGCGCGTGAAGGTGTGGGAGACGCCTACCTCGGTACGCGGAATACACGGAGTGAGCGTTCGCCTGTTCGTCTTCGATCTCGACGGCACGCTCGTCGATTCTCTCCGCGACCTCGCGAACTCGGCCAGCGCGCTGCTCGCTCAGTGCGGAGCGCGGCCGCTCGCCGAGGACGAAGTGGCGGCCATGGTGGGCGAGGGGGCGGCGACCCTGGTCGCCCGCGCGTTCGAAGCCGTGACGCTGACGCCGCCGGCCGACGCGCTCGCTCGCTTTCTCGCCATTTACGACACCAGGCTCCTCGACCACACGCGCGAGTACGAGGGGATGCCGGCCGTGCTCGAGGCGCTCGGCGCCCGCGCGTCGCTGGCCGTCCTGACCAACAAGCCGCGCGCCGCGACCGTCCGGATTCTGAACGGATTGAGTCTCAACCGGTTCTTTGCAGACGACGCGATCATCGGCGGCGATGGACCGCTTGCGCGGAAACCCGATCCGGCCGGCCTCGCGCAGCTGTGCGCCCGGGCCGGCGTCAGCGCCGCCGAGACGGCCATGGTGGGTGATTCCGCCGTGGACTGGAGAACCGCGCGCGCATTCGGCACGCGGATCTGCGTTGCGCGCTACGGATTCGGGTTCCGGGAGTTTCCCCGCGCGGAGCTGCGCGGCGATGAGATTCTCCTCGACCGCCCGTCCGATTTGCTTGCCGTTCCGTAGGGCGGCCCTTTCAGGGCCGCCCGCCGCGGGGCTGAAAGCCCCGCGCTACACCTCAGCCGGACGACGAGCGATCCAGCTCCACCAGCAGCTTCGACGCGGCGCCGGCGCCAATCGTCAGCGGCTCCCGGCCGGTCCCGCGCAGGCGCACCGCGTCGGCCGCCATGTCGCGCGCCTCGACTTCCACGCGCTCTCCCGGCTTGAGACGGTTGCGCTCGATGAACCTCAGGAACGCCGGATCCTGATCGGCGATGCGCGTCACCTTCAGCGCCTGGCCGATCGGGCACGTCAGCAGGTTGTCCAGATGGCGGGCGGCGATGGCGCCGTCCGCGCCCGGAATCGGATCCCCGTGCGGATCGTGGGTCGGCCGGCCCAGCATCTCGTCGATTCGCTCGATCAGGCGTTCGGACACGACGTGCTCGAGCTGTTCGGCCTCCTCGTGCACCTCGGCCCAGCTCATCCCCATGACGTGGACCAGAAACGCTTCAACGAGACGGTGCCGCCGCAGCACGAGGCCCGCGAGCTGCTCGCCCGCCTTCGTCAGCCGCACGCCCGAGTACGGCTCGTACTCGGCCAGCCCCGACTCGGCCAGCGCCTTCACCATCGTCGTGGCCGTGCCCGGCGTGACGCCGACCGCCGCCGCGACGTGCCCCATCGGCAGCAGGCGCTGTCCCGGCGGCAGCGTCGACTGGCCCTGGTAGATCGCCTTCAGGTAGTTTTCGACCGTGCTCGACGGGAGCATGCAAAGCTATTATCCGACGAAACACCCGATGAAGAAGACGAACCTGGCCGACGCCATCGCCACGCCTGACGGCAAGCGGCGCTACGTGCGCAAGCTCTTCTCGACGATCGCCGATCGGTACGACCTCATCACCGTCGTGTTGTCCTACGGGCAGGATCAGCGGTGGAAGCGACGGCTCGTCGATCTCGTGACGGCCCGCGGCGCGCGCCCCGGCGGACGCGCGCTGGATCTGGCGACCGGGACCGGTGACATCGCGTTCCGCCTGGCGGACTCCGGATGGAAGGTGATTGGACTCGACGTCACGCGGCGCATGATCGAGCTGGCGCGCGAGAAGGCCGCGGCGTCCGCTGACGCCAGGCGCGCGCCGCGGTTTCTGGTCGGCGACATGATCGCGCTGCCGTTTCCGGCCGGATCGTTCGACGTCGTGACGGCCGGTTACGGATTGCGAAACGTTCCCGACCTTCGCGCGGCCATCGACGAGATCCACCGTGTGCTGCACGACGGAGGCCGGGCGTTGTCGCTCGACTTCAACAGGCCGGCGAATTCGTTCGTGCGCAGCGTCTACCTCGCCTACCTGCGGTTGACGGGCGGCCTGCTCGGCTGGGTGCTCCACGGCGACCCCGACACGTACCGCTACATCCCCGCGTCCATCAGCGGCTATCCAGGCGCCGAAGGCGTCGCGCGGATGCTCGAGGCGCGCGGGTTCGTCCAGGTGGAGTACAAAGCCGTCCTCGGCGGCCTCATGACGATCCACATCGCCCGCAAGGCAGGCGGGGCATAGCATGGAAATCGACACCTCGAAGTGGTCGGGCGAGGGTTCCTTCACCCAACGGCTCATCGACCATCTGGCGAAACTCGACGGCCTGACGCACGTCCGCGTGGAGGACGCTCCGGCGAGCCGCTCGGAGGCCGACTACAACTTCATCAGCAACGAGCTGTTCGTGGCGTTCGAGACCGCAGTCAGGACCGAGCCCGTCAGGCGGCTGGGGCTTTTTCCGGGATCGCGGACGGTCCGATACCAGAAGCTGGACGTGGTGGGGCTCGAAACCCGGCTGGCGGCGGAGCCCGAGATAGGCGCCCCCGACTACTCGGACGACGGGATGCTCCAGTATCTCCGGACCGAACGCATCATCCCCCCTTACCAGACCAGGGGTTACAAGCTGGTCGAGCTGGTCAGGCTCTACGACGCCGGCGCCCCGAGGCGTTCCTAATGACGGTGCTCCGTCGTGCCGATACGCGCATAGTCAATGAGTCTGGTTCCTTCACTGCTGCAGGCCATCGTCGGCGTCGACGGCGAGGCGCTGGTCATGCACGCCGGGGACAAGCCCTATGTGGTTGCCCCGTCGGGACAGATTGAGCTGGCCAGCCGCGGACTGACCCTCGAGGCCGTCAACGGCATCGTCTCGCAGCTGCTGCCGGCCGATGCCCTGAGCTCGCTCGAGGAGTTCGGGGCCATCCAGCAGGAACTGGCGGCGCTGCCCGAGTTTCCGGGCGAGAGCTTTACGGTCGTGGCCGCCCGCGGCGGAGACGACGTCTGGGTCGAAATCAGGCGCCGGAAGGTGTCCGACGACGATCAGGTGCCGGACGACTTGTTCTCCGGTTCTTCCCCTATCTCTACCGCTTCCGCCAGCGACCAGAGCCTCAGGGCGTCCGCCAGCGCCGACTATTCGGACATCGATGATGTGGGCCCCCTGGGCCATCCAGGTCGTTCCGAGGATGGGCGAGGCCGCGAGGCCGCAGAAGCCGAAGCTGACGAGGCTCCGATCGACATCGGGGCCCTCGAAGTTCCCGACGCCGCGCAGCTGTACGAGATCCAGCCGCCGGCCGTGACGCCGGAGCCGCAGGTTTCGAAACCGGTTGCGGCCGCACCGCTCCCGGCGCCTGAACTGGCGCGGCCCAAGCCGGAACCAGCGCGCGCACCGTGGGTGCCGGTCGTTGAGCCGCCGCCTGCCGTGGCGCCGCCGCCCGTCGCGGTGTCTCCACCTGTCGTTGTGCTACCGCCTGTCGCGCCGCCTGCAGTTGCCGCCGTGCCCGAGCCGCCGAAGCCTGTGCCGGCGCCTGCACCTGCGCCGCCGGCTCCGCCTCCAGTTGCCCCGCCGGTCGTGGCCGCGCCGCCCACGCCCGCGCCGCCGGCGCCCGTGGCGGCGCCCAGGCCCGTACAACCACCCGTCGTGGAACCGCCGCCGAGCATGGCGCCACCGCCGATCGTGCCGCCGCCGGCCGCCGCGCCGTCTCCAGTCGCCGCTCTACCGCCGCCGCCGGCGGTCGTGCTGCCGATGTCGCGCAGCCCGATCCGCGCGGATGCGCCGCCGCCGCCAATTCCGGTCGGCGTGTCCGGCCTCGATCGATTGCTGCGCATGGCCGCGGCGCGGGGCGCCTCCACGCTGTACCTCTCGTGCGACGCGCGGCCATCGGTCCGCGTGGACGGCGAAATCCAGATGCTCGAGGGCGAGCCGTCGCACGGGCCGAACGACGTCGAATCCCTGCTGCTGACGCTGATGCCCGACCGCAACCACGAGGCGCTGCGCAGCGGCGTGGCGACGGAGTGGATCAGCGACGTTGACGGCGTCGGGCGCGTCAGGTGCCTGAGCTTCCGCGATCATCGCGGGCCGGGCGGCGTGTTCCGCATGATGCCGATCCGGGCGGTGTCGGCCGAACAGCTCGGCCTCTCGAGCGAAGTGCAGTCGCTGGCCCTCGAGGCCGGCGGCCTCGTGCTCGTCGCCGGCTCGCGCCTGAGCGGCAAGCGGACGATGATTTCGGCGCTCGTCGATCTCATCAACCACTCGCGCCGCGACCACGTGATCACCATCGAAAGCGAGATCAACGTCGTCCACGAGCGCGGAACGTCCTTCATCAGCCAGCGCGAGGTGCGCGGCAGCTATGACGATGTGGACAGGGTGGCGCGGGCGGCGCTGCGGGAAGATCCGGATGTGCTGGTGGTCGAGTCGATGCGCACGGCGCCGCTCATCAACGTGGCGCTCGAAGCCGCGGCGTCGGGGCAGCTCGTGATCGGCGGGTTCCCGGCTCACAACACGACTGCGGCGGTCGATCGCATCATCAACCTGTATCCGCCCGAGAACCGCCGTCAGGTGCAGCTGGCGATGGCCGAGAACCTGCGGGGAATCGTGGCACAGGTGCTGCTGCGCAAGACCGGCGGCGGCCGGCTGCCGGCGCGCGAGGTGCTGTTGAATACGCCGGCCGTGGCGGGCATCATCGCGGAAGGCCGGACATCGCAGCTGCCGGCCGCGATCGAAGGCGGCCGCCGGCAGGGGATGGTGCCGCTCAACGACTCCCTCGCGGCCTTCGTGCAGAGCGGGGCGGTCGACGTTCGCGAAGCGTATCGCCGGGCCGCGGACCGCGCCGGCTTCGTCGCCTTGCTCAAGCGTCTGGGCTTGGACACGGTCGCAATCGAGCGTCCTGGTGCTGATGCGGGCGGAATGCAGAACGTAGAACGTAGAACGTAGAACGTAGAACCCGCCCGACCTACCCGACCGACCTGACCTACCCGACCTATCTGTCCACGAACTGTTCGAGCGCCTTCAGCAGAAACGCGAGCACGTCGGCTTCGGCCACCTCGCGAATCGGCCCCGACGGGTTCAACGGCTGTTCCGATACGTTCGTCCTGTTGCCCCACGCCCGGCTGGTGCGTCCCACCACCTGCGGCGCGGCGCCCGTGGTGTCCAGCACGAGCTCGATGAAATCGTCAGCCGACTTGTCCGACATCAGGCGCACGCCCCCGGTTGGCGTGAACAGGTTGAACAGGTAGCCTTCGGCCCGCAGCACACCGCTCGTTTGCCGGAACAGCGGCACGGCCAGCTGATCGAGGAAAACGCCGTATTCGCGTCCGGCTTCGTCGTTGGCGGCGCGCCGATCCGCGGCGGTGCGCTTCGCGCGTTCGATCGTCTGGAGGATCTGCTGGCGAACGGCGGAAACTTCCATCAGACCACCCCCGTGGCTCGAAGCTGGCCGATGACCTCGCCGCCGAGGCCCAGATCATGCGCGAGCACCGAGTCGGTATGCTCACCGAGCGTCGGCGGCGCGACGCGCACGGCCGCCGGCGTGTCCGACAGCTTGATTGGCGTGCCGAGCACGCGGATGTCGCCCGCGGCGGCGTGGTGCATCGGCACGACCATCTCGCGCGCCGCCAGCTGCGGATCGCTGAACACTTCGCGCAGATCGCGGACCGACCCGCACGGGACACCGGCCGCCGTCAGCTTCTCGATCCAGTAGCGGCGCGGATGCGGACTGAGCACGCCGGCCACGATCGGCCGCAGCTCGGCGTAGCCGGTGACGCGTCCGCGGTTGGTGGCAAACCGATCGCCGGCGTCGAGGCCGGTCACTTCGCAGAAACGGCGCCACTGATCGTCGTTGCCGACGGCCAGGACGAAGTCGCCATCGGACGCCGAAAAGGTTTCGTACGGGACGATCGTCGGATGGCGGTTGCCGAGCCGCACCGGCGGCGCGTCGGTAGCGAAGTAGATGCCGGCCTGGTAGGTCAGCAGCGCCGCCACCGTGTCGAGCATGCTGACGTCGACCAGCTGGCCGCGGCCCGTGCGCTCGCGCGCGTAGAGCGCCATCGAGACACCCTGGGCGGCGAACATCCCCGTGACGATGTCCGCGATGGCGACGCCCACGCGAACCGGCGGCGCGTCGGGCGATCCCGTAATGCTCATCAGGCCGCCTTCGGCCTGCAGGACCGCGTCGTAGCCGGGCTCCTTGCGGCGGGGGCCGGTCTGGCCGAAACCGGAAATCGAACAATAAACCAGCCGCGGATGCGCCGGCGCGAGCGACGCGTAGTCGAGGCCAAGCTTCGCGAGCGCGCCGGGCCGGAAGTTTTCGACGATGACGTCGCTTTTCGCGATCAGGCGATCGAGGATGGCGCGGCCTTCCGGGTGTTTGAAGTCGAGCGTCACGCTTTCCTTGTTGCGGTTGATGCTCAGAAAATAGGCGCTCTCGGTCCCAAGGAAGGGAGGTCCCCAGTGCCGCGTGTCGTCGCCGCTGCGCGGCTGCTCGACCTTGATGACGCGCGCGCCCATGTCGGCCAGAAGCATCGTGCAATAGGGGCCCGAGAGAACGCGCGTGAGGTCGAGGATGGTGATACCGTTGAGAGGACTCGTCATCCACTGGACTATACTGGCTTTTCGGCTCGATGACGCTTGCAGCAGCCGCTCCCCACCTCGCCAGAATTCCGGCCGGCGATTTCCTCATGGGCGCAGCCGACGCCGAGCAGGACGAACGTCCGGTTCATCGCGTGACGGTCGCGGAGTTCTACATCGGCCGGTTTCCCGTCACCAACGACGAGTACGCGAAGTTCGTCCGCGCCACCGGCCACCCGGTGCCGTCGATCGACGAGCTGCCGCTCATCGCGTCGGGCGACCTGCAGACCGTGTTCAAGGATCTCGCGACGCCCTACATCTGGCAGGGCGGCCATCCGCCCGCCGGGCACGGCAATCATCCCGTCGTGCTCGTGCGGTATGCCGACGCGATGGCGTACTGCGCGTGGTCGTCGGAAGCGACCGGCCGAACCGTGCGGCTTCCGACCGAGGCCGAATGGGAGAAGGCCGCGCGCGGCGGTGTTGAAGGCATGCGATATCCGTGGGGCAACGACTTCGACCCGTCGGGATGCAGCTACCTCCCCGACCGCTCGGCCAAGCGGCAGCGGGGCACGCGGCCGACGGGGACCTATCCGCCGAACGCGTTCGGGCTGTGCGACATGATCGGCAACGTGTGGGAGTGGGTGTCCGACTGGTACGATCCCGAGTACTACAGCAGCGACGATCACCGGAATCCCGCGGGCCCGCGCGACGGCAGCCAGCGCGTCGTGCGCGGCGGATCCTGGGTGACCGAAGACGTCGCGATGCTGCGCTGCTCCTATCGTCACAAAGTTCCGCCCGACACCTACGCGTACAGCATCGGGTTTCGCGTCGCGTGCGGCGCCCTCGTGGATCATTGACGTGACGCCAGCCGACTACGACAAAGCCCGCCGCCTCATCATGCGCCGCGACCCCGTGCTCGGGGCCGTCGTCAAGCGTATCGGCCCGTGCGGCATGGCCGCGCGGCAGAGACACGACCACCTGACGGCGCTCGTCGGCGCCATCGTGAGCCAGCAGCTCTCAACGAAGGCGGCCGCGACGATCTTCGGCCGCTTCGTGGCGCTCTTCCCCGGCGGCGAGATTCCCGGCGCCGCGGCCATCCACGTGCTCGAGGACGATGTGCTGCGCGGCGTCGGCCTGAGCGGGCAGAAGGTGGGCTATCTGCGCGACTTGTGCGCCCGGATCGGCGACGAGCGGCTCCAGCTCGACGAGCTCGACGCGCTGCCGGACGACCTCGTAATCGAGCGTCTGACCGCGGTGAAGGGATTCGGCCGCTGGACCGCCGAGATGTTCCTGATGTTCCGGCTGCACCGGCCGGACGTGCTGCCGGTCGGCGACCTCGGCATCGTGACCGCGATTCAGCGGCTGTACCGGCTGCGGAAGCGGCCCGAACCGAAGCGGGTGTTGAAAATCGGCGAAGCGTGGCGGCCGTACCGTTCGGTCGCCTCGTGGTACCTGTGGCAGACGCTGCACGAGGCGGCGGAGGCGAAGAAAAACGTAGAACGTAGAACGTAGAACGCGGAGGAGCTCCTTCTACGTTGTCCGTTCTACATTCTGCGTTTCAGCAACAGCAGCGCGATCCCAGCCACGATGGCTATCAACGTGCCGCGCTCGCTGAAAAACGTTTGACCCCACGAGAACGTGGCGGGATCCGGGCCTGGGGATGGTGACATCCCCGGTGTCGGGGAAGCAGCGGACGGAAGCCCCGGCAGCCACCGGCGCACGCGCCGGGCATAGTCCCGGTAGGCGTCGCCGAGACGCGTGGCGAGCAGCTCTTCTTCCCAGCGGACGATCGCGTGGTACTCGAGGGCGAGCAGCAGGACGATGGCCGGCGTGAGCCAGAGCAGCTGCGCCGTCACCGCGAAGCCGGCCCACAGCGCGATGTTGCCGATGTAGAGTGGGTTGCGCACGAGCGCGAACGGACCGGCGGCAATGAGCGGGCCGAGACGGTCGCTCCGCGTGCGCGAGATCGCGCCGATATGATGGACGCTCCACAGGCGGAGCGCTTCCCCCGCGGCGACCAGCGTCAGGCCGGCGATCCAGAACGGGACGGACGACTCGGCGGGATCGGGGGGAACGAAGATGAGCGCGGCGGCCATAGGAACGGGCAGCCAGGTCCGCTGCCGGAACAGCCAACCGCCGAGGCGTACGACAACGGGCGCCGAGGTCACCGGGTTCAGATTGTATGACGCCTTTTTGACAGCGTTCCCGCGGTTGGTATAATTCGGACTGGTTCAGTCGTATATCCCATGGCGTCTCCAACTGTCCCGGCCGTCGGCGTTTCCGTGCTCGATCTCATCGGCCGCACCCCCCTCATCCGCCTCAGGCTGCTCGAAAAGGAGTGCCCGGGCGTCGAGATCTGCGCGAAGGTCGAGGGCCAGAACCCCGGCGGGTCGGTCAAGGACCGTGCGGCTGCGCGGATGCTGGCCGAAGGCGAGAAATCCGGTGCCCTCCGGCCCGGGCTCACGATTCTCGACGCGACGTCCGGTAATACGGGCATCGCGTACGCGATGATTGGCGCGGCGCGCGGGTACAAGGTGAAGCTCTGCGTGCCGGCCAACGCCAGCCCCGAGCGCAAGCTGATCCTGAAGGCGTTCGGCGCCGAGCTGCTCCTGACGGATCCGCTCGAGAGCACCGACGGCGCGATTCGCGAGGCGCGGCGTCTGAAGGCGGAGGAGCCGGATCGCTACTTCTACCCGGATCAGTACAACAACGACGGCAACTGGATGGCGCACTACGACACGACCGGGCCCGAGATCATCGAGCAGACGAGCGGCGCGCTGACGCATTTCGTCGCGGGCCTCGGCACGAGCGGGACGTTCATGGGCACGGCGCGGCGGCTGCGGCAGTTCAACCCGGCGATCAAGCTGATCTCGTTTCAGCCGGCCACGGCGTTTCACGGCCTCGAAGGTCTGAAGCACATGGAGTCGGCGATCGTCCCGGGCATCTACGATCCGAAGCTGGCCGACGAGGATCTGCGCGTTGAAAGCGAAGACGCCTTCGAGATGGTCCGGCGGCTGGCGCGCGAGGAAGGCGTCATGGCAGGCATCTCGTCGGGCGCCGCGCTGGCGGCCACGCTCCAGGTCGCGCGCCGCCTCGACAAGGGCCTCATCGTCACCGTGTTTCCGGACGGCGCGGAGAAGTACCTGACCGAAAAATTCTGGACCGCCGATGCGTAAGCATCGGCGTGCGGGGCATAGATAGATGCCTGAAGCGAAGCCTGACGTGAACGTTCAAGTGTTTCGCGTGACCGCCGCGGTGGATCAGGCGATCAGGCGGCATGGCGAGGAAACCTATCCGCACGAGTGCTGCGGCGCCCTCATCGGGACAGAGGGCCACGCCACGGCCACCGTGGCGCTGCCGAACACGACAGAGGAAGGCCCGCGGCGGCGATTCATGGTCCGGCCGTCGGATTACCGCCTGGCAGAGCAGCGCGCGACCGAGCTCGGCGGCGAGCTGCTCGGGTTTTATCACTCTCACCCGGATCACCCGTCGCGGCCGTCGCAGTACGATCTCGATCACGCGTGGCCCACGTTCGCGTACATCATCGTCGCCGTTGCCTCGGGTGCAGCCGCGGCCATGACAGTCTGGTTTTTGAAAGAAGACCGTTCCGCATTTGAAGAGGGCGAGCTCAATGGCGACTAAGATTCTGATTCCAACCCCCCTGCGGCCGTTCACCGACAGGAAAGACGCGGTCGAAGTGGATGGCAAGACGGTGGGCGAGCTGCTGGCCGATCTGATCAACAGGCACGCCGGCCTCAAGGCGCATCTGTACAACGCCGAAGGCAAGCTGCGGAGCTTCGTCAACATCTACGTCAACGACGAAGACATCCGCTACCTGCAGAAGGAGCAGACGCCGATCAACGCGGGCGATACCGTCAGCATCATCCCGTCGGTCGCCGGCGGCGCGCCTGCGGCGGAAGCGCCGGCCACACTACCGGAGCTCACCAGGGACGACTTCAAGCGTTACAGCCGTCATCTGATCCTGCCGGAAGTCGGCGTGCTGGGGCAGCAGAAGATCAAGGCCGCGAAGGTCCTCTGCATCGGCGCCGGCGGCCTGGGATCGCCGGTCGCGATGTATCTCGCCGCAGCCGGCGTCGGCACGATCGGCATCGTGGATTTCGACGTCGTGGACTTCAGCAACCTGCAGCGGCAGATTCTGCACGGGACGCCGGACGTGGGCCGCCCGAAGCTCGATTCCGCGAAGGACCGGCTGCTCGCGATCAACCCGAACATCAACGTCCCGACGTACAACACGGCGCTGTCGTCCGAGAACGCGCTCGAGATCTTCGCGCCCTACGACATCATCGTCGACGGCACCGACAACTTTCCGACGCGGTATCTCGTGAACGACGCGTGCGTCATCCTCGGCAAGCCGAACGTGTACGGCAGCATCTTCCGGTTCGAGGGCCAGGCGTCGGTGTTCGCGACGAAGGAAGGCCCGTGCTACCGGTGCCTCTACCCGGAGCCGCCGCCGCCCGGGCTCGTCCCGAGCTGCGCGGAAGGCGGCGTGCTCGGCGTGCTGCCCGGCGTCGTCGGCTGCATCCAGGCGACCGAGACGATCAAGCTCATCATCGGCGCGGGCGAGCCGCTCATCGGCCGCTTCCTGATCTTCGACGCGCTGCGCATGAAGTTCCGCGAGCTGAAATTGAGGAAAGACCCGGACTGCCCGGTCTGCGGCACGCATCCGACCGTCACGAAGCTGATCGACTACGAGGAGTTCTGCGGCGTGCAGGCGGGCGTGGAAGAGCCGGTGTCGGGCGGCACCACCGAGATTTCGGCGGTCGATCTGAAGAAGCGCCTCGACCGCGGCGACGTGCTGACGATCGTCGACGTGCGGGAGCCGAGCGAGTACCAGATCAACAAGATCAACGGTTCGATCCTGATTCCGCTCGGCGACATCCCGAAACGCTACGTCGAGCTCGACCCGAACGACGAGTTCGTGATGCAGTGCAAGGTCGGCGCGCGCAGCGCGAAGGCCGCCGACTTCCTGCGGTCGAAGGGCTACAAGAAGGTGTCGAACCTGAGGGGCGGAATCCTCGAGTGGATTGATAAGGTTGATCCGAGCCAGCCAAAGTATTAATATCGGACTGTAGCGGTCGTATTTCAGATTTGACGATTTATGCTGAGGCTCTCAAAAAAGGCCGATTACGCCCTGATTGCCATGAAACACCTGGCGCTCCGGGGCACCAACGGCTCGTCGAGCGCCCGCGAGATCGCGGAACAGTACGACATCCCGATCGAACTTATGGCGAAAGTCCTGCAGCGGCTGGTCCGCCGGGGGCTGCTCGCCTCGCACCAGGGCACCCGGGGCGGCTACGAGCTGGCCCGCCGGCCGGTGCAGATTTCGGTCGCCGACGTCATCCAGGCGATTGACGGCCCGGTGACGGTCACCGCCTGTTCGACCGACGAAGGGCAGTGCGATCAGTACGCGAAATGCAATGTGCGCGATCCGCTGTGGCGGGTCCGCGAACGAATCCTTTCGGCCCTCGGCGAGTGCACGATCGCCGAGCTGGCCGCCGAATCGCCGCAGACGGCGCCGCCGGCGCCGGCGCGCGCGGCCGTGCTGCTGACGCATCTGTAGGGAACGCATATGGCTGTGAAGCTTCCGATCTACATGGACTACCACGCCACGACCCCGGTCGATCCCCGGGTCGTCGAGGCGATGCTGCCGTACTTCACGCAGCACTTCGGGAACGCGGCCAGCCGCAACCATCCGTTCGGATGGGAGGCGGAGGAGGCCGTGGACAAGGCCCGCAAGCAGGTGGCCGATCTCATCGGCGCGAACGCGAAGGAAATCGTCTTCACGAGCGGCGCCACCGAGTCGGACAACCTCGCGATCAAGGGCGCGGCCGAGATGTACCGCGAGAAGGGCAACCACATCATCACGTGCGTCACCGAGCACAAGGCGGTGATCGACACGTGCAAGCGCCTCGAGAAGGACGGCTACCGCGTCACGTATCTGCCGGTGCAGAAGGACGGCCGCATCAGCCTCGACGCGCTGCGCGCCGCGATTACCGACAAGACGATCCTCATCTCGATCATGAGCGCCAACAACGAGATCGGCGTGATTCAGCCGGTCGCCGAGATTGGCGCCATCGCGAAGGAGAAGGGGATCCTGTTCCACACCGACGCCGTCCAGGCGGTCGGGAAGATTCCGTTCAACGTGAACGATCTGAAAGTGGACATGGCGTCGATCAGCGCGCACAAGATGTACGGGCCGAAGGGCGTCGGCGCGCTGTACGTCCGGCGGCGCAACCCGCGCGTGCTGCTCGCGCCGCAGATCGACGGCGGCGGCCACGAACGCGGCATGCGGTCCGGCACGCTCAACGTCCCGGGCATCGTCGGTTTCGGCAAGGCCGCGGAGCTGTGCCGGCGTCGAGATGGCGGCCGACACGGCGCGCCTCAGCGCGCTGCGCGACCGGCTGAACGCCCGGCTGCATAAAGGCCTCGACGAGATTTACATCAACGGGTCGACCGAACATCGTCTGCCGCACAACCTGAACATCAGCTTCGCCTACGTGGAGGGCGAGTCGCTGCTGATGGGCATCAACGACGTCGCGGTCTCGTCGGGCTCGGCGTGCACGTCGGCCAGCCTCGAGCCGTCCTACGTGCTCAAGGCGCTCGGCGCCGGCGACGACCTGGCGCACTCCTCGATCCGCTTCGGCCTCGGCCGCTGGTCGACCGAGGAGGAAGTGGACTACGTGGCGGACAAGCTGACGAACGTCGTAACGCGGCTGCGCGAGATGTCGCCGCTCTACGAGCTGGCAAAAGAAGGCGTGGATTTGTCCACGATGCAGTGGCAAACGGAAGGACAGCACTGACATGGCTTACTCGAACAAGGTAATCGACCACTACGAAAACCCGAGGAACGTCGGCTCGCTGCCGAAGGAAGATCCGAACGTCGGCACGGGGCTCGTCGGTGCGCCCGAGTGCGGCGACGTCATGAAGCTGCAGGTCAAGGTGAACCCCTCGACCGGCGTGATCGACGACGCGAAGTTCAAGACGTTCGGGTGCGGATCGGCGATCGCGAGCTCGAGCCTCGCGACCGAGTGGCTGAAGGGCAAGACGGTGGACGAGGCCCTGGCGATCAAGAACACGGACATCGTCACCGAGCTGAGCCTGCCGCCGGTGAAGATCCACTGTTCGGTGCTTGCCGAGGACGCGATCAAGGCGGCAATCGCCGACTACAAGAAGAAGCAGGACTCGTCGGCGGAAAAGGGCGCGGACACGCACGCCCAGCCGACCGCGTAACGATGATTCAGATCTCCGAAGGCGCCGCACGCAAGATTCGCACGTTGATGGCCAAGCAGGGCATCGACGAGGGCGGACTGCGCGTCGGCGTGAAGGGCGGCGGCTGCTCGGGGCTGAGCTACACCTTCGCGTGGGAGAAGCAGGCACGGATGGGCGACGAAGTCTTCGAAGGCCCGGACGGCGCGAAGATCTACGTCGACAAAAAGAGCCTGCTGTATCTCAACGGGACGGTGCTCGAGTACGACACGAACATGATCAGCAAGGGCTTCGTGTTCAACAACCCGAACGCGAAGTCCACCTGCGGCTGCGGCAGCTCGTTCGGGGCGTAGAGAAAAAGAGGTTCAGGGTTCAAGGTTCAGGGTTCAAGGTTCGGCTGACGCGACTGGAACCAGAACCCTGAACGCTGAACCCTGAACCATGAACCTTTCAGTCATGTCCTCGCCAATTCCCACCGCCCCCACCATCCAGGTTTGCCGCGATTGCGGCGGCGGCGCGCCGGTCGACGCGCACTTCTGCCCGCAGTGCACGAAGATCCTGTCGATTGGGCGGCACGGGGACTATTTCGGCTTCATGGGGCTACCGCGCAGGCTGAACCTGGATCCTGCGGAGCTCGAGCAGCGGTTCCGGACGCTCAGCCGTCAGTTTCACCCGGACTACTTCTACAACGCGCCGCCGGGCGAGCGGCGGGCGAGCCTTGAACGCTCGTCGTACCTGAACGACGCCTACCGGACGCTCAAGCAGCCGATTGCCCGCGTCGAGTACCTGCTGCAGCTCGAGGGGTTTGCGCCGGGTGGTCCCGAGCAGGGCAGCAAGGTGCCGCCGGCGCTGCTCGAAGAAGTGTTCACGCTCAACGAGGAGCTCGACGAGATCCGCGAGTTGCGCGCCTCCGGGGCGGCAGACGGCGTCTGGAAGGCGCGGCTCGAGCGTGCGCGCGGACCCATCGAGCAGAAGCGCGACGCCCACGAGGCCGGTCTCCAGGAGCTCTCCGCCCGCTGGGACGCGCTCCTCGACGCCCGCGCGGGCATCGTCGAACGGCGGCCCGTGCTCCAGGCGCTTCGCGAGCGCGTGCTCGAGCGCAACTACATCAACAACCTGCTCGCCGGCATCGAACGGGAGCTGGCGCAGTGAGCCGCGTCGTCGGCATCGACCTCGGCACGACCAACAGCCTGGTCGCCTTCGTGACGGAAGGCGCTCCGGTCGTCATCCGCGACCGCAGCGGCGACGGGCTGCTGCCGTCGATCGTGTCGGCGGCGCCCGACGGGACGATCTTCGTGGGCCGCGAAGCCCAGCGTCGGCTGCTCACCGACGCCGCCCGCACCGTGTATTCCGTGAAGCGCTTCATGGGCAAGGGCGTGGATGATGTCCGCGACGAGGCGAGCCTGCTGCCCTTCCGCGTGAGCGGCGAAAGCGGCGGGGTGGTCAAGATCGGCCTCGGCGATCGCGAGTTCACGCCGCCCGAGATCTCGGCCTTCATCCTCCGCGAGCTGAAGCGCCGTGCCGAGGCGTTCTTCGCCGAACAGGGCGAGGTGGACAACGAGGTCGATCGCGCGGTCATCACCGTCCCCGCGTACTTCAACGACGCACAGCGCACCGCGACGCGCGACGCCGGCCGCATCGCCGGCCTCGACGTGATGCGCATCATCAACGAGCCGACGGCGGCGTCGCTCGCGTACGGCCTCGACAAGCGGCACGCCGGGCTCATCGCCGTCTACGATTTCGGCGGCGGGACGTTCGACATCTCCATCCTTCGCGTCGAGGACGGCGTGTTCCAGGTGCTGGCCACCGGAGGCGACACGCATCTCGGCGGCGACGATATCGACCTGCTGCTCATGCACCGCGTGCTCGCGCAGGTGGGGTGGACGCAGTCCGCCGAGCGCATCCAGGAAATCCGCAAGGCGGTCATCCAGGCGAAGTGGGATCTCTCCGAACGCGAAGCGGCCGAGCTCAACGGCGCGCCGTTTACCCGCGAGGAGTTCGACGCCCTGATTCGGCCGATCGTCGATCGCACGCTCGAGCCGTGCCGGCAGGCGCTGGCGGACGCGAAGATCGACGCCTCGCAGATTGACGAGGTCGTGCTGGTCGGCGGATCGACCCGGATTCCGCTCGTCCGCCGCCTGGTCGGCGAATTGTTCGGCCGGACGCCGCACAGCGAGCTGAACCCCGACGAGGTCGTCGCGCTCGGCGCCGCGGTGCAGGCGGACATCCTCGTCTCCGGCAGCCGCGAGATGCTGCTGCTCGACGTGACGCCGCTGTCACTCGGCATCGAGACACTGGGCGGCGTCGTGTCGAAGATCATCCTCCGCAATTCGACCATTCCGGCGACCGGCAGCGAGATGTTCACGACCGGCGCCGACAATCAGACGGCCGTGGACATCCACGTGCTGCAGGGCGAGCGCGAGCTCGTCGCCGACAACCGTTCGCTGGCGCGGTTCAAGCTGCGCGGTATTCCGCCGATGCCCGCGGGGCTGCCGCGGGTGCAGGTGCAGTTCCAGATCGACGCGAACGGCATCCTGAGCGTCACCGCGCACGAACTTCGCACCGACATCGAGCAGACGATCGAGGTGAAGCCGTCGTACGGCCTGACCGACGAGGAAGTCGAGCGGATGCTGCTCGAGTCGTTCGAGCACGCGGAGGCCGACTTTGCCGCGCGCCTGCTGATCGAAGCCCGCAACGAGGCCGAAACCGTCATCCAGGCCACGGAGAAATCGCTGCGCGCTCCCGGGTTCGACGAGATCGCCCGCGAGCTGCCCCAGGGGCAGACGCAGCGCATCGAGTCGGCTCTTGTCGATCTGAAGGCCGTCATGGAGTCGGCCGATCGCGAGCTCATTGACGAGAAGACGCACGTACTAAACGATGCCACGCGGCTGCTCGCCGAGCTGCTGATGAATCGCTCGGTGCAGGCCGCGCTGTCGGGAAAGAACGTCAACGAACTGTAGGGCGGGCCTTTCAGGCCCGCCGGGACGATAGATGCCTAAAGTCACGTTCATCATGGACGGCGAGACGAAGACCGTGGAGTTCGAGCACGGCAAGCTGCCCTACTCGAACCACGGCAAGCCCGAGTCGTTCCTCGATGTGTCGAAGCACTTCGACCTGGGCCTCGAGCACGCCTGCGGCGGCAGCTGCGCGTGCACGACCTGCCACGTCATCATTCGCCAGGGCGCCGCCAATCTCAGCGAGGCGCAGGACGACGAGCTCGACCGCCTCGACACGGCCTGGGACCTCACCACCGACTCGCGCCTCGGCTGTCAGGCGGTGATCAAGGGCGACGTCGTGTGCGAGCTGCCGATGTATACGCGGAACTACGTTCAGGAAGGCGGCGGCATCCAGCTGGGCAAGTCCGACAGGAAGGATCGCAAGGCCGAAGGGGTGAACCCGTGAAGTGGATCGACGCCGAGGACATCGGCATCGCGCTCACCGAGAAGTTCCCCGGCGTTGATCCCCTGACGATCCGGTTCACGGACCTCCGCGACCGCGTGCTCGCGCTCGACGGCTTCGACGACGATCCGAAGGCGTCCAACGAGCCGAAGCTCGAGGCCATCCAGATGGCGTGGCACGAGGAATGGAAGGACGCGCAGTAGGCGTGAGCGGCCTGGGTGATCTGTTTCGCCCGGCCATGCGCGGGTATTTCATCCCTCTTACGGCCGGCCTGCTGCTCGCGGCGAGCACCTTTCTCCCCTGGGTCAACATCGGCGACACGGCGCTGCGCGGCATGCCCGCGGTGCCGGCGATGTGGGTGGCCGGCCTGGGCGGGCTCGCGTCCGTGCTGGCCGCGCTCAGCATCATCACCCGCAGGAACTCGCGGCATCCGCTGCTCGTCATCGGCCTGGCCGCGCTCGGCATCATGGTGCTCTCGTGGCGCATCATGCCCCGCACCGCCGGCGAGCGCGCCCTCACGCTCAAGCAGGCGTTTGCGATCGTCGAGAACACGCCCATCGGCGAGGCGCCGACCGCGCTGGCCGGCAGCGGCATCTACGTCGGCCTCGCCGCGTCGGCGGCCATCGTCGGCTTCGGCCTGACGATCGTCGTCAAGCGCGCGTCGCAGACGTACGTCGTCGAAAGCCCGGACGACGACGTTTAGAGGTCCGAGGGGTCCGAGGGGTCCGAGGGGTCCAAGAGGTCCGAGGGGTCCGAGGGTCGTCCGAGGGGTCCAAGAGGTCCAAGAGGTCCGAGAGGTTCGACGATTGCGACACACGGACACAGTGCTGATCCTGGCGGCGACGCCGCTCGAAGCGGCGAGGCTGAACGCGTCGCAGGTCGTGATCACAGGAATTGGCGCCGTCAACACCGCTCACGCCTTGACGCAGTACCTGTCGACGCGGCCGAAGCCCTCTCTCGTCATTCAAACAGGAATCGCCGGCGCGTATGTGCCGGGCGGTCTGGCCGTCGAAGCGGTCGCGCTCGCGACCAGCGAAACGTATGGCGACCTGGGCGTCCTGACGCCGCAGGGGTGGCGGCCGGCGGATGAAATCGGTATCCCGCTGGTCGAAGCCAACGGCGCGCGGCCGGCGCGCTTCAACGAGTTTCCACTCGATGCGCGACTGGTGGCGCGCGCGGCCGCGGTCTGCGGTTCGCTCGTGGCCGCGACGGGGCCGTTTCTCACCGTCTCGACAGTCACCGGCGTCCGCGCGCGCGGCGACGAACTTCACCGGCGGTTCGGCGCGCTCTGCGAGTCTATGGAAGGCGCCGCCGCCGCGCACGTCTGCGCGCTGCACGATGTGCCGTTCCTCGAGGTCCGCGGCGTCAGCAACCTGGTGGAAGATCGCAACCGTGCCGCGTGGAAGATCGCCGAAGCCGCCGCCGCTGCCCAGGCCGTCGTCTTACGCCTCGCCGAGAACCTCTAATGGCCGGACCTCTCGGACCTCTCGGACCTCTCGGACCCCTCGGACCTCTCGGACCCCTCGGACCTGATGGACCCCTCGGACCTGATGGACCCCTCGGACCTGATGGACCCCGCGGACCTCTTGGACCTCTGGTTTTGGCGTATTCCCCCTGCCCCAACGACACCTTCATCTTCACCCCCTGGGTGGAAGGCCGCATCGAGGGGGCGCCGCCCGTCGTCGAGCGCTACGAGGACATCGACACGCTTAACCGCATCGCGCTGGCGGGGGAACCGGACGTGGTGAAGATTTCGTTCCACGCGTACGGCCACCTGCGCGACCGGTACGGATTGCTCCGCAGCGGCGGTGCGCTCGGGCGCGGATGCGGACCGCTCGTTGTCGCGCGGACCGGGTTCGACCCGGCCGCGCTGGCCGGCCGCACGGTCGCGATTCCCGGCCGCCTGACGACCGCCGCGCTGCTCGTGCGCCTGTTCGCGCCGGAGCTTTCGGAGGCGAACATCCGCGTCATGCCGTTCCACGAGATCATGCCTGCCGTATGTGCCGGGGAGGTGGATGCCGGCGTCATCATCCACGAGAGCCGGTTCACTTATCAGCGGCACGGGCTCACCCGGATCGTCGACCTGGGCGAGTGGTGGGAGCGCGAAACGGGTCACGCGATCCCGCTTGGCGGAATCGCGATGAGGCGCGACCTCGGCAGCGACCTGATCCGCCGCACCGAGCAGGCGCTTACGGCCAGCGTGGATCACGCCCACGCACACCCCGAGCACGTGTGGCCGACCATCCGCCGGCATGCCCAGGAGATGGAAGACGACGTGATGCGTCAGCACATCGCGTTGTACGTCAACGACTTCACGCGCGACTACGGCGCCGAAGGGGAAGCTGCCATCGAATACCTGCTCGGCAGGGCGAATGATCTCGGTATTGTTCCGGCTTCGAAGCGACCGCTCTTCGTGTGAGATGGTTGCGTGATCGCACCCGAGCACTCTGCATGATCCCAATCGAGCACCCTGCATGATCCCACCGAGCACCGTGCCCGATCGCCCTATAATGCCCGCATGCTGACACGCCGGATGTTTCTCTCCGCCGCCGCGGCCGGGGCCGCGTCGCTGTCCAATTTCGCGCGGTTGCCCGAGCTGGGCGCCGCCGAGTACGACCTCGTCATCGCGGGCGGACGCGTCATCGACCCGTCGCGCAAGTTCGACGCGGTGGCCGACGTCGGCATCGCCGGCGGAAAGATTGCAGCGGTCAAACCCGGTCTGGCGCCGGGTGCGGCCCGGACGATCGACGCGCGCGGCAAGCTCGTCGTGCCCGGTTTGATCGACATCCACACGCACGCTGGCCGCGAGAAGGAAGATCCCGGCCTCTGCCTGGCGGACGGCGTGACGTCGCTCGTCGACGCGGGCTCGCAGGGGGCGGATCGGATCGACGAGATCGTCGCCGTGGCGAAGGCGGCGCCGAACCGGATGCTCGTGTTCATCAACGCGGGAAAGAAGGGCATCATTCCCGAGGGCGATTTGATGGATCTCGCCAACGTTGACGCCGGCGCCATGCGAGCGGCCATCGAGCGGCATCGCGGCGTCGTGGTCGGCATCAAGGCGCGGTTGTCGAAGACCGTCGCCGGGAAAAACGACGTCGAGGCGCTGCGGCGCGCGCAGTCGGTCGCCGGCCCGCTGCGCATCCCCATCATGATTCACATGGGGCAGACCGAATCGGCCCTGCCCGACATCCTCGCGATCCTCAAGCCGGGCGACATCGTCACGCACATGTACGCGCCTCCGCCCAACGGCATCTTCGACGCGCAGGGCAAACTGCTGCCTGCCGTCTCCGATGCCCGTAAGCGCGGCATCTGGTTCGACTTCGGGAACGGCCGCGTGGATCACTTCACGTGGGACATCGTCGAGCACGCGATGGCTGAGCGCGTCTATCCCGACACGGTGTCCACCGACTGGGGGCAGCCGGGGCGGACCGACCAGGTGTTCAACTTCGCGAACGTCCTGTCGAAATTCCTGCTGGTCGGCATGCCGCTCGACCGCGTCATCGCGTGCGGTACGGTCAACGCCGCGAAGACGCTGCCGGCGTTCAAGGGACTCGGTACGCTCGCCGTCGGAGCGACGGCCGACGTGGCTCTTCTCGAGCTGCGGCAGGGCTCATTCGAGTTCGACGACAACTACAAGGGGAAGCGCAAAGGTACCCAGCGCCTGTTCGCGACGCATGCCGTCTTCGGAGGCAAGGGATGAAAGCGCTGCTGCTCGTTGCCGCGTTCGCCGGCACCGCGCTCGGTCCTGGTCAGACGGCTGCGAAGAAGACGCCGGAACAACTTCAGGCACTCTTCGAGCAGCACAAAGGCGACTTCGACTACCTGCTCGGCGACTGGGAGTTCACGGCGGACAACAAACAGTACGGCAAGTCGAAGGGCCGCTGGAGCGCGGTGCGCCTCGCGACCGGTCAGATCCTCGATGAGTACCGTCTCGTCGGCGAAAAGGGCGAGACGTTCTACGTGACCTCGACGATCCGCAACTACGACGCCGTGCACGATCGCTGGGAGCTCGTCGGCATGGACGACCGGAACGGGCTGCAGGACTTCGGCACCGCGCAGCGCGTGGGGCAGGAGATGCACATCGAGCAGAGGTTCGGCGTCTCGGGCGGCCGCCCGACGATCATGCGCATCCGGTACTACAACATCCAGGCGAACAGCTTCTCCTGGGCCGGCGACCAGTCGGCCGACAACGGCAAGACGTGGGTGAAGGATCAGCTCCGAATCGAAGCGAAGCGCGTCGGCCCGCCGCGAACGCTGCCTCCGCTCGCGAAGACGAAGTAGCCGGACATCTACGCTGGCGGGATGTCGGTCCGTTTGAAGTCGTCGCCGACGAAGAGCAGCGTGTCGCCGGCCGCCGCCGCGCTGGCGTACGCGAGGCAGTCTCCAAAGTTCAGCGCTGCCTTATGCCGCCCTCGACCGAACCGCGCGAACGCGTCGACCGCGACGCGCCACTCGGCTTCGCCGAATGGGACCACCGTGATGGCCAGCTCCTTCACGAGGTCCTCGAGCTCACCGGCGGCCGGCTTGCCGCGCCGTCCCCCGAACACCAGGCTCGTTTCAACCAGTGTCGGCGCACCGACGCGCACGTGGCCCGCGTCGAGGATCCGGTCCACGAGGTCGAGGTACCCCGGCTCCGCGAAGAGCACGGCGATGAGGGCGGAAGAGTCGAGCGTCATACTCCCCCCGGGCCGTAGCCCAGGATGTCGTCCTCGTCGGCGCGCGAGAGCCGCCGGCCGACCTGGTCCTTCGGCAGGCTGGGCCAGACCTGTTTCTCGAGAAACCGCACCACCCGCCTGCGCCGGTCTGCGGTCGACAGCTGCCGGAGTCGCTGCCTCCGTTCGTCGAGGGCGCGGCGGATGGCTTCCGTCTTTGACTCGCCGGTGAGTCGCGCCACTTCGGCCGCCAGCCGCTCGACCTCGGCATTCTTGATATTCAGCGCCATACACCATGGTAGATCAAGAATGGTGTAATGGTGTAGTCGTCAGGATCTCGCCGGCGGCGGGGCGATGACGGCACCGGCCGCTTCGCGCAGGCGTTCGTGCAGCTGCGCCACGCCGTCGGTCAGGCAGGCCGGGCCGGGCTGCAGGATGTAGGTCGATTTGATCTCGAAGATGTGGTCGTCGCGGACGGCGGCCACGCGGTCCCATCCCGGCCGGTTCTGAATCGTCGCCTTCTTCATCTTCTTGCCGCACCACGACGCGAAGATTACTTCCGGATCGCGTCGCGCGACCTCCGCCGGGTCGACGATGCGGTTTTTCGCCAGGCCGCACTGCGCGAGCTCGGGGAAAACGGGATCGCCGCCGGCGATGTCGACGAGCTCTTCCACCCAGCGGATGCCCGAGATGAGCGGTTCGTCCCACTCCTCGAAGAACACGCGCGGGCGCCTCGGGAACCGCGATGCGGATTCCCGGATGCGGTCGAGGTCTGCCTCGAGCCGCTCCGCCAGGCGCTCGGCGTCCGCCTGGCAGCCCACGAGGCCGCCGAGCATCCGAATCATCTGGAGGATCTCGGCGACGCTCCGCTGGTTGAACGTCACGACCGGCAGGCCGCGCCGAATCAGCTCCGCGACCAGATCGGCCTGCAGATCCGAGAACGCCAGGATGAGATCGGGCTCGAGCGCGACGATCTTATCGAACTTCGCGTTGATGAACGCCGAGATCTTCGGCTTCTGCCGCGCCTCCGGCGGGCGCACGGTGTAACCGGACACGCCGACGATACGGTCGCCCTGCCCCAGGAGATAGAGGGTCTCCGTCGTTTCCTCGGTCAGACAGATGATGCGACTGGGATAGTGAGCCACTAGAGTAGGGCGGCCCTTTCAGGGCCGCCGTCACGCGGGCCTAAAAGGCCCGCGCTACTGGCGCCAGCCGGAAGCACGTCGGCGAACACGAAACCGTCACGCTCGACGACTTCGCCTGATTCGATTGGAATCGGCCGCGCGAACATCGGCCCGGCGTAGGCGAAGGAGTGGAACTCGCCGCGCTCGCCGCAGGGATCGATCGATGCCGGCAACTCGTCGAGAAGCGCGGCGTCGAACTCCCGTCCCGCGAACCGCCGGTCGAGAACCTTCGGGTTCACACACGTCAACCGCGCGCGCAACCCACCGGCCACCATCGTGCGCGCGAGGGCCGTCGTGTCCGCGCCGAAGAGCGGGAAGAGCGGCGTGAGCCCGGTGCCGGCGAGCCGCTCTTCGCGATAGCGCCTGATGTCTTCCAGGAACAGGTCCCCGAACGCGACGTGCGTGAAGCCTTCGCCCACGGCCTTCTGCACGGCCGCCGCCATGGCTCGCTCGTATACCTCGTTCGGGCACGGCGACGGGATCGGGATCTCCCAGAGCGGCAGCCCCAGCGCCTCGGCCTGCGCCCGCAGCAGCTCGACCCTCACCGCGTGCATCGCCACACGCTGATGGACTTCGTTCACCGTGGTCAGCATCCCCGCCAGCTCGATGTCCGGCTGCTGGCGAAGGACGTGCACCATCCAGGCGGAGTCCTTGCCGGAGGACCACGAGATCAAGCATTTAGTCATCTGGTCATCTCGTCATTTGGTCATCGTTGATCGATTGACAAATTGTGGAAGTGAAGAACATGGAACGGGGAATGCTTGTCCGTTCGTCATGAGCGAACTAAGCGAAACACTCAAAGAGCGCACGATGTCGTTCTCCGTCAGTGTCTTGCATCTCATCGACAGACTTCCTCGGAGCATTGCAGGTGATGTCGTCGCCCGTCAGTTGGCAAGAAGTGCAACATCGGTGGCCGCGAACTATCGTTCCGCCTGCACTGCTAGATCTCGCCCTGATTTCATTGCCAAACTCTCAATCGTCGTCGAGGAAGCCGAGGAATGCGCCTATTGGCTCGACCTTGTCGTTCGAGCCAAACTCGTCGATGACGCTGTCACGGTTCGCGGCGAGTCCAACGAACTACGGGCGATCTTTTCGAAATCGCTAGGCACGGCGCGAGCAAACCGCCGTCCGGCCGCCAGGGCGACGTAGCGACCAAATCAACAATCACCAACTCACTCAACGATGACCAGATGACCAAATGACTAAACGACCAGATTCACCGTCACCAGCGAGCCTCCGGGTGCAGCACGCGTCCCAGCTGGCGAGCCGCGTCGACGATGCGAGGGCCAGGGACGACGTATTGGTCGCCGACCAGCACGTGGATCTGTTTCGCCTTCACCGCCGGGACGGAACCGAGCGCGTCCCAGGGGCGCAGGTCGCGCGCAGGGTTCGAGTCCTTCGCGCTCTGGCCGTAGCGCAGCTCGATGATCACATCCGGCCGCCGCGCCAGGATCATTTCGGTGCTGGCCTGGACCGACTGCTGCTTGAGGTCGCCGAAGACGTTGTCGCCGCCGGCCGCGTCGAGCAGGTCCGCGAGGAAGCCGTAGCCGCCGCTGGCGTAGATGTTCTGGAGCGACGACCGGTCGCGTTCGAACACGAGCATCGTCCGCGGCCGGCGCTTCCCGGCCACCGCGGTTCGCACGCCGGCCAGAGCCTGTTCCATTGACGCCGCCAGCGCATTGGCCTGCGAGACGTAGCCGATGCGCGCGCCGATCGACCGGATGGTGGCCATGATGTCGGGCATCGCGCGGTGCTCGTAGGTGTAATACGGGATGCGCACGCGGTCGAGGCTGCGCCGCAGCTCGGTCTGCGTCCCGTACAGGATCACCAGGTCGGGCCGCAGCGCGAGGATCCGTTCGGTGTCGGGATCGAGCAGGGCGCCGACCTTCGGAAGCATCGTCGCTTCGAGCGGAAACTTGTCATAGCTGCTGACCGCGATCAGCCGGTTGCCGGCGCCCATCGCGAAGATCATCTCCGTGGCGGCGGGAATGAGCGAGACGACCCGGAGTGGAGCGGGATCCGCCGCGGCGCCAAGGGCGATGCAGGCGGCAGCCAGAATCAAGAGCAGGCGTTTCATCATCGACTCCTTACGTCCGCCTGACGAGCAACCACAGGAAAAAAGGCCCGCCGATGACGGCCGTGATGATGCCGACCGGCAGCTCGATGGGCGCGAACAACGTACGGCCGACGAGATCGCAGCCTATCAGGAACGTCGCGCCGAACAGCGCCGACGCCGGCAGCACCAGCCGGTGATCCGATCCCACCATCAGCCGCACGATGTGCGGCACGACGAGCCCGACGAACGCGACGGGGCCACTGATCGAGACCGCGGCCCCCGTCACGAGCGATGCGCTGACCAGCGCCAGCCGCTCGGCCCGCTGCACGTTGACGCCGCGGGCGGCGGCGGCGTCGGCGCCGAGGCTGATGAGATCCAGCGGCCGCGGCAGCGTCGCAACCATGACGCACGCGACGGCTATGAGGGGGAGCGCGGCCAGTATCGGCGTGAAGCTGCCGACATCGAGCGCGCCCATCAGCCAGCGGACCGTCCTGAACGTGTCGGCGAAGTCCGTCATGTACTGGACCGCCAGCGTCAGCGCCGAGAAGAACGCCGTCATCGTCACGCCGGCCAGCAGCAGTACCGTGGTGGACAGCCCGCGCCGCCTGGCGGTCGCCAGCATGTACACGATGGCGAGCGCGCCAATCGATCCGGCGAGGCTGGCCAGCGAGACGGACGACAGGCCGGCGACCGCGAAATCGAGGTGGAACGAGATCGCCAGCATCGCGCCGAGGGCCGCGCCGCTCGACACGCCCAGCGTGTCCGGCGTGGCCAGGGGATTGCGGAGCAGCGCCTGAAAAATGGCGCCGGCCAGGGCGAGCGAGCCGCCGACCAGGGCGGCCGCGAGGATGCGAGGCAGCCGGGCGACGAAGAAAATCTGGGCGTCGGCGTTGTCGGCAAACGGGATCGACCGGTCGAACACGCGCGCGAGCGAAATCGACGTCGTGCCCAGGAACGGCGCCGCGACGAGGGCCGCAAGCAGCAGCCCGCCGAAACCGGCCACCGCGACGATCAGGCGCCCGCGTACGTGCTGCACGTCAGGTCCGCGCGATCGGCGTGACCGTCAGGTGGCCGGCGCGCTCGTGCAGGTGGACGTCTGCCTCCACGTCGTACAGCGCGCGAACGTTGGCGGGGGTGAGCACGTCCGCCGTTGGACCGCTCGCCAGCACGCGGCCGTCGCGGACGAGGATCAGCCGGCGGCACAGGCTGGCGGCCAGGTTCAGGTCGTGCGTCGAGAGGACCATCGCCACGCGTCCTCCCGCGTTCAGCCGCGAGAGCAGTTGCTGCACTTCGAGCTGGTGGCCGACGTCGAGCGACGCCGTCGGCTCGTCGAGGAGCAGCAGCTCGGGATCCTGCGCCAGGGCGCTGGCAATGACCACGCGCTGTTTCTCGCCGCCGCTGAGCGTGTGGAAGAGGCGCGTGGCGAACGCGGACATCCCCGTGGCGTCGAGGGCCCGCTGCGCGACCGCGAGATCTTCCGGGCCCTCGAGCGCGAAGGATCCCAGGTGGGGAAACCGCCCCATCAGCACGATTTCCATCACGCTGAAGTCGAACGGCGCGTGCGTTTCCTGCGGGACGTACGCGATCTTCCGCGCCGCCTCGCGCCGCGGCCAGTCGGCCAGCCGCCGGCCTTCGAAGGACACCGACCCCTGCCTGGGACGCAGGATGCCGCCCATCAGCTTGAGCATCGTCGTCTTGCCCGAACCGTTCGGGCCGAGCAGGCCGACGAGCTCGCCGCGCTCGATGGCGAGCGATACGCGGTCGACGACTGTCGGCCCGCCGTCGCGGTAGGCGAACGAAACCTCAACCGCGTGCAGCACGCGCGTCTTTCTCAGGAGAGCCGCTGTCGTCCGGCACCAGGTCGACGGCCCAGCAGCCCGACCGCTGGACGTGCCCTTCGCGCCGCAGCCGCAGCGGGCGGCTGAACAGCCGGCTGCCGGTCACGACGGTGTGATACTCGCCGCGTTCGCCGCAGGGGTCGACGCCGAGCCGGCGCAGCTCGGGGAGCAGGTCCTCGCGCAGCGGACGGCCGAGCCAGGTCTCGTCCAGAAACTCCGCGCGAGCCGTGACGATCAGCGCCTCCGAGCCGGACGCCACCCACTCGTGGAACAGCGATTCGGTCGACTCGCCCCACAGGGGCTCGACGGCCGTGAGGCCCGACGCTGCACACATCCGGTCGGCCCACATCCGGTGCTCGTCGAACATGATGTCGCCGAAGATGACGTGAGTCACGCCGCCCGCCGCGGCTTCGTCCAGCGCGCGATGGAACGCGGCGTCATACGTCTGCCACGTGCAGCGCCCGGCGATTCGCGGCAGGCCGAGCCTGTCGGCCTGCGCCGCAATGACCTCGGGGCGCAGCCCGTGCGAGCGGCTCCGCGCCGCCTCCTCGTCGAACATCGTCACCATCGAGACGACGTCGTAGTCGGCGTGTACGCGGTGCAGCGCGGCGCAGCTGTCCTTGCCGCCGCTCCAGGAAATCGCCGCCCGAGGCTTGCCGGCGGACATGGTGGGACGCTCCTTTCGGCGTCTTTCGCGCCGGGAACAAGACGCCCCCGAAGGCAGGTTTCCTGGCTCGCGGATCAACACGGCGCTTCTGGTCTTCCCAGGTCCGTCAGGACCCAGTGACGTGGTCATGGACCAGGGGCCAAGAACCAGGGCCCAGGGACCAGGCGAAGCGTCGCTCCCCGCTTACAGTGGCGAGACCGCGTGGGTTTTTCACCCACTTCCGTGGCCGCCGGGGTCAACGTCGGATTGAGAATCGAGTATAGCCCCAGACGCGTGTTCTGGTTGCCTGCCGATGAGATTTTGCGTAACATTACCTGATCGCGATTGCCGGTATCCCCAACAACCGAGAGGACTTCATGAGCAAGAGTTCGACCGTCACCGTTCGCGAAAGGCCCGTTTCGGAAGTGGCTTCTGCGACGGCCGGCGGCCTTACGATTCACGGTGAGACGATTATCGTGTCGACCGATCAGCGCATCGAGCTGGTCGATCTCACAAATCGCATTATGGAGTTCGCGCGGAAGTTCAACATTCGCGAAGGGTTGGTGAGCCTGTGGTCCATGCACACCACCTGCTCGCTGTTCATCAACGAGTTCCAGACCGCCCTGCTCACCGACATCAAGCGTTTCCTCGAGCAGATGGTGGCGCGCGACGCCGAGTGGATGCACAACAACCCGGATCACTCCGATTGCGACCGCATGAACGCGGACTCGCACCTGCGGGCGCTGATGCTCGGCCACAGCCTGACGCTGCAGGTCAGCGGCGGGGAAGTCGTGCTCGGCCAATGGCAGCGGATCCTGATGGCCGAACTCGACGGCCCTCGGGCCCGCACGCTCCGGATTCAGATCTGGGGTATTTCGTAAATCTGGTGTAGTGCGGACCTTCAGGTCCGCCGTGCGGCAGGCCTGAAGGCCTGCGCTACGATCGCGGAAAGCCATGCGCTCGCGTCTCGCTGACGCTCACCTGCTCGATATCGCCGACAAGCTGGACGCCGGACTCCGACTGACGTTGGAGGACGGTGTCCGTCTGTTCGACTCCCCCGATCTGCTGTCGGTGGGCTGGCTCGCCAATCGTGAACGCGAGAAGCGGCACGGCCCGAAGACGTTCTACAACTACAACATCCGCGTCGAAGCGACGAACGTGTGCGTGGCGAGCTGCCTGTTCTGCTCGTTCGCGCGCCTCAAGCCCGGCGACGCCGACGCGTACACGATGTCGCTCGACGAGGCCTGGGACAAGCTGCGCCGGCGCTCCGCCCAGCCGCTGACCGAGGTGCACGTCGTCAACGGCCTGCACCCGGATCTGCCGTTCGACTACTACACGGAGCTGCTGCGCGGCTTCAAGCGCATCCGGCCGGGCATTCACCTGAAGTGCTTCACCGCGGTCGAGATTGCCTTCTTCGCGGACCTGTACGGCAGGACGGACGAGCAGGTGCTGCGCGAGCTGATGGATGCGGGCCTCGACTCGCTGCCCGGCGGCGGCGCGGAGATCTTCGCCGAGCGGGTCCGCCAGAAGATCTGCCACGACAAGTGCGGAACTGAGCGCTACCTCGACATTCACCGCATCGCCCACCGCCTCGGCATGCGCTCGAACGTGACGATGCTCTACGGTCACATCGAGACGGCGGAGGAGCGCGTCGACCACATGCTGCGCGCACGGGCGCTGCAGGACGAAACCGGCGGGTTCCAGGCGTTCATCCCGCTCGCGTTCCATCCCGACAACAACCAGATGCGCAAGCTGCCCGCGCCGAGCGCAGCTGAGACGCTGCGCGTCCACGCGGTGGCACGGCTGATGCTCGACAACATCCCGCACGTGAAGGCGTTCTGGATCGCCACCGGCGTCGAAGTCGCGCAGACCGCGCTGTGGTTCGGCGCCGACGACCTCGACGGCACCGTGCAGGAGGAAAAGATCTACCACATGGCCGGCTCGACGACGCCCGAGGCGATGACGACGCGCGAGATCTCACGGCTCATCCGTGCCGCCGGCCGCGAACCCGTCGAACGCGACACCCTTTACAACGTCGTCGAATCTGTCGCGGGCTGAAGTAGTGCAGGGCTTCAGCCCTGCCCGCAGGCCTGAAGGCCTGCACTACTTCCGGTAGAATTGATCGATCGATGTCCAAATTCATCCCGGTCCTGACCGCTTACGAAAAAGAGCACGTGCGGGAGAGGCAGCCGCTCCCCGAGGAGTACCTCGGGCTGTCCGACGAGGAAATGGATCGGCGGATTGCAGCCGCGCGGGCGAAGCTCGGCAAGCGGCTCGTGATCCTCGGGCATCACTACCAGCGCGACGAGATCATCAAGTTCGCCGACTACACCGGGGACTCGTTCAAGCTCGCCGGCGAAATCAGCAAGCACCCCGAGGCCGAGTTCATCGTGTTCTGCGGCGTGCACTTCATGGCCGAGAGCGCCGATGTCCTGTGCGCGCCGCACCAGCAGGTCATCCTGCCCGACCTCGCCGCCGGCTGCTCGATGTCCGACATGGCCGAGCCCGAGCAGCTCGAGAACTGCTGGAACGATCTCGAGCAGATGGGCATTCTTCCCGGCGCCGGGGGCGACAGGCAGCCGGTGCTGCCGGTCACCTACGTCAACTCGGCCGCCGTCGATCAAAGCATTCGTCGGCGAGCGCGGCGGCGTCGTCTGCACGTCGTCGAACGCCGCGGCGACGCTGAAATGGGCGTGGCAGCGCGGCGAGCGCGTGTTGTTCCTGCCCGATCAGCACCTCGGGCGCAACACCGCGTACAAGATGGGCGTCCCGCTCGAGGACATGGCGCTCTGGGACCCGAACGAAATCTGGGGCGGGCTCGAACCGGACGTCGTCCGGCGCGCGAAGATCCTCTTGTGGAAGGGCCACTGCTCGGTGCACGAACGCTTCACCGTGCGCCAGATCGAAAACATCCGCAAGGAGCACCCGGGCGTGCGCGTCATCGTGCATCCGGAGGTCCCGTTCGCGGTCGTTCAGGCCGCCGACGATTCCGGTTCCACGGAGTACATCATCAAGCAGGTGAAGAACAGCCCGCCCGGATCGGTGTGGGCCGTCGGCACCGAGATTCACCTCGTGAACCGGCTGGCGAATCAAGTGGCGCCGGATCGGACGGTGCTGTCGCTCGATCAGTTCGGCTGCCTGTGCTCGACCATGTTCCGAGTCTCGCCCAACCATCTGCTGTGGGTGCTCGACGGCCTGGTAGCCGGCGAGGTCCGCAATCGCATCGTCGTTCCAGAGAACCAGAAACACTGGACCAGGGTCGCCCTGGATCGCATGTTGTCGCTTGTCGATTGAGCGGCCGCTGAAGTACGATCCGAGGTTCGACGATTCAAAAGGAGAGCTTCATGGCATTTACGCTTCCAGCCCTGCCCTATGCCGCCGATGCGCTCGAGCCGCACATCGACAAGCAGACGATGGAAATCCATCACGGCAAGCATCACAACGCCTACGTCACCAACCTGAACGCGGCGCTCGAGAAGGCGCCCGAACTGCAGTCGAAGTCGATTGACGATCTGCTGAAGGGCATCAGCTCCGTGCCCGAGTCGATCCGCACCGCCGTCCGCAACAACGGCGGCGGCCACGCGAACCACTCGATGTTCTGGCAGATCATGGGCCCCGGCGGCGGCGGTGCGCCGACCGGCGCGATCGCGGACGCCATCACCTCGTCGTTCGGCGGGTTCGACAAGTTCAAGGAAGAGATGAAGAAGGCCGGCGTGGGCCGCTTCGGCAGCGGCTGGGCCTGGCTGATTGCCAGCGGAAACACGCTCACGATCGAGAGCTCGGCGAACCAGGACAGCCCCGTCATGGAAGGCAAGAAGGTCGTGATGGGTATCGACGTCTGGGAGCACGCCTACTACCTCAAGTATCAGAACCGCCGGCCTGACTACCTCGACGCCTGGTGGAACGTGGTCAACTGGGCCGAGGTCAACAAGCGCCTCGCCGGCAAGTAGAAGGCGCTCGACGAGGGCAGGCAGGGCGGGTTGGGCAGGTCGGGAGGCAGGAAGATCTGCCGACCTACCCGGCCCACCAGCCCCACCAGACCCACCAGCCCCAGTGATCCTCTTCCTCTTCCTCGCCCATCTCGCCGTCGGCATCGTCTTCTCGCTGGTCTTCGTATCGCGCGAAGCGGGCGTGAAATTCTTCCGCTTCAACGCAGGCCTTGCCGTCGTCCTGCTCGCCGTCGCGTTTGCGCTGCGCCCGCCCGAGGCCTCGGCGACCGAGGCGGGGAGGCTGGCCGTGCTCGCGCTCGCCGTGCTCGAGGCGGCGATGCTCCTTTACTGGGGCACAATCGGCCGGGCGCTCGCCTCGGTCCGCCCCGCCATCGTCGGGATTGCCGTGGCCGCCGGGCTCGTCGCGCTCGTGGCGCAGGGCATCGGGCAGGCGGAGGGCGCGTCCGGACAAACGATGGCGGTCGTCAGCTTCCTCAGCTCTGCCGCGCTTCTCGGCGGCACGTGCACGGCGATGATTCTGGGCCACTGGTACCTCGTCATCCCGTCGCTGCAGGTGTCGCACCTCCAGTCGATCGTCAAGGTCCACATCGTTTCGATGGTCGTCCGGGTGGTGGTGGTGGCGGCGGCCGTCTTTCTGGCGATCGTCAGCTGGCAGCCCGGCTCGGGACCGAGCTTCAAGGGCTACATCCTGTCGGTCGGCGGCATCTTCTTCTGGCAGCGGGTGCTGTTCGGCCTCGTGGGGCCGGGGCTACTCTCGTATCTCACCTGGGAGACGGCCAAGATCCGATCGACGCAGTCGGCGACGGGCATCCTTTACGTCGACTTTTTCACCGTCGTCGTCGGCGAGGTGCTGGCGAAATACCTGCTGCTGGCGACGCGCGTTCCGCTCTAGAAAACGTAGTACACTCGCGAATTGCGGACTGCACCGCGGTCCGGAACCTGTGCAATTTCAGCCTACGAACCGCGTCAGGGCCGGAAGGCAGCAGCGCTAAGTAGATCCTGACATGTGCCGCAGGCACTTCCGGGCCGCGGTGCAGTCCGCAAACGATTTGAACCACCGAACCTTGAACCCTGAACCCTGAACCCCGCGTGACATATCAAGTCATCGCGCGCAAATGGCGGCCGCAGAAGTTCGACGACGTTGTCGGACAGCACGCGGTCACGCGTACGCTGCGGAACGCACTGGCGAACAAGCGGCTGGCGCAGGCGTTCGTGTTCGCCGGCCCGCGGGGGGTGGGGAAGACGACGACGGCGCGCATCCTGGCGCGCGCGTTGAACTGCGTGAAGGGGCCGACGGCGGATCCCTGCGGCGTCTGCGACGCGTGCGTCGAGATCGCCGAAGGCCGCGACATGGACGTCCTCGAGATCGACGCGGCCACGCACACGGGCGATCGACAACGTCCGCGAAGTCATCGTCTCCGGGCTCGGCATCCTGCCGGTGCGCGACCGCTTCAAGGTCTTCATCATCGACGAAGTCCACCAGCTGTCGGCGTCAGTCCTTCAACGCCCTCCTGAAGTCGATCGAGGAGCCGCCCGCGCACGTGGTTTTCATGATGGCCACGACCGAGCTGGACAAGATTCCGGAAACGATCCTGTCGCGTTCGCAGGTGTACGAGTTCCGGACGATCAGCGGCAAAGCGATCACCGACCAGCTCCGGCGCATCGTCGACGCCGACGGCATCGAGGTCGGAGACGATGCCCTGAGGCTTATCGCGCGCGATGCCGAGGGCAGCATGCGCGACGCGCAGAGCAAGCTCGACCAGGTGATCGCGTTCACGGGAACGACGGTCAGCGCGGCCGATGTCGCGACCGTGCTGGGGCTCGTGGGACGCGACCTGCTGATCGACGCCGTGGAGGCCGTCGCGAACGAGAATGCGCCCGCGGCCTTCGACCTGGCCGCGCGAGCCGTCGAGATGGGGTACGACCTGAAGGCCGTCTGCCGGGAGCTGACGCGAACGGTTCGCGACCTGATGGTCCTGTCGATCGACCCGTCGCGCGTGAACGACCCCGAGATCGCCGGAGAGGGCGACCGGGAGCGCCTGACGGCGCTCGTCAAGCGGTTCTCGCGCGAGGATCTGCTGCGTGCGTTCGATCTGCTCGCGCGCGCCGAAGCCGACATCCGCGTGGCCGCGCAGCCGCGCTATCACCTCGAGATGGTGCTGTTGCGGTGGATTCACCTGCGGAAGCTGGTGCCCATCGAAGACCTGATCGCGGGAACTGCGAACGCGGCGCCATCCGCTCCGGTGCCGCGGCCCGTCCCACCCGCGCAGAAGCCCGCCCCGCCGGGAAAGATCCAGGCGATGGCGAACGCGGCCGCCTCGCGGGTTGTCGCGCCTGCCGCGCCCGTCGCGGCAGCGGTCAAACCGGTGCCGGCCAGCCGCGCCTGAGGCTGCCGTGGCGTCCGGCAACTTCAAGGACGCATTTCTCGCGGAGATTCGCAAGGGCAAGCCCGTGCTGTACAACATGTGTGTCGCGCAGGCGCAGAGGATTGAGGTCAACGGCGACCGGGCCGTGTTCACGTTCGCGGCCGGGCAGCGCGCGCTGCGCGAGCAGTTCGAGCAGAATCGCGCGTGGCTCGAATCGGCGGCGCAGCAGGCCGCCGGGCGGAAGATCGCGGTGGCGGCCGTCCAGCTCGAGGCCGCGCCCGCGCCGGCCGCTGGCCCCGGCGAACCTCCGCCGCCACCGGACCGGAAGGCCGAACTCCGCCAGCAGGCGCTGGCCGAGCCGGGCATCCAGGCGATGCTCGAAGTGTTCCCGGCGGAAATACGGGATGTAGAAGAAATGTAGGGGTTCAAGGTTCAAGGTTCAGTAGGTTCAGGGTTCAGCGTTCGAGAGACCCGAGCGCTGAATCAAGGGCTCTCCCGAACCGTGAACCCTGAACCTTGAACCTTGAACCTTGAACCACAGGATCGCAGTTCATGAACATTCAAGCGATGATGAAGCAGGCGCAGCAGATGCAGGAGCGCCTGAAGAAGCAGATGGCCGAGCTCCGCGTCGAGGCGACGGCCGGCGGCGGCATGGTCACCGTCGTCGTCAACGGATCGAAGCAGCTGCTGTCGTTGAAGATTGATCCCGAGGTCGTCGTGAAGGAAGACGTCGAGATGCTGCAGGATCTGATCCTCGCCGCCGTGAACGACGCCCAGCGCAAGGCCGACGAACAGATGGCGCAGACGATGGGCGGCATGATGGGGGGCCTGCAGATTCCCGGCCTATGAGCCTTCCCGACCCACTCCTGCGATTGATCGAAGAACTGCAGCGCCTGCCGGGCATCGGCCCGAAGGGCGCGCAGCGTCTCGCGTTTCACCTGCTCAGGACCCCGCGCGAGCACACCGACCGGCTGGTCGAAGCCGTGCGCGACGTCAAGGAGCGCGTGACGTACTGCTCGGTGTGCAACAACATCACCGACGCGGATCCGTGCGTCTACTGCCGGAACGAGGCCCGCGACCATCGTCTCATCTGCGTCGTCGAGGAGCCGCAGAACGTGGCGGCGATCGAGAAGACGCGCGAGTTCAAGGGCGTGTACCACGTGCTCATGGGCGCGCTGTCGCCGCTCCAGGGCATCGGGCCCGACGAGCTGAAGATCAAGGGCCTGCTCGAGCGCATCGCCGGCGAGGGCACCGAGGTGATTCTCGCGACCAACCCCAACGTCGAAGGCGAGGCGACGGCCATCTACCTCGCGCGCCTGCTCAAGCCGCTCGGCGTCAGGGTCACGCGCATCGCGATGGGCGTGCCCGTCGGCAGCGACCTCGAGTACGCCGACGAAGTGACGATGCACAAGGCGCTCGAGGGCCGGCGCGAGGTGTGACGCTCACGTGATGCTCCCGCATGCCTACGAGTTGCCGGCCGCGATCCTGATCCTGCTCAGCGGGATCGTCGCGTGTTTTGCCGGGTACCGGCTGTTTCGCCTCGTCCTCGCGATTTACGGGTTCATTCTCGGCGCGATGCTCGCGAGCTCGCTGATGGCCTCGAGCAACACGATCGGCATGATCGGGGCGGCGCTGCTCGGCGGCATCGTCGGCGCGCTGATCATGACGTTCGCGTATTTCGTGGGGATCGCGCTCATCGGCGCCGGGATGGGGGCGCTGGCGGCGCACGTGTTCTGGACCACGTGGCGATCGATCGACCCGCCGGCGCTGGCCGTGATCCTGCTGTCGGTGGCCGGGGCCGTCGGCGCGATGCTGCTGCAGCGGTACGTGATCATCTTCTCCACGGCGTTCAGCGGCGCGTGGACGATGATCGTCGGGGGGCTGGCGCTCTCGGGCGACGTCACGGCCGCGCGGGCCGCGGCGACCGGCAACGTCTGGATTCTCTACCCGTTCGCGCCGCTGGCGGCGCACCGGTGGGTGCCGTTCGCGTGGGCCGCGCTGGGCATCGCCGGGGCGGCGGTGCAGATGGGGATCACGGCGGGGAAGAAGAAACGCTAGGTGAAGGCGGCCCCGCCAGGGCTGCCGGCCGTCGTTGACCAGCCGCTGCGGCATTCGCTACTATGAAAGGTCGCCTGAAGAGCCAGAAAGGCGGCAGACCCACCCTGTTCCTCAGTAGCTCAACGGCAGAGCATCCGGCTGTTAACCGGAGGGTTGCTGGTTCGAATCCAGCCTGAGGAGCCAAAACCCTCACAAATTCAATTACTTCTGGCCGGCTTGCTGTCCGTCGATTGTCTTCGCAGGTAGCCGGATGCTCGCGAGCCGCGGAAGCGCCGAAACATTGGGAGTTGCCGGGCTTTCGCCGTCTCCCCGCAACGCACCTCACCGTGTGTTGCCCTTTTGTTGCCCTTGGGATGCATCGAGACTCGACCGCTCGTATCCATGCAAGCCGGCAAGATCAATCGTCAAGAAGAAGCGACTTAGCAGGCGCAGGGCGCTCAGGCCAGGCTTTGAGAACCCCGAAGCGCAGCTTTGAACGACTGATAGTTACTCGCGAAGTCAAAGAGGAAGGTAAGGGCAACCAATCCGTAACCGACGCTGAAAAGGTTTCGCGACAACCAATCCTGGAAGGAGGTGTTCCATCCAGCAACCGTGGTTGCCACGAGATCCTGCCACCCGGAGGCCGAGCAGTAGCAGATGAGTGCGCCCAAAATGATCAAGAGGTTCATGAACAACCAGCGCACGTGTCTTACGTCTTTCAGGCCGAACGTCAGTCGGTAGCCTAATTGGGACTTTCTCTGTTCGTCAGCAGGCGGCGTAGCGGCGTTCGCCGCATAGATCCATATGGTAGACACCAATACAAGTGTCAGCCCGTGGCCGCTCGACTCGAGAGATGGCATCTTCGGAGGGAAAGCCGTTCGGGAGCGGCCCCGGTTCAAGCCGTCCAACTTCCATCAAATGGAGCCGACGATTGCTGCGCGGGCTAACCCTTTAGAGCGGCAAATCAATCTTCGAAATTAGCTCCTTGAACGACTTGCGTGTTCGGATTGGCTCAAACAATGGCTCTGCGCAAATGCCGGCGAGCTCGGGATCCCCAAGTCTAAGTGCGGCTTGAAGGGCCCGTGTGGCGGCCCCGTAGTCCTTTCTGCACACAGAGACCATTGCAAAGTAAATCCAGTTACTAGAGCCCTTCCTCTCTGATCTTTCGCATCTCAGTCGTAGTTTTGTTGAAATATTGTCCGCCTGGCGCGCCTCTTCCCGCCAGCGCGTTCGCACACCCAGCCAAAGCGAGTATGGAAACGTGGTTCTTGCCATACCTGGCTGCCCGTTTGGCAGCCCGCAACGCCTGAGCATAGTGTCCCATTCCGAGATAACACACACCGAGTTGAACCCACGTATTAGGCGATTCAGGGTTGAAACTCAAAGCTCTTCTGAATTCGATTAAGGCCTGTCTGTAAAGCTTCGCGGAGTACAGAACGATACCCGCGTTGATATGCACATAGCGCGAAAGAGGATCGAGGCGCTGGGCCATTCGAGCGTGTGCGAGCGCTTCCTCAGTTCGTCGCTGACAGACCAGGAATCTAGCATAGCGACTGTGGGCTTCCACCGAACTGGGGGCCAGCACGAGAGCACGCCTGAAGTGCTTTTCCGCTTCAATCGGATTCAAGCATGAAAACGCCACCCAGCCCGCGGCGATGTGGGCGCCCGCCGATTCCTGACCACCTCTTAGAGAAGCTTCCGCCTCTCGTCTTGCTGAATTAAGCGCGGCCCGAAGCGGGACTGCTCCGCTCAAACCCGTCTGTACATGCCAAATTGACAAGAGGCCTCTGGCTTCAGGCAGTGCGGGCGAGCGCGTAAGGGCATCTTGCAGGTGCAGTTTCGCGGCGTCAAACGCCCGCGGCGTCCCAGCATCAAGCAGCATACGGGCACGCATTAGGCTCATATAGGCGTCAGCGTCGATGCGTCTGTCGCGAACTCCCGGAGAGCTCCCATTGTTCCCTTTCAGCCAATGAACGAGCTCATCACATACCGAGGTAACCGTTGACTCAAGCGCGCCGAGCGTCCCCGAACGTCGAACACTCCACTGGATGGTCTCATGCTCACAGGACACCAGGTTGCACACTATCTCGAGACCCTCCCCACTTGCCCGAACGGTTCCTTCAACGACGGCCTCGCATTTCAACACGGAGCCTACATCACCTATCGTCAAGTCCTTACGCGGCAAAACCTGAACAGAGGACCTCGCTACAACTTCAACGCCGTTTACGCATGACAGCTTTGAGCTCAGGTCGTCCGCGAGAACGGCGGCCACGAATTTCGGCTTCGGAAGCCCGACACAGCTAAAGTCAAGAACTGCCAATCGGATCGAGGTTCGATCTTTTGGCGCCAGACCGGCTTGCTTGCTACTTACCGCCCTGATCCATGCATCGAGTTCATGTTGGTACGCAAAGACGGAAGTCCCCCTGACGTGAACCAGCCTTTGGATTGGTAGCCTTTCGTCGCGTTCCCACCTCTGAACAGTGCGCACCGAACGCCCAAGGAGTTTCGCAATCTCTCCCCAAGTGTGCACCTTGAGCGGCGGCTTCTCCACGAAACTGACAGTAGCGAGGTCTCGCCTCTCGGTCAAGCGTTGTCGCCGAATGTCGCGGGTATGTCGCGTCTTGTCGCTTGCCCAGCAAGCCGCGTCGCGGCACGCTTCACGCGCGACGTTCGAGCCCAATAAGACCGAAGGCAGGTCGTCGCCCTCAGTGCTGCGGCTCCCGTTCTGATCGTCGTCTACGGAAAAGCTCGCTCAAGGTCCGTCTATAGAGCATCGATTCGCATTTGGAAATGGCGGCCGTTTCGAGATGTGAACACGAAACGCGGCGTAGCGATCGGCATCGATCACCTCACTTTCTTAAAAGACGCGGAGGACCATCATGTCAAAAGCGATTCGCAATCCGATCTTCGCGTCGATCGGAGCTGGTCGTTCCGCCTCCTTCGGCAGCGAGCGATGGGCGCTCGCGGAAAAGGGAGCGGTCATGCGGACCTGGATGGCCACGTGGACGGTCGGCGCGATGGTGGCGGGCGGCGCAGCGGTCTCAGCCCAAGAGGCTCTGGAAGCCCGGGGGCCTTTCAAGGTCACCGTCCACGTGACTGATTACGCGCACTTGGCGTCCGATCATCTCGTCGATGCCCAGGCGCACGCCACCGCCGCCTATCGGGTCGCGGGCCTCGACCTGGTCTGGTCGTCGGCACCGTGGATGTCGGAGGCGCGCCAGGGCTCCGGCGCACCGTCGATCGACGTCCGCCTCGTGATTCTCCCCCACGAGATGACCGAGAAGAAATGCCGCGCGGAACGCTTGGGCGACGGCACCCTGGGCGTCGCGACGAGCGCGACTAAGGCGCATGACGGGATTGCCTATGTCTTCGCCGACCGCATCGCGCACGTCGCCCTGTCGCAGCAGACGGCGATGGAGCGCGGGCTCGCGTACGCGATGGCCCACGAAGTGGGGCACCTGCTGCTTGGCGTCAACAGCCATGCTGACGCGGGCCTGATGCGACCGAGTTGGAATCCGCGGGAGACGTGGCTCCAGACGTTCACGGCGCGCCAGGTGCAGACGATCCAGCAGCGTTTCACGACCGAGTCGGGCCTGGTTGACGAGCGCCCTGGCCTGAAGCGAATGGCCGGGCCGCTCGTGGCGTCTCGCGATCCGGCGGAGCTCGTCGTGGACGAGCCCAACGAGCTGATCGAAGGCGGCCTGTTCTCCGCGTCCCCAGGCCAGGAGTAGTGGGGTCGGTGTCGGAGCGTGGTTGGGAATGCCCTCATTTTACGCCCTGCCCCGCCCGCCGCCCCACGATTCCCTCGAATTTCAGCCCATTTCGAGGGCTGCCCGGTTTTGACGATTCCCTCCGCCTCCAGTGGCGAGGACCGGCACCCGCCGGTTTCGCGAGGAGAACGCATGGAGCTTCATCGTCGGACCCGCCGCCTTCAGTGCCTGGCCGATCGAGCCGTCTTCATCGCGCTCGCGGGAATCGGCCTGACACAGCCCGTCGCCGCCGCCGGCGACGAGCCGCCGCTCGTCCGTGTCCGATCGACCGACCCGTCCCTTGCCGCCCTGATTGATCGAGCGGCCACCCAATCCACCACCTTTCAGGGCTTGGTCGCGACCATTCAACGTTCGAACGGCATGGTGCAGATCGAAGCGGGGCCCTGCGGTCACGGCGTGCGGGCGTGTCTGCTGCTGTGGTTGGAAATGGCGGCGTCGAATCGATTCCTCCGCATATACATCGACCGGCGACACGGCGACTCGGACGTAGACGTCATGGCGTCCATGGGGCACGAGCTCCAACATGCCGTCGAGGCCCTGAGCGAACCGGGGATCACAGACAGTGTCCGCCTCTACAACTTCTTTGGCCGCCTCGCGCCGACGAATAACACCCGATTTGAGACGAAGGCTGGAATCTTCGTCGGCAACTTGGTTCGAGAAGAGCTGCGTGTGCGGGAGTCGGCTCGGGCACGGTGAGAGCGATCACGGCTTGGACTGGTTGTTCAGGGGGTGTAGTGTTCCATGATGGGATCGACGTCCAAGGCCCTGATGCGCGACGCAATTCACGGCACCAACGGTGGCGTCACAATGCTTGCCATTTTTTCAGTGACGCTTGGCTGAAACGCCGCGCTCACGGTTCAGTCTGATCTCAATTCGATCGGTCGAGCCTAGGTGCCGGATCTATCGAGCATCGTTGCTCAGGGGTGCCCTGGGTGGCGCTTGGCAGTCTCAAGCGCTCGTCGCACGTTGGCGAGGTCAATGTCACGTGCCCGCAGGCGTTCAAGCGTGTTTAGTTGTGCGAGGTAAGCCAACTCCTCGTCCGGGCCATGTTCAATGTGTGCCCGTTCATGTGCGAGGACACTCGCAAGGCGAATCACGTCGTATTGAACGTCGAGCCGATTGGCCAGAACAGCGCGGTAGAGCGCCGACCATGCGGCGACGTAAATAGTGGGCTGCGGGCGCCCGTCCCCGTCGTAAACAATCCAGCCCTCAGCGAGCGGATTTACCCGCGGCGGACGTATGTCGACGACTTCTATCGTGGGGACACGGTCTGGAGACCATTTCAGGAGATCGAGCGCGGCCTGAACCGGCGCCGGCTGAATCGGGCCGCCCCGCGCAGCGACCTGACCATCATGGGCTTCGGTTCCATGTGCGCGAACTCTATTGAGGCCCCACACCTGCCCTGACGATCTCATGCGCGCGTGCGCCGCGTGTCGACACCGGGCGCGGTCATTCGACTCGGCGACGTCAGTCGTAGCATTCGTTTCCATGGACCCGCGCGTGCGGGTCCGCCCCGTTTGAGCCTTGATCAGCACGAAAAGAGGGCCGGTCGACTCCATGTCGGGCCCGCGATCGGCGTTGGCTGGAGACGCCCGGGCAGCGATGGAGCACGCAATGATGAGGAGGACCGCGCGGATTCTGAAGACGAACGCCGGTCGAGCCAGGCCGCGGGGCGTCATCGTCTGCACCTCGCCGGATCGGCCCATGCCGGTCCTCACTCTGGGAGGCGAGAACGACGCCGAGAAAGGTCAACACGTTGAAAAAGCCGCCAATCACCTGGCGACGCGCCCTGGGGTCCTCTGCAGACGGGTGTAGAATCGGCGCATTCCCGGCCACGCGCACGACCCCACGGCGCTGCTGCAGGCTTGGGGGCGGGGTGAGATGGCGGCGCTCGACCGCTTGCTGCCCCTCGTCCATCAGGAGCTGCGTCGCTTGGCGGGCCGCCATATGCGCCACGAGCGCCCCGGCCACACGCTTCAGGCCTCCGCGCTCGTCAACGAGGCGTATCTCCGGCTCATAGAAATCAAGAAAGTCCAGTGGCAGAATCGCGCACATTTCTTTGCCATGGCTTCACGCCTCATGCGTCGCATTCTGGTGGATGCCGCGCGCGCGAAGAGTTATCAGAAGCGTGACGGCGGGCAGATGGCTTCGCTGGATGAGGCCGTCGCGGTGGCGGACACGCCCTCCCAGGATTTCGTGGCACTTGACGATGCGTTGAACGCGCTGGAGGCAGTGGACTCCCGGAAATGCCAAATGGTTGAGATGCGCTTCTTCGGCGGCATGAGCATGGAGGAGACTGCGGAGGCGCTCCATGTGTCGGCAGGCACCATCAAGCGTGACTGGCGGCTGGCGAAAGCCTGGTTGGCGCGCGAACTCAGTGGTGTCCACCATGACGACGCCTGAGCGTTGGGCGAGAATTGAGCGGATCTTTCAACAGGCGCTCGCGTACGACGCGAACGAACGCCGGTCGTTTCTGGATGACGTCTGCGAGGACGATGAGGCGTTGCGCCGCGAGGTGGAATCGTTGCTGGCGCATGACGGCGGAGCCGCGTTCCTGAGCACGCCGGCGGTGGCGACTGATATCGGCGGAGGCATCAGGAGCGGTCAAACGATCGGCCACTACACCATCTCGGCGCAGATTGGCTCAGGCGGCATGGGGGAGGTGTATCGAGCGCGGGATCACAGGTTGAACCGTGATGTCGCCCTGAAGACGCTGCCGCCAGCGTTCGCCCTCGATCCGGATCGTGTCGCCCGGCTCACCCGTGAAGCTCGCGTCCTGGCGTCGTTGAACCATCCCCACATTGCAGCCATCTATGGCTTTGAGGAATTGAACGGCGTTCCGGCGTTGGTTCTGGAGCTGGTCGACGGTCCCACACTCGCAGATCGCCTCGTAAAGGCGCCGATCCCACTCCACGCGACGCTCCTGATTGCCAGACAGATTGCCGAGGCGCTCGAAGCCGCGCACGAGCAGGGAATTGTTCATCGCGATCTGAAGCCAGCGAATATCAAGGTACGCGAGGACGGCACCGTCAAGGTGCTCGACTTCGGATTGGCAAAGGCTCTGGAGTCACCCTCGGGGACGGAGTCCGTCGGGACAGCCTCTTCTGCGGCCGCGACGCCCGTCATGAGCGGATTGGGCGTCATTCTCGGTACGGCGGCGTACATGAGTCCCGAGCAGGCGCAGGGACGTCCGACGGACAAGCGGAGCGACATCTGGGCGTTTGGATGTGTGCTGTACGAGATGCTCACGGGAGCGTGCGCGTTCGACGGCGACAACATCTCTGCCACACTGTTGTCAGTGATCGCCAACGATCCAGACTGGACGGCGCTGCAGGCTGTCGCACCGGCGCCCATCCGCGCGCTCCTGCGTCGTTGCCTGGAGAAGGATCGCAAGCGGCGTCTCGCCGACATCGCCGACGCGCGCCTCGATATCGAAGAGGCACTGGCGGCACCCTCTCGCGACCCGAACCCGGCGAACTCCGCTGTCCGCGTCGCGATTCGGTCATTGCCGTGGATTCTCGCAGCTGCGACGATTGCCGTGGCAGGCCTGATGTTCCTGCTGCGATCTCCTGGGCGCGTCATGCCGTCGTCCACATCGTTGCGTCTGAGCGCCGAGCTCGGCGTAGACGCGTCGCTGGTCATCGACCAGGGAACGGCTACGGCCCTCTCGCCAGATGGCGCGGTCCTCGCGTTCGTGGCGAAGAAAAACCGGGGTGGAAATGCTCAGCTCTACGTCCGCCGCCTGGATCAGCTACAAGCCACGCCCCTGCCGGGAACTGACGGCGCCCGCACTCCGTTCTTTTCACCGGACGGGCGGTGGATCGCGTTCTTCGCGGCGGGCAAGTTGAAGAAGATCTCAGTCGCCGGAGCTGATGCGGTCACCGTGTATGAAGGCCCGACGAACGGGCTTGGTGGCGGCGCGTGGGCCGACGATGGCACCATTACGTTCTCGCCGAATGTGTCCGCCGGGTCCAGTTTTCTGTGGCGCGTGTCATCGGCCGGCGGCAAACCCGAACCGCTGACGACGCTCGTCGAGGGAGAGACGCTCCACCGATGGCCGCAAATGTTACCCGGCGGCAAGGCCGTGCTCTATACCAGTCAAGCCGGCGTGTTCACGAGTCGGAACCTCGTGGTGCAATCGCTGCCGAACGGTCCCCGGAAGGTACTGCTACGGAGCGGCTATTTCTTTGGTCGATACGTGTCGAGCGGTCATCTCGTCTACATCCACGATGGGACGCTCTTCGCCTCCGTGTTCGATCTCGACCGACTCGAACTGGTCGGAGAGCCGGTGCCAGTGCTGGAGGGCATCTCGGTCAACGCAGCCGGGGGAGCTCAGTTCTCGGTGGCGAGCAATGGCACGCTGGTGTATCTGGCAGGGAAGGCCCTCAGCGACGAAGTGCCGGTCTCCTGGATGGATCAGGCGGGCAGGACGCCGCCGCTGCGACGCACGCCGGCGAACTGGAGCAATCCTTTCTTCGCGCCAGACGGCCGCCGAGTAGCCATGGACGTCTTCGACGGCACCAACATGGACGTGGGGGTCTTTGACGTGGCGCGCGACACGTTCTCGCGCCTGACCTTCGACCCGAGCGACGACCGAGTGCCGGTATGGACGTCCGACGCCAACCGGATTGTCTTTTCGTCAACGCGAGATGCCAGGCCGGCGTTCAATCTCTATTGGCAGCGCGCCGACGGGACCGGGGCGGCGCAACGATTGACGGACAGCAAGAACAGCCAGTATCCGGCGTCGTGGCACCCGAGCGGCAAAGTCCTGGTGTTCGTGGAGACGAGCCCGCAGACCGGTAACGACGTGATGATTCTGCCGATGGATGGTGACGAGGCGTCGGGGTGGCAGCCCGGGACGCCGACCGCCGTAGTAAGCAGCCCTTTCAACGAAACGTTTCCGATGCTCTCGCCGGACGGGCGGTGGCTGGCGTACGCTTCTGACGAATCGGGGCAAAACGAAGTGTACGTGCAGCCGTTTCCCGCTCACGGTGGGAAGTGGCAAATCTCGACCGAGGCAGGCGCTGCAGGGGAGTTCCGCTCCAGTCTTCAGCCGACGTGGTCGCGAATTCGGCATGAGCTGTTCTACAGCACGGCCGATGGTCGGATCATGGTCGTGCCGTACTCCGTGGAGGGTGACCGGTTCCGCGCCGATAAACCGCGCCTGTGGTCGCAGAGGCGATTCCTTCGGCGTCCCAGGCAAACAAGCGTCGCCCTGCATCCGGACGGCGACCGGTTCGCCGTGGCTCCGGAGTCGGAGGGGCAGATTGACGCCACGCAGGACAAGGTCGTCCTGATCTTCAACTTCTTCGACGAGTTGCGCAGGGTCGCGCCGATGCCACCACGGTGACCCAAGGGCTGAATTTCAGATGTCTGATTGGTCGAGCGCAACGGAGCAAGAGGCGATCAGCGTTGCCCTTTTATTGCCCTTTGGGCGCAACAAAGGGGAACAAACCGCGGCAAAGGCTGGCACAAAGCGAAGGTAGAAAATCTGTGAGTTCTCCGAGTAACAGTGCGCGATCCGGCAGCGCCCAGCACAACGCGGCAAAAGGCGGCTAACGTCGTTTGGTTCGCCTGTTAACCGGAGGGTTGCTGGTTCGAATCCAGCCTGAGGAGCCAATCTTTTCAATGAGTTGCGGACGACACATCTTTCACCGTTCCTTCGCGTTGCCCTTTTTCGAGGCCATTTCATGCGGGTTTTTCGCTTGGGCGCAAAAGCACCCGGATGCTCGCATTCGGAGATGATTTCTTCTGCCAATTTCCTCACAACCTGTTCGCGCTCAAGATGATGATGTAGGCGAAAGTCTCCGCAGCGTCTCGCGTGTTGACGACGAACGGAAAGCCTCCAGCGGTCTAGCTCAGTGTCGCGGCCCGGACGACACCAGCATAAACATTCGACGCCGAACTGCGATGCCCAGCGCCAGTGCCGATGTGTCAGCACGCGCTTCGTCGTCCGCGGCGATCCCCTCACCACTCCCTCCAATATCTATAACGTCGTCACCGTCTTTCGCGACGGCGTTGGGTACGATTCGCTGAAACTTCGTGACGCCGCGAAAGGCAAAGTCGGCGTGAACTGATAAGCCTCAATGTCTCGATCGGATAATTCCGTTGGGGGAGCGACACTTCCACAGGCGGTGACGGAATTCGTCGAGCATTATCATCGGGAACGGAATCACCAAGGGCTCGACAATCGCCTCATCGCGGGCACGCCGGCGATCGCGATAACGAGTCGCGTGCGACGCCGTCCGCGGCTCGGCGGGTTGCTCAACTTCTATGAGCGGGCAGCCTGATCGGCTCGGTGGAGTTATGGAACATTACGTGCTCGAGTGCGAACTTGAGAATGGAGTAGTTGGGGACGCTTCCGGAGCCGGCGCAAATGTGGACGATATGGTCCGTCTGCGGCTCCACATCTGACGGCAATGTATAAGGTCCGGTAAAACCGGTCACAACCGGACGCATTCCTTTCACCGTTCGCTTCACAAGCAGGGGTGACAGCAGCGGCGGGAATTTCGCGACTCCCGAGACGTAACGCTCCTCTTTCACGGTGACGGCGAGATGGCGCTCGTGCGGCGCAGAACTCAACGAATAGGCGCGCGGCGGCTCTTTCCTGCCTTTCGGATCTTCGAGAAACGCGAGGAAACGTTCGAGCGCTTCGAACTGGTGGGGGTCAATCGTCAGAAAATGGCCGGCGCGGTATTCCAGCCGATCGTTCCCGGTGAACAGTACGAGCGTCGTGGTGTCCGGCGTCTCGACGATGACGTCGGCAACCATCTTCTCCAATTCTTTGATTCGTTACGGGGGCGCCTCGCGCGGGCAGCGAATTGGCGGTGATTTGCGTCGGATTCATGGTGGCGTCCGTTGGTTGTATCACCACTCACGCGCCGTACCGCGCCGCATACCATAGTTTTGGTATTGTCGCTTTGTCACCGGCGCGGCGATAACACGGACACCATGGCCGTGATACCTCAGAATCTCGACGCCAAGCTGCAGCAGCATGGAAACGCAGTGGACATGCTGCGGCGCTCCGCATCCGGGCCGGATGCCATCCCGATCCGACCGGAATTCACGAATTGGCGAGATGAGCAGGAAGCGTGGCGCACGAGCGCCGCGCTCTTCGATCAATCGCACCACATGACCGACATCTACGTCGAAGGACCAGACGTCATTCGTTTCTTGTCGGATCTCGGCGTCAACAGCTTCAAGAACTTCGGGTGCAACCGGGCAAAGCAGCTGGTGGCGTGCAATGCAGATGGGTTCGTCATCGCCGACGCCGTCCTGTTCGGCCTCGAATCGGAACGCGTCAACATCGTCGGCCGGCCCCCGATGGCGAACTGGATAGAGTTTCATGCCCGGACGGGCCGCTATGACGTCTCAGTGGAGCGCGACGATCACACGTCACGCAGTCTGCTCGGTCGCCGAGTGTATCGGTTCGAGATGCAGGGCCCCAACGTGCTCGACATTCTCACGAAGGTCAATGGCGGCCCCTTGCCGGCGATCCCCTTCTTTCATCTGGCCGAGATTGTGATCGCCGGGCGCCGCGTGAGCGCGTTGAGGCGGCGCGGCATGTGCGGTGCTCCGGGGATCGAGCTTTGGGGGCCCATCGCCGAAGGCCCTGCGGTTCTCGATGAGTTGATGACCGCAGGCGCCGGCTTCGGCCTCAAACGGTGCGGCGCGCGCGCGCAGTCGACGTTCGCGACGGAATCCGGCTGGATCGCGTCGCCGCTGCCCGCGATCTACTCGGGCGAGACGATGAAGGCGTATCGCGACTGGCTGAGCGCCGATAGCTTCGAAGCGACGGCGTCTCTCGGTGGAAGCTATTGCTCGACGCGCATCGAGGACTACTACTTGACGCCCTGGGATCTCGGCTACGGGCACTTCGTGAAGTTCGATCACGATTTCATCGGCCGCGATGCGCTTGCGGCCCGCGCCAATCAGCCGCACCGGCAGAAGGTATCGCTTTCGTGGGACAGCGAAGACATCCTGCGAGTGTTCGAGAGCATGCTGGGTGAAGGCGACCGGGCAAAGTACATGGACATGCCGGCGGCGTACTACACGACGTTTGCGTATGACGCCGTGCTGCACGATGGGAGAGGCGTCGGCATCTCCACGTACGTGGTGTACACCTCCAATGGACGCGAATGGATCTCGACGGCCATCGTCGATGAAGCGGTTGCTCAGCCGGGAACCGAGGTGACCGTTCTCTGGGGAGAGTCCGACGGCGGAGCCGCGAAACCGAACATCGAAAGCCACGTGCAGATGCCAATCCGCGCCATCGTCGTGCCGAGCCCGTACTCGGATCGTGTGGGTGAACACTACAGTCCGTACGCGTTCGCCGGCGCGTAGCGCCCCCTAGGCGGCAGTCAGAATCGGCAGGGTCGCCTCGATGGCCGTGCCGCCTTCGGCCGAGCGCCTGATCGTGACGCGCCCTCCCATGCTTTCCGCACGCTCTTTCATCGACGCGAGACCGATATGCGAGGTGTCTTCGACATCGGCCGTTCGCGCCAGTCCGCGCCCGTCGTCTGAGACTTCGACGGACACCTGTGAGGCCTCGAAGCCGACGCGACGACGATCTGACTCGCGCGGGCGTGCCGGACGGCGTTGGTGATGGCTTCCTGGGCAATGCGAAGCAGCTCGTTCTCGAGTCGCGGCGCGTATCGCTTTGCCTGCCCGCTGATCATCACGCTGAAGCGCACGGACGTGTTCGCGACGGCACGTCGTCCCACTTCGCGAAGCGCACCCACGAGGTCGTGCTCTTCGAGGAGCGGTGAGCGCAGATCGAAAATCGATTGACGCGCCTCCCGGATGTACGCCTCGACCTGATCGCGCATGTCCCGCAGCGTCGCCCTGGACGCGCGCGGCATGCCGCGGTCATTACTCACGTTATCGAGCTGCAGCGCGACGCCGACGACGCCTTGCAGCAGCGTGTCGTGTATCTCCCGACTCATGCGCATGCGCTCTTCGAGCACGGCGCCGTATTGCCGGCGGACAACGCCGACGCGAATTCGCCACGCCGCGAACACGAGCAATGCAATCGCGAGGACGGCCGCTGCGCCAAATGGTGTCGTCTGGTAGAAGGCCGGATGGATGTCGAAACTCGTAGTTCGTCGGCGTGGCGCTCCATCCGTCCTCGTCGGATCCCGCCTGGACGACGAACCGGTACCTGCGCGGCGGCAGGTTCGTGTAGACCGCCGCGTGTCGGGCTTCCGCATCGACCCAGTCCGTATCCAGCCCGTCGAGACGATATCGATATCGGACGCGGGTCGATTTCGACAGCGCGACCGTCGTGAATTCGATTTGAACGCGTCTGGTGTCGGACGCCAGCGCCAGCGACGCCGTCGGCGCATAGGTGCGCTCGTTCGCCTTGATGTTGTCGATGATGACCGGCGCGAGGCGAGGCCTGGTTCGTTGGCGCAGCACGTGCGGATCCGCAATCGTGAGGGCGCCGGACCTCACGAACCAGACCTCTGCCGTCCCAGGCGCGTCCCGATCGCGACGTGATTGTCGGCGCACCCGCCGCTCCGTCGGACGCGTCGAAGAACTCGAACTGCGCGTGATATCCGGGCGTGCTCGCGGCCTTGTCGAATTCCTCCGACCGAATCCGGAGCAGCCCCGCGCTCGTATCGGCCCACAGATATCCGTCGCCGTCTTCGACGATCGTCGAAATCCGGCCGGTGGGCAGTCCGCTGTCCGGATTGGCGCTCGTCAGCATGCCGCCGTCGACCCGCGCGATACCGTGATCCGTGCCAAGCCAGATGCGTTCGTGGGCGCCTTCCGCAATCGCGTAGATGGTCGATCGTCTCGACGGGATATCACTGCAGCGCCCGGACCCTTCCATCGCGCTCACGAACTCCCAGACGTCCGTCCGCAAATGCAATCCACAGGCGTCCTGCGCTGTCCGGAGCGACGAACGTCACGGGAACCGTGACGTCGCCGACGCGAGGCGCGAACCCGAGAACTCGCGACCGTTCCAGTGGAGCACGTGCTCGCCGTCGCCGATCCAGATGCCTTCCTCCGGATCAGCGGCGAGGAACGAGAGTCGCGGACGCAGCCCGAACTCGCGGGTATCGGGAAATGAACCACCCGGTTGCCGACGAGACGACCAAGGCCCCCGGCACTGAACGTGGTCCACACCGATCCGCGCTTGTCGCGTGCCGTCAGTCTGACGGCCTCCGTGGTCGCGCGAACCTTCGTCTCCGTCCAGGCGCCGTCGGTGAATGCGAGCCGCGCGAGGCCGTACGGCGTGGACGCCCACAGATCGTCCGGCCTGGTCAACTCGACGTTGATCACGATCGCCGTCGATTGGCGCCAATTGAAGCAGCTGCCGGTTGAGTCGATGAAGCCCAGCGGTCGTCCCGACCCAGACGTTGCCGTCACGATCTTCGAACAGCGACTGCACGGCGTCATTGAATGACGCGCTTCGCAGCGTCGCCTTCTCGACGAACGCGCGTTGACCGCCGTTCAAGCGGACGCGCCAGAGCCCTTCGGCGATGGTGCCGAGCCACGCCTGACCATCGCGATCGAACATGAGTCGATAGCCACCCCCGAGCGCGTCGGCGACGGCTCTGGGCGCGCTGCCGCGACGCCCACCTTGAATCCCGCCACGGTGTCGGTGACCCACAGGCTGCCATTTCGTTCCTCGCCGGCGGACCAGATGTAACCATCGACGAGCAGGCGGAAGTCTCGAGCGCCGCGCCGTCGCTTCGAAGAGACCGCGATCGGTCGAGATGAGCAGGCCGCCATTTCGCGACAGGCCGACGTCGTGGACGCGTACTTCCGCGGTGTCGCGGCTGACCGGAACGCGCATCCACTGGCCGCCGGCGCGGTGAAACAGCGAGAACGCGGCGACCGTCCACAGGGTGCCGTCGCTGATCCTGGAGGATCGCGGCAACCGGTCCTGCGCCCGGCAAGGTATGGACTTCTGCAGCGCGCCCGGTGATATGCGCGAGCGTGGATTGATCGCCGAAACCGACCCACAGCCCGCCGTCAGCCGTGGCCAACAACGACGACACCCAGGTGGCCGGCAACCGCGCGTCAGACAGTTGGGTCCACGGCGTGAACCGCACGCCGTCGAACCGGAAGAGGCCCGCTGTCGAGCCCACCCAGAGATATCCATCGCGATCTTGCACGATGGCCGAGACGGCACCGACCGGATGGCCATCCGCATCGGCCCACAAGCGTTGCGGTGTAATCGGGGACGACACGGCTGGGTTCGGCGCCCCTGGCCTGGGCGGTTACGCCGGCGGCCAGCAGCCCCGCCGCAATCACGAGGAGGGGAGTATTGGATTTCATTTGATTTGAACGATGCCGCGCTTGATCGCGACGTTCATCGCCGCGTTGCGGTCGTTGACTTTGAGCTTCGCGAAGATGTTCTTCAGATGGACGGGCACGGTGTCCTCGCTGATATTCAGGATCGCGGCAATCTCCTTGTTGCGCCGCCCTTCGGTGATCAGCTCCATCACCTGAATCTCGCGAGCGGTCAGCGTCGGTTGTTCGCTGCGACGTTGCAGTGACCGCTGTACGTGGTCGGTCACGGGCCGCAAACCGGCGTGGACATCATGAATCGCCTGAATTAACTCTTTCGAGAGCGTATCTTTCAGCAGATAGGTGACAGCGCCGGCCTTGAGGGCGCGATAGATGTGCTCGTCTCCTTCGTACATGGTGAGGACAATGATGCGCGCTCCCGGATGATCGACGCGAATCCGTTGGATGGTTTCGGCGCCGCTCATCGTCCGCAGCTGCAGGTCCATGAGCGTGACGTCGGGAGGATGGCGCTTGTAGAACTCGAGGGCCTCCTCGCCGGTCGCCACCGCGCCGGCGACCGTGAGGTCGGGCTCGCGGTTCAACATCGAGGCGATGCCTTCGCGGACGATGCGGTGATCGTCGACGCACAGCACACGAATCGGTGTCGGCACGTCGGTTGACCGTCGAAACGTCCGCCGCGCGTTACTGTCCGCCGTCATGGCCGAGTGCTGATTGTACGCCTGCCGCGAACATTCCCACACCGGCCGAGCGCGAAGCAAGCGGATCGGCGTGGCCATCGCTCGCAGACTCGGTTTTCGCCTGTTACTTCGAAAACTCGCTCGGCCGCAGCCCGAAAACGAGAATCGCAGACATCAGAGAGAGCAGCGAAATTTGAATCTGGCCGGCAACCCCCCAGCCCCAGTTCGCAACGAGCGAGCCCATCATGTATCCGCCGAGCGCTCCACCTGCGTAGATGCTCGAGACGAACATGCTCGAGCCTTTACTCGCGAGGCTGCGGCGGAGTGACTTGATGTGACCGCCGGCGAGATTGGTATAGACGATTGCTGCGCCGAAGATACCGACGCCGAAGGGCCATCAAGTCTGATACATTCCGATGCTCAGGCCTGGCAGATACAGAAAAAAGCCCAGCACCGACGAGCACGAGCGAGGCGGTACTGATGACGACTTTCGTCGGGAAACGATCCCCCAACTGTCCTGCAAAGAAGGCGGTCAGCGAACCAAGGCCGAAGAACGGCATGATCCCACCCACTTCCGCAGGCGTTAATTTCATGACGTCCCTCAGGAAGGTTGGATAGAGGCCAAGGAATCCATAAACGGTTAACCCGTACAGGGCGCTCAGAACCGAAAAAATGATCGTGTTGCGGTTCATCAGAGAGTCCGCGCCGCCGGTGGCTTCGCTATGCTGGGCAGCGCCCTTGGTCTCGGTAAACCATGAACGCACGACAAGTGCAACGAGGATCGCAAGGGCAATACCAGTAATGCCGAAGACCAGCCATCGGCGTCTGCCAACTGCCCGTGCTGGTTCGTATATTGCCAACAGCCCAGGGTCCCAGGAAAGAGCCAAGTCCAAAGCACACGTTGACGATACCCACTGCCGCTACTCGGGTCTTGGAGAAATAGCTGGCTGACAGCGCGAACATGCTGGTTGCCAGGAAAGACATGCCTGCACCTTGCATGACGATAAACACGAACATGCTGAAGAAACCGGTGGCTTGCGTGAAGAGCAAGGTCGCAGCGGAGAACAGCCCGATACCCAGGAGCAGAACGGTCCTTCTTGAAGTTCGCGCAATGAGTGCGCCGGCGGGTAATCCCGCGATCGCAATACCAAGGGTAAACATCGTGGCGAGCGCGCCCATCTGCGGCAACGATCAGGCCGAGGGCTGCACGAATATCAGGGCCGAGCATGCTGATGAGGTAGCGATCTGCCGACATCAACGTGTAAGCTGACGAGCAGTAGGCCAAACATGGCTAGTGCAGCCGTTCGGGCACCGGACTGTTCGGCGGCCGCCGCAGTCTTTACGTGAGTGGTTGAAGACATACGGTTCTCTCCCTGGCCGGTTTCGGCGTGGCGCGCGGTATATTACCATCGAGATTCGGCAGCCAGACTTAAACGTTTTCAGGCCATCAGATCATCAGCGGGAGCGACGGCATCGTCAGCGGTCTGCTGTGCGAGGATGCGCCGCGTCGAAAACCTTTCCTTTTCCGCCGCCAAGGAGAGGGTGATGATTCGCGCGGCGCTCGTCGGACTCGGCTGGTGGGGACAGACCCTGATCGAAGCGGCCGCGGGCAGTGTGCATCTCGGGTTTACGGTCGCCGTCAGCCGTCACCCGACTACGGAGACCGAGAGGCGTGCGAAGGACCACGGCCTCAGGCTTGTCCGCACCTTCGAAGACGCCGTTGCCGCCACTGATGTCGATGCCGTGGTGCTCGCCACGCCCCCGACGACGCATGCCGGTAAAGTCGTCGCCGCCGCCCAGGCGGGCAAACACGTCTACTGCGAGAAGCCATTCACGCTCAGTAAGAAGGATGCTGCGGTTGCTGTCGAAGCCATGCGTAAAGCAGGGAAGACGCTCGCGCTCGGCTACAACCGGCGTTTTCATCCCGACATGACGATCCTCCGGCAGATGATTCGGTCGGGCGAGCTCGGGACGATCTGTCATCTGGAAGCGACGATGACCGTGCCGAACGCGCTGCTGCTCAAACCGGATGCCTGGCGCGCAGGCCGGACCACGCTGTTCGGTACGGGCAAATTCCAGCCCGTCCAAGGCGAGGCCCGGGTGTGGCAGGCGGCAAACTCGACATCATTCGCGAAACACTCGATGCGTTTGCCGTGGCTGCTGAAGGGGGGCCGCCTTCCTGATCCCGGTCGATGAGATGGTGCACGCGCTGCGGTGACGGAGGCGGTCATTCGCTCAGCGCAATCGCACGCGATCGTGCCGGTGCCGTAGCACGAGCCGTCGTGTACCAGCAGATGTTGACGCGAGGGGTATGGAAGCTCTAGACTCCGGCGGCTGGACTGAAAACGTTTTCGTCGTACGCGTCGCCGGCGCACACAGTCTGTGCTCCTAGAGGAGGATCGATGAGGCACGTTGCGCGGTCGTTTTCGTTGGCGGTTCTCTTACTCGTGTTAGCCGCCGGCACGGCCTGGGCCCAGGCGACTGGCGCCATTGCCGGCACCATTCACGACGAGAGTGGCGCCGTGCTGCCCGGCGTCACCATTACGGCGACGCACACCGGCACTGGCGTCACCCGTACCACGGTCTCGAATGAGACCGGATCGTACTCACTACCGAACCTCCCGTTGGGTCCCTACCGTCTCGAGGCGGCCTTGGATGGGTTCAAGACGTCCGTCCAGACCGGGATCACGGTGCAAGTAAACAGCAACCTGGTCGTCAACCCGGTGCTCGGCGTCGGCGCGATCGCCGAACAGATCACCGTCACCGCCAACGCCAGCCTGGTCGAGACCCGACAGCTTGGCGTGAGTACGGTCGTCGAGAGCGAGCGCATCGTCGCGTTGCCACTGAATTCACGAGATGTCACGCAGCTCATCACGCTGTCCGGCCTCGCCGTGCAGACGGGTGGTAACGGACCAGGCGGAATGAAGACCGGTGTCACCATCTCCGTGGCTGGCGGCACGACCGGTGGCGTTTCGTATTCCCTTGACGGCGCACCCCATCTCAACACGTTCGACGGCACCGGCTTGAATCTGCCGTTTCCGGACGCGCTCCAGGAGTTCCGGATTGCGACGAGCACGCAGGAAGCGTCAAGCGGCGTGCGGCCGGGAGCGTCGGTCAACGCCGTGACCAAGTCGGGCAGCAATGCCTTTCGTGGCGGCCTGTTCGAGTTCATGCGCGACAAGAGCCTCAACGCGCCGGATTTCACCACGGGCAGAGATGACGGTCTGAAGCGCAATCAGTTCGGCGGCACGATTGGCGGGCCGATCGTGAAGAACCGCGTGTTCTTCTTTGCCGGCTACCAGGGGACCACGACGCGACAGACGCCGGGGGATACCACGGCGTTCGTGCCGACGGCGGCGATGAGGGCGGGCGACTTCACCGCCTTTGCCTCCCCCGCGTGCAACAACGGCGCGCAGCTCACGCTGAGAGGCGGGTTTGTGAACAATAGGATCAACCCTGCGCTTCTCAGCCCGGCGGCCCTGGCGATCTCGGCGAGGCTCCCGGCGGCGATTGACGCCTGCGGCAAGACGTTGTTCGGCGTGCCGATGCACGAGAACGAAGGCCAAATCCCGATACGCGTCGACTTCCAGGCCAGCAAGAACCAGTCGTTCGTCGTCCGCTATATGCTGACAACCGACTACCGGCAGATTCCGTATGACCAAGACGGCACAAACAATATTCTGCTCAGCAGCACCTCGGGCAGCGATGACCGCGCGCACTCAATCACGTTCGGCCACACCTGGGTCATCAACTCGAAAACGGTGAACTCGTTCCGCGTCTTGGGCAACGACGTCTATGCGAATAAACCGGGCCCCAAGTTCTTCAGCCCGTCGGATGTGGGCATCAAGGCGTACACCGAGGTTCCGGGCTACACGCGCATCATCGTCAACAACGGCTTCAGCGTGGGTAGTGGATCGTTCACCTCGAATCTGGACACCAAGATCAAGAGCTACGGCGCCAGCGATGACTTCACCCTGGTGAAGGGGTCGCATCAGTTGTCGGTGGGCGGCCACTACCTGTATGGGTCGTCGCACCAGGTCGCCCAGGCCTGGTCGATCGGGTCGTACCAGTTTACGACCGCGACCACCGGCAATGCCTTGGCCGATTTCATGACTCGGGAAGGTCGCGCAACATCGGCAGGGCTCCGAAAACCCCGTCCATGTGAGCCAGCCCTTCATTGCGGCGTACGCCCAGGACACGTGGACGTTTGGTCGGGCCACCGCCAACTATGGCCTCGTGTGGAATCCCTATATGCCGTTGACCTTCGTCGATGGCGACGTCTATAACTTCAGCCGCGACAAGGCCCTCGCCGGTGTTCGGAGCACGGTGTTCCCGAGGGCGCCTGCGGGCTTCAGCTATCCGGGCGACCCCGGCTTCAACGGCACCTCCGGCGTGAACGCGCACTTCAACACGTGGGAGCCGCGGGGGGGATTGGCGTACAGCTTGACCGAGGACGGCAGCACCGTGGTGCGCGTGGGGGCGGGCATCGCGCACGACTACGTCAACCATTCCAGTTACCTGAACGAGTCGAACAGTTCGCCGTTCCGCTTGACGGTGAATTTGCCGGCCGGCGTCAGCCTCGACGACCCATGGAAAGACTATGCGGGCGGGAACCCGTTCCCGTACACGTTCGATCCGAAGAACCCGCAGTTCCCAGCGAACAGTTCGTTCCTGCCGCTGCCGCCGGACCTGCCGGCCAACCGTGCAGTATTCGTGGAATGCGGGCGTCCAGCGCCAGTTCTCGCAGCGACTGTTCGCCTCGGCAACCTATGTCGGGACGAAGATCGACCACCTCGTCGGCGCGGAAGAGCAGAACCCGGCCCTGTTCGTTCCTGGGAACTGTGTCGCGGGTCAATTTGGGCTGACGGCCGCGGGCCCCTGCTCGACGGCCGCGAACATCAACTTCCGGCGCGCGCTCAACCTCAAGACACCCGATGATATCAGTAGCGGCTACAACCCATCGGGGCCCAATCTCGCGTACATCACGCAGTACACGGGCGTCGCGTACCAGAACTACAACGGGCTGTTGCTCAACACGCGAATCGACGTGGCCCGCAACTTGAACTTCAACGCTGAATTACACCCTGTCCAAGTGCCAGGGGGTCGCGCCGGCCGGCTTGCTCAATACCGGTGCGTCCCACCTCCATCAGCCGTTCCAGAACAACGGCTCGCAGGACATCACCCTGGACGAAGGGCCGTGCGTGCAGGATCGCCGTCACGTGTTCAACTTGACGGCGGTGGTCCGGACGCCGAAGTTCAGTAACCCGGTGGTCGATGCGCTCGCCGGGGACTGGACCGTCGCGAGCGTCATTCAAGCGCGGAGTGGAACCCCCGTGAACGTGACCGCGGGCTCGGATATCGCCCTCAACGGCTTCACCGACAACGCACCGACACAGCGTCCCAACCTCGTCGCGGGCGTCGACCCGTATGGCACGTGCACGGATGGGGGCCCCGGGGTACGGCTCGGCTGCCTCAACGTGGCCGCGTTCAGCCAACCCGCGACCGGCACGTATGGCGATGTCACGCCCTTCCTGCTACGCGGACCGGCCTTCTGGCAATGGGACCAGTCGTTCATCAGAAGCTTCGGGCTTCCGATCCGGTCATCGGTTCGAAATTCGCGCTCGAAGCGATCAACTTGACGAACCACCTCAACTGGGGCCTCCCGGGGGCCGTCACTCGGCAGTCTGGCGACGTTCGGCAGGGAGACGCCAACCGGAACGCCGCGTATCATCCAGTTGGCAGCGAAGTACGATTTCTAGAACACGCGCGGCATCGCCGCAACCAGGCGGCCCTCCAGTCAACGGACTGGAGGGCTGTTTCGTCATCCACCTCCACCTGGAGACCAGGAGGAACGATCGCCATGAACATGCGTCGTCTCGTGTATGTGGGATTGGCGTGCGTGTTCGGGTCGAGTCTGCTGCTCGGTCAAACCGCGGCGCCCGCAAACCCGGGCGAGCCGGGCATGGACCTGGCGGGCTACTGGAACAACGTCTTCCATCAAGATGCGGGCCTTGGCACCGGCGGGGGAGGCTGGTGGACTACGGCGGTATTCCAGTCAATGAAGCGGGCCGTCTCTATGCGCTGAGATGGGACGCGTCACACATGACGGTACGGCAGCAGCAGTGCCCCGGTTACGTCATTCCGTACTTCTACTTCGCGCCGCAGAATTTCCGGTTCTGGGAAGAGCGCAATCCGTACACGCAGGAGCTCGTCGCGATCAGGATGTATACGCAGACGAGCGAACAGACACGCACGATCTGGATGGACGGCCGGCCGCATCCACCGGCCTGGGCGCCGCATACCTGGACGGGCTTCGCCACCGGCAAATGGACGAACAATATTCTGACGGTCGAGACCACGCACCTGAAGCGCGCGTGGCAGCGCGTCAACGGCGTCCCGCAGAGCGACGGCGCGACGGTGACCGAGTACTTCATCCGCCACGGCGATCGCATGGTCTATACCTCGATTGTCAACGACCCGGTGTACCTGGACGAGCCATGGGTGCGCAGTCTCGACTTCGTCAAGACGGCCAAGGACCCGGGTGCGTGGCTCTATCAGTGCGACGACGCCGAGCAGATCCTGGGTCGCGCCGACGATGTCGTGCCGTTCCACTTCTGGGGGCAGAATCCATCGCTCCTCGAGTACGCGAACACCACAAAGGTGCCGCTTCTGGGCGCGCTGGGCGGCGTCCGACACCACCCACCCGCAATTCCAGGCGACTCTCCGAGACGCGGCCAAGGCCAACGAGGAGGCGCAGGCGAGACTGCGTCCGCGTCCCGGGCCCGTCGGAGGTGAGCAAGGTCGCCGACCCGGACCCACATGACGGTGAAATTCACACGTACCATGTCCAGGGCAATGTCTATCTGCTGATTGGTGATGGGGCGAACGTCGCGGTGCAGGTAGGCGAGCAAACGCCGCTTGTCGTCGATACGGGGGCGGGCAAACTGACCGACAAGCTCATCGCCGCCATCAAGGCACTCAATCCCGCACGGGTGCAATATATCGTCAACACCAGCTATCACCCGAGTCACACCGGCGGCAACATCGCGATGCGGCGTGCGGGCCGTGACCCCAGTCTTGTCGGCTCCTTCTTCTCCAACCAGTTCAGCGATGCCGGGGTCGGCGCGACGATCATCGCGCAGCAGAACGTGCAGAACCGGCTCAGCGTTTCCACGGGCCAGGCTCCGGCGCTTTCCTCCGAAGGCTGGCCGCTCGACACCTTTTTGCAGGGACGCCGCCGCAAGTTTCACAACGAAGAAGCGGTGGAGATCATGCACGTCGCCCAATGCCTCAACGGATGGGGACAGCTACGTGCATTTCCGGAAATCCGATGTCATCGTCACCGGCGAGCTGTTCTCCACGACGAGGTACCCCTACATCGACGTCAAGGCCGGCGGCTCGGTGCAAGGCGTGATCAACGCGCTGAACCAGATTCTCGACCGAACGGTGTACCGTGCGCAGGAAGAGGGCGGCACGCTGATCGTTCCAGGCACAGGCCGCATCACGGATGAATGGGAGGTCGCTGAGTATCGCGACATGCTCGTGTTCATTCGCGACCGGGTGCGCATGATGGTGAAGAACGGCGCGACGCTCGCACAGGTCAGGGCGGCGCGTACCACGGCCGATTACGATACGCGGTTCGGCGCTGCGTCGGGGCCATGGACCACCGACATGTTTGTCGAGTCGGTCTATACGAGTCTCATCACACGATGAGAGGCATGATGATTCGCGTGAATGTCCGGAAGATTGCGTGTGCTGTGGCGCTGGGGCTCGTGCTCGCGGCGCAGCCGGCGGCCGCGCAGGATGACGGCGACGCACAGGCCGGGCGTGGTGGGAGAGGTGGTCGCGGGGGCGCTCCAGCCGTGGTCCGCACCCCGAAACAGATAGCGCCTGTCGACTTCACCGGCTACTGGACCGCAGTCATTACGCAGGACTGGCGGTGGCGCATGGTGGTGCCGCCAAAGGGCGCATTCAACGGCGTGCCCCTGAATGCTGAGGGACGTCGCGTCCTCGAGACGTGGGACCCGGCAAAGGACACCGCCGCCGGCGAGCAATGCCGCGCATTCGGAGCGCTGAACGTGATGCGCCTTCCGGGTCGCTTACGTGTGAGCTGGCAGGACGATCAGACGTTGAAGATCGAAACGGATGCGGGCACGCAAACGCGCCTGCTCCGTTTCACGCCGGCCACAGAAGGCGGCGGAGACTGGCAGGGACTCTCCATCGCTTCGTGGGAACTGATGCCGGCGCGGCGCGGTCCGGCGCAATTGGGCCGCGCGCTCAAAGTCGTCACGACGAAGGCGAAACCCGGCTACCTGCGCCGCAACGGCGTTCCGTACAGCGCGAACGCGGTCATGACGGAGTACTTCGATCGGGTCGAGCAGCCGAACGACGAGCCGCTGTTGATTGTCACGACGACGATCGACGATCCCGCCTATCTCACGCAGCCGTACATGGTCGCCACGCATTTCAAGAAACAGCGGGACGCGTCTGGATGGAATCCGACGCCGTGTGCATCGCAGTGATAGCACGCGCGCGCTGAAACGTACAGGGAGAATGTTATGCGGCGACTGAGCTATTCGCTCCTGATCTTTCTGACGTGCGTGCTGGGTGTGGTGCTGGCGCCATCGCGGCAATCGGTACGAGCGCAGGGCGTGCAGCCAGCGGTCTTGGTGATTGACGGTGGGACGCTCATCGATGGCAACGGCGGCGCGCCTATTCGCGACGCGCAAGTAGTCATCGAGGGGAACAAGATCACGAGAATCGGTCGCAAGGGGCAGGCGCGGCCGAATGGCGCGCAAGTCATCAACGGCGACGGCAAGTTCATCGTCCCGGGTCTCATCGACTCGCTGACCAACTACCTCTGGTACCAGGGGGAGATTTACCTCACTAACGGTGTGACGTCGTACGTCGGCATCGGGGACATGGGCGAGGTCGGCGTTCAGTACGCGGAAGGGATCAAGCGTGGGAAGATTCGCGCGCCCCGGCCGATCGACTGGGCGGTGCACTTCGTGGGTCCCGCCGGCAACCTGGTCGGTCTGGAATCGCAGTTCGACGCGCCGCATCCGCTCGCGAGTCCGGCAGAAGCCCGGGAGTGGACCAAGCGACTGCTCGATCTCGGCGGCTACGGCATCACGTTTCAGAACGGTGCGGCGTCGCCTGAGACCTTCCAGGCGGCCGTCGAGGCTGCCCACGCCGCGGGGAAGCCGATCGGCATTCGCGCCGGCCAGAACATCGACGCGCGCCAGGCCTCGATGATGGGCGCTGATTTCATCCCGCGCTCGAACGGCGTTGGCGCGATGATCACCACCCTGCCGCCGCCCGCGCCCGGCGCCGGATTTGGCGGTGGTCCCAACGAGCTCGATCAGTGGGCCAACATGGACGAGGCCAAGGCGGCGGACCTGATCAAGCTCTTCCTCCAGCAGAAGACCGCGCTCATCCCCGCGTTCAACCAGAAGGCGCCCGGGCTGCCGAGCAACTGGGCACGCTTCGAGCTGCAGTCGCGGCGCGTCTTCGCCGACCCGATGCTCATGGCCTACTATCCGAGCAGTCGCGCCCAGGCGATCCTGTTCAACTTCCTCGATCCGCCGAACCTCCAGCCTGACGTCATCGACGTCCGTCGCCGCGGATTTCGCAACGCACTGAGCTTTCACCGCCGCCTCGTCGAGGCCGGTGGCCGGGTGCTCGTCGGCACCGACGGCGGCAACTTCGCGATGCCGGGCATCGGCGTGCTCCACGAGATGCAGACGTTCGTCGACGACATGGGCCTGACCCCGATGCAGACGTTGCAGGCGGCGACCAAGTGGCCGGCTGAAACGATGCGGCTGCAGGATCGGCTCGGCACGGTCGCGGCGGGCCGATTTGCCGACATCCTCATCGTCAACCAGGACCCGCTCGCGAAGATTTCCAACCTGCAGGACGTGGCCTACGTCATCGCCGACGGACGCGTGCAGGAGACGACGTACCACGCGTCCTACTGGAGCCCGTTCCAGGGTGAGGGCCCGATCACGCTGCCAGTGGTCGACGACATCGGGTGGGCGGTCAACCTGAAGCGTCAGGCGCTGGCCGGTCGTGGTGGCGGCGGTGCTCCTCCGGTTCTGGCCGATCCGGCAGCCGCAGGTGGACGTGCGGGTGGACGCGGTGGACGTGGCCGGGGCGGCGCCGCTCCTGATGGAGCTCCGGTTGCGCCGGCATTGGCGGCGCCGCTGCCTGCAGGGTTTGGCGCGACCCGGCAGCCGCAGCCGACGATCGAAACGATCGACCCAGGGCGCCGCGACTACGCCGACCCGGACTATTCCAAGGCCGTCGTGAAAGAAGGAGGCCCGACGTTGACGCTCACGCTGACGGGCTTCAACTATTTCCAGCGGTCGCTCGTGTACTTCAACAACATTCCCGTGCCGACCAAGGTGCTCAGTCGGATTGCTCTCGAGGCGACGATCGATGAATCGCTCCTTCGCACACCGGGGCGGTACACCGTCGTGGTCAAGAATCTCGGCCTGGCGGATCCGGCCAACCCCGCGCTGGGGAACGGGACGTCGAACAAAGCGTGGCTGATCGTCGGCTACCGTTAAGGGTAGAGAGCCTTATGAAGAGATTCGTCGCTCTCGTGGGCACGCTCTGCGCGATCGTCACCGGCGTCATGCGAGGCACAGGGAGGGCCGCCGGCGGCCCCACCCAAACCCGATACTCCGGACGTGCTCACGCACGTGGCCGCTGCCGAGAAAGCGGCGGGCCGCGAATGGCAGGCCGAAGCGGCGTTCTTCTGCAGCCCGACGCCGAATCGCGCCAATCGGCCAGACGATCCGCTCCTCGAGCCCACCCGCCTCTTTGACAACCTCTATGTCATTGGCCGCGCCGGCACCGCCGTGTTCGCGATCACGACCGGCGATGGGATTGTGCTGATTGACACGGGCTATGCAGACCAGTTGGATTCGGTGCTGTTGCCGGGCCTCAAGGCACTGGGTCTCGATGAATCCACGGTGAAATACATCCTGCTTGGCCACGGTCACGCCGATCACTACGGCGGTGCGTCGTACTTCCAGCAGAAGTACGGCACCAAGGTGGCTCTGTCGGCCGCCGATTGGGAACTCCTGGAGAACCCACCGGCGCCTCGGGGTGGCGGCGGCGCCCAGGCGCGCGGACCGGCACCAGCGCCGGTTCCGGTGCCCAAGCGCGACATCGTGCTCGACCGACGGCCAGGTCTTCACGGTCGGCGGCCAGAAGTTCACGGTCGTCGCGATTCCGGGTCATACACCCGGATCGATCGGCTTTGTCTTTCCCGTCAAGGACGGCCGGGAGAACCACGTGGCGGCACTGTTCGGCGGGACGATCCTGATCCCGGGGCGAATCACTGACGCATCGCTGCAGGAATACCTGCGCTCAATCGCGCACTTCGCGGATGTCGCGAAGCGGATGAACGCGGATGTTGAGGTCCAGAACCATCCGCTCTACGACAACATCGCGGAAAAAGTCGCTGGGGTGCGGGCGGGGAAAAAGGGCGCGGCCAACCCATTCATCGTCGGCCGGGACGCCTACCAGAGGTTTCTGACGGTGCAGTCCGAATGCATGCAAGCGCAGATCGCGCGACGAGCAATCCCCTAATCGAGGCGCTGGGATGTTGAAGGGCAAGTGCGTGACGTGGGGATGTCGATGACAATTGCCGGCTTCCGGACGGTAAACCTTTACAGACAAATCACTGCGGAGTCCTGGCTCTTGGCGGCCGCCGACGGAGGTGACTTGCTTGACAACGTTTCCAAGCCGATCGTATTGTTCCTGCACTCCAGCACGCTGATGAAGTGTGGCTCTCATTCGACTGAACCCCTTCGCGAAATTCTCGACCGCGCGTAATCGCCACGGAGGATGATGTGAGTTTCAGAAATCCCCGGACGTCGGGGCAACTCCGCGCCGGTCTGCTCGTCTGGGCCGTGCTGCTCGCGTCCGCGTCCCTCATGGTACAGGGTCAGGGGCAGGCTCCCCCTGCACAGGGCGGCCCGCAGCGCCGGGCCGCGGCGGACGTGCTGGCGGCCCGGGGGGACCCGGCCGCGGAGGTCCGCCTCCAACCGGCCGTGCCGCGGCTCGATTCGATCCAACCGGTTATTGGGTCTCGCTCATCACCGAAGACTGGCGCCACCGCATCTTCACTCCGCCGAAGGGCGACTATGAAGGGATTCCGTTGAACCCCGCTGGTCGTGCGTTAGCCGATATGTGGGATCCGGCCAGAGACGAGTCGGCAGGCGAGCAATGCCGGGCGTATGGCGCCGTCGGCGTGATGAGGCTGCCGACGCGGCTGCACATCACCTGGCAGGACGACACGACGGTGAAAATCGAAAGCGACGCCGGCACCCAAACGCGGCTGGTGTCGTTCGGGCCGCCATTGGGACAAGGCGGCGACTGGCAGGGCGTTTCGATCGGGACCTGGGAATATCCCGCGTCGCCGTTTCCGGGACGCGGGCGGGGCGGCCCGCCTCCGGGAGGATCGCTGAAGGTCGTCACCACCAGGATGAAGCCCGGCTACATTCGCAAGAATGGTGTGCCTTATGGGGCGAATGCGGTGTTGACGGAGTACCTCGATCGCTTCGACGTGCCGAACGGCGACTCGCTGCTGATCGTCAAGCAGGAGCTCGTCGATCCGGACAATCTGAACACGCCGTACTGGGCGAGTCCCAACTTCAAACGCCAGAACGACGCCGCCGGGTGGAATCCAACGCCCTGCTCGGCGCGATAGGAGCGGACACCATGACCAACGCACGTCTCTTGAGCGTCCTCGGCGTCGCAGCGGTGTGCGGTGTCACGCTACTTGGGCAGGGGCCACGGCGGGTGAGGTTCAACCCGCGGCGCCCTCCCCAGCCATCGACCTCTCCGGCTACTGGACGCCGGTGCAGCATGAAGACCAGCGGGAGCGGGAGCGGGATCCGAGATTGGCGACTACGGCGGGTTCGCGTTGAACGAAGCCGGCCGTCTCTGGGCGCTGTCGTACAATCCTTCCCGGGTCACACTGAAGCACCATCAGTGCGACGCCTACGTCACACCGTATCAGATGCGCGCCACCGGTAACTTCCGCGTGTGGGAAGAGCGTGACCCGTTCAACCAGCGGCTGGTGGCAATCCACGTGTGGGGCCAGACGACTGAAGGGCATCGAGTGATCTGGATGGACGGCCGGCCGCATCCGCCCGCGTGGGCGCCGCATTCGTTCCGCGGGTTCTCGACCGGCGAGTTCGTCGGCCACGCGCTCCGGGATGACGACGACGCACATGAAACAGGGCTGGTTGCGCCGCAACGGCACGCCGGAGAGCGACCAGGCGACGATGATCGACTACTTCACTCGACACGGCGATCATCTAGCAACGTCACGGTCGTGACCGACCCGGTCTTCCTGTCGGAACCGGAAGTGCGAAGCAATGACTACTCCCGTCAGCCGGTCGACCACCAGGGCTGGCTTTACGCGTGCGACGACGGTGAGCAGATTCTCGATAGACCCGCGGACGTGGTGCCGAACTACCTCTTTGGCAAGCAGCCGTTCGTGAAGGAATTCTCGGATCGCTACAAGCTACCGATGATGGCGAGCCTGGCCGGAGCGGACTCGATCTACCCCGAGTTCGTCCAGAGGCTCGCCAAGGCGACGCCAGCCGAGGCGACGGCACTACTGTCGCCCGCTCCCGGAAGGCCGAACGAGACGAGCAAGGCCGCTGAATCCGGATCCGCAGGACGGCGAGGTCCACACGTATAAGCTGCGCGGCAATCTCTCGCTGCTCGTCGGTGACGGCGCCAACATCGTCGTGCAGGCCGGCGACCAAGGCGCGTTCGTGGTTGACACGGGTGCCGGAAAGCTCAGCGACAAAGTCATCAAGGCGATTCAAGCGCTGACCGCCAAGCCGATCCAGTTCGTCGCCAACACGAGCTTTCACGGCGATCACGTGGGGGGCAACGCCAAGCTCGGCGAGGCGGGCGCCGATCTGAGCCTTCCCGGATCGTTTTTCGGTGGACCAGGCGGAAACCTCGGCGCCGTGACAGGTCTGGTCACGCGTATTGGCGAGACCGCCACGCTGATCGCCCACAACAACGTCATGGTGCGGATGCAGGCCGCAAAGGCGCCGCGGCCGCAACGCCATCGGATACGTTCTTGGAGGACCGGCGAAGGAAATTCTATAACGGTGAATCGGTTGAGCTGTTCTATCAGCCGAACGCGGTTACTGACGGCGACAGCATCGTGCATTTCCGCCAGGCCGATGTGATCGTCGCCGGCGATATCTTCACGACGACGCAGTATCCGTTTATCGACGTCGCCAACGGCGGGACGATCCAGGGCGAGATCAAGGCGCTCAACGAAATCCTCGATAAGACGGCGTTCGAGCACGAAGAGGATGGCGGAACGATCATCGTGCCGGGGCATGGGTACGTGAGCAACGAGCACGAGGTGGTGGAGTATCGCGACATGGTGGTAATCGTCCGCGATCGCATCCGGGCGATGCTCACGGCGGGGGCAACGCTCGAGCAGGTGAAGGGCGCCCGTCTGACTGCGGACTACGACACCCGGTATGGCGCGAACAGCGGCGACTGGACGACGGCGAAGTTCGTGGAAGCTGTGTCCAAGACCCTCAAGCCGCAGGTAGCGAAGCCGCCGGCGGCGCCGCGGCCTGGAGCCGCCGGGACTCCCGCGAAGAAATAGGAACACGGGCGCATCGTCGATACGTTTCTCGTCGGCATCAACGGTATGTGAAGGAGGAGCGACGATGGTGCTCCGTCTCAGTCTAGGCCTGCTGGTTTCGGCGGTGATCGCGACCGCAGCGCAGCAGCCCGGTCCTCCCGGAGGAGCGCCGGCGAAACCGGACTCGCCGGCAATCGCGGAATCGATCGAAGCGCTTCGAACGAAGGTCGGACCGAAGTGGGCATATGCGGTTCACTTCTGGTGCGAAGCGCCGCGCGCCAACCGCGCCGACGACCCTGTCATCGAACCGACCCGGATCTTCGATAACGTCTATGCCCTCGGGAACATCGGGACGACGGCGTATGTCCTCCGGACGTCGGCCGGCCTCCTGATGATCGACGCGCTGGGCGGCGGCGACCAGGCGGCGACGACCGCGCAGGTCGAGTCGCAGCTTATTCCAGGCTTCAAGAAGCTGGGCCTCGATCCGGCCCAGGTCAAAATGATCCTGGTCGCGCACGGCCACGCCGATCACTATGGCGGCTCGAGATATTTTCAGGACACGTACGGCACGAAGGTGTACGTCTCGGCGGCCGATTGGAGCCTGATGGAGAACCCCCCGGCTCGGGGCGGTGGTGCACGCGGAGGCGGCCGCGGACCCGCCGGCCCGCCGACGGCGCTGCCGAAACATGACGGTGAAATCAAGGACGGCGACCCGATCACATTCGGCGACCTGACGATTAGGCCGGTGGCGATTCCTGGTCACACGCCCGGATCGATGGCATTCGTTTTCCCGGTCAAGGATCGCGGGAAGACGCACCGAGGCGGGAATTTTCGGTGGCGCGTGGCTGCTGCCCGGCGCCCTCAGCGAGGAGTCACTACAGACGTTCCGGCAGTCGATTGCGAGGTACGCGAGGCCGCGAGCAAGGCGAAGGTCGACGTGCTGCTGCAGAATCACATGTTGATGGATCCGATCCAGCCTAAGCTCGACGCGCTCGCGGCCCGCACGAAGGGGCAGCCCAATCCGTTCGTCGTCGGCACCGCCGAGTACCAGAAGTTCCTCGACGTGATGGATGGCTGCACGCAGGTGAACCTGGCGAGGCGGAAGCTGTAGGCGCGACGGCGTTACCTACTTCACCTCGATCATCAGCCCCGGCAGGTTGTTGGCTGACGGGCCGGCACCCCAGTTGAATTCCTTGCCGAGCGCCTCCGAGATTTCCTGCTGCGTTCGCCCCTGCTTCACCATGTCCCTCGTCCGCGCCACCACAGCCTTGAATTTCATACGATAGGTGGCGAAGTCGCTCTTCGTCATCGTCGGACCGTGTCCCGGGATGAGGGTGTCCCACGACAGCTCGCCGATCGCGTCGAGTGTCTTGAGGGTGTCAGTCCAGTTGCCGCCGTCTGGGTAGTTGACGATCGCGGGAATCGTGTCCGGCCAGGCAACGAGATCTCCGACGGCGATGACTCGGGCTGCCGGAAAATAGGCTACCGTGTCGCCGCGGGTATCGGCCGCAGTCCTGAGTCAACTGCACTTCGCTGCCGCCCAAATAGAGGCTGCCTCTTCCGCTGTAGGTGACATTGACCATTCCCGCCTGGTTGGCCCTGGCAAGGTTCGCTCGATCGTCGCTCGAGATGATGATCATGGCGCCCTCTTGCTGGAGCCTGGCAGCGCCGCCGGTGTGATCGCCGTGGTTGTGGGTGAGGACGACGTACTTGATCGGTTTGTCGGTGACGCTCTTCACCTTGGCCACGAGATCGTCGTGCTCGCGCTCGCTCTTCGAATCGACGAGGATGACGCCATCGGCGGTCACGTAGATGGTGGCGTTGCCGCCCCACACGCCGAGCTCGGCGACGGTGTGGTTGGCATTCTGCACAACGTAGACCGCGTCGGTCACCTTGATCAGCCGCGGCGGCTCCGGGACCGCTGCGCCGGCTGCTGGCGGGCCCGCCACCACGTGCGCCTCCACCGGCCCCGCCTCCACGCGGCGCCGCCGGTGGAATGGCAACGCTGACCGTGCAAGGGGGACGGCCGGCATCGACGCCGGCTGCTGTGCTGAAACTGTCGTCGGAACCGCGGCCAAGAACACGAACGCGCCGACACCAACTAGAAGCGTAGATCGCATGAAACTCCCTCCGGTTCTCGGAGCAGGGTCAAGGGTGACGAACATGGCGACGTTGCTGGCTCAAAACGTTTACATGATACCGGCTCCGGTGGGGAAGTGGAGCGCGACGTGCCATGATTCCTTGCGCCCTCCCGCGCGAGGGGCGATCCCTTGACAACGTTTTTACTCAGGCGGTGTCGTGCCGTCACTGTGGCATCACAGGACCGGTCCTGCGGCCGGACAGATGGAGCCAATGATGGCGGAGCTCAAATGAAGTGGATCAAATTCGCTGCGGCGTTCGTCATTGTGGTGGCCCGCCACCAGTGTCGGCTTGACGCAAGGCCGGGGACGGGGCGGCGGTCCTGGATACTTGAAGCTGTTCGACTCGAACATGCCCTTCGATCCGCACGACCTCGCCGGGATCTGGACGCCGAATGGCAACGGATTCGGAGGCGGCGGACGATGTCGCGACTGCCGCGACCGCGGGTACAGCGTCGAATTCCCCGAATTCACGCCTGCCGGTCAGGCGGCCTTCGACAAGAACATTCCGTCGTACGGGCGGGCCAAGGACAGCGCGGATGGCGGGCTCCTAACGTCGTCCTAGCCAGGGGCGTATTGATAGGGCGCAGGCCCTCAACGCGAGCGAGTCGATGCGGTAAGACATCGGGCCGTCAGCGGCCCGAAGCGGCCGCCGCTGGAGCCGTCGCCGGCACGTGACTGCCGCGATGGCACGTGTAACACGTCACATAGTGCGTTCCCGACGGTGGTTCCGAGGCTGCGGTGAGGACGATGTCGACGTCGTCATTGGGGAACAGGGCGGCGTTGATCTCCTTGATCATCCCGATCATTCCACGCGCGATCAGCTTTTTCGGGTTCCCATCCAGCTCACGTTCGCTCGCGTGCCCGTGCTCGAGCTGCGCGCCGAAGACGTGGCAGAAGTTGCATTCGACGCCGATTGCGGCGCGAAACGCCGGCATGACGAACTGCGTGTTCACATCGCGCGGTAGAAACACCATGTTCTTGAAGACCTGAGTGCCGCGCGTCGACGGCAGAGCAGCCGTCGCGTCGGCATCAGGTCCTCGAGCTGCGTTTGCGCCGCGTTGTCCGCCGCCACCGCCACCGCCTCGGCGTCCCGCGCCCGGTGGCGGCGCTCCCGGCTCCGGCGCCCGGTCGGGGCCGTGCCAGTCCGTCAAGGTGTTCACCGGCGCCGCCGTTCCGCGGTGACAGGTGTAGCACGTGACGTACTGTTTTCCCTGAGGAAACGCCAGATAGCGTGAGTGCTCGAAATCATTTCCCGTATCGGGGAAGTGCGTCGCGACTTGCTTCAGCATGCGCAGCATCGTGCGGGCGATCGCTTTCTTCGGATTCGCGTCGCTGGCGAAGTCGCCGTTGACGTGACAGTAGACGCACTGCACGCCGAGGGCGGTATTGAACGTTTGCATCACCGCCGGAAGCTGCACATCTGAAGTCAGCACCAGGAGATTCTTCGGTGCCGGCGCTTCGCGCACAGGTTGCTGTCCTTGTGAAGCAATCGCCATCCGCACGAGCAGCGCGGAGGCGAGCGTGACGGCGAATACCGTGGAGCGCATGTGTCCCCTCATCTAGCGAGCGCCGTCTTTCGCGGATGGCAGCGAGTCTTTATACGAGACCAGCAACCACGCGGTGTTCGACATTCCGTTGCCCCAGACCGCGTTCGCAGGAGGCGGCGGGTTCTTCACCACAACCGGGTAACGTCCCGGGCGGCGGAGGTAGGTCTCGTCGATCAGTAGATCGATTTCGGTGATGCTCTTCAAATCGTACGGCACCGGATGACCGTCGAAGAACGCCTGCGTGCGGTCGAAGAAGTTGAAACCGGTCACCTTGAGATGCAACGACGGTGATCCTTCGCGCACGGCAACCTGAGACATCGCCGCATCGGCGAAATCGTGACGCCCGGTGTCGATCGTTTCGATCCCCGGCTGCGGCAACCGTCCGGGAGCGACACCTCCGACGCGGCCTTCACGGAAGACGGCGCGTTTGACGATCTGAGTGAACCCGAGATTCTCGACGGGCGGGATACCCGCGAATCCCGAGCCGCCGAACGGGTTCGCCGCGTTGTAATAGGTGTGGTATTTCCCGTCGAGCGCCTTGCCGTTGAAGACCACCCGCGCAATGTTCTTCGTGTTTTGAACGTTCTGCAGCGGATCCGCATTGAGGATGACGATGTCGGCGAGCTTGCCGACTTCGATGGTTCCCAGATCCTTGGCGACCCTGAGGGCCTCGGCCGGCCACTTCGTCGCGCCCTGCAGCACCTGCATCGCCGTGACCCCACCGTCCTCGGCGAGAATCTCCATTTCATGATGCACCGCCGGGCCAGGCGTCGCGTTGTTCCCGCCGTCGGTGCCGGCAAGCACCTTGCCGCCCGCCTCGAGGTAGATCTTCTGGAACCGCAGGGCGTTGGCGAACCCCTTCTCGTGTTCCTCGCGGTTGCGGGGGCGCGTGTGAATCGGGTTCGCGTAGTTGGAGAGGAGCGTCAGAACCCGTTCGTCCGGGTAGTACACCTGCAGCGCCTCGTTGCCGAACAACTTGCGATCTTCGAGCTCGAAACGGTCCCATCCCTTCGGCAGCCCCATGGCTTTCTCGATGAACGTCGGCACGAGATACACGTGGTGATCGACGAGGTATTTGATCTCCGCCGCCGCTTTCACGTCGTCCATGTAGCTCCAGATCTCGAGCTCGTCGACCGGCGCGGCGCCGGCGATCGGGCCCGCGACCTCTCCTGCGCGCACCTGCTGACGCACCGGCATCGGCAGCGGCGGCATCCGATCGCTGGCAACTTCGATCGCCACGCCCGCCGAGTGCGGAAGCAGATCGGCGCCGAGGTCCGCGGCTTTCCGCGGCAGGATCTCAGGCCCGCCGGCGCGAATCAGCGTCAGCTTGCCGGCCTTGTGTGCCTCTTCGAACGCGGTTCGGACGACCTCGTCGGCGGCTCGCCCGTTCTGGAAGGACACGATGTCGGCGCCCAGCGCGAGGATGCGACGCGTCCACACGCGCGCGTCGTCCGCGGTCTGCAGGACGTGCAGCTGCGCGTACGGCGACTCCAAGCCGTTGAGATTCGCGAACTCCTGGAAATGCACGGGCGCATCCCACGGCCGCGGGGCAAGAATGCGGCCCTTGACGATGCCTTCGTGTATGAACACGCCGGTTTCGCCGTTGTCGCCGATGCCGATGAACGACGTCACGCCGGCATTCAGCATGGCCTCGCCCTGGTACGAATAGAAATTGAGCTGCGCGTCCCAGAGCCCGGGAATGATGAACTTGCCGTCGGCCTGAAGGACCTGGGCGCCGGCGGGCGCGGGCGTGCCTTTGCGGCCGATCGCCGTGATGCGATTGCCGCGAATGACGACCTGGACATCGCGGACGGGCGCGCCGCCGTTGCCGTCGACCAGGGTGCCGCCCTCGATGACGACCGCCTCCGGCTGTGTCGGAGGCGTCTGAGCCAGCAGGGTGGCGATGAGCACCGACGACGCGGCAAGTGCGCCCACGACCATCGATCGCACGTGTCTTGACACAGGGTGCTCCACTCATGGCGCGGCAGGCGCGCGGTCCATCCGCTTGGTGGCTGGGAAGCCGCTGTCGAACCAGTAGAAAACGTTTGCAGTGGCGGAGTCTAGATCCGCGGCGCCGGGACGTCAACAGGAAACGTGGACCGTGGGATCGCGCGGCCGGACCGTAGCCGCGGCCCTCACCGGAGGGTCGGAAATCATATTAAGATTGCGGCCGTGGCGAACATCTTCGACGTAGCGAAACGCGCGGGGGTGTCGATCGCGACCGTGTCGCGCGTGCTGTCCCGTCCCGACGCGGTGGCGTCGGCCACGCGTCGAAGGGTCATGCAGGCCGTCACCTATCTTGGCTACACGACAAACGCGGCCGGAAAGCACCTGCGGACGCAGAAGTCCGACAAGATCCTCGTCACGATTCCGGATATCTCCAATCCGTTTTACTCCCGGGTGCTTCAGAGCATCGAAGAGAGCGCGCAGCGCGAGGGCTATTCGGTGCTGCTGGCCGACACGCAGCACGACCTGAAACGCGAAGAGCGGTACACCTTGATGCTGCGGCGGCGCGACGCCGAGGGCCTCATCGTCCTCGGAGACGGCCTGCCCGATGTCGCTCTGGAGGTGTCGAGAGACGTCCGGCATCGCACACATCGTCGGCGCCTGTGAATTCAACAGCCGCGCCAACATCCCTCGAGTGCACATCGACAATCACGCGGCTGCGCGGGATGCGCTCGAACACCTCTACTCCCTTGGCCATCGGGCGGATTGGCCTCATTGCCGGGCCGAGCGACAGCGCGCTCAGTCGCTATCGTCTGGAAGGCGCGACGGCACGGCGAGAGTTCAAAGAGCCGAGAAGGACCTGGTCGTGGCGCGCGGCGATTTCACCCTTGAGTCGGGCGAAAAGGCGGCGGTACAGCTGCTGGCGCGCGCCGATCGGCCGACCGCGATCTTTTGTTTCAACGATCAAATGGCGATTGGGGCAATGGACATCCTGCGGCGGCGTGGGCTGGTCGTTCCTGACGACGTGTCCGTCGTGGGGTTCGACGATATCTCCTTTGCGCGCTACACGGTTCCGGCGTTGACCACGATCGCGCAGCCGGTTCGAGAAATCGGACAGGAAACCGTACGGTTGCTTCTCGGGATCGTCCGCGGGCAGACGCCGTCGGCAGTCTCGGTGATCCTGCCGCACAGACTCGTGGTCCGTGACAGCACCGCGCCGCTGGCCGGTACCAAGCGTGGCCGCCGCGTTCAGATGGAAGAACCCGTCTCGCGCCGCTAGGCGAGCCCGCCAGGCCGCTTGTGGGCTGACGTGAAAACGTTTACGATTGCCGCTCGTCGTTGTAGACTTACCGGCATGAGAAAACTATATAAGACCCCACATAACACGCTATTGACGCTTGCTGCGGGACTGCTGTTTCTCTCCGGTGTCGCGTTGGCGCATCACGGCAGTGGCATTTCGTACGACACAGGTCACCTGTGGACGCACGTGGGCCACGGTCACGCAGTTCAACTATCTGAATCCGCATCCCTCGATGACGTTCGACCGGACGACGAAAGACGGCAAGGTCGAGCACTGGACATCCGAACTGCTGACGAATCCTTCCGCACTGGTTCGCGCGGGATGGACGAAGAGCCGCAGCATCGAAGCCCTGAAGCCCGGCACCAAGGTAAAACTCTACATCGGCACCTCACGGGCCGGCGGCCTTGACGGCATCGTGATGAAGATTGAAAACGAAAAGGGCGAAAACATCGTCGGCGAGCGCGGGAATGCCCAGGCTGTCGATATGGACGGCGTGCCCGGCGGCTTGCAGCCGGCTACCAAAGAGGCCCTGCCCGGCGCACCCGGCAACGACAAATAACCAAAAGGATAACGGTATGGCGAACAATAAAGGTTTGACGCGAATCCCCTGGCGGCTCCTGGTCGCGCTTGTTCTGATTGCTGCCCCGCTGGCGATTCTTGCCCAGCAGAGAGGCGCGCCCGTTAATCCGGATGCAATTACGGATGCAGACAAGACGCCCTACGACAAGCATGATTTCAGCGGCCTTTGGGCACGCAATCCCCAGACATATGGCCTCCCCGCATGCAATGAATGCCGCGACGTGGCGATCGCTCCGGGGTACGGCTTCTTCGGCGTTGTGCCGCCACGGACTCCAGAAGGAGAAAAGCGGCTGCTGGCCAACAAGCCCGGCCGCGGTTACGAACTGAACAGCAAAGACGCGAAGGACCACCCGGACGTCGATAGCGGCTACAAGCGCGCGGTGCTGCCGGCGTTCGGCAACGATCCCGGAAGGCCGCTGCGAACCGCTGGGCCTGATGCGCAATATCGCGTTTTCAGGCGGCGGCGCGACCATGGAAATGGTCATGGCCAAGGCCGGCGACAAGATCATCCAGCGCTTTGAATGGACCTGGGACAACCGCGAAATCTGGCTCGATGGACGAAAGCTTCCCAATGTCGACGACTACCTGCCCCGCTTCAACGGCTACTCCACCGGTCATTGGGAGGGCGACACGCTCGTCGTCACTACGAACGGGTTGGATGATCGTCAATGGCTGGATCAGTACGGCTTCCCTGTCAGCGAGAAAGCGACGCTGGAAGAACGCTGGGATCGTCCCAGCCCGAATCGCCTGCGCGTCAGGATGACACTGACCGATCCGCTGCTTTACACCAAACCCTGGCCCGCCAGCACGAAGGTCTGGACATTGATCCCGAAAGACAAGATGTCGGTCGGCGGATGGGGTGGAATCCTCGAGGATCGCTGCGTTCCGTCGGATGAACACTTGTTCAACCAATTCCGCGATAAGGCTGCGGGGAAGGAATAACCATATAAAACGGGGCGGCTTCGCCCCGTTTTTCTATTCAATATGACTAAATACTCTTTTCAAATTGCAATTTTCTGTCTCATCGCCGCTGGCATTGCCCGCCGCAGCCCAGGTCAATGCGACCGGCCAGCCGGTCATGGTCGAACAAGCATTCAAGAACGTCCAGGCGATGAAAGGAATTCCCGTAAACGAATTCATGGACACCATGGGCTTCTTCGCCGCGTCCCTTGGATTGAACTGCACCGGCTGCCATGTTCCCGAAAGTCTTACGGACTGGTCGAAATTTGCCGACGATATCCCGCGCAAACGACGGCACGGCGGATGATCCTCATGGTGAATGCCATCAACAAGAACAACTTCGGCGGCCGCGCGTGCTGACGTGCTGGTCCTGCCATCGCGGCACCCAGATTCCCGAAGTTATTCCGAGCCTCGCCGCGCAGTACGAGATCGCCGAAGAAGATCCGAACGCGATCGAGATCGTTCCGGACGGACCGAAAGAGCCGACGGCAACCCAGATCCTCGATAAGTACATCGCGGCGGTCGGCGGCGCCCAAAAACTCGCGAACCTGAAGAGCTATAGCGCCAAAGGCACGCTCGAGGGCTATCGATACGTATCACATGCCGGTTCCGCTCGAGCTTTATGCGAAAACGCCCAGCCAGCGGACGCTCGTCTGGCACGGGCAGAACGGCGATTCGAGCACGGTTTTCGACGGACGCGCCGGCTGGATTGCCACAGGTCAGCAATCCGGTTCGCCTGCTGCCGATGATGCCCGGCGCTGAAATCGATGGCGCCAAATTCGATGCGGACGTTGCTATTCCGAGCAACATCAAGCAGGCACTCACCGACTGGAAAGTCGGAATCCCCCCGACCACCATCGATGACAAGGTAGTCAATGTCATCCAGGGAACGGGCGCCAACAAGACGCGATTCAAACTCTACTTTGAAGACGAAAGCGGACTGCTGGTGCGGCAGGTGCGTTACTCCGACACGCCGATCGGAATGGTTCCCATCCAGATCGATTACGCGGACTACCGCGACGTGGCCGGAGTGAAACTGCCGTTCAAGATCGTTATTACCTGGACTGACGGGCGATCCAACATTCAACTGAGCGAAGTTCAGCCGAACGTCGCCATTGGTCCGGAGAGATTCAGGAAGCCCGCCGCCGCCACGGTGAAGTGAGAACCATGACTCTGACAACAAAACTCGTCTGTGTATCCGTCGTCGGCGCCGTCGCGTGCGCAGCGGCCGCCTTCAATGCGGCCGCGGCCGCCGTGGCGCCTCCCTCGTATTCCGTTCTGCCGTCGCCCGGCGAAGCCAAGGCACTGTTGAACACCACGCACCACCACGGCGAGTGGATTCGCGTGCCTGGCGCCTCAGGGAGCGTCCTCGCGGTCGTCGACTACCCGGACCGGCCCGATGCGGCGACGGTCGTCGTCGTCACCGCGACGGATCAGAAGCTGACGCCGTGGCTGCGGGCGGTTGCCGATCAAGTGACGTCGGAAGGGTTCATCGCCGTCGTGCCTGACGCCCTCACCGGCGCCACGGCCGACGTCGCGGCGGTTCGCAACTACGTCGTCCGCCACCCTGCGGCCAACGGCCGGTCCGCCGACATCACACTCTCCTCGATGATCGACGTCGACACCGCCACCGCCGATGCCCGGTTCGAATTGTCGAAGAACGCCTGGCCGGCGGCCATGGCGTTTCTGAGCAAGGCATCGGGCAACGATCACAGCACGGTCGTGTCGATGCCGGCGCACATGCATCTCGCCGCGCAGGACGGCCCGCCGCAGGGACGCGGACCAGGGCAGGGACGGGGAGAGGGACAGGGCCCCGGAGGGGCGCCTCAGGGTCGTGGCGGACCGCGCGGCTATCCCGGCGGAAAGCTCGAGACGCTGCCGGCGGGCCTCTTCACCGCGAAATCGACGCTGCTGCACTCCCCGATTCAATCGGAGTGGGTGGACGTCCCGACACCGGGTATTTACACGGGCAGGATTCACACGCGCGTCACCTACCCGCAAGGGACCGCCAAAGCGGGCATCGTCGTCGTGATGCAGCATGGACCGGGCATGGACGAATGGGTGCAGTCGGTCGGCGATCAGTTGTCACGTGAGGGATTCATCGCGCTTGCGCCCGATCTCCACACGGGCATGGGACCGAAGGGCGGCGGCTATGAGTCGTTCGACGGCCCGGACGGCGCCTTCTCGGCCAACGCCAACCTGCGCCCGCCGATGACCGCGGCGGCCTACAAGGCAGTCCGCGAATATGGCATGAAGCTCACGCGCGCCAACGGCAAGAGCGCCGCGATCGGCTTCTGCATGGGCGGCGGCGCCGCCTGGCTGCTGGCCGCCGACGCACCCGAGCTGAACGCCGCCGTCGTCTACTACGGCAACCATCCGACCGACGAGGCCGTGTTTGCCAAGATTAAGGCGCCGGTGCTCGGCTTCTTCGGTGAAGACGATGCGCGGCTGACGGCCACCGTCCCGGCCGCGAGCGCCCTCGCGACCAAGCTTGGGAAGTCGTTCGAACCGCACATCTATGCGCACGCGACCCACGGCTTCCTGGAATTCCAGGATCTCGGGGGCAACACGGCGGCAACCCTTGACTCGTGGACCAGGACGAGCGCTTTTCTGAAACAGAACCTGCAGTAGCGAAGGAGACAGCATGTTGCGTGGACTCGCGGCCAGCACCGCCGTTCCATCGATGGCCATCGCCGGAGTGTTCTGCCTTGGCGCGTTGCAGGTAACTCTCGCCCAGGCCCAGGACGCGCCGCAGCGCGCGACGGCAGCGCCCCTGGCGTTCAAGGTGGAGTGGGTGCGGCCGGCTAGCCGAGCGCGGGCACGTCAATACGCCCCTTGGCTCGGACTCAGCGAGCCCTCCGACGCGAGGTAGCCCGCTGGTCAGAATCGAAGCTGACGCGTGATGGATCCACGGGACCGACCCACGGTTCGCCCGGGACAGCTCGGTCAGCATGAAGCACATGCCGAACACCGCGATGCGGATCACGTCGGTTGCAATGGTTTGAAGTGCCCTTCGGCAATACCTTGCGCGTAGAACCGCTTCGAGCATCGCGCCAATCTGCTGCTCCAGCTTGGTCGACCTCCTTCGTCGTGCTTCCCGTGAGATGCGCGCGCTCCTTGAACCAGACCAGCATCACCGCGCGACGCTCCGTCATCAGCGACACGTAGAACTCGATCAGCGCGCGAAGTCTTGTCGGGAAAGGTTCCTCGCGTCCACAATCGTCTCGATGCGCCGAGGCTGAACTGCAGCGTCTCCACGAAGATTTCGTAGAGGAGCTGTTCCTTGCTGTCGACGTGGTGATAGAAGAATTCGCCTTGCTGAACTCCAGCGCGTCGGCCAGGTGCTGCACCGACACGGCGGCGAACCCCTTTGTCCTCCATCAGCCGAACCGCCTGGTCCGACGATCTCGCGGCGGCGCGATTTTCCGAGGGATTTCGCCTTGTTGTGAAGGGATTTCCGCTTGGGTTTGGCTCGGCATCCTGAGACCATAGCACACGGGGTCTTCACTAGCGTTGACACTGACCGATCGGTCAGTTATTCTCCCGAGCGCAAGGAGTGCAGACGATGCATCTCGGTCCGGCCCTCGGGATTCGTTCGGCCTTTGTCGCAGGCCCTCGCCATCTTCGGAGGCGGTCTCTTGCTCGCGACTGGTCATCGGGCCACGGCGCAGCAGGCCGTTGCGCCCGTCCTCGCCCCCGGATCCCGTTGATTACAACTGGGACGTCCGGCCGATCCTGTCGGAGAACTGCTTCCAGTGTCACGGCCCCGACGAGAAGGCGCGTCGCGCCAACCTCCGCCTGGACCAGCGTGACGGCGCGACCCGAGTCCTGAACGCGCGCACCGGCCGGCGCGCCGATTGTGCCGGGGAGCCAGACGAGAGCGAAGTGATTCGAAGCGGGTCACGCACGAAAACGTGGCGCTGCGCATGCCGCCGTCCGGTCGCCAACAAAACGCTGACGCCCGAGAACGATCGACGTTCTTCGCCGCTGGATCGCGCAGGGCGCGCGAGTACAAGCCGCACTGGTCGTTCATCCCCGCTACGAAGGCAGTCGCGTGCCGATCGTCGCCCTCGCCGGCCGCGCACTCACCGACATCGATCGCTTCGTCGTGCGCCGGCTGCAGCGCGAAGGGCTGCAGCTCTCGCCGGAAGCCGACAAGGAAACGCTCATCAACCGCGTGACGCTGATGCTTGACGGGCCTGCCGCCGACGCTGGCCGAGGTGGACGCGTTCGTGAAGGACAACACGCCCAGACGCCTACGAGAGGGTCGTCGACCGTCTGCTTGCCTCGCCGTCCTACGGCGAGCACATGGCCGCGTACTGGGGCGATCGTCGCGCGGTACTCCGAGAGCGACGGCTTCCTCGACGACTACCACGACCGGCTGTTCTGGCCGTATCGCGACTGGGTGATCTCGCGCGTTCAACCGCAACATGCCGTTCAACCAGTTCGGCACGTGGCAGATCGCAGGCGACCTGCTGCCGAGCTGCACACGACGCGAACAGACGCTTGCCACGGCGTTCCTGCGCGTCGGTAAGCGCACGACCGAGAATGGCGCCATCGACGAGGAGTATCGCGTCGAGTACGTCGTCGATCGGACGAACACGATCGGCACCGCGTTCCTCGGCCTGACCGTCGGCTGTGCGCGCTGCCACGATCACAAGTACGACCCGATCAGCCACAAGGATTTCTATTCGATGTCCGGGTTCTTCAACAGCACCGACGAGCCGGGCTTCTACGCGCCCGGCGCACCGGCATCACGGCGGGTCCGACGCTGCCGTGGACCGACGCGGCGACCGACGCGAAGATCGAGGCGGCCGAGGCGCAGCGGTCCGCGTCGGCGAGGGCGTATGGCGCTGCGCGCGCGGTGGCGGCTGCGACGACCATGGCCGACAGGCCGCCGCGCTGGCGCACGCCAGCGCAAGTCGCTGCCGCCGTGCGGCAGTCGCTCGCAGCACGCGCTCGTCGCGCACTACCCGTTCGAAGAGACGGACGCCGGTCCCGGACGACCAGCTGCCGAAGTCGAAGCCGAACGGCGCCGGCCGGCTCCGCCGCCGCTCGCGCCGGAGACGCGGGGCCGGGGCGGCTTCTGCGCGGCACCGCGCCGACGCCGACCGCGACATGCCCGAGCGCGGCGACCTCACTGGCGAGGAACTGCAGCAGGTCGTGCGGCGGGTGCGCACGCTGCCGGCGGACCTCGTGCGCGACTGCGCTGCGCTTCAGTCGCCGGCGGGCACTGCCGGGTCTCGACGCCGGCGCTCCTCGAGGCGCCCCTCCTCAAGGACGGCGTCAAGGGCAAGGCGTTCTTCTTCGACGACAACAACCGCGGCATTCTTGGCGACGGCGTCGGCGACTACGAGCGCACGCAGCCATTCAGCATCGACCTGTGGGTGCTGCCGAACCAGGTCTACGAGGACGCCACCGTCTTCAACCACCGCGAGGACAACAACACCGGCAACGCCGGCTATCAGCTGCAGCTCGACAAGAACCAGTTGCAGTTCGACCTGCAGCACTCGCGTGCCGGCAACATGATTCGCGTCGTCACCCGCGAACCGCCTGCCCCTGAAGCAGTGGTCGCGCGTCACCATCACCTACGACGGGTCGAGCCGGGCGGCGGGCGTCGCGCTTTACGTGAACGGCGCGCGCGTCGACGGCCGACATCGTCAGCGACAACCTGACTCGGACGATCCAGCCGAATGGCGGCGGTCTGTTCGGTGGCGAGTATCTCGGCGTGATGTTCGGCCGTCGCTTCCGCTTCACGCCGATGAAGGACGGGGCGATTGACGAATTCCGCGTCTTCAACCGCGCGCTGACGCCGCTCGAGGTTCGCTACGCCGGCGAGGCGGCGGGCCGTGCCGCGCCAACCGACGGCCGGTGTCGGACGTCGTCGACGTGCTCGTCGCCAACGATACGCGCGTCGTGGCAGGCGGCGCAGGCACTGGCCGAGGCGCGCAAGGCGGAGAACCCGCTCGTCTCGGTGGTGCCGCAGGTGCCGGTGATGGGCGACACGCTCAAGCCGCGCCCCACGTATCTGCTGACTCGGGGCGTCTACACCGATCACGGCGTGGAAGCTGCAGCCGCGCGGCTTGCGAGCATCTTTCCCTGGGACGCGTCGCTGCCGAAGAACCGCGTCGGGCTGGCGCGCTGGCTGTTCGATCCGAAGCATCCGCTGACGTCACGGGTGTTCGTCAACCGCATGTGGCAGCGCGCCTTTGGTCGCGGTCTGGTGGAGACCTCGGAGGATTTCGGCGCCCAAGGGGCGCTATCCCACCCATCCCGAACTGCTCGACTGGCTTGCCGTGACCTTCGTCGATTCCGGCTGGGACATCAAGGGCCTGCAGAAGCGGCTCGTGATGTCGGCGGCGTTCCGGCAGGGTTCGGCCATCAGCGACGAGCTGTTGGCCCGCGACCCGCGCAACGTGCTGCTCGCACGCTTCAGCCGCGTGCGCATGCCGGCCGAGATGGTGCGCGACCAGGCGCTGGCGGCGAGCGGGCTGCTGGTCAAGGAGATCGGCGGCAAGAGCGTCTACCCGTATCAAGCGCCCAGCATCTGGGACGGCTTGGCTCTACACGTATCCGGCCGCAGACCAGGTGCCGGCCGAAAGCCATCATCGCCGCACCTTCTACACGTTCATCAAGCGTAACGCCCCGCACCCGGAGCTGGCGACCTTCGACGCGCCCGACCGCGGCACAAGTCTCGCGCGGCGGCAGACGTCGAACACACCGCTGCAAGCCCTCGTGCTCCTCGACGATCCGCAGTATGTCGAGGCCTACCGCGTGCTTGCGGCAGGAGTCCTGGCCACGCCGGCGAACGCGGACGCGCAGGTCACGACGATCTTCCGGCTCGCCACGAGACGGCGCCCTGCGCCAAACGAACTGACCAGGCTGCGGGCGTATTACGACGCGCAGTTGCAGCGCTATGCCAGCGACGGCACCGCTGCGGAAAAGCTGATGCACAACGGCGTCAGTCCGATTCCGCCTGGCGCAGACCTGGCGCGCCTTGCGGCGCTGACGAACCTGACCGCCGTGATCATGAACACGCCCGACGCCTACACGCTTCGCTGAGGCCCACTTCAACAGCGTCGGCTTGGAGTATTGACATGAACGAAGACCTCAAGACTGCCGTCGACCGCCAGCGGCGTGAATTCCTCTTGAAGCTCGGCGCCGGGCTCGGCTGGTTGTCGGCCGCAGAACTCATCGGCGCCCCGGCGTGGGCGCAGCAGCCGGCGCAAGTGCGTCCGGCGGGCGCCTTCAGCCACGGATCGCTGACGGCGCCGCATTTTCCGCCAAAGGCGAAGCGTGTCATCTACATGCACATGCTCGGCGCCGTTTCGCAATCAGACACGTTCGACTACAAGCCGACACTCGAGAAGATGCACGGTCAAGAACTCCCGGCATCCGTACGCGGGACGGCGCGGCTCGTCGACGATGGTGGCGGGGCAAACGTCGTACCCGGTGGTCGGCCCGCTCGCCACGTTCAAGCCGGGTGGCAAGAGCGGCATCATGATCAGCGACTTGCTGCCGCATACGCGCAACATCGCAGACGATCTCTGCTTGATTCGGTCGATGCACACAGAGCACGTGAATCACGATCCAGCGTCGAAGTTCCTTCACACTGGCTTCCAGATTGCCGGCCGGCCTTCGGGCGGGGCCTGGGTCAACTACGCGCTCGGGTCGGACAATCAGGACCTGCCGACGTTCGTGGTCATGAGTTCGGGGCAGTCGAATGGCGTGCCGATCGATGCCGCGGCATGGGGCGCAGGTTTTCTGCCGTCGCATTACCAAGGCGTGCTGTTCCGCTCAGGTGAGAACCCGGTTCCATACATCGGCAATCCAACGGGGCTGACGTCGAAGGATCGCCGCGAAATGCTTGACGCGATTTCTGACGTGGCGATGATGCAGCACGGGAAGTCGAATGATCCGGAGATACCTTCGAAGATCAGCCAGTACCGAGATGTCGTACCGCATGCAGACATCGGTGCCCGATGTCGCGGACATCTCAAGTGAACCGGATCACGTGCTGGACCTCTACGGTCCTGACGTGCGGAAGCCCGGCACATTTGCCCGAAACTGCCTGCTGGCGCGCCGGATGGCGGAGCGCGACGTGAGATATACGATGGTCGTCCAGCTCGGGTGGGACCATCATTTCGGCATTCCGCGCCTGCTCCCCGCGTCATGCGTGACCGTTGACCAACCGGCTGCGGGTCTGGTGACGGACCTGAAGCAGCGCGGCCTGCTCGACGACACGCTCGTGATCTTTGGCACGGAGTTCGGCCGCACATCGTTCGCGCAAGGCGCACTCAAAGGGGACTACGGCCGCGACCATCACGGCGGGAACTTCAGCGTGTGGATGGCCGGTGGTGGCGTCAAGGGCGGGTTGGCTTACGGCGAGACCGATGAGTTCTGCTACAACATCGTCAAGGACCCCGTCCACATCCACGACTTCAACGCCACCATCATGCGGACTCTCGGGATCGATCACACGAAACTGACGTTCCGCGCCCAGGGTCGCGACTTTCGACTGACCGACGTCGCCGGCAAAGTCGTGATGGATCTCCTGGCCTGAACAGGTCTCTCGCTCCTTATGACGTTCGACGCGCGAGATTGACTCGCGTGCAGCCGTCCATCACGCCAAGGAACTTCTGGTACTCGGCCGCACCGACGACGAACGGGTTCGGCTCGCTCCGCTTGCGCGTGGCGAGCGCCTCGAGTTTCGGCTGGATGGGATCCATCAGCATGTGGTTCTGGAGAATCACATCGACCTTCGCGCGACTCGTCGCGTCCTTGAATCGCGCGACGGACGTCTGGAACGTTTGAAGCGCCGCGTCGCTGAGGATCTGCGGCGTGAGCCAGACGCCGCCGAAGAGTCCAGCCGTGTGCGACTTGCCGTTGTCTTTGACCTGGAAGATGAAGCCCATCGACCCGGGTGTATGGCCGGGCACCGCGATCGGCGTGACTTTCAGATCGCCCAGCACGATCGGCTCGCCGTCCTTGATGTCGCCGTCGTGCTTCGGCAGCGGCGTCGGCGGACCCGCCGGGCCTCGTCCGCGTCCGCGGCCAGCCGGAGGGTTCTGCATCAAATCCCAGTCGGCAGTGGAGATATACACTTTGCTGCCGAAATGCTCCTGGAAGGACGACGACCCGCCGTAGTGGTCCGTATGGCCGTGGCCGACGAGAATGACTTTGACTTGTGCCGGGTCCAGCCCCAGTTTCTGGAAGCCGGGCAATAACTGCGATTCGAGCTGCGCCGTCGTCGCCTCCGCCTGGCCGCCGCCAAGCGCATCGATCATCAGCAGTCCCGCCGAGGTACGAATGACAAAGACCGTCGTGCCGGTGTTGCCGATGGCATAGACGTTGTCGAAGATCTTCGTGGGCGTGATCACCGGGTCATCCGGACGATTGGCGCGCGGCTCCTCACACCAGAAATGCACCGCGTAGGCCCACCGCGGGCCCGCGTCTTTGCGGACCTGTTCGATCATCTGCGTGATTTCCGGCGAATCCGGCTTGGCCGCTGGCGGAGCAGGCTGCTGCGCGGCAACGGCCACACTTGCCGCGACACACAGACCGGCGGTTAGACGCGTGACAACCATCTCTCCTCCTCAGCGCTAGGGTGTCGCTCCACGCGCCGGCGCTTCGGGACCGCCCGCATCCGGACCGCCGCTCAGCAGTTCCTCGCCGTGGTCGTTGACAATCTTCATCACGAGCACGGCCTCGCCACCGGCACGGGACGGCGCGACGGTCACGGTGATCTGCGCGCCACCGAAGAGGGCCTCCGCCGATCGCTTGCGGGTCCATCCATTGCGCACCAGTTGCGCCGGATTTGGCAGCAGTTCGCCGCCGTAGTGCCCCTTGTGCGCCGGATCATCGACGTCGAAGTAAAGCTGCGCGTGCGGATTGACGTACTTGAACTCCGTCACAATCGCTTTCGCGGTCCATTGCTTGGAGCGGTCGTAGTTGATATTGGTCCCATGGTGCGCAACGACTGTCGCGGGCGCGTTCACCAGCGACAGCAGCGCGACGACGCCTGTTAACGCGAGATTTCGATTCGACACGTGCTCGCTCCCTCTTGTGTCATTGCCATGTGATCGCTGTGACCTGCACTACCTGCTCTGTGCCGGCTTGCCCGTGCCTGCGGGGTCGCGAATCTGTCGATTGAATTCAAGTTCATTCGCCGGCGCGCAGAGATCCTCGAGCAGCGATGCCCAACCCGACTGCTTGATGAAGTCCTTGGGAAGCAGGTGCATGCGCTTCGTCTCGCTCGTCCACGGTTTCCTGTAGTACTTGGGATCGGTGAGCGTCATCTTCAACTCGAGCGTGTCGAAGTTGGTTCGTGTGTAGCGCTCCTGCAGGACCATCTGGTCGCTGTGCGGGTACCCGTAGTAATCCACCCACGTTCGCTCGTCGTACCCGGTTGAATCCACGACGAGCGTATTGCCTTCCCAATGACCGGCGCCGTATCCCCACCACCGCGGCAGGTCGACATCCTCCGGCTTCGGCACCTTGCGGCCGTCCGTCCAGACGGTACGAAGACCGTAACCCCATTCGAAGTGCTGATAGATGCGATCGGCAAGGACGATGAACTCGACGGGATCAGGATAGAGAATCGCGCGCGGCATGCCCATCGGATTGCATTGGCCGTACGTGTCGTTGCCGAGCGCCGGCGGCTGCGCCCGGCGCCGGCCGATATGCTCCTCGGGGTGTGCTCTCGCGTCGTCGGTGTCTCTCGCCCGCCCGTACGACGGAATGTTCTTGTCGAAGACGGCCTGTCCGGCAGGAGTGAATTCCGGGAACTCGAAGCTGTACCCGCGGTCACCGCAATCGCGGCACCGGCCTCCGCCGCCAAACCCGTTGCCGTTTGGCGTCCAGATTCCAGCGAGGTCGTGCGCGTCGAACGGCATGTTCGAATCGAACAGCTTCAGGTAGCCGGGACCGCCCCGGCCGCGACCTCCTGGCCCACCCTGGCGACCACCGCCTGCGCCCCGCTCCTGTGTGAAGCCGACGCTGCCGGAGGCCACCGCAAACACAACCACCGCAGCGAACTTGATCCATTTTCCGCTCATCGCGATCTCCGGCGACCTTGCGAGGTCATTTGAGCTCCGCCATCATCGGCTCGATCTGTCCGGCAGCCGGCCCGGTCCCGTAGTTGAACTCCTTCAGCAGCGCCTGAAGGACGTCGGCCTGGGACGCATGCTGACGATTGAGCGCGCGTACGCGCTCTCGAATCGCCACGACACGGTCGCGCTGCCTGAGAAACGCTGCCTTAGTCAGTACAGGTCCGTGTCCGGCAATCAGGATGTCGAAATCCATCTGCGCGATTTCGTCGAGCGTTTTACCCAGATCGGTCCAGTTGCCGCCGTCGCCGTAGTTCACAATCTGCGGAATCGTGTCAGGCGTCGTCAGCAGATCGCCGACGATCACGACGCGCGCGGCCGGAAGCGACACCACGGTGTCCCCGCGCGTGTGGCCGCAGAATTCACGCAGCCTGAGTTCTTTGCCGCCCAGAAAGATCTGCGCGGAGCCGTGATACGCGACCGCAGGAAGGCCGGCGGGGCCGGACTTCGCCAACTGCTCGCGATCCTCGCTCGAGATGATGACGGTCGCGCCGATCGCCTGCATCCCCGCCGCTCCGGCCGCGTGATCGCCGTGGTTGTGCGTCAGAATCACGTACTTGATCGGCCGGTCGGTGAGCGTCTTGACCTTGGCGACGATGTCATCGTGCATGCGCTCGTTCTTGGAATCGACGAGCACCACGCCTTCCTCGGTCAGATAAATCGTGACGTTGCCGCCGAACGGGCCGATCTCCGCCACGGTATCGTTTACGTTCTGGATCACATAGACGTCGTCTTTGACTTTGACGAGTCTGGGCAATTCCGATGGGGCCGCGGGCTGTGCACCGCGACCGCCACCCCGGCCGCCGGCGGGTCCTCCGCCACGCGCAGCCGGCGGCGGAAGCGCGACAGACGTCGTGCAGAGGTTCGACACAGGCGCAGCCGTCTGCGCACGCGCGACAGCGGAACCGGCAACGCCGAACGCGATAACGAGGAGGAGCGCTCGTGTAAGCATCAAGATCGCCCTGTCAGTTCCGTTTCGCCCCGGTCGACTTCCCCGCGGCAGGCGCCGCCGGTTTCAACGTCTGAAACACCGCCTCGACGAACATGTCGGTGGTCCACGGTCCTGAATTCGCCCCGAAGCGGGTGTCGTAGTCGGCCGTCAGCCGCGCGCTTTTGACCTGCGCCAGTGTCGCGCCCGCGTTGAGCAAGGCCTGCACGCGGTCACGCACGATGACGACCATGTCGCGATACTCGAGCACCTCGTGCTCGTTGCTCACATATCCGTGCCCGGGCACGATGAGAGTGCCGCCGTCTTCTTCGTGCTCGAACGCCGTGCGATTCAGG
>CAVQJU010000002.1:0-473131 GCA_963712905.1 uncultured Acidobacteriota bacterium | reverse complement strand
CAAATCGACCGATCCGCAGCAACGAAACTTGCCTCGAGAACCATCGGCGACGTGAACGCGTTCGGATCGGGGGACGTGACCGGGATTCCCTGTCGAGCGACCTGGGCGGCCGCGCCGCCATGGATCGTCAAGACGGCAAGCCAGGCAATGAAGATGTTGACAACTCTCAATCTCATGAACCCTCCGGAGAACGAAAAGGCTCGCTATCAGTTCCCCGACAATAACATCCCATCAGGACACCTATGACAACTTCGATTGCTCCGACCAGCGGCCTCTCAGGATCGTCGGAGGCCGTCGGAAATTCTAGCCGCCGCGCAGCTGCTGCGCGAGTTTCATAAGGGCTTCGGATTCGCGTGCAACCAAGTACCCCAGCTCCCGGTATGCCTCGAACCGCAGCTTGTCGAAGTTCTGGTCGGATGTGGGATCCTGCGGAAAGAATCGACCCAGAGCGGGATCATCGATTGGCTCACCGTAATGGCGCGTGCCATCCTTCGCAAGCTTCACGTAGACGACGTCCGACTTGAGCGCCGTGGCAGATGCGGCTGAAATCGTGCCCACGACCACGGGCGTAGCAGGATTGAACTTTTCGTTGTCAATGACGGCTATGCTGAGCGTCCGCTTCAGCTCGTTTTCCAGCACTCGACGGACTTTGAAGTAAGCCTCGAATTGGTAGCGCGGCTCTGGCTCGTGCTCGGCATCAATCACGATGATGTTTCGGCAGTTCCGGCGAACCAACGGGTAGAGCCCGAGATTCTCCGAGTGCCCTCCGTCACTCAGGTACAACGATCCCACCTCTCCGGCCTTGAAGCGGGGAACGCGATATCCCAGGTCGAGATAGCCGAGCGACGTCAGCAGGCGTTCTCGGACGCTCAGTCCTCCCGATGCCGGGCTGAGCGCGGCGCCAGAGATCGCAGGGGCGACGTTGACGAGCTGCACATCCTTCAATCGCTGCTGTGCGAACCCGCCTCTTACGTCGCTCCCACCGAGCTCCTTCCACCCTGTGTAGCCGTACGAATCAGACCCGAGTCCCCGCGCGTTGAGTTCGAATATGCTTGGCCACAATCTCGATGGAGGTGTGGCCTTCGCGCCAGGCTGATCGTCCGCGTCGACCTGGACAGTCGTGACGAACACAAAGAACGGCAGGCCGTGGCTCTCCGCGAAAGTCGCGAGGTCGACGAACGTGACATCGTCGAACCGCTGGTCGACTTGTTCAGCATCCTTGAGCGTCTCCCCGGAATTGGAATACCGGGCTCTGTGAAACGTGCTTTTGATCGACTGTCGATAGTCGTTTCGTATGCTCGAATCCTCTCCAAACTGGATGAGCCGAAGGACGTTGTACGAAGTGAGCGTAAAGATCCCAGAGATGGCAGCGCTGATGTAATAGGTGATGGCGCCCGTTGCCCCGAATTGCCGGGCGTGTAAGGCCAGATGCCGCTGGTAGGCCTCCTTCCAGTCGAACATCGCATCCAGCGTCGCCTCGCTGCTCAGGCCGGCTCCGCCGGGTTGCTGCGCGTAATACTGCTGTAACAGGTACCACGACAGCGCATAAGACCCTCCGGACACAGCGGACATGACATCGGTCCTAGCGAGCAGCCCGTTTTCGTGCAGCGCCCGAAGCACGCCGATGTTAAACGCAGCGGAACGGATCCCGCCACCGGACATCGCGACGCACAGAGTCGGCGCGATTGTCCTGCCTTTATTCAACCACCAATTGTCGCCATCCGGACCTGGCTGGGGCACATCGACGTGGACGATGACCCGGTGTCTAGTGATCTGGTACGAAGCCGTCCCAAGCACGATCAGGATCACGTGCGCCACAACCCACTTCCACCGCTGAAGAACGACGACACGATGGCGCCACGCGAATACAAAAAAGCCCGTGATCGGAAAGACAAATACTGCGACGCACCACAGGCACCGGTGCAGCCAACTGCGACCGCGTGTGACCTTCCAAGCCACAACTGTGGCGCCAATCCAGCAGATGGCGAAGAGGTAGGTGACCAGAAGCCAGAGCCAAAACGGAGAGTCGTTCATGGCACACTTGCCTCCGTGAGGCCGATTGTAATTGAATTCGGCGGCGCGGTGAGCGACGGCTAATATCGGCGCATGCCCTGCTCAGCGTCTCGGCGACATCGATCGTCTCGTTTGATCAGCTCTAGCCTCTACGACGCGAACCGCTTGAAGAAGCTCTCCGGCTTCCACTTCGGCCGCGCGGTGTCGTTGGCGACGGTGGTGGCGAGCGTCATCATGAACCGGTTGTAAGCGGCGGCAGCGGACAGATCGACGGGTTGGCCGAGATCGTCTGACGGCGCGTGATAGCGATTCGTCAGCCATGCCTTCTCGGTCGCTTCTTCAGGCGATCCCTTCCGGCTGCCGAACTGGATCATGACCGCCGGAATGCCGCGGCGGATGAAGTTGTACTGATCGCTCCGCACGAAGATGTTACGTTGCGGCGCGGGATCGTCCTGCACCTCGACCTTCATGGACGCCGCGACCTTGCGCACGTCCGGCCCGAGATCGGACTCGCCCAGGCCGTAGACCGTCAGCAGCCGCATCGGATAGATCGGCAGGAACATGTCCAGGTTGAGGTCCGCGATCATGCGCTTCGCGTCCACCGTCGGATGGGCCGCGAAATAGCGCGAGCCGAGCAGCCCTTTCTCCTCCCCTGTCACCACGACGAACAGCAGCGACCGCCGGAGCATCGTCGTCTGCGTCGCGGAGGCTGCGCGCGATCTCGAGCAGCGACGCCACGCCCGATGCGTCGTCCATGGCGCCGTTGTAGATCGCGTCGCCCTTGATCGGCTCGCCGACGCCGACGTGATCGAGGTGCGCGCTCAGAACGACGTATTCGTTTTTCAGGACGGGGTCCGTTCCCGGGAGAACCGCAACGACGTTCTGCGATTCGACCTGGCGACGCTCCACCTTCACCTTCGCTCTGAGCGACGCGTTCAGCGGGAACCGCGGAAGCGGCCTGGCCGGCGTCTGCCAGCTTCAGCAACTCGGCGATCGTGTGTCCGGAGCCGGCCAGCCACTTGTCGGCATGCGCCGCGTTGACGGTGGCAGTGATCCTGATGTTCTTCATGTCGACGAGCGCCGGATCCGTGAGGCTCATCGACTCCTGCAGCCGCGCAAGCGACGAGCGCGCCCACGGCACGTCCGCGCTGGAGGGGTTTTGAATCGTCACCAGGCCAATCGCGCCAGCCTGCTCGAGAAACTTCCCCCGCTCGGAGGCGTAGCCATAATGGGCGCGCAGATTGCCGGGAATGCTCGACGGTCCGCCGCGCGATCGTCACGGCGATCTTGCCTTTCAGGTCGAGGCCGGCGAAGTCGTCGAACTTCATTTCGGGAACCGACAGGCCGTACCCCGCGAACACAAGCGGGGCGTCGACGGTGTCCGCCGGGTTGATGCGCAGCGAGATCGTCGCGTCTTCGCCGAGCACGAGCCGGTCCGCCTGCCCGTTGCGAACCAGCTCGAGGCTGCTTTGCGACTCGACGATCCGGCGGACGTCGAACTTGACCGGCTGCAGGTATCCGTTGACGCCGGCAGGGGCAAGACCCGCCTGCTGGAACTGCGACGCGACGTACTCGGCCGCCTTGCGATGTTCGGGGCTGCCGGTCTGGCGCCCCTGCATCCCGTCGTTCGCCAGCGCTTCCACGTACGACCACCAGCGCTTGCCGTCGGCGTCCGCCCCGGAAAGAGACGCAACACAGGCGAAGAGGAGCAGCACCGGACCCAGGATGCGTTTCATACCTTCCTCGACTTCCCTCAGGACGGCTGCCCCGCTGTGATTACGTCCTCAACTGTCAGCTCGCCTTGTTCGTAAGTATCTCAAATCAGGGGGATGACACCAATGAGCCGAGGCGAAGCTGCCAGGGGCTGATCTGCCTGGTCAGCAGGAGTCCGCTCACCGATTTGACAGGGCGTTCCGGCCGCGGGTGTTTCGCGGCGCTCAGGCCGCGGACGGGCGCATGACGCGGCCGCGAATGCCGGCAGGCGCCGCTTCTTGAGCCGGATCGCCGTCGAGAACAGGTCCGAGAAGCCCCGACAACATCTCGAACAGACTGACCTCTTCGGCCCCGAATGGGCGATCCATCGTGGAGTAGAAAGTGAGAACGCCGACCAGCTTTCCTTTTGAAATTAGCGGCGTGCTCACACAGATTCGTGGGCGGGCATCCAACTGCGAGGCCCTGTTCTCGAGGTCGAGCGAGGCCTGTGAATTGACAATCGGGGTGCGATGCGCCGCGACCCAGCCAGTGAGCCTGGTGCCCACCTTGATTGCGAGGCCGTCGACGGCGCGCCGGTGAACCCCTGACGCCGCCCTCACGTGCAGCTCATCGAGCGCCGCGTCGAGCTCGTAAACCACCATCGTCAGCCCGGGCGTCAGGGTCGAGAGCTGTTCGTGCAACGCCTCGCAGACCCGCGCTGTGTCGCGGTGGCGCCCGACGATCTCCGCCGAGCCGTCCGGCCATTTTGAGCGCGGCGACAGCGTTCGCCGGCTCCGCCGCCGGAACCGCCTTCACCGCCTGGTTGGCGTGATTGCCGGCATCAGCGAGGGCCATGAACGCCTCTCGACCCGGCAACGACTCTTCGGAGACGATGTCGTCCTTCACGCTCATCATGGCATTCACGACCTTCGGGTCGTACATCCGGCCGCTCTGCTCGAGGATGATTTCGAGCGCGCGGTCCCGACCCAGCGCCCGCCGGTACGGGCGATCCGACGTCAAGGCGTCGAAGCAGTCGACGACGGAGAGAATCCGGGCGCCGAGCGGAATCTGCTCGCCGCGCAGCCGGTCGGGATAGCCGTTTCCATCCCAGCTCTCGTGGTGATGACGAACGATGGGGACGACCGGAAACGGGAACTCGATCGGCGACAGAATGTCGGCGCCGATATTCGCGTGCAGCTTCATCGTCTCGAATTCGGACTGGGTCAGCTTGTCCGGCTTGTTCAGGATGTGCTCAGGAATCGCCAATTTGCCGGTATCGTGCAACAACGCCGCGGCTTCGAGTGCCCGTAGTTCGAGTTCGTCCTGTACGTTCAGCTCCCGCGCGAGCCGCATCGCATTCTTCTGCACCCGCCGGATGTGCCCGTGCGTCACCTCATCCCTGGCATCGACCGCCTGGGCAAGCGCTTCGATCGTCGACAGGTACATGGAATTGATTCGCGTCAGATGCGCGACGTCGTCCTGCATCCGCGCGATCGCAGTCCTGAACGTGTCGTACAGGATGAACGGGATTGGCAGCACGAACGCCAGCACCCGGAAATCTCCGTGCCGCGTGGAGAACAGGAAAAGCGCCAGGCCGGATGCCGACGCGCCACCCACGTAACCCGGCCACAACGACATGAAGTGCGCGCACCACACCTGCCAGAGCGATCGGCGCGCGGCGAGGGCGATGGCCGCGGCCACCAGGCCCGTATTCAGCGCGAAATACAACAGCGCAAACGCCGCGAGCGAGCCGACGTGGCTGATGATCGCGGACGGGCTCGGCGGCGAGCGCGGTCGTGCCGCTGAGCAGGAAGAACACGCGGGCCGCCACCCACATCGCCACCGCGACCGCGGATATGTTGAACAGGTAGCGCGTGGTCGAACGCCGGCTGCTGACCAGACGCATTGAGAGCACGGCGGCGTCGATCGCCGCGACGAGCGCCCCGGCGTGCGGTCCGTACATCAGCGCCGCCGTGAACGTGAAGATGTCGGAGACCGAAAAGCTGATCGGGAACCGCGGGCATGCGCAGCATCAGTTGCGCGCTGCCGATGCTGAGCAACAGCCAGCACGGTCAACCCGAGATCCGGCGGCGTGATCACCAGGGCACGGATCGACGCGAGGAGCAGACAGATACCCGCAGCGATAACGCACCGGACATAGATATCGGGTCGCACGGAGCGATTGCTCCTGAGTTCGCCACGTTCCGAGGCGATGCCGAACGGCACCTCAACGTAGTCATCTTCACTGTCGTGTCTTATTAAGAATCACAATAGAACACATCAATGTTCTTTTATGGTCCATAGAAGCACTTGACCCAGCCGCGCCTTCCCGCCCCGTCTCTCGCCTCAACCCACGCTGGCTCAATGTCTTAGCACCCTAAATCGAGCCGCCTCTGCAGTATGGCGGCGCCCTTGCTGAAGAGGGCTGGTGCAAGAGAGGTGACAGCGATGATGTGGTCTTGCCTGAGCGCGTCGCGGATACGCGTAATCGTCACGGTCGTTTTCGCCACGATCACTGCGACGTCGTTTCCTGTCCTGAATGCCGGCGGCAAGCGCGGAGCGAAAGACGCGGCGACCACGCATGCCTCGAAACTCGATCGTGAGTTGCAGAAGCATTCCGACCACCACGGCGAGACGCTGCGCGTCATCATCACGTCTCCGCGAGGACGGCAATCGGCGGCCCTGGAAAAGCGGCGCGCGCACGGCGACGTCATCGGGTCGGAGTACAGCGGTCGTCGACGCGTTTTCGGCCACGATTCACGCTGAAGACCTCGAGGCGCTCGAGAACGATTCCGACGTCGCCCACGTGTCGTCCGACGCGGTGGTGACGTCCGACGCCGCTGACGCCGCTGGCGCGGTTGAGCCGAGCACGTTGCTCGAGACGCTCGGCCTCGACGCCGTGGGCACGGACGGGCCGACGGGGAAGGGTGTCGGCATCGCCGTGATCGACTCCGGGCTCGAGCGCGGCACGGACCTGAACGGCGGGGAGCACGACAAACAGTACGTATTCGCGAGCGGTCCGAGACAGGTCGCGCCGTACGACGACTACGGGCACGGCACCCATGTCTCAGGGCTGATTGGCGGCTCGGGCGAGGGCTCGCAAGGAGATGCGGAGCGAACCGGCCGGGACGGGAAGCCTCATCGCGTCAAGGTTCGCGTCTACCGCGGGGTCGCGCCCAAGGCGCGCATCATCAGCCTGAAGGTTCTCGACGCCAACGGCGCTGGCCTCACCAGCGATGTCATCGAGGCGATTCAGTTCGCGGTCGACAACCGCGAACGGCTGAAGATCGACATCATCAACCTGTCCCTGGGCCACCCGATCTACGAGCCGAGTGACACCGATCCGCTGGTGCAGGCGGTCGAGAGGCGCCGTGCGCGCGGGCATCGTCGTGGTCGCGTCCGCCGGGAACTACGGCCGGAACCCCGATACCGGCCTCGTCGGCTACGCCGGGATCACCTCGCCCGGCAACGCGCCGTCTGCGATTACGGTCGGCGCGCTCGACACGCGTGGCACCGTATCCCGGCTCGACGATCAGGTGGCGCCGTACAGCTCCCGCGGGCCGACGTGGTACGACGCGAGATCGAAGCCCGACCTCGTGGCGCCCGGCCACCAGCTGGTTGCCGCAGCGGCAGTGCGAAGCTCCCTCTACTCCCAATGGCCGAGTCGTCGTCGCGTCGGCGCGGACAGGAAGACGCCGTACCTGGCGCTGAGCGGCACGAGCATGTCTGCGGCGGTGACGACGGGTGTCGTCGCCCTCATGCTCGAGGCACACGATGAGCAGTTCAAGGCGCCGCTCACCCCGAACGCGGTGAAGGCGCTGCTCGAATTCTCCGCGATTGCGCTCCCGGGCGTCGACTACCTGACGCAGGGCGCCGGCGCGTTGAACGCCGACGGCGCGATCCGGCTGGCCGCCTCCGTCGATCCTTCGGTCCCTTCGGGCGCCTGGTGGCTCGCCACCGGAGTCGAACCCTCGACGACGATTGACGGGACAACGCTGTCGTGGGGCCAGACCGTGATCTGGGGCAACACCGTCATCTCGGGCAACTCGGTCTACTTCAACCTCGACGCCTGGGCCCAGACGGTGATCTGGGGCAACACCGTGATTTGGGGCAATACGGTGATTTGGGGGAATCAGACCGATACCGTCTGGGACGATCCACAGACATGGGCGAGCACGGTCATCTGGGGCAACACTCTCCTCGGACTGGGAGCCGCTGCCGACGGTACCGTCGATTGGAGCAGCGTCGGACCTACGACCGTCATCTGGGGCAATCTGAGCCCGTAGCGTCGCGAAACGAGCCCGCCAGCCTGACTCCATCCCGCTGGTCGAACAGGTGCAGCCTGTCGGCCGGCAGCGTGACAAAGACGCCGGCGCCCGCGGCGGGCGCCACGGGACCGTTGACGACGGCCAGAAGCGGGGTGTTCGACCCGTCCAGACGCAGGTGGAGCACGGAATCGGGCCCGCGCGGCTCGACGAGGTCCACGGTCGCGCGCCGAAGTCCTTCTGTACCGACTTGCACGTCCTGCGGGCGGATGCCGGCGACCGAGCCGGCCGGGGCATCCACGCCGGCGACCGCTGCGGGCATCAGGTTCATCGCCGGCGCGCCGATGAAGCCCGCGACGAATGTGTTGGCGGGTCTCGCGTAGATCTCGAGCGGGGGCGCCACCTGCTCGAGCGCACCGTCGCGCATGACCGCGATACGGCCGCTCAGCGTCATCGCTTCTTCCTGATCGTGCGTCACGTAGACGACCGTGATACCCAGCTGCCGGTGAAGCCGGCGCAGTTCCGCGCGCGCCTGCGCGCGGAGCGACGGATCGAGATTGGAGAGCGGCTCGTCCAGGAGAAACGCATTCGCCTTGCGGACGATGGCGCGGCCCAGCGCGACGCGCTGCCGCTGGCCGCCTGACAGCTGGGCCGGACGCCGATCGAGCAGGTCTTTGATGTCGAGCGCCTCCGCGACCGACCCGACTTGCCGCGCAATCGTGGCGGCGTCCGTCCGCCGCACCTTCAACCCGTAGGCCAGGTTGTCGCGCACGCTCATGTGCGGGTAGAGCGCATAGCTCTGAAAGACCATCGCGAGGTCTCGACGCTGCGGTGGTTGCGCGGTCACGTCGGCGTCGCCGATCAGGATGCGGCCGCCCGTGGGCATTTCGAGGCCGGCAATCAGTCGAAGCAGCGTGCTCTTGCCGCATCCCGATGGCCCGACCAGCACCAGGAACTCCCCGTCTTCGATGCGAAGGTCGAGATGGCGGATCGCGACGTGGCCGTTGGGATAGGTCTTGGACAGTCCGGCGAGCGTGATCGCGGCCACGGCTCACCCTTTCGTGGCGCCGACGGTCAGGCCGGCGACAATGCGGCGCTGACACGCCAGGACCAGCAGCGCGACGGGAATCGTCGCCAGCACGGCTGCCGCGAGCACCTCGCCCCATGGCACCTGATAGCGGCCGCGGAACAGCATGATCGCGACCGGAACCGTGTAGCGGTCGGGGCCGAGCGTGAACGAGAGCGCGAAGAGAAACTCGTTCCAGCAGTAGAGAAACGTCAGGATGGCCGTGCTCGCAACCCCCGGGGCGGCCAGAGGCAGCACCACGTCGCGCAGCGTTCGCATCCGCGTGGCGCCGTCCAGCATCGCCGCCTCTTCGAGATCCCGCGGAAGCTGGCGGAAGAATCCTGTCAGCAGCCAGATGGCGAGCGGCATCGAGAACGTCAGGTACGGAAGCACCAGCCCGGCGTACGTATTCAGAAGCCGAAGCTCGCGAAGGATCAGGTAGAGCGGCGGCACGATCGAGATCTGCGGAAACATGGAGACGGCGAGGACGGACGCGAGCAGCAGGCCCTTTCCACGCATTCGCAGCCGGGCCAGCGCGTACGCACAGAGCGCAGCCACCGGCACGGCCACGATCGTCGTCAGCCCGGAGACGATGAGTGAATTGCGAATGGGAACGAGGAAATCGCGCTCGTCGAAGAGTGCGCGGTAGTGCTCGAACGTGACCGCGGCCGGCAGGAGCGGACCCGGCTCGAAGAGCCGCGACTCCGGCATCAGCGACGCGGCGAGCATCCAATAGATCGGAAAGAGCAACGCGGCCATGAGCAGGGCGCCTGCGGCCGCCAGGACGATGGCCGCGGGTCGGGCGCTCACGATCGGGCTCCGGTCAGCGAGCGTCCGAGGGCGCGCACCCACACGAGGGCGAAGGCGAAGGTCAGCAGGAAGACAGTCACCGACAGCGCGGAACCGTAGCCGAAGCGCAGGCGCTGCATCAGCGCGATAAACGCATACAGCGACAGCGGCTCGGTGGCCGTGCCCGGGCCGCCGCCCGTGACCACGTACGCCAGATCGAACAGCCGCAGCGCGTCGAGCATCCGAAATGCCGCGGCAACGACGAGCGCGGGAGTGAGCAGCGGCAGCGTGATCGTGCGGAACGCCCTGGCCGGGCTCGCGCCGTCGATCCGCGCCGCTTCCCCGAGCGCCGGGTCGATCGTCTCCAAGCCCGCCAGAAGCAGGATGGCCACGAAGGGTGTCGTCTTCCAGACGTCGGCGGCAATGATTGGTACCCAGGCCGCGAGCGGATGCACGAACCAGTCGAACGCAGGGCCGACCAGCCCGAACCTCTGAAACAACGACGCCAGGATGCCGGTCCGGGCTTCGAACATGAACCGCCATAGCAGGGCCGCCACGACGGTCGGAATCGCCCAGGGCAGCAGCGCGGAGACGCGGATGAACGCCCGGCCCCGCACGACGGAGTGCATCATCACCGCGAGGGCAAGGCCAAGCATCAGTTCGAGCGGTACGCTGACCAGGGCGAACGCCACCGTGTGAAAAAGAGCCGCGCCGAAACGGGGATCGCCGGCCGCTTCCACGAAGTTCCCGGCGCCGATGAACGGCGTGCCCAGCCAGGGCAGGCGCAGATCGTGGACGTGGAGCGCTTCCCACGCGGTCACGGCGATCGGTACCAACGCCACGAGGAGGACGATCGCCAGCGCCGGCGCAACCAGAAGCCAGGCCAGTCGTGTCTCACTGCGTTCGGCCGGCGCCGCCCGTTGATTCACTGCGCCGGGCCTTCCGTGGACAGGCCGGTGCGCGTCAGCACCGTACGCATCTCGCGCGCCGCATCCCGGAGGGCGGCCTCCGGAGGCTGCTGTCCAGTCAGGGCGCGGTGGATCCGCACCTGCAGAATCTCCGACAGCTCACTGTAGACCGGCGTCGCCGGCCTCGGGACGGCAGCCTCGAGCACGCGGCGAACCTGATCGATCGGAATCGGCAGCGCCGCGGCGAGCTCGGGCGTCTCGTAAAGCGAACGGCGAGGCGGCAGCTGTGCAGCCAGGCGGGCACGCTCGACCATCTGCTCGGGCGCGGTCAGAAATGCCACGAGCTCAAAGGCGAGCTCGGGGTGGGCGCTCCGGGCGTTGATGGCCAGCTGGGCGCCGCCGAGCGCGGCAGCCGGCTGACCGCCGTCCCCCGCCGGAAACGGCGCCACGGCAAAGCGTCGTGCGACGCGCGATCGCGATTCGTCCTGCAGCAGCGTCCACGCATACGGCCAGTTGCGCATGAAAGCCGCTTCACCATTCTGGAACGCGAAGCGCACCTGTTCTTCCTGCCACGTCAGCGCGGCCGAAGGGACAATCCGATCGACGTTGACCGCGTTCGCCATGAAATCCAGCGCGCGGATCGCCGCTGGATCGTCGACGATCACGCGCCCGCTCGGGTCGAGAATACCGCCGCCGAACGCCGCAAGGTGCTCGAGGAACACCGTGACGAGCCCTTCGTAGCGCGCGCCCGGCCAGACCAGCCCGAAACGTGTGGAGCGTGCCTCGCGCAGTCGAAGCGCCATCTGTCGCAGCTCGACGAGGGATCGTGGCGCATGGTCCACGAGATCCGTCCGCCAATAGAGCAACCCGACGTCGACGAACCAGGGTATCGCGTACAGCGAACCTCTCCAGCGAGCGGCCGCGACCGCCGCCGGCAGGAAATCGTCGACGCCGGGCTCGAACGCGTCGAGCGGCAGAATCCATCCGGCCGCCGCAAACTCCGACATCCAGATGACGTCGAGCTGCAGAATGTCCGGTGTCGGCGCGCGGGCGTTGAGCCACTGCACGTAGAGCTGATGGCGTTGATCCGCCGAGTCGGGTGTGACCTGCAGCTCCACGCGCACTCCGGGACGCCGCTCTGCGAAACGAGCGAGCTGGCGCCGTACAACGTCGCCCTCGGGTCCGAGCGCACTGCCAGAAAACGTCAGCTGTGTCGTCGCGTCGTGGGGTGGTCCGCAGGCGAGGGCGTATCCCGCCACGACCAGAAGGCCGAGAGTGAGGACGCGCCGCATGCGCCATCATCTCGTACTGCCTTCAAAAGGGTCCGCTGGGCTTGTGGTAGAGCTACCGGACTATACTCCGCGTCGTGGAGAGCACGGAGCTCGACTCGAAGACCCTCAGACAGGCGGCGCTTCGAAGCGATCGGATACGCATCATCGCGATCCTGATCGTCCTGTGCCTGCTGTTCGTCGTCACGGTGGCCCGAAGGCTCGTGCTCGAGGGCATCGACGGCGCGCGGGGCCTGGCGATCTTCGCGGCCTTTTTCGGCGTGATGATCGCCTATGAAGCGCTGACCCTCCGGCGCGTGACTCGTGCCTTGAGAGAGGGAACCGAACCGCACCGTGCCCGCTGGATCGGCAACGTCGTCGTCGAGGCGCTCTTTCCGACCGTCGGCCTCGGCGTGCTCATCGCGATGGGCATGACCCGTCCGTACGCCGCCCTCGTGGCGCCGGTCGTGCCAATCTACTTTCTCTTCATTTCGCTGTCGACGCTTCGGCTGAGTCCGACCCTGGCACGCCTCTCGGGCCTCTGCTCGGCCGTCGGTTATTCGGCTGTCGTGATCTACGTGTTCGCCCGTTATCCGACGCCCGACCTGGGGACAGGCCTCTATCCAATCGAGTTTTACGTCGGCAACATCGTCGTCATCCTGGTCGCGGGATTGGTCGCCGGCGAAGTGGCGCGTCAGATACGAGGCCACGTGAGCGTTGCGCTGCAGGAAGCGCGCGAGGTGGAGCGGATACGGGGCGAGCTCGAAACCGCGCGCACCATCCAGCAGGCGCTGCTGCCGAAAGAGGCGCCGCGTTTGGCCGGGTACGATGTGGCCGGCTGGAATCAGCCGGCGGACCAGACTGGCGGGGATTACTTCGGCTGGCAGGACCTCCCCGATGGACGCGTGGCGTTCACGCTCGCGGACGTCACCGGCCACGGCATCGGTGCAGCCCTCATCGCGGCGACCTGTCATGCCTACACTCGGGCCGGCATGGCCGAGCAGTCAGACCTTGGCGCGATTGTGGGCCACTTGAACCGGCTTCTCTGTGACGACTTACCGCCCGGCAAGCTGGTGACGTTCGTGGCGGCCGCGCTGGAACCCACGGAGGGGCGGCTCGACCTACTCTCCGCCGGTCATGGTCCACTGCTCCTCTACACGGCGTCGGACGATCGCGTCCAGAGCTTCGACGCGCATGGCATCCCGTTCGGAATCATCCCCACCATGCCTTATGGGCCGGCACAGAAAATCCGGCTGGCGGCAGGCGATCTGCTCGTGCTCCTCACCGACGGGTTCTTCGAGTGGGAAAATGCGGGAGGCGATGACTTCGGCATCGCACGGCTGCAAGAGACCATCCGGGCTGCGCGCAACCTGCCCGCCTCACAGATCATCTCCAGCCTTCACGAGGCCGTCGTCCGCTTTGCGGGCGGAACGAGGCAGCTGGACGACCTCACGGCCGTGGTCGTGAAGCGCGTCGTCTAAGGTTACTTCCGGGGCGGGTTCATCGACTGCCGAACATCGATGAGGGCCTGCTGGCTCACGGTCAGCGCCCCTTCCTGCGGGCGGTCCAGATCCGCGATGAGCGCGATGACCGCGGAAAAAGTGACGGCAACGACGATGACGGCGAGCGACCGGACCGTGCCCACAAGCCCCGAGTGATAGCCCATCGCGGCCAGTGACAGCGTGGCGATCGTGAGCAGCGCCGCCCAGATGGTGCCCGGGATACGGTTCCTCAAGCCGGCGGCCACTCGTTTCGCATGGAGATCAATCACTTGATTGAGCGAGTCGACGAACAGGCCCACGATGATCGAATCGGGGTGCTCCAGCGCGACCGCGGTCGCTGCCGACCACAACTGGCCCTGTATGTCTTCAGACTTCAAAACTTCGTTCGCCACCCGGACAGACCCGACGGCTGCGAGGCGAGTATCCACGTAGGACCGGAGAAGAACGCGAATCTCGTCGCGCCGCTCCGGGAGCATCGCCGTCCGTAGATACGTCGTGCCGATCGCGTTGGCTTCTTCGATCACCAGTTGTTTCCGGGTATCGAAGCGCGACGCCGCCATTCCGAACGTGAACGCCAGCATGAACGCCAGCAGCCCCAGCATGGCGCCAACCATCGCACCGACAGGTGCGTCCTTCTCGCGGCCTGGCAGGCCGTGCCGGTAGCTTCCCAGCCGGTGGCCACCCTCGATGGCTGCCAGAACGAGCGCAACGATGGCGAGGAACAAGCCCCATAGCGGGAGCGCGTCGAGGACAGTCGTGTATTGGGTCACCATGCTGGCGCGGATGTTATACCGCTACGCCGAAGCGGGCCAAGAACTCAGGGGCTCGGGACGATATGCGCGGTCATGTGATCAACCGAGACGAGATTCGGTCCATCCGCTGCGAAGACCCACGTTGACACGGTCGTTCCGCTAATCGGCCAGAAAAACAGGGTCTGGTTGTTTACTGTTATGGCCGGCCCTCGACCGAACGACGCCGGCGTCAACGACGTCCCCGCCGGAGTCACCCAGTAGGCCTGAGCCTCCCAGACAATCGCCATGTACCAGTCGAGATCCGCCGTCGAACCAGACGGCGAGAGATCGAGGCTGAAACGCACAAAGCCGCCGGTGATGATCGACCGCGTCGCAGTGTGCTGGTTATCCGCCTTCACCGTGATGAGGGGTCCGGGGACCTGTTGAAAGCTGCCGGTGAAGCTGCGTTCCGCCGAACAGGTCTCGCTTGCCCCGGCGAAGCTCAGGACGCCGATTTGTATATGGCGCGGTACGCCCCCGCACGTCGGCGGGATCGTCTGCTTGCCGTGGAACACGATCGCGCCGGGGTTTCCGCCAAGCACCTCGACGGTGCTCGACATGGGGTCGTATGCGTATCGCGGGAAGTTTCCGCCGGTCACGGTGATTGCCCAGTCCGTGACGATGGGCAACGCCATGGGATCGCTCGGGCTGTCCAGGACGACATATCCGACCGCGGTCCCCCCATCGCCGAACACCGCGTTGACCATCGCGTATTTGATCGGCTCGGCGGATGCTGGCGCGGTGACGAGGAGAGTCAGGGCGAGTACGACAAGGCTGCGGCCGATCGTGCGACAGGTGTTCGTCATCACACGCTCCATCGTGAACGGACGCTCGTTTCGGGAGGACTCTATCACCGATCGGCGCCGCCGGAGCGTCGCTCAATCCGCCGATGTACCTGACGCGCGCCGCACGGGATCTTTCTTGATGTCACCGGGCCGCAGGACCTTCAGGAACTCGATCAGCGCCCACTTGTCGTCGTCGGACAGTTTCGTGCCGTACACGTGGCCGCGGTTCGAGTTCGACGGCAGCGTCGTGTCGAATTCCCACGCCGGCGCCGGTGACGCAGGGTTCGCTATCGTCGAGTAACCCAGCTTCTCCGTGTCGTACTCCCGCGAGCCCAGGGGAAACTTCGCGGGCCGCGCCTCGGGCGCGGTGAGGAGATCCCACATGTTGGCCACCGATCCGTTGTTCAGATACGGCGCCGTAGCCCAGATCCCCGCCAGGGGCTTCGCCGGGTACACGCGTCCGCCCTTCGAATCTGGATACTTGTCGGCATCCGCGAGCGTGCTGCGCATGCGGGGCGCCGGCCGGCGCGCGCGTCCTTCCCATTCGGCCTGCGTCTGCTCCGAGACGTTGTTGGCGGCGTAGTACTGCTTCTTCAGCCTCTCGAGGACGCTGAACGCAGCGTCCGCGAACCGGAGCTCCTTCCCATCAACCAGGACGATCTGATCGAAGTTCTCGGCGGCCAGCGGGCTTGTCCCGACTTCGCTCAACTTGAACAGCTGATACGAGACCAGGCCGTTCGCGCCGACCTCGAACGGCTTCTCGTGGCAATTTGCGCACATCCGGTCGTAGACACCGCGTCCGCGGGCCGCCTTCGCTTCGTCTGCCGCCCCGAAGACAGCCGCGGGCCAGGCCGGCGGGTTCAGCTTGTAGGCGAGGTGCTCGAGCTTGTTGAGGTTGTCGAGCCGCGACGTGGACGCGAACGTATCCGGGTTGAAGACGGCGCCGACGCCGAGCGACTGCCCGATGTTCCGCTCCATGACCGAATTCATGTTGGCGCCCCACTGCAGCCAGGCCGTGTTCTCCATGCCCCAGATGTAGGAGAGGCTCACGGGGGCGTTCTGCGGCTTCCGGTTCCGCTCATCGCCGCCGAACAACAGGTTGCGGGCCACGCCGAACGCGTCCACGCGCCCATATCCGTTCACGACGGTGGCCATGTCCTTCAGCAGCGGCATCGCCTCGATGTAACCCTTGAAGGCCCGGGCCGTGTCGATGTCGCTCCTGAGATCCTTCACGCGATCCGCGACCGTCCGATCGGACGGAAAACGATCGTCGTCTTCACGCTTGTAGCGGATCACGTCTGCCAGAAACCGCTCGCGGCGGCCGGTCTCCTTGAGCGTCGCCTCGAGCTCCGTCTTGACGTCCCCGAACATGTCGTTGAGGCGGATCATGTTGGGCCCGCCGTCGATGCGCACACGGCGGCCGTTCTTCCACACCTCGCCGACGTGGCATGTCGTGCAGTTGAACCCCACCATCACCCGGTTCGTGAGGCGCGAGCGGGCCACCGTCATCCCGACCGGAAGGCCGATGGGATTCTGGCTGCTCGCTGCGTCGGGGATGAAGCCGTAACGCTCGAGGTTCTGCGTGAAGGGCACCAGGCCGCCGCCCGGCGGATCCTGCGGGGTTCTCGCACGCGTGAGCGCCCGCAGGAGAGCGAGCGGGAGAATCTCGCCGCCTTCGGACAGATGGTAGAACTCCTGCCGCTCGGTATCGCTCAGCCCGTTGCGATACTCCTCGAGCGGCGGCACATTCGCGGCGGGAGCCGGAGTCGAGGCCGGCGTGGATTCAGGACCTTTGCTGGAACACGCACCGATCAGGACAATCAGGACAATCAGAACAGGGGCCAGCCGCGTTCCCACGAGCAATGCACGTCTCATGGCCGTCTCCTCCGCATCAACCTATGGTGCTCAGCCCCTCCCCAACGTTTCACATGTCGTGCAGGCCTGGCGGTCAGGGCTGAGGCGCGGGGGAGGTCGGGTTCGCGGGCGCCACCAGGTCCTTCGAGAAGAACGGCAGCACGTTCCGCTCGATCCGTTCGCGCACCTTGTTGGTGTGGTCGCCGTCGTATTCCTCGTAGGCGTGCGGCACGCGAAGACGCGTCAGCGCATCGTGCAGCTGGCGGTTCGACGCGAGCAGCGTGTCGCTGGTGCCGATCTCGATTGCCACCGCGTAGTACTTCCTCAGGTTCGACGCGTACTGCTCGAGCTCGAGCATCTCGAGCGGCGCGTTCGCCACCCACTTCGCGACGATGTCCGGGCGCACCTTGCCGTCCTTCACGGGAAGATCGAGATAGAGCGGCGGGTTGGCGGGATTCGGGGACCACGCGGCCGCCGATGCGAGGCTGACCGACGGGCCGAAGCCGGGCGCGCGCGCCGCCTCGTCCGCCTGCTCGCGCGTCTTGATGGCCTCCGCGGCCGCCAGCGCGTCCGGCCGCGGGTTGCGGTTGGCGCCGAGGCAGCACGCGCTCATGATGTACAGGCTCATGAACACGTCCGGCCGCTTCATCCCGATCCGCAGCACCCCGTACCCACCCATAGAGTGACCGGCGAGCCCGCGGCTCGCGCGGCTGGCGAGCGTCCGGTAATGGCTGTCCATGTAGGCCACGAGGTCCTCGGCGATGAAACGCTCCCAATCGCCTGTCGTCGCCGAATTCGAATACATGCTGCCCTTGTGCAGCGTGTACGCGTCGGGCGTGACGACAATGGCCTCGCTGAAGCCTGGGGCAGCGGCAAGCCGATCGCCGCTCTCCTGAAGCCTGGCCAGCCGCGTCGTGAACGTGTCGTCGCTGCCGCCGTAGCCGTGCAGCAGATACACGACCGGAAACCGGCGGGCCTGATCCGAGAGGTAGCTCGGCGGGAGATAGACGGTGACGCCGCGATCGGGCGAGTCGGCCTCGAGGTTGCCCTCGAGCGACTTGCCGTGAACGGTGACGCGTTCGACCTTCCCGATTCGCGGGCCGGCGGGCGCGGCAGGAGGCGCCCCTCGGCCCTGGCCGTGCAGCGCGATCGCCAGGCCGGCGACGAGCGCCACGACACACAGAATGGACGTCGAAGTTCTCGCGGACATCATCTGGATCCTTTGGCTGGAGTTGCGCGCAGGCTTTCGTATACCGCGGCCACGAACGCGCGCGGCGACGCGGCCCCGGTGGCGGCGCCGTAGCGCGCATCGTAGTCGAGCGTCGGCTGGGTCGCCTGCACCTGCTCGAGCGTTTTTCCCTGGGCCACCAGAGCCCGGACGCGGTCGCGGACGATCGTGCACATGTTCCGGTACTCGACGACGTCCATCTTGTCGCTGAGGCGTCCGTGGCCGGGAACGATCATCGTGCCGCCCTCCATGTTACCGGTGGCCACGGCCAGCTTGATGATCCGGTTCAGCGCGGCGATCACTCCGTTGATGCTGCCCCCCTGCGCCTTGTCGAAGACGGGATAGCTGACCGTCGAGAACACATCGCCGGCCGCGATCACGTCGGATCGTCGGAAGAACACGATGCTGTCGCCGTCGGTGTGCGCGTTCGGCTGGTGCAGCACCTGTACCGCCTCGTCGTTGAAGAACACGTCGCTCTCGTCGTTGATGAACGTGTCGACCGGCCACGCGGTCACCGGCCGCGCGCTGCCACCGCCGGCCACAGGCGTTCTCATCCGCTTCTGCACGTTCTCGTGCGCGATGATGCTGGTGATGCCGCCGGCGTTCCCTCCCAGCCCGCTCGAGAGCGGTACACGATCGGGCCGCGTCGGGGCCGGCTTCAGCGAGCGCTTCGTTCCCGCCGGTGTGGTCCTCGTCCGCCTGCGTATCGACGATGTAGTGAATCGGCTTGTCGGAGATGCCGCGGATGGCGGCGAGCACCTGTTTCGACAGCGATCGGGGCAGCGTGTCGACGACGAGCACACCTTCCTGCCCGGCATGCACCACCATGTTGCCCTCGGTGGAGACGAGCATGTAGACCTGCCCCTGGATGTGCAGGACCTTCACCTCGCCAGCCGCCGGCGTCGCGAGGGCCGGGCCCTTCATCGCCGGCGCGGGACCGGACGGCGCGGAACCGGGCGGATACGTCTGCGCCGCGCCGCCGCGGGTGATGGATTCCGGAAAGTTGTAGCGCTTGCGGAATTCCTCGACGAACGTGTTCGTGCCCGGCAGGTAGTGCGGGACGGCGCCCTCGGGCCGCACCACCTCGACCACCGGCTTGCACTTGAACAGCCACGCCCGATGCGGGACGCCCTGCGTGTTGAGAACGAACTCCTCGCTCTTCACCAGCGGCTCCGTGAGGTATACGGGATCCGCGATCGCGCTGATGCGCGTCATCACCTCGCCGTTGCGCACGAAGTACTCCGTGAGCGTCGCGAGATCGCTCTCCGGCACGCCGTTCCGCCGCAGCCAGCCCTTCTTGATGTGCGTGGTCGTGACCACGAGCATGTTGCCCTGCCACTGGCCGGTCGAGAAGCCCATCCACGTGTGCGCCGCGTACGCCGGCGGATGCGGGCGGCCATCCATGTAGATGGTTCGCTCCTGATCGAACGTGCTGATGCGGTGCTTGATGGCGATGAGATCGCGCGTGCCCGGCTCCCGCTCTTCCCAGATCGCGATGTTGGTCGGACCGCGATAGATGTACGGAGACACGTGCACCCGGCACTGCTCCTCCGGCAGGGACAGCCGGTCCGGGTCCCAGCTCTCGGCGTACCGGCGGGCGCCGTCGGTCAGCGGCAGACCGGTGTAGTCGCCGAGCTCCGGGCCCGGGACGCGCTCGCTGAAATCCTCCTGATAGCGCGGCGACCATGTACCGGACAGATCGACCTGCGCGAACGCGGGCTGTCCGCCCATGCCGAGCGCGGCGGCGCAGGCGCAGACGATGACGCGCCAGCGGCTACTCACGGCACGCCTTCGGGTTCCACTTCGACCCGTCGGCCTCCCGCTTGAAGTTGGTGCTCGTCATGAACGATTGCACCAGATACGTCGGATCGTCGATGACCGTCCTGACCGTGAGCCATTCTCCGGCCTCCGGCACGGCGAAGCGCATGAAGTGTTCGGTGACCACGGCCTGCGCGCTGTAGGGAACGCCGTTCGCGCGCAGCCAGCCTGCGCGCAGGTTCGTCGTCACGACTTTGAGCGGCGTCCACACCATCCGCCGCGCGGCGGCGCCCATGCCGCTGTCCAGCCTGTCGAAGCCGCCGGTCCTGAGCACGTCGATCACGTCGGGCGGGCCATCCCACCTGGCCACCGACGTGCCCTGCCACGACGGAGGGGCCGCAGCCGGCGTCGCCGCCGGGGTCTGACCGAGCAGCAGCCGCCGCGTTTGATTCCCGGCTTCGGTGTCGATCCGCAGCGTGCTGTCGTTTTCCCAGGTGATGTGCACGCGCCCCGGAGCCCGCATGACGGCGCCGGCGCCGAACGCCTCGCACCGGCCCGCCTGATCGGGCGTCCACGTGTCGGCCGCGCGGCGGCCGTTCGCGTTGAGCGGCACGCTGCCGTAATCGCCTTTGAGCGGCATCACCATCCGATAGCGCCAATCCTCGGTCACGACCGACACCCAGTAGCCGGTGAGGTCGATCGGCGCAAGCTCGCGGGGAGATGGGTTGGGGGGACGCGGTTGGGCGGGCTGGCCCTGGCCGCGCGGGGTGGCCGATGCCAGCAGGACAACGGCGATCGCGACGCCGATGACCGCCCCGCGTCGTTCGGAACTCATGGCTGTCATATCGGAGAACGAATTATAAGGCCGCCGTCGCCCGGTCGCTCGTTCGCGCTTTCTCATGTGTAACGAACGGGCCTCGAGGTGCACCAGTGTGTGCGCTCCACATCCCGCGGGCGCCCAGGAGACCGTAATGAAAACACTGAAGCTCGCCGCCGCCGCCGTGGTCTGTGTTCTGTTCTTCTCGCACGCCGCCGCCGCGGCGCCGCTCACGCTGACACTTCAGCGGACGAGCGTCCTCTACAACGAAGACCCGCCCGGAGCGCCAGTGCCGCTCGGCCGGACGCAGTACGACGCCGGAGACATCAAGCTCAACGGACAGAAGATCGGCGAGTACCTCTCGGTAAAAGACGTCCACGCCAACACAATGAACGTGGCCTCGCTGACCATCACGCTGTTCCTGACTGGGCGAAGCGACGTGCCGACGGTGATCAAGCTGGAAGGCGTCCACAGCTTCACGTCCGGAGGACAGAAAGGGAGCATCTCCGCCTCGGACATCACCAGCATCGTTGGCGTCGGCTTCACCGGCAGCACCGCGACCGACACCGTGACGCTGCTGCTCCCGTAGATCGCGCCTCATCCTCGAGGCTGTCCGCCGCGGCTGTGGATGCCGCGGCGGGGCAGTATTCCAACCTATTGAATTTCGAACGAGTTGATGTCTTCGGCCATCAGCGCTCCGGTCACCGGGTTCACCATGCGGCAATTGAAGCCATAGGTTCCCCGCGGCATGGTTGGGGCGACCGCGAACAGGTTGAACGGTCCGACGTTCTGATTGAGCCCGGCGGGGAAGACAAGCGAACCATCCGCGCCGGACTGTGCCAGGCCAACCGGAACAGGCCCGGGCACCTCCAGCCACAGCTTGAGTTCAATCGCGAGAGGGGTTGGCTTCTGGTTGCCGAGCCTGAAGACCTGGATGCTGATCAGTTCACCGTTTTGAAACGAGCTCTGGCCAAGCTGAATGTCGCAGACTGCGCCCGGAGCTTCCAGCACGACGTTGTCGATCGACCCCACATCGTCCGTGCTCAACAGGTATTCCCCGCGTATGTAGATGTTCGTCAACGCGCCGAGGACGGTGGTCATGTCCGATGGCGTCGCCGCCACGCCTGCTCTCGTGTTTCGCTTCCAGCCGGCCTCCGTCAGCGGTACGTGGTACGAAGTAAACGTCGCCGCGGGTCGCGCCGGAAGCGTGAAGACGAGCGTCAGCCCGCCGCCCACGAGGATGACGTCCTCTTCGTCGAACGGGGTGCCGGTTCCGGTCAGCGCGAGATCGAAGCTCAGCGTCCCGCGGTAGGCCGCCTGCTTGTTGCCGAGGAACTTGGAGGGCGCAAGCCAGAACCACGTATTCCCGGTTGGATCGGACAGCGAGAGATAGCCCCCCGGGTTCCCTCCGGTGCCGTGATACGTGGGCGCGAACGTCCCGAGAGGCACGGGCGGCGCACCGGGACTCGGATACGGCAGGTCTTTCACGACCCAGCCGTCGCTGTCGGTGTCGAAGCTGCTCTGGGCAAGGACCTCGGCGTCGCTTCGGCTGGGTAAGAGAATACCCGCCAAAACGAGGCCCAGTGCCAGCCAGAGCCCGCCAAATCGTCGATTGATCATCGTTCCAGCCTCCCAATCTCAGCAGTTTATCGAGAGGCTGGCGATCTTGAACGCGAGGCCCGCCGCTGGCAAGTAAAAAGACTGGTATAATGCTTGGGAACCCGCGCCATCAGATCGAAGCCATCCAACGACTCCTTTAGTCATTCACGGAATTCACGCTGAGGAACAGGGCTACCGCTCTGCTGTCTCGATGCGCGATTGGTGTGCGACCGAGACGCGGAACCACCCATAGTACGCGGCCAATTTCGGCCAATTCCTCAGAGGATCTGCAAATGCCCCCAACTACCGGCACTATCAAGCGCATGACGGACAAAGGCTTCGGCTTCATCATCGCCCCGGACGGCACCGAATACTTCTTTCACCAGTCCGCCTGCACGAGCACGCCCTTCGACTCCATGCGCGAAGGCGAGAGCGTGACGTTCACCATCGGCCAGGGTCCGAAGGGCCCGCGCGCCGAGAACGTCGTCCCGGCGTAGCCAGCGCAACACTCGAGCCCCGGTGGCCGCAAAGGCCATCGGGGCGTTTCGTCGTGAAACAGGATCCTGCCCGCTCCTGGGCCGCAGGGGACTACCTCACCCACCGTTTCAATCCCGATCTGGGAATCGGACGCGTGTCGGCGCTCGACGGTCGAGCGCTCGTCGTCGAGTTCCCGCGCTCGGGAACGACCTTGCGACTGGCCGCTGACACTGATGCGCTGATTCCCGTCGACCTGAGTCCGGGCCGGCCAGTCCGAATCAACGCCACCCTCGAGCACACGACGATCGCGGCGCGCCTCCCGGATGGGACGGTGCGGCTGGCGAACGGGCACACCGCGTCGTCCCACGAACTGTGGCCGTTGGAACTCGAAGGTGCCTTTCTCGAACGCCTTGCCCTGGGCGACCTCGACGACTTCGAGGATTTCGTGACCCGCCTCGATATCCTGCGTCTCCTGGACCTTCGCGAAGCCGATGGCCTCGGCGCTTTCCTCGGAGGACGCGTTCGACTCTTCCCGCACCAACTCCACGTCGCGGAGCGCGCGAGCGCCAGCGACCCGGTGCGCTGGCTGCTGGCAGACGAAGTCGGCCTGGGAAAAACGATCGAAGCGTCGCTCATCCTGAATCGGCTCGTGCACGCGGGAAAAGTCGAGCGCTGCCTCGTGGTGGCGCCCGATGCCCTGACGGTCCAGTGGCTGGGCGAGCTGTGGAGGAAGTACCACCAGGTCTTCACGCTCCTCGATGCGCCGCGCCTCGCAGACGTCGCGCGCGACTTCGGTCCCGGGTTCAACCCCTTCGACGTCCACCGTCGCGCCGTGATCGCGCTCGAAACGCTGACGGAGCGTCCGGAGCTCACCGAGCAGGCGGTGAAGGCGGGAATCGACCTGCTGGTGGTGGACGAAGCGCAGCGGCTCCGGCGCCCGAAAGGCCACCCCGGCGAGCCCCGCTGGCGTGCCGTCGCGCCCATCGCGGGTCTGGGTCGTCACGTGCTGCTCTTGAGCGCCACGCCGCTCGAAGACGATGCCCACGGGTTCTTCCGCCTGCTGCAGCTGCTGCGCCCGGAGGAGTTTCCCGAGGACGTCGGTTTCGAAGAACGTCTCGCCCGCGGCACGCCTCTTCCTCCGTGCACCAGCTCCACGCGGCGCGCCGACATCGGTGGCCTGCCGCCGCGGGTGGGAATGCCCATCGCCCCCGGCGAGCCGGCAGGCTGGCGGCCGCGGCAGACCGTCGAGTCGGCGGTGCGAGGTGCGGTTTCGCCTCACGCAATTGCGCCGCGGCAAAAGATCGATCGCGTGCGCCGCGCGCTGGCGTCCGGAGCGGCGCTCGGCGCCGTGCTCGGACCTGACGAAGTCGGGCTGCGCGCGCAGGCCGCGGCGATGGACGCCGCCGATCCTCGCCTGATCTGGCTGCTCTCGCGGGCGCCGCGCTGGCGCGACGCGCGGGAGAAGACGCTCGTCTTCGTGGAACACCGCGAGACACTGGAGATGCTGCGGTCGGCGCTCAGCGAGCGGGCGCAACTCGCGACCGGTGTCTTCCACGAGGATCTGTCCGCGGTGCGCCGCGATACGGAAGTCGCCCGTTTCCGGGAATCCGATGGGCCGAGCCTGCTCGTGTCCACCGAATGCGGAGGCGAGGGCCGCAACTTCGAGTTCTGCCGCCGCCTGGTGCTGTTCGACCTCCCCTGGAAACCATCGCTCGTGGAACAGCGGATCGGGCGGCTCGATCGGATCGGCCGGCGCATGCCGGTGGAGATCGTGTACTTCCGACCGCCGGACGGGATCGGCGCGGACGTCGTGCGGCTCTTCGAGGAGCTGGGGCTCTTCCGCGAACCGCTCGCCGGGTTGGAGCCGCAACTGGCCCACGTGGAGAGCGCGATCGAGGAAATCGCTGTCGATCCGCTCGCGTCACTCTCCGGCGAGCGCTTCACGGCGCTCGTGGACGAAGCCCGCGCGGCCCGGACGCGCATCCGCGAAGCGGCCTATCACCAGCTCCATCGCGACCCCTACCGATCGGAGATGGCGGCGGGCATTCTCGCGCGCGTACCCACGGAACTCGACGCGCTCAACCAGGAAGTCGTGGTCACGGCGTGCATCGGCCTGGGCTTCGCTGTCGAACGTCCGAAAGGACAGCGGATCTTCGCGATAGAGCTCGGTAGCGGAGCGCTGGTCGACGGTCTGCCTGGCGTCGCCGGCGGGTCGAGCTACGTCGGCTCATTCGACCGCGAGGAGGCCGTCGAGAACGAGATGATCGACTTCTTCGCCTCCGGGCATCCGCTCGTTGAGGGGATCTTCGCCCACTTCGAAGAGAACGCCCTGGGCCGCGTGGTGCGCGTCGAAGTCGAGATCGGCCAGGAACGCGACGAGGGCCTCGTGGCTGTCTACAAGGACGGGCCCGCGTTCGAGGTGTTGGCGTTCGACTCAGCCGGTCAGGCTCGGCCCGACTGGGCGGCGGCGTTCCACGGGCGATCTCTGCGCGTGAACGGTGTGATCAACAAGGACCTCGACTGGACCGGCATGATTCGTCGCGTTGGCGCCCAACTCGACCCGACTCGGCGTCCACACGCGCTCGCCGCTATCGTGGTACGACCGCCGAAGTAGATCGCGGACGGTAGAGGGTGTAGGCGCCGATCCTCTCCCTTGGCTCGTACGCTCGCTCGATGGCGGCTTCCACGGCGGGCGAAAACATCAACCGCTCGGAAAGCGGAAAGCGGCTGCTCACAATCAACCCGAAGTAGCCGGATTCGATCCGGTTGGCGAACGGCGTGTCGTCCCACTGCCCGTGCTCGGCCAGCACGCTGATGATGGCGGGCTCGGCCGCGACCGCCTTTCCCGCCCGATACAGCAACACCATGTCGGTGGAGTACACCGGGCCTTCAACCTGCCTGATTCGCTCGAGGACGGCGGCGGCGTTCAGCCGGCCGCTGCCGTCCGGATCCTCGTAGAGAGACGAGCTCAGCGGAAAGCCGCCGAACGCGCGGGTGTAGAGGATCGGCAGCAGCAGGATGGCCACAGACGCCGGCTGCAGCCTCCGCTGCCGCCGCCACCAGTACAGAACATCGGCGAACAGCAGCGCGGCGAGCGGACACGTGGCGAGGTTCCACTCCAGCATGTAGTTCTGGCTCGCGCCAACCTTCGCCGCCGTCAACGAGACGCCCATCGCAAAGAGGAGAAACAACCCGCCGACCGCCGCCAGCCGGTGAAAAGGGCTGTGGCGCATCGCAGCGCGAAATCGAGCCAGACGGCCGCTGCGCCTGGCGAGCACGCCCGCCAGGAAGGCAACCGGCAAACCCGCCGCAGCCGCGGCCATCGAGCCCATCGCCAGCACGTTCGGCCTGAGGATCGAAACGAGCGACGCCAGGCTCATGGGATTCCGGTTGTACAGGAAGAGATTCTGAACGAACTGTCCACGCGTCACCAGCACGAGCGCCGCCATGGTCACGCCCGCGCACGCAATCATGAACCCGATCTGTTTGACTCCCCTCCCCGGCGCGATCAGAAGCGCGACGATGCCGCACGCGAGCGGGCCGGCGATCATCGTCTGCTTGGTGTAGAGCGCGAGGAAAAAGCAGAAGAACGCGGCGTACTCGAGCGGCGGCCGGCGGCTGCCCTGCAGATACAGGTAGATTCCCGCGAACTCCAGGAACACCGCGAAGATGTCGACGCGCATGTAGACCGCCCAGCCCAGGCTGTCAACGCTGAAGCAGAGCGCCGCCCCGGCAGCCGCGCCGGTCGCGCGGACAGACAACGGCATCTTTCGAGGGAGCGCGCTCCAGACGATGAGACCGCTCAGAACGCTGACGCCAAGCGTCGAAAGAACCGAAACCAGGCGGCCCGCCGCCAGGAGATCTCCGGTGGCCGGCTCGACGAGCCGCGACATCAGGTGGTAGAGCGGGGGATAGTGGAACACCATGTGAGGGAACTGCGTGATGCTCCGGTATGCCTGCGTCAGATCGGTGACGTGCTGCGCCTGCCAGATGAGGACACCCTCTCCGTAGTCCAGTTCGAAGGGATAGTGCAGGACACCCCAGCCTCGCGCCAGGAAGGCAGCGGCCCTGCTCAGGAGGATGGCCCACAGAACGAGAACGTAGCCGGCGAATGCTCTGGCCATCAGGCGCCGGGCCGGGCGGGTCTTGCTCTGATCAGCATCTGTTTTCCGAACGGCTTCAGCGGAAGGCGCAGGTAGGTGCGGATCAGAAACGGCGACACCGGGAACGAAGATCGAATCGTCAGCGGCAGGAACTTCGGCAGGCACTCCTCGATCCGGAAACCGTTCGCCGCCAGGAAATCGCAGAGGCTGCGGTCCGAGTAGACCGATACGTGCGTGTAGTCGTCGAAATACTCTTTGTAGGCGAACCGGTAGTTCGGTTGCAGGATCGCCAGCGTGCCGGACGCTTTGAGCTTTGCGCGAACCTGTTTCAGCACGATGGCGAGTTCCGCCTGCGTCAGGTGCTCGAACAGGTTGCTCGCCAGGACGAAGTCCACGGTCCCGTCTTCGATGGCGCTGAGGTCGGTCGCGGCCGAGACGATACCCTCGACGCCGGTTTTCAGGAAATCCGCCATTCCGGGCCAGCTGTCGAAGGCGATCCGGCGCCTCGCGCGGATGTTGTTGATGAAATGCCCGTAGCCGGCGCCCAGGTCCAGGACACAGTCGTCCGGCGAAATCAGTTCCTGAAAGTAACAGTCACACAGCGTCGCCCACAGCACTTCCCTGCGCGGATCGAAGTGAAAGCGCGTCTCGTGATATCCGGGATTCATCTGTTCCGAGGAGGCTACCACGCGAACGTAATCCCGAGGATCATCCGCATGCCGACTTTGAACGCCCGCGCGTTGCTGGTGTTTCCACCCTTGCTGGCGCCCACCCGCCGATGGAACGTGATCGGACACTCCACCATCGGAATGGCGTGATCGAGCGACACGTCCATGAAGTGCGCGTTGAACTCCAGGTTGACCGCCGGGTCGAGCGACGGGAGCAGGGTGCGGAGCGCCGAGTTCCTGCACAGCTTGTAGGTGGTCCCTACGTCGGTGAACGTACCTTGTCCGAGGTGCTTCGCTTCGAGGAGCTTTCCGACGAAGAAGTTTCCGTAGTACATGAAGGTGGTGAGCTGCGTCTCGGACTCTCGCAATTGTTCGACGATACGCGTGCCGTTCACGATGTCCGCGTGGGGAATGTACGCCATGAACTTGTCGATGTCGGCCGCACGAAAGGTCATGTCGCCTTCGCAGAGCACCGTCAACTGCGTGTCCTGACAGCGAACCGCTTCGGAAAGCGCCCGGTACACGCACCGCCCGTATCCCGGCGCCGTTTCGACGATCGTCTCGGCGCCTGCGGCTCTCGCGGCCTGGACCGTCCCATCGCTGCTGTTGTTATCGACCACGATCACCCGGCGCACGAGCGGATGCGCGCGGAAGTCGGACACCGCGAGCGAAATGCTCGGCTCATCGTTGAAAGCCGTCAGCACGACGGTCAGATGTTTCTCTTCCGGCTCCTGAAACGAGACGAGGCGGGGGTGGCGGCGCCGGGGCAGGAGCACGAACAGCTCCCAGAGGCACAGGGCGAGCCCGGTGCAGACCGGCATCCCCGTGTACCAGAGGACGTCGCGCAGTCCCAGATCAAGGGGCTGGCCGGAGATGACGGAAACCAGCTTGAGAGAGGCAGCCAGCAGGACGACGGTCAGGTAGCTGCCAAGGCCGGCCAGCATCAACAGGACGCCGTACAGCAGCGGCCGGAATCGACGGCGCTTCACACGCGTATCCTACACGGGCCGCGAGCACGACTCGGGCGCGCGAGGGTTACGGCGCCTGGGTGATGTTCAGGGCAACGAGCGGTCCCCCCGCAGATACCGCCACGGAGAGCGCACGACTGGTGCCCGAGGTGTTCTGCAAGACGCTGAACGTCACCGTGGCGGGAAGAACCGGACCAGATGTCGGCGGGTTGAGGGTGATGCCCCCGGACGCAGACGCGGTCCAGTTCGAGCAGAGGCCGGGCGGCATTCCCGCAACGGGCGTGATGTTCGCGGTGTACGGACCGGTGGCGGCTGCCGGCACGCTGAGAACGTTCTGTCCGTTGACGGTCACGCTCACGACGCAGAAGGCGGGGATGTCGTTGGCCTGCCTGACGGTCAGCTGCGTTCGCCCGCCGCTCCATTCGACCGTGATGGTGCCGATGCGTCCGACGAAGGTCGTGTTCGGCCTGACCGTGAAGCCAAGGTTCGCGTTGCCGGTGCCGGACGCGCTGTCCAGGATGATCCAGCTGACGTCGGTCGTTGCCGTCCACCCGCAGGTCCCCGACGTTCGGGTGATCGCGAGGCTGGACTGTGTGCCCCCTTGAAGCACGTCGAATGTGCCGGTGGGCGACGTCGTGTACACGCACTGGCCGCCGGTCTGGCGCAGCGCCATGTCCGCGCGCGTCGTGTCCGGAACCGTGACGTTCTGCTCGCCGGCGTCGTAGCCTGCCGCCGACGCGCGCATCCGGAACGTCTCGGCGACGAGCCCCGTGAGCGAGTAGCCGCCGGTGGCATCGGTCAGCACGGCCTTCCCCGTGTTCGCGCCGGTCAGCGCTTCGACACGTGCGCCCTGAATGACGCCGCCGGTGGCCATGTCGGTGATGACGCCGGCCAGCGTGAACGTGTTTGGCGGCGGACCGGGAAGCGGCGGAAGGGCCGGAATATTTGCCGAGCCGGTCGCGGTTCCCGCGGTCGCCGCGGCATCGGAGTACGTGACGGTGGCCCGGACCGACTGCGCGAACGCGTGCGCCGCGTTGGAGTCCGTGGTCACGAATTCGCGGGTATCGGCCGTGCCGTTCGCGGGGCACATGTTGGCTGTCGAAGGTATGGCCTGGTCGAAACGCGCCGAGACCACGGTGCCCGAATCGTTGACGAACGTGAGATCAACGGCCGAGATGGTCGCCGCGGCGCCACCGGTTTCGCGCAAATGGAGGACCGCGCGATACGTATAGCCGCCCGCCGCGGCGCGTTCACCGGTCACTGAAATTGAGCTGATGACAATCGTGGCGTGGAGCGCCGGCGGGGGGGTCGGCGGAGTCGGAGGCGTGGATTCCTTGCAAGCCCCGACAAGGGTCAGGGTAAGGACCAGTCCCACCAGGGTGCCGAAGGTGCGCGACAACATCAGGATGTCCTGGAAGGAGTATCGGTTATCCGGCACACCCGAGACAAGGCACCTCGACCGTTAACTCACTGCTGCGTCACTGTCTTGCTGCTCCCACCGGGTGTGGGGTACCTCCAGGAGATGCTGATCGAGCCCGTGCGTGAGCTGGTGGATGAATCCACGGAGAACAAGATGGTGCCGTTGTCGACACCAGACACGGAGGATTGCTCCAGGTGAATCCATGCATCATCAGCCACTGCCTTCCAGTCGCACCCGGGGCCACCTGAAACGTCGATCGTCAAGGAGAAGCGCTGGCCGGCGGCGGGCGTCAGCGGAACCGTCAGGATGGGCGGGAGAAGCCTGAACTGGCATGGTGGCGGCAGAAACGCTGACTGCCTGACGGTCAACTGAGCGCTCCCGCCCGACCACTCGATGAAGATCGTCCCAGTCCGCGGGCCGAGGCCGGTCCACGTCGGCACCAGGTAGGTCAAGGTGCCGCTGCCGCCTCCCGATGTCGCGGAGGGAAACGAGATCATGGTCGAGTCCGAGGTGCGCGCTTGCCAGCCGCAGCTGCCGCTCGTTCGCGTGATCGTCGCCGTGAATGTGCCGCCAAGGTCGCCCGCGGACTGCGACGCGGGGTCTATCGTGTACGCGCACGGGCCGCCAGTCTGGCGCAGTGCCATGTCTGCCCGCGGGACGTCCGGAACCGTGACGTTCTGTTCTCCCGAGTCGTAGCCCGCCGCCGAGGCACGCATCCGGAACGTTTCGGCCGTCAGCCCCGTGAGCGCGTAGGCGCCGGAGGCGTCGGTCGTCACGGCCTTCCCCACGTTCGCGCCGTTCAGCGCTTCGACACGCGCGCCCTGAATGCCACCACCCGTTGCCGCGTCGGTGATGACGCCGGTCAGCGTATGCGTGACCGGCGGAAGGCCCGGGAGCGGCGGAATGCTCGCCGAGCCGGTCGCCGTCCCCGCGGTCGCCGCCGCGTCGGTGTACGTGACGGCCGCCTGAACCGACTGCGCAAATGCGTGCGCCGTGTTGGCGTCCGTGGTCACGAACTCGCGCGTGTCCGCGGTGCCGTTCGCGGGGCACATGTTGCCGGTCGCCGGGATCGGCTGGTCGTAGCGCGCCGAGACGACGGTGCCTGAATCGTTGACGAACGTGAGATTGACGGCGGAAACAGTCGCGATGGCGCCGCCGGTTTCGCGAAGATGCAGGACCACGCGGTACGTGTAGCCGCCCGCCGCGGCGCGTTCGCCGGTTACGGAAATCGAACTGACGACAATCGTGGCGTGGACCGGCGCAGGCGGTGTCGGAGTCGCGGGCGTATCCTTCTGACAACCGCCAACGACGGCCATTCCAAGAGCGAGACCGGCCAGCGTGCCGAAGGTGCGTGGCAACATCTCGCATGCACCGCTTGCACGTATCTGGCCAGCGTCTTGCTCTTATGCCAGGCGGAGGAAGACCATGAAATCGCACGTCGCGCTCATCGCCGGCATCGGCCTCGGAATGGTGGTGGCCTGGACGCCGCTGCCTGCCCGTGTCGTCAGCCTGGCGGCTGCGCAGGACGCCCAGCACGAGCAGCACCAGCAGGGCGCCGCCACCGCGCCCGACACCGCAGCGCAGGGTCCCCAGAGCGGAATGCGCGGGAACATGATGATGGGCAACATGATGGCGGCAGACGCGAAGCTCGAGGAGCTCGTCAAGAAGATGAACGACGCCACGGGACCAGCGAAAACCGACGCTATTGCCGAGGTCGTCACTGCCCTGGTCCAGCAGCATCGAGCCATGCACGGCATGATGGCTGGCCACATGGCTGGCAAGATGGGCGGGATGAACGCCACGCCGGCCCAGCCCGGGAAGTGACGAGCGCTGAGAGATTTTTCGAGCGTTCTGGGGGAAAATTGCCCAGACGAGATGGTTGTGCGAATTGCCAGAACCGCGGCGGGAGGCGTGCTGCTCATCGCCGGCATTGCGATGCTCGCCCTGCCCGGCCCCGGCTGGCTGACGATCGCGGCCGGGTTGGCCATTCTCGCCACCGAGTTCGTCTGGGCACGGCGTGCGCTGGATCAGCTCAAGAACGGCGCGGGGTGGATAGGGCGCAAGTTCAAGGTCAAGACGACGAAATGAGGCGTGCCATGGCGCGCAAGACACCGGGTCGCATCGTCCGGGCAATCACCGACGTCATGTGGAACCGCGACCAGCTGCAGATGCGCGCGGTCGACGCTCTCCTGTCGGGCGTGGATTCGAAACCCGGGCGGCGGACCCGTCCGAAAGCGCCGAAAAGAGCGGCGAAGAAGCCGTAGTCTCCATGCCCTCCTCGAAACCAAAACCGTGGGCGGGCTTTCGCTCGGTGTTGTGCCCGGTCGATTTCTCCGAACACTCCCGGCAGGCGTTGCGGTACGCCGAGGCAATGGCTGTCCGAAGCGCGGGCTCCGTGACGGTGACGTACGCGAACGATCCGCTGCTGATCGCCGCCGCGGCGGCGGCGCTGCACGATCGCCAGGTCGCAAAGCGTAGCCTGAAGGAATTGGAAACCTTCGTCGATGAAACGCTCACGACGAGCCGGAAGCGGCTGCGCCTGACGTGCCGCGTCTCCATCGGCGGCCCGTCGGATCAGATCCTGAAGGCGGCGGCGCTCAAGCGATTCGATCTCATCGTCATGGGCACGCATGGCCTGACCGGCGCGGACCGGCTGCTCCTCGGCTCGACGACGATGAGCGTGCTGCAGCGCACGAGCGTGCCGGTTCTGGCGGTTCCGCGCCGCGACGGAGCCGGCACGCTGGCATCGTGGCCGGGGAACCGGATCCTGGCACCGGTCGAGCTCGACGAGTCGTCGCCGAGAGAGGTCGAGACGGCGGCGCGCCTGGCACACTGGTTCGGCGCCTCGCTGCTCGCCATGCACGTCGTCGCCGGCATCACCGTTCCGAAGTGGCTGCGCGGGGACCTCGGCGCGCACGACAGAATCAGGATTGCCGAGGCGCAGCGCCGGATCGACGCGCTTGCGGCGATTGCCGAGCGGTACGTCCGCACGGAAGCCCGCGTGATGTGCGGCGCGATCGCCGACGAGATCGCGGCCGTGGCGGCCAGCGAAGGCATCGAGCTGCTCGTCACGGCGCTGCGTGACAGGCGGGGCTGGTTCGGAGCGAAGCGCGGCTCGGTGTCTTACCACGTGCTTTCGCGCGCCGTCGCGCCGGTGCTCGCGTACCCGCAGCCGTGGCGGCCACTGTAGTCGGACGGCGCGATACCTCCTGGCACGCCGACGTCGTCGACGACGTGCTCGAGCGCCTTCGGACGTCGCGCGAAGGCCTGACGAAGACCGAAGCAGGGCGACGGCTCGCCGAGGCCGGTCCCAATCTCCTGCCACGCGCCAAACAGGTTTCCGCGCTTCGCATCTTCGTCAACCAGCTCGCCAGCATGGTCGTGGTTCTGCTGGCGGCTGCGGCTCTCGTCGCCCTTGGCCTGGGCGACCACGTCGAGGCCGCCGCCATCGCCGCCGTGCTCGTCGTGAACACCGCGATCGGATTCACGATCGACCTGCGGGCGCGGCGTGCCATGGATGCGCTGCTGCACCTTGCGGTGCCCCGTGCGACGGTCGTGCGCGACGGCCGTCCTCACGTGATTCAGGCGTCGGACATCGTGCCCGGCGACGTGATCGAATTATCGGCCGGCCACGCGGTGCCCGCCGATGGCCGCCTGATCCGGGGCACCGAGCTCCGTACGGCCGAAGCGGCGCTGACCGGCGAATCGCTGCCGATTTCGAAACACGCGGACCGGCAGCTCGACCCTGGCACGCTGCTCCCCGATCGACTCAACATGGTTTATGCCGGAACGACAGTCGAGGCCGGGACGGGCCGCGCGGTCGTGATCGCCACCGGCGCCGCCACCGAACTCGGGCGCATCGGCACGCTCGTCGCCGGGGTCGAAAGCGAGCCGACGCCCCTCGAACGCCGCCTCGACGTGCTGGGCCGGCGCCTGGCCTGGCTGGCAATCGGCATCGCTGCGGTCGTCGGCGGCCTCGAAGCGCTCCACGGCGCGCCGATCGGTCTCGTGATCGAAACGGGCATTGCGCTGGCTGTCGCGGCGGTTCCCGAAGCGCTCCCGGCCGTGGTCACGATCGCGCTGGCCGTCGGGCTCCGGCGGATGGCGCGGCGGCACGCGCTGGTGCGGCATCTGCCGTCGGTCGAGGCGCTGGGATCGACCACGATCATCTGCACCGACAAGACACGCACCCTCACCTCGGGCGACATGAGCGTCGTGCGCGTATGGACGCCTGACAGGGAGTTCGACCTGGTGGAGGGAGAAACGGCGGCAGCCGAACAGCAAGGCCTGCGGCCCATCATCGAGGCTGCGGCCCGCGCCAGCCATCAACAGCCGATCCATTCCGAACCTTCCACCCACGGCCCGGTTCGCGACCCCATGGATGCGGCGATTCTGCGCCTGTCTTCCTCGCTCGGGATCGGCGCGTCCGCGCTCGACGCCATAGCCGGCCACCTTCCGTTTTCCAGTACGCGCAAGCTGATGGCGGCGTTCGAGCGGCTCGATGGATCGACATTCGCGTACGTGAAGGGCGCTCCGGGACGGCTCATCGATCTGAGCGACCGGATATCGAAGAGCAGCGGGGAGGAACGGCTGGACGGCGAGGGACGCGCGCAGCTGCTGGCGGTCAACCACCGCCTCGCGGCTGGAGGCCTGAGAGTCCTCGGCGTGGCCTGCGGACCGGTTGCCGGGCCTGAGGAAGCGGCGCTGGGACGGCTCGCATTCGTCGGCTTTCTCGGATTCATGGATCCTCCGGCGCCCGGCGTGAAGTCCACGATCGCGCGGCTGCGCGAAGCCGGCCTGCGGACGATCATGCTCACGGGCGACCAGCGCGCGACCGCCGAAGCCGTCGGCCGCGAGTTGGGGCTGCTGTCGTCAGACGATCAGGTGCTCGATGGGCACGAGCTGCAAAGCCGGGCCGGCGCGGAACCCGGCGACCGCCTGGCCCGCGTCGGCGCGATCGCCCGGGTCACGCCCGAGGAAAAGCTGATGATCGTCACCGAGCTGCAGGCTCGGGAGAAATCGTCGCGATGCTGGGCGACGGGATCAACGACGCCGCGGCGCTGAAGCGGGCAGATGTGGGCGTCGCGATGGGACGGCGCGGCACCGACGTGGCCAAGGAAGCCGCCGCCATCGTGCTGCAGGACGATCGCTTCGAGACCATCGCCGCGGCCGTTGAAGAGGGACGCATCGTCTACGACAACATTCGCAAGTTCGTGTTCTATCTCTTCAGCTGCAATCTCGCCGAGATCCTGGTGCTGCTCCTGACCGGAATAGCGAACCTTCCCACGCCGCTGTTTCCTCTTCAGATTCTGTGGATCAACATCGTGACGGATACCTTCCCGGCGCTGGCCCTGGCGATGGAGCCCGGCGATCCTGACGTCATGCGGCGGCCACCCCGGAGCCCGCGGGAAGCGATCCTCTCGCGCCGTTTCCTCGGCGAGGTGGCCCTGTACGGCGGGCTGATTACGGCGTCAACGCTGGCGGCATTCGCGTGGGGCCTGGCATACGCCCCGGCACAAAGCGTCACGATCAGTTTCATGACACTGGCCCTCGCGCAGATTTTTCATCTCGGGAACGCACGAAGTCCCCGGGCCGTGCTGACGCCGGCGAGAGCGCTTGCCAACCCGTATGCCGTCGGCGCGGTCGTGCTCTCGCTGATACTCCAGGTCGGGCTCGTCCGCTTCGCCGAGGTCGCCGCGCTGCTGCGCGTCTCGCCTCTCAGCGCCCGACAGTGGTTCGTGGTCCTGGCCCTATCCTCCGCAACCGCCGTCGTCGGGCAGGTCATCAGAGCCGCGGCGCATCCGCGACGCGCTGGTCGATAGCCGTCCGCCGCCCCGGCGGCCCCTGCTATGCTTCCCCGGTTGTCTTCCCCTGTTCGCGCGCGGCCGTTTCAACGTTTCACCCAGACTGAGGCCGCGGGCGGCGTCCTGCTGCTGCTGAGCGCGGTGCTGGCTCTCGCCCTCGCCAACTCGCCGTGGTCGGGCGCATACGAGCATTTCTGGTCCGCGCCCGTGACCGTGAGCCTGCCGAACCGCGAGCTGTCGCTGACGCTCCGCGGGTGGATGAACGACGGGTTGATGGCGGTCTTCTTTCTGCTGGTCGGCCTCGAAATCAAGCGTCAGCTGGTGGCCGGTGAGCTGTCGTCGCCGCGCCAGGCGGCGCTCCCGATCGCGGGCGCGCTCGGCGGGATGATCCTGCCGGCGGTCATTTACCTGGGCCTCAACAGCAGCGGGCCGGCCGCGCGCGGCTGGGGCATCCCGATGGCGACCGACATTGCGTTCGCACTGGGCGCACTCGCCCTAGTGGCGCCGAGGCTGCCGATCGGCGCCAAGGTGTTCCTGACGGCGCTGGCCATCGTGGACGACATGGGAGCCGTCATCGTGATCGCGCTGTTCTACACAGCGGCCGTCCACACGACGGCATTGGGATTTGCCGCTCTGGCATTCGGCGGGCTCGTCGCACTGAACATGATGCGCGTGATGCGGCTCACGCCGTACCTCGTGCTGGGCGTCGTGCTGTGGTTTTTCGTGCACGAGTCGGGGATCCATTCGACCATCGCGGGCGTGGCGCTGGCGCTCACCATCCCCACCCGCACGCGCATCAACGCGGCCGAATTCTCCGCGGAAGCGCGCGAGCTGCTCGATGAGTTCGACCGGACGGAAACCGGGGATCTGCTCACGCTGACGAGCAAGGGACAGCAGGACGCGCTGTTCTCCCTCGGCTACGCGAGCGAGGGCGTGATTGCGCCGCTCGTGAGCCTCGAGAACGCACTGCACTCGCTCTCCGCGTTCGTCATCATGCCGCTGTTCGCGTTCGCCAACGCGGGCATCACGATCGGTACGTCCGCGCTCGACTGGCGAGTGGTGCTGGGGATCGTGCTCGGACTGATTGCCGGAAAGTCGCTGGGCATCTTCGGCGCCGCCCGGGCTGCGGTCGCCGCCGGCGCCGCCGTGCTGCCGCGCAACGTTCATTGGAAGACGCTGCACGGCTGCGCGTGGCTCGGCGGCATGGGGTTCACCATGTCCCTGTTCATCGCCACCCTGGCCTTCGAGCGAAGCACGCTTCTCGACTCGGCCAAGGTCGGCATCGTCGCCGGCTCAATCCTCGCGGGAGCGATCGGCGCCGCGATCGTCCGCGCAGAGCGGCACGGCGGCGCCGCTACGACGCCGGACAGTTGATGACGATCGCCTCTCCCTGCGTGAACGTGTCGCTGCTCCGCAGCCACTTCTTGAAATTGATGTGGCCGTTCGGCAGGAACTGGAAGACGACGTTTTCCGTGTTCTGGTTGTTGTAGTCGCCCATGTTCTCGAAGGTGACCGTCAGCCCCATTTCGTAGGCGTTGATGGGAGAATTCGGCGGCTTCGACATCGAGCCGAACAGCGGCCCGTGATCGTCGCCGAACACGTTCTTCGCGCCGGCCACGAGCACGGCGTTGCCCTGAACCACGAAGTTCAAGAAGTAGTCATTGGCCCCGCCGCCGACCAGCCGCAGGCAGAGCTGCCACGGCGCGGCACTGGCCGGCCGCGCGGTGAAGGCGGAAAAGACGGCGGCCGCCAGCGCAATCAGGGCGAAACGTGTGGCTCTCATGATGACCTCCTCGCCTGCGACAGGCAGGCAATCAGCCGGGTAGTGTCGGCAGCCGCAGGAGCGTTTCAGGTCTGGAGTGACAGATCCGTATGCCTGGCCTAGCGGGCGAGCAGACGGAGCAAGCGCGTCAGAACCGGTGTCGAAGATGGTGTGCGGCGACGTTGCCACGCGGCGAAGCGGTTGACGCTTGCGTGCAGGCGTTCACGGGGTGCGCGCCGGTCTGAAGAGACCGACGCGGTCTGGTGCTTCAACATGTGGCCTCCTGACACGGGATATCGACGGGGTGAGCCGCCCGCTTTAGGGCGACCCGCCCACCCCGCCTCCTCACGATTCCTGCCCGCCCCTCCGCAGTTTCCTCGCTCTGCAACCGAAAAGGCTTGAATATGAAGCTGTTAACGCGACTGGCCGCCGGGGCCCGGGCCTCGATGCGGGGCACGGTGTGGCTGTTCAGCCAGCTCCTCGGCCGCTGGGAGTGGCAGGCGCCGCGGTGGGTCGTCTGGACGAGCGCACAGATTCGTCGCGGCGGACGGCACCTCGCCGAAAATCCCCGCCGGGCCGCCGCGGGCGCGCTGATTGTCGTCGCCGCCGGAGCGGGCTACGTCTGGTGGGCCAGCCGTCCAAAGCCGCACTACGTGACCTTCACGGTGCACAGTCCCGACTTGACCCGCTACACGGATGACGGCGTCGTTCACGTCGACGTGATGAAGATCCTGTTCGGTGAATCGGCGGCGCCACTGAAACAGCTGCAGAAGACGGTCACCAAAGGCATCGAGCTCTCCCCGGCCGTTGCGGGCGCCTGGACCTGGACAAACGACAAGGAACTCCGCTTCACGCCGGCGAACGATTGGCCCGTCGATGGCGCCTTCACCGTCCGTCTCGACCGCAAGGAGCTGCTCGCCAGCCAGGTCGAGCTCGAGGAGTACACGATCCCGTTCAGAAGCCGGCCGTTCGACGCCACCATCGAGAACAGCCAGTTTTATCAGGACCCGGTCGATCCCAATCTGAAGAAACTCGTGGCGACGGTGAAGTTCAGCCATCCTGTGGATCCCCAGGAGTTCGAACGGCGCGTCTCGCTTGCCGTCGCAAAGGACGCGGAGTACCTGGGGCTGACCTCGGACAGCCGGCACTTCACGATCATCTACGACAAGTACAAGCTCTCGGCCTTCATCCATTCGGCCGCGCTGGCCATGCCGCGCGACGACACGCCGATGACGGTGAACGTCGACAAGGGCGTCCGCGCGGCGCGCGGAGGAAATGCGACCAGCGGCAAGCTCGCCTCGTCGGTCACGATTCCGGGACGCAGCAGCCTTCGGTTCGCCAACGGCCGCATGGCAGTGGTCGACAACGCCCGCTATGAGCCCGAGCAGATCCTGCTCCTGACCAGTTCATCCCCTGTCGCTGAACGCGCCTTCGCTGGAAAGATCTCGGTCCAACTGCTGCCGATCCGCCATCCGCGACAGCCCAAAGAGGATGAGCGGCCGTACAACTGGAGGGACCAGAGCGAGATCGGCAACGACATCCTGACGAAGTCCGAACCAGTCAGCGTCAGCTACGTGCAGTCGGAGGAAGGGGGCAACACCGCGCACGGTTTCAAGTTCCGGGCGCCGGTGGGCCGCTACCTCCACGTGACGGTCAAGGACGGCGTGCAGGGGATCGGCGGCTACCTGTCCGGAAAACCCTTCGTCTCCACGATTCGGGTCGAACGCTACAAGCAGGCCCTGACCTTCCTCGGCCAGGGGGCTCTCCTGTCGCTCTCCGGCGACCGGAAAGTGGGTTTCCTGGTGCGCGACATCGACAAGGTGGACGTCGAGATCGCCCGCGTCCTGCCGAACCAGCTGCAGCATCTCGCTCCGCAAATGTGGGACTTCGCCCGGCCCGCGCTCTACGAGAACTTCGAAGACAAGCTGGCCGAACGGTTCGTGACGACGCGCGACTACAGCGGCCGGCCTCCAGGCAAGCCGACGTACGACAGCATCGACGTCGGCCAGTATCTGGAGGACAAGGGCCAGTCGCGGCGGGGCCTCTTCGTCCTTCACGTCCGCTCGGCGGGCCAACCACGGCCTCGCGAGGACGATGAAGGCGAAGAAGACGGGGACGATAACGACCGGACCGGGCAACGGGACGGTCAAATCGAAGATACGCGCCTGATCCTGGTCACGGATCTCGGGTTCATCGTGAAGCGCGCCAAGGACGGGACGCGGGATGTCTTCGCGCAATCGATTCGCAGCGGCCTTCCGGTAGAGGGTGCCCGCATCGAGATCCTCGGCGTCAACGGCCTGCCCGTGCTGTCAGCGACCACGGATGTCACCGGTCGCGCGCGCCTGGCCAACCCGGAGAAGCTCAGACGGGAAAAAACGCCGCTCCTCGTCCTCGCGCAGAAAGACGCGGACATGTCGTTCATGCCGCTCTTGACCGGCGGCCGCGGTCTCAACCTCTCGCGCTTCGACACCGGGGGCGTCGAGAGCGCGAAATCTGCACAGCAGCTGTCCGCATACCTGTTCTCCGACCGCGGTATCTACCGCCCGGGCGAAACGGCGCACCTTGGCGTCATCACGCGGACTGCAGACTGGAAAGCTTCACTCGCCGGCCTGCCGCTGAACGTGGAGATCAGCGACCCCCGCGGCATGGTGGTGAGCCGCCGCGAGCTGAAGCTGACCGCCGCGTCGTTCGACGACGTGACGTACACGAGCCAGCCCGGCGCGCCGACGGGCACTTATCAGGCAGTGGCGTTTCTCGTGAAGGACGATCGCCGCCGCGAGACGCTCGGCAGCACATCGTTCAAGCTCCAGGAGTTCGAACCCGACCGCATGAAGGTGCAGCTCGAGCTGTCCACCGGGCCGGTCGAAGGCTGGCTGAAGCCCGATGACGTGAAGGCAAGGATCACGGCGGCGCAGCTGTTCGGCGAGCCTGCCGCCAACCGGCGCGTCGAAGGCGAGCTCAGCCTGACGTCCGCGCTCCCGCAGTTCGCCCGCTACAGCGACTACCGTTTTCAGATCGGCGAGCGTCCGAGCGAGCCGTATCACGAGGCGCTGGCGGCGCTGAAAACCGACGACAAGGGCGCCGCGGAATTCAGTCTCGATTTGAAACGCTTCGTTGGACGCGCGTATCGCCTGAACATCCTGGGCCGGGTGTTCGAGGCGGAAGGCGGGCGCAACGTCGCGGCGCAGAACAGCGCGATCGTGTCGGACGCCTCATATCTGGTCGGCGTGAAGGCCGACGGAGGGCTCGATTTCGTGCAGCGCGCAAGCGCGCGCGAGGCCCGGTGGCTGGCGGTGAATCAACAGCTCGCGCCCGTTGCCGCCGACGGCCTGACGCTCGAATGGGTCCAGCGCAAGTTCGTGTCGGTGCTGACGCAGCAGGGCAACGGCACGCTGGCCTACGTATCGAAACTGAAGGAAATCGTTCGGGACAGCCGCGGCGTCCGCATCGCGGAGGGCGGGAGCCGCTTTCCGCTGCCGACGCAGGAACCGGGCGATTTCGTCCTCGTGCTCCGCAACGGGTCGGGAGCCGAGCTCAATCGCCTCAACTACTCCGTCGCGGGCCAGGCAAATGTGTCGCGGTCGCTCGAACGCAACGCGGAGCTGCAGGTTCAGCTGGACAAGCCCGTTTATGGGCCCGGCGGAACAATTGCCGTCAGCATCCGGGCACCCTACGTCGGCGCCGGCCTCATCACCGTCGAACGCGAGCGGGTTTTCAGCTACCAGTGGTTCAAGACGACGACAACCAGCTCGGTGCAGCACATCACCCTGCCTGAAGACTTCGAGGGCAACGGCTACGTCAGCGTCCAGTTCCTCCGCGATGTTTCGTCCGATGAGCTCTTTCTGAGCCCTCTGTCGTACGGCGTCGCGCCGTTTGGTCCCGATCTGGCGGCCCGTACCCAGGCGATCAGCCTGGTGGCGCCGCGCCAGGTCAAGCCGGGCGCCGTGCTGAGCCTGCGGCTCACGGCGGCCGAACCGTCCCGCGTGGCAGTGCTGGCGGTAGACGAGGGCATCCTTCAGGTCGCGCGATACCGGAACCCGGATCCGCTTGGCTTCTTTTTTCAGAAACGCATGCTCGAGGTCGAGACCCGGCAGATCCTCGACCTCATCCTGCCGGACTTCAAACGATTCCTGGCGCTCGCGGCGCCTGGCGGCGACGCCGACGGCGGGTTCGCGCGCCATCTGAACCCGTTCAACAGAAAGCGCAAGCCTCCGGTCGCCTACTGGTCGGGCGTGGTGGATGTTGGAACCGCGGGTCGTGAGCTCCGGTACCAGGTGCCCGACTACTTCAACGGACGCCTGCGCATCGTGGCCATTGGCGCCAGCCCGAAACGAATGGGAGTCTCCGAGGCAGCGACCGAAGTGAAGGGCGACTTCATCCTGACGCCAAACGTTCCGGCGATGGTCACTCCCGGCGACGAGTTCATCGTCAGCGTCGGCGTCTTCAACAACAGCGCCGGCGGGACCGGGCCGATCCGGCTGCAGGCTGAAACGAGCGCGGGGCTGTCGATCCAGGGGCCGGCCAGCGTCGAGCTGCCGATCGCGGAGAAGAAGGAGGGCGTGGGCGAGTTCCGGATCAAGACCAACCCCCAGCTGGGCGCCGGCACGCTGAAATTCACGGCGCGCCGCGGCACGGCGGAGGCGCACATGGAAGAAAGCGTCAGCGTGCGGCCGGCCGTGGCGTTTCGCACGCAGCTGACGCTCGGCCGTGTCGACGGCGCCGCGGCTGTCGCCGCCCTGACCAGAGATCTGTACAGCGAACGGCGCAAAGTGGAAGCGAGCGTTTCGACGCTTCCGCTGGTCTGGGGACAGGGGTTGACCGCTTATCTCGACAACTACGAGTACAGCTGCACCGAGCAGCTGGTGAGCAAGGGCATGTCGGCGCTGCTGCTGACCACCCGGCCGGAGTTCGGCATCGTCAGGAGCCGCGATACGAACCCGCTCGACGCGACGTACTCCGTTCTCCGCGGGCGCGCCAACGATCAGGGAGGATTCGGCCTGTGGTCGTCGACTCCGGCGACCGCCGAGTTCCCGACCGTCTACGCCGCTCATTTTCTGGTCGAGGCCAGAGAGCGCGGCCAGCGGGTACCGCCGGAGATGATGACGTCGCTCGACGATTGGCTCACCCGGTTCGCTTCGACGCCGGCCAGCACGCTCGCGGACGGACGGTTGCGCGCCTACGCCGTCTACCTGCTCGTCCGCCAGGGCATCAAGCCAAACGCTGCGATCGCGAACGTCGAGCAGGAGCTGACGCGGCGCTATCCGCAGGCGTGGGGGACCGATCTGGCCGCCGCGTATCTGGCGTCGTCGTACAAACTGATGCAACGAACACAGGATGCCGAGCGCATCGTGAAGAACGTCCCGTGGTCCGTTCAGAAACGCGACCTCGGCGAGGAAATCTATTACGACGCCGCCGTTCACGACGCGCAGCTGTTGTACCTCCTGGCGCGGCACTTTCCGGCGCAGCTGGGCGCCACCCCTCCGGCGGCGCTCGAAGCGCTCAGTTCGGCCGTCAGCAGCAACCGCGTGAGCTCGCTGTCGGCGGCGTACACGCTGCTGGCATTGGATGCATTCGCGGTGGCGGCCACCGGCACCGACACACTGGGCATCACGGAGATCGCGAAGGATGGCGGCGAGCGTCCGCAGACGCTGCCGGCCGGGGCGATGCCGAAGATCGCCGTCTCCGAGGCAGCGGCCAGGTTGCAGTTCTCGAAGCGCGGACCGCTGACAGCTTATTACGCCGTGAACGAATCGGGTTTCGACCGTACGCTGCCGGCGGCGGAGATCGCTCAGGGTATCGAGGTCTTCAGGGAGTTTCTGGACGCCGGCGGCAATCCCACGACGCGAGTGGCCGTGGGCCAGGAGTTCTTCGTGAGGCTCCGGGTTCGGGCAACGCGGCGCGACCGGCAGCCGCAGATCGCCGTGGTCGACCTTCTTCCAGGCGGTGTCGAGCCGGTGCTCGAACTGCAGCCGACCGCCGACAGCAGCACGCCGGCAGACGATCCGGCGCTGCTGCGCCGGCGAGGCGCCGGCGGCTCGCTGCCCATCGGTGTGGCCGGGAAGTCGGACTGGTTTCCGCAGCACATCGACGTCCGTGACGATCGGCTCGTGCTGTATGGCGACTTCACGAAGGACGCCGGCACGTTCGTCTACCGGGTGAGAGCCACGAATGCGGGCGCGTTTCAGACACCGCCTGCGTTTGCAGAGGGGATGTACACCCGATCGATCGTTGGGATGAGCAAGGCCGGCCGGCTGGAGATCGTCAAGCCATGACAGCGCAGGCTACAGCCCGGCGACTCTTGAAGCCGATCGCAATTGCGGCGATCGCGCTCGTGGCGATCCGCGCCTGGCCTCACGCGCCGCTGTCGCAGCGCATCCCGCTCTCGACGGGCGTGTGGTCGGCGGACGGCGAGCTGCTACGGGTCACACGCGCGGCGGACGACCAATACCGCCTGTGGGTGCCGCTGTCCGGGATCTCGCCAGTACTGGTCGAGGCCTTCCTGTTGAAAGAGGACCGCTGGTTCTACTGGAACCCCGGAGTCAATCCGGTCTCGCTCTCCCGGGCCGCGCTGCGAACCTACGGAGCGGGCGAACGGCAGGGCGGCTCGACCGTGTCGATGCAGCTCGCGAGACTCCTCTACCGGCTGAACACGAAGACACCCGCCGGCAAGCTTCGTCAGATGGGCATCGCGCTCTGGCTGGAGATGCGCTACTCGAAGCGCGATCTGCTCGAGGCTTATCTGAACGTCGTGCCGTTCGGCGCGAACATCCAGGGCGTGGGCGCCGCGAGCCGCATTTACTTCGGCAAGACGCCGGACCGCGTGAACCTCGGCGAAGCGCTGACGCTCGCCGTCATCCCGCAACGGCCGGCCAGCCGTGCGGGCCGAGGCGGATCGGAGCGGGGTCTTCTCACCGCACGGGCGCAACTCGGCCGGCTCTGGCAGAAACGCCACGGCGACAACCCTGACGAACGCCGTCAGATCCAGCTGCCGATCCTCGCGCGGCCGGAGTTCGCCATGCCATTCCAGGCGCCTCATCTCGTCGATGCGCTGCTGGCCGATCGCACGACGAACGAGCCGCGCATCGACACGACCATCGATGTCAGGCTCCAGCATCTGCTCGAATTGCAGATCCAACGGCACCTGAAACACGTTGGCGACGTCGGCGTCCACAACGCGGCGGCGCTGCTCGTGGATACGCGGACCGCGTCGGTCAAAGCGTGGGTCGGGTCGGCAGATTATTGGAACGACGGCATCGACGGCCAGGTCAACGGTGTGCTGGCAAAGCGGTCGCCCGGCTCGACGCTCAAGCCGTTCGTCTACGCATTGGCGCTGGACCAGGGCGTGTTGCACCCGCAAACGATGCTGCGGGACGCGCCGACGTCGTTCGGCCCGTTCACGCCGGAAAACTTCGACGGCCGCTTCTTCGGGCCGATCAGCGCGGAAGAAGCGTTGACGCGCAGCCGTAACGTGCCGGCCGTCTGGGTCTCGACACAGCTGCAGCAGCCCAACCTGTATCAGTTCCTGCAGAGCGCCGGCGTGCGCGGCATGAAGCCCGAATCCTTCTATGGTCTCGCGCTCCCGCTGGGGGGCGGTGGAGATCACCATGGAAGAGCTCGCCGGCCTCTACACGATGCTCGCGAATCAGGGCGTCCTGTTGCCGCTTCGAATCCAGCAGTCCGCGCCGGGCGGGGACGGTGTGCGTCTGCTGAGCCCGGAGGCCGCATTCGTCACCCTCGACATGCTTCGGCACAATCCGCGGCCTGACGAGGACGGCACGGTCCCCGTTCGTACTCGGTGGCCCGTCGCGTGGAAGACGGGCACATCGTGGGGCTTTCGCGACGCCTGGTCGGCCGGAATTGTCGGCCCCTACGTGCTCGTTGTCTGGATTGGAAACTTCGACGGCCAGGGCAACCCGGCATTCGTCGGCGTCGATGCGGCCGCGCCGCTGTTCTTCCGGATTGCCGACGCGCTCAACCTGGCACGGCCTGCCGAGGAACTGCCGGCGTTCTCGCCTCCTCCGGGCGTCAGCCGCGTCAGCGTCTGCGCCGGGAGCGGCGACCTGCCGAATGCCCACTGTCCGCGGACCGTCGAGACCTGGTACATCCCGGGCAAATCTCCAATCCGCGTGAGCCAGCTGCACCGCGCCGTGGCCATCGACCCGGGAACCGGCCGCGCCGCCTGTCCGCCGTACGCCGCCGGCACGCGCTTCGAGGTCTTCGAGTTCTGGTCGTCAGACATGCTCAAGCTGTTCCGGCAGGCAGGCATGCCGCGCCGCACACCACCGCCGTTGCCCGCGTGCGCGAGCGAAGATCTGCTGGAGGCCCCGCGGATCTCGTCGCCTTTGCGAAACGTGAGTTATGCGCTTCGCGGGTCAGCGCCTCGAGAGGGGATCCCGCTCGAAGCCAACGCCGCCGGCGACGTCCAGCGCGTCTTCTGGTTCGACGGCAACGCGCTGATCGGGATGCGCTCGTTGAGCGACGGCGCGCTGACGTGGCGGCCGGAGGCCTCTGGCGTCCACCTGATTCGGGCCGTCGACGATCATGGCCGGGCGGCGGAACGGGACGTCGAAGTCGAGTTCACTCGCTAGCGGCTTCCGATCATCAGTCGGCGACGACGAATCGTTGAACGTCGCCCTTGAGAGGCGCCAGATCGACGTCGTGATCGCGGGGGAGGCTGAGAAAGTACTCGACGAGCGGACGGTCATCCGTGAGCACATCGCCCGGGCCGACGAACGCGGCGAGCTCTTCGGGACCGGCGGTGAAGGCGGCCAGCAGCGCGTCGAAGCTTTCGACGTTCAGATCGTGCAGGCCCTGCCTGCTGCCGGGCAGCTTCAGCTTCCACTCGAAGTCGCTGCGGCGCAGGCGCAGCGGCTCGACCGATCCGACCAGCAGGCCGCCGGCCACCCACGCCGTGGTGCCGGGAAAGACGCTGAGAAACGTGCGCGCGATGGTCTTGTACTCCGCTTCCGTTCCCGCCACCCACTGCAGCACGAGCCCGCCGGGATTGAGCACGCGCCGCATCTGCCTGAAGTACTCGACCGAGTACACGTTCCCCGAGCCCGCGAAGATCGGATGGATGACGTCCGCGGTGATGACGTCGTACCGCCGCGGCGTCAGCATCAGGTAGTTCCGCCCATCGTCCACGCGCAGGTGGACGTTCGGGCGCGACAGGACACCGTAGTTGATCGACTCGAGAAACCTGGCGCCGCGCACGACCGAGCCGGCCAGTTCGACGACGTCCACGTCCACGCCGTCGTGGACGCTGACCGCGCCGGCCGTCGCGCCGCCTCCGAGGCCGATGACGAGCGCCGTACGGGGATTCGGATGGATCGCCATCGGGAGGTGGCCGATCCGCCGGTGCACGTAGGCCGTCGACTCGTCCGTGCTCGCCTGGTGGTTCCCGTTGATGGTGAGCGTCAGCTCGTCGCTGCGGTTCCGGTGAACGACAACCGTCGCTTCGACGCCTTCCTCCTGCCAGACGATGGCCTGTCCCGGATAGCGCTGGGCGACAAACTGGACGAACGGGTCGGGCGACCACCAGACCGCCGCGGCGAAGACGGCCGACGCCAGCAGCGCGGACGCCGCGCGCGCCTGCCGTGACAGGCCCGACGCGGCCAGCAGCGCGAGGCCGGCCGCGAAGCTCAGCGATCCCAGCACGACGAGCGACGTGCCGCTCCCGAGCCGCGGCAGCATCAGGAAGCCGGCGACGATCGACCCGGCGATCGCGCCGGCGACGTTCAGCGAGTAGAACAGGCCGATCCGGCCCGCGGTGTGCTCGTCACGCCGCCTGCCGGCCGCCCACGTGTGCAGGCCGATCGGAAACGCGAGGCCCATGAGCAGCGCGACGGGAAAGATCGCGAGCAGCGCGCCCGTGATCGGATAGCCGAGGTACTCGGGCATGAACGGCGCGACGAGCGGCGTCAACGTGTCCGAGAGCGCGGGCAGATAGACGAGCGGACGAAACGACAGGACGATCGCGATCCCGATGGCCAGCTCGAGTCCCGCGAGCACCTCCATCCATCGCAGCCGGCGATTGAGCAGCGGCGTGACCAGAAAGCTCCCCGTCGAGATTCCGACGAGAATCATCGCGAGCATCACGGCGAAGCCGTAGACCGTCGGCCGGAGAAACAGCGTCAGCACCCTGAACCAGACGACCTCGAGCGCCAGCGAGACAGCCCCTGAGATCGTGAAAACCACGAGGATGATCCCGGGAGCCTGGGGTCCCACAGCGGCCGCGGCCTCCGTAGCGTCCGGCTCGAGCCGGACGTCACCGGGTGTTGCTGACATCCCTGCCGATCGCATCGACATCGCGATTGCACTCAGCCCGACAAGGAGATTCAACGCCGCCGCGGTGAGAAACGTGCCGTGGATCCCGCGCTGCGGAATCAGGTACAGACCGGCCGCGATGGTGCCGACGATCGCGCCCGCGGCGTTGCTGGCGTAGAGCAATCCCAGCTGGCTGCCGAGGGAGCTGCTCCTGAACGTGGAGGCCTTGACGACGAGCGGGAGCGTCGCGCCCATCAGCGACGTCGGAACGATCAGCACCGCGAACGCCATGGCGAGGTGCACGGCGACGAGCCCGGCCGGCGAGTGGGAAATCGAAGGATACGCGGCGATGTACAGCTGTTGCAGCTGTGCGAGCGCCGTCGGCGTGACAAGCGCGGTCGCGCCGATGAGCAGTTCGGTCGCGCCAAACCATCGAAGAGGATTCCTGACGCGGTCCGCCACGAGGCCCGCGGCGCCGCTGCCGAGGGCGAGGCCGGCCATGAACATCGCCCAGACGGCGCTGGCGGCGTACACGGTGACGCCGAACACCCACCCGAGTGTCCGGAGCCACAGCACCTGGTAGACGAGAGCGCAGGCGCCTGAAAAGAAGAACAGCAGACAAAGGGCCGGGAGGAGAAACCCGGAGCGGCCGGACGCAGACGTCACCGGCACATTCTACTCGCGGGCCATCGCCTGCTATACTGCCCGCCCGAGCGGACGCCGGCTCGAACGAGGAGGCAGAACATGCGCCACAGCGCTTTTCGATTCCCGCGGGTCGTCATTTTTCTTCTGGCCTTTTCGGCGGGCGGGAACGTCTTCGCACAGGGACGCATCGTGCGGCCGCCGCTGTTTTTCCACGAGGAGTGGAAGCAGACGCCGGCGGGCGGCGAGCATCCGGTCACGCAGGACGGCGTCGCCAACCCCGGCCTCGAGCTGAAACTCTACGGGACGTCGGGAAAAGAGGTGCAGCTCACGGGCAGCGCCAAGGACGACAACAACCCGATTCACCTCTGGACGGGGCTCTGCGCCACGCCCTGCGCCGTCGCGCTCCGGCACAAGGACAACTTCGCCGACCTGACGGGCCTCGCCCGCATCCGCTGGGTCACCAAGATGTCGGGGTTCCATCAGATTCGCCCGGTCGTGAAGCTTGCCGACGGCACCTGGCTCGTCGGCGATCACGCGGACGGCTCGGTGGCGGACTGGCAGATCAGCGAGTTCAACGTGAACGAAGTGCGCTGGCTGAAGCTCGACATCGACAAGGTCGTCACGAAAGGCAACATCGTCGACAAGCCGGACTTGAGCAAAGTCGATGAGATTGGTTTTGCCGATCTCACGCCGGGCAGCGGCCACGGCGCCGGCGGGTGGTCGGACGTCGCGGCGATCGACGTATTCGGCGGATCGGTGAAACGTCAGTAACACGTAGCCACAGAGGCACAGAGAACACTGAGGTTTGCTTCGTACGAGATCTCTGTGCTCTCTGTGCCTCGGTGGCTAACGTCGTATTACTGTCGCAGCGCAAATGCGAAGAGGGAACTACCGGCGGCGATGGTGACGTACTGCTTCCCGTTGACCGAGTATGTCATCGGCCCGCTGTTCACCTGCCCGCCGAGCGCCACTTTCCAGAGCAGGTCGCCCGAGCGCGCGTCGAGCGCGAAGAAGTAGCCTTCCTTACCGCCGCTGAACAGCACGTCCGACGCCGTCGTGAGCACGCCGCCCCACGTGATGTCGTTCATCTTGAACTCCCACTTCTTCTCGAGAGTTCGCGCATCGAGCGCGCGGACGGCGCCGTAGCCTTCTTCTTCTTTTTTCAAGTTGGGCGTCAGCGTGGCCTGGCCCATCGGCGTCCCGTTGGGGATGCCTGCAGCGCGCGGGAATCTGCCTTCGACGGCAACGGTACCGGTGTTTTCCCAGAGGCTCACATAGAACAAGCCCGTACGAGGGCTGTAGGACGGCGCCGCCCAGTTGGTCGCGCCGAGCACCGTCGGCATGATCAGCGTGCCTTGCGGCGTCGGAACCTGCCCGGGGATGCGGATCGGCCGGCCCTTCGGGTCGAAGCCGTCCATCCAGTTCACCTTGACGTACGGCTTGCCCAGCAGGAACTCGCCAGTCGTGCGATCGATCACGTAGGCGAGGCCGTTGCGGTTGGCCCACAGCATCACCTTGCGCAGCGTCCCCTGCCAGGGAATGTCGGCCAGGACGGGCACCTGCGTCGAGTCGTAGTCGACTTCGTCGTGCGGCGTGAACTGGTAGTGCCACCTCAGCTTGCCGGTGTCCGCGTCGAGCGCGACGACGCTGTCGCTGTACAGGTTGTCGCCGAGACGCTCGCGCCCGTCCCAGTCCGGCGCGGGGTTTCCCGTGCCGAAGTAGACGAGGTTCGTCTCCGCGTCGTACGCGCCGCTGTTCCAGACGCCGGCGCCGCCGGTCTCCCACGAGTTGCCCGACCACGTTTCGTTGCCGGGCTCACCCTTGCCGGGGATCGTGTAGAAACGCCAGAGCTCCCTGCCGTCTTTCGAGTCGAACGCGGAGATGTACCCGCGCACGCCGAGGTCGCCGCCGGCGATGCCGACGATGATCTTGTCCTTGACGACGACGGGCGCGTGGGTGATCGCGTATTTCTCGGTGACCTTCTCGCCGAGCTTCGCCGCGGCGACGTCCCAGACAATCTTGCCCGTCTTCGCATCGATCGCGACCAGGTGCGCGTCGATCGTGCCCATGTAGAGCGTATCGCCCAGAATCGCCAGGCCCCGGCTCACGCGGCCGCAGCACGGGCGCGCCGCGATTTGCGGCTTGTACTCGAGCGTCCAGAACGGCCGGCCCGTGACGGCGTCGAGCGCGACGACTTCGTAGACGCCCTGGACGGGCGGTCCCTGCAGCGTGTAGAGCACGCCGTCCACCACGAGCGCCGTCGCCTCGAACTTCTCGAGCGATTTCGATTGCCAGACCCACTGCAGCTCGAGGTTCTTCGCGTTAGCCGGTGTGATCTGGGTGAGCGGGCTGAAGCGCTGATTGAGGAGCGATCCGGAGTAGCTGGTCCAGTTCTGCGGCTCCTTCTCCGGGTGCAGCAGCCGGTCGAACGTCACCTGCTGCGCCCGCACCAGCGCGGCGCCGGACACCAGAAATGACGCGACGCACAGCAACGCGACGATCGCACGTCGACTCATGGAGTGCCCTTGCCCTTCAGCGACACGAGATAGCTCACGACATCGGCCAGCTCCTGCGCGTTCAGCTTGTCTTTGTACGAGGGCATCGGCGACTGGTCGACGAACCCGTAGCTGCGGAGTGTCGACTTCTCGAACGACCGCAGCTGCTCCTTCGAGTCGAGCATCTGCACCGTGAAGCTGTCCAGGTTCAGCAGCCGTCCCGTCGTCGTGGTGCCGTCCTTTGAGACGACCCGGTACGTGCGGTTGGTAGCGACGACCTCCGCGGACGGACTGACGATCGACGCCTCGAGCTCGACGGCGCGGCGAAGCTGACCGATGTTGCTCAGGTCGGGGCCGAGGCGCGCGCCGCTGGCGTTGACGCGGTGGCACGTCGCACACGCGCCCTTGCCTTCGAACACGGCGCGGCCGCGATCGATCACGCCGAGGCCGGAGGCGCTGCGTTTGCCGGCAGCCACCGAGCGCAGGTAGGCGACGATCTGCTCCGTCTGCGCCGTGGAAAAGTTGCTGGCGGGCATTGCCGTGCCGGGAATGCCCTCGCGGATGATCTGCACGAGATCCTGGTCCGTCTTCGCTCGGCGGAACACGCCGCGGCCCAGATCGATGCCCGCGACCCCGTCGCCGTCGGGACCGTGGCAGTTCGCGCACGTATCCCGAAACACGCGCCCGCCATCGTCGATATCGGCCGCGGTGTCGTGCTGCGGCCGGGCGGCAACGGGGCCGCCGGCAAGGAGCGCGCCGGCGATCAGCGCAAGAACGGAAGCGGTGAAGGCTCGCATGGTGGACGTCCCAGGGGATGCTCGCGGATCTTACACCCTTCCGCGTTAAGCTTTCACGCCTGAGCACCGGCCATTTCCGCTCGTGCGATGTCGCTGTGGTCGGCGCGGGCGCCGCGGGGCTCGCCACGGCGATTTTCACGCGGCGCGCGAGCCCCGGCCGCACCGTGCTGCTGCTCGAAGGCGCCAGACGGCCCGGCGCGAAGATCCTCGTGAGCGGCGGCTCGCGGTGCAACGTGACCAACGCCGTCGTGACGGACGCCGATTTCTGGGGCGGCCGCCGGACGATCATCCGTCGGATTCTTCGCGCGCTTCCAGTTCGCGATACGGTCGAATTCTTCCGGGCCATCGGCGTCGGCCTGCACGAAGAAACGGACGGTAAACTGTTTCCGGACAGCCAGCAGGCCCGGGACGTGCTGCGCGCGCTGCTCGACGAGGCGCAGCGTGTCGGCGCCGAGCTCGAGGCTGACACGCGCATCCTGGGCGTCTCGCGCGACGATGACGGCTTCCGGCTGACGACCACCCGCGGCGACGTTCACGCCCGCCGGGTCGTGCTGGCGACGGGCGGGCAGTCCCTGCCGAAGAGCGGCAGCGACGGCGCCGGGTATGAGATGGCGCGCCGTCTCGGGCACACCATCGTGCCGACGACGCCGGCGCTCGCGCCGCTGCTGCTCGCGGGCGGCAACGGGTCGATGCACGCCGAGTTGAGCGGCGTGGCGCACCAGGTCGAGCTGACGCTGCGGGTGGACGACGCCGTGGCGGTGCGGATCGCAGGATCGCTCCTGTGGACACACTTCGGCATCAGCGGGCCCGTGGCGCTGAACATGTCGCGCCACTGGCTGCGCGCCCGGCTCGAGGGCCGTGTTGCGTCGCTCACGGCGAACGTGTGTCCCGGCCTGACGTTCGAGCAGATCGACGACTGGTGGACGGGAAGCGCCGGCGGACGGCCGCAGACGTCGCTCGTCCTGACGGCGCTGGGCACGAAGCTTCCGGCATCCGTGGCGGCAGCCGTGCTCGTCCGCGCAGGAGTGGACGCCGCGACCACGCTCGCGCATTTCAAGCGCGCCGACCGGCGGCGGCTGTCGCACGCGCTGGCGGCGTGGCCGCTCGACGTCACCGGCTCGCGCGGTTATACCTACGCCGAGGCCACCGCGGGCGGCGTGGCGCTGGACGAAATCGATCCGGCGACGATGGAGTCGCGGATCTGCCCGGGACTGTTCCTGGTTGGTGAAATCCTGGACGTGGACGGCCGCATCGGCGGGTTCAATTTCCAGTGGGCGTGGTCGAGCGCTCACGTGGCGGCCGCGGCGCTTGGCGCGTGAGGAAATACTGGATCGCCGGAGTGATGATCAGCGACAGCAGCATCGAAATCACGATGCCGCCGATCACCGCGATGGCCAGCGGCTGCAGCATCTGCGGATCCGGCGCCGAGCGCCAGCGCCAGGGGCAGCATGCCGGCCACCGCCGCCATCGCCGTCATGACGATGGGCCGCAGCCGGCGGCGTCCCGCCTGGATGATCGCGTCCTCCGGGGAAAACCCGACCGCGCGGAACTGCTCGTTCGCGTCGAGCAGCAGGATGCCGTTCTTCGCGACAATCCCGACCACCATGATCAGCCCCATGAACGACGACAGGTTGAACGTCGTCCGCGTCATGAGCAGCGCGAAGAACACGCCCGATGTCGAGAGGATCGCGGACGAGAGAATCGCCACCGGCGGTGTGAACGATCGGAACTCGAACAGGAGCACGAGAAAGATCAGCACGATGGCCAGCGCCAGCACGGTCGTGAGATCGCGGAACGATTTCTGCTGCTCCTTGTACGTCCCGCCGTACTCGACGCGTATCGACGGCGGCAGCTTCAGGTCGGCCACGGTCTTCTGGACGGCGGCGATTCCCGTTCCCATGTCGACGCCTTCCAGCCGCGCGGTCACTTCGACGAGTCGCTGAAGGTTTTCGCGGCGGATTTCGGTCTGTCCCGGCAGTTCGTCGATCGTCGTGAGCGCTCCCAGCGTCGCGGTGGATCCGGTCGAGCTGACGAGCATCGTGCTGCTCATGGACTCGAGGGACGCACGCGCCGACGGCGGAAACCGCACGCGCACGGGATACTGCCGGTCGTTGACGAGCACCGGCGCGAGCGCGGGCTCGCCTTCCACCATGGCCACGCCAATCGTCCCGAGCTCCTCCGGGGTGAACCCGACGCGATCGGCGGCTTCGGGATTGACCGTGAACCGAACCGCCGGGCCGCTCGTCGTGTTCTCGACGCCGTCCTCGACGTCGACGATGGGCGTGACGCCGCCGATCTTCACCTTGCTCAGCGCTTCGGCCACCTGCGGCGCCCACGTCGCCAGCAGTTCGGCGTCCGGGGAGAACAGCTTCACCACCACCGGCTCCGGCGCACCGGTGAGATCGCCAATCATGTCCTGCAGCACCTGGATGAACTCGACGTCGAGGCCGGGTTCGGTGCTCCTGACCTTCGCCCGGACGTCGGCGATCACGTCGTCCACGCCGCGCCTGCGACCGGCTTTCAGCTTGACAGCGATATCGCCGGTGTTCGGCTCGGTGACGGCTGCCAGACCGAGCTCGAGGCCCGTGCGCCGCGACGTGTTCTCCACTTCAGGCGTGGCCTTCAGGATCGCCTCGATCCGGCGCATGACGCGGTCGGTCTCCTGCAGGGAGCTGCCCGGCGGCATCACGTAGTCGAGCACGAACCCGCCTTCGTCGATGGCCGGCAGCAGGTCGCTGCCGAGCGCTCGATAGCACGCATACGATGCGACGATGAGGACGGCGCAGAAGAGGACCAGCGCGATCGGATGCATGAGCGCGCGGCGCATCGATCGTTCGTAGAACTGGAGGACGCGGCCGAACATGCCTTCCGTCATCGACGCGTCCTCGGCCGCCATCAGCCGCCGCACCTCGTCGGCGCGGGGGTCGGTGTCGAAGCCCGCAGGCAGCGGATGCGCCGCGTCGTGACGAATGGCTCCGGGCTCGTGCGACGCCTGGCCGCGCCGGATCAGATGGGTGCCCAGGTTGCTCGTCCAGACCAGCGCGAGGACGAGCGACGTCAGCAGCGAGACGCTCATCGCGATCGCCAGCGCGCTGAAGAAGGTCCCCGTCACGCCGGTGATCGTGATGAGCGGCAGGAACACGACAATGGGCGTGAGCGTGGACCCGATCAGCGGGACCGTGAGCTCCTTGAGCGCGCTGGCCGTCGCCTGCAGCGGGCCTTCACCGCTGTCGCGGTGCAGCACGATGTTCTCGACGACGACAATCTTGTCGTCGATGACCAGGCCGACCGCCGCGGCGAGGCCGCCCAGCGTCATCAGGTTGAAGCTCTGGCCGAGCATCTTCATCACGATGAACGTGATGACCATCGTCACCGGCACGACGAGCCCGGTCATCACGGCGGTGCCCCAGTCGCGGAGGAAGAGCCAGATGATGAGACCGGCCAGGAACAGCCCGATGACGATCGCATCACGCACGCTGGCAATCGACTCCTGGACGATGTTCGACTGGTCGTAGAACGGCCGCATCTCGATGCCGGCGGGCAGCGTCGGCCCGATCCTGGCCATCTCCTGGTGCACCTCGTCGGCGACTTGAACGGTGTTGCTGTCGGGCTGCCGGTTGACGCTCACGAGCAGCGCCGGCTTTCCGTTGGCGCTGACCGAGGTGTAGACGGGTTCGATACCCGGCGCAACGGTTCCGACATCCTGGACGCGCACCGGCACGTTGTTCACGTGCTTGACGACGATGGCGCCGATGTCTTCGATCGTGCGCACCTGCCCGGTGACGAGGGCGAGGAACAGCTGATGGTTGCGGGTGAGAAAGCCCGGCGAATCGATGACGTTGGTGCGGTTGACGGCGTTGACGATGTCGGCGACCGACGCCTTGGCCCGCAGCATGCGCGGAGGATCGACCACCACGTGAAACTCCGGCCGCTGGCCGCCCTGGACGAGCACGCTCGCGACGCCGGGAAGACCGTTCAGCCGCGGCTTGATCTCGTAGGTGGCCAGCTCCCAGAGATCCTTCTGCGGCACGGTGTCCGACGTCAGGCTGTAGCCGATGATCGGAAAACTCGAGAAATCGAGACGGTTCGTCCGGATCTGCGCCGTCGCCGGCAGCGTGCTCTGCGCCCGCGACACCGCCGCATCGACAAGCTGCAGTGTTTCGAGCATGTCGACGGACCAGTTGAAGAAGAGGTTGATCTCGGCCGAGCCCCGGCTGGACACCGATCGGACATCCTCGAGGCCGGGCACGGCGCGAACGGCCTGCTCGAGCGGCCGCGTGATGGCGACTTCCACCTGCTCGATGGGCATCACGCCGTTGTCGACGCCGATGATGATCCGGGGAAAGTTCGTAGTCGGAAAGACGGCCACGGGAAGCGTCAGGGCCTCGTACACGCCCACGACGGTCAGGAGACAGATCAGGAAGATGATCGAAGTGGAATGCCGGGCAAACCAGTAGTGGTCGGCGCGTTCGTCGGTGGGTTGTGACATAACGAAGGCAGCGGCCGCTACGACTCCTCCGGCTCTTCTTCTTCTTCTTTGGCGGGCGCAATCTGGACCTTGGTCTTCTCCAGGACCTCGGGATCGAGCTTGAACAGCTCGAACGCGCCGGTGGTGGCCACGCGCTGACCGCTCTGGAGGCCATCGGTGATCTGCGCTGATCCCTTGTCGCGAATGCCGATGGCGATCTTGCGCAGGTGCGGCTTGTTGTCGTTGTCGATGACGATGGCGAAGGTGGAGCCCCCTGCGCTGGTCAGCACGGCGCTCTGCGGAATGACGAGGGCGTTCGGCACCGTCTTCGCGATCATTTCAACCCTGAGGCTCGAGCCCGGCCGGAGCTTTCCATCCGGGTTGTCGGCTTCCACCCACACTTCGACCGTACTGCTCGCGGGGTCGAGCGCCGCGTTGATGAGCGTGACCTTCGCCGCGATCGGCGCGCCGCCGGGACCAATGAGGTTCGCCGCGTTGCCGACCGCGAGCTCCGCCGCGTCCGATGGCGGGACATGGACGCGCGCGATGACGCGCGACACGTCCATGATCGTCACGACGGGCGCGCCGCTCTGCGCCGTTTCCCCGGGATAGAGCGGCAGATCGGTGACGACGCCGTCAATCGGGCTCACGATGCGCGTGTAGGCCAGCTGGGCGTCCGCGGCGTCGCTGCGGCCCCTGGCGGCGTCCCGTTGCGCCGCAGCCGCCTTGATCTGCTGATCGCGGGCAAAGTTCTGCAGGTCCTCGAAGCGTTTTCGCGAGGTCTCGTACTGGCTGCGGGCCTGGCTCAGGCTGACCTGCGCGTCGTTGACGTCCTTTTGCGCGATGGCCCCCTCTTTGTACAGCCGCTGACGGTTATCGAACACCGCCTGCGCGGCGTCGAATGCCTCCTTGGCTGTGCGCGCATCGAGCTCCGCCTTCTGGAGGTCCTGCGGAACCGTGGCTTTCGCAGTCGTTTCGAACGTGGCCTCGGCGAGATCCAGCGACGCGCGGCTCTCGGCCGCAGCTCCCGCGAGATCGCGGGCTTCCAGCTCCATCACGAGTTGCCCCGCGCGTACGCGGGCGCCGCGCTGCACGTGCAGGGTCTTCACCGGCGCCGATACCTTCGGGGCGATCGCGGCCTGCTGACGGGGATAGAGCAGACCGTCGGCCCGGATCGTGCGCCGAATCTGCGACTGCAGCACGGGCGCCACGTCAACGGTGACGATGGGCTCGGCGTCTTCTTCCTTCTTGCCGCCGCAACTCGCGAGCAGCGCCGCCGCCAGCATCACGCCGATGATGGTTCTTGCCATGATCAGAACGGTCCCGTGAGGGTTTGCAGGTCCGCCAGGGCCACGCGATACCGCGTCTCGGCATCGTCAGCCGCGTTGCGCGCCTGGACGAGCGTGTTCTGGCCGTCCACGACTTCGAGGATCGTCGATTCGCCTGCCTGGTACCGCAGCACGAGGAGGCGCAGGCTCTCGGAGGCGAGGTCCACGATGCGGCGCAGGTTGTCGGTCGAGGCCCTGGCCGTCAGCGTCTCGTTGTACTTCGAATAGAGGTTGCTCACCAGCTGCCGCTGCGTCTGGCTGAGCGTCGTCTGCGCCTGGCGCTCGCGCGTTTCGCTCTGATGAAGCTTGCTCCGCAGTCCACCCCAGTCCCAGAGCGGCACAGACAGATTGACCGTGACGAAGTAGCCAAGATTGGGCAGAACGCCGAGCTCCGGCTGCGCGGCGATGCGGCTGTGCAAGCGCGAACTCGTTCGCCTCGATGCCGTACACCGCGTCGACCACCAGGCTCGGCAGGAAGGCGTTCTTCGCGGCCCGGACGTCCTGCCCCGCCGCTTTGAGCGACTCGCCGGCCAGGCGCAGATCGGGGTTGCCGCGCTCCGCCATCGATCCTGATGTCGCCGAACGGCGGCAGGGCCGGAGCGGCCTGCATGTCGTCTACGACCGAGAAGTTTTCGTCGAGAGTCGGGAGACAGCAGCACGGCGAGTGCGAGGCGGGCGTTGTCCATGGCCAGGGTCGCCTCCCTGAATCCCTGCTGCTGCTGTTCGTGCTGAATCTCCGCCTTGACGACGTCGCTGCGCGCGATCTGTCCCAGCTGTTCCTGCCGCCGGACGTTTTCCAGGAAACGCGCGGCCTGCTGAGCCGCCAGTTGCGCCGTGGCGTACTTGCGCTGCGCGGCGACCAGCCCATAGTAGTTCCTCGTGACCGTGACCGCGAGACCACGCTGTGCGATCTCGAGCCTGGCGGCCGCCATGGCCTCCGCAGCCTCGGCCTTGTGCAGCGGGGTGCGCATGAAGACGCCGGGAGACAGGTCCTGGCGCATCACCGCCCACGCACGGTACATGTTGACGCCGTCCATCGAGACGAAGCGGCCATTGGGGTTCACGTTGTCGGGCGTCGCCTGATTGCCGAGGTACTGCGTCGTCGCGCTGAACGCCGGCAGCAGGCCCGCCTTGGCCTGCACGCGATCCTCGCGCGCGACGGCCGCGTCGGCGACCACAGCCTGGAATTGTGTTTCGTTCTGCCTGGCGCGCTGCAGTGCGTCCTGGAGCGTGATCGTCACCGGCGGTGCGCCAGGGCCCTCCGGATGGGCGAGCAGCGGCGGCGCGGGGACGGGTACTTCCTGCGCGCCCGCCGCGATCGCACCCGCGAGCACCAACGCGGCCGCCACCAACACGGTCTTCACTTGCCGACCACCAGCACCTTGAACGAATCGGGGAGATACGGCGCGCGGCCGCCGGCCGCGGCCTGCCCGGCCGTCGCCGTGGGCACGTACACCTTGTGCGTTTTTTCGTCGAGGGCGATCGTCCGCCCGCCGCGCTCCGTGGCGATGTTCTCGAGCACGTCCCATTTGCCACCCGACTGCTGCACGATCGTCAGCGTGCCGTCGCCGTTCGAGCTGAATGCATAGCCGGTGCCCGGATCGAACGCGGCGCCGTCAGAGCCCGCGCCGATGGCCGGGGTGGCAATGACCTTTCCGGCATCAGGATCCGACACGGCCATCACCCGGTTCCCGCAGACGGAGAACAGCCGGCGATTCTTCGCGTCGAACGCGAGGCCCGAAGGGCCCTCGCATCCGGTGAGCGCGTACTTCTTCGTGACGGTTGCCTTGGCGGCGTCAATCTCGACGATCTCGCTGGTGTCCTCGATGTTGACGTAGATCCTGCCCGTGCCATCCGCCACGGAGAACTCCGGCTTGCCGGGCAGCGGAATCGTCGCGGCGACGGCGCCCGTCTTCGCGTCAATCGCGGTCGCGCTCCTCGATCGGCCGTTGAAGGCGAAGACCCGCCCCGACTTGCGCGTCGTAGCGGATCGAATCCGGGTTCTCGCCGGTCGCCGCCGTTCCGATCGGCTTCAGCGTCTTGAGATCGAAGATCGTCACGTTGTTGCCGCGGCCATTGCTGATGAAACCGCGGTTCAGCTCCGGCGCGATCGCGATGCCGTGCACGCCGGGCGTCTCGGGTATGTCGCCGACCACTTTGTTCGCGTCGAGATCGACGACCGCGACGTGCGTGGCGTGCGACACATAGAGCCGCCGCGCCGCGCTGTCGACGGTCAGGTAGTCCCAGCCCCCTTCGCCGCCGATCTTGATCTCGCCGATGACGTGATAACCGGTTGGCGCCGCCCCGATGAAGAGCGGCAGCAGGGCCATGACGAACAGCTTTCGCACGTGAACCTCCCGGTGGCGAGCCGGCCACCCCTTCACGACGTTGATAACGATAAACCATGCGGCGAGGATCGGACCTTGCGGACCGCGGCCGCGTCCACGGCCCGGTTCCGGCGGCGGCGCGTCGGCTGGCGGCGGCGGAGCCGGCCCGCGCTCGGGCTGGAAGAGATAGACATTGTGAGTCTTTGGATCAACGGCAATGGTCTTCGCGCCGGCGAACGTGGGAACGGTGGCCACCACCGTGTACTTGTCCGCCGAGTCCTGGTGGACGACCGTGACGTTGCCCTCGGCCACCGTTCGGAATGTAGATGAGTTTGCGCGACGGATCCCAGCCGAGGGCGTCTACGCGTGTGCCGTTCGCGATGGACGCGACGACTTTGCCCGAGCTCGCGTCGACAACCACCGATGTCTTGTTGCAGCCCGGAGAAGATGCGATTGGTCGCTTTGTCATACGCGATGCCCGTCGGACCTTCGCACGGCGCGAGCGGCCACGATGCGGTCGCCTTCCACGTCTTGACGTCGATCACCTGGATTGTGTTCTTGGTTTCGTTGTTGACGAAGATGTGCCCCTTGCCATCCGCTGCGGCGCCTTCGGGCGCCGTGTCTTCGAGCTCCACCGTGGCGACGATATCGCCGGTCCTGGGATCGAGCGCGGTGAGCGTGCCAATCGGACGGCTGTGATTGGTGAGGATGATCTTGTCGTCGGGCTCGTCGTACATGATGCCGTCCAGACCGGGCCCCACCTTGATCTGCCTGATGACCGCCAGCGTCTTCAGATCGAACATGGTGACGGTCTCGTCGCCGCCGTTCGTCGTGAAGCCGTGGCCGGCCTTGATGGCGAAGCCCGCGCCGTGCACGCCCGGCGTGTTCGGGATATCGCCGATCACCTTGCCCGTGGCGCCCTCGACCACCATCACGTGGGTCGCACGGGACACGAACACGCGGCCCGTGGAGGCCTCCACCGCGACGTAATCCGTTCCGCCTTCACCTTTGATGTCGAACTTGTCGACCTTGAACGTTTGCGCGCGGCCGGCGGCCGGCGCGGCGAGGCCGGCCGCGGAAAGAACGATCAGCGTGGTCAGCAGGTGTCTGGTCATTTCTAGCCTCCACATCGCCGCACTATAGCCACCCGAAGATGAACGCACGATGACAGCCTTGGTCGGAGGCATGGTGTAGGCTGTTTCCGTGCGCGTCCTCCTGGTCGAAGACGAGCCGAGCGCCGCTCACATGCTGGCGAAGGGCCTTCGCGAGCAGACCTACGCGGTCGACGTGGCCGCCGACGGCGAGACGGCGATCTTCCAGGCCGGCACGACCGACTACGACGCCGTCATCCTCGACGTCATGCTGCCGGCCAGGGACGGCTTCGCCGTGTGCCGCACGATTCGCGCGTCAGGTTCGCGCGTGCCGATTCTGATCGTGACCGCGCGGGACGCCGTCGATGCGCGGATCGAGGGCCTCGATTGCGGCGCCGACGACTACCTCGTCAAACCGTTCGACTTCGGCGAGCTGCTCGCGCGGCTCCGGGCTCTCATCCGCCGCGGCCGCCTGCCCCTGCTGCCCGAGCGGGTCGTGGTCGGCCCGCTCACGCTCGACACCCGCAGCCGCCGCGTGCGCATCGGCTCGCATGATGTCTCCCTCACGGCGAGGGAGTATGCCCTGCTGGAGTACCTCGCACGCCGTGCGGGAGATGTCGTCAGCCGGGCGGACATCGCCGAGCACGTCTGGGACGATCGCTACGATCCCATGTCGAACGTCGTCGACGTGTATGTGCAGCGGCTCCGCCGCAAGCTCGACCAGCGCGAATCGGAGTCGTTGATCCGGACGCGACGCGGAGAGGGATATCAACTCATGGCCGGCGGAGGCGACGCACGATGAACGAGCCGTCGCTGCGCCTGCGCCTCACTGTCTGGTACACGCTGGCGCTGCTGGTCACGCTGTGCCTCGGCGCGGCTGTCATTCTGCGCGAACAGGCTGGCGTCGGCATGCGTCGTGTCGACCGGGAGCTCGACGCCCTCGCAGGAACACTGACAGGGGTCCTCGGCGACGAGCTGAGGGAAAACCCGGACGTCGCCGAAGCCGCCGAGGACGCATGCGAGACCGTGAAGGCGCCGGGCCGGGCCGTCGCGATTCTCGACGCGTCCGGTCACCCTCTTGCCGCGCACTGGGACCGTCTGAGCCTTGAGGGGGCGCTTCCCGCCGGCGATGGCTCGCGCCGCGTGTGGACGGCGGCGTCACCGGGAGGAGACTGGCGCGTGCATGCCGTGCCGCAATCGTTCCAGACGCACGCGCTGGTCCTGCTGGTCGCGGCGCCGCTATCCGACGTCAGGCGCGAGCAGCACGAGGTCCAGGAAGCGATGGTGATCGGCATTCCGATCGTGTTGCTGATCGCCGTCGCGGGCGGTCTCTACCTGGCGTCCGTGGGCCTGCGTCCGATCACCAATGCGCTGCGCACGCAGCGGCAATTCATGGCCGACGCGTCGCACGAGCTCCGCACTCCGGTGTCGATCGTCCGTGTCTCGGCGGACGTCGCGCTCAGCCGCGAGCATCGCGACGAAGGAGAATATCGCGAGGCCCTCGCCATCGTCGTCGGCCAGGCGCAGCGGCTGGGCCGGCTGGTCGACGACATGCTTGTTCTCGCCCGCGCCGACGCAGGCGGCTACGCGCTGCGTCCGGTTGACCTGTACTTCGACGAGGTCGTCGCCGACTGCCGGCGCGCCGTCGGCGTGCTGGCCCACGAACGGGGCGTCACGATTCGCCTGGCCGGCGCCACGGATGTCCCGGTGACGGGCGACGAGGACCTGCTGCGCCGTCTCGTGCTGAACATCCTGCAGAACGCCGTTCAACATAGTCCGCCCGGCGGCGACGTCGAGGTGGAGCTCGTCCGGGAACCCGGGCAAGTACGTCTGCGCGTCAGCGACCACGGATCGGGCATTCCCATCGCGGATCGGACGCGGATCTTCGATCGGTTCGTGCAGCTCGACGCCTCGCGCGGCGGTCGGGGAACGGGGCTGGGCCTCCCGATCGCACGCTGGATCGCCGAGGCGCACCGCGGCACGCTCGCGCTCGAGGCGAGCGGTCCCCAGGGCAGCACGTTTACAGTGGTCTTACCGGCGAAACCGCCCGAGAATCGGAAGCCGGTCGAAGATGGCTAGCTGACTTTCTTCTTCGCGGCGCGCTTGCGCGGGGTCTTCGCGGGGGCCGGCTCGTTGGTCGCCTGGAGCGCGACCAGCCGCGTCGCAAACGTCTTGCGTCCGCCCTCGTCGAACTCAATGACCGTGTGGTGCTCGTTCACCTCGACCAGCGTGCCCGGCCCGTACGTGGGCTGAACGACCCGGTCGCCCTTCTGCCATGCTTTCATCGTTATCCTATGCTCGCGGGGGCAAGGCCCCCGCGCGCGGGTACGCTCAGGCTACCAGCGGGGCTCGCGACGTCCGCCGCCGCCACCACCGCCGCCACGATTGCCGCCGAATCCGCCGCCGCCGCCAAACCCGCCTTCAGGCTTCGGCCGCGCTTCGTTGACGGTCAGGCTGCGGCCGCCCATCTGGAACTGGTTGAACTCCGACGCCGCCTTCTGGGCCTCTTCGTCGGTCGACATCTCGACGAACGCGAATCCCCTGGCCCGTCCCGTCGCGGCGTCGCGCATGACGCGCACGGACTCGACGGTCCCCGCTTTGCTGAACAGCTCCTGGAGCTCCGCTTCCCCCGTGCTGTACGGGAGGTTCCCAACGTAAAGCCTTCGACCCATACCTTATCCTCGCTCTACAAAAAGTGGTTGCACCACAGTGCTAAGCAATCACGTGCGAGGAGAGCGAGTCAGAACGGAGGCTCGATCGGCACTCGGCGCGGGCGAAGCTGGCAGGCGGCACCACCAAGGGCGCGTAGCATATCAACGGTTCTGGCCACGCGCAAGTGCAGACGCCCCACAAAAACGCAGTTTTGTGGCAAGGGACGGCCGCGCGTGACGAAATTCGTGTGAAATAATCACGCATGGTACAGCTCGGATGCGAGCGGCTCCTGGCCTCGAACGCGCTCGACGGGAAACGCGTCGGCCTGGTGTGTAACCCCGCGTCGGTGGACTCGAGGCTGGGACACGTCGCGGACCTGTTCGCCCGGCACCCGCGGGTGCGCCTGGCGGCCCTTTTCGGGCCCCAGCACGGCTTCCGGTCGGACGTCCAGGACAACATGATCGAGACCCGTCACGGGCAGGATGAGGTCCGCCGAGTCCCGGTCTACTCGCTGTACAGCGAGACGCGGGAGCCAACGGCCAAGATGTTGGCCGATCTCGACGCCCTCGTCATCGATCTCCAGGATGTTGGATCGCGCATCTACACCTTCATCTACACGATGGCCAACTGCCTGATCGCCGCCCGCAAGCACGGCGTCAAGGCGATCGTCTGCGACCGGCCCAACCCGATCGGGGGCATGGCGGTCGAAGGACCCATGCTCGTGCCCGGCTTCGAGTCGTTCGTCGGGCAGTACCCCATTCCCATGCGTCACGGGATGACGATTGGCGAACTGGCGCAGCTCTTCAACGCCGAGTTCGGGATCGGCGCCGACCTCGACGTCGCCCGCATGGACGGATGGCGGCGGGAGATGTATTACGACGCCACGTGTCTTCCCTGGGTGATGCCGTCGCCGAACATGCCGACCCTCGACTCGGCCGTGGTGTATCCGGGCTGCGTGCTTTTCGAGGGGACCAACGTCTCGGAGGGCCGCGGCACGACGCGGCCATTCGAGCTCGTGGGTGCGCCGTGGGCCGTGGCCGAGCGGTTTGCCGACGGCATGAACCGCGCAGGCCTGCCCGGCGTGCACTTCCGGCCGGCCGTCTTCGAGCCGACGTTCCAGAAGCACGCGCGGACGGCATGCGGCGGCTGCCAGCTGCACGTCACGGATCGGGCGGCGTTCCGGTCGGTCGAGACCGGGGTCGCGCTGATCGCCGCGTTTCGCGCCGCCGATCCCGATCGCTTCAAGTGGCGCGACCCGCCGTACGAGTACGAGGCGAACAAGATGCCGATCGACATCCTGGCGGGCTCGTCCGAGCTGCGCGAGCAAATCGACGGCGGCGTCGGCGCGCGCGAGATCGCACGCTCGTGGGAGCCGTCGGTTGGTGTGTTCTCGAAGAGCCGTGATCGGTACTTGATCTACTGATCGCGGGCCTGAAAGGCCCGCGCTACGCTGACCACCGATCACTGACCACCGATCACTTGAAGTGCGCCGACGAGAGTTCGTTTTCCTGGCAGACGAACTCGATCAGCTCGTCGTCCGGCATGAGGCGCTGCGTCACTTTGACCGTCCACGGGCGCGTGTAGGCTTTCGGGTCGTCGACGGTGAGCTCGAGTTCGAGCGTGCCCACGTTGACGCGCCGGAACCGTTCGGTCATCTTTCCCTCTTCGGTCAACGGGCTCCCATTCACGTCGAGCCACCCGCCATCGCGGAATCCGCTCGTTTCGACGACGAAGGTCTCGCCCACCCACTTTCCTGTCGAGTAGCCGAACCACCACGGCTGCGCGTCGCGAGGCGGCAACGCCCGGCCATCGGTGAAGATCTGGCGCACGCCGCCGTTGCCCTCGTACAGGACGACGATCTGTTTCGGCGACCAGATGATCTTTCGCGGCTCCGGATGCAGGTGCAGCTGCATGTTGCCGAGCGGCAGGCAGTGCGCGTCGGGGTTGTCCTTGGCGTTCTCGGCGGTCCGCTTGTTCTTCAGCTCCCGGGCCCAGGGTTGAAACGGCAGGCCGCCGGGGACGGCGCTGCCGATGTCGAAGAACATCGCGATGCTCGGCGCGGGCGGCCGCCGGCTCTCGGCCGACCGCGAGCCGGGCGCGCCCCCGGTGCCGGAGACCGAATCGCTCGCGGCGGCGCCCTCGCGCCAGCCGATGTTCTCCCACACGCCCGACAGGTCGGGCTTGCCGTCGGGCGTTCGCGGCGCCGGCGCCGACATGTTCACTTTTCCGTCGGCCGTACGCGGCACGGCGTCCTTGTGCCGCGGCCACTGGGCGGAGAGAGGCGCCGGCAGCGTTCCGGCGAGCAGGACGAAACCGGTGGCCCTGAGCCATGGCGTCATGTGACCTTCATCCCTTCGCTGCCGCACGCGCGCGGCGAATCTGCGCGGCGTGATTGTGGGCGTGCACCGCGTAGATTTCAAGCCAGGTGTCCATCGTGTAGCGGCCGCTTTCGCTGTGCGTGCCTTCCCGCGCCCAGTCGGCCTGGGTCATCCGGTCCAGGATCTCGGCCGTCGTGAGCCGGGCGGCGCGCAGCGCGTCGAGGCTCGCGTCGATGGGGCGGTCGTAGTGCAGGCGGCGCGCGAACTCGTTTTCGTCGTACCCCGCAATCGCCGGACGCTCCGACGCCAGCAGGAGGCGGAGACGAATCGCCGAGGTCATCTCGCTGTCGGCCAGGTGGTGGACGATCTCCCGCGCCGACCACTTGCCCGGCGCCGGGTGCGCGTCCAGTTCCGCCTCGGTCGCACCCTCCAGCGCTTCGGTCACCACCCGGTAGCCGTCCTTGTACTGATCGATGAGTTTCTTTCGAGCTTGTGCGTCCATCTTCGTTCTTCTTTCCCGCCCGCCGTGCCCGCCCCGCCTGCCCGCCCGTCCTCGTCTAGCCGCGAGTGCGGGCGATGCCCGGCGCCCACGCTTCCTGGCCCGACTTGGGCTCGAGGTGCGTCGTGAGATGGGTGCGGAGCTGCTCGAACGCCTCGGCCGGCGAGTCGGCAAAGCGAATGAGGTCGATGTCCTGCTCGGCGATCGCGCCCCACTCGGCGAACGGCTTGAAGTCGATGACCGCGTCCCAGAACTCGCGGCCATAGAGGATCACGCCGATTTTCTTCGACAGCTTGTCCGTCTGGACGAGCGTGAGGATCTCGAACAGCTCGTCGCACGTGCCGAAGCCGCCGGGAAAGATCACGAGCGCCTTCGCCAGGTACGCGAACCAGAACTTCCGCATGAAGAAGTAGTGGAACTCGAAGTGCAGGCCGTCGGTGATGAACGGGTTCGCGCCCTGCTCGAACGGCAGCCGGATGTTCAGCCCGATCGTCTTGCCGCCGGCCTCGCGCGCGCCGCGGTTGGCCGCCTCCATGATGCCCGGCCCGCCGCCCGATGTGACGACGAAGCGGTGGTAGTCGGACTGAAGCGACAGGGTCCAGGTGGTCAGCAGTCCGGCGAGCTCGCGGGCCTCCTCGTAGTACCGCGCCCATTCGACCGCCTTGCGCGATCGTTTGAGCTCGTCCTCGTAGTGGTCGTCCGCGCCCTGGACGCCCCGGGCCCGCAGCGTCGAGAGCGCGCGGAGCGCGCGTTCGCGCGAATCGACGCGCGCCGACCCGAAAAAGACCACCGTGTCCTGGATCTTTTCTTCCCGGAAGCGCCGCAGCGGCTCCAGGTACTCGGCGAGAATCCGGATCGGCCGCGCTTCCGGGCTCTCGAGAAACTCCGGGTGGTGATACGCCAACGGCTGCTGGGACATATGCCTGCCACTTTATCATCGGCGGCCGGAGACGCTATGATCGCGGCGTGCCCGAACTGCACGTCTCGGCCGTGATTGACGCGCCGCCGCAGCGGATTCTGAAGGCGTTTTTCGAGCCGCAGGCGCTGCACGCCTGGTGGGAGGTGGCGCACGCCGTCACGACGCCGCGGGTGCTCGGACCGTACGCGATCGCGTGGGAAACGACAGAATTCCGCGATGCCGTGCTCGGCCGCCTCGGGGGCGTCTTCCGCGGCACGGTGATGCAGTACCACGCGGACCGCGGGTTCTTCGTCGCCGACGCGTTCTGGCTGCCGCCCGACGGCGATCCGATCGGCCCGATGGCGTTCGAGGTGCAGCTCACGCCGACCGGCGCGAACGGCACGGGCGCCACCGAGGTGCGCGTGACGCAGCAGGGCTACGAAGACGGTGAACGCTGGCGGCGGTACTACGAAGTCATCGGGCTGGGCTGGACGCGCGCGCTGTCATCCCTCAAGGCGCTCCTCGAAAAGTAAAAACTATGCAACGCACTTTCCTGTTGGCCGGCGCGCTCGCGGGTCTCGTTGGGGTCGCATTCGGCGCGTTCGGCGCGCACGGGCTCCGCGGGCGGCTGTCCGCGGAGATGCTGGCGGTGTTCGAAACCGGCGTGCGCTACCAGATGTACCACGCCCTGGCGCTGATGGCGCTGGCCGCCCTGTCGGACCGCCTGAACGGCCGCCTCATCGAAGCGGCCGGGTGGCTGTTCGTCGCGGGCATCGTCCTCTTCTCGGGCAGCCTCTACCTGCTGGCGGTGACGGGCGTCACCGTGCTCGGCGCCATCACGCCGATCGGAGGCGTCGCGTTCCTGGCCGGCTGGGCGTGCCTCGTGCTCGCTACGCTTTGAAGCGGCGCACGTCGATCACGTACTTGCGGATCTTGTAGTTCAGGATCCGCTCAGTGGCGTCGAGCAGCCGCGCCGCCTTCGCCCGGTTTCCTCTCGTGGTCTTCAGCGCGTCCTGGATCAGGTCTTTCTCGTAAGCGACGATCGCGTCGTTCAGCGAGACCCGCGTCACCGTGCCCGACGCCTCCGCCGTCTGGAGCGACGGCGGCAGGTGGTGCGCGTGAATCACCTGGCCCTCGCACATCAGCACGGCGCGCTCGAGCGCGTTCTCCATCTCGCGGACGTTGCCCGGCCAGTGGTAGCTGACGAGCATGTCGATCGCCGGCGTGGAGATGCGCTTGATGTTCTTCCCGTGCTCGTGCGAGAACTTCTCGAGGAAGTGGTCGGCCAGCAGGAGCAGGTCGGCCTTCCGGTCGCGCAACGGCGGCACGAAGATCGTGAAGACGTTCAGCCGGTAGTACAGGTCCTCGCGGAACGTGCCGTTCGCGAGCGCCTGCTCCATGTCCTTGTTCGTCGCGGCAATCAGCCGGACGTTCACCTTGATGGTTTCGGTCCCGCCCACGCGCTCGAACTCGCGCTCCTGCAGCACGCGCAGCAGCTTCACCTGCGTGGACAGGTTGATGTCGCCGATCTCGTCGAGAAACAGCGTGCCGCCCTCCGCCAGCTCGAAGCGGCCCTTCTTCCTCTGTTCGGCGCCCGTGAACGCCCCTTTCTCGTGACCGAACAGCTCCGCCTCGATCAGGCTCTCGGGAAGCGCGGCGCAGCTGACCTTGACGAACGGCTTCTTGGCCCGCAGCGAGTTGTAGTGAATGGCGTGCGCGATGAGCTCCTTGCCGGTGCCCGACTCCCCGCGGACGAGCACCGTCGTGTTCGTCGCCGCCACCTGCGCCACCTGCTCGTACACCTGGCGGACCGGTCCGCTGGTCCCGATGATGTTGGAGAAGTCGTACTTCTCCCGCAGCTCCTGCCGCAGGTGCTCGTTTTCGTCGACGAGGCGCCGCTTGTCCTCCTCGATCAGCCGCTGAATCTTGACCGCCTGCGCGATCATCGACGCGACAACGCCCAGGAACTTGACGCTGCTGTCGAAGTCGCGCTCGGCCTTGTAGCGCAGGTCCACGCCGAGCGCGCCCACGGCCCGGCGGTTCAGGACCACGGGGACGCACACGAAGCTGAGCTCCTGCTCGTCGCCGTCGGACCGCCGGGCGGCGCGGTTGAGCATCGTCGGCTCACGGCTGACGCGTGGCACGACGATGGGCTTGGCGGTTTCGACCACGCGGCCGGTGATGCCCTCGCCCATGCGGTACTGGACGTTCTGGGCGGGACGGTCGAGTCCGTCAGACGCTTCTACATACAGCTCCCCGCCCTCGCGCAGCAGCGTGACCATGCTGCGGATCGCGCCGTGGTGCTTGGCCAGCACCTCGAGCACCCGGTGCAATGCCGACTTGAGGTTCAACGTGCCTGAAAGTGCCTGGCTCACTTCGAGCAACGTCGACAGGCGACGGGCCTCCCGTCCCTGCGACGCCGCCGTCGTTGCGCTGGTCCCCTTCATGCCGAGTCTCTCCGTTTCCACTCATACATTCTTGTCTATCTGGTGAATTCTAACAACACAAATGTCTCTCTAATTCAAATCCGCGACTGAGTCGTTCAGAGCGTATAGCCGCCCCTGTAGACACTTTCGTTCTACTGTCATGTTTGCCATACGTAATTGTCTGGACTCGGTCCGTTCTGTCCGCCCGGCCCGGCGAGAAACCGGCCAAAAAACGGGGTGTCACACGCGATTTTACAAGCGGGCCCGCCGCGCCCGCTGCGTGGACTGCATTTTGCTCTCCAAGATCGTCGAAGGTGACGCCATGAACGAAGTCGTTGGCCGAATTCGCGCGGAGTTTCTTGAAATGCCCGGACTGCGGTTGACGGTCGCGCAGGCGTCTCGTCTGTGGGGCCTCGACGAAGGCGCCTGCCGCCACGTCATCGACGTGCTGGTCGGCTCGTCGTTTCTCCGCTGGACACCCGGCGGGCTGCTGGCCCGAGTCGGCGAATAACGGCCGGGCCGTCAGAACCGCTGGATCTTCAGGAAGTTGGCGTCAGCCCTGGCGAGGTCCGGGTTGACGCTGACAAGCACCACGGGCACACCCCGCGGCAGCAGGCCGCGGGCCGCCAGATCCTGACCGACTAGCATTCCCGCCATCGACACGTCCTCGCCAATCGTGGTCTGGACGGGCTGCACGCCCCAGTACAGCGAGAGCCGCCGCACGGTTTCTTCGTCGTGACACGCCGCCACGATCGGCGCGTGCGGGCGCAGCGCGGAGAGCCTCCGCGCGGTGGTGCCGCCCCGTGTGACGGCGACAATCGCGCGCGCGTCGCTCCGATTGGCCAGGGTGACCGCCGCTTCGCAGATCGCCTGCGTGTGATCGCCGTCGGACGCGGGTGGCGACGTCGCTGCCGGCGCCGGCGCCAGGGACTCCGCCTCGGCGATGATCGCGTCGAGCGTCTGCACGGCGCGCGCGGGAAACGCGCCGGCGGCCGTTTCGCCCGCGAGCATGATCGCATCCACCCCGTCGTCCACCGCGTTGGCCGCGTCGCTGACCTCGGCGCGGGTCGGTCTCGGCTCGGTCGTCATCGACTCGAGCACCTGAGTCGCCAGGATGACCGGGATACCGAGGCGCCGGGCGCGGCGCGTGATGTCTTTCTGGGCCGTGGGCACGCGCTCGAGCGGCATCTCGAGGCCGAGGTCGCCGCGCGCCACCATCACGCCGTCGCACGATGCGAGGATGTCGTCGAGGTGGTCGAGCGCCTGCGGACGCTCGAGCTTCGCGACCAGCGGGACGCCCGACGCGCCCGCGGCCGCCATCAGCTCGCGCGCTCGCGCCAGGTCGGCGGCGGTCTGCACGAAGCTGAGCGCGACGATGTCAACGCCAAGCGACAGGCCTGCCTGCAGATCCGCGACGTCTTTCGGCGTGACCGCGGACGCGGCCAGCGGAACCCCGGGGGCGTTGATGCCCTTGTGCTCCCCGAGTCTGCCGCCCTGCACGACCGTCGTCTGAATCTCCGCGCCGTCGGTCGACTCGACACGCAGCTCGATGAAGCCGTCGGCGAGCAGCAGCCGGTCGCCGGGTTTGACCGACCGCGCGAGGCCCTCGAACGCGGTCGAGATGCGGCCGGGTCCGCCGGGCGCCGTGCCCGTCATGATGCGAAGCGGCTTCCCCGCCTCGAGTTGAATCGGCGTCCCGCTTTCGAGCGTGCCCGTCCGGATCTTGGGGCCGCCGAGATCCTGCAGAATCGCGACCTGGCGTCCTGCGAGGGCGGCGGCCCGACGGACGCGGTGGAACGTCTGCGCCTGGCTCTCGCGAGTGCCGTGCGAGTAGTTCAGGCGAAAGATGTCGACGCCGGAGGCAATCAGCGCGGCGATCGTGCCGTCGTTGTCGCAGGCCGGGCCGACGGTCGCGATGATCTTCGTTCGCCGCATGTACAATCCGATCTCAATTATGGGGGAAATCGTTCCGGAAGCCGTCGAACTGTACCTGTCGTCCCTCAATCGGCAAGGCGACGCCGTGCTGCGGGACATCGCGCGCGTCGGTGAGCAGCGCGATCTGCCCCTGGTCGACGCGGAGGTGGGCGCGCTGCTGCGCGTGCTCGCGACTGCAGCGGGGGCCAGACGCATCCTGGAAATCGGCACCGCGATCGGCTACTCCGGCATCTGGCTCGCGGGCGCGCTGCCGGCCGGCGGCATGCTGTTCACGATGGAGTTCGACGAGGACCGCGCGCGGCAGGCACGGGAGAATTTCGCCCGCGCGGGCATCGCCGATCGTGTCAGCGTGATCATCGGCGACGCGCAAAGGATGCTGGCGAAGGTGTCCGGCCCGTTCGACCTCATCTTTCAGGACGGCGACAAGAAACAGTACGGGCCGATGCTCGATCGTCTCGTGGATCTCCTCAGACCGGGCGGCCTGCTGGTGACGGACAACGTGTTGTGGAGCGGCGAGGTCGTCCCGGGCTTCGTCCGGACCTCTCATCACAACGCCGCCGATACGCAGGCGATCGTCGAGTACAACGTGCGCCTGAGCGAGCACCCGGCGCTGCTGACGTCGATCGTGCCGCTCCGCGACGGCGTCGCCATCTCGGTGAAGCGCTGACGGCATGACGATTCAGGAATTCGGCGCGAAGCTTCGCGAGGGAGCGGTCACGTCCGAGGCCATCGTCGAGCGGTGCCTGGCGCAGATCGAAGCGCGCAATCCGGAGACCAACGCGTTCATCCTGGTGATGGCGGACGAGGCGCGGCTGCAGGCGCGCGAGGCCGACCGCGAGCTCGCGGCAGGCCGCGACCGGGGTCCGCTGCACGGTGTGCCGCTCTCGATCAAGGACCTCATGGACGTGCGCGGCGCCGAAACGACCGCAGCGTCGCGCGTCCGCGTGGGGCGAGTGGCCTCTCAGGACGCGCCGTGTGTCGCCAGCCTTCGCGCGGGCGGCGCCGTCTTCGTCGGCAAGACGAACCTGCACGAATACGCCCTCGGGACGACGAGCGGCGACTCGGCGTTCGGGGCCGTTCGCAATCCTCTCGACCCGACGCGGTCGCCGGGAGGATCGAGCGGCGGATCCGCGGTCAGCGTCGCGACCGGCATGGCGCTCGCCACCGTCGGGACCGACACGGGCGGCTCGATCAGGATTCCGGCCGCGTGCTGCGGGATTGTCGGACTCAAGCCCTCGCTTGGCGAAGTGCCCACCGAAGGCGTCGTCCCGCTGTCGTCGACATTCGATCACGTCGGCCCGCTCGCGGCGTCTGTGGCCGACGCGTGGACGGTCTTCCGTGTCCTGACGGGCGATCTCGCGCCGCCCCCGCTCGCGCCGGCCACGGCGTCAGCGCTCCGGCTCGCCGTCCCGCGCCCATACTTCCTCGACATGCTGGACGACGACGTGCGCGCGCGGTTCGAAGCGTCGCTCGAGGCGTTTCGGACGGCGGGCGTTCGCGTGCGCGAGATCGAGATCCCGCACACCGAGACGATCGCGAACGTGTACATCCGCATCTCGCTCAAGGAAGCGGCCGCGTATCACGCGGCGACCCTCGCCGCCGTGCCCGAACGCTACACGCCGCCGGTCCGTCAGCGGCTGGAAATGGGACGGAACATCCAGCACGAGGAGTACATGCTCGCGCTTGGCGGCCGCGAGCAGCTGCGCCGCGACGTCGACGCGGTGTTCGCGGACTGCGATGCGCTGGCGCTGCCGACGCTGCCGATACCCGCGCCGAAGATCGGCGCCGAAACGGTGCAGGTCGGGCCGGCCGAACAGCCGCTGCGCAACGTGATGCTGCGCCTGACGCAGCTGTTCAACATCACCGGCAACCCCGCCATCTCCATCCCGTGCGGGCTCACGCGTGAGGGGATGCCGTGCGGGCTTCAGCTCGCGGGCGCGCGGGGCCGGACGCGTGAGCTCGTGCAGGCGGCTCTCGCGTGTGAGGTTCTTCTCACCTGATCCGGACGCCCGGACCGCTCCACCCGCGCGTCCCGGATTGCGAAGAGGCAGCTGGCATCGAGGCCAACGGCGTCTACAATGAGGGCTTCCGGGAGCCCTCATGTCGATACCGTTGCACGACCGAATGCCGCCGATTCCCAAAGAGCAATGGACCGAAGCGCAGCAGGACGCGGCGGCCCGGTTCGCGGACATGCGCGGACAGGACGTCTTCGGCCCGTTCGCGGTGATGCTGCGCAGCCCGGAAGTGATGCTGCGCGCGGGCGCGATGGGCGACTACATGCGCTACCACACGGTCCTGCCGCCGCGGCTCAACGAGTTCATCATCCTCCTCACGGCGCGGCACTGGACGCAGCAGTTCGAATGGCACGTGCACCAGCCCGCCGCGCTCAGCGCGGGCCTGAGCCACGAGATCGTCAACGCCATCGCCGCCGGCAGGCGGCCGATCGGGATGTCTGAAGACGACAAAGCCGTGCACGACTTTACGATCGAGCTCCTGCGCGGACAGAACGTGAGCGACCCGGTTTACGCCGCCGCGTTGGCGCGCTTCGGCGAGCAGGGCGTCGTCGACATGGTGGGCGTCGCCGGGTACTACACGTTCCTGTCGATGATGATGAACACCGCGCGCACGCCGGTGCCGGCCGACAGCACCGTCCCTCCGCTCCCGACGCTGCAGACGGCCGGCTGAAGCCGGCCGTTACGACTGGAGCAGGTGTTTGGAGATCGACACGTAGTGATCCACGGCGGCGTGCAGCTCGGCGATGGGCACGAATTCCTCCGCCGTGTGGGCCACGTGCACGGAGCCGGGGCCGAACAGCAGCGGCTGCCCCCAGGCGCCCAGGAACGGGATGTCGGTCGTGTACGGGAACACCGCGGTTTCGAAGCCGGGAACCGTCTTCATCCTCACCGGCGGCACTTCGAGCACGTGCTCGATGGACACGCGCGACTCGAGCGCGGCAATCGCGCGGCGAATGTCGGCGCCGTCGCCGACGGTCCGGAACATCACCTCCGCCTCGGCGGACGGCGACACGACGTTCGGCGCCACGCCGCCGCCAATCAACCCGATCGTGTAATGCGTCCGTCCGAGGATGGGATCCTCGGGCAGCGGGATCGCGCGCAACGCCATCAGGGCGTCGAGCAGCTTGTCGATCGCCGACACGCCGAGCTCGGGAAACGAGGAATGGGCGGCGCGGCCCGCCGCGTGCAGCTTCAACCTGAGAATCCCGCGCGTGGCGGCGCCGAGACGGCTTTCTGTCGGCTCGCCGTTGACCAGGAACCGTGCGCCGGTCGCCGCGGTGTTCGCGAGCTTCGCGCCGTCGCTGCCGCGCTCCTCGCCGACGACGAACACGAGCCCGACGCGCGTCTCGCCTTCGCGCTTCAGCCGCTCGAGGGCCGCGACCTGCGCGGCGAGAATGCCCTTCGCGTCGCACGCGCCGCGGCCGTACAGCCGGTCGCCTTCCACGCGGCTCGGGAAGAACGGCGGCACGCAGTCGAAATGGGTCGACAGCACCACGTCGGGGTTGGCGCTGCCGGGACCGGCCGTTGCGATCACGTTGCCGCGTTCGCCTTCCACCCGCTGTTCGATCACGTCGAAGCCCAGCTCGCGCAGGCGCCGCGCGAGCCAGCGGCCCGCCTCGCCTTCCCGTCCCGTCGTCGAATCGATGTCGATGAGGCCGCGGGCGAAGGTTACCGGATCCACGCTTCGAGCTCCGTGCGCGTGTCGGTTCGCGAATCGCGGTATTTGACGATGACCGGCGTCGCGAGCGACAGGCTCCACTCCGGCCCCTTGCCGGCCGTGACCGCGCGCGCGCCCGGCACCACGACGGCGCCCTCGGGCACGACGAGCGGCTTGTCCGCGGCCGGCCGGATGATTTCGCCTTTGACGAGGTCGTAGAGCGGCGTCGAACCGGTCAGCACCGTGCCCGCCGCGATGACGGCCCGCGCCTTGACGACCACCCCTTCGTACAACCCGGTGTTGCCGCCGATGAGCACTTCGTCTTCGACCACGACGGGGATCGCGCCGACCGGCTCGATGACGCCGCCGATCTGCGCCGCTGCGCTGATGTGCACGCGCGCCCCCACCTGGGCGCAGGAGCCGACGAGCGCGTGCGAGTCGATGAGGGAGCCTTCACCGACGTACGCGCCGATGTTCACGTACATCGGCGGTATGCAAATCACGCCCGGGGCGAGATACGCGCCGTCGCGGACCGACGATCCTCCGGGCACGATGCGCACGCCGGCCGCCACCGTGAACTTCTTCAACGGCAGCGTGTCCTTGTCGACGAAGGACCAGCGCCCGTGATCCATCGACGCGTCCACGTTGTCGCCGAAGCGGAACCCGAGCAGGATGCCCTGCTTCACCCACGCGTTCACGCGCCAGCCGGCCGGCGACGACGCGTCGGGCTCGGCGGCGCGCACCTGGCCGCTCGACAGCGCCTCGCGCAGGCGCGCGAACATCGCGCGCGCGGCATCGCGATCGGCTGAGGCGCCGGCCGCGACGAGATCGGCGATCTCTGACTGAAGGGTCATGCGTAGGCCGGGTCGCCGAACAGCTTGAGGTCGTTCAGCACGGCCAGGATCTTCTCTTTCGATTCAGGTCGAGGGGACGTCACGGGCAGGCGGTACACCTCTTCGAGCAGGCCCATCGCCGCCATCGCCGCCTTCACGGGCCCCGGGTTCGATTCGACGAAGTTGATCTGCATCAGCGGCATGATGCGCGAGTGGGTCGCGCGCGCGGCCGCGAACTGGTCGCGCTCGGCGGCTTCCGTCATGTCGACCATCTCTTTCGGGATCTCGTTCGACACGACCGAGATCACGCCGCGCCCGCCCACGGCCATGATCGGCAGCGTCAGCGCGTCGTCTCCGGACAGCACGATGAAATCCGAAGGCACCGCCTTGCAGATTTCGCAGACCTGCGTGAGGTTGCCGGAGGCTTCCTTGACGCCGACAACCGTCGGAATCGCCGACAGCCGCACGAGCGTGTTCACGTCGATGTTGACGCCGGTCCGGCCGGGCACGTTGTAGACGACGATCGGCAGCGGCGTGCTGTCGGCGATCGCGCGGAAATGCTGGACCAGCCCGTCCGGCGTGGGCTTGTTGTAATAAGGCGTGACCGAGAGCAGCCCCGAGGCGCCCGCCTTCCGCATCTCGTCGGCGAGATGCACCACTTCCTTCGTGTTGTAGCCGCCGGCGCCCGCGAGAATCGGCACCTTGCCGGCCGCTTCGTCCACCAGGATCTCGACGATGCGGATGCGCTCGGCGAGGGTGAGCGTCGGGTTTTCTCCCGTCGTGCCGTTCGGCACGAGAAAGTGGATGCCGGCATCGATTTGCCGGCGGCCAAGCCGCCGGACGCCCTTCTCGTCGAGATCGCCGCTCCTGGTGAACGGGGTAACGAGCGCCGTCCCGACGCCTGTGAACTGAGTCCTCATTGGCTTATCCCTTCCCTGCCTGCCCGGCCCGCCTGCCCTGCCAACCCCGCCCGCCCGGCCCGCCCGCGTTGGCGGCCCTGAAAGGGCCGCCCTACCTGAGGCCGAGCACGTCGTGCATCGTGAACCATCCGCGTTTGCCGTGCACCCACGTCGCCGCGACGAGCGCGCCGCGGGCGAAGGCCGAACGGTCGCGCGCCGTGTGCGTCAGCGTAATCGTCTCGGCGGGGCCGTCGAACCCGACAGTATGGATCCCGGGAATGAACCCCGCGCGCGTTGACGATACATCAATCGCACGCGGGAATCCGGCCCCCTCCATCGTCTTCTTCAGCGAGAGCGCCGTGCCGGACGGCGCGTCTTTCTTCGTCGCATGATGCGCCTCGTGAAGCCACGCGCCGAAGTCGCGCTGGGCGCCCGCAAGCGCGGCGGCTCGCGCGACAATCGCCTCGAACAGCAGCACGCCGGTCGAGAAATTCGGCGCCGCCACGACCGCCGCTTCCGAGCCGGCCAGCGCCGTGCGAATCGCCGGCTCGTCCTTCTGCCAGCCGGTCGTGCCGATGACGACGCTGATGCCCCGCGCGAGGAGAACTGGAACATTCCTCGCCACCGAGTCCGGTGTCGAGAAGTCTATCGCGACCTCGACGTTCCGCCAGCGGTCGGCGTCAGGCCCATCCTTGCCGGACGGCGACAGCGGATCGATCACGCCGGCCACGGTGGACCCGTACTCACCGGAGAGGCTTTCGACCATCCGGCCCATCTTGCCGTATCCAACCAATAGTAGTTGCATCGAGCTACATCCGAAGACTCTAGCCACGAAGGCACGAAAACACGAAGAAATCAATCTGTAAGACTACTTCGTGCCTTCGTGTCTTCGTGGCAAAAGCCCTCTCACAGACACTGCAATCAGAAGAATGCGTCGTGCAGACGCGTCATCGCCTCGGTCACGTCGGCGTCGCGGAGGACGAACGTGATGTTGCGCCGCGAGGCGGCCTGCGACACGAGCCGCAGCGGGACGGCGCCGAGCGCGACGATCGCGCGGCCGAAGAGCGCCGGATCCTCGAGCAGCCGCTCGCCGACCACCGAGACGATCGCCATCTTCGGCTCGCACGCCACTTCCGAAAACGTCCGCAGGCTCTCGACGATCTCTTCCAGGCGGCGTGTATCGTCCACCGTCACCGACACGCTCACTTCGGATGTCGTCACCACGTCCACCGCGGTCCTGTACCGCTCGAACACCTCGAACAGGCGCCGCAGGAACCCGTGCGCCATCAGCATCCGCGACGACGTGATGTCGATGACCGTGACGTCGCGCTTGCACGCCAGCGCGGCCAGCTGCCCGCCCGGGCGCCCGTCGGCCGTGATGAGCGTACCCGGATTCTCGGGCCGCCGCGAGTTGAGAATTCGTACGGGAATGTTCTTGGAAACGGCCGGGAGGATCGTGCTCGGGTGGAGGACCTTGGCGCCAAAATACGCCAGCTCAGAGGCTTCGGCGAACGATAGCTGCGGCACGACCCGCGGCGACGGCACGACCCGCGGATCGGCGGTGAGCATGCCGTCGACGTCCGTCCAGATCTGAATCTCGCCGGCATCGACGCACGCCCCGAAAATCGAGGCCGAGTAGTCCGACCCGCCCCGGCCGAGCGTCGTCGTCACGCCCGCGGCCGTCGCGCCGATGAACCCGCCGAGGACGGGGATCTCACCGCGCGCCGTGACGGGCGCCACGCGTTCGCGCACACGCTGGCACGTCGCATCCATGTCGGGCATCGCCATCATGTGCTCGGCGTCGGTGACGAGCACGGAGCGCGCATCGAGCCACACCGCCGGCACACCGCGCTCGGCGAACGCGGCCGCGACGATCCGGCTGCTGGCCAGCTCTCCCGTCGCGACTATGGCGTCGTGCGCCGCCGGCGACACTTCGCGAATCGCGGCCTCCGCGGCGACGAGGTCGCCGAGCTCGCGGAATTGAGTGCGGAGGCTGGCAACCAGATGCTCGGTTCTCGCGCCGCTCGTCAACGTGGACGCGATCCCGACGTGGCGCTCGAGCAGTTCCGACACCAGCGCCGCCGCGCCGGCGGCATCGCCGCGGGCTGCGCAGCCGGCCGTGCGGATGAGACCGTCGGTGACTTTCGACAGCGCGGAGACGACAACGACCGGCGGAGCGACCTCCGGGTGCGACTCCCGCTGCCGCCGGACGATGTTCACCACGCGCGTCATCGCGTCGGCGTCGGCGACCGACGTGCCGCCGAACTTCATGACGGCGCTGCTCACAGGAAGCCCTCCCGATGCATGAGCTCGGCGTTGAGAATCGCAACGCCCGCGGCGCCGCGGATCGTGTTGTGGCCGAGCGCGATGAACTTGTAGTCGAGGACCGGGCAGGGCCGCAGCCGGCCGACGCTGACCGTCATGCCGCCGTCACGATTGACGTCGAGCGCCGGCTGCGGACGATTGCGCTCCTCGAGATAGACGACCGGCTGCGGCGGGGCCGACGGCAGGTTGAGCTCCTGCGGCCGGCCACGGAAGCCGTTGAACGCCGCGACAATCGCGTCGTGCGGCGCCGCCTGATCGAGTTTCACAGAAATCGACTCCGTGTGGCCGTTGTGCACCGGCACACGCGTCGTCGTGGCGCTCACCACCACGGGGTGCGGATCGACGCGGCCCTGGGTCAGGCTGCCGAGAATCTTCTGCGTCTCGGACTGGATCTTCTCTTCCTCGCCGTCGATGAATGGGATCACGTTGCCAAGAATGTCCCAGGACGCGACGCCCGGATAGCCCGCGCCGGAAATCGCCTGGAGCGTCGTGATCATCGCGGTCTTGAGGCCGAACTGGCGCAGGGGCGCGAGCGCCATCGACAGCACGACCGTCGAGCAGTTCGGGTTGGTCACGATGCGCCCCTTCCACCCGCGGGCGGCGGCCTGGCCCTCGAGCAGCTTCAGATGGTCCGCGTTGACCTCCGGGATCACGAGCGGGACGTTCGCGTCCATCCGGTAGTTCCTCGAGTTGCTCACGATGACATGCCCGGCGGCGGCGAAGGCGCCTTCGATCTCGCCCGCCACCGACGAATCGAGCCCCGAGAACACCAGCTTCGGCGCGCGGCCCGGCGCGGCCTGTTCCACGGTCAGCTTCGAGACATCGGCCGGCGCCGGCGTCGGCAGACGCCATGCGGCGGCGTCGCGATAGGCCTTGCCCTCCGACCGCTGGCTTGCCCCGAGCCACGTGACCTTGAACCACGGGTGCGTCGCGAGGAGGGCGATGAACTGCTGGCCGACCATGCCGGTCGCGCCGAGGACCCCGACTTCAATCTGAGCCATGACTGTTCTTTTCCTTCGTGGACTTCTCGTGAATCCTTCGTGTCCTTCGTGATCAAAAAAAAAGCCGACGCGGTGGCGTCGGCGGAATACAGGCTCGTGGACCTACGGTGCTGTTAACGTTCGAGCAGAACTCCCCCGACCTGGCTGGCCCGCTTTCGCGGGTTCGTCTTCTTCCCCTTGTTCGTCTCGAGGGCCGTCTGTGCGCCGAGCGGCAACTGCATCGACCAATGAGTATAGCATTGTCGGTAGATGCTGCAAATCTTGTTTCACGCGTGGGAACGGCGGCTCGCGTCGGTCACGACCGACCGCATCGTCCGGCCGTTCGAATGGGGCCTGGACTGGATTCCGGCAAACGGCAACGGCGGCCCAGGAGGCCCTGGAGGCAAAGACGGCAAAGACGCCCTCGGACAGCTTCAACAGTGGGTCGCGCACGTCATGGCGGACACGGACGCCTTCTTCACGCCGCCGCCGACACGCGACTACACGTTGTCCGATCAATCACTGGACGGCGAGCGCCTGCTGACGTTCCCCACGGCCCTGCCGACGCCGCATCCCGCCAACAACACGGTGTCGTGCCGCTGGTTTGAAGCCGCTGCTGACGCGGGCGCGGCGCGCGCGGCGGTCCTCGTGCTGCCGCAGTGGAACTCGGACACGAACGGCCACGTCGGGTTGTGCCGCCTGCTCAACTGGAACGGCCTGAGCGCGCTGCGCCTCAGCCTGCCGTATCACGATCAACGGATGCCGCCCGAACTCCATCGCGCCGACTACATCGTCAGCGCGAACGTCGCGCGGACGGTGCAGGTGTGCCGGCAGGCCGTGCTCGATGCGCGCCGGGCCATCGCGTGGCTCGCGTCCGAAGGCTACGAGCGCATCGGCATCCTGGGGTCGAGCCTCGGATCGTGCCTGGCGCTGCTGACGGCCGCACACGAGCCGCTGGTGCGCGCGGAGGCGCTCAATCACATCTCGCCGTACTTTGCGGACGTGGTGTGGCGGGGGCTCTCGACCGAGCACGTGCGCGAGGGCCTCGAGGGCCACATCGATCTGAACACGCTCCGCGAGCTCTGGAAGCCGATCAGCCCGCGCTGGTACCTCGACCGCCTGCGCGATCGCCGAACCCTCCTCGTGTATGCGAAGTACGACCTGACGTTTCCCGTCGATCTGTCACGGGATCTGGTACGGGAGTTCCGCGAGCAACACGTCGCGCACGAGCTCGCCGTGCTCCCGTGCGGCCACTACTCCACCGGCAAGACGCCGTTCAAGTACCTCGACGGACTCATCCTCTCGCGGTTCTTGAGAAAAACCCTGTTGGAGCGAGAGGAACGGAGAACGTAGAACGCAGAATCGACGTTCGACGTTCTACATTCTACGTTTCAGAGATATTTCAGCAAACCCTGCAGAGCGGTGAACAGCGCTTCCGCGAGCTGGCGCACGAGGGGAGACACGTCGCCCTCGTTGACGGCGGTGGCCACGGTGACGGGGTTGGTGAGGAACAGCCACACGGTGGCCGATGCGAGCACGATGCTCGCGAAGGCGACGGCTCCGAAGAGGCTGAGGCTCAGGCGTTGCAGACGCATCGACGTTACATGCTCGAGATAGGCCCAGACGGCCACGGGTGCTGCGGACAGCCTTGTCACCTGTCCTATGACGTCCGGGACCCCTTCGTGGTTCGCAAGACCGGGTGTACCCGCGAAAATCGAGCTGTCTGTCCGGAAACTAAATGCTATCAGCAGAAACGATGGCCGGTGCACCCAGATTGAGCTGGGCAAGATCCTGACCAAAGGCGGCCTCGTCGCCGACCACGAGGGTTGTGAGGCGGGCGGGGTCGAGGTGGCGCGCCGCGGCGGCCATGACCTCCTCCGGGGTCAGGCTTTCGACCCGCGGGACGAACTGCGAGTAGTAGTCGTCGGGCAGATCGTAGAGCGCGAGCTGGGCGACGGCGCGGGCGATCTGGTCGGAGGTTTCGAAGTTCCTCGCGTAGCCGCGCGTGAGGGCGGCCACGCCGACCGCGAGCTCGTCGGCCGAGACCGGCCGCTCTCCCCGGATCGCCGCGATCTCCAGCATGGACTCGCTGATAGCCGTCGCGGTTGCACGCGAGTCCACGCTGGCTTTCAGTGTGAACGGCCCCGGCCGGCGGCGGAAATCGAACGCGGTGCCGGCGCCGTACGTGATGCCCTTGTCGGCGCGCAGGTTCATGTTGATCCGGCTGACGTACTGGCCGCCGAGCACCATGTTCGCCGCGACAAGCGCGTGATAGTCCGGCGTCGATCGGGCCACGGCCACGTGGCCCACTCTCAGCTCGGACTGCGGCGCGCCCGCGCGCGGCACGATGTTGAGGCGAGCGGGCCGGGCGACGATCTCGCGCGCGTCGGGCGCAGGCTCGGCTCCGGGCGTCCACGCCCCGAACGCGGCGCCGGCCAGCTGACGGACGGTGCCGTGGTCGCAATCGCCGACCGCAATCAGCGTCGCCGCGCCCGGACGCAAGAGTCTCGCGTGAAACGCCCGGACATCATCCACCGTCAGCGCCGACAGGGACGTCTCGCTGCCGAGCGGTGTGTGCCCGTACGGCGAGTCGCCGTACAAGAGCCGGGCGAACGCGCGATCGGCAACGACGCCGGCCATGTCGCGAAGCTGGATCAGGCGGTTCAGCCGCAGCTGCCGGACACGCGTGAAGTCCGCTTCGGCGAGCGTGGGCCGAGCGGCAACGCTGGCGAGCAGCTCGAGGCCCTGCCCGGCAAATCGGCTCAGCGCGGTCAGGCCGACCAGCGTCGCGTCAGCGCCGATGTCGATGTCGAACTGCGCGCCGATGCGGGCGATCTCCTTGTGCACCTCGATGGCGGACCACGCGCCCGTGCCTTCGTCGAGCATATCCGCGGTGATCGCCGCCAGGCCCTCTTTGCCGGGCGGGTCGTCGGCAGCGCCGCGCCGCACGATCAGGAGGAACCCGATCAGCGGCACGCCGTCGTGGCGCACGCTCCACACCCGCAGGCCGTTCTCGAGCACGGATTTTTCGACGGCAGGAAACAGGAAGCGCGGCACGGATCGCGGGTCCGGCAACCGGGAGCGGTCCACGCCGATGGTCGGCGGTGTGGTCACGAGACGGTCACCAGGCTTGAATCGGGGATCGCCAGGTCGGCCCGTCCGCGCGGGACGACGCTCATGGTGATGCGCCGGCCGGGAACGAGGTACCGGGCCACGGCCTCCCGGAGCGACGAGGCCGTCGCCTGCTGATAGCGCGCGAGGTCGCGCTCGAAGAAGTCGGCGTCGCCGAGCAGCACGTTGTACGCGTTCAGCTGATCGGACTTGCCGCCGAACCCGCCGACGGTCTGGAGGCGCAGGACGAACTGCGTTTCCGAGTGCACGCGGCCCCGCGCCAGCTCGTCGTCGGTCGGACCTTCGGCGGCCAGCCTGGCGATCTCCGCGATGATCACGCGTTCGAGCTCGCCGAGCGTGTGTCCCGGCGCCGCCGTCGCCGCGAGCTGCACGAAGCCGGCGATCTCACGCGAGTTCTGCGACGCCGACACATCGGTCGCAATACGCTCCTCGTACACCAGGCGCTTGTAGAGGCGCGATGTCTTCCCGTTCGCCAGCAGATCGGTCGCCAGATCAAGATCCGCGTCACCCGCCTCGAACATCGGAGGCGTCAGCCACGCGATGTAGAGGCGCGGCAACTCCACGCGATCTTCCAGCAGGATGCGTCGCTCCGCGTCGATCGCCGCCATCGCACGCACCGGCTCGACCAGGGCGCCGGCCTCGATCGGCTCGAAGTAGGCGCGCACGAGCGCCAGCGCGGCCCCGGGGTCGATGTCCCCCGCCAGCGAAATCGACGCGTTCGCCGGATGATAGTAGCGCCGGAAGAACTGCTGGACTTCGTCCAGCTTCGCGGCCTGAAGATCGTCCACTTCGCCGATCGTCGACCAATGGTAGGGATGGTCCGGGGGGAACAGCGCCGCCAGCATGGCCATCGACGCCAGGCCGTAGGGCCGGTTCTCGTAGTTCTGCCGGCGCTCGTTCAGCACCACGTCGCGCTGATTCGAAAACTTCTGCTGGGTCAGCGCCGGGAGCAGATAGCCCATGCGATCGGACTCCATCCAGAGCGCCAGCTCGAGCGCGCCCGAGGGCACGACCTCCCAGTAGTTGGTCCGATCGGCGCTGGTCGAGCCGTTGAGCGACGCGCCCGCGGCCTGCAGCGGCTGGAAGAACCCGCTGTCGTGGTGCTCGGATCCCTCGAACATCAGGTGCTCGAACAGATGCGCGAAGCCCGTATGCCCGGGCGTCTCGTTCTTCGACCCGACGTGATACCAGATGTTGACCGCGATGATCGGACAGCTGTGGTCTTCGTGCAGCAGCACGTCCAGGCCGTTCGAGAGCGTGTGCTTGGCGAACGGGATGTTCACGCGATCTTCCGGCGATGTCCCCTCACCGGACAACGGTGAGCGGTATGGTGGGACGGTTGTAGCTGGCGATCGACACCTGCGCCGCCGTCCGCTCCGCCGCGGCGATGAACGCGCGGGCCGCCGGCGACTCGGGCTCGCTGATGAGCAGCGGCACGCCGTTGTCGCTGCCCTCGCGAATCGGCTGATAAATGGGCACGCGCCCGAGGAACGGGATCTTCAGCTCGGACGACATCTGCTCGCCGCCGCCGTGACCGAAGATGTCGGCCTCGTGGTTGCAATTGCGGCAGACGAAGTAGCTCATGTTCTCGACGATCCCGATCGTCGGGATATTGAGCTTCCTGTACATCGCCACGGCCCGCCGGCTGTCGGCAAGCGAGACCAGCTGCGGCGTGGTGACGACAATGGCGCCGGCCACAGGAACGGTCTGGCTCAGGCTCAGCGCCACGTCGCCCGTTCCCGGCGGCATGTCGATCACGAGGTAGTCGAGGTCCTCCCAGCGCACTTCACGGAAGAACTGCTGCAGCGCGCCGTGGAGCATCGGCCCCCGCCAGATAATCGGCGCATCGTCGGTGGTCATGAAGCCCATCGACACGACCTGCAGGCCGTACTTCTCCGCCGGAATGATCTTCTGGCCGTCCGTGGTGAGCTGCGTCTTGAGGCCCAGCATGATCGGCACGTTCGGGCCGTAGATGTCGCCGTCGATCATGCCGACCTTGCTGCCCGACTTCGCCAGCGCCAGCGCGAGGTTGACGGCAACGGTGGTCTTTCCCACGCCGCCCTTGCCGGCGCCGACGGCGATGATGTTCTTGACGCCCGGCAGCGAGGCGCGCGCGCCGTCGCCCGCGACGGCCTCGCGCACGCGAGCGCTCATGCGGACGTCGACGTCGGTGACGCCGGACAGGTTCATGACGGCGGCCCGCGCCTGGTCGCGCATCTGGTCCTTGACCGGGCACGCGGGCGTCGTCAGCTCGATGGTGAACGAGACACGGCCCGAGGAAACGGCGAGATCCTTGATGAACCCCAGGCTGACGATGTCGCGGTGCAAGTCCGGGTCCTGCACGACCTTCAGCGCTTCGAGGACGCTGGCTTGTTCAACGGCCATAGTGCAAGAGTATCGTACAGATGATCGGGCTGGAGTACCGAACAGAGATCAAGCCGCAGTACCGAAGAGGGCCTTCCCCCGTTCGCTCAGCAGCACCCACAGCGCGTAGCAGCCGAGCGCTGTGCCGTACGGCAGCAGCAGCAGGTCGATCGACCCGACCATCAGCGCCACCAGTCGTGCGCGGTGGTTATGGCGCCGCAGCAGCACGCCGAGCCAGACGTGGCCCACGCCCCAGGCAATCGCGATGATCGCGAGGGCGACAAACGCCGCGGCCGTCACGCCCACGGCGACACCGCCCGCGCGGTTGGGGGAGGTCGCAAGCGACGCGGCGCCCACGCCGAGCGCCAGTGTGGACAGGCCGACGAGCGCCGTCAGCACGCCCCAGACCACGAACAGGACGCCGACGAAGTCGACGTGCGTGGCCACGGCGGGCTACACGAGAGAGGGTTGGACGGCGACGCGAACTTCGACGCGGACGGGGCCGGTCTGCGGAGACGTGAGCCTGAAACGGAACGTCGCGCCATCGGCCACGCCGGCCGGCAGCGCGAGGCGGACCGGGTGGTTGAAGAGCGACGTGCCGGTGCCGTCGCACGCGACGCAGATTTCCGTCCAGGACTCGCCCCGGCCGCCGCACGCGGGGCACGTGCCGTGCACGGGAAGCGCGAGGTGCACGACGTGTCCGCCCGCCGCCTCGCGCCTGGACACGGAGACGTCGGCCGCAAGGACGTCGCGGCCCTCCGTTTCACCCAGAAACGCGTCGCGGATGCCGGCGACCACGCGGCCCACGGCCGGAAAGTCGATGGCAATCTCGTCGGCGAAACACGAATGCGGCACGTCCGTACGATAGGAGCGCGACCGCGGCTTGTCAAGGTTGCCGCGGGTCCGCGATGTTGCTAGTGTGCCCGGTATGGCAAAGGAATGCCCGCTGTGCGGCGAGCCGATGCAGCGCCGGGACGTCCAGACCACGACACAGATCCCGGGCAACCCCAAGCCGACGACGTATGCCGCTCAGGAGTGGTTCTGCCGGGATTGCGAATACTTTGAAGAAGCCGGAGCAGATGATGAAGACTGACGGAACAACCTGACAACGACGGCGGCGCGCTGGTTCAGCGCGCGCCGATCGTGAGCAGAACTTCTTTCCGGAGCGTATCTTCGAACTCCTCGAACTTCAGCGCCGTTTCACACTCGTCGCACAGCACCTCGAGCACGGTCGGACGGTCTTCTTCAGACACCTCGACACGGCCATCTTCCAGGTGCACCACGTGCATTTGGAGCGTTTTGACCTGGAAATTCCGGTCGTTACCGCAGCTCGGACAAGTCAATGTCACCGATAGGACCTCCAAAACATCGATTTTATAGGCAAGGATCCGGGCGACGCAACGACAATCGGCCTGAAAACTGTGAGTCTTCGCGAAAGTGGCGGAAATCTGCTAAGTTTCCACAATATATGACGTCAACGACCGCTTACGAGATCCGCAGCGAGGCCCGCGGTTCACACTGGATTGCCTGGGTCAGCCGCAATGGCGACCCCAAACCGCACGGATCGGTCGTTCTAATCGGCCAGACGCAGGACGAAGCCGAGGCGAATGCCCGGCGCTGGGCTGAGAAAACGTAGTCGCTACGCGGCAATTTCAGGGCCGCGACGTCAGTGCGGCCGCTTCGAAACGCGAGCCCATCCCTTTGGGTAAGACCTCGCCGAGGCTGCCCCGGCCAGCCTTGAACCCCCCCTCTTTCACGGCCGCCGCCAGATACAACCGATCGCGGGCGCGGGTCAGCGCGACGTAGAGCAGGCGCTTGGTCTCCTCCCGTTCGCGCGCGGTCGCATCTTCGTCGGCCTCCGATTCGAAATCGCCGACGGACACCGACGGCGTGCCGTAGCCGTCGGCCAGCACGCGGATGGGCGCCCGCGGCCCGCCGGCGCCGCGCTGCATGTTCACGACGAACACAATCGGGAACTCCAGGCCCTTGGCGGCGTGCACGGTCATCAGGCTGACAGCATCGACCGCATCCACCACCGCGTTCGACTCATCGCCCACGGCCAGGTCGTCGAGAAAGTCGGCGATCCGGACGAGCGTTGCGTAACCGCGGTTTTCCACCTTCCGGATCAGCCCGCGCAGCTTCTTGACGTTCTCGCGGGCCTGCGGCCAGCGCGATCCCTGCATCTCGAACACGTAAGCCGTTTCACGGAGTACCTCGTCGAGCAGTTCCGACGCCGGCATGCGATCCACCATCTCGAGCCAGCGTGGCAGCGCGGTCCTGGCGCGCTCGAGGACGCCGCGGTCCTCTTCGTCCAGCCGGGCAAGCTCTTCAGGCGGGTCGGAACCGGCAAGCGCATCGGCGAGACGGCGGCCGAGCAGGGCGACGCCGCGATCGGATATCCGGACGAGGCGCGACCGGAGGAACGCCGCGGCGCGCAGGTCCGACGTGGGATCCGCCAGAAACCGCAGCAGCGCCACGAGATCCTGGATTTCGTCGGCCTCGAAGAAGCCGAGGCCCTTGTAGACGTACGTCGGGACGTGCCGCCTGTCGAGCGCGGCCTCGAAATCGCGATGGCTGTCGCGCGAGCGGAACAGCACAGCGATGTCGGCGGCGCGAGCCGGCCGCGCGATGCCGGTCCGCGGATCGCGCACCACGACACCTTCCGGCGACAGGATCTGCACGATCTCGTCCGCGACCCGTGCAGCGGTCGCCTCGACGGTCGGGCCCGCGATGAACCGGACGGTTTCGTCGTTCTCCCCGGCGCTCGTCGCTTCCGGCTGAAGCCGGACGCTACGGGCGACCGACGACGGATCGGACGTAGCGTCCGGCTTCAGCCGGACGTCCTCTCCCAGCGGGAACCGGTCGTCGTTCGCGTAGCGAAACGCGTCGCGCCGGTCGGCGTCGGTTGTCGCGGCGATGTCCGCGAACAGGTCGTTGACGAACGCCAGGAGCCCGGGCACCGCGCGGAAGCTGACGGAGATGGCCTGCCGCGAGACGCCGTCTCCCCGAAGGCCGCCCACGAATTCGGCCGCTTCGTCCAGGACAGCGACTTCGGCATCGCGGAAGCCGTAGATCGATTGCTTGCGGTCGCCGACGACGAAGATGGAGGGGGCCAGGACACCCTCGGCGGCTCCGAAGCCTTCCCCCCAGCTCCTCACGAGCAACGCGACGAGCTCCCACTGCGCGCGGTTCGTGTCCTGGAACTCGTCGACCAGCACGTGCTGATAGCGCGCTTCGAGCTTGTAGCGGCTCTGGGAGAACTCCTCCATCTGCCGGAGCAGGCCGACGGCGCGGGCGAGCACCTCGGAGAAATCGAGGACGGCATGGGCGTCGAGGGTGCGGCGGTACTGCGCGAGCGCGATCTGGAAGATGCGCCACAGGCCTCGGGAGAGGATCACGTTCAGGTCCCGCCGGAACGCGCGCACCGCCTCGTCGACAGCCGGCGCCACGGCCTCGACGGCGTCGCGGTGCCGCCGCCAGGCTGTCTCGGACGCGCAGTGATCCTTCTTGAACTCCGCCTGCCCGAACCCCTTCGCCTTGCGCGGCTTGCCGTCCTGCGTGAGGAAGTACGCGCGGATCCGATCGACGAGCACGCGAAAGGCCGCCTGCACGTCCGAACGCGTGTAGTCGGGCGGGCCGGGCAAGCCTGGCGAGGCAGGCGAACACAACGCTCTGAGGTCGTCGGCCAGCATCGCAAACTGCGGGTGGCCGAGGGGACCGTCCGCGAGCAGCAGGCTCACCCCGCCGGGCGCGTGGGCGAGCGTGTCCGCGAGGCGTTCCGCGGTCCGGCGGCAGGCAGTCTCGAGTGTGAGATCGCGAGGCCCGAACTCGAGGAACCGGCGCAGGACATCGGTCGCGACGAGCCGGCGGCCGAGCAGTGCCGCCAGCCCTTCGCGCAGCTTCCGCTCGCGCAGCTGCACGAACACCATGGCGACGTCGGGATCGGTCTGCGCGAGGTGCCGGCCCGCGCGAAGCGCCCGGTCGAGCGCCTCGGCGATGAGCCGCGGAAGCTCCGTCTCGTCGGCCAGATCGAACCCCGGATCGACGTCGGCTTCGAGCGGGAACTCGCGGATGAGCGACAGGCAGAAGGCGTCGATCGTCGAAATCGCGATCTCACCGAGACGCTCGCGCAGCGCGCGCCACATCGACGCTGACAACTGGGACGTGCGGTTTGCCTCTTTGAGCCGCTCGACGATCCGCTGCCGCATCTCGGCGGCGGCCTTCCTCGTGAACGTGATCGCGAGGATGTGCTCCGGCTCGACGCCCGCCAGCAGCAGGTTCACGTAGCGTTCGACGAGCACGCGCGTCTTGCCCGTGCCGGCCGAGGCCTCGAGCACCACGTTGCGCGACGGATCGACCGCGCGTACGCGCGCGTCGGCGTCAAACGACATCGCCGACATAGTCCTTGCGGCACACGGCGCCGTAGCTGCAGAAACCGCAGAGAAACACGTCTTCGGGGGTTGGTGGAAACTCTCCGCGCTCGATGGCCTCCACGGCGTCGATCAGCCGTTCCTGGGCCGATTCCAGCACGGTGGCGCGGCCGGAACGGGCCGTGAACAGCGGCGTGATCTTCCGGGCGCCGCGAAACGAGATGTACGCGGCCTCGCCCAGCGTCCAGTTTCGGCCGCGGTGATTCCGCAGCCGCTGTTCGGCGCCGAGCCCGTAGATCGGGAGCTGCAGCGCGCGCGACTTGCTGGGCGCCGACGACAGTTTGTAGTCAATGAGCCGGAACGTGCCGTCCGCGAGCAGGTCGAGCCTGTCGGCCACGCCCCTCAGCGCGATCCGCCGGCCTCCACGCGGGCCGACGAACTCGAACTCGCCGCGAAGCTCGTACTCGAGCAGCCGCTCGACCACTTCCGCCGGCCGCTCGGCTTCCATGCGGAACACCACTTCGCCGAGGCCGGACGCGACCGGCGACCCGAGCAGCCTCGTTCGCTCCAGCGCCGCCTCGGCCTCGGGCAGCGCTTTCAGTTCTTCTTCGACGACGTCCTCGAAGACGGTCCGGGCCTCGGCGAGGTTGGCCGCCGTGATCCCCTGATGGCCCTGGCGCTGCCACGTCGAGAAGAACGCTTCGAAGACCTTGTGGACGAAGCGGCCCTGCCGTTTCGGATCCATCACCTGCTCGTCCTCGCGCTCTTCGTCGAGGCGCATGACGTACTGCGCGAAATACTTGAACGGACACGTGAGGTACGTCTCGATGGCACTGACCGACAGGGCTCGCGCCGGCTGAGGGCCGGCGGCGCCGTGGTAAGCCGGCAGGACGCCGCTGCTGCGCGCGGTCCGGAACGCGGCCCACTCGCGTGCGTCTGTGTCGAGCGTGCCGGACTTAACGGGTTCGACCGACCGAGCCGGTTCCGTCACCGCGTCGAGACGGGCGCTCCCGAGCTCTTCGATCAGGATGGAGGGCTCCACCAGCGCCTCGTCATCGAACCTGAACGTCGATATGACGAGGCGGCGCGACGCTGACCTGAGGAGATCGACAAAGGCTGCCGTGGACGCACTGCGCCGATCGCGTTCGGACGGCCAGCCGAGAGCCGACAGCACGCCCGGCGAGTAGAAGATGTTGCGGCGGGTCCGTTCGGGCCACTCACCTTCGATCAGCCCCACGATCGTCACGGTGTCGAAGTCGCCGAACCGCGCGGCCTGGGCGTCGAGCAGGTGCACCCCGGCCGCGCTCGTGTGCGGCTCGAACGTCTGCTCCTCGATCCAGCGGCGGATGTCCGGCGCCAGGTCGTCGATCGTCGCGACACTGCCCCCATGCGAGCCGTGCGCGGCGGCCAGCGACCGGAGAACGTCGACGATCGCCGAGCACGCCCGCGCGGATCGTGCGCCCGCGTCCGGGCTCGCGTGGGCTGCGAGGAAAGAAGAGAGGGCGGCCAGTTGCGTCGAGGCGGGCGCGGCCTCGGTGAGCGGCTCGAGCGCGTCCGCCGCTCGCACGACGGCCGCCAGCGCCTCGTGGACCTCTGCGTCACCGCCGAAATCAGCGGCGAAACGGCGCAGCCGTTCGATGTCTCCGAGGTATTGCCGTTCGTGCAGCGCCCGATCGAGGCCGGCCAGGGCGCGGCGCGAAAGGCCCGCGCCGATCGACAGCTGCGGCGACCGCAGCAGCGCCAGGGCCGAGGTGCGCGTGAACCCGGACGAGACGAACTCGATGATCAGATCGAGCGCCGCCGCGGCCGGCTCGGCCGCCAGCGGCAGCCGGTCGACGGCCTGGTGCGCCATCCCCGCGCTGCGGAACACTTCGTGCGCGACGTAGAGATACGGGAGCGGCCGGGCAAACACCACGGCCGTGCTGTCCGCGCGGTCCCGATCGTCGGCGGCGCGGCGAGCGACAGCCACCAGCTCTTCTTCCCGATCGCGGTGAATCCAGACGGGCACACCGTCCTCCCGGCCGGGCGCCACGATCGTCGGAACCAGAGAGGCGCGCAGGCCGAGCGAATTCGCGTCCACCGTGTCGAGCCCGGGCAGCCAGTCGTGGATGCGCTGGTCGAATCCCGATCCGAGCAGGCCGGACGTGGCGACGACGTCGAGCTCCTCGAGCCCGGGTACGCGTGTCAGCAGATCGAAATCGACGGCGAACAGGCCGGCGGGATCGGCAATCCAGTCGCCCACCGCCACCACCACGCGGCGAAGCGGGCTGGCCGCGGCGTGCTGGAGCAGGTGCGACCGCAGACCGTGTTCGTCAACGGTCGTCAGCGAGGCAAGGCGCCGCTCATAGGCCCGGTACGACGCGGCGAGAAAACGCGTTTGCCGCAGCAGCCGCTCGGCGCCGCGATCGTTGTCGGCATCCAGGCTCGCCACGAGGAGCTCTTCGTATCGATCGACGCTTTGCCCCTGCCGCCGGAGCTGGTCGTAAAACCGCATCATCTCGGCGACGAGACCGGGGCGCAGTTGAAACGGCGGTTTGACGCCCGCGCCCGCCGTCTGCTCGGCGGCAGTATGCAGGATGACTTCGCGCTCGCTACTCGTCAGGATGCCGAGGGGCGCCTGCAGCCGCGTATTGAAGAGCAGGTAGAGCTCGTCGCGCGTGACGATTTCCGGGACAGCCGTCCGAACGTCGTACAAACGAGAAAGGTGATGTCCGGCGCCGCGTGTCGGCACGACGACGGCCGTCGATCCGATTCGAGAGGCCGTGCCCGCGGTCGAACCGGAGACGACGGCCTGCCGGAAGGCCTGAAGGTCCGGGACGCGGATCAACCGCGTCCGGCGGGGCGTAATCAAGGCGCCTGCGGCCGCCGGAGCTGCGTCCGAATGTCGGTCCGCGCCCGGGCGCCCAGCATCAGCGCGCCGGCCGCCGCAGACGACGCGTCCCACGCGCGCTCGACGCTGCTCGCGAGCGTCGCTTCGCGGCGGATCCGCGCGGCGTTCTCGGCCAGGTGAACCGCGCTGACGAACACGGCGTGGGCAGCTGTCAGCTCCTCGGGCGGCGAAATCACGGACGATCGCTCGATAATCCACGCGATGAGGCGATCGAGCCGCGCCAGCGTGGACGGCGACGAGCCGGCCAGCGACTTGATGTCCTCGAGCGCCGGGCGAAGCGTGGCGAAGATATCGAGCGGCCGGCTGATCGCGGCGCGATAGCTCGCGAGCTCCGGCGCGCGAAGGTCCCACCGGTCGCGAGCGAGACGCAGCCGTCTCGCCGCGTCGAGCTTCTCCTCGACCATTTCCACGAGCGCGCTGATGGCGTCAGGGCGCTTCCGCCCGAGCAGCGTGTCGCGCAGGGCAATCCGGGTGAGCAGGCGCTCTACGCCGAGCACGTCAGCGTTCCCGGCCCGATAATTCGCCACCGTCGTGATTCGCCTCGACAGTGCCTCGTAGCTGCGATCGATCCGCTCTTCGGCCGCAATCTCATTCCGAATCGCGGCCCTGGTGGCGACAGTCCAATCGACGGGCAGCTCGCCATCCGCCTTTCTGAGCTCGCTCGCGGCCACCTTGAGCATCTCGACCCGTTCGGACGGGGACTGGGCCATGTGCGCGACGATCAGCGTCTGCTCGATGGTTTCCTGCGGCGTCGGGTCCGGCAGGAGCGGTTCGACCACGGGCGGCGCGGACGACACAGCCACCAGGTTCAGTTCGAACCGCGCGGCGGCGTTGGCCGTGGCACGCAGGTCGGCAATCGCCTGGTCGAGCACGGTCAGCAGTTGACGGATGTCGCTTTCGCGGTAGTTGTAGTGGTTCAGCGGCCAGTCGGCGAGGGCTTTGCGGGCCTGCTGCACGAGGGCCAGACGCTTCGCATTGTCGGTCGTCTCCCCAACCTCGTTCAGCGTGCGCGTGATCTGGTTCGACAGCTCGGTGTAGTCGATCTCGGCCTGCGTTTCCAGGTACCGGCCGGAGCGGGCCGAGAGGGCGTATCGGTCGGTGCGGTCCCAGTCGACCTGATCGGCGGCGATGTCCACGAGACGCAGGGCCGGGTTCGCGCCGACTTCCGTCGGCATCGAGAAAACGACGCGATCGCCCACGCGCGCCAGCTCGCCGTAGCTCACGAGCGAGCGGCCGTCCTTCAGGAACACCCGGAACATCGTGGCATCGTCGGCAGCGGCTGCCGCGAACGTGCGCGTCAGCAGGCACAGGACGAACCAGACGCCCGCTAACCTCCTGATGTTCATGAATTTTAAGGGTAGTGCGGTGCCCGGAACCCGTCAAGTGTGGAAAACCTGTGGATGAACGGTGAATTTCCTGTGCATGAACTGTCGCATCAAACATTTTTTCGGGGTCCGTGAGAGAGCGGTTTGCGTCACCGGAAAATGTGGATGCGCCTTCGCGGTTCGCTTCGCTTGACGCACTTTGCCGTGCGCGTAGAATTCAGTGCTCCACCGTCAGCTGACTTCAACGTGACCGCCGCCGTTCATCGATACGAAGAGACCATCGGGGGACGGCCATACCTGATCGAGGTCACGGCCGTTTCCCCCGATCGGTGGCGCGCTTACATCGTGAGGATTCCGGGCGTGCCGACCGCCCTGATGCCGTTCTACGGGCGCACGCCCGCGGAAGCCGCGCACCAGCTGAGCGACTGGCTGACGCGGGCATACGCAAGGGCGGCGGATCGCCAGACGCCTCCGGCCTAGTCGGGCAGTCGGCAGTCAGCAGTCGGCAGTCTGCAGTCGCCAGTTGTCTTCGCTATAGAATGTCCGGCGTGCGACGGGCCCACACGTTTGCCGTCATCATCGCGCTCGCGGCGCTCGCGTCGGTTACCGCCGGCGCCGAGGCGCCTGACTTCGAGAAAGCGCGGCGCCAGCAGGCGAAAACCGACGAGACGTGGCGCGCGGCCAGCGAAAGCCACATGCGGATGGAGAAGATCGCCTACCGCAGCCGCGCTGGCGATCTCGACATCCCCGCGTTCGTGTTCCAGCCCCTGAGCGACGCGCCGCGCGGCAGCCGGCCCGCGCTCGTGTGGGTGCACGAGGACGTCCGCGGGCACCTGTACGAGCACTACATCCCCTATATCCGCGAAGCCACGGCGAGGGGCTACGTGGTGATTGCGCCGGAGTACCGCGGCAGCATCGGGTACGGCGAGGCGTTCTACGACGCGATCGACTACGGCGGCCGCGAAGTGGACGATGTGGTGACGGCGGCGGAGGTGCTGCGGTCGAAATACCGGCAGGTCGATCCCGGCCGGATCGGCATCATCGGCTGGAGTCACGGCGGCCTGATCACGCTGCTGTCCATTTTCCGGAACCCCGGCGCCTTTGACGCGGCGGCGGCGATCGTGCCGGTCACGAATCTCCTCGAGCGTCTCGACCGCAAGGGCGTCGAGAAGCAGCGGGCGCTCATCGACCCGGCCAACCGTTTTGGTGGATCGCCGTCCGAGCGTCCGCAGGTGTACCGCGAACGGTCGCCGCTGTTTCACGTCGATCGCCTGCGGATCCCGCTGCTCGTGCACGTCGCGCGCAACGACGAGGACGTGAACATCGAGGAGGACATGCCGCTCGTCGAAGCGCTGCGGGCCGAGAAGCCGCGGCTGGCGGTGACGAAGGTGTACGACCATCCGGTCGGCGGCCACACGTTCGATCGGCGCATCAACATGCGGACGTGGGAACCGGAGAACAACCCCGAGCAGCGGGATTCCTGGACACGCGTCTGGCGGTTCCTCGAGCGGACGCTCGGGAATCAGATCGCGGCCAACTGACCTGCTCCGAGCGCGGGCATCCTCCGCATACGAAGAGTTAGTTGGGTTTACCGGGCCGAAGCTCGCCGAAGGCGACGAAGGATGGTGGACCAGACCGGGATCGAACCGGTGACCTCATGAATGCCATTCATGCGCGCTCCCAACTGCGCTACTGGCCCACGTGTGGGAAGGGAACCCCTAATCCTAACATGGGCTGGTGCTCCTGGTCCGGGGCAGCTAGAGCGTCACAAAGTGATGCGTAGGCGGGCGTCATTCGACTTGCGACCTGGCGGAAATAGCCATGGCGGTAGAGTAGATATGTCGTGATGCTCATTCGAAAGAGCTCCCGCAAGCTCCGACTCGGACTGTTCCTGACGTGCCTCGTCGCCGCATGCCATCCGACACGCGGATGTAGTGAATCGCAGTTCAAGCTGGCCGCCGGTTCGCGTCTGCCGATCTGGGTAACCCTCCCTGCTGGATCGGACCGTCGGGACGTTGATGTAGAGCTGTGGTACTGGACGACGATTGCCGATGTCGACGACGTCACCGTCTATGTGAACGGCCGTCACGGTGAAAAGATTGCCTACCTGACTGGCAGGTCGTGCTGGCACCCGGCCACTCATTGGCCCGATGGCGGCCCTGTCGCTCCCTATCCGCACTACGCGATCCTGCTCCTGGACGGCGTACTGGATGTTGCCGAGCACTCGAGCGGAGACTGGAAGATGAGCGACAACGCAGACATTCTCGACGCTGCCAGGGCGTCCATCGCCCGGGGTGAATGTAGGCACTCACCGGACAATTACTGACCGGAATTCGATCGCCAGATGACCAGCGGGCCCAACTGGCGCTGTCCTGGCCCACCAATGCCTAGCGCTTCCCGAACTTGCGGCGCCTGATCACTCCCCACCGAGCGCCGCCGGTCGCCGCCTGCACCGTTGCGATGCACCCCCACCACGCGTTCATCTGGCGATAACCGCAGCTCTCAAGCAGCACGACCGCGACGAGGAGGATCAGATCGCGGCCAGTCATGTATCGGTGCGTCGACAGGTCACTCATGAAAAGCGCGAGCAGGGTCACGGCGGCGCCGAACAGCACCGACACGACCATCATCGCGATGAAAATCTCCCAGCTGAGCAGCCCGAGCAACGCGGCGCCCGCGGTCAAAACGTACCCGGAGATTTCGAGCAACGGGCCCAGCCCCTCGAACACGAGAATGTAGGGAACGACGCCGAGCCCGACGACGCCGAAGCGCGGGTTTCCGATAAGCTGCCGGTTCCGCCAGAGCACCTGGAGCAGGCCGCGCCGCCACCGGTACCGCTGCGACCTCAGCGAGCGCCAGTCCTCGGGTGCCTGCGTCCATGCCAGCGGATTGGGATCGAACGCGATGCTGATCGGCCTGCGTTCCGCCCTGAAGTGCCGCTGCAGTCGAAGCGTCAGATCCATGTCCTCGCCGATGGCCGCGCGGTCGTAGCCGCCAACGGCGATCACGGCTTCTCTGCGAAAGAGGCCGAACGCGCCGGAGATGAGCACCACGCCGTTCGCCTCAGCGCAGGCGAGCCGGAAGAGGAGGAAGGCCCGCATGTATTCCACGATCTGAAACCGCGCCAGCCAGCTGCGCGGCAGCGCGACCGCCTCGATGTGGCCGTTCAGGATACGGCAGCCGTTGCTGATCGCGACGTTGCCGCCGACTGCCACGGTCGCCGGATCCTCGAGGAACGGGATCACCGCGCGGCTCAACGCGTCGGGCTCGAGCAGGGTGTCGGCGTCGATGCTCAGCACGAGCGTCCCTGACGCCGCATTGAACCCTGCGTTTACCGCATCTGATTTGCTTCCACCGTTCACCTTGTCGATGACGACCAGCGCGGGCTCGCTCGTCGACCGGTACATGCCCCGCACTGCCGCGGTCTCCAGCGGCTGCGCGAACGCGGCCGGCGCGGGCACGAGCTGAAACGCTTCGTGCAACACGGCCAGCGTGCCGTCGGACGACCCGTCGTTGACGACGATGATCTCGCGCTCCGCGTAGTCGAGGACCAGAAGAGCGCGTACGCTCTCGACGATCGTGAGCTCCTCGTTGAGCGCAGGCACGATCACGGACACGAACGGCGGCGAATCGAGGCGCGCGGCCAGCGCACGAACGTGGCGCCGGTACCGCACCCGGTGACGCGACAGAAAGAGCAGCGCGACCGGGCTCATCGCCATCTGCGACACGTTCCACAGCACGAAATAGACGATGACCGTCACGCTGAAGACGGCCAGCGCGGAGCTGGCGGTCTCCCTCAGCATTGCGCGTCCGGCGAGAGCATCTTGCGCGCGAGCAGGCCCCCGAGGTCGGAGCGCGACGCCCGCGCCTGCAGTTCAACCGCGCCGGAGTCGCCCATCGAGCGGAGCGACCGCGCCGCACGCACCGCCACCGGCCAGGCGTCGTCGAGATGCTGCCCGAGGTGCAGGGCGGCGTCGCCGGAGCCCATCCAGCCGTTCAACGCGTACGCGGCCATCGCACGGACGGGTGCTTCGGCGCTGTCGAGCGCCGCGAGGGCCAAACTGGCCGCTTCGTCGTCCACGCCCACGTGAGCGAACGCTTCGAAGGCGGCGGCGCGGACCTCCGGACGCGCGTCGTGCGCCCATCGCGCGAGCACAGGGCGCGACCGGCGCGTCCCGCAAATCGCGAGCGCGTGCGCGTAGTTGACGAGATGCGCGGCGTCAACCTGCGACAGTTCGAGCAGGAACTCCTCGCACTCAGACCCGAACGCCGCCAGCGCGGCCAGCCGGCGGGCGGGCTGCAGCGACGCGTCGTTCAGGCGCACGACGACGGCGGGAAGCGAGGTGACGTCGCGCAGGTACATCAGCGCGTCCAACGCCGCGGCGCGGACGTCGGGATGCGGGTCATCGAGCGCGGCGACGACCGCCGCCGTGTGGTCGCGCAGCTGGAGCACTCCCAGGGCGCGGAGCGCCACCGCGCGACGCCACCAGAGCCGGCTGCCCAGATAGCGATCTGCAATCGTGATAATCGACAGCGCATTGACCATCGCGCGCGTACGCGAGACGCGAGCGGGATCGCGATCGGTAATGAGCGGTTCGAGGAGCAGCGTCGCGACGGCGAGGCGGTGCCGCGCGGGACCGGCCACGAGCAGTCCGAGCGCCACATCGTCGCCAGCGAGCGCGCGGCGAACGAGCGGAGCGTACCGATTTGCGATGCGCAGACCCCGTGCTTGCAAAAGCGCAAACGCGACCCGCTCAACGATGACGACGACGGTCATGGTGAGCGCAAGCGCCACCGACGTCCACAGCAGCACCCGGGCGACGGACTCCGCGTCAAAAGACGTTCCCGGCATGTGTCAGTCGAGGCCCGTGCGCAGCATCATCGGCATGGCATTCTAGCGCGGCTATTCTCCCGACCTCACAAAGTCGGTGGCGTCGCCTGATGAGATGCTCCGTTCAAGCTGGTCAGCGGCAAGCGATAATCTCGTGAGTCCCCAGCCGAACCATGCGAACCGCCTGTCTCTTCTTCGTGGCCTGCCTTTTCACGGCGCCCCTGAGCGCTGCAGGCCAGGACGACATCCTGACCAAAGCTCGCGCGGCTGCGACCTCGGGACGCCGCGCTGAAGCACTGAGCATGCTGGAGACGCACCTGGACGAGGCGCCTCGCGACGTGGATGCGCGGCTGCTCTACGGCCTGGTGCTCTCGTGGGAAGGGCGATACGACGAGGCGCGTCCGGTCCTGGAGCAGGTGCTCACGCAGGCCCCCGGCTATACCGATGCGCGCGTTGCGCTGATGAACGTCGAGTACTGGTCAGGCCATTCCGCCGAAGCCCTGGAGCAGGCCGATCGGATTCTCGCCGGCCATCCCGGCAATGTCACCGCGCGTGCGGTTCGCGAGCGAATCGAGGCGGCAAACCGTCCGTGGTGGGCCTCCACGACCTATTCGCTCGACACGTTCGACGACGGCACGGAGCCCTGGCAGGAGGTCTCGGCGTCGGTGACGCGCCGGACCGGCGTTGGCTCCCTGATCATGCGCTGGAACCACGCGAGACGATTCGGGCTTGAGGACAACTTCATCGAAGGCGAGTTCTATCCCCGTTTCCGGCCCGGGACGTACGCCTTCGTCGGCGCCGGCGTGGCGCCGGAGTCGGTGCCTTTTCTGTATCCGCAGTATCGCGTGGCCTTCGACCTGTATCAGTCTCTCGGCCGCGGCTTCGAAGCGTCGGGCGGCGCGCGATACATGGACTTCTCATCCCTCACGCAGATCTACGTCGGCACGCTCACGAAGTACATCGGCAACTGGATGTGGACGGGGAAGCTTTACTACGTCCCCGGCGAAGGCGACATTCATTCGAACACCTACATTGGTGGGTTTCGGCGTTACTTCGGCGGTGACGGTACCAGCTATCTGGGCGCCAGCTACGGCCACGGCTTCAGCCACGAGGAGGTCCGCACGTTCTCAGATTTGGTCACGTTCAACTCCGATACGGTCCGCGGAGAGTTCGACGTGCTCCTCGGCGCGCGAACGCGCCTCTCCGGCAGTGCCGGCGTGAGTCACCAGGAGCGTCTCAACCGGTTTCCTGTGTGGCAGACGACGATCACTGCAGGTCTGTCGGTGCAGTTCTGACATGACGGCCCTGGCGCGCATGGCTGGCGGCGCGCTCGTGCTGATCGCTTATGCCTGGGCGTTGAAGCCGTCTCCGGCGGCGGTGTCATCCGCAACCACCACGGACGCTGACGTCGAGAAATGGCTCGCGCTCAGCAATGACGCGTACGCGGCAGGGCGTTACGCCGACGCGCTCGAGCCGACGTCGCGGCTTTCGAAACGCTTTCCAGTTCAGCAGGTCTATGCCGAGCGGCTCGCACGCATCTACGGCAATCTGAACCGGGCTGCCGATGAAGCTGCGGCGTGGGAGCGCTTCGCCGACGTGTCGCCGACGCCGGTCGACGCATGCCCGTCAATCGGCAAGGCGTACGAGCGAGCGGGCGAGCCACAGAAATCACTCGAGGCGTTCGAGCGGTGCGTGGCGTTCGATCCACGCAACAGCGAGCAGTTGTTCTTTCTCGGCCTCGCGTACGAGCACGCGGGCCGGACCGCCGACGCGCTGGACCGCTACTCGAAGGCCGCGGCACTCGATCCATCGGGCGCCGACGTCCAGCTCGGTCTTGCCCGCCTTGCCCTTCGCGCGAACAAGGTGGCCGAGGCGCGGCGCGCGGCCGACGCCGTGCTCGCGCGCTTTCCCTCCAATGCGGACGCCCTGCTGGTGGCCGGACTCGCGGCCGAGCGGCAGGGCCGGCAGCAGGACGCACGCGGGTATCTCGAGCGTGCGCAGGCGGCGGCCGAGAACTACGTCGACGTGCACATTGCGCTTGGCCGGGTCGAGTTCAGCGCCGGCCGCCGCGCCGAGGCGCGGCGTCACTTCGAGCGCGCCATTGAACTGGATCCGTCGAGGCGGACTGAACTCGCGGTGTGGCTCGAGCGCGTCGCCGGGAACCGCTGATGCGAATCGCCTTGACCCGCGCGATTACCAGTGCGTTCTGGTTCGCTACGGCGGCTTACTGCCTGCTGAGCGCCATCCCGTTCGCGTCGGAGCAGTTCCTCAAGCCGGGGCTCGTGCCGGCGCTCGTCATGTTCGCCGGACGGCACGCGTGGATCTCTCTCGCCGCGCTCGCCACTTGCGCGGTTGCTCTTGCGCCCTGGCTACGATCGGGACATCGGGGCGCGCGCGCGTTCGTCGCTGTGTGGGCACTGGCGGGCGCTGCGCTGTTTTTCGCGCCGCCACTATCGGAGCTCCAGCCCTCGACAACCGCACTGGCGCTCGCGTTGCTGGCGCTCGTGCCGGCCGTCTGGATCGCGTTGATGGACCTGCCGCGGGCGCGCACCGATTGGCACGCGGTCGCCCCCGACGCCAACGCCGACGCGGTCTCCCGCGACTTCGCGGCCTGCGCGCTGGCGGCGGTCCTCGTGACGCTGTTGCACGCCCTGACGGCGCTGCCCTTCGTTATTCCGCTCGGCGCACGGAGCGCTGCGCTCGGAGGCCTGCGCAGCCTGCTGCTGCACCTCGTGGCGTTCTCCGGCGTGTTCGCGGCCATCTGCGTGATCCGCGGCGCCGCTCGGCTGATTTCTTCGAGCATGGTCGTCGAGGCGTGTCTGGGGCGCGGCGTCCTCGCGGTCGCGCTGGCGGTCTTTCTCTCGCGCATCGTGCTCCGGCCGCTTGCGCTGGTGGGTGCGCCGGGGGCGATCGTGGCCGTCGCAATCGGCGCGGCGCTGGCGACCGCGATCGGCCCGCGCGCGACTGGAGCTGGGCCGGGGCTCGACCAGGCGCTGAGCGGCCTCGTCCCTCGGTGGGCGACGCGGTCGCGCGCGGCCGCGGTCGGCTGGCTGGTGTCGGCCGCCGGGGCGGTCTGGCTGGTTGAACGACAGGCGGCGACGTCGGACTGGAACTTCACGGTCGCCAAGAGCGCGGCGCTGGCGTCGTGGCTGTTGGCGCTGGCCGCGGCCCTTCGCATGCTGCCGCCGCGCACGCCGCGCACCGGCGTCGTCCCGTTCGCGCTGTGCTTCGTCCTGCTGGGCCTCAACGCGGGGGTCTCACACGTCGGCGACGGGCTGGCGTCCGCCGCAGATGTCTGGAGAGCGCACGACGCGTCGATTCGGTTGATCGCGGACGCGCTCGCGCCGCCGGCCCCGGTCTCCGACACCGGGCTCGTCGATTTCCTGCAGCTGAACACGAACATCCCGCGCAGCACACCCGTCGAGCCGGTGACCATTGATCTGGCCGCGCTGAACGGCACGCCCGACGCTGTCCGGCCGCATATCTTCGTCTTCGTCATCGACAGCCTGCGGCGCGACTATGTGTCGCCGTACAACCACAAGGTGACGTTCACGCCTGCGCTCGAGCGCTTTGCCGCCGAAAGCACGGTCTTCGAGCGCGCGTTCACGCGTTACGGCGCCACTGGTCTGTCGGTCCCATCGCTGTGGGTTGGAGGCCTGGTGCTGCACAAGCAGTACGTGATGCCGTTCGCGCCGATGAATACGCTCGCGAGGCTGCTGGAGCACGAGCAGTACGCGCAGTGGATCAGCATGGACAACATCCTCGACGTCATCCTGCCACCGAGTGGCCGGCGCTCGCCGCTCGATGCCGACGTCCAGGTCGCCGACTTCCGTCTGTGCCGCACGCTCGGCGAGATCCGCGGCCGGCTCGATCGGCTGAAGCCCGACGGGCGGCCCGTGTTCGCCTATTCGCTCCCACAGGACATCCACATCGCTACGATCACTCGCGAGGGTGCGGCGCCCGTCGACGGCAGCTCGTACGGAGCGTTCTACGCGCCCTACGCGTCCCGCGTCCGCCGCCTTGACGCGTGCTTCGGCGAGTTCATCGATGATCTGAAGTCGCGCGGGCTCTTCGATCGGAGCCTCATCGTCGTGACCGCCGATCACGGCGACTCGCTCGGCGAGCAGGGGCGGATGGGGCACGCATATACGATCTTTCCCGAGATCCTGCAGGTGCCGCTGATCGTGCATCTGCCGTCGGCCTGGGCGGGCGTCCGCGCCGACACGTCGGCGCCGGCCTTCACGACCGATCTGACGCCCACGCTCTACGCGCTGCTGGGCCATGAGCCGCGGCTGCCGGCCGCTTTTTTCGGGCGTCCGCTGTTCCGCCGAGAAGGGGCTCCGGTGCCGTCGCGATCGACGGATCCGCAGGTGGTCGCGTCGAGCTACGGGAGCGTGTATGGGGCCCTCCTGGACGACGCGCGTCGCCTGTACGTCTTCGACGGCATCGCCCTGCGCGAGTACGCCTACGAGCTCGATGGCACCGGCGCGGGCCGCGCGACGGTGATCGCGGACGCTGACCGCGCGCGCGGGCAGCGCGCCATTCGCGACACGGTCGAGGGGATTGCGCGGCTGTATCGCTATCGCCCATGACCCGCTGAGATTTGCTCATCCGCCGCGGTATGCCCGCCAGAAACGGTCGAGATGACACGCTTTGCCGAAACCTGGCGCGTGTTCCTGCAAGGGGACAAGAAAATGCGCGTCAACTACTTCCTCGTCGTCGCGACTCTGCTGATCGCCTCCCCGGCGATGGCGGACAGCTGGATCAACGCCTCCAGTAACTTCTGCCTCGACACCGACGGCAGGGCGGTCAACGGGGGCGCCGTGCGGATGTGGAAGTGCCAGGAACATCCAAATCAGCAATGGACCTTGAGGGCCGTCGGTGGTCGTACTTTTCGGCTGATCAATCGCAGTTCCAACTTTTGCCTGGATACCGACGGTTCGAGAACGAACGGTGGACTGGTCAGAATGTGGGGATGCGTCAACCACCCGAATCAGCTCTGGGAGATTCAGAATCTTCTGGGAGGCAACAGCCGACTGATAAACAGGGCGTCGGGTTTCTGCCTCGACTCCGATGGCGCGGCAGTCAACGGAGGTGCTGTGCGTGTGTGGCAATGCGTCAGTCACCCGAATCAGACCTGGAGGCGAGCTGTCCCGATTGACTGAGCCGGATCAACGGTAGCCGAACACTGGCGGGAACACGACGACCACCAATGCCGCCCACACGGAGTACACGGGCAGATAGGCGATCTGCCATCGCTCGAGGACGGCAAACGTGCCCCGGCGACGCAGGAAGGACAAGTACAGCCACGCCGACCACGCCAGGTTGACGAGCAGAATCAGATTCTCTCCGAGGGCCGCCACCCGGTTGGGCGTGAAGCCGAACTCGGAGATGCGGGCGGCGATCGCCGCGAGCGCCACGCCGTCGACGACGAGCGCGCTGACGACGAGCGCCAGTTGCAAGCCGTCGAAGAAATCCGGCGGCGCCTGCGGGTCTCGCGCGGAGGCTGCGTAGAGCACCAGCCCGACGACAAGCGCCAGCAGCAGGTCGAAGCCGATCAATACCTCCCGCTTCACGTTGATCGGGTTGCCCGTCCACGCCATCGTCGCCAGGAACGCCAGCAGGAGAATCGTGAACAGCGGCGTGAACAGCCTGGTGAGCACCGGCGCCATGTTCTCGATGACGCTTTGCTTCGCCTCGACGAGCCAGGATCCGATGATGACCGCCCCCATCGCCCCGCATGGGACGAGCCAGCCCCCTATCAACCACTCGGCGTTCATCCCGATGGACCCGAACATCATCACCGTAAAGGCGATCAGCACGCCCCCGCCGAGCGCGATGAGGACGTAGTAGATCGCCAGCTCGCCCGAGAACCGCACGAAATCCATACGTCCACCGCCAGTGAACCAGCGGCTTCGGACGTAGGCGACGCCGACGGCCAGCCACAGCGCGATCGGCAGGTGCAGCGCTGTCAGCTTCTCGGTGTCGCTGCCTGTGCGAAAGGCGTAGACGTTGGCGAATACGGCTCCGGCCGCGAACGGCAGCGCGAGCCACAGCGCGCTTGCCACGCCCGCCCCCCGCTTCCAGATGAAGTAGATCGTCAGGAGCGGCAACACGAACAGGCTGAAGTTCCTGAAGTAGAACGGCGGCAGCTCTTGATCACTGCTGAGCGGAAAACCGAACAGCGCAGGTGCCTTGATGGCCAACGCCGCGGCGACGGCAAGCCCCAGGACAACGAACGCCTCGGAGTATGAGGTGTTCGTCGAGGCATCAACATCGGGCGCCATGACCAACTGCTTCCATAGCCGCTCGGAGTGCGCGCGCGCGAACTCGCGGGACAGCGCATCGAGACTGCCCATACGCTTCACCGCGACCAGGAACGCCTCATCCCCCGACAGGCCGGCCTCGGTGAGCGCCGTCAGCTGATCGCGCAAATGTCCCTCGAGTTCTTCCACGTCGGGACCGTGAAGAGCCGGCCGGCGGCGTACGTAGGCCCGCCATTGCGCGATCTGATCCTCGAGCGGTCGATCGGCGAAGGTCGTCACGCCGTGCAGGCCTTCATCCAGATGCCCCGCAAAGTGACGTCCACGACCTGCCACTGCTGCCGCTGGGCCGCGAGCTGCGTCCGGCCTTCCCTGGTGATCCTGTAATACTTGCGCCGGCGGCCGGTTTCGGACGCCGACCACTTCGCCGCGACAAGACCCTGGCGCTCGAGCCGGTGCAGCACGGGATAGAGCATGCCGTCGGTCCACTGCAGGTGCCCGCCCGACAACTCGGCCACGCGCTTGATGATGGCGTAGCCGTAACTATCGCCCTCGGCAAGGATGGCGAGCACGAGCGGCGTGGCCGAAGCCGCGACCAGGTCCTTGGTCATGTCCATACTTAGAAGCCTTATACATTGTGGTTCTATGTATGTCAACCGGCCCTGAGGTCGAGCGCCGAATACCGCTGCCCTGTTGTCCCATGGCGCTAGAATCACGTGTCATGACGATCAGCCCCTTCATTCGCTGGATCGCGTTGATGCTGCTGACCGCGGCGGCAGTCGGACGCGCGCAACAGCCCGCGATCGGCGTGCCCGTCCCTCCTCTGGGTGCAGGCCCGTTTGTGATCGATACGGCCGAACAGCACAAGATCCGCGTGAGCGTCGTCGCCAGGGGTCTCTCGCACCCGTGGAGTATCGCCTTCCTCCCGGATGGGGGCATGCTGGTCACCGAACGGCCCGGCCGGATCCGCATGATCCGCAACGGCGTGCTCGATCCGGCGCCCATCGCGGGCGTGCCCCGTGTGAGGACGGACGGCAACGGCGGCCTGATGGATATCGCGCTCCATCCCCGCTTCGCCGACAACCGGCTGGTCTACTTCACCTACACGAAGCCAGTCGAGAACGGCAAAGGCACACCGTCGCTCGCGCGGGGCCGTCTCGATGGCAGCGCGCTCACCGACGTTCGCGATCTCCTGGTGCCGGAGGCCTATGAAGGCAACTCGGGGCTGAACGGCCGCCTCGTCTTCGGCCGCGACGGCATGGTCTACATGTCGACCGGCGGCAATATCGGCAAGATCGCGCAGGATCCTGCGAGTCTGCGCGGCAAGATCCTGCGCCTCCGCGACGACGGCTCCGTTCCGCCGGACAACCCGTTCGCAGGTCGCGCCGGCTATCGGCCGGAAATCTTCACCCTCGGCCACCGCAACACGCTGGCCCTGATCGTTCATCCGGTGACGGGAGCCCTGTGGAACAACGAGAACGGGCCCAACGGCGGCGATGAGATCAACATCATCCTGCCGGGCCGCAATTACGGATGGCCGATCGTGAGCTTCGGACGCGACTATCCAGGCCCGCGCATCTCCGAACATCCCACTCGCGAGGGGATGGAATCGCCGCTCGTCGCCTGGCTTCCTCAGATCGCGGTGGCCGGCATGGCCGTCTACACGGGCGACCGCTTCCCGGCCTGGAAGGGCAACGTCTTCGTCGGCGGCATGCGCACGGGCGGCATACCCGGCACCGGCCACCTGGAGCGAATCGTGTTCAACGCTCAGACCGAGGAGCTGCGGCGCGAATCGATGCTGAACGAGCTCAGGCAGCGCATCCGGGAAGTTCGTCAGGGTCCCGACGGCCTGCTGTATCTGCTGACGGACGAAGACGACGGTGCGCTGCTGCGGATCGAACCAACGTCGTGAACTGCGCGGTTTCAGTCCACGCCGAGCAGTCTGACCAGCTGTTTCGCGGCGCGCTGACCCTCAGAAGCCGCGCCCTCCATGAATCCCTGGAAGTCTATTGAAGTGTGCTCGCCGCAGAACAGCACTCCGCCTTGACGCACCCGCTCGTAGCCGCCGAAGCTCGTATATTGCCCCGTCCGGTAGAACGAGTACGAGGCGCCGAAGAAGGGGCTCTTGTGAGGAAGTGATTGCGTCGCCTTTCCATTCCATGAGAGCCCGGGATAAATCGCCGCGATCTGAGATTGCGCAACGGCTGCGTCGGTTCGGACGCCGCCATTGTTCGCCAGGGCGAACGCCGGGCCTGTGACGGCCGCGTCGGTGGTCGACCCGCCCGAGTAGTAGACCAGGATTCCAGGAGTGCCGGCTTGCGCGCGCGTCGTCTCCCAGGTCACCTGGTAGCCTGTGTCGGCATAGCTCGAGCCATTCGACACGCCAGGCCACGGACCCCGTCCCAGCCAGTCGCGTTCGGCGTATTGAAGGTGCAGCTTGCCGTTGTGGCCGCGTCCCTGTTCGGCGATGGCTTGATGCTTCAGCGCGTCGAATCCTGCGCGGGAGATGTCCAGCTGGTTCAGCACGGCGAACGGCAGCGCGAGGACGACGAAATCGGCCGTCACCTCGGTGATGCCGCCAGCCCGCTCGAATGTGACCTTGTACCGGCCGTTCGTCGTTTCAGCGACCCTCGTCAGCCGGTGCCCCAGCCGCACCGCGTCGCCGCCAAGGAAGCGGGCGATCGCTTCGGGCAGCTGCTGATTGCCGCCACGGATGTGGAACTTCTCGTCTGACTCGCCGAAGATCGACAGAGAGCTGGCTTTGGGTTGAAAGCCGAGCAGGAAGATCAAGTTGAGCGCCGATTGCTCGGTGGAATCTGCGCCGTACTCGATGACGTAGGCCACGTCGAGGAGCGCTCCGAGCGGTGAGCGATGGCCTCCGGGGATGCGACGCTCGATGTAATCGTAGACGCTCATGTTGTCCAGCGCCCGGCCCGCCGCCGTACTCGAGTCGAACGTCGTCGGAAAGCCGGCTGCCTCCGCGTCTCCGGCGATGATGTCGGCCACGGCACCGAAATCCCGATCGGCCTGGCTTTTCGCGTAGTACCGTCCCGAGAAGTAGTAGATGTCGTCGGACTTCGGCGGCTGGGCGCCGAGCAGGTTGTCCACACGGAAGTCGAAGCGTTTGGCCAGCCTCCTGACGGTCGTATGGCTCGTGTCGATCAGTTCGCCGCACCACTCGGTGACCTGATTCGCGTCCCAGTAGCTGTTGTTCGAAAACATCCGTCCGCCGATCCGGCCGGACGCCTCGTACACCGTGCTCCTGATCCCGACATCCGCAAGTTCCAGCGCGCAATTCAGTCCGGCGATGCCTCCGCCGGCGATCACGACGGTCGGGGCATGGGCGCCCAGCGAGAATCGCGGAACGGCCATCGCAGCGGCCGTGGCGCCGGCGGTGGTCAGAAACGATCGCCGCGACACGCCGCGCCGCCGGGCCAGTCCGGCGTCGATGGCCCGGACCTCGCGGATTGCCTCGACCGTTACACCATGTGCCTTCGCCATTTGTGCATCGCGGAACAACGAACGAAGAGTACCGAGCAGCGGAGTCCTGGTTGGCATAACGGCGTGATTGTAGCGGAGCCTGCCGGCGGCGCGAGTCGCTAAACTACAAAATCCTGGTCGGTAAGTTTGATCCGATGCAGCCAGCTCGGCAATTTCTTCGAGGGAGGCGCCCCATGGCGGACACGTATCCGAATTTCGCTGCGCTCGAGCAGCACGAGCGATCAGGCATCGACTATGGGGTCTTCGTTCGCCGAGCGGAGCCGGCGTTCGCGATCGTCGCGCCGCACGGGGGCGGCATCGAGCCCGGGACTTCCGAGATCGCTGACGCCATCGCGTTCCAGAGGTGGTCCTTCTACGCGTTCGAGGGGCTGAAACGAGCGGGCAACCGCGTCCTGCACATCACGAGCACGTGCTTCGATGAGCCGATGTGCCTCGTCCTGCTGAGCGACACGAGCCGGGTCGTGACAATCCACGGAGAAGAAAGCGACGACGATGGCGAGGGCGTGTTCGTCGGGGGCCGGGATCTCGAGTTGGGAACGAGCATCGGAGCCCTGCTGAAGGCACAAGGCTTCGATGTACGGACGCATCCAGATCCCAACCTGCAGGGGCTCGACCCGAAGAATATCTGCAATCGAGGCACAGCCGGGAAGGGTGTCCAGCTGGAGCTCTCACACTCGGTACGAGAGACGCTATTCGAGTCGCTCACGCGCGAGGGCCGGAGGCATCCGAAACCCCGATTCAAGGTCTTCGTCGACGCGGTCGCCCAATCGTTAGAGACGGCATGAGTGAGATCGATCGCCTTCATTCGCCCAAGGTGTACGCCAGCGCCGTCGCGGCCCACGCGGTGGCCGCGGTCGAGATGAACTGGCTGCGTCCGTAGGGAAACCCGGTTTCGAAGTACGGCTGAAACCCGAACGCGCGGGTCCGGACGAACCAGGTGCCGTCTTCGAGCTGCGTCCGGAGCAGATAGCCGGCGCCCTTGCCGTAGACGGGGTCCTTCACTGCCATCCCCGCGGCATGGAGCGCGAACATCGCCTGGCCCGTCGCGTACGCATCGGAGGACATCGAGGGCAGTTGCGCCCATCCGCCGTCGGCGCGCTGTAATGCCGCAAGCGCATCACGTTCGCGGGGAACCTCCATTGGTGCCGCGCCAGCCCACAGCAGACCGAGCAACTTGAACGCCTGATCTTGTGTGTCCGCGGGCGTGGCCCGGCGCAGGAAGTCGGCCGCGCGCGACACGCGGAGCTCGATCTCTTCGCGGCGCCCTGGAGGCGTGAAGCGGCGGATGCCGCGAAGCGCGAGCGCCGTGCTGGCGACGACGCTTGCGGTGAGCGGCGGGCGGATGTCGGGCGCCGGCGGCCAGCTGCCGTCCGGCATCTGGCGCGTGGCAAGGCCGAGGACCATTACCTCGGTCGTGGGAGTCGGCTCGGCCCCGGTCTCCGCCAGGTCGAACAGGCCGTACTCGACGTTCAGCTGAAAGCCAGCCTGGTTGGTGTCGCCGAGCAGCGCCATCTCCTTTCGGCCGCGCCAGTTCTGCTGCGTGACGTCGAACGAATGCGTCGCCAGCGACTCGTCCACAGGGACCGCCTGGGCGCGCGCCACGTTGATCGCGATCGCGGGCAGGCTCTGGTTGTGGCAGGAATTGCACCGCGTGCGGCTGCTGAACGCCGGTCCGGCCGGCTGCAGTCTGGCGATCGCACGCGTCACCGCTTCCTTCGGCGTATACGGAGCGGCGGTGCGGACGGGGGCTGGAGCCGGCGGGGACGCCAACCCGCCGGCGCGGCGCAGTAACTCGGACGCCGGCGTTTCGCCGCGGGTCAGCGCCCAGTCGAGCGCCGTTCGGCCAGCTTCATCCTTCGCGTTCACGTCGACGCCAGACGCCAGCAGATGCTGCATGACCGGGATCGACGGCGCATCGTCGCCGGCCGCCAGCATCAACGCGGTCCAGCCGCGCCCGCCGGTCTTCCTGGGATCGGCGCCGGCCTTCTCGAGCGCTCGCATCGCGTCGAGTCCGCCCTCGTGCGCGGCCACGAAATAGGTCGGCAGCGACAGGGTAATCAGTGACACTTCCTCGTCGGGATCGACGCCGGCGGCCAGCAGTTGCTCGAACGCACGAGCGTCGCCGCGCTGGCGCGCGAGTACCCCGCCCTTGAGATCGGCGGCCGATTCGAGCCTGATGTGCTTCGACGCGAGGTATTCCTGGAGGGCCGGCCGTTGGGATATGTACGCGGCCGTCAGAAGTCCGGTGCGAGTCGAGGCCGATTTCAGGTCCGCGCCAGCCGCGACCATCGCCTGCATGGCGTCGATGTTTCCGGTGCGCGCGGCGACGACCAGCGCCGAGGTGCCGTCTTTGGCTTGGGCGTTCACATCGGCCCCGCGCGCCAGCAGCATGCGGACAATTTCTGCCCGCGGAGCCGCCCACATCAGCGCGGTTGATCCGAACTTGTTCGCGGCATTCACGGCCGCTCCCCGATCGAGCAGCCGCTCGACGATCGCCGGGCGCGAGTAGAGGACGGCGTACATCAGCGGGGTGGCGCCAGACTCGTCCGGCGTGTTCACCTCACCCGCTGCCGCCGCGGTGGCAGAGACGGCGGCCGGATCGTCGCGACGGAGCGATTCGAACAAAGAGACCGCAGCCCCGGCGGGGATCGATGTTGCTGCGAGCACCGTGAGCAGCGCTGCGAAGAACAAGGTAGCGAGCGTGAACCGCATAACCCCTCCTGCAGGGTTATGCGGAAAGCCGTCCCTCCAGCTACCAGCTGCCAGGTGCCCCGCTGCTCAGCGGGGCTTCCAGTTGAGGACGATGTTCAGCGGCTGCCCCGTCTGGTCCAGAAATGTGTTGACGAGAAACCGTTGCCCGTCCGGGCTGGGGACGTAGCTGTTTCGCACGTTGAACACGTTGGCACGCATGTCGAAGAGGAAGCGCGGAACACCGTAGTCGAAACTCTGGCCCGCGGCCTTCACGTTAACCGCGTAAAATTTCCGATCCTCGGCGACGAAGAAGAGCTCTTTCCCATCGGCGCGCCACATCGGCTGACGGCCGCCGGCGCTCGAGATCTGCCACCGCGCGCCGGTCGTCGGAAACGGTTGCACGTACACTTCGTTCCTTCCCGTCTCAGTCGAGGCGTAGGCGATCCACCGGCTATCCGGGGATATCTGCGGCTCGACATCTGGAAACGGCGACTGCACGACTGAGCGCGGCGTCCGTTCGCCCGTCGTCGGCATGACGGCGATGTCCTGCGACTGTCCCCCGGGCGGCACCCAGAAGAACAGCAGCCATTTGCCGTCCCGCGTTATCTGAGAAGGCCCGTTGATAAAGCTGCTGAACAGGAGGCGCGCGCCAGTCGTTCCGCTGGTGTCCTTTTCGAATACGCCCGGGACGTCCGATCGATAGGCGATCTTCGATCCGTCGGGAAACCAGGCAGGGCACGCCTCCAAGCCGGGGTCCGACGTGAACCGCGAGGGAGTCTGGCGATCCAGATCGAGAATCCAGATGTCGCCCTTGTTCGAATCCTCGTACGCGAGCCGCTTGCCGTCCGGCGACAGGGCGATGCATCGAAAACTGCCGGGGACGCCGAGTGTCTGGATTTGCCGGCCCGAACGATCGAGCCACGCGAACTGGTTCGGTGCGCTGGTCGCGGGACGATACACGAGCGCCCCGGCAGCCGACACCGAGAAGTCCGCGACGCCCGCACCCGGACTGACGAAAACCTGCTCGTTGACAGGAATCGCCTCTCCAGAGACCTCGAGGCGCTCCAGGTCGAACCTCTGCTGAAGCAGGGCCTCTCCGCGCGCGAAGATGAGGATGCCGGGAACCAGGACGACACCGGCACTGTCACTCCGGATCAGGATCCGCGGCGTGAACCCTGGATCAATCGACGCGATCCCGATGGCCGGGCCATCGGGCCCGCGGCGCCAGTAGAGGAAATGCCGGCCGTCCGGTAAGAACTGCGGCCAGATCGACAGTGAAGTAGGGTAATCGCCTGGAATCGTGGTGATCACGCCGCCGTCCGCCGACACGCGCGCGAGCTGCGCAGGGTTTCCTCGGCTGAATACGATGACGCCGCGGCTGCCCCAGGAAGCGCCGCGGCTCAAATTCGCGTCGGCAATCACGCGGACGGCACCCGTTGCCGCGTCGGCGCTCTTCATCTTGCCGGCCGCGAAGAAGCCAACCGACCGGCTGTCCGGCGACCAGAACGGCAGGGCCGCGCCGTCAGTGTCGGAGAGAGCGCGCGCCGCCTTCGACTCGAGCGGACGCAACCAGAGCGCGGTGCGGCCGGAGGCGTCTGTGGCGACGAAAGCGAGGCGCGTTCCGTCAGGTGAAATCGTGGCCCCGCTCAGGCCTCCCGTCAAGCCGCCGACCGAACCATAGAACGCCTTCTCGGGCGGCGCGAGCGCGAATCGCACCTCCGGCGCGGAAGAGGCCACCGGTCTCGTTGTTACGAGGTACGCGAGACCGCCGACGAGCGCGGAGGTCAGCAGTGCCCAGGCAACACGTTCGCGACGCAAACCGCGCGGCCTGACGGCCGCTGTCGCCTTCGCAGGAACGTCCGGCTCGGCAAGATCGAGCCACGCGTCGGCCATCGCATGATAGCGCCGCGCCGGATCCTTCTCGAGGCAGCGACGGAGCCCGCGCTGCACCGTGGCCGGTGTCCCGGCCGGCAGCGCGCTCCAGTCGGGCTCGGATCTCAGGACAGCGGCCAGCGTGTCGCCCACATCCTCGCCCTGGAACGCACGCCGGCCCGTCAGCATCTCGTAGAGCACGCAGCCGAACCCCCAGATATCACTCCGGTGGTCGGCGGCCTTGCCCTTCGCCTGCTCCGGCGACATGTACGCGGCCGTGCCCAGAATGATGCCGGCGGCGGTCATCGCCGGCGTGGTGATGGTCGGCGACTCCATCGCCGTCCGTCCGCCGCTCCGACTGCCCTCGGTGATCTTCGCGAGGCCGAAATCGAGCACCTTGACCACACCGTCGTCGCGCACTTTCACGTTCGCCGGCTTCAAATCCCGATGGACGACGGCGGCATCGTGCGCGGCCGCAAGGGCATCCGCTATCTGATGGGCGATGGCCAATGCCTCACCCGGAGAAAACGCGCCGGCGGCGATTCGATCGGCCAACGTGGGTCCTTCGACCAGCTCGAGCACCAGCGCCTCGACCCCGCCTTCGCTCTCGAATCCGTAAATCGAGGCGATGTTCGGATGGTTCAGCGACGCCAGCACCTGGGCCTCGCGCTTGAAGCGCGCCAGACGATCGCGGTCGCCGGCAAACGCGGCGGGCAGGATTTTGATCGCGACGTCACGGCCGAGCCGCGAATCGCGCGCGCGATAGACCTCCCCCATTCCGCCAACGCCGAGCAGTGAGTCGAGCGTATAGGGTCCGATTTTTATGACCGACGACAGGTCGGCGATTGTTGCCGGGCTGAGCGGAGTGTCCAGGGCCGAAGCGCGGCGATCTTCCTGGATCAACGCCTCGACTTCCCGCAGCAGTTCGACGTCGCCGGCGCAGGCCTGCTGGACGTAGTTCCGCTGATCGGGCTCGGGTCGATCCAGGGCGGCATCGAACACCTCGGCGGCGCGCCGCCACCGTTCAGGATCCATTGCGGGCTCCCGGTACGTTGAAACAGGTCCTTCGCTAAGCTATGCGAAAAAACCGCCGCCGAACTATCAAGCAAGACTGGCTGACCTGGAAACCTTCACTGCGTCGAACGCCGGTTCAGGAATTCTACGCGTTCCCGGACGGGCGACGCCGATCGGCTAAGATCGGGCTCGTCCTGCCCCATGGCGCACGAGCCCAGCCAGATCACCGTCCTGTTGAAGTCGTGGCGCGAAGGTGACGCGCAGGCTCTGGATCGCCTGACGCCGCTCGTGTACGACCAATTGCGACGGATGGCCGCAGGCCAGGTTGCCAGGGAGCGCGTCGATCGGCAGTTGAACGCAACCGCGCTGGTCCACGAGGCGTATCTCAAGCTCGTCGATACCCCCAGCGTGGACTGGCAGGATCGGGCTCACTTCTTCGCCATTGCCACCCGGATCATGCGTCGCATCCTCGTCGATGCGGCTCGCGTACGGACCGCCGCAAAGCGCGGAGGGGGCGCGGAGCCCGTTGAGCAATCGTCGGCAACGCTCGATCAAATCGCCGCTCCGGGCACGGATCGCGCGGCTGACATCTGCGCGCTGGACGACGCCCTCAACGCGCTCGCTGCACTCGACCCACGGCGGGCGCGGATCGTCGAGCTCCGGTTCTTCGGCGGATTGAGCGTCGAAGAAACCGCCGACGCACTCTCGATCTCCCCGCAGACGGTCATGCGCGACTGGAAGGTCGCGCGCGCGTTTCTCGCCCGGGAGATCAGGCAATGAAGATCAGCGTCTTCATGCGGCCGGTCATGCTCACGTTTGTGCTGGTAACCGCCGCCACAGCTGCGGCCGCCGACGATGCCGCATCCGGAAAACCGTCGGCACCCACGAACAAGCTGACGCTGGCGTACTACGCGTTCCCTCGGGTACGCGCGGCATGGACGTCAATCTGAGGCACACATTCAAGAAGATGACCGCGTGGGTAGGGGCGTACCACGAGGACGATGGGTTCGATCAGACGCGGGTGGGCTGGGAATTCGACTACCGCAACCGCTGGTTGACGATCGTGCCGTCGGTGCAGGCGGCAACGCACGATTTCCTTGGCGCCACTATTTACGCCGAAGCCGGCGTCAGCTTTTTCGCAATCGGCGGGATGGGCCGGACAAACCTCAATCCGTATTGGAACCTGGGCTTCGACCCCAACGACTACATCCAGTTCGGGGCCGGCTATAGGGACGCGTCCGGCAACACGATCTCGGCATACGCGATCCACGACGATCGGCTCGATACCGGGCAGACCAACACGCACCTCACCGTCCGGCGCTACCTGCCGCATGAGTGGCGTCTGACCGTCGATACGGTCTACCAGGGCCGCGGCGACGATGGCCTCGAGGTGAAGAGCTGGGCGGTGAGCACCGACGTCGACTGGAGGCGATGGTTCGTACGAGTGGCCGAGGATCCCAACGTCAACTACACGGCGGATCGTCAGCTGCGCTTCGCGGGAGGGTTGAGGTTCTAGGCGCTCCGATCCTGCAACTGATCACCTTGAAGGCCCGATCGCTCCGCTACACAATTGCTTGCGGAGATGCGATGACTGAACAGCAGGACGCTCGTCAGATGCTCGAACGGGCGGAGCACGCCGCTGCGGCTGGCGACCTTGCGGCTGCCGGTGAGCTGCTGCGAGACGCCGCGCGCATTCAGGAGGAAGAGCTCGGCCCGCTCCACCCGGATCTCGCCAATACGCTGAACAACCTCGCCGTCGTTGCCGAAGAGACAGGGCGCTCGAGTGAGGCGGAGACGCTCTTTCGCCGGGCCGCGGCCATCGCGGCGGCAGCGCTCCCGCCCGACCATCCGATGGTGCTGGCGAGCCGGCAGAACCTCGAAGACTTCTGCCGCGCCCGCGGCTTGCCGATCGAGTCACCTGCTGTCATCACGCCAACGCCGGACCCTGTGGGCCCTGTGGACCCTGTAGACATTGTCGCGGCCGCGACGATTGCTGCGCCGCGCGTGGCCGCTCCGACTGCGGGCCGGGCGACCCCCTCGCTGCGATGGGTAGCGGCCGGCGCCGTCGTCTTCGGAGCTGCCCTGCTACTCATGCTGCGGCCGTGGTCGACTCGCGACGCGCCGGCACCTGCGCCGAAGCCTGAGCCGGTTGCGTCGGCACCCGTCGCCACGAGCCCCGCGCCGGTCGAACAAGCGCGACCGCCGGCGGCCGCGCCTCGACGCGACGATCGAAGCGTAGCGACTCGCAAGCCGCCCGCGGCGGGCGGCAGTGTCACCGTGGCCGCCGCGCAGTTGTGCCGCGCCTTCTCGACGAGCGGCCGCAGCTGGCGCTGCGATCCGGTGGGCCAACCCGCGGCGCCGGGACCAATCGTCTTCCTCACTCGCGTCACTTCCCCGCGTGATGCCGAAGTCGTGCATCGCTGGTATCGCGGAAACACGCTGCGGCAATCCGTCACGCTGGAGATCGAGGCAAACGCGACAGAAGGTTATCGCACGTACAGCCGGTTGACCGTGGAAGAGGGCGACTGGCGTCTGGAAGCGAGGAGCGAGGACGGCAGGCTGCTGAACGAGCAGCGGTTCACCGTGCGATAAGCACTTGCGAGCCGAGACCATCCACCCATCCTGCTATCATCACCTCCGAAACCGGACATCCACTCACTTACCTGGAGCAGGCGATGAACAGAATCACCCGAATCGTGGCGGCGGCGTGCGTGGCGTTCGCGGCGGGCGGTACCGCGCGAGCCGAGGTGACATTGAATTCAGTCCGGATAGCGGCGGCGGATACGGTGGTTCTGGCGAAGTTCTACCAGTCCGCCTTTGGCATGCACGAGGTCAACCGGATTGACGTGCCCGGAGGGCCCGAGATCTTCGTGAATTTCGGCGCCACGGCGGATCAGGCGAAGGCCAACAAGGTGATGCCGATCGTGATCATGCATCGCGATTCGGACGCCACGAAGGATCCAATCGCGCACGTGATCCTGAATGTCACCGACATGAACGCGACGGTGGCCGCGATCAAAGCTGCGGGTGGTTCGCTCGATGGCGACCCGCGCCCGTTCCGGAATACCGGGATCGTCATCGGCATCGCGCTCGATCCTGCGGGCAACCGGATCGAGCTCATTCAACGGCCTGCGGCCGCCGGCCGCTAGGCACCGCGCCTCGGGACAATCGGATCGAAAGGAAGCCGGCGATGAAGCTCGCACATGCGTCGTTCGTTTTGGGCGCGGCTGTCCTGCTCGAGATTCCCTCAGGCGCCGCCGGTCCGCGAATCGCGCCTGTCCCCGAATCGCAGCGAAGCAGCCAGCAGCAGTCGATCGCCGCGACGTTTGCATCGTCGGCACTGCCCAATGCGGTGGCCACGTATCTCCATCATCCGGCGCTGACGGAGCACATCCTGCCGTACGAGCACTACGTCTGGACCGCCTCGACGCTGCCGCCGCGCCACCGAGCGATCGTCGGCCTGCGTACGGCCTGGCTCACGCGATCCGAATACATCTGGGCTCATCGGACCAGCGCGGCCCGGCAAGCGGGGCTGACGAACGACGAACTGCGACGTATCGCGCAGGGGCCCGATACGAAAGGATGGGACGCGTTCGAAGCGACGCTGCTGCGCGCCGCGGACGAACTCCACGTGGACTCGTTCGTTTCAGACGCCACGTGGCGGACATTGGCCGGCCGCTACGATACCAACCAGTTGATCGACCTCGTGGACAGCGTCGGCGCGGTGACGCTGCATGCCGGCGCGATCAACTCGCTCGGCGTGGACGTCGAGCCGGACGTGACGGATCGTCTCCCGTCCGGGATCCCGTACGCCGTTGGCGCCAGCCGAACCAACCTCCGGCTGGTCGGCAAGGAAGCGCGGATTCCTCCGCTCCGGCCCGACGAGTGGACGCCGGAGATGCGCAAGCGGTTCGATCCGGACGGTACCGGCCGGGCCGCCGCAAACGTGTTCGTCACCTTCGTCCGCAATCCGCCGGCCGATCGGCTCCGCGGGCCCATCAACCAGCACATTCTCAACGGCACGACGCTGTCGGCCAGGCAACGAGAGGCCCTGCTGATGCGGATAGGCGTCCTCTGCCGCTCCGAATACGAATGGGCCGCGCACTCGCGGCTCGGCCGGAGGGCCGGCATGACCGACGCAGACGTGGCCCGAATCATCGCCGGCCCGGAAAGCGGCGGCGGCGATCCTCTCGAGACGGCGCTGCTGCGTGCGACAGACGAGCTCTATCGAGACGAGCGCGTGTCGAATGACACCTGGGCCGCGCTGTCCATGGGGCTCGACACACGTCAACTGCTCGACGTGCTCATCGCCGTCGGGGGCTACCGGGCGACATCGATGGCGATCAACACCGCCGGCGTTCAGCTCGACGCCAACATGGCGGACTTCCGCTTTCCGCCGTCATTGCGTTAGGCAGGACCACCTGAATTAGAGTTGAAGTCATGAGCGTTCGATGGCTCGTGTGTATCGGCGCCATTGCCGCGTTGTCCTCGCCCTCCACGGCCGCTGCCCGCACGCCGAAGATCGTCGTGCTGGGCGACAGCCTGACCTCGGGCCGCGGGATCGGAAAGGACGCGGCCTACCCCGCGATCCTGCAGGAACGCCTCGAGGACGATGGCTACAAATACGCGGTGGTCAACGCCGGGATCTCGGGAGACACGACCGCCCGCGCGTTGAGGCGCTACCGCGAGACGCTGGACGACGACGTGGAGATCCTGATCCTTGCGCTGGGCGCCAACGACGGCCTGAGGGGCGTTCCCGTAGACCAGGTGAAGTCGAATCTCAGCGTGATCATGGACGACGCGCAGCGCCGGGGCATCGAGACACTCCTGATCGGAATGGACGCGCTGCCGCTGCGCGGCTGGGAGTATTCAGTCGCGTTTCACCGCATGTACGAAGATCTCGCCATGCGGTTTCGCGTTCCGCTCGTGCCGTTCCTGCTCGTGAACATCATGAGCAATCCATCGCTGATGCAGAGCGATCGCGCGCATCCGAACCGGGACGGAGCGCGAGCGATAGCCGGGCTGATCTGGCCGAGTCTCCAGGCGCTGCTCAAGAAGACCGTGTAGCGGCGCGTCCTAGACCGATTTTCAGATCGACGTAGCCGCAAGTCCCGGGTCCTTGGGCCTTGGTTCCTGGTCCGTTCTTGGTCCATAGTCCACGTCGTCCTGGTCTCTGTGCACCGGATCTGGGACACCGTCTGGACCCGGGACGAAGGACGGACCCAGAACCAAGGACGAAGAACCAAGGACGGGCGCTACACCGACCTACACTGAAACGAAAACCGCCCTAGGTTCTCCGGCCGACCGTGAAGAACAGCCCGCCTTCGTGGCCGAGCGCGCGAATCCAGCCCAGCTGAGCCAGCCAGCCCTCGGGCCGCCAGTTGTCGGCCGCGCGAGTGAACAAGTCGCCCGGCTCGTCGCCGAGCACGGCGCTCGGGTACGCCCGCAAGTACTCGACTCGATTCTCGGCAAACCAGCCTTGTACCTCCGCAAGCGTGTGGCGGTGCTCTTCGGGATGCTGATACTGATCCCGCAGCCACGCCGCCCGCCGCGCCGGCTCGCCGGCGCGATCGCGCAGCACCGGATCGAACGGGATGAAATGAAAGCCTGACAGCCGCGCAACGAGGCGCCGCAGCCGCAGCGGCGCCCGCGCGAACGCGTTGTAGACGCCGAGGATGATCGTTCCGCCGGGCCGGGCCAGCTGCGCCAGCCGGGCGAACGCCGTGCGCGGGTCCGGCGTGTGGTGCAGGACCCCCGACGAATAGACCACGTCGAACGAGCCCGCCTTCAACCCCGGCCGGCGCAGATCGGTCTCCACGAATTGCACCTGCGTGAGGCCGAAGCGTCGCGCCGCCGCGGCGCCGAGCAGGAGCGCCGCGCGGGTCAGATCGGCGCCGATGACGACGCGGTCGGCGCGCGCGAGATACAGGCTCATCTGGCCGGTTCCGCACCCGATATCGGCTATTCGCGCATCACCGGAGATCGCCTGGTGCACCATCTGCGCGAACTCACTTCGTCCGGCCCGCGCGTGAAGGGCGTGCAGGCTGTCGCGTGACGGGTAACCGGGGAACGGCGCGTGCTCGTAAAAGCGGGCGACCGCCTCGGTGCGCGGGTCGCCGGCAAGGCGCAGCGCGGGAATCCCGTCAGGCGCCTCGAAGCGAGCCGGACAGCGCCGACAGTGCCAGTCTGCGGAGAGCTCGCCGCCACACGCCGGGCAGGCCAGCAGGTCGCGGAAGCCGTCCATTCTCAGAATATCGCGTAGACGAACGGGGCCAGCGCCTCGACGGTGGTTGCCAGGATGAGCACCAGCCCGAACAAACAGAGGAACACGGCAAGCGGGACGAGCCACCGCTTGCCTGAGTCGGCTCGCCACAGCCCGCGAACGAGATCGGCGATCGATCCCGCCGTGCTGCCGAGCATGATCAACCGGCGCCGGATCCCGCTGCGTTTCCTGATCACGCCACTGCCTCCTTCACTCCGTGAGCCGGGGACGCGCGCTTTGTCACGAGCGTCGATCCTGCGACGAGCGCGTCGATCCCGCAGCGCCGGAATGTCGAATACCCCTCGAGCGCGCGGTTGACGATCGGTTCTCCCGCCACGTTGAACGAGGTGTTGAGCAGCACCGGAATGCCGGTGCGGCGTCCGTACGCCTCGAGCAACTGGTACAGCCGCGGCGCCATCCCGCGCTCGAGTGTCTGGAGCCGAGCGGAACCGTCCACGTGGGTGATCGCGGCGAGCCTCGAACGCCACTCGGGCCGCACCGGAAAGACGCCCGACATGAAGCGGGCCAGCCGCGACCCTCCCGGTGGCAGATCGAAATACCGGTCGGCCGTCTCTGCGGGCGTCACGGGCGCGAACGGCCGGAACTCCTCGCGGTATTTGATGTCCCGGTTGAGCCGATCGCGCATCTCGCGCGAGTGCGGCGCGGCCAGGATGCTCCGGTGGCCAAGCGCGCGCGGGCCGAACTCCGAGGCGCCGTCCATCCAGCCGACGATACGGCCGGCGGCGAGCTCATCCGCGATCCGTTCGATCAGCACCGTGTCATCCAGCTCCTCGACGACCTGGTCGTCCTCACGCGCCGCCTGCGCCAGCTCCCTGCTGTCCACCGTCGGACCCCAGAACGGATGATCGGGCACATCGCGATCGGGGTTGCCGAGACACACTCGATCGACATAAAGCGCCGCCCCGAGCGCGCAGCCTGCGTCGCCGGGAGCGGACGGGACGAACACGCGCTCGAAGCCGGACTCGGCAAGAATCCGCGCGTTCGCGACGCCATTGAGCGCCACGCCGCCGCTGAGACACAGATCCGGCAGGCCGGTCTCCCGTTGCAGCGCGCGCGTGAGGTCCACCAGGGTGTCTTCGAGCACCTCCTGGACACTCGCGGCGCAATCCGCGAAGCGCCGTCCGTCCGCCGTCTCCAGATCGATCGGTTCGTAGGGGTTGCGAGGACGCCCGAACAGCTCGACGAATCGCGGCGAATACGACTGCCTGGCTGTCGTCTGGTACTCGAAGTATTTCAGGTCGAGGACGAACGCGCCGTCCGGCGTGCGCCGGATCAACTTGCGGACCGCCTCGGTCATGGTCGGCCGCCCGTAGGCCGCGAGGCCCATGACTTTGTATTCGTCCTCGTTCACGGCGAAGCCGAGAAAGGCGGTGAACGTGGAATACAGCATGCCGAGGGAGTGTGGATATCTGATCTCCCTGTCGAGCGTGATGCTGGCGCCGCGGCCGGGACACCGCTCGCCCCGGCCGGCCGTCAGCGTGGCCCACTCGCCGACGCCATCGGCGGTCAGGATCGCGGCGCGGCTGGTCGGCGCCGTGAGGAATCCGGCCGCCGCGTGCGACTGGTGATGGCCGGTAAAAAGGATCTTCGATCGCGGCACGCCGAGTTGCGACGAGATGATGCCGCGGACCCAGACCTTTTCGCCAAGCGAGTTCTTGATGGCGTGGGGAAAGGACCGCCAGGAGTGCGGAAAGGTGCGGAGCGCGGACGTCAGGATCCGGTCGAACTTCTTCATGCTCCGTTCGTAGAACACCACGGCATCGAGGTCGGCCGGCTCGAGGCCCGCGTGATCCAGGCACCATTCGATGGCGCCGAGCGGAAACGACGCGTCGTTCTTGCGGCGCGACAACCGCTCTTCCTGGACGGCACTGGCGGGCACGCCGTCGATGACGAGCGCGGCAGCCGAGTCGTGGTAATGCGCGGAGATGCCGAGGATCTTCATGTCAATACTGGCTGGCCGACGGCTCGTTGTCCCGTTGCGCGATTGGCTTCCAGCCGGGCGTTTCGCGGCGTTCAGCGCGTTTGGCCAGCAAGGCAAACGGCGCGAGCACCACGAAATACACGACGGTGAGGAGGGCGCTGCCCAGCACGTCGGCCACTGCCGCCGCCAGACGGAGGTATCGCTTCCACAAACGGCTCGCGCGGGCCTGCCAGACCCGCCGGCGGTAGGACTCGGGGAGCACGCGAGCGAGCTGGGTGTAGGTGTAGTTCATGTGGAACACTTCGTCGCGGAGGATTTCTTCGAAGATGGCGCGCGTGGGCGGATCGTCGGCGACGACGTCGCGATAGATCGCAAAGCGGCCCGCGGCCGCCTTTTCCGCCACGTGCAGGAACGCGAGCAGCCGGTGATCGGGCTCGCCTTCAATGGACAGGTCGTCGAGGCCATGACCGCCGGGCAGGGGGCTTGCGTCGAAGAGCGCCGTCGAACGGGTCGAGCGCAGGCGGAGAAGAGCGGCGCTGCGCCGGCGGAACAGGTCGGCGTGGCGCAGCTCGTCAATCGCGTGCTCGAGGTACAAGCGGCGCAGGAGCGGATCCGGGGTGAGCTCCGCGGCCCGCAAAATGTCGCGCCCGCCGTCCCCTTCGACCTGTGAGAAGGCGATCAGCTTCCTTACGCGGCGGTCGAAGTCACTCCAGACCCAGCGGTGGACCGGCCGAAGCAGGCGATCGAGCCGTGTTCCCTGTTGAACAGCCATCGGGGTTTACACCTGACCCTGCAGTTTGGAAGCAAAGGCGCTGCCTCATACTGCCTGACGTGCGCCGCGCTTTTGCACGCATTTCCGGTACCGTTGGTTACAGACGGGCTTGCCGCAGCGTAAGGCGTTACCGGTGACGTAAGTTCCTGAAGGATTTCGGCGTTGGAATATCCTGCGGATACGTGGAATCCGAATCTGCGCCCGGACGGTCCGTCGCGCCCGTCGTAGCCGAAGCCGCCACCGCTTTTGTCGGAGCCCTGTTTCTGCTCTGCGCCGGCTTCGCCACGCAGCGCTGGCTCGACACACATCTTTTGCCGTCCTGGTTCCTGCCCCGCCCCTGGTTAGTGCTGATCGAATCGTCGGTCCGCGTCGCGCTGGCCGCCGCCGGTGTGTGGCTCATTCTCTGGCTGCGCCCGCGGGCCGGGCGCTTCGTGGCTTCGGCGCCGGGAGCCGTCCTGCCATCGGCCATCGCGATCGTCCTCGCGCTCGGGACGGGAGAACTGGTCCTTCGCCAGGTCCAGTCCCGCCCCCTCGGCTGGCTGGTCCCGGAAGAGGAACCACGCCGCCGCCGCGACCCGCGGCTCGGCTGGACCTTCGAGCCGGCACGGACGGGGCAGCTCGCAGCTGGCGCGCGCGTCATCGACTACTCGTTCGATGCGGCGGGATATCGCGTCCGGCGCCCGGACGAACCCGTCGATCCCGCGCAGCCGACGATCGTGTTCATCGGCGAGTCCGTGATGTTCGGGGAAGACCTGACGTGGGAGGACAGCGTACCCGCGCAGGTCGGCGCCATGATGGGGATTCAGAGCGCGAACCTGGCCGTGCACGGCTTCAGCAGCGATCAGGCGTATCTGAGGCTCGAGCGAGAACTGCCCCGATTCGGGCAGCCGGTGGCCGTCGTCTCGTTGTTCATGACCGCGATCTTCGGCCGGAACCTCGACGACAACCGGCCGCATCTGGGACCAGGCCTGGTCTGGTTCCCCGCGGCACAACACGGGCGGCTGGCGTCGCTCGTCACGCTGCTCGTCCCGTTCCGCCGGGAACAGACCGTGGAACGCGGCATCACGATGACGCGCGAAGTACTCCGCGCGACACTCGACCGGGCGCAGGCGAGGGGAGCGCACCCGTTAATCGTCGTCCCGCAGTTCGGCGTTGAGGACCCGGCCGAGCGGGCGCTCCGGCTCCGCGTCCTCGACGAGGCCGGCCTGCCGTACGTCTGGATCGAGATCGCCGACGGCTGGCGTCTCAGCCGGTCGCTCCATCCCAACGCAGGCGCGGCTCGCGCGATCGCGACGGCGATCGCGTCCCACCTGCGGCGCCCGTTTGTTCAATCAACGCAGAGATCGCAGAGATCGCGGAGTGCCCTCGTGGCGATGACAAGGTGATTCCGCTCTCTGCGTGCTCGGCGTTGTACGTCGTTATTGCGGCGATTTCAGCCACAGGCTGACGGGAGTCTCGCGATAAGGGCCGCGGCGGCCACGAGCCCGATGGGGGCGTTTGCACGCGTAAGGGTGCAGACATTGCTCATCAGCTCCGAGGTAGGCCGTGATCAGGATTGCACTCCCGACGATGATTGCGCTCGCCGTGTTCCCATGTCTCGCGGCGGGCGCCGCGGACGCGGTAAGCCCCCAGGGGGACGTGAAGCTCTATCAACTCGATGAGCGGCTTCAACGGCAGGCGTGCACACCACCGGCGACGAACCCCCTGCCTCCTGAGATCGTGCTCGACGGGAGCGGCCGATACCTCGATCTCATTGCGACGCGATCGAAGCCGGCGTACTGGAGCGCGGTTCTTCCTCAGATCCAGATCCGGAATGCGCCGGATCGGAACCCGGCGCGGGACGACGAGGACTCCCTGGAAATCAGGGCGTCAGACTCGTTCAGCGTGAAGGTGAAGCCCACGGAAAGGGTGATCATCAGCCGCGCGGACCTTCTTCCGTTCGAGAGAGGCGGCATCGTCCAGCTCGAGGTGCTGCGCAGCGGCCTCGTCATCTCGAGCCTGTGGCTGATCCTGCGCGAGTACAACGTCATCCTGATCGGCGACGACGGCCCGCTGGATCCCGTTTACCGCAGCGCGATCGTTCCGGCGTACATGAAATGCGACTTTCAGCTGGAACATGTCACCACGATGTCGGGGCCGGCTCCGCCCCTCGTGCTCGAAGCGCCGGCGATGCAGCCCCCATCGAATTTTCAGCCGATCGATCTCAGCGTCCGGCCAATCGCGAACGTCGACTGGACAGCGTTGGAACCTCTGAAGCGCGAGGGACGAAAGGACGTCCAGCTGGTCCTGATCAGAAACGGACGCGCCGCCGGCGTGCTGTGGCTGACACAGGAGCCTCGGGCCGGATTCAGACCCATCATCTCACCCGACTCGAACTCGAACACGGCGGCCTCCGGAGCAACGCCGGCCACCGGCCCCTCGACCGAGCCGTCAACGTGGGTGAAGGTGCTCCTCGACCGCCTCGGCGTCGCGAGCCCTGCATTTCTGAATCGCCGCCGGCCGGCCTACATTCCTCCTACGTCCCGGAAAGTCTTTCTCGAATTCACCAGTGTCGCGCCCGATCGCGCGTTCGTGGTCACCTTCTCCGGCATTCCCGAGAGCGAGCGCGCCGAGCTGGTTCTCTCCGGTGTGCAGATCGGCAGCTGCAGGGACCAGAAGTGCAAGGCGGCCCTTCGCGTGCCGCCGGGCGGATCGGCCAGCGTCCCGGTGGGCTCGCTGCGCAACGCTTACGCGCAGAGCGGCACCGGATCGACCGTGACCTTCGACGTGGCGTTCTACGACGACGACAACACGCCGACCAACAGCCGCGGCTACCTGACGTTCGTGGACGAGGCCTACTTCACCGAGCCCGCATCGAGCACGACATGGACCGGCGCGCTCTCGGTCAGCCTGCTGAACGACCCCGACCTGAGCGGCGCGGTGCCATCCGGACGCAGCAGCGCCGTGATCACGTCGGCGAATCCATGGAACGGGATGAACCGCACCCACGTCTCCGGCAGCGCCACAATCGGCATCAAGCAGAATATGGGCAACCGCGCGGACTTCGAGGCGGAGCTGACAGCGAAAAACGGAGATTTCGGGCAGGACGTCCCGTCGGTGCAGTCGTCGAAGTACCTCGCGAACGTCTACACCGACTACGGCGCGACCATCACGGGCGGGCGCTTCGACGTCGCGGCGCCGACCAACGCCATTGCCATCTCGGAATCCGGCGACGCCGTGAACTTCGGCTCCCGTCTTGGCAGCTTCCCCGCCTTCGCCAGCGCCGGCTTCGTGTTCAGGAAGGAGCTCCCGATGGGCAGCTTCAACGTCGCGGAGCTGCAGAAGGCCATTCAGGGAGGAGCATCATCGCTCGATCGCAGCAACCGCGATCTCGTGCTGCAGCTCCGGGACCTCACGGCCGGCCGCGTCCGCGCCGCATTGTATGGGGTCGTCGGCGATGCCGATCGCGGCCGCCTCCGCGTGCCGGTGGGCGCCGACCCGACCCTCGAGGGATTCGACGCCAACTACTGGACCGCCGGCGGCGAAGGCATCGTGACAATGGGGAACGCGTTCGCCTCGCTCGGTCTTTACCGCAGCGGGCGCTCCAACACGGCGCCCGAGGGGCTGAGACTCGCCGGCGACGGAGCGAATGGCGACGCGGAGCTGCTGTCGCTCAGCTACACCAGCGTCGATCCCAACAAGTTCCAGGGCAACCAGCGCGCGACGGGGTTCTCGTTCACCGGCCAGGCCGGGCACGGCGGGTCCTACGTCGGCGAGAATCAGGCCTTCACTCCGGATCTCCTGTTCCTTTCGAGATTCGCGCCCGCACTCATCGATCCGGAGGCGCCGATCGGCGCCGGCCTCGCCAACAAGTGGTACTACGGGCTGGTCGCCACAACCCAGAAACTCGACTGGCTGAGCCTCGGAAAAGGTGCGGCGACGCTGAAGCTGCATCATTACCAGCGAACCGAGCCCCGCGCGGGCAGCCGGAACCTCGGCACCGAGGCCAGCCTCGAGGTGCGCGTCGAACAGCCCAAGGGCGTTCGCTACCAGCTGACGATGGCCGGCTTCCGACCGGGCGGGGCGCTCAACCCGAGCGACGCCAGCCTGAAACTGATCACGGCCTTCCAGTATCTGTTCAAGTTCAACGTGACCGTCCGGATCGAGTGACGGCAGCCGCGCCGATCGCTGACGGATCAGCTACGATTGGCATCGGATATGCTGCTCGTGAGGCGCAGTGACGATTAGAACCTCTTCCACGCGCGCAGCCGTCATGGCGATCGTCCTGTCAATGTCGTTGATGTCGGCGGCCGGAGTCTTCGCGCAGACGGTGGTGAAGCCGCCGAAAAACAAATACACGCCAAAGCAGGACGTGGAGCTCGGGCGTGAAGCCGCCGCCGAAGTCCGCAAGGAATACCCCGTCATCAAGGACGAGCGCATCGCCCGCTACCTCGGCAAGCTCGGGGACAGGCTCGTGGCGGCGGCGCCAGCCAACTTGAAGGAATCGGTCTACGAGTACTCGTTCACGCCAGTGAACCTCAAAGAGATCAACGCGTTCGCCCTGCCGGGCGGTCCGATGTTCGTGCATCGCGGCATGTTCGACGCCGCGGCGGCGGAGGGCGAGGTCGTCGGCGTGATGGCGCACGAGCTGTCGCACGTGCTGCTGCGACACGGAACCGCCAACATGACCAAGGCGCAGAATCCCTGGCTGCAACTGGGCCAGATCGCCGGCGCCGTCGGCGGCGCCGTGGTCGGAGGGGCGGCGGGGTCGGCCATTGCGCAAGGCAGCCAGTTCGGGCTGGGCACCGTGCTCCTGCGATACAGCCGCGACTTCGAGAAACAGGCGGACCTGCTGGGCGCGCAAATCATGGCACGCGCCGGCTACGACCCGCGCGCGCTCGCGCACATGTTCGAGACGATCGAGCGCGAATCGAAGGGCGGAAACGGCCCGCAGTGGCTGAACAGCCATCCGAATCCGGGCAACCGCACGGAATACATCACGAGGGAAGCGGGGCTGGTGGCGATGGCCAGCCCGGCCGACGCCGGCGAGTTCCAGCCGATGAAGACCGCGTTCGCCGCGCTACCGGCGGCGAAATCGACGAGCGAACTGGCGAAGGCGAAGGACACCTCCGGGGGCGAATCGGTTCAAACGGTCGGAACGCCTGGACAGCCGGTGCCGCCGCCGTCGTCGCAGTATCGCGACATCCGCGGCGGCAACGTGTTCCGGGCGTCGGTTCCGTCCAACTGGACTGCGGTGTCGTCGAACAGCGCCGTCAAAGTGGTCCCGCAAAACGGGTACGGTCCGTACAAGGGCGAGACCGTGTTCAGCCACGGCGTGGAGTTCGGCGTGGCGAAGGCCGCGTCTCGCGATCTGCAGGACGCGACGGACGCCTGGCTGAAAGCCGTCACGCAGAACAATCCCGGGCTCCGTGTGGCCGGCACGCAGAAAACGACGCGCATTTCAGGGCGTTCCGCCCTCAGCACGCCGCTCGACAACCCTTCCCCGCTCGGCGGCCAGGAGCGCATCGGCGTCTACACGACGTTCCTCGCGGATGGGACGCTGTTTTACTACATGACGGTTGCGCAGGAGAACGACGCTGAAGCGTTTCGCGACGCGTTCCAGCGCGTGGCCGAGTCAATCCGCCTGACGGAAGTGCGCTGATTCCTTCGCGGCGCTACGCGGTCGGTCTGTGGGTGCTTTTCGCGCTCTTCGCGTGCCGCGTCGTCGCGCAGCCGCTCGCCCTTGTCGTGCATTCCGCCGTCCTGCCGCCATTCGAGGCATGGCACAGCGGAGCAATTCCCTACAGCCTCCTCCTCGCGTCGCAACTGCTGATTCTCGCGGCGTCGGGCTGGACCGCCTGGCGGTTCTCGACCGGCGCCGTCACACCCAGGCGCGCGGTCGGCCTCGCGGCCATCGCGTTCGGCGGCGTGTATTTCCTGGGCATGGTGGCGCGTCTCGTCCTGGGCGCCACGGTGCTCAGTGACGTGCGCTGGTTCGCGAGCCCGGTTCCCACGCTGTTCCACCTGGTGCTGGCGGGATACCTGCTCGTCCTCGGCCGCTTTCACTACATTCATGGAGGAGAGCCAGCGCTGAGCCGATAAACCAGATATGGCAGCAGGCAGGGCCACCTGGCTTCCGTTTCTGCACTATCCGGCAGTGATGACGGTGACGTTTGCGGTGTTCGCCCTGATGCGCGCCGCGGGCGCCCCCCTCGTCGCGAGCACCTACGTCCCGGTTCTGCTCGCCGCTGCGCTCGTGACTGTCCTCGAGCTGCGGTTCCCCCACAGGCAGGACTGGCGCCCGCCGGTCAGCGAAATCAAGACCGATCTCGGGTTCATGGCAGTGGTGCAGCTCGCGTTCCCGCCGCTCGTGGGCTTCGTCTTCACCTACGCGCTGATCGAACCGGCGCGTGCGCTGCACCTGCCCATCGCAGCACTCTGGCCGCATGCCTGGCCCGTCTGGGCGCAGGCGGTGCTGATGGTGCTGGTCGTTGACCTTCTGAGGTACTGGCTCCACCGCGCCGCACACGAGAGCGATACCCTCTGGCGTCTTCACTCGGTACACCATTCCGTCGAGCAGCTCTACTGGTTGAACACGGCGCGTTTTCACTTCATCGAGAAGGCGCTGCAGATGACGCTCGACAGCCTCCCGTTCCTGCTGATGGCGGTTGATCCGGCCGTGCTGTCGCTCTACTACATCGCGTACGCGACCAACGGATTCTTCCAGCACTGCAACATCGACGTGCGCTACGGCGTCCTCAACTACATCGTCGGGAGCGCCGAAACGCACCGGTGGCATCACTCGAGAATTCCGCGCGAGTCCAACGCCAACTACGGCAACACGGTCATCATCTGGGATCTCGTGTTCGGCACGTGGTTCCTGCCCCGCGAGCGCGACGTCGAATCGATTGGACTGCAGGACCCCGGCTATCCCAAGTCTTTCTGGGCGCTGATGCGCGCCCCGTTCAGCCGGTGACGCCGGGCCTGGCATTCCGCGGGGGGATGCTGGCGTACGCGGCGCGCTACTGGCTGCCCTTCGACCGGCAGGCGCAGCGGCCGGACCGCGAACAGGAGCGCGTGCTCCTGGCGATCCTGAACGCGAACCGCACGACGGAGTTCGGCCTCGAGCACGACTTCGCCGGCATCCGAACGGCGGAACAGTACCGCCAGCACGTTCCCGTGCAGGAGTACGACACGCTGCGCCCGTACATCGAGCGCCAGCGCAGCACGGGCGCCGCCGCGCTGACAACGGAAGCCCCGGTGTTCTACGCGCAGACGAGCGGTTCGACCGGGACGCCCAAGTACATTCCGATCCCGCCGTCGACGCTGCGCACCCATCGCGCCGAACAGGCGCTGTTCACCTACCTGCAGTACCGCGCCTGCCCCGCGGCATTTTCCGGCAAGGCCCTGGGCATCATGGGAGCGGCCGTCGAAGGCCATCTCGATTCCGGCCATCACGTCGGATCGGTGTCGGGATATCTCTACGAATCGCTTCCCCCGTCGGTTCGCGCGCGATTCGTGCTGCCGCCGGCGGTGTCGGCCATCGGGGACTACGACCTCAAGTACCTCGTGATTCTCCGGCTGGCGCTCGCGTTTCCCGGCATCACGTACATGGGATCGCCGAACCCGTCGACGTTTCTCCGGCTTCTCGACATCCTGAACAATCGCAGGGACGAGCTGGCTCGCTCGCTCGAAACGGGATCGTTCCCGGAGCTCGATGCGCTCGACGCCGGCACGCGCGCAATCGTGGCGCCCCATCTTCGGGCCGATCGGACTCGTGCGTCCCAGCTTCGTGGCGCGGCGCCGCTCACGTTCGCGAGCCTCTGGCCTGAGGTCAGGCTGGTGACGACGTGGATGGGCGGCAGCTGCGGCATCGCGCTCGACAGACTGCGCCACACGCTGCCGGCCGGCGCCAGGGTGATGGAGCTCGGCTATCAGGCGACCGAATGCCGCGGAACCATCGCGATCGAGGCCGAGGCACCTGGCGGACTGCCGCCCTATCACCATCACTTCTTCGAGTTCGTCGAGCAGGACGCCTGGGACAGCGGCCGGCCCGCGTTCCTGGTTCTCGGCGAACTCACGGAAGGGCGGCGCTACTACATCGTCATCACGACGGCGGCAGGGCTGTACCGCTACTTCATGAACGACCTGGTGGAGGTCACCGGGTTCCATCGCAGGACTCCCCTGTTGCGATTCGTGCAGAAGGGCAAGGGCGTCACGAACCTGACGGGGGAAAAGTTGTACGAGGGACAGGTCATTCAGGCCGTGCAAGGTGCGTCTCGGGCCTTCGGGCTGGCCGCGCCGTTCTTCCTCCTCGTCGGCGACGAGGATCGGCCGTCCTACCGCCTTTTCCTCGAGGACGACGCGCCGGCCAGGCCTCCGCTGGCCGACGTCGCGGCCGCGGTCGACGAGCGCCTCGGCGATCTGAACATCGAATACCGCAGCAAGCGCGCAAGCGGACGCCTCGCGCCGCTGACGATCGCGTGGCTGAAGCCGGGCGCGGGCGAGGCCTACAAGGCCGCGTGCGTCCGTTCGGGCCAGCGCGAGGGACAATTCAAACCCGTCGTGCTTCAGTACCGGAGCAAGCTGGCGCTGCCGCTCGAGCCTTATGTCGTCGGGTGAGCTGAGGATCGATCGGTTCCGGTTCCGTGAACTGAAGATCCCGTTCACGGTAGCGTTCCGGCACGCCGCGGCCGAGCGTACGGAAACCGAGACTGCGTGGATTGACGCAGTCGCCGCCGACGGGACGGTTGGAAGCGGCGAATCCTGCCCAAGGCCATACGTCACCGGAGAAACGCTCGCGACGGCGTGCGAGTTCGTCGCCCGGCACGAAGCCGAACTGCGCCGTCAGGTCACCAGCATCGATACACTGCGCGCGTGGATCACGGCGCATCAGCGGGAGATTGACGCCGCTCCGGCCGCATGGTGCGCGCTGGAACTGGCCGTGCTCGACCTGCTCGGCAAGCGAGAGGGCGTCCCGGTGGAAACGCTTCTGTCGATGGCGCCGCTCGCCGGGACCTTCCGTTACACCGCGGTCCTCGGCGATGCATCCCCGGGCGCGTTCCAGGCAATGGCGGAACGGTACTGGCGCATGGGCTTCAGGGACTTCAAGGTGAAGCTCTCCGACGACACCCAGCGCGACCGCGAGAAGCTGGTCGCGTTCAAGAGCTGGCCCGAAGGTTCGTTCCGTGTGCGTGCTGACGCGAACAATCTCTGGCCGGACGCGGACGCCGCCGTCGCCGGCCTGGGCAGCCTCGGCTATCCGTTCTTTGCCATCGAGGAGCCCATCGCCAGGGAGCAGTACGCCGCGCTTTCCCGCATCTCCGAGGCCACGGCGTGCCCGATCATCCTCGACGAAAGCTGCGTACGGCGGGGCCAGCTGCGACTGCTCGACGGACCGGCGCCGCGGTGGCTGATCAACGTTCGCGTGTCGAAGATGGGCGGACTCATCCGCACGCTCGAGCTGATCGAGGACGCCCGGGCTCGAGGAATCGGCATCATCGTCGGCGCCCAGGTGGGTGAGACGAGCCTGCTCACGCGCGCCGCGCTCACGGCCGCACGAGCGGCGGGCGACGCGCTCGTGGCGCAGGAAGGCGCGTTCGGAACGTTCCTGCTGGAGCGCGACGTGTGCGATCCGCCGCTCATGTTTGGCGCGGGCGGCGTGATCGACGCCGCCGCGCACCCGATGCTCACCGCGCCAGGCCTCGGGGTCTGGCAGGCCTGACGGAGACGACAACGTAGAACGCAGAGACCGCGGAGTCCGCAGAGATTACTGAGCGTGACCGCTCGGCGAAACGCTCGACGCGGCGCCGCGTGCTCTGCGTTGATCGTCACCGTCGCCGAATGCTAGTCGGCGCGAAGCGCCTTCACCGGGTCCACGCCGGTCGCGCGATGCGCGGGAACGTAGCTCGCGAGCGCGGCCACCATGAGCAGCAGGATCGCGACCGCCGCGTAGGTCGTGGCATCGAGCGGGGCGATTCCAAACAGCAGCGACGTCATGAACCGCGTGAGGCCCGCGGCGGCGCAGAGCCCGAAGGCGACGCCGACGGCCGCGAGCACCACCGCCTGCCGGACGAACATCCGCCTGAGCTCCGCCTGCTGCGCGCCGAGCGCGACCCGGATCCCGATCTCGCGGGTCCGCTGCGCGACCGTATACGCGATGACGCCGTAGATGCCGACCGTACCGAGAACGAGCGCGATGCCGCCGGCGATCGCCAGCATGACCACGGTGAACGACGTCCGCGCCAGCGATCGGTCCACGACGGTCTTGAGCGTCCGGACCTGGGCCAGCGGAAGGCTCGCGTTGACGCTCCACACCGCCCTGCGAATCTGGTTGAGGAGCACGTCCGAACCTGCCTGATCGCTTCGGATCGCAAAGGTCACCGCGCGCTGAATCTGAACCGGGTTGCCCCAGAAATTGTCGATGAGCATCGGCCAGTAGACGGTCGCCCGCGCCGCCTCATGCAGGCCATCGTCGTGCACGTCGCCGACGACGCCGACGATTTCATGCCACGGGCCGGTGGGGTTCTCGCGGATGCGCTTTCCAAGCGCCGCTGCCGGAACCCGCCAGAGTTCCCGCGCCAGGTTTTCCGAAACGACGGCGATCGCCTTGCGCTGATAGAGGTCGGTCCAGGTCAGGTCGCGCCCGGCAATCAGCCGGATGCCAACGGTCTGAAAAAAGCCCGGCGACACGAACTTGAACCGGCGAATCGGCGGAAACTCGCCTTCCGGGTAGGTCTTGCCCTCGGCGATCAGCACGTCGTTGCTGTTGAAGGGCTCCATCGGCGCGGAACTCGTGAACGCCGCGGCCGAAACGCCCGGGATGGCCGCGACCGCGTCGCGGATGGCGCTTTGCATGCGAACCACGCGCTCCGGGTTCTCGATCTGCGTCTCGGGGATCGCGATGCGCACGAGCTGAAGACGATCCGCGCCTGTGAAACCCGCATCGACTGCGCGCAGAGCGAGAAAGCTCCGGATCATCAGACCGGAACCGACGAGCAGCACGAGCGCCAGCGCGACCTGCAGGACGACGAGAGTCTGCCGCGCCCGGTGCCGGTCGCGGCTGTGGGTCGACGTGCGACTGGAGCCTCCGAGCGCCGGCGTCACATTCCGTCCGGCATGCCGGAGCACGGGGATCGCGCCGAACAGCAAGCCAGACAGAACCGATATAGCTACGGCGAACAGCAGCACGATGGGATCGACAGCAATCTCATCGAGCCGGGGCAGCGATGCCGGGCCAATCGCCACGAGCAACCGGAGGATGGCGATCGTCAGGCCGATTCCCAGCACGCCGCTCAGCGACGTCAGCGCGAGGCTCTCGAGCAGCCACTCCCGCAGCAGCCGCCAGCGGCCGGCGCCGAGCGCGGCGCGGACCGCCGTTTCCTGCTGACGGCCTTCGGCGCGCACGAGCAGGAGATTCGCCACGTTCGCGCAGGCGATCAGCAGGACGATGCCGATGGTGCCCATCACGACCCACAGCGCGCCTGAAATGTCGCCGACGACATCCTGCTTCAGCGGTCGCAATGCCGGCGTCATCCGCGCATTCCGGATGAACTCCTTGTCCAGGCCGGGCGGCGCCGACCAGGCGTTGAGCCACAGCGGCACGATGCGTCCCGCATCGGCGTTGGCCTGCACCACGCTGACACCCGGCTTCAGCCGGGCGATGCCCTGGTAGTTGAACTCGCCCAGGAACAGCTCGGCGCGGTTGAACCGGAACGGCAGGATCAGATCGGCGTCCTGGCTCAGGAACCGGAAGCGCCCGGGCATGATGCCGATGACGGTACGCGGCGTCGAATCCACCATGATCGTGCGCCCGATCGTGGCCGGGTCGCCGCCGTAGCGGCGCTGCCAGTAGCCGTATGCGAGCAGCACCGTTTCCGGCGACCCGGGCGTGTCGTCCTCGCGCGAGAACCAGCGGCCGAGCAGGGGGTTGACGCCGATCGCCGGGAGCGTGCCGTACGTGAAGCGCAGGATCGGCACCTGCTCCGGCTCCGCCAGGCCCGTCACGGTCGCGCTGCCGCTCGCCCAGAGACCGAAGCCCTGGAACGTCTGGTTCTGCTCCTGATAGGTGAAGTACTGGGTCGCCGAGATTGGCACGTCGCCGGGAATATTCGTGCCCGGCGCCGTGTGCCACACGCCGATCAGGGCATCGGCGTCAGGGTACGGCAGCGGCTTGACCAGCACGCCGTTGACGACGCTGAACACGGCGGTGGTGGCGCCGATGCCGAGGGCCAGGGTGAGGCTGGCCATCATGGTGAAGCCGGGCGCCCGGAGCAGGGCGCGGACGCCGTGCCGGAGATCGCGCCAGGAGTCCTCGAGCAACGCGAAGCGGAACTGGTCCTCCGCATTTTCCCTGACGGCGTTCGGCCCGCCGCCGAATTTGACCATGGCCTGGCGATGGGCTTCCTCGCGGCCCATGCCGGCGTGCATGTTCTTCGCGATTTGCTGGTCGATGTGAAACCGAATCTCCTCGTCGAGCCCGTGCTCCACGGCCCGGCGCGTGGCGAGAAACCGCAACCGCCGCAGCCACTCCGTCATCCAGCGCATATGCACTCCGTCAGTCGAGGGTCGCGTTGAGTACCAGGTTGATGGCGTGGGACATGCGCCGCCACTGCTCGAGCTCATCGTCCAGATACCGGCGGCCGGTGCGCGTGAGGGCGTAGTAGCGGGCGCGTCGGTTGTTTTCGGTGACCCGCCATGCCGAGCTGATGAGGCCCTGACGTTCGAGCCGGTAAAGGGCGGGATAGAGGGTGCCCTGCCCCAGTTGCAGGACGCTTTCGGACCACTGCTCGATGCGCTCGGTGATCCGCCACCCGTGCATCGGCTCGAGCCGCAGGGTCTTCAGGACGAGCATGTCCAGGGTGCCCTGCAGGATGTCGGCTTTTTCTCTCGTCGTCATGGGCCCGGGTCTCCTGGCTTCTTTCGATAGACGAAAGAAGCCAGGCCCGGGTTCCCCACGTTGGTCCCGGGTCCTTCGTACTTGGTTCCTGGTCCACGGCGCCTGAGCGATACGAACGTGGACCAAGGACCGGGGACTGCGGACGGACCAAGCACCAAGGCCCAGGGACCTTGGACTGAAGGTTGCGGCTCTACCGCTTCGTGATCACCACTTCGAGATACTCGCTGGGGATGACGGCCGTCGAGTCGCCGCTGGTGTTGAAGTCGCGGATCAGCGCGAGCAGGTCGTCGTTGAGCTGCTGCTGCTTCTCCGGGGTCAGAGCCGCGAACGCCTTGAGCACGGGGCCGTACCACGTGCGGAACACGTCGATCCAGTGCTGTGGCGACTTGTAGCGGAAGACGAAATCGCGCGGGGTGATGTGGATGTCCGATGCCGAGTCGCGAAACAGCTGGTCCAGGTAGTCCTCCACGCCCCAGCGCGATGGCGGCGTGAGCCCCGGGGGCGGCGGGACGTGGCGGCCGATGACGCCGAACAGCTTGCCGATGAACCCGCCGGGCGTCCAGTTGGCCAGGCCGATCTTCCCGCCGGGGCGGCAGACACGCAGCAATTCGCCGGCCGCGCGCGCGTGATTGGGCGTGAACATCACGCCGTACGACGACAGCACGGCGTCGAAGGAGGCGTCCGGAAACGGCAAGGCCTCCGCGTCAGCCTCCTGGAACCGGATTGGCAGGCGATCGGCCTCGGCGCGCCGGCGTCCGTCCTCGAGCAGCGCGGCCACGTAGTCGGTGGACGTCACGTCGCAAAACCGGCGGGCGGCAGCCAGCGAGCAGTTGCCGTTGCCGGCCGCCACGTCCAGCACCTTCGATCCTGCGCGCAGGTCGACCGCCTCGCAAAGCGATTCGCCGACAATCTGCAGCGTCGTGCCGATGATGCCGAAGTCGCCGGACGACCACGTGGCGTTCTGCTTCGCCTTGATCGCGTCCAGCTCGGCGGTTGGGGAGGTCGTGCTTTCAATGCCGTTCATGATCGGTCTCCTTGTAGAATCGGAACGTTCCTCAAAACGCCTGCGAGTGTAGCGGGGAGGCCCGGCCGCCCGAATGACCGGCCGTCCGCCTGATCTTGCCGATCGTCCGGATTGGGCGTTCGGCGCCGGAAGGCCCGCCGTCTTGTGTCGATTGTCGCGGGGATTGCCTATGGATGCGTTGTCGGATGTGCTGCGCGCGGTTCGCCTGACGGGCGCCATCTTCTTCGACGTGCACGCGTCGGAGCCGTGGGTCGCAGAGACGCCGCCCGGGCAGTCGATCGTCGGCCGGATGTTTCCGGGCGCCGAGCATCTTGTTTCCTACCACGTGATGACGCACGGCACCTGCTGGGCGACCGTCCACGGGGGCACGCCCATCCGCCTCTCGGCCGGCGACATCGTTGTCTTCCCGCAGGGCGACGGGCATGCGATGTCGAGCACGCCCGGCATGCGCAAGGCCCCGGATGTGGCGATGTACCGGCCGCCGAGCGACGGGCAGCTGCCCTTCACGATCTCCGTGGGCGACAGCACAGAGGAATCGGCGCGCTTTGTCTGCGGGTTCCTGGGGTGCGACGCGCGGCCGTTCAATCCCCTGCTCGCTGCGCTGCCACCCGTCATCCGTGTCAGCGACGGCGCGGGCGGGGCCATCGATGCGTTCGTCCAGTTCGCGGTCGCCGAGTCGAAGGAACCGCGGCTCGGGGGCGAGTGCGTGCTCGGGCGTCTCAGCGAGCTGATGTTCGTGGATGTCGTCCGCCGCTACCTCGAAACGCTGCCCGCGGATCAAACGGGCTGGCTCGCGGGCCTGCGCGAGCCGTTCGTCGGACGCGCGCTGACGGCGCTGCACCGCAGCCCGGCTCACCAGTGGACGCTCGAGTCGCTTGCGCGCGAAGTCGGGCTGTCCCGATCGGCGCTGGCCGAGCGATTCACGCAATTCGTCGGGCACCCGCCGATGCAGTACCTGGCGAACTGGCGCATGCAGCTGGCCGCGAACTACCTGCAAGGCGGCACCGACAACATCACGCAGATCGCCGAACGCGTCGGCTACGAGTCGGAGGCCGCGTTCAGCCGTGCGTTCAAGAAAACCGTGGGTGTGCCGCCGAGCCAGTGGCGGAAGCGCGGGAGCGCCAACGGTCAGGCGTAGCCGCTCCGGTCCTTGGTTCGTGGTCCCTGGTTCTTGGTCCGTCCTTCGTCCGTGGTCCTTTGTCCCGGCATGGCCGCGTAGCTACGCGGACCAAATGGACCATGGACCCCGGACGGACCAGGAACCAAGGCCCAAGGACCAGGGACTATCAGAGATTTCGCGTCGCCATGATTTCGCGCGCCGGCGTTCGATCGCCGGTACGGCTGATGCGCCTCGGCGCGTTCAGAAACCGCACGTCGAATCCGAGCTTTCGATACAACTTCTCGACGCGGTCGGTGGCCTGATTCACCAGCACGACCGGGCCGGGATGCGCGGCGAGCCAGCCGGCGGTTCGCTGCTGATCCGCCCACGTGAAGCGATCCTTGGCGTAGTGCGTGAACTCGACATCGTAGGGCGGATCGGCGTAGATGAAGTCGCCGGGCTCGAGCTTCACCGATTCCATGTCGCCGGCCGTGAACGTCCAGGGGGCGAAGACATCGCGGTACGGTGTGAAGTCCCGTGTGTAGGCGATCCGCACGTACTGGCCGAACGGGACGTTGAATTCCCCCGACCTGTTGAACCGGCAGAGCCCGTTGTAGCCAGTCCGGTTGAGGTAGTAGAAGAGCGCGCCGGCTTCGCGCTCAGCGCCCTGGCCGCCCGCCAGCATCGCGTTGAACCGGGCCCGATGCTGGTAGAACAGCGTCTCGTCGTTCTCCATGGGGAGATCGATGCGAAGGCCGTTCTGAAGCCAGCGGTAGAAGTTGATGACGTGCGGGTTGGCGTCGTTCAGGAGCGCGCGCGCGGGCATCAGGCCGAGCGTCACGGCGAGGCCGCCGCAGAAGGGCTCGACGAGCCGGCGGCGCGCGTGCGGCGCCCAGATGGATTGAAGGTGCGGCACCTGCCACCGCTTGCCGCCCGCCCACTTGAGGGGCGGGCGAAGCGTTGCGAGCCGCTCTGCCGTCCGCACGCGCGTTCCGGAGCTGAACGGGCTTACGGCTTACTCACTTCTTGGGCGTGTCCATGCTGACGAGCAGCGCCTCGGTCCAGGTGATATCGACCTTGTCACCGACCTTCACCTTGGACAGCGTGTCCTTGTCCTCGACCTTCGAGCTGTACGCCCAGCCGTTCGGTCCCTTGAACGAGATCGACGGTACCTTCATGTCGATTGCCGTGATCTCGGCAGTGATCGTCCGCTGCTTGGAGGCGGTTGCGCCCGGCTTCGTCGAATCGCTCCTCGTCAAGGCCGCGGCGGCGGAGTCCCTGGGCTTCTCGCCCGGCTTCTGCACGCTCAGCACCATGTTCTCGTAGTACGTCGCGGTGAGCTTGTCGCCCACCTTGATCGAATCGAACCGCGCCACGCTGGCGGGGACGTCGATCGTGACGTAATTGCCCTTGGGGCCCTTCAGCGTCACGGTGCGGTTGCCATGGTCGATCGCTTCGACGCTGGCCGTAATCGTGGCCTGTTCGCCGGTGACGGTCTTGGTCTGCGCAGCCAGCGGCGCCAGCGCACCGGCAACCATCACGGCTGCCGCGACGAGCCCCACAGTTCTCTTCATATACATACTCACCTCCAGAGCGCGATTGAAATGTTGAGCGGCCCCTTCGGACTGCCAGACAACGCGCCAGTGTAGCAGGGAGACACGATCGCCGCCACCCGCTCGCAATCACTTCCGTTATATTCGAGCGATGCAGGGAGACGCGCCGGACATCATCGCGGTCGCGGGTCGAGACGTCGCCGTCTCGAACCCGGACAAGGTGCTCTTTCCAGGGGCCGGGTATACCAAACGCGATCTGGCGCAGGTACTACGTCGCCGTGGCCGACGGGGCGCTGCGCGCCGCCGGCGGCCGGCCGAACGTGCTGGTCCGCTATCCGAACGGCATCGACGGCGAGTTCTTCTTCCAGAAGCGGGCCCCGCGTTCGCGGCCGCCCTGGATCGACGTGGCAACGTTGCAGTTTCCCTCCGGCCGAAGCGCAGAGGAAGTCGTCCCGCGAGACGCGGCCGCGCTCGTCTGGATGGCCAGCCTCGCCTGCCTCGAGCTGCACCCGCACCCGGTGCGCGCCGACGATCTCGACCATCCCGACGAGCTCCGCGTGGATCTGGATCCGGTGCCGGGCGTCGAGTGGCCTCAAATCCGCGCGGTCGCCGCGATCGTCCGCGCGACGCTGGACGACTTCGGCCTGGTCGGCTGGCCGAAGACGTCGGGGTCGCGCGGCATGCACATCTACGTGCGTATCGAGCGGCGCTGGGGCTTCGACGAGGTGCGCCAGGCCGCGCTCGCGTTCGCACGCGAAGTCGAGCGGCGCGCGCCGGCATTGGCGACCAGCAAGTGGTGGAAGGAAGAGCGCCACGGCGTGTTCCTCGACTACAACCAGAACGCGAAGGATCGGACGATTGCCGCCGCCTACTCGGTGCGCCCGACCGCCGACGCGCGCGTGTCGGCGCCGCTCGGCTGGGACGAGATCGATGCGTGCGAGCCGGGCGACTTCACGCTGCGAACGATGCCGTCGCGCTTCGAGCAGATCGGCGATCGCCACGCCGGCATCGACGGGAGCGCGTGTTCGCTGGAATCCCTCCTCGAGCTGGCGAAACGGCAGCTGGCCGAGGGGCAGGGTGACGCGCCGTGGCCGCCGCACTACCGGAAGCAGGCCGGCGAGGCGCCGCGCGTGGCGCCGTCGAAGCGCCGCATGCCCGTCCATCCGCTCGTCGAAATCGGCCGCGCGCGCAGCAAGGCCGACGCGCTGGCGGGATTCGATCGGTGGAAGGCGCGCCACCCGGAAGCCGCCCGGCACCTGGCGGCCTCCGACGTGCTGGTCGACGCGATGCGCGGCCGGTTCCGGACGTGGACGCGCGTGCGCGTCAACCTGCAGCACGTGCCAGGCGAGGTGAGGCCGGCGCAGGAGGCGCTCGATCCGGACGAGCGCATCGAAGACGACTGGAAAGGGGTCAGCAGCGGCGAGTGGCCGCACCGAAGACGTGCTCGAGCTCGTAAGGAGCCGTGACCTCCAGCTGGTCGTAGCCGCAGCCGGCCGGCGGCTTGTCGGGACGCCAGCGCTGGAAGACCGCGGCATGCCGGAACCGGTCTCCCTGCATGTGGTCGTACTTCACCTCGCAGACGCGCTCGACGCGGAGCGGCTCCCACGAGAGGTCTTTCCCGGCGCTCCAGCGGCTCTGGCCGCCGGGCATGCGCGTACTGGCTTCGCTTACACTCCTCGATTGACTCGGGGCCGAGGCCTCGGCCCACTCGCGCCAGGGGTGATCCTCCAGCGCGCGGCTGCGCAGCGGCTCGAGCTCCAACGCCAGCTGCCGGCGCATGGCCATCGTGAACGACGAGGTCACGCCGACGTGGTGAAGCCGCCGCTGGTCGTCATACAGCCCCAGCAGGAGCGATCCCACCAGCTGATCTCTCCCGGCCTTGTGCCAGCGGAACCCGGCGACGACGCAGTCGGCCGTGCGCGTGTGCTTGATCTTGATCATCGCGCGCTTGCCGGGCTGATAGGCGCCGCCGGCAGGTTTCGCAATCACGCCGTCGAGCCCGGCGCCCTCGAACCGCGACAGCCACTCGGCCGCCAGCCCGGCGTCACGCGTGACAGGCGTGAGATGAAGGGGCGGCGCGGCGCCGGCGAGCAGTTGTTCCAGCCGCACGCGGCGATCGCGCTGCGCCAGGCCCCGCAGATCCTGGCCGCCGGCCGCCAGGAGATCGAACGCGACAAAGGCTGCCGGTGTCCCCGCGGCCAGTTTCGCGACGCGCGACGCCGCCGGATGGAGCCGCATCTGGAGGGCATCGAAGTCCAGGCCCCGTGGCGTCACGATCACGATCTCGCCGTCGACGACGGAGCCGTCCGGGAGGCGCTCGAGGAGCATGGCGTGGAGCTCGGGAAAATACCGATCGAGCGGTCTCAGATCGCGGCTCTGAATGAAGACGTCGCCGCCGCCCCGGAACACGATGGCGCGGAACCCGTCCCACTTCGGCTCGTACAGGAAATCGCCGGGCGGCACATCCGCCACCAGCTTGGCGAGCATCGGTTCGACCGGCGGATCGATGGGAAACATCACACAATGATCAATGAAGAATGCAGAATGGACAATGAAGAATGGAAGTTCACCTCATCGACGGAACCTACGAGCTGTTCCGCCACTACTACGCGGTACCGCGCGCGCACGATGCGAACGGCCGCGAAGTCGGCGCCGTGCGCGGCGTGCTCGCCTCCGTCCTCGCGATGATCAACGGCGGCGCCACGCACCTGGGCGTGGCAACCGATCACATCATCGAGTCGTTCCGGAACCGGATGTGGCCCGGGTACAAGACGGGCGACGGCATCGAACCGGATCTCTGGGCCCAGTTCCCGCTGCTCGAGGAAGCGCTCACCGCGCTCGGCGTCACCGTGTGGCCGATGGTCGAGTTCGAGGCCGACGACGCCCTCGCGGCGGCCAGCGGGATCGCGGCGCGGATCCCCGAGGTGAATCGCGTGCTGATCTGCACGCCCGACAAGGACCTGGCGCAATGCGTACGCGGCACGCGGGTAGTGCAGGTCATCCGCAGGACGAGAACGATCAGGGACGAAGCTGCGGTGGTCGAAAAATTCGGCGTGCGCCCCGAATCGATTCCCGACTACCTGGCGCTCGTCGGGGATAGCGCCGATGGATATCCGGGCCTGCCGGGTTGGGGCGCCAAGTCCACGGCGGCGGTCCTGGCCAAATATCTCCATCTCGAGGCGATTCCCGCAGACGGCACGACGTGGGGCGTGAACGCCGCGCAGGCGAGCGCGCTGGGGCGGACGCTGGTTCGAGAACGCGATCGCGCGATGCTCTTTCGCGACCTCGCGACGCTGCGCACCGATATCCCGCTGTTCGAGTCGATTGAGGAGTTGCGCTGGAAGGGTCCGTCGCCCGCGTTTGCGGCGCTCGGCGCCCGGCTCGATGCGGCCACGGTTCTGCCGGAGCAGCCGCGATCGCGTGCGATCGACACCTAGGGCTTCTCCCGCGCGCCGTGCTCCTCGAGATACGTCATCATCGCCACGTCCCTCGCTTCGATGGCCGCGACGAGCGGGGTTGAACCGGGACGGCAATTGGGGTCCACGCCGGCTTCCACGAGGATGTGGGCAATCTCGGCCTGCCGGTTTTCGATTGCGAGAACGAGCGCGGTCTGACCGAGTTTGGGATTGAGCCCGCCGTCCATGAGCGCGCGGACCACCTCGGGCACGTCATTCGACACGGCCTCGGAGATCGGCGTGGTTGGCTGCGTGCTGTAGCCTCCAGCGCGCGACGGCCCGTCGCCAAACGCCACTTCGACGTTCGCGTGGGCCTGGATCATGGCCGAGACGATCTCGATCAGATCGCGACGGCCCGGACGGACCTGATGCAGCGCCAGCCTCCAAGGAGACTGGTAGTGGCCTTCGTGCGGGGCCATCTTGTTGGGATCGGCGCCGGAGGCGAGCAGCTGCTTCACCCTGGCCGCGTTACCGGCAACGGTCGCGTCTTTCAGCTGCTGCTCGAGCGCGCCGCCGCGTTCGCCGTTTTCACCGGCGCGGCAGGACGGCAGCGCGAGCGCCGCGAGACCGGCGAGCAGAATCACGCGCACGGCGTTCATGGCTGCGCCCCGGCTTCCCGCAGGGCTGCCGCCACCGCGTCGAGCGCCCGCGCGCGGTCCGGATCCTTCTCGGCCGTGCGGGCGTCGAGCACAACCTCGAGCGCCGTGCGGCCGTCGCTGCCGCGCGCCTGCGAATCGGCGCCGCGCGTCAGCAGCACCCGCACGAGATCGGCGTGCCCGAATACGGCGGCGCGGAAGAGCACCGTCTTCCCGTCGATGGGGGCGGCGACGTTCAGGCGGCCGCCGGCCAGGAGCGACCGCTCCACGCCCGCAATGTCGCCGTGGCGGGCCGCGCGGAAGAGCCGCTCGTCTTCGTCGTGAAACCGCAGCCGCGGCAGCACCACGAACCAGCCGACCAGAGCGGGAACAGCGAGCACGAAAAGCGTCACGTAGAGAATTCGACCAGCCCGGTTGAGGCCGAGCAGTGTGTAGAGGACGCTCACGGCCGTCGCTCGGTGATGACAGTCGTCAGCATCAGGGCGCCTTTGTCGTCGCGGCGAACCCTGACCGACGCCGGGACAAAGCCCCGATTGCGCGAGATGTGATCGCCGAGCACGCCTATGGCTGAGGCGGGGACATAGCCCAGCGGACCAGGCGGTGGCAGCGGATCTTCCACGACGTCGTTTCTGGCGGACGCCGATCGATCGCTGACGATCAATCGCTGACTGGTCAGATAAGGAAAGTCGGCCAGGTAGAGTCTCGACAGCGCGTGGATCGACGATCGATCGGCCGCTTCGGCAGCGTAAGTGAGAGGCGCCTTCGAACCGTCGATCGGCCGCGACATCAGCGCGACAAAATCATGGCCTTCCTTCCAGACCAGGTCCACGTGGTAGCCCTGGCTGCCCTGTTCGTTCAACGCGCGCTGAAGGCTCTCCGCGCCCGGACTGGAGCGCACGACCACTTCGGAGGGAGGGCGGCCGGAGCCAGGGCGCTCCGTAATCACCATCCAGCTCCGGGCCTCCGCCACGCGGGCGTTGTTCACGGCTTCGGCCGCCACGGGCACGAAGCCATCGCGCGCGGCCGCATTCAGACGGACCAGGCTGTTCTTGTAGTCAGCCAGCACTTCGGCCGCGTAGCTCCACGTCGAGCCCGCGTGGTCTGCCCGCTGGCTCATCACGGCCACCATGGACAGAACCGGCGCCGCTTCGTCCAGCACGACGCCGCACAGCCGGAATCCGGCGGCGCCGGACCGATCGAGCGTCGGCCCGAGGTCCGCTCCGTTCCCGCCGCCGGTGACCACGCGATGGGCAGCGGCGGCGTTTGAACTCCCTGCCGGCCGCCCGAGCACGACAACGACGCCCGGGACCGGCGGGGCACCCGCGCGCAGCTCCGGGCGGGCGACCGTCTCGCAGACGAACCCTTCGCGTCCCGCTTCATCGAGCTGACGCGCAAGTTGGCGGGCTGAGGCGAAGACCACGCGGTGGTCGATGCGTACCGGCTGCGCGAAGCCGATCTGAAGCGCAGCGGCCGCGAGCGACGCGGCGGCGCCGGCCGTCCGCCAGCGTTTCATCACGGTCACAGCGGGCACTATATGCGACCAGTATCGCGCGCCGGAGAGGAATTATCCGACCGCAATCGGGCCGGACGGCGTGAGCACCCAATCGAGGCGCTGATCATTGGTCGTATGCGGCACGGCGTCGATGCGCTGTTCATCGAACGCCAGACCGATGGCGACCACGCGCTTCCGCATGCGCAGGCCGGCGAGCGTGCGGTCGTAGAACCCCCCGCCGTATCCCAGGCGATAGCCGTGGGCGTCGAAGGCGAGCAGCGGAACGAGCAGGACATCGGGATCGAGCGCCGGCGCCGATGGCAGCGGCTCGTGAATGCCCCAGACCCCGGCATTCAGAGGGTCGCCCGGCTTCCATGCGCGAAACCGCAAAGGCAGCCCCTTGCCCTCGATGACCGGCAGGCACGCGGGATGGCCCTCATGGATGAGCTTGGTCAATAGCGGAAGCGGATCGATCTCGTCGCCGATAGCATTGAACCCCGACACAATCGCAGTGCCAGGCGCGCCGGCGAACGCCAGCCCAATCTCCGCAAGCCTTTCGGCGGCGGCAGATCCAGACCGTGCAAACGCGGCCGCACGATCTTGTTTCGCCGCGGCTCGGATCCGCTGTTTCGCTTCGCGCGGGGACTCCAAGCCCTCCATTGTCGCATTGCCGACACAAATTGCCGAAGCCGGGCGATACGATGAGGTGAGCTAAGCTCCGCACACCTCCATGACGACGCCCGGGTCACGCGCATCGGCTCGCCGCACACCGCCGCTCACGCCCTGGCTGCTGGCCGGATTCGGCGCGGTCCTCGCGGTGCTGCTCGTCGCGCTGGTGGCCGGTCCGGTAAACCTCCGCAATGTATTCAGCGCGAGCGAGGCCGTCGCGCATACGCAGGCCGTGCGAGCGGCGCTGCAGGAACTGCTCACGACCACGATCGACGCCGAGACCGGGCAGCGCGGGTTCATCATCACAGGCGACGAGAGGTATCTCGAGCCTTACGCGAGTTCTCAGCGCACGATCGAGGCCGACGTCGTACGCGTGCGATCACTGACAGCGGACAACGCCGCTCAGGAGGAAGATCTCGAGCGCGTGGTCGCCGCCGTCAATCGACGGCTCGAACTGATCGAGCAATCCATCCGCCTGCGGCGCGACTCGGGGTTTGCCGCGGCCCAGGCCACCGTCACCACCGGCGAGGGCAAGCGGCTGATGGACGACATGCGGACGATCGTGGCGCGAATGGAGGCGCGCGAGGAGGCGCTGCTCGAGCAACGCAATGCGGAGGCCCGGCGCAGTTATCGTGCTGCCCAGACGCTCGGCCTCGTGACGACCGGGCTCGCGTTGCTCGTGCTGGGCTTGTTGTTCACGGGAACGCGCCGGTTCGGCGCGGAACGCCGGCGCGCGGAACAGTTCGCCGATCGCATGAACATCACCCTGCGCAGCATCGGCGATGCGGTCCTCACGACGGACAACCAGGGACGGATCCTCGAAATGAACCCGGTCGCGCAGGCGCTCATGGGATGGACCGAGGCCCAGGCCGCAGGCAGGCCGATCGAAGATACGCTCATCATCGTCAACGAGCAGACGCGGCGTCCGGCCGAAAACCCCGTTGGCCGCGTGCTCCGCGAAGGCATCGTCGCGGGGCTGGCCAACCACACGATTCTGATTTCGAAGGATGGACGGGAAATCCCCATCGACGACAGTGCGGCCCCGATCAAGTCCGCTGAAGGCGCGCTGCTGGGCGTCATCATGGTGTTCAGGGATATCACCGAACGGCATCACGCGGAGCGTGAACGCGTGCAGCTCATCGAAGCTGAGCGCCTCGCGCGCCGGCACGCCGAGGAGGCCAATCGCGCGAAGGACGAGTTTCTCGCGATGGTCTCGCACGAGCTCCGCACGCCGCTCAACGCGGTCCTCGGGTGGACGGACATGTTGCGCAGCGGCACGCTGGCCGCCGATCGGCGCGATCGCGCCATCGAGGCTGTCTACTCGAACGCGATGCGCCAGACCCGGCTCATCGACGAGCTGCTCGACCTGGCGCGGATCAGGTCGGGCAAACTGCAGATGGAACGATCTGCACTCGATCTCCCCGCTCTGCTCCGCAGCGCCGTTGACGTGATACAGCCGGCTGCCGACGGCAAGCGCATCCGGCTGACGGTTGACGCCGCCGGGGCCCCGCAGGCGTTCTACGGGGATCAGGCGCGGCTGCAGCAGGTGCTCGCGAATCTCCTCTCGAACGCGATCAAGTTCACGCCCGAGGGCGGCGTCGTCGGCATCAGCCTGCAGCGAACCGGAAACGGGGTGATGCTGACGGTGACCGACTCCGGGCAGGGCATTCCCCGCGAGTTCCTCCCCTTCATCTTCGAACCGTTCCGGCAGATCGAGCAGCTCACGACGAGGCGCCACGGCGGTCTCGGCCTTGGCCTTTCGATCGTCAGGCATCTCGTCGAGGCGCACGGCGGCACGGTGCGGGCCGAGAGCGAGGGTCAGGACAAAGGTTCGAGTTTCATCGTGCAGCTGCCTCTGGTTCCCGCGGGCCCGGCCGGCACAGGGCACACGGCGGCGGGCACGCAGAGTGTCGCGGCGGCATCCGCGAACGGTGCCGGCCTTCACGGCGTCGTGGTCCTCGCCGTGGACGATGACAGCGACAGCCGCGATCTGCTGGTCGCCACCCTCGAACAGCATGGCGCCGTCGTCCTGACTGCATCATCGGCGCGGGAAGCGATCGACATCCTGGGAAAGACGCCCGTGCAGGTGCTGTTGTCGGACGTCGCCATGTCCGGCGAGGACGGCTACACGCTGATCCGGCGGGTGCGGGCGATGGAGTCGCCGGGCATCGCGCACATTCCCGCGGCTGCGCTGACGTCGCTCGCGCGGGAGGAGGACCGGCGCGACGCGATGCGCGCGGGATTTCAGCTGCACCTGGCTAAACCGATTGACGTGGCCTCGCTGGTCGAAGCGGTCGCGTCACTGGCCGGGCGCCGCCAGCCGTCCGCCGATCATCCCCCGAGCATCTGATAGGCGCGCTCGACGGCCTTGGCCTTCATCCTGAAATGCTCCTGGACCTCGTCGCTCAGGTGCGACACCTGCGACGGATCGGATTTCTCCCTGGCGACCTGGTAGGCAGCGAGGACGTCGTTCGGACCAGCGTCACGGGGAATGTCCAGCACTTCGTACGGATCGAACTCTTCGTCCGGCACGGCGCCGGCCAGACGCCGTTCGCGGGCTTCCTCTTCCCGCTGGCGCCGTTCTTCGGCCTCGCGCTTGCGGGCCTCTTCCTGCTCGCGTTCCTGCAGCCGGCGGATGCGGGCTTCCTCGTCCGCCTGCGCCTTCCGCAGCCGCTCGCGCTCCTCGTGCTCCGCCTGATCCTTCAGCCGCTGCTGCTCTTCTTCCTGGGCACGCTGCTGCTCCGCGCGCTCCGCGACGGCGCGCCTCACCGCCTCCGCCGCTTCGTGACGGCAGGTCTGGCACAGGTCGCCCGACGCATCGACACTCGCGCCGCACACCCGGCACTTGTGCGACGCGCGCCGGGTCTTCAGGAAGAAGAATCCGCCGCCGCCGGCCACGAGCGCAATCAGCGCGCCGGCGCCCATGATCAGGCTCGACGAAGAAGACGCGCTCTGGGGTGCGGGCGCGACGGGAGCGCCTTCGGCGACGGCGTTCCCGGCCAGTTCCGGCGCGGGCGGCACGGATGGCGCCACAGCGGTGCTGCGAGCCCGCTTGCTGCGAAGCACCGTGAGCTGGTTGCCCACGCAATCGAGATACGCGTCGCGGCCGCTCGTGGCGCGGACTTCATTGCAGGCCGTGTCGACCGTCTTGCGATCGGCCACCGAGAGACGGCCGAGGTCCTTGCCGAAATCGGTGCGCAGCGAGAGCAGCTGCGTCCTGAGGCACGCCAGGTACCGGTCGCTCTCCGGCGCGCCGCCGGCCGGCACGACGCTGCACACGTGCTCCATCAACGCCTGTTCGATCGGCGTGGGCGGGCTCTGCTCGGCGGTCTCCACCGGCTGCGCGGCGGCCGCCCCTGTCATCAGTGTCATCAATGACAGCGTCGCGACGACTCGCGCCGCCGACACACGTCGAGCGCAGACGGCACGTACCCCAGCAAACATCATCTCGATCGTCGCAGCGCCGGCGCGGGCTGTCAACCGACCGGGAACAGTTTTGCGCGTGATTACGCGATTACTCAATCGATCGGAGGCGCTCGTACTCGACCGGCGTATCGGCGTCGGCAAACGCGCCGGCGTCCTCGACCGGCACGTCTCCGGACGCGGACGCGTGCGATCGCACGACAGCCTTCGCGCCCTCCCGCGGATCCGCGTGGCGCAGCGCGTCGAACAGCGACCGATCGATCAGAACGGGATGGCCGTGCTCGGCGCCGCGCACCGGCCGCACGATGGGCGCGTGCGTGGTGAGGTAGCGATCGACGACCGCCCGCACGGTCGACACGCCGATGAGCGGCACGTCGACGAGCGTCAGCAGCGACGCCACGACCCCTGGCCGATCGACGACGCGCAGGCCAGCGAGCAGCGAGGAGAGCTGCCCCTGTTCGTAGTCGGGGTTCTCCACGAACGTGGCGGAGAGATCGGTCTCCGCGAACGCGTCGATCACGGCGTCCGCATCGTGGCCGACGACGATGATGACGTCGGAAATCCCCGCCGCCGCGAACGTTCTGACGATCCGCGTCACGAAGGTGTCGCCGCCCTCGAGCGCCAGCGTCGCCTTGGGACGGCCCATGCGGCTCGACTTCCCGGCGGCCAGGACGATGGCGGGGATCACGCGGTCATCGTAGTAGAATCGCGGCACATGAGCGAAATCGATCTGCACATCCGGTGTCAGCGGTGCGGCGCCGAGATGGAGCTCCGCGATCCGGCGCCGGGCACGCCGTGGAAGCCCGACCAGTTCTGGGTCTGCGCGAAGTGCGGCCGCCATTTCTGGTCCACGTATCCGCCGCCGAACCGCGAGAAGCCAAAGCCTGCCGCCGAGCCCCCAGCGTCATAGTCCGCCGACATGTTTCCCCGCCTCGATCTCGACGAAGATATTGATGAGGATTCAGACGACGACATCGACGACGACGACGTCGAGCGCGATGATGACGACGATGACGAGTCGGATTTCGATGAAGACGAAGAAGAGCCCGAGACGTGGCAGGTCGCGCTTGCCGGAAATGCGTCAGGAGTACTCCGAAAGGCGTACGTGCGGGTGCGAATCCCCTAAGAGACGCCTCAACTTGACTTTCCAGCCACTAACTGCCTAGACTGGCGCGTTTTCCAGCTGAACGGGCTGGAAACGATTCGGCCGGTTCCCGCCACGCGACGCATGTCTTCTTCGTAGGCGCCCGTAACCGGCTGAACACCCTTGGGATACTCCTAGGGGTTCGGAACGGAGGGCTTTCGGGTATGCCAACCGGGACAATCGCCAGGCTTCTCATCGACAAAGGGTTCGGGTTCATCCGCGACGAGGGTGGAATCGAGCACTTCTTCCACCGGAGCTCGGTGCGCGGTGCGGTTTTCGAGCTGTTGCGGGAAGGGCAGCGGGTTGAGTTCACGCCCGAAGAATCCCAGAAAGGGCCCCGGGCCGGGGACGTCCGCCTCATCGAGGGCTGACGCCACCATCCACGCGACACGCACCCGTTTCAAGACCGAGGGCTGACCACCGTCAGCTCTCGGGTTCCCCTTCCAACGCCGCCAGCACCGCGTCGAGATCGCTGAGATCCTCGAACACGACGTCCGCGCCGGACGCGCGCAGGTCGTCCGTCGTGTGGCCGCCAGTCGCCACCGCGATCGAGCGCGCCCCGCCGGAGATGGCCACGCCGACGTCGAGAGGCGTGTCGCCGATGATCACGATGTCGGACGGCGAAACCTGCGGGCCGCCGCAATGGGTCACGCGCGCCAGCGCCTGCGGCAGCAGGCCGTTGCGTTCCTGCGTCGTGTCGCCGAACGCGCCGCATGCGAAGTAGCGCCAGAGATCGAAGTGTTCGAGCTTCAGCCGCGCACCACGCTCGAAGTTCCCGGTCAGCAGCGCGAGGAACATGTGGCGGCGGCCGGCGAGCGCCTCGAGCAACGGGGCGACACCCGGCATGACGCCCTTGCGCGGCCCGGGACTGTGCAGTTCGTCGGCGAGGTAATCGAGATACAGCGGCTTGAACCGCGAGAGGGCCTGGTCGTCGATGCCGTGCGCGGCCGCGGCGTGCGCGAGAATCCAGGCGTCGGTGCGGCCGTTGAAGGGCACGCCCTCGAACCCGTTCGGCACGCCGTACAAATCCTCGAAGGCGCGCGTCATCGCACGACCGCCCGCGCCGCCCGTAAGCACGAGCGTGCCGTCGATGTCGAAGAGTAGAACTGTTCCGGAATTAGTTCGTGGCGTCACCCTTGACTGCGAACGTTGCCCGCGCGCGGGCCCTTCGGCGACGGTTCCTCATCGAAGGTCACACGCTGGCCTTCGGTGAACTGGTCGAAGTTGCCTTGCACCGAACTGCGGTGGAAGAACCATTCCTGGCCGCCTTCGTCGCGAATGAACCCGAAACCCCTGTCACGAACCAGCCGCTTGATTGTTCCGTTCGGCATCGCCAATCTCCCTTGGGCCCGCGTCTGGCCCAGATGGGGTCTTACAATATCCGTTCCAACCGCGTCAGGGGGCGACGTTCACCGTGATCTCCGTGCACATTCCCTTGATGGCGTTGTGCAGGTCGTCCGCGAACTGGAGGGCCAGCTTGTGCTTGCCCGGCGTCAGCTGCATGTCGATTTCCGAGTCGCCCTTACCGAAATGCACCCACGACGGCGTCCCTTTCACGATCGTCTTGCCGTCGTCCACGCACGGCACGTCGATGCCGACGTGAAAATGACCAACACCAGGGCGCGCGGTCTCGACGGTGCCATCGGGCACGGCCGCGATCTTGTAATTCTCCACGCCGAACTTCAGATGAGCCGGGCTCTTCACGGTCGCGTTGGCCTTGGGCTCCACGAAAAACACACGCGGTTTACCTTGCGCCGCCGCGCCGGCGGCGACGAACAACACCGATAACAGAAGGTAGCCAGTTACTCGCATAGCCTCTCCTTTTGCAGACATTCTCGTCCGCATCGCGCTTTCACGCAACATCATCCCCGCAGAAGCCGGGAAAGCCACCCGGCCCGCTGGGCCAGCCGCCCCGTGGCCGGATCGAGCGTCAGGCACCGCTCCGCCGCGGCCTCGGCGAATGCGGAGTCGGCCGTGATGGCGATAGTGGCTGCGGAGATCGTCCGGCACTGCGCAGCCAGATCGCGTGAGGCGTCCGGCGGTATCTCTGCCGTGGGATGCTCGAGGATGACCACGCCGGGGTCGAGGGCCAGTGCGCGACCGAGCCGGATGCGTACCGAGCCCGGCCGGCCCAAGCTCGGCCACCGGACGGTCGAGCGACGCGGCGTCCAGCCCCACCCGTTCGGCCAGCGCCACAGCGCGCCGGCGAATGTCCTCGGCGGGCGGCTCGATGTCGAGCGTGAACGGCATCGCGAGATTCTGCACCACGGTCAGCGAATCGAGCAGCACGGCGCGAGGGCTCACGATGCCGAAGCGATCGACGACGGCGAGCCAGTCGGCGCTGTCGGTGATCGCGGAGGTCGGGCGGCCGAACAGCCGCACCTCGCCGCGGTCGGGCAGCGTCGCGCCCGTGACGAGGTTGACGAACACTTCGGCGGTCGTCTGATCGAGCCCGATGATGGCGATGTGCTCGCCGGCCTGCAGGGTGAGCCCGGCGATCCTGAGCGGGCGGAGGCCGCGGTAGTCTTTGGAGACGTCCGACAGTTCGAGAACCGGTTCCGTCGGTGTGGTCACGACTCGAGCAGCCGGTTCACCTCGTCCACGATGCGTGACGAGGCCAGCAGCGCGTCCACTTCGATCTTCAGGGCGGCCACGTTGCAGGCGATGGCGCCGTACGCGAGCATCCCGTGCACGACGGCCGGCATCACGCCGGTGTCGACGCTCGCCCCCAGAATCGCCGCGACCATCGTCGCACCCATGGCGAGCGTGCCGATGGAAAACACGGGCTTCCGCGCCGCGGCGATCCGGCGGTAGTAATCGCCCGTGACGTTGTGCTCGGCCATCGCGTCCTTGACGGCCTTTCCCTTGCCGATGAGATAGAACATCATCATCGAGTGCGCGAGGAGCATCACGAGCGTCGAGAAGATGCCGAAAGAGATGTGGCGTGAAACGTCGTTTCCGCGGAGCCCGAAGACAACGGCGGCGATGAGCCCGACGAACCCGATGCCCACGGCCGACAACAACGCCTGCGCCATCCTGTGATCATATGACACCTTCCGCGTTCGTCGGCGAATGGATCATCCGGCTGACGCCGGCTCTCCGCCGTCACGGGCGACGCGCACTCGACCTCGCCGCCGGCAACGGCCGGCACGCGCTGGTCCTCGCCCATTTCGGGTTTCACACCTTCGCCGTGGACGTGAAGTTCGATGCGGTCCGCGCCGCGATGGACGCGGCCAGGCGTCACGAGCGGCGAATCAGCGGATGGTGCGCCGATCTGACCGTGTACCCGCTGCCGGTGAACGCGTTCGATCTGGTCGTCGTGACGCGTTATCTGCAGCGCGATCTGTTCCCGTCGCTGCGCGCCTCGATCCGGCCTGGCGGCTGCATCGTCTACGAGACGTTCACCGTGAAGCAGCGCGCGCTCGGTACCGGCCCGACGTCGGCCGACCATCTGCTCGAACCGGGTGAGCTGCGCGGGTATTTCAACGACTGGACGATTCAGTTCAGCGAGGAAGTGGAGACGCCCGAAGCCGTCGCGCGGATTGTCGCGAGAAAGCCCGCCGGGACGTCCGGATCTTCGTAGCGTCCGGCTTCAGCCGGACGTCTTGCGCGCCTTCAGCGCGTCGAACAGTTCGCGCGGCAGCGTGACGCTGCCGACCTGGATCGGCGCGCTGGGGTCCGCATGGTAGTCGGAGCCTCCCGACACCGCGAGGCCGAGCCGTTCGGCGAACGTCAGATAGCGCACCGTATCGTCCGCCTGGTGCTTGCTGTGGTACGCCTCGATCGCGTCCATGCCGGCCCGCGCGAGGCCGGGAATGAGGTCGTCCCGCTGGAGGAGCCCCGGGTGCGCGATAGCCGCGAGCCCGCGGGCGCTGTGCACTTCGCGGATGACGTCTTCGGGCGCCGGGCCGATGCGCTCGACGAACGCCGGCCGGCCCGACGACAGCCACAGGTCGAACGCCTCGCCGATCGTCGCGACGTGGCCCGCCGCAATCAGCGCGCGCGCGATCCACGGACGTCCCGCCGCTTTCTTCGTGTCCGTCGTGCCCGGGCTGAGCACCGCTTCGACGTCGAGATGGATGCCGTGATCCGCCAGCTTCTGCACCATCTGACGGATGCGATCGATCCGCATGCGGCGCGCCTCGGCGAGGAACACGCCCAGGCGCTCGTCGTCGGGGTCCATGAAGTAGCCGAGCATGTGGACGTCTTTCCCGTCCACGACCGCCGTGATCTCGATGCCGGGGACGAACTCGATGCCGGCGAGCGCGCAGGCGGCGGCGACCGGGGCGCAGGCGGCCGTCGTGTCGTGGTCGGTGACACTCAGCACCTGCACCCGGGCGGACTTCGCCCGGGCCACGAGCTCGGCCGGCGTACATCGTCCGTCGGACGCTGTCGTATGTGTGTGGAGATCGATCAACGGCGCGACTTTGCGGCGGCGGGTCGGGTCGCGCGCGATGGACGGGGCCGGCGGCCCTGGCGCTTCCGGAGCGCCCGGTATTCGCTGATCAGCAGGTCGCGGTGCTCGCGTTCCTCCTCGGCGAACTCGAGGAAGATCTGCTTGCCTTCGGAGTCTTCGAAGCGGTCGCCGTACTTCTTGAAGAAGTTATGCGAGCCGCGCTCGCACTTGATCCCGATGAGCAGCGCTTCGAGGTCGTTGACGCCCTTGCCGAGGCGCTCGGCGCCGGCCGCGAACAACCCGTGGGCCGCGCCTTTGAAGAACAGGAACGTCGGCCGGTTCTCGAGCTGCGGATCTTTCTCCAGGAGCTCGCGGTACCGCGTCTCGAGGGTGCCGAGGTGTTCTTTCTCTTCGGTCGCCAGCTTCTGGAAGACCGACCGGCCGCGGGCGTCCCTGGTGAGATTGGCGGCACGCGTGTAGAACTGCAGGCCGCTGCGTTCGGTCGCGATGGCAATCCGCAGCGCGTCGCGCGCGAAGACGAGCGCGGTCGTGGAGCCGTCGATGGCCGATGTCGCGGGGCTGCTTGACGCCCCGGTCCGGCACTCTTCGCAGGTGCCGACGATCTGCACGATGACCTGCGACGCGGTGAACCGGCGTTCGGCCGCGATCTCTTCCATCACGGATTCGACGTCGGAGCTCAGAAACTCCGACGAGCGATGACAGACGTTGCAGATGAGATGGAAGTGGCGTGGATGGCGGTAGGTCGGCTCGAACCGGGAGCGCCCTTCGCCGAAGTCGACCTTCCGGGCGACACCTCTGGCGACCATCCACTGCAGCGAGCGATACACCGTCGCGCGGCCGACGCCAGGGTGCTGGCGCCGGACGAGATCGAAGAGATCGTCGGCACTCAGGTGACCTTCCTGTTTGAGGAAGGTCCCCAGGATCTGTTCGCGTTTGGTCGAGCGTTTGCCGCCCGCAGCCTGCGAGCCCGCCAGATCAGCGAGGGGGCGTTCCCTCACGGGTCTGTTAGTCGACGCTGAAGGATGAACCGCAGCCACAGGTAGACGTCGCCTGCGGGTTCTTGATCGTGAAGCCCCCGCCGGTGACCGTGTCGACGAAGTCCACTTCGGCGCCCTTGAGATACCGGACGCTGATCGGATCGACGAACAGCTTCACGCCGTGCGACTCGAACACCTGGTCGCCCGCGCCCTGGCCGTTCTCCTCGATCATCAGGCCGTACTGAAAGCCGGAGCAGCCGCCGCCCTGCACGAAGACACGCAGCCCGCTGCCGCCTTTGTTTTCTTCAACGAGCAGTTCGTTGATCTTCATCGCCGCCGTCTCGGATACGTTGATCATGAGAAATCTCCTCGGGTACCGCCTTTCATTATAGCAGCAGGCCTGTTGCTATACTGGCTGGCTGGCGCCTGCACGGGTGGCCTGGCCTGGAGCGCTGGCCGCGACTAACCTGCTGAGCCACAAGGACATGCCGCTAATCTCCGTGGACGCGTTCACGCGCGAGGAACTGCTGGCTATCTCGGCCCGCAGATGGGCCGCGCTGCGCGAATCGCGGCCCGACCTCGCGCCTGCCGTCGACCTCCAGCAGCGCCTGCTCACCATCGTCATCGACGCGGCGCACGCCATCGGATCGAGCCGGCTGCCTCGCCTGTCGCTCCCGCCCAGGTATCTCGCCGCCAAGCTGGGACGGGGCGTCCCGGTGCTGGCGGGCGAGCCGATTCCTGTTCCCCTCGGCCTGCTCAGCGGCGCGCTGCTGAAGCTCTGCGATGCGCTCGCCGAGGGCGGCGCCGCGGATTCGGCCACGCACATCAGGGACGCGATCGCGAACGGCAGCATGGAGGCCGGATCGCTCCTGACGGCCTCGCTGGCACGCAACCAGGAGGCGATTCGCACAGGAGCCGTCCATCGCGGCCTGGCGCCCGATCTGGTGTGGCTGGTCGCCGAGCTCGCGACCACGCCGTTTGCGCACGCGCTCCAGCACGCCGTCTTCGACAACCGGCATGAGGAATCGTTCGTTGCGGCATGTGCCGGCTGGAACCGCGGCTACTGCCCCGCGTGCGGCTCGTGGCCGGCGCTGGCGGAGTGCGCCGCCAGCCACCGCGTGCTCCGCTGCTCGTTCTGTTCGGTGGGCTGGGAACTGGACACGTACGCCTGCATCTACTGCGGCGAAGCCGGCGATCCGTTCGTGACGGCCGCGCCGGACCAGGAGCGGAAAGACCGCCGCGTCGAAGTCTGCTCGGCCTGCCAAGCGTACGTGAAGACGATCGATCTCCCCGCGCTGTCGCCCTTCCCGCTCGTCGCCATCGCCGACATGGAAACGATGGATCTGGATCTGGCGGCGATGGAGCACGGGTACGGCCGGCCGCCTCTAAAGGACTTCACGAAAGGGCAGAAGGCATAGGGCAGAGGGCAGAGCTTTTGCCCTTCCGCTTTGCCTTATGCCCTTTGCTCTCTGCCCTTATCAGGCACCTATCGTCTCCAGGTGCGCGCCGGATTCCTGCTCGATGTCCTTGTGCAGGCTGTTGCCGTGCGCGTCCATGGTGACGATCGCCGGAAAATCCTTGACCGTCAGGTGCCACATGGCTTCGGGCGTGCCGAATTCGAGGAGCGAGACGCCGTCGACTTTCTCGATGGAGCGCGCGTAGAACTGCGCGGCGCCGCCGATGGCGTTGAGATAAACGGCGCCCTGCTCCTTGAGCGCCGCCAGCGTCTTCGCGCCCATCCCGCCCTTGCCGATCACGGCGCGCACGCCGTACCGCTTGATGATCTCGCCCTGATACGGTTCCTCGCGGATGCTGGTCGTCGGGCCGGCGGCGGTGACACGCCACGTCTCGCCTTCCTTCACGACCACCGGGCCGCAGTGGTACAGAACCGACCCGTTGAGATCGACCGGCGGCGCATTCTTCATCAGATGGGAGTGCACCGCGTCGCGCCCCGTGAACATGCGGCCCGAGATCATCACGACGTCGCCGACCTTCAGCGAGCGAACGGCGGCTTCGGTGAGCGGAGCGTTCAACGCGACCTCGCGGCCGGTGCGCACGAACCCGGCCTGGTCGAGCATCGGGATCACCGGGTGCGAGGGGTCGCGATAGAGCCACTTCGCGATCGCACCGGTCGATGAATCGAGCAGCACGCCCAGACGGCGGAACGCCCAGCAGTCGTAGGCCACCGACACGAAGAAGCTCGCCGGCAGGCGGTTGATCGCGGCGATCTTGCAGCCGATGAGCGTGACCTTCCCGCCAAAACCCATCGCGCCGATCTCGAGGTCGTTCACCGTCGCCATGATCGACGCTTCGAGCTCCGCGAGCCGCGCATCCGGGTTCACGTCGTCGAGCGTGCGAAAGAGTTGTTCCTTCGCGTGCAGATACCCGGACGTGCGGTCGCCGCCGATGCAGACGCCGACCGCGCCGGGCGCGCAGCCCTTGCCCTGCGCCTGCCACACGGCGTGGAGGATGCACTTTTTCACGCCTTCGAGGTTGCGATCGGCCCGGCCCAGGTGCGGAAGCTCGACGGGTACGGAGTACTGCGCGTTGGTGTTTTCGCAGCCCCCGCCCTTCAGGATCAGCTTGACCTCGATCTGATCCCTGTCCCATTGATCGAAGTGGATGATGGGCGTCCCCGGCCCGAGGTTGTCGCCGGAGTTCTTGCCCGTGATCGAGTCCACCGAGTTCGGCCGGAGCTTGCCGCGTCTGGTGGCTTCGGCCACCGCCTCGCGAATCTGCTGGCGCATCCAGATCTGGTTGGCGGCGACGGGCACCCTGACCTCGAAGGTCGGCATGCCGGTGTCCTGGCAGATGGCGCCTTCGCCGTCGGCGGCGAGATCGATGTTCTGCGCGATGATGGTCAGGGCCTGTGACGCCCGCGTGGCCTCCGGCTCGGCGCTGCGGGCGATTTTCATCGCGGCGCGGACATCAGGCGGAAGATCGGTCGACGTTCGCACGATGAGCTGAAGCACGCTATCGAAGAATGAGGGCAACATACGGGCAGTATACTTTCTCTGATGGCTGACTCCTTCCGGATTGAGCGCGATCCGCTCGGCGAGCTGAAGGTTCCCGCCGGCGCCTACTACGGTGTCCAGACCGCGCGCGCGATCGAAAATTTCCAGATCAGCGGCCTGCGCGCACCGGCCGATCTCGTCACGGCGACCATCCTCGTCAAGAAAGCCGCGGCCGAAACGAACGCGACGCTCGGGCGCCTCGATCGCGACGCGGCCCGCGCGATCATCTCGGCCGCCGACGAGATTCTCGCGGGCGGGCTGCGCGACCAGTTCGTCGTGGACGTGTACCAGGCCGGTGCCGGCACTTCCCACAACATGAACGCCAACGAGGTGCTCGCCAATCGAGCGGCCGAGATTCTCGGCGAGCCGCGCGGCGTATACACACGCGTCCACCCGAACGATCACGTCAACCTCGGCCAGTCCACCAACGACGTGTTCCCGACGGCCACGCGTCTGGCTCTGCTGCTCGGCTGCGGGCCGCTCGTGCAGGCAGCGCGCCGGCTGGTCGCCAGCCTCGAGCACAAAGCCGACGAATTCGCCGGCGTGCTCAAGACGGGGCGCACGCACCTGCAGGACGCCGTGCCCATCACGCTCGGCCAGGAGTTCGGCGGCTGGGCCGCGTGCGTCCGCCAGGGCGCCGACGACGTGGCGGCCGGGGCGGAGCAGCTGCGCGAGCTGAACATCGGCGCGACAGCGGTCGGCACGGGACTGAACGCCGGCGACGACTATCGGCGGCAGATGGTGGACAATCTGGCGCGGTATACCGGTTTGACGCTGCGTCCCGCGACGAACCTGTTTCGCGTGACGCAGAGCATGGGCGACGTGCTCGCGTATTCGTCGGCGATGCGGCGGCTCGCCATCGAGGTGAGCAAGATCGCGAGCGACCTGCGCCTGCTCAGCATGGGGCCCCGCGCCGGGCTTGCGGAAATCGCGCTGCCCGCGGTGCAGCCCGGGTCCTCGATCATGCCGGGCAAGGTGAACCCGTCGGTGCCTGAAATGGTCAACCAGGTGTGTTTTCAGGTCATGGGGTGCGACCTGACGATCGCCACCGCGTGCGAAGCCGGACAGCTCGAACTGAACGTCATGATGCCCGTCATCGCGTGGAACGGCCTGCACGCGTCCACCATTCTCCGCGCGGCCATGAGCACGCTCGCCGACCGCACCATCGACGGGATCGCCGCCGATGAGGCGCGCGCCCGCGAGCTGCTCGATCGCAGCACGGCGATGGCAACGGCGCTCAGCCCGTACATCGGCTACGCCGCCACGGCCGACGTCGCGAAAAACGCGGTGAAGACCGGCCGGTCCATCAGGGAAGTCGTCCTCGAGCGCAAACTGCTCGACGCCGCGCAGCTCGACGAGATCCTGTCCGCGGAAGCGATGACACGGGGGGGGATTATCGGGGCGGGTAAGTCGGGTGGGACGGGTAAGGCGGGTGGGCAATGAAAGCTGCGATCGCGCTCTCGCTCGCCTTGCTCGCAGGGTTTTCCCCACCCGCCCTACCCGCCCCACCCGGCTTACCTGACCAATCCGGCGCACCTGCCCAGTCCAAGCCAAAAGGGCGCCTGTTCCCTCCGCTGGACCTCGGCCTTCTCGAAGGCGCAGATCGCGATCAGTGGCAGAAGCCCGAAGAGATCATGGACGCGTTGAAGATCGCCGAGGGTTCGCTGGTGGCCGACCTCGGCGCAGGGGGCGGCTGGTTCACGGTGCGCCTCGCGCGGCGCGTCGGGCCAACCGGCCTCGTGTACGCCGAGGATATCCAGCCGCTGATGCTCGAGGCGATCAAGCGGCGCGTGCAGCGCGAGAACCTCGCGAACGTCCGCACGGTGCTCGGCACACCCAAGGATTCACGGCTGCCCAAAGGCCTCGACGCGGTGCTCATCGTCGGCGCCTATCACGAGATGGAAGATCCGGTGACCTTGCTGAAGAACGCCGCCGACTCGCTGAAGCCTCAGGGCCGCATCGGCGTCGTGGACTTTTCGGCTGGCGCGGGCGGCCCCGGCCCCGAGCCCGATCAGCGCGTGGACGCCGACACAGTCATCCGCGGCGCCACCGCCGCAAGCCTCGAGGTCATCTCGCGCGAGACCATCCCGCCGTTCATGTTCATGCTGGTGCTCGGCAAGCCCGCGGCCGCCCCGCGCGCCCGCTGACCGGCTCATCCGTCATGCGCGTGGCCCTGACCATCGCAGGAAGCGACTCGAGCGGCGGCGCCGGCATTCAGGCCGACCTCAAAACGTTCGCCGCTCTGGGGGTGTACGGCGCCAGCGCCATCACGGCTGTGACGGCGCAAAGCACGGTCGGCGTCGTCGAGTCGCTCGCGCTGTCAGCCGATCTCGTCACGGCTCAAATCGAGGCGGTTGCGGGCGACATCGAGATTCACGCTACCAAGACCGGCATGCTCGCCGACGCGGCCATCGTCGAAGCCGTCGCGGCCGCGATCAAGGAGATGGACCTGCCGCTCGTGGTCGTCGATCCCGTGCTCGGGTCCAAACGGGGCGATCCGCTCCTCGACGCGGACGGCATGAAGATGCTCTGCACGGAGCTCCTTCCGCTCGCGCGCGTCGTCACGCCGAATATCCCCGAGGCGGAGGCGCTGAGCGGAGTCCGCATCGCCGGCGACGAGGACGCCCGTGAAGCCGCCCGGCGGATTCACGGCATGGGAGCGGCTGCGGTCATCATCACCGGCGGGCATCAACCCGGCAACGGCGACGTCACGGATCTGCTGTTCGACGGGCAGCGCTTCTCGCTGTTTCGCACGGCGCGCGTGGACAGCCGAAACACCCACGGGACCGGTTGCACGTTTGCCGCCGCCGTGGCCGCGTACCTGGCCCTGGGCCACGACCTGCCAGAGGCGGCCGAACGCTCACAGCAGTTCGTGGCCGGCGCGATTCGCCACGCCCTCCCGATAGGTCGTGGTCATGGACCACTCGACCACTTCTGGAAATTGCGAATTTAGTCATCTCGTCATCTGATCATCTGGTCATTGATTGGGTCATTGGCGCGTCCCCACCCTCGGAAATGACCAGATGACCAGATGACCAAATGACCAGATTCAGCGATACTGAGAGGGTGACGGTTCCTCTCCTGGCCATCGGCCCCGCGGTGCTCGCGCTCGAGCCGCTGGTGTCGGCGGTGGCCGAGGAGTCGGACGGACGGGATGGGGCGGTCGTCACGTTTTTCGGCCTGGTGCGCAATCACAACCAGGGCCGGCGCGTGCAGTACCTCGAGTACGAAGCGTACGCGCCGCTGGCGCTGAAGACGTTCGCGCGCATCGCCGACGAGACGCACGGGCGCTGGCCGGGCGTCCGCGTGGCGCTGCACCACCGAACGGGACGCCTCGAGGTGGGAGAAGCGAGCGTCGCGATCGTCGTCGCGTCGCCGCATCGGGGCGACGCCTACGCGGCCTGCCGCTACGTGATCGAGCGGGTGAAACAGATTGCGCCGGTCTGGAAGCGCGAGTACTTCGACGGCGGCGACGTCTGGATCGAGGGCGCCACGGCGGATCCCGACGACGTCCGGGCGCGCGAAGAGGCCGAGCGGGTGGCATGCGCGTGACGGTGCGGCTGTTCGCACGGCTTCGCGACATCGCGGGAACGTCGGAAATGAACCGCGTCGTCGAGCCGGGCGCGACGATCGGCGCGGTGTGGCGCGGGCTCGCCGGCGAATTTCCGGCGCTCGCCGACTACGAACGGTCGATTTCGACCGCGCTCAACGCCGACTACGCGCGGATGGACGCCGAAGTGCACGACGGCGACGAGATCGCGTTTCTGCCGCCGGTGTCGGGAGGATGACGACGATGAACGCAGAGCACGCTGAGCTCGCAGAGAAAATGGATTCTCTGCGGCCTCTGAGAACTCCGCGTTCAACGTAGTGGCTATATGTTCGACAAGCTGAACGCCGTAGAACAAAACTACGAGGAAACGCTCGCCCGGCTGGGCACGGCCGAGCTGCAGAGCGATCCGGCCGAATACCGGAAACAGGCGAAGTCCGCCTCCGAGATGCAGCCGCTCATCGAGCGCTTCCGCGAGTACAAGGCCGTCGCGCGCGATCTGGCGCAAACCGAGGAGCTGGCGAACGCCGCCGATCCCGACATGCGCGAGCTCGCGCAGGCGGAGATGAAATCGCTGCTCGCCAGGCGCGAGGCGCTCCTGGCCGACCTCAAGATCCTGCTCATCCCGAAGGACCCGAACGACGAGAAGAACATCGTCCTCGAGATCCGGGCGGGAACGGGCGGCGACGAGGCGGCGCTGTTCGCGGGCGAGCTGTTCCGGATGTACAGCAAGTACGCCGAGCGGCAGGGCTGGCGCCTCGAGGTGATGTCGAGCAGCGACACGGGCGTCGGCGGCCTGAAGGAAGTCATCGCGACGATCGAAGGGCGCGGCGCCTACAGCAAGCTGAAGTACGAAAGCGGCGTGCACCGCGTCCAGCGCGTGCCCGCGACCGAGGCGAGCGGACGTATCCACACATCCACTGCCACGGTTGCTGTACTGCCGGAAGCCGAGGACGTGGACATCCAGATCAACGAGAAGGACCTGCGCATCGACACGTTCTGCTCGAGCGGTCCCGGCGGCCAGAGCGTCAACACGACCTATTCCGCCGTGCGGCTCACGCACCTCCCGACGGGCGTCGTCGTCTCGCAGCAGGACGAGAAATCGCAGATCAAGAACCGGGCGAAGGCCATGAAGGTCCTGCGGGCGCGGCTCTACGAGATGGAGCTGCGCAAGCAGCAGGAAGCCATCGCCAAGGATCGCCGCGGACAGGTGGGCACCGGCGAGCGCTCGGAGAAGATCCGGACCTACAACTTCCCCCAGAACCGCATCACCGATCACCGCATCAACTTCACGACGCACCGCATCAACGAGGTGCTGAACGGCGACATCGTCGAACTGCTCGACAACGTGAGCATGCACTATCAGGCCGAGAAGCTGAAGGACGCGACCGCGGTTTCATGAGCGTGCACCAGCTCGTGGCCAACGCACGCGACCGGCTGCGCACGGCCGGGCTTGCTCCCGCCGAAGCCGATCTGAGCGCGCGCCTGCTCGCCGAGCACGTCCTCGGGTGGGACACGGCCCGGCTGTTGACGTCCGGCGGCGACAACGAGCCCCACGGATTCGCCGAAACGTTCGGGGCGCTCGTGGCCCGCCGTGCAGCCCGCGAGCCGTTCCACTACATCGTCGGCCACCGGGAGTTCTGGGGACTGAAGCTGGAAGTCTCCCCCGCTGTGCTGATCCCCAGGCCCGAGACGGAGCTGATCGTCGAGGCCGTGCTCGAGCTCGTTCCGCCGTCGCAGCTTTTCACGATGATCGACGCGTGCACCGGGTGCGGGAACGTGGCGGTCGCCGTTGCCAAAGAGCGCCGGAACGCGCGCATCGTGGCGACCGACATCTCGGATGCCGCGATCGAAGTCGCGCAGCGCAACGCGGCGCGTCACGGCGTCGAGGCGCGCGTGATGTGCGTCCAGGCCGACCTGTTCGGCGACATCACCGGCCCGGTCGATCTGATCACCGCGAACCCGCCCTACGTGCCGGAGCGCAACGCCCCGGGCCTTCAGCCCGAGGTCGGCGGCCACGAGCCGCACGTCGCGCTCTTCGGAGGCGGTGACGACGGCCTGAGGATGTTCGAGCGGGTTGTTCGCGAGGCGCCGGCGTTGCTTCGGACGGGCGGGCACCTGATCTGCGAGTTCGGGTTCGGCCAGGAAATCGAGGTCGAGGAGATCCTGGAGGCCTCGAGCGAACTGACGCTCGTCGAGCTGAAACGCGATCTTCAGGGCCTCGCGCGAACCGCCGTCGCCATTCGTGCGTAGGGCGGCCCTTTCAGGGCCGCCGTGATCGAACGCCTGCCGCGGCCCTGAAAGGGCCGCGCTACAGATTCTTTCGAACGAAATCCAGAATGAACTTCAGGCCGGGATCGGAGGGCGACATGATGCCGGTGATCATGTCCATGTGCGCGTGATCGGCGATCTCGTGCACGTCGGCCGAGTTCCCGGCGCCCGCGAGGGCCTTCGCCATCTGCTCGGCGTCCTGACCGGTCCTGGGTGCGTCCTTGTCGCCGTAGAGAATCAGAAACGGCGGGTGCGCGCCGGCCACGTGATTGATCGCCGACGCATTGCGCAGGACGTCGGGATCGACCGGCACGGCGCCCTGAAACATGCCCGAACGGGACGACTGCGTGAAGCTGCCGCTGATGGGAATCACGCCGGCGACGTGATCGAGAGATTCGCCGACTTCCTTCAGATACGCCGGGTCCGCGCCGAGCATGGCGACGAGCGTCGCGCCCGCGGAGTGGCCGGAGACGAAGATCTTGTCGGCCTTGCCGCCGTACTCGGCCGCGTGCGCACGCACCCAGGCAAACGCACGGGCGACGTCCTGCACGTGGCCCGGATAGGACGCCTTCGGTGACAGACGATAGCTGATGACGGCCGTCGCGATCCCCCTGGACGCGAGCACCTCGCCGACGAAGCCGTACTGGTCCTTGATCCCGACGGTGAAGCCGCCGCCATGGACGAACACCATCACCGGGACGTCCCTCTTCCCCTTCGGCACGTAGAGATCGAGCCGATGCCGGTACTTGTCGGCGCCGTCGCCCGAGTAGTACGTGAGGTTGAGGTGCGATTCGACGGCGGTTCGCGGGTCCGCGGCACGGGCGGGCACCGCGAGCGCAAGGAGCGCGACGCCGGCAGCAATCGTCTTCATGGCGCTAAGATTATGCGTCATGTCCGACTGCCTGTTCTGCAAAATCATCCAGCGCAAGATCCCCTCGACCATCGTTTACGAGGACGATCGGATCATCGGTTTCAACGACATCGCGCCGCAGGCGCCAACGCACGTGCTGGTCGTGCCGAAACGCCACATCCCGACGCTGAACGACGTCGGCGTCGAAGACGAGCAGCTCGTGGGCGAGCTCGTCAGGCGGGCGGCGGCGATCGCCAGAGAGAGGGGTTTCTCCGAGACCGGCTACCGGACGCTGTTCAATACGAACCGGGGCGCCGGCCAGACCGTGTTCCACATCCACCTGCACCTGCTCGGCGGACGTCCGTTTGGGTGGCCACCCGGCTAGATCGCATCCGGCTCGATCACGCTTCGCAGTTGCCGAACGAGCGCCTCCTGCTCCTCGCGTGGCAGGCGCGTCTCGATCATTTCCCCGAGAGACGTCAGCCAAATCGGCGCTCCCCACCGCGGATCCGAGCGGTAGCGCGGGACGATGTGCCAGTGCAGATGAGGCACGAGGTTGCCGAGCGATTCGACGTTGACGTGATCGGCGCCGACCGCGCGGACGACGGCGGACTGCGCCCTGAACAGATCCGCCGCCATCGCGCGCCATTCCTCGGCGCTCAGCTCATCGACACGCGAGACGTGTCTCGGATCGAAGACCAGCTGACAATGTCCACGGTACGTCTGGTTGGCCGATAGGTACAGCGACGACACGGACAACCGGGCCACGAAGTCCCAGTGCTCGTTCGAGCGCGCACGCGGCGCATCGAGCGGGCAGCCGATCCCGCGAGCCATTTCGTCCCACCGCGCGTTGTCCATGTCGTCAGTCTCCAGCAGTCAGGGTGGCCGGCAGCTCTCGCAGCGACCCGATCACCGGCACCGTCGTGTCCTGCACTGTCGCGAACGTCCTGGCCACGTTGGTCCCGCGACGCAGCCAGACGGCGCGCATGCCGACGTTGAGCGCGCCCTCGACATCGTGCCGCAGGCTGTCGCCGACCATCACCGCATCACCCGGTGAGACCCGCAAGTCTTCGAGCACCTTCCGGAAGATGCTCGGGTGCGGCTTCATATAGCCGTGATCCGCGGACGACACCGACGCGGCGATGAAATCGCGAAGCTCGAAATGCAACTGAAACGAGTCGAGGCATCGGTGCGAGTTTGAAATCAGGCCGATCCTGATACCCGCGCCGTTCAGGCGTTGCAGGACAGCCGGCACATCGTCATACAACTCGAAGTGCTGGTTCGCCGCCCACTCCACGTAAATCTCCCGCGCGCAGGCATCGACGGCCTCGGGCGTACCGCCGGCCTTGCCTCCCATCTGCTCGATGATGTGCCTCGTGTACGCGACGAAGATTTCGGCGTCGTACGGCGAGCCGTCGGGGTCGTCGAGAATCGACGACGCGCTGGCCACGGCGGCGTCGAACGCGGCCGGATCGACATCGATGAGGTGCCGCGCACAAAACGCGTGGTAGCCCACGCCCTGAAACATGGGCCCGGGATGGATCAGCGTGAAGTCGACGTCGAACAGGACAGCGGTCACACGGGCAGGCGGGCCGGGCTGGGCGGGCGAGGCTGGCGGGTCGGGCTGGGTTGGCATGCGGTCAATGTTTTTCGTAGGGCCCGGCGATCACGACGGTCGCTTTTTCAGGATCCAGGAATCGCCGGGCGACCGAGTTCGCCTCGTCCAGCGTGACTCGGCGCAGCAGGTCGGGCAGGCGCAGGTCGTAGTCGAGCCCGAGGCCGTACAGCTCGGCGTTCTGCAGGAAGTTGGCGATGCTCGAGTTGGTCTCGAGCGACCGCGGCATCGCGTGGATCAGAAACCGGCGCGAATCGTCCAGCTCGACCTGCGTCAGGCCCTCGCGAACGAGCCGGCCGACTTCTTCGTCGATCGACGCGATCGCGCGGTCGACGTTCTCAGGGCTCACCCCGGCCCGCAGGAGCATCGGTCCTTCCATGACGTTCGCGTCAAGCGAGCTGTACACGTAGTACGCCATCCCCTGCTTCTCGCGAATCGAATCTCCCAGGCGGCCGCTCATCGAGTACTGGCCGAAAGCGTGGTTCATCAGCCACGCCCCGTAGTACGACGGGTCCGCGCGCGTGAGCGTCGTGAACCCGTACGCCACGTCGGCCTGCGCCTTGTTCATCATCGGGATGACGAGACGCCGCCGCGCCGCGGCCGGCACCACCGCATGCGCCGCCACAGGAACCGGCGCCGCCGCCCGCCACTCGCCGAACACGCCGGCGACGACGCTCGCGGCGCGGGTCGCCTCGACGTCGCCGACAATGACGACGGACAACTCTGACGGCGCGAACCTCGCGGCATGAAGCGCCACCAGCCGATCACGTGTCAGCCGCTCGATAACGTTCGGGTTGCCCTTGGCTGGTATCCCGTACGGATGCGGCGACGGGTACAGCAGCGCCATCAGCGCCTCGACTGCCCGCACGGCGGGATTGTCCTGGTCCTGGCGGATCGACGTCAGCACCTCGCCCTTACGGGTGGCGAGCTCGTCTTCGGGCACAGCCGGCGCTTTGACGATGTCGCCGACGAGCGCCATGACGGCCTCGAAATCCTCGGCCAGGCACGTGCACACCAGCGAGAACAGGTGCCGGGTGACGGTGAGCGCCATCGAGATGCCGCGGCTGTCGAGGGCTTCGGCGATGTCTTCCGCCGACCGCGCCGCGCTCGACGCCGTGGCCAGCGTCCCGCGATCGACCACGCGCGACAGGAGATTCATCGCGCCCGGAGCGTCCGGCGGGTCGCACACCGAACCGGCGCGGACAGTCAGGTTGATCGTGACGGCCGGCATCGTCCGCGTGTGCTTCGCGAGGAGGACGGCGCCGCTGCCGAGGACGGTGCGGACCGGCGAAAGGCCTGAGAAAGTTTGTGAGGCCATTCGCCTACGCCACCGGCGCCGGATCGAACCAGCCGATGGTTCGATTGGAGGGCGCGAGGACCGCGCGCGCCGATGCGGCCACCGCCTCAAGCGTGACGGCGGCGATCCGCCCGCCGAGGCCGCCGAACACATCGACGCCGGCGATCGTCTCGAAGTACCCGAGCTGGTGAGCGATGTTTGTCACGCTGTCGTTGTCGAAGACGAGCCGGGCCTTGAGCTGCGCCTTGGCCTTGGCGAGCTCGGCCTCGGTGATCCCGTCGCGCGCTGCCAGATCCAGCTCGCGAACGAGCGCCGCCTCGACGTCGCCGAGCGGCGTGCCGTCGGTTGCGGTCACCGAGACGATATACACGAACGGCTGCTCGGTGGGCAGCAGCGAACCGGTCACGGACGAGGCGATGCGCTTCTCCACGAGCGATCGGTACAGGCGCGCGCTCCGCTGCGGCGGCGGGAGCCTGAAGCTGGACCAGAGGTTCAGGCCGTAAGCTCCGGTCAACACGGCATCGAGCACCAGCAGCGCGTAGAAGCTGTCGTCGGTCACGGCCGGCGCGTGGAACGCGGCCTTCAGGTACGCCGTCGTTCCCGGCCTGCGAATCGTCACGCGCCGCTCGCCGGTCTGCTCCGGCTCAACGGTCCGCTGACGTGCGGGGAGATCGCCGGCGGGAATGCCTCCAAAATGGCGCTCGACACCGCGCAGCGCTTCGTCCGTGTCCACGTCCCCGACGATCACGAGCGTCGCGTTGTTCGGCACGTAGTAGCGCCGGTAGTAGCCGTACAGGTCGTCGCGGGTCATCGTCTCCAGATCGGAGAGCCAGCCGATCGTGGGGTGGCGGTACGGGTGCGCCTTGAAGGCCGTGGCGACCACTTCCTGGTCGAGAAACTGATCCGGATCGTTCTCGCCGCCGTGGAGCTCCGAAATGATGACCGATCGCTCGGATTCACAATCGTCCGGGTGATAGAGGCAGTTCGCCATGCGCTCGGACTCGATGAAGAGCATCCGATCGAGCGCGTCTTTGGTCGCGGTTTCGAGATACGTCGTCTGATCGATCCAGGTGTAGCCGTTCCAGCCGCCGCCGAACTGCTCGATGATGCCCTTGACCTGATCGCGGGGGATGTTGGTCGTGCCCTTGAAGTTCATGTGCTCGACCCAGTGCGACACGCCGGTCAGGCCGGGCCGTTCGTCCTTCGAACCGACCTTGTACCAGCACCACACCGACGCCAGCGGCGCGGCGTGCTCTTCCTGAACGAGCACCTTCAGACCATTGTCGAGAGTCGCGCGGCGCAGCATCGGATCATTATAAAATCGAGGGATACCCATGCCCGAGTGGAAAAACACCGTCAACCTGCCGCGCACCGAGTTCCCGATGAAGGCCGGCCTGCAGACGAGCGAGCCCGAGACGCTCGCGCGCTGGGCCTCCCAGGACCTTTACGGGCAGATTCGCACGCGCCGCAAGGGCGCGCCGAAGTTCGTGCTGCACGACGGTCCGCCGTACGCCAACGGCAACATCCACATGGGCACGGCGATGAACAAGATCCTCAAGGACATCGTCGTCAAATCGCGGTCGATGTCGGGGTTCGACGCGCCGTACGTCGTCGGCTACGACTGCCATGGCCTGCCCATCGAGCTCAAGGTCGACCGGGAGCTCGGCCCGAAGAAGCGCGACATGTCGGTCGCGGATTTCTGCCGGGCCTGCCGCGCGTACGCCGAGCGATTCGTGGGCACGATGTCGCAACAGTTCCAGCGGCTGGGCATCCTCGGCACGTGGGACGAGCCCTATCTCACGATGGATTTCCGGTACCAGGCCGCGATCGCGCGCGCCTTCGGACGGTTCGTCGAGCAGGGGCTCGTCACCAAGCGCAAGAAACCCGTGCACTGGTGCATTCACTGCCGCACGGCGCTGGCCGAGGCGGAAATCGAGTACGAAGATCACTCGTCGCCGTCGATCTACGTCGAGTTCCCGCTGGCGCCCGCGAGCGCGGGCGAGCTCGGCGCGCGCGTGCCGGCGCTCGCCGGCCGCGACGTGTCCGTCCTGATCTGGACGACGACCCCGTGGACGATCCCGTCGAACCTGGCCGTCGCGTTTCACCCGGACTTCGACTACGCGGCGTACGAAGTGGACGGCCGCGCCGTCCTGCTCGCGGAACAGCTCGCGCCCGCCGTCGCGCAAACCGTCGGCCGCGCCCTCGAGGCGCCTGTCGCGCGCATGAAGGGCGCGCAGCTCGAAGGCATCAGATTCCGGCACCCGCTGTACGACCGCGATTCGGTCGGCGTGCTGGCCGGTTACGTGACGCTCGACGCGGGCACAGGGGCCGTGCACACGGCTCCCGGCCACGGCGCCGACGACTTCAACACCGGGCTCAAGTACGGCCTCGATATCTACGCGCCGGTCGGGCCCGGCGGGCATTTCGACGACACGGTCGGCCTGTTTGCCGGCCAGCGCGTGTTCGACGCAAACCCGAACGTCGAGGAAGCCCTCAAGCAGCGGAGCCGCCTGTGGCACCGCGCGGCGTTCGCGCACCAGTACCCGCACTGCTGGCGCTGCCATAATCCGGTCATTTTCCTCGCCACCTCGCAATGGTTTATCAGGCTCGATGGCGAGCCGGTCATCTCGAAGGGCAAAGGGCAAAGGGCAGAGGGCACAGGGCACACGCTGCGTCAAGCGGCGCTCTCCGCCATCGACCAGGACGTGAAGTGGATCCCGTCGTGGGGGCACGACCGCATCTACAACATGGTCACCAACCGGCCCGACTGGTGCGTCTCGCGCCAGCGCGCCTGGGGCGTGCCGATCCCGGCCGTGGACTGCGTGAAGTGCCGCGAGCCGCACATCACGGCCGAGCTCGTGGAGCGCGCCGCCTCTGTCTTCGACAAATACGGCGCGGACGCCTGGTACGAGCGGCCGATCGAGGAGTTCATCCCGCCCGGCTTCGCGTGCGTCAAATGCGGCGGCACCACATTCGAACGCGAGATGAACATTCTCGACGTGTGGTTCGACTCCGGATCGAGCCACGAGGCCGTCCTCTCAGTCAGGCCGGAGCTCACGTGGCCCGCCGACACGTATCTCGAGGGCAACGACCAGCATCGCGGCTGGTTCCAGAGCTCGCTGCTCGTCGGCCTCGGCACGCGCGGACGGCCGCCATTCAAGGACGTCGTCACGCACGGCTTCATCGTGGCCGAGGACGGCAAGAAGATGTCGAAGTCGCTCGGCAACTCGATCGAGCCCGAGGACGTCATCAAGCAGAGCGGCGCCGACATCATCCGCCTCTGGGTGTCGATGAGCGACTACACGCAGGAAGTGCGCCTCAGCAAGGAAATCCTCGCGCGCGTCGTCGAGGCCTACCGGAAGGTGCGCAACACGCTGCGGATCCTGTCGGCGAACCTGTACGACTTCGACCCCGTGGCCGATCGCGTGGCGCCCGAGCGCATGCTCGAGATCGATCGCTACATCCTGGCCCGGTATGCGGACGTCGCGCGCAAGGTCCTGCGCGCGTATGAGGAGTACGACTACCAGACGATCTCGCAGGCGCTGAACACGTTCACGACGATGGACCTGAGCGCGTTTTACGTGGATGTGACAAAGGACCGGATGTACACGTTCGCGGCCGGGTCGGTCGAGCGACGCGCGGGCCAGACGGCGATGTACCTGATTGCGGACGGCCTGACGCGTCTGCTGGCGCCCATCCTGTCGTTCACCGCCGACGAGCTGTGGCGGTATCTCCCCGGCGCACGTGAGGAATCGGTGCACATGGCTGTGTTTCCGTCGCCTGCCGAGCTCGACGCGCTGGCCGACCGTGACCGGCTCGACCGCTGGACGCGTCTGATCGCGCTGCGCGAACAGGTGCTGGCCGAGATCGAACCGCTCCGAAAGGACAAGCGGATCGGCAGCTCGCTGCAGGCGAAGGTGATCCTGTCGGTTCCCGCCGGCGAGCTGACGTTCCTGCAGGCGCAGGCGCGAGAGCTGCCGACGCTCTTCATCGTGTCGGACGTCGAGCTGCGGCCGTCGGGGTCGGACGAGCGCAGCGTCGTCATCGAGCGCGCGGGCGGCGTCAAGTGCGAGCGGTGCTGGCGCTACGTGCCCAGCGTGTCCACGGACCCGGCCTGGGCCGGCTTATGCGACCGCTGCCAGGACGCGTTGGCCGCTCATGTCTGAGGACATGGCCGGACAGGTCCCGGCCCCGCCCCGCCGCCTGGAGATCTGGCTGCCGCTGGCGATCGTGGCGCTCGACCAGCTCACGAAGGCGATGGTCCGATCGATGGTGCCGCTCAGCGCGAGTGTCGAGGTGGTGTCCGGGTTCATGAACATCACGCACGTCAGGAACACCGGGGCCGCGTTCGGGCTCTTCAACGCCGCCGATTTTCCGCTCAAGACCGTCGTCATCGCGGTTATCGCGCTGGCGGCCATTGTCTGGGTGGGCTTTTACGCGGCCGGGCTGCCGCGGCATCATTGGCTGGCGCGGCTCGGCCTGTCCCTCATCATGGGGGGTGCCGCCGGCAACCTGCTCGACCGCGTGATCATCGGCTCCGTCGTGGACTTCGTGGACGTCTACTGGGGGGCGTATCACTTCTGGGCGTTCAACGTCGCCGACTCGGCCATCAGCGTCGGCGTGGCCATCATGATTCTCGACATGCTCGGAGTGCGCGCGCATGCATCCAATACTGTTTAGCTTCCCCTGGTCGATTCCGCGCTTCGGGCCGATCACCGTCTACACGTACGGCGTGCTGCTGGCGGCCGCGTACCTTCTGGGCCTTCAGCTCGCGATGGTGCGCGCCCGCAAGCGGAACCTCGACGCCACGCGCGTCATGGACCTCGGCATCTACATCATCATCAGCGCGCTCATCGGCGCGAAGCTGCTGCTGCTCGTCACCGACTTTCAGACCTTCAGGAACAATCCGGCGGAGCTCTTCAGCCTGTTCAGATCGGGCGGCGTGTTCTACGGGGGCCTGATTCTGGCCGTCGCCGTGGCGCTGGTTTACATCCGTCGCGTGGGCCTGCCGCTCTGGACCACGACCGACGTGTTCGCGCCCGGGATTGCGCTGGGGCACGTGGTCGGCCGCTTCGGGTGCTTCTTCGCGGGCTGCTGCTGGGGCAAGCCGACCACGCTGCCGTGGGGCATCACGTTCACGGACCCGTTCGCGGCCGCCAACGTGGGGACGCCGCTCAACCAGTCGCTGCACCCGACGCAGCTTTACGAAGCCGGGGCCGAATTCCTGATCCTGGCGCTGCTCCTCGGCACGGAGCAAAAAGGCAAGCCGTTCGCGGGCCGGACGTTCTGGCTCTACATGCTGCTCTACGCGGTGTCGCGCTTCATCATCGAGTTCTACCGCGACGACCCGCGCGGCATGGTCGGCGTCCTCTCCACCTCGCAGTTCATCTCGGTCATCCTCGCGCCGCTCGCCGTCGGCATGCTCGTCTACCTCGGACGACAGGCGGCGCCGGCGCCCGGCCAGCGCTCGCGCAAGAAGGCGGCGTGAACGCCACGTTCGCGGTGCCCACCGAAAGCACGGGCGCCCGGCTGGACGTGTTTCTCGTGTCGGTCCTCGCGGGCCAGTCGCGGTCTCACATCCAGCGGCTCATCAAGGACGGACACGTGCGCGTCGACGGACGCGAAGCGAAGCCCAACCTCGCGGTGAAGGCCGGCCAGGCCGTCGCGGTCGAGATTCCCGATCCGATCGATCCCGAGCCGCGCCCCGAAGCGTTGCCGCTGCCAATCGTCTACCAGGATCGGGACCTGATCGTCGTGGACAAGCCGGCGGGGATGGTCGTGCACCCGGCGGCCGGGCACGCCAGCGGGACGCTCGTCAACGCGCTCCTGCACCACGTGGACGACCTGAGCGGCATCGGCGGCGAGCGGCGGCCGGGCATCGTCCACCGCCTGGATCGCGGCACGTCGGGCCTGATGGTCGTCGCCAAACACGATGCCGCGCACGAGCACCTGGCGAGCCAGTTTCACGACCGCGAGGTCGAAAAGGAATACATCGCGCTCGTGTGGGGGGAGGTTCAGGCGGGCCGGCGCATCGACGCCCCGATCGGCCGCGATCCGGTCAACCGCAAGAAGATGTCCGCCCGCGCGCGGCGCAGCCGGGAAGCCGTGACGAGAATCGTGCGGGCACGAAAGTTCGGTCCGGCGTTGACGCTCGTGCACGTGGCCATCCACACCGGCCGCACGCACCAGATCCGCGTGCACCTGAGCGCCATCGGGCACCCGGTCGTGGGGGACGCCGTCTACGGCGGCCTGCGGCGGCGCGTACCTGGCGACCTGAGGGCGGTGACGCACCTCGATCGGCCGTTTCTTCACGCCGCCCGCCTGGCGTTCACCCACCCGGCCGACGGCCGGCGGATGGAGTTCACGAGCGAGCTGCCCGCCGATCTGCAGCGCGTGCTCGACGAACTCGACGAGCAGTCCGAGTTCACCGCCATCAACACGTAACGCGCGAAAGGCGCACACGATGTCGATCGTCTACCAGGGACGCGTCTTCTCGGTCGAAGTCGAGGACGCGCGCTTTCCCAACGGAACCGAGCACAAAGTGGAAGTCGTTCGGCACCGTCCGTGCGTGGTGTTGATTCCCATTCAGAACGACGGCCGGGTCGTGATGATCAGACAATACCGGCACAGCGTGAAACGCGTGCTGTGGGAACTGCCGGCCGGGAACATCGATCGCGGCGAGGCTCCCGACGCGGCCGCGAAGCGGGAGTGCGAAGAGGAAATCGGGATGGCGCCGCATCGCCTCGACCGCCTCGCCAGCCTGTTTCCTTCGCCCGGGTACTGCGACGAAGAGATGCACTTTTATCGCGCGACGGATCTGCGTCCTCCGGCGCCTGATTCGCCGCACAAGCCGGATGAGGACGAGGACATCGAAGTGCACCCGGTCAGCATCGCCGAGGCCAGGGCGATGGTCGCTCGCGGCGAGATCGTCGATCTCAAGACGGCGTTCGCGTTGACGCTCGTGTAGGGCGGCCCTTTCAGGGCCGCCGTGACGCGGGCCTGAAAGGCCCGCGCTACATGTCAGTTGGCCGGCGGCAGGTGCTTGGCGCCGACCACGACGCGCGTCGGCTTCTTCACCGGGCGGATATCGGACGACGCCGGCTGCAGGGCCAGCGCCAGGACCTCGTCGATGCTCGAGACGAGGTGGATCGTCAGATCCTGTCGAACATCCGGCGTCAGGTCTTCGTTCACGTTCTTCGCGTTCTGCTTCGGGACGATGAGCTCGCGAATGCCGGCACGCCGCGCCGCAAGGACTTTTTCCTTGATGCCGCCGATGGGCAGCACCCGGCCCGACAGGGTGATCTCGCCGGTCATCGCCACGTCGCCGCGCACGGGCCGGCCCGTCAGCACCGACGCCATGGCCGTCGCCATCGTCACGCCCGCGGACGGTCCGTCTTTTGGAATCGCGCCGGACGGTACGTGCACGTGCATTTCGGCGTTCTTGAAGAACTCCGGATCGATGCTGTATTCCTTGGCGTGCGTGCGGAGCCACGACAGGGCCGCGCGCGCGGATTCCTTCATCACGTCGCCGAGCTGGCCCGTGAGCGTCAAAGACCCGGTGCCGGCCATCCGCGAGGCTTCGATGAACAGCACCTCGCCGCCGACCGGCGTCCACGCAAGGCCGATCGCCACGCCCGGATCCTTGGTGCGCTGTTCCATCTCCTCGTCGAGGAACTTCGGCGCACCCATCATCTCGACCACGACGTCGGGCGTGATCTCGATCGGCGTCTCGTCGCCTTCGGCCCGGCGCCGCGCGACCTTGCGGCAGACCGACCCGATTTCGCGCTCCAGGTTCCTCACGCCCGCCTCGCGGGTATACCCGCGAATCAACTGGCGGAGCGCGGCGGGAGTGAATCGGATGTAGTCGGGGGTCAGCCCGTGGTTTTTCACCTGCTTCTCGACCAGGTGGTCGGTCGCGATGCTCAGCTTCTCTTCCTCGGTGTAGCCGGCGATCTCGAGCACTTCCATGCGGTCGCGCAGCGGCGGCGGAACCGGATCGAGCACGTTCGCCGTCGTGATGAAGAGGACCTCGCTCAGGTCGAACGGCACGTCGAGGTAGTGATCGCGGAACGTGTTGTTCTGTTCCGGATCGAGCACCTCGAGCAGCGCCGACGAGGGGTCGCCGCGGAAGTCGGACCCCAGCTTGTCGATCTCGTCGAGGATGAACACCGGGTTCTTCGACTCCGCCCGGCGCAGCCCCTGGATGATCTGCCCCGGCAGCGCGCCGATGTACGTGCGACGGTGCCCGCGGATCTCCGCTTCGTCGCGCATGCCGCCGAGGGACACCCGGACGAACTTGCGGTCGAGGGCCTTCGCAATCGACTTGGCGAGCGACGTCTTCCCCACGCCGGGAGGGCCGACGAAGCAGAGGATCGGGCCCTTGACGGCCGGGTTGAGCTTGCGGACGGCCAGGTACTCGAGGATGCGATCCTTCGCCTTCTCGAGGCCCGAGTGGTCGGCGTCGAGCACACCCTTGGTCAGCGGCAGGTCGATGACCTCGTCGGTGCGCTTGTTCCAGGGCAGCGCGATGAGCCAGTCGAGATAGGTCCGCGACACGGTGTACTCGGCGGCCGCGACCGGCATCTTGGACAGACGATCGAGCTCCCGGAGCGCTTCCTTCTTCACCAGCTCGGGCATGCCCGCCGCCTCGATCTTTCCGGCGAGCTCCTCGTTTTCCTTCGTTTGATCGTCGCCCTCGCCGAGCTCTTTCTGAATCGCCTTCATCTGCTCGCGCAGGAAGTACTCGCGCTGGTTCTTGCCGACCTCAGACTGCACCTGTGACTGAATCTTCGACCCGAGCTCGAGGACCTCGAGCTCCTTGATGAGAATCCGGTTCAAGTCGTCCAGGCGCGCGCGGATGTCGAGCGTCTCGAGCACTTCCTGCTTCACCGCCGTACTGATCGTAGAAAGAGAAGACGCGATGAAGTCGGCGAGGCGGCCCGGCTCCGTGATGTTCACAGCCAGCGTCTGCAGATCGTCGGACAGCAGCGGCGAGAGCGAGACGACCTGCTGGAAGTTCGTCTTGATGTTGCGCGCGAGCGCGTCGATCTCCAGGCGGTCCGCGTCGGCCGTCCCTTCGACGGCGGCCGTCACGCGGGCCCGCAGATAGGGGTGCGTCGACACCAGCTCGTTCAGCGTGAGCCGCGCGAGGCCCTGGACGATCAGGCGCAGGCTGCCGTCGGGCAGCTTGAACATCTTGTGGATGTGCGTGGCGGTGCCAACCGGGTACAGATCTGCCTGCAGCGGCTCCTCGATCGTCGCGTCGCGCTGCGTGAACACGGCGATGAGCTTGCCGTTCGCGATCGCATCGTCTATCAGGCGGACCGAGCTCTCGCGGGCCACGGCCAGCGGCATGAACGAATTCGGAAAGAGGACCGTATCCCGCAACGGCAGGATCGGCAGCTCGGGCGGAATCGAGAGCGGCCGATCGGCGTTCGACAGATCCTCGGACTTGAGGGTATCGAGCTCGTCGCTCATTTTGGCGACCTCACTTTAACGTGAAACGCCGGTGGTGCGTGGGGGAGACGGTGATGGAGGGAAAACGGGCTCCGCCACCGGCGGAGCCCCAGAGCAAACGCCGGGCTCGTTACATGTCCATGAACAGGGACGATGCCGGACGACGGGCGTTGAGGTGACGCTCGCGCTGTGCGGCGTTCTCCCTGGCTTCCTCGCAGTCCTTGCAGCGGACCGCGAAGGGCAGGGCGCGCAGCCGCTTCTCGGCGATTTCCTCGCCACAGTCGAAGCAGTTGCCGTAATTGCCCTGCTCGAGCCGCTTCAGCGCGTCGTCGACCTTGTTGAGGGTCTCCGCCTTCAGCTGGATGAGCGCGAGCTCGATGTCTTCCTGGATGTCATTCTCAGAGCTCTCGCCGGCGTCGAACACTTCGGTGAGCTTGTTGACCTCGCCGGAGGCGCGAACGTCGCGCATCTTTCCCTGAACCTCAGCCTGCAGCTCGTGGCGCCGGCCCTCGAGCATCTTCTTCAGTTCGTTGTAGCGCGAGGGGCTGGCCGATGCCGCCACCGCTGCTGCTGCTGCTGCCTTCTGATGAGTCCTCATGACGCCGCTCCTTCCGTGCCCGACGGGGCCTACTTAATAATGCGCGCTTCTATGCAAATGAATGGCCAATACTATACTGAACTAGAGTCCTATGGCAACCCTACGTGGTTTACGGTCGAACTGGCGTCCCGTTTACAGGACCCGACGGCGCACTGTGCACCATCATGAAAACTCGCCATTCTAAAGAGACCGTAACTCATTTGTCAGATTACGTTTATAACACCAAACTCACAAATATCGACCAGTTGTTCAAATCCTGACGCTCCATTAGACGCCCGCCTTGCCAGTTTGGTTCGCGCTTGCAACTTGTCCGTATTGTCCGCTTCAGGAGACGGACAGTGTCCAACCCCCTCCGAAGTGCGACAATTCCTCGACACTCTTGATGGCAATTCGTGACGGTGGGGTCCCAATCGTTACAATAGGGTCCCCATGACCTGCCGCCTGTGTGGGCTGCGCCGGGCTCGCCGGGCCTGCCCGGCCCTCGGTCACGACATCTGCGCGGTGTGTTGCGGCACGAAGCGCCTCGGGGAGATCCAATGCCCCGACAGCTGCGGCTACCTGGCGGCCGCCCGCGAGCATCCTCCGGTCGCCGCCGTGCGCCAGCAGCGACAGGACCTCGACACCGTTACGCAAGTCGTGCGTGATTTCAACCAGCGTCAGTCCCAGATCTTCTTTCTGACGGCATCGTTCATCGTCCGATACCAGCCTCCGGAGCTCCACCCGCTCGTCGATGAAGACGTCGCGGAAGCCGCCGCGGCTCTGGCGGCCACGTTCGAGACGTCCGTGCGGGGAGTGATCTACGAGCACCCGGCCACGACGGCCGCTGGCGGGCGGCTGGCTGCCGCCCTGAGGCCGCTGCTGACCAAATCAGGCCAGGGGGGCGGGACACCCTTCGAACGCGACGCGGCGGTCGTCCTGCGCTGTATCGAGGACGCCGCCCGGCGCACGCATGGCCTGGGCGACGCCGGCCCCCGCGCGCTCGTGGAGCTGCTCGGCCGCGTCATCCGCCCGGGCCCCGGGGGAGACGACGCCGAGCCCTCGCCGCCCGCGGAGCCATCGCGCTTGATCGTGCCGTGATCGGGCGGCTATACTTGGGGTTTGGCGAACAGGGGAAAGTGATGGCAAAGCAGTGTGAGATCTGCGGTAAGGCGCCCGTCGTGGGACGCCAGCACAGCCACGCGAACAACGTGAGCGCGCGCCGCTTCGAACCCAACCTTCAGAAAGTTCGCGCGACGGTCGGGGGCGGCACCCGGCGCATCCGCGTCTGCACCCGATGCCTCCGCTCGGGCAAGGTGACGAAAGCGGCGTGAAACAGGCGATTTCAAGTCCGCAAGCGCCGAACCCGGCCGGGGCGTATTCACCGGCGCTGCGGGCCGGCGACCTCCTCTTCATGTCGGGTCAGATTCCGATCGATCCGGCAACGGGTCAGCTCGTGCAGGGAGACGCCGCAGTCCAGGCGCGCCGCGCCATGGACAACCTGGGCGCGCTCCTGACGGCCGCGGGCCTGACGTTCGCCCACGTCGTCCGCACGACGGTCTTCCTCGCCGACATGAACGACTTCGCGGCCGTGAACGAGGTGTATGCCTCGTACTTCACCGACCCGCGTCCGGCACGTGTCACCGTCCAGGCGGCCCGGCTTCCCCGCGACGCCCGCCTCGAAATCGACGCCATCGCGAGCTTCGCGATCTAGCGGGGTTCAGGGTTCCAGGTTCGAACCCGAACCCGAGCCGAACCCTGAACCAGGAACCCTGAACCCTGAACCCCGCTACTTAGCTGCGCGCTCGACGTCCACGACGCCGTCGACGCCGCGGAGCGACTTCATCACGCGCTCGAGGTGTTTGACGTCGCTGATCTCGACGGTGACGTCGATCCGCGCGCGGTGGTCGTCGTCGGTGTGGGCTTCCATGTTGCGGATGTTGGTATTGATGTCGGCGATCTTGGCGCTGACCGCGGCCAGCAGGCCCTTCCGGTCGAGCACCTCCATCGTGAGCTTGACGGTGTAGGGCGCGGCCACCTCGCCGGCCTCTCCCTTGTCCCATTCCACGTCGATGCGGCGCTCGGGGTCGTAGAGCAGGTTGACGACGTTCGGACAGGTGGCTGAATGGACCGAGACGCCTTTGCCACGCGTGATGTAGCCGACGATTTTCTCGCCGCGAATGGGATTGCAGCAGCGCGCGCGAAACACCATCAGGTCGTCGATGCCGCTGACCTTGATCTTCTCCTCGCCGGAGCCGAACGCGCGCCGCACGGCCGCCGTGACGAGGCCCACGGGCGGCTTTTCCTGCAGTGAATCGGCCGGGACCAGCTTCAGCAGCACCTGTTTTGTCCCGAGCTTGCCGTAGCCGATCTGCGCGAACACGTCGTCGACCTTCTGCAGCCCCAGTTCGGCCAGGAGCTTCCCCATCGCCGCATCGTCGGACAGTGTCTTGAGGTTCAGGTCGTAGCGCCGGGCCTCCTTGTCGAGGACCTTGCGCCCCAGCTCGATCGCCCGGACCTTTTCCTCGCTGCGAATGAGGTACTTGATCTCGTAGCGCGCATGAGAGGTGACGACGAAGCTCAGCCAGTCGCGGCTCGGCTTGTGTCCCGCCGCCGTGATGATTTCGACGATGTCGCCGTTGCGCAGGTGCGTGCGCAGCGGGACCATCTTGCCGTTCACCCGCGCGCCCACGCACCGGTGGCCGACGTCGGTGTGAATCGCATACGCGAAGTCGATCGGCGTGGCGCCCCGGGGAAATGCCTTGACCAGGCCTTTCGGCGTGAAGGTGTAGACCTCCTCGGGATACAGGTCCACCTTGAGGTTCTGGATGAACTCCTGCGGGTCGCGGACTTCCTGCTGGTATTCGAGAAGCTGGCGCATCCACTGGAAGTGCCGCTCGTCGCGCTGGTCGCCGACGCGTCCCTCTTTGTATTTCCAGTGCGCGGCGATGCCTTCCTCCGCCATCCGGTGCATGGCGACCGTGCGGATCTGCACCTCGAACGGCGCGCCGCGCTCGCTGATGACCGACGTGTGCAGCGACTGGTAGCCGTTGGGCCGCGGCATCGCGATGAAGTCCTTGATCCGGCCGGGCACCGGCGACCACGTCTGGTGGATGATCCCGAGCGCCGCGTAACAGTCCTTCACGCTGTCGGTCACGATCCGCAGGGCGATGAAGTCGTACACCTGCTCGAGCTCGATCTTCTGGCGCTTCAGCTTCTGGTGGATGCTCCAGAGGCGCTTGATGCGCCCGTCGATTTCGGCGACCGGCACCTGAGCTTCACGCAGCTTGGCCTCGACGGTGGCCTTCAGGCCCTTGATGAGGCCTTCGGCCGCGCGCCGCTTGGCGTCCACCTTGATGCGGAGGGATTCGTACGCCTGCGGCTCCAGGTACTTGAACGACAGCTCCTCGAGCTCGTTCTTGACCTTGCTCATGCCGAGCCGGTTTGCGATGGGCGCGTAGATGTCGCGCGTCTCCTCGGCGACGCGCACACGCCGCTCGTCCGGCAGGTGGCTGAGCGTCCGCATGTTGTGGACGCGGTCGGCGAGCTTGACGAGGATGACGCGGATGTCGTCCACCATCGCCAGGAGCATCTTGCGGAAGTTCTCCGCCTGCCGCTCTTCCGTGGACGAGAACGGAATCGCGCTGATCTTGGTCACGCCCTCCACGACGTGCGCGACTTCGGGGCCGAACAGCTCCCGGATCCGTTCGATCGTGGTCAGCGTGTCCTCGACGACGTCGTGGAGCAGTCCGGCCGCGATGGCGACAGCGTCGAGCTTGAGGTCCACGAGGAACTCGGCGACGGCCAGGGGGTGGATGAGGTAAGGTTCCCCTGACCGGCGCACCTGGCCCCGGTGCTCGAACGCCGAGAAGACATAGGCCCGCCGGAGCAGTTCGACGTCGGCGTCGGGGCTGTAGGCCCTGACCTTCTCCAGCAGGTCCTCGAATCGAATCATTGAAATTGGGGTCTAACCCGCTGTAACGGTTTGTCGGATGGACGCCTGTCGGGTAATAGGGCGCCTTCTTGACGTACCTTTTTTTGCTTCACTATACTGGCCCGGTTTCGGCTACGGCAATTTTCGCCAGGCTACGGGTATCCGCGGTCTGTAAGGGGGCGCAATGCGATCGATTTCGGGCCTGTCATTACCCGCGACAGCCTTGGCAATGGTACTCAGCCTGGCCGTGGTCGGCTCGGCGTGCGGCAAGGTAAACCAGCTCAAAGGCGCCAAAGCCTACAAGGCGGCTAACGCGGCTTACCAGACGCAGGACTACAAGAAGGCGGCGGATCTCTACCAGGAGACGCTTGCCGCCGACCCCGACTACCCCGACTTTGCCCCCGCGTATTTCTTCCTGGGTAACAGCCAGGACAACCTGTGGAAACCCAGCAAGAAGGGCGATCCCGAGAACGACAAGCTGCTCGAAGACGCCGTCAAGAACTACCAGCTGGCCGCGGACAAGCTGATGGCGTCCCCGAATCCGGAGTACAAGAAGTTCGGCAAGCTCGCGCTTCAGTATCTCGTGGCGGCGTATGGCACCGAAAAGCTCGACGACGCGGGCAAGGCCGAGCCTATCCTCCAGAACATGATCAAGCTGGAACCCGGCGACCCGGCCAACTACTTCATGCTGGCCAGGCTCTACGACGACGCCGGCGAGCCCGTCGAAGCGGAGCGGATGTACATCGCCGCCAAGGATGCCAGGCCGAACGATCCGGCCGTCTACATGAGCCTCGCGGCGCACTACAACCAGCTGGGCCAGTTCGACAAGACCATCGCCGCGCTCGAGGCGCGCGCCGCCAAGGAACCGGACAACCCCGAAGCATACCAGACCATCGCGAGCTACTACTGGGACAAGGCGAACAAGGACTCGCGCCTCAAGGACGCCGAGAAAAAGGACTACGTGCTCAAGGGCATCGCGGCGGTCGATCGCGCGCTGCAGATCAAGCCGGACTACGCCGAGGGCATGGTCTACAAGGGCCTGTTGCTCCGGCTGGAGGCGAACCTCGAAAAGGACGCGGCAAAGCAGCAGGCACTGATCAAGGAAGCCGTGGCGCTGCACGACAAGGCGGAAGACATTCGCAAGAAGAAGGCCACCGGGGCATAGCGCCTCGCCACTTCGGCTATTTGGATGAGGGCCGTCGGACGTTCTGTCCGACGGCCTTTTTTTCGTTCCGGTTACAACCGTCACGATAGAATTGCTAAGCAGTCTTGCAGTTTTTCCTCCATGTCCTAACCAGGAGCTGGGCAATGAATTCTGAGAAGCGGTCGCGAATGTACCGGGCCGGGCTGGTGTTCGCATTTCTTGCGGTCTTCGCCGGGGCGGCGTCGCGCCGCGGGTTCGCGCAGTCGACCACGGAAGGCGCCATCGGCGGCACGGTCACCGACCAGACCAAGGCCGTCGTTCCGGGAGCCACGGTCACGGCGAAGAACACCGCCACCAACACGACGACGACCACCGTCACGGACGCGAATGGCCACTTCACGGTCATCCGGCTGAACCCCGGCACCTACACGGTCGACGTCAGCCTCAGCGGATTCACCCCGTTCAACCAGGGCGGCATCATCGTCGAAGTCGGGCGCGTGACGAACATGGACGTCACGATCAGCGTCGGCGGCCAGGTGGAGTCGGTCAGCGTCGTGGCGCAGGCGCCCGTCATCAACCGCGAGTCGTCCGATCTGTCGACGAACATCAATCAGACGTCCATCGCGAACCTGCCCGTCAGCGCAAGACGCTGGTCGAACTACGTGCTGAGCACGCCCGGCGCCGCGCCCGACGGCACGTTCGGCCTGATCAGCTTCCGCGGAATTTCCGGGCTGCTGAACAACAACACGGTGGACGGCGGCGACAACACGCAGGCGTTCTTCGCCGAGGAGCGCGGTCGAACGCGCCTGAGCTACTCGCTGAGCCTCGGAGCCGTGCAGGAATTCCAGGTCACGACGTCGAATTACTCCGCCGAATACGGGCGGGCCGCCGGCGGCGTCGTCAACGCCGTGACCAAGAGCGGCGGCAACAAGGTGCAAGGCGAAGGGTTCTACTACATCCGCGACAACAAGTGGGGCGCGCAGAATCCCTTCACGACGACGATCACGCAGATCGACGGGGTCTATCAGACCGTCCCGTTCAAGCCCGAGGATCAGCGGAACCAGTACGGCGTCAGCATCGGCGGGCCCATCAAGCAGAACAGGCTGTTCTACTTCTTCAGCTTCGACCAGCAGAGGCGCGATTTCCCCGGCGCGGCCGTGCCGAGCAACGCGAACGCGTTCTTCGCGCCGTTGAGCGCCGCCGAACTGGCCACGCTGGCGGGCCGGGGCGTCACCCCGGCTGCGGGCAACGACGGCCTGGCCTTCATGCAGAGCATGACGGGCGTCGTCTCGCGCACGGGCGATCAGACGCTGCTCTTCCCCAAGATCGACTGGCAGATTAACAACGACCACGCTCTCGCTGTGAGCTACAACCACCTGCGCTGGAACTCGCCCGCCGGCGTGCAGACGGCCGCCACCGTGTTCCGCGGCGTGGACAACTGGGGCGACGACGGCGTCAGCGCGGACTGGGTGATCGGCCGGTTCACGTCGGTCCTCGGCCCGCGCCTCACGAACGAGGTGCGCTTCCAGTGGGGCCGCGATTTCGAGTTCCAGACGAGCCAGCCGGCGATCCCGGGCGAGCCGGTCGTGCCGGGCACCACGCGGTCACCGGACGTGAATATCACGGGCACCGTCGCATTCGAGTTCGGCAAGCCCAACTTCATGGAACGCCGGTCGTATCCGGACGAGCGCCGGGTTCAGATCGCGGACACCGCGACGTTGCTGTGGAACACCCATCTCATCAAGTTCGGCATCGACTTCAACCGGACGCATGACACGCTGGACAACCTGTTCCAGGAGGGCGGCGTCTACACCTATACCTCCCGCGCCGACTTCATCAGCGACTACGAGCTGAACACGAAGCTGGGACGGGTCGGGCGCTTCTATTCGACGTTCGCGCAGGGTATCGGGCCCACCGCGTTCAGTTTCGCGACGATGGACTTCGCCGGGTTCATCCAGGACACCTGGCACGTGCAGCCGCGGGTGACCGTCAACTGGGGCCTCCGGTACGACATCGAGACGATGCCGAGCCCCCAGATCGCGAACCCGCTCGAACCGCGCACCGGCGTGTTTCCGAGCGACAAGAACAACTGGGGACCGCGCATCGGCCTCAACTGGGACGTCACCGGCAAGGGCGACACGGTCCTGCGCGGCGGATACGGCATGTTCTACGGCCGCATCATCAACTCGACGATCTCAAACGCCATCACGAACACCGGGATGGCGACCGGCCAGCTGGGGCTGACGCTCAACTCGTCAGCCACCTCGCCCGTGTATCCGAACATCCTCGCGAACGCTTCCGCGTCGCCGGTCCGGCCCAACATCGTCTTCTTCGGCGACAACACGCAGAACCCCCTGATTCACCAGTTCGACATCATTTTCGACCAGCGGATCGCGGCCAACACGGTTCTGTCCGTGTCGTACGTCGGAAGCCAGGGCCGCAACCTGCCGATCTTCATCGACCAAAACCTGAACCCGGCGACGACCACGAACACCTACGCCGTTACCGGTGGACCGCTCGACGGGCAGAGGCTGACCATGCCTGTGTTCCTGACGCCCAGGCCCAACGCCAACTTCTCGCAGATGACCCAGATCACGTCCGGCGTCAACACCAGCTACAACGCGCTGGTGCTGGCCCTCAATCGGCGCTTCACCAAGGGCCTGCAGATCCAGACGAGCTACACGTACTCGAAAGCCACGGACAACGGTCAGTCGTCGCAGACCTTCACCGCCGCCAACAACGTGCTCAACCCGTTCGAACTGGGCCTCGAGGAAGCCGTTTCCAACTTCGACATCCCGCACCGGTTCAGTTTCAGCACGGTATGGCAGCCGAGGTCGTCGAACGCGTGGCTGGACAACTTCACGATCGCGCCGATCATCGCCGTGTCGTCCGGCGCACCGTTCACGGCGCTCATCTCCGGCAACGCTCCCCAGGCCAACCGGGTCCTGACGGGCATTCTCGGCGTCGGCGGAACCAACCGCCTGCCGAACGTCGAGCGGAACACCTTCAGGCTGCCCAACACCGCAAGCGTGGATCTGCGCGTGTCGCGCGCCTTCCCCATCGGCAGCGGCAAGATCGAGGGGATCTTCGAGGCGTTCAACCTCTTCAACCGGATCAACTACACGGCTGCGAACCAGACGTTCTACACGATCGGCGGAACCGCGGCGGCGCCCACGCTGGTGTACAACTCGGCCACGTTCAACACCAACACGAACGCGAACAACGGCACGTTCTCGCCGAGGCCGCGGGAAATTCAGCTGGGCGTCAGGTATACGTTCTAAACGAGCGAAGGCGTAGCGCGGGCCTTTCAGGCCCGCGTTCGGAGGCGGGCCTGAAAGGCCCGCCCTACTTTGACGCGGCGGCCGCCGGCACGAGCGTCACCACGGTATTGCGGTCCATCGGGAAATACGTGCGGAAGGCGGCCTGGACGGTCGCGGGCGTCACGGCGTCGATCCGGGCGGGACGCGTGACGATCTCCTTCGGGTCGCGGCCGAAGGTCTTCACCGACTGAAGGCGGCCCAGCCAGTACCCGTTCTGCTGCAGCGCCGTCTCGTAGTTCCGCTTCGCGGATTCCCTGGCCCGGTTCGTCAGGTCGGCCGACGGTCCTTCCTGCTGCAGGCGCCGGATCTCCTGAAACACCCGCTCAGTCATTGCCCCGACGTTTTCCGGCGCCGCGCCGAAGCTCACCCGGATGTGCCCGCCGCCCCGCTGCGGCAGCGCCTGCGACAGGCCGACCGAGACGGTGTAGGTCTGGCCGAGATCCTCGCGCAGGATGTCCCGCAGCGCGATGTCCAGCACCGTCGTCGCCGCCGTGACGTTCTCGACCTCGACCGGGTCGGCCGACGGATCGGCGAAAAAGCTCACGACGACGTTGCTCCGGGGCTCACGCCCGAGTTCGACCTTGTCGCGCTGCGCGGTCTGCGGAAAGCGGATGCCCACGTCCTTGAACTGCGACGCGGCGCCAGGCTTCGACGGCAGGCCGCCTACATACTGGGCGATGAGCGGGAGGGCCTCGTCTATCTTGAACGCGCCGACCATGAAGAACGTGAAGTCGGACGCGTTCGAGAAGCGCTCGCGGTAGAAGGCCGTCATCTTCTGCCTGTCGAGCGCGGCGATGCGCTCGGTCGTCAGCGGCCTCGCCGTGTAGTGAGCCGATGTGTTGACCTGCTCGACGCGCTCGCCGAACACCTGGCCTGGCGCACGGCCACGGTTCGCGACCGCCGCCGTCAGCTGGCGCTTCAGCACCTCGAACTGGTCAGGATCGTCGCCGGGGGCGACGAAATCCTCGTAGAGGAGCTGGAGCCCGGTTTCCAGGTCCGCCGGCGCCGCGCTGCCGGAGACGCTCTGGCTCGACAGCGAGATGGAAGGAACCACGCTTGCTCTCTTGCCCGCGAGCATCTTCTCGAGGTCCTGGGCCTTCAGCCCCGCCAGACCCGAGGCGCGCACGTAGTTGGACGCCAGTGCCGCCTCTTCGAAGTCGGCGGGCTGGGCCAGGGATGCACCGCCGGGTGAGATGAGCGAGAAGAGCACCTGGTCGTTCTTGAATGTCGTCGGCTTCAGCCAGACCTCGACCCCGTTCGAGAGCCTGACGATGGTGACGCCGACTTCGGGTATCTCGCGGCGGGAGGCGATGGTCGCCGGCGCGGGCTTCTTCTCGACGAGGGCACGCGTCGTGGACGTATCGCTCCAGGGCGTGACGGCGACCGTTTCGGCCGACCCGAGGGCCGCGCGCAGGCCGGCTTCTGTCGGAGGCTGGAGACCATCCTTCTGCGGCGACGTGACAAGCACCACGCGGCCATCGTCCGACATGAGGGAGCGCGCCATGGCGGAGACTTCGTCGAGCGTGATGGCCGGCAGCATCTGCTTGACGAGCCGGTACTGGTACTCGATGCCCGGCGCCGGCTCGTTCTGGAGGAACAAGTTCAGCAGCTCCTGCGCGAACGAGCCGCTTTCCGACTTGTCCCGCTCCGTGTAGATCTGTTCGTACGCAGCCATCAGGGATTTTCTGGCGCGGTCGAGCTCCGACGCGTTGAAACCGTACTGGCGCGCGCGCCGCGTTTCGATCGCGAGCGCCGCGGCAGCGTCGTCGATCTTGCCGTCCTGAACCCGGGCGGCGAGCATGAACGCATCCACGGCCGGGTTGATCGAATCGGTTCCCGAGCTGGCGCCGAGGAACCTGGCGTCAGGCTTCCGGGACAACTCGCCGAAGCGGTCGTCGAGCATCATCTGCACGAGGCGTTCGACGAGTGATCGCCTGTAGTCGGCCGCGCGCTGGCTGTCCGGTTTCGCGCGTTTGCGCAGCACCTGCACCGACGACCGTGTCAGCTCCGGATCGGTCACGACGCTGACGAGGAGCGGGTGCCGGAGCGTCACGGTGCCATCCGGAACCGGCGCTGCCGCGGCGCGGGCGCGAAGCGGGCCGAACGTGGACGCGATGGCATCCTCGATCGCGCGCGGGTCGATGTCACCAACCGCAATCACGGCCTGCCGCTCCGGGCGATACCACGTGTCGTAGTAGGCGCGCAGCCTGGCCGGCGGGGCCGTACGCAGGATCTCGGGCTTGCCGATCGGCAGCCGATCGGCGTACCGCGAGTTGTAGAAGATGACCGGGATCTGCTTGTCGCGGACCCGTGAGCCGGCGCCGAGCCCGCCGCGCCACTCCTCGATCACGACGCCGCGTTCCTTCTCGATTTCGGCCGCGTCCAGGTTCAGGCCGCCGGCGAAGTCGGAGAGCGCGGTGAGACCGCGGGCCACGACGTCGCCCTGGTCGGTCGGCAGGTCGAGCATGTAGACCGTCTCGTCGAAGCTCGTGTAGGCGTTCACGTGCGGGCCGAGCCTGGCGCCCAGCCGCTCGAAGTAGCTGACGAGCTCGCCGGGCTTGAAGTGGGCGCTGCCGTTGAACGCCATGTGCTCGATGAGGTGCGCGAGCCCCTGCTGGTCGTCCGCTTCCTCGAGCGATCCCGACTTCACGGCCAGCCGGAGTGACACGCGCTTTTCCGGGCGCCCGTTGCGGCGGATGAAGTACTTGAGCCCGTTGGGCAGCGTCCCGGTCCTGATGGTCGCGTCGAGCGGCAGGACGGTCTGTGGATCGATCGGCGGCAGGGCAACAGGTGCCTGCTGCGCCCGCAGCGCCGGAGCGACAACCGGCACGAGCAGCACGAGCGCGAAGACGGCCGCGGCGGCGCGCGGGAAACGGCTGAAGATGCGCATGGTGCAACCTTACTACGGGAGACGGGGGGAAACAGAAACGGCCGTCCCTCCAAAAGAGAGACGGCCGTGAAATTCGCGAACCCTGAACCTTGAACTTTGAACCTTGAACCCCTTGGTCGCAGTTAGTTCCCGACGCCCGCCGCTTTCTTCATCCCTTCGGTGACGATCCCGACCTTGTCGACGCCGGCCGCGCGCGCCGCGTCGATGACCTCGATGATCTCCTTGTAGCGCAGGTTCCCCGCGCCCGAGATGAAGAGCTTCTTGTCCTTGCGCTGGTCGTAGATGTCGCGCAGCTTCTTCTCGAGGCCGCTGATCGTCACGTCCGAGTTGTTGATCGAGATGCGCTTGTCAGCCGAGTAGGTGAGCATGATCTGGCTGACGTCCGGCGTGGCGTCGGTGGCCTTCTTGGTCTCCGCCGGCAGGTTGATGTCGATGCCCTGCTGCGTGAGGTTGACGGCCGCCATGAAGATGACGAGGAGCACGAGCAGCACGTCGATGAGCGGCGTGACGTTCATGTCGGCGCTGGCCTTGAGCGCCTCGCCCTTGACGACTTTGTCGGCGCCGTGGTGTAGATGTGCGTGCGCCATTACTGCCCTCCCGCCCCTCCGCGCTTGTGCACGGTAATCAGGCCGATGTCCTCGACGCCGGCCTGCCGCAGCTTGTCCATGGTCTCCATGATCGCGCTGTAGGCGGCCTCCTCATCAGCGTTGATGAAGACGGTCTTCTCTTTCTTGTTCTCGAGCGCCTCGTTGATCTTCGTGGGCAGCTCGGCTTCGGCCACCGGCTTGGCGTTCAGGTACACCGAACCGTCCTTGCTGATGGCGACGACCGTGTTGTCCTGCGTGGTGGGCTTGTCGACGCTGTTGGTCGCTTCGGGCAGCCGCACGGAGACGCCCTGGTTCAGCATCGGGGTGATGAGCATCATGATGATGAGCAGCACCAGCATCACGTCGACGAGCGGCGTCACGTTGATGTCGGACTTGACACCGCCCTTGCCGCCGCCCAGGTCCATTGACATAACAAAAACTCCTAACGAGGTTCAGGGTTCATGGTTCAGGGTTCAGGGTTCACGGACCAGGGCTCAGCGCGGTGCGCGAACCCTGAACCTGGAACCCTGAACCTTGAACCCTTCGCGGCCTATGCCGTCTTCTTGATGAAGTAGTCCACGAGCTCCGACGACGAGTTGTCCATCTCGACGTTGAAGTACTCGATGCGCGCGGTCAGGTAGTTGTAGATCCAGACCGCGGGGATCGCGACGACGAGTCCGAGCGCGGTCTCGATGAGCGCTTCGGAAATGCCGATCGAGACGGAGGCCAGACCGGCCGAGCCGCTCGCGCCGATGCCCTGGAACGCGTTGATGACGCCGACGACCGTGCCGAGCAGCCCGACGAAGGGGGCCGTCGAACCGATGGTGGCAAGCGCCGAGACGCCCTTCTTGAGGTCGGAAGCCGTCAGGGCCGAGGCGCGCTGAATCGAGCGGCGCACGGTGTCCATCAGGTCCTCGCGGGCCAGGCCGCCGCCGCTCTCCTGCTGGAACTGATATTCCTGCAGTCCGGCGAGCACGACCTTGGCCAGGTGCGAGTAGCGGTAGTTCTTGGAGGTCGAGAGCGCCACGGCGTCCTTCAGACGGCCTTCCTTGAGGTGCTTGGCCACCTGCGGCGCGTACAGCTTGGACTGCGTCCGCGCCTGCTGGTAAGTGAAGAAGCGCTCGATGCCGACACCGATCGACCACATCGACATGATCAACAGAATAACGGCCACGCTCTTGGCCACGATGCCCATCGACGCATACATCGTCATTAAATCCACGGTCCACCCTCCATCGACACGAGACCTGAAAGCCTTGTTGTCGTCTTAACGGTTACGAACGAACTCTCTACCTGTTTCGTCTATTGCAGTGTGAAGTTCACCGTCACCGTCATGATGACCGGCACCGGAGTCCCGTTGAGCAGCGTGGGCGTGAACACCCACTGTTTTACCGCGTCGAGCGCCGCCGCGTCGAGCAGCGCGATCGACCGGAGCACTTTCGCTTCCTGCACGCGCCCATCGGGACCGATCGTCGCCTCGATGATCACGACGCCCTGTACGCGGGCCGACTGCGCAATCGACGGGTACACCGGCCTGACGTCCTTCGTCTTCGTGGGCGGCTTGATGTTACCGCCGACGCGGACGGCCGCGGGGGGTGGCGGAGGCGGCGGGGGCGGGGGCGGAGCCTCTGCCAGGCCGCCGACAATGCCGCCGGCCACGCCGCCGGCGATGCCGCCTTCGACGCCGCCCACGGCATTCTGGACGCCGCGCTCGAGGCCGGTTTCCGGCCGGATTTCCTTGGGTGCCTCAACGGGGGCCGCTGACGGGTTCACGTCAATCGGCTTGGGCGCCTGGGGTGCCGCGGCCTGCGGCGGCGGCGGCGGAGGTGGCGGTGGAGGTGGCGGCGGCGGCGCCGCAGCGACGAACGCGTTCATCATCGCCGGCGGGACCGGCAGAACGTCTGCCGCCATCAAGGGGATGATGACCACCGCCACGAGAATCCCGGTGTGCACGATGATCGAAAGCGGGACGGTGTACCAACTCCTCGATCCCACTTTGATCGACGGATCGACGATGTCGCCGAACATGTCATGCGCCACGGGGGTTCCTCCTCGAAACTCAATCCAGCGCCCAGCCGCCCGGTCTACCCTTGCTTACCCTGCCCCAGGTTACCCAGCCGGCCAAGGCCGCCGATTATAGTCAGTTAAAAAACTGGGAGTCAACGAAACTCCCCAGCGGCTTAGACACCGCCAATTTTGAAACGGCTCCGGGGTTCCGCGGGCCACCCCAACCGCTGGCCTTTTCCGCCTCGGCTGCCCCATTCACGGGGCTGGCCGGCGCTAGGCCTGCGATCCGATCCGCATCCCGTAGAACGACCGCCAGACAAAAACCAGCGACAGCGCGAAAAACACGCCGCCGAGCACGAAGCTGACGCCAGCACCCGCCTCGGCCGACAGCCGGACGCCCAGCTCGACCGCGAGCAGGCCGAACAGTGTCGTGAACTTAATCACCGGGTTCATCGCCACCGACGAGGTGTCCTTGAACGGATCGCCGACCGTGTCGCCCACGACCGTCGCGGCGTGGAGCGGCGTCCCCTTCGCCTTCAGCTCGACCTCGACAATCTTCTTCGCGTTGTCCCACGCGCCCCCGGCGTTGGCCATGAAGATGGCCTGATACAGCCCGAACAGCGCGATGGAAATCAGGTAGCCGATGAAGAAGTACGGCTCGAGGAAGGCAAACGCCAGCGTCGAGAAGAACACGGTCAGGAAGATGTTGAACATCCCGCGCTGCGCGTACTTGGTGCAGATCTCGACCACCTTCTTGCTGTCTTCGACGGATGCCTTCTCGACACCCTCGAGCTTGATGTTGGCCTTGATGAACTCGACCGCACGGTACGCGCCGGTGGTCACGGCCTGCATCGAGGCGCCGGTGAACCAGTAGATGACCGCGCCTCCCGTGATCAGGCCGAGGAAGAACGGCGGGTGCAGCAGCGACAGCTTGTAGAGGTTCTGCGTGAGCCCGTTGGTCAGCAGGAAGATGATCGAGAAGATCATCGTCGTCGCGCCGACGACGGCCGTGCCGATCAGCACGGGCTTGGCCGTCGCCTTGAATGTGTTGCCGGCGCCGTCGTTCTCCTCGAGGAGGTCCTTCGCGCGCTCGAAGCGGACGTCGAAGCCGAATTCCTTCTTCAGCGATTCCTTGATGCCGGGAATCCCTTCGATGACGGACAGTTCGAACACCGACTGCGCGTTGTCGGTGACAGGGCCGTAGGAGTCCACCGCGATTGTCACGGGGCCCATGCCGAGGAACCCGAACGCCACCAGCCCGAACGCGAACACCGCCGGCGCCAGCATGAGCTGGGCGACGCCCATCCGGCTGAACAGGAACGCGACGCCCATCAGGAACACGATGCTCAGGCCGAGCCAGTACGCGCTGAAGTTCCCCGCCACCAGGCCGGACAGGATGTTGAGCGACGCGCCACCTTCACGGGATGACGTGACGACTTCCTTGACGTGGCGCGACTCGGTCGAAGTGAACACCTTCACGAACTCCGGGATGATCGCGCCGGCGAGCGTGCCGCAGGTGATGATGCTCGAGAGCTTCCACCACAACGTGCCGTCGCCGATGTCCGGAATCAGCCAGTAGGAGACGACGTAGGTCGCGACGACCGACACCACCGACGTCAGCCAGACGAGGGAGGTGAGCGGCGCTTCGAAATTCATCTTGTCCACGGTGCCGTAGCGCGCCTTGGCCATGGCTTCGTTGACGAAGTACGAGAGGCCGCTCGCCACGATCATCATCACGCGCATGACGAAGATCCACACGAGCAGCTGCACCTGCACCTTGGTATCCGAGACGGCCAGCAGGATGAAGGAGATGAGGGCCACACCGGTCACGCCGTACGTTTCGAAACCGTCCGCGCTCGGACCCACCGAGTCGCCGGCGTTGTCGCCCGTGCAGTCCGCGATGACGCCCGGGTTGCGCGCGTCGTCTTCCTTGATGTTGAACACGATCTTCATCAGATCCGAACCGATGTCCGCGATCTTGGTGAAGATGCCGCCGGCGATGCGCAGCGCGGCGGCGCCCAGCGACTCGCCGATGGCGAAGCCGATGAAGCACGCCCCCGCGTAGTCGCCCGGAATGAACAGGAGGATGCACAGCATCAGGAGCAGCTCGACGCTGATGAGGAGCATGCCGATGCTCATGCCCGCGCGCAGCGGGATGGCATAAATCGGGAAGGGTTTGCCGCGCAGGCTGGCGAACGCGGCCCGCGAGTTGGCGAAGGTGTTCACGCGGATGCCGAACCAGGCCACCCCGTAGCTCCCGCCGATCCCGATCAGGCTGAAGATCAGGATGATCACCACCCGGAACGGCTCGTAGTGCTGCAGCACGCCGAAGTACAGCACCATCGTCGCGCCGATGAACACCTCGAGGATGAGGATGAACTTCCCCTGCGTGACCAGATACGTCTTGCAGGTTTCGTAGATGAGTTCCGAGACCTCCAGCATCGACGCGTGCACGGGCAGGTTCTTGAGGCCGGTGAACGTCATGAGCCCGAAGAGCAGGCCCAGCACGCACACGACCAGCCCGCCACTGAGCAGCGTGCGCCCGTTGATGCCGTGAAAATCCACCGTCGACAGATCCGGCAGCTTCAGGTTCGCTTCACCGCCCGCCTCCGGCGCGCCCGCCGGCTGCGTCACAGCCTGGCCCTCCGGCTGCGCGGCCTGCGCGGCTGCCGTGCGCGGCACGATCGCCAGCGCCATCAATATCAGGAGCGGCGCAACGGCACGCACCAGGAACCTATAGACAGTCGCCCTCATCTGACCTCGCAAAAGATTCGAATTATACCCGGAAGTCGCCGCCCGGTTTGGCGCGATCGGGGTCGCCCATGGCCCGCAACGTCGGCGGAAACGCCATCCCGCCCGTCAGGAAGATCCGGATGCCCTCTTCCACCGTGATATCGGGGTAGATCGCGCGCTCACGCTCGCAGATGACGATATCCCCCAAATAGAGGTGGTTGGTCGGGACGTACACCGCCACCAGTGCTCGCGAGCCCCCGTCGCCCTCGACCGTGAACTCCTTCGTGAGGAAGCCCATGGTGAAGCCGCGCCTCGCGTCCTCGATCAGCACGACCCGCTTGAACCCGGACTCGTTGTCCGGCGAGAACGCAATCACGAGCTGCCTCACGGGGGCGTAGATCGTGCGGAACACCGGCACTTTCAGCAGGATGTTCTCCGCGCGCTGCAGCAGGCGCTTGCCGATCACGTTGGTGGCCACGACGCCCACCAGGAGAATCGCCACGGCGGTCGTCAGCGTCCCCAGGCCCGGAATCCGCCGGCCCAGCACCCGGTCGTAGAACGGCGTGGTCAGGCCATCGACGATGCCGAACATCCACAGGAGCGCGGCCACGCTGATGAACAGCGGCACCGTGACGAAAAACCCGGTGAGAAACCGACGCCGCAGCCAGAGCCACATCCAGACGTCTTCCTGTCAACCTTACCGTCCCCATCCCGCGGCAAGCGCTGCCAGCAGGACGAGACCGGCCACGATCCGATACCAGGCGAACGACTGAAACCCCGAGCGCCTCACGTAGTTCACAAACGGCCTGACGACGAGCGCGGACGACACAAACGCCATCAGGAATCCGACCGCGATCTCCGACGCCTGGGCGCCCGTGATGTTGTGACGGACCTTCCAGAGGCTGTTCGCGAACGCGGCGCTCAGCGTCGGGATCGCCAGGAAGAAGGAGAACTCCGCCGCTACCGCGCGATCGAGGCCCACGCCGAGGCCGCCCATGATGGTGGCGCCGGAGCGCGAGACGCCCGGGACAATCGCGACAGCCTGACAGACGCCGATCGCGAACGCCTTGCCAATCGGCGTCCGGTCCACGTCGTGCACGGTCGGCACCGGCCGCAAACGTTCGATCAGCAGGATGACGATGCCGCCGAGCACGAACGTCACGCCGGTGACCGCCAGGGCGTTGTACAGGACGCGCGTCACGAACCCGGACAGCAGGCCGCCGGCGACCAGCGCGGGCACCAGCGCCACCAGGACCATGGCCGCGAAGCGCCGCGCCTCGGGCCGCGACGGCAGGCCCATCACCACGTCGAGGATCTTCGCGCGATAGAGCCACACCACCGCGAAAATGGAGCCGAGCTGGATCATGACGGTGAACACGCCGCCGGGATCCTGGAACCCGAGCAGGCGGCTGGCGATCAAGAGGTGAGCCGTCGACGAAACCGGCAGGAACTCGGTGACACCCTGGACGATGCCCAGCAACGCTGCCTGAATGACCGCGGCCACTACGAGATCACTACGAGGCGCGCGCTTTGCGCTGGGCCTTCTGCGGCTTGGCCTTGCGCGTCGGCTGCTGCGGTGCGGCCGCCACCGGCTTCGACTCCGCCGGTGCGTGCGCGGCGGCTCGGGTCGGCGCGCTGCCCCGCCAGAAGCTGACGGTCGCGGCGGCGATGAACACGCTCGAATAGGTCCCGGTGATGATGCCGACGACCATCGTGAACGCGAACCCGTGCAGCACCTCGCCGCCGAAGAAGAACAGCGCCAGCGACGTGAGGAGCGCGGTGCCCGCCGTGATGACCGTGCGTCCCAGGGTCTGGTTGATCGAGGCGTTGATCACGTCGCGCATCGAATCGCGGCGCATCGACCGCAGGTTCTCGCGGATCCGGTCGAAGATGACGATGGTGTCGTTGGTCGAGTAGCCGGTCATCGTCAGGATCGCGGCGATGACGTTCAGCGTCATGTCGTACCGGAAGAACGCGAGGAATGCGAGCGTGATCAGCAGGTCGTGCAGCGTCGCGACGACGGCGCCGACGCCGAAGCTGAACTGGAAACGGAAGGCAAGATAGGCGAGGATGCCGACGAGCGAAAGTACGGTCGCCCACACGCCCTTGCTCGTGAGCTCCTGCCCGACCGTCGGGCCGACCAGCTCGGTGCCGACCACGGTGAACGTCCCGATGTTGCCCTTCTGAAGCGCCGTGACGACCGCGTCCTTCTGCTTGCTGAGCTCCGTTCCGGATTCACCGCTCAGCTGCGGGGTGCGAACCATCACCTGGTTCGACGACGGCGTGCCGAAGGCCTGCACCTGCACGTTCTGGCCGCCGCCCTGAAGGTTCCTGTCGAGGGCGTCCCGCACCTGCTGCACGGTGACGGGCTGCTCGAACTTCGTGATGACGACGGTGCCGCCGGCGAACTCGACGCCTCTCGGAATGCCCTTCGTCGCTAACGTCAGGGCGCCCGCGAGGATGATGACCCACGACAGGATGATGGCGTGCCAGCGCCAGCGCAGGAAGTCGAAGTGGGTGTCCTTGAATATGTGCATGGCTAAATCGAGAGCGTCGCAGCCTGCCGGCGCTGCGACAACTCAAGCTCGAACAATGTCTTCGAAACGAAGATCGACGTGAACAGGTTGGACGCGAGGCCCAGGGCCAGCGTCACCGCGAACCCGCGAATCGGGCCCGTGCCGAAGTTGAAGAGGAACGCCGCGGAAATGAGCGCCGCGACGTGGGTATCGACCAGCGTCCAGAACACACGGTTGAACCCGGCGTTCATCGACGCGCGGACGCCGTGTCCGGCCTCGAGCTCCTCCTTGATACGCTCGAAGATCAGCACGTTCGAATCCACGCCGATGCCCATCGTCAACACGAAGCCGGCGATGCCGGGCAGGGTCATCACGGCGCCGATGTACGCCATCAGGCCGAGCAGGATGATGAGGTTGAAGGTGAGCGCGATGGCGGCGTTCACGCCGGATAGCTTGTAGTAAACGAGCATGAACCCGACGATGAGCAGCAGGCCGACAGCCGACGCGTAGAAGCCCGAGCGGATCGAATCGGCGCCCAGGCTGGGGCCGATCGTCTGCTCCTGCAGGTAGTCGAGCCTGGCCGGCAGGGCGCCCGACCGGAGCTTCAGGGCCAGGTCGGCCGTTTCGTCCGCCGTGAAGCTGCCCGTGATCCGCCCGTCGGTCGTGATGCGTGAGTCGATGCGCGGCGCGGACTGCACGCGTCCGTCGAGGATGATGGCCAGCTGGCGGCCGATGTTTTCGCCCGTGACGTTGCCGAACTTGCGTCCGCCTTCCGTGCCGAACGTAAAGCTAACGGCCGGCTGGTTGTTCTCGTCGAGCGACGAGCGAGCGGTACGGATGTCGCGCCCCGTCACGGCCGCAACCCGGCGCACGAGATAGTAGGAGGTGCTCGACGCGTCGCCGGCGACCGTGGCGCCGGGAACGATCTCCATCCCCGCCGGGACCTGGCCGTTGACCTGCAGCGACTCGGCCGTGGACGCGGGACCCTGCTCGACGATCTTCAGCTCGAGGAGGCCGGGCGAACCGATGATGCCCTTCGCGCGGTCGACGTCGGTGACGCCGGGCAGCTGCACGCTCAGCTGATCGTCGCCCTGCTGCGCGATGCTCGGCTCGGTCACACCAAGATCGTTGACGCGCCGCTCGATGGTCTGGCGCGCCTGCACGACGGATTCGGCGCGCAGCTGAACGACCACGTTCGGCTTCATCGTGAACACGTACGCGCCGGTGCCTGCCGACGCGCGATCGAAATTCGCCTGCACTTCGTTGGCGGCCTGCCGGAACGCCGCGTCCTGGGGCGTCTGGATACCCTCGACCCGGAAATGCGTGGGGTCGGGCGACGCCAGGTTCGTGAAGGTGATGTTCGCCTTGGCCAGTTCCGCCCGCAGGCGTTCCACCTCGGTGTCGGTTTCGAGCTTCAGCGCATCGTCGGTCTGGACGCGGAGCACCAGCTGCACGCCGCCATTGAGGTCGAGACCGAGCTTGAGCTGCCGGTCCATCAGCCAGGCGGGCGAGTGGATCCCGTAGCGCGCGGCGACGATCGGGTACACCCCGACGCCCGCGAACACCACGAGCACGACCGCGATCGTGATCAGCTTCCAGCGAATATTGGCCATGGTTCGTTCTTCCAGCTAGCGGTTGGTGGTCTCGGCCGTCGCCGGCTCCTGCACGGCCGGCTGACCCTGGAGGCCTCCGATGGCCGCGCGAGAGACTTCGATGCGGACCTTGTCGGCGATCTGGATCTGGATGACGTCGCCACCGAGCTTTGTCACCTGCCCATGAATGCCGCCGGTGGTGATCACGCGATCGCCCACCTTCAGGGCATCGAGAAAGGCCTGCACCTTCTGCTGCTTGCGCTTCATCGGCAGCAGGATGATGAAGTAGAAGATGCCCAGCACGGCGACAAACGGCACGAGCTGCAGCCACGGGCTGCTCCCGTCCGGCGCCGAGGCCATGGCAACGATGAAACCGGAATACGACACGTTCATGAATTCGTGGTTGGGGCGACTCCAGGCAGGCCCTGATCCCCCGCGCCCTGATGGAATGCTACCCTGAAACTTTCAAACCGCCCAAACGTTACACTTTCCCTAATCCTGCGGAGGGTGTCAAGGTAAAAGTGCAGGTTATGCAACGTGTTAAGGGTGGCGGCGTTCATCTCCTTCGCCATGAAGAGATGCCTGAGATACGCGCGCGAGTAGTGCCGGCAGGTGTAGCAGTCGCAGGCCGGATCGGGGGGGCCGTCGTCTTCGGCGTACCGCGCATTAGAGATGTTGAGGCGGCCCTGGCTCGTGAACAGCTGGCCGTTGCGCGCGTTGCGCGTCGGCAGGACGCAGTCGAAGAGATCGATGCCTCGCGCCACCGCCTCCACGATGTCTGACGGCGTGCCGACACCCATCAGGTAACGCGGGCGATCCTCGGGCAGGCTCGGCGCCGTGCGCGAGACCACGTCGTACATCACCGCGGGAGGCTCGCCCACGCTGAGGCCTCCGATCGCGTATCCCTCGAAGCCGATCTTTACCGTCTCGACGGCGCTCTCCTCGCGCAGGTCCGGATGCACGCCCCCCTGGACGATGCCGAACTGCGCCTGGCCCGGGTTGGTGACGATCACGCCGGGTGCCCCGCGGCTGCCCAGGGTCAGAAAGCGATCGCGGCCGCGTGCCGCCCAGCGCAGCGTGCGCTCCATCGACGCGCGGACGGCGGCGGCCTCGGCGGGAAGAGCCAGGCACTCGTCGAGCACCATGGCGACATCGGACCCGAGCTGCGCCTGGATGTCAGTGGCCTTCTCGGGCGTCAGCAGGTGCGAGGAGCCATCGAGGTGCGACTGGAATCGCGCGCCTTCCTCGGTAATCGTCCGGCGCGCCGCGAGGCTGAACACCTGGTAGCCGCCGCTGTCGGTCAGGATGGGACGCGTCCAGCCGGCAAACCGGTGAAGCCCTCCGCGCCGCGCGATGAGGTCGTCGCCGGGACGCAGGTAGAGATGGTACGTGTTGCTGAGGAGAATCTCGGCGCCGAGCCCCTCCAGATCGCGGTGGGTCACGCTCTTGACCGCACCCTGCGTGCCGACCGGCATGAACGCCGGCGTCTCGATCGAACCGTGCGGGGTCGTCATCACGCCGCGGCGCGCGGCGCCGTCGCGATCCGTCACCTGAAAGCCAAACGACACGTGTTAAGTTTAGTCGAGTGAAAAAACTTCGCGTGGGCGTCATCTACGGCGGGCGTTCGGGTGAACACGAGGTATCACTCGCCTCGGCCGCCGCCGTGTTTCAGAACCTCGACCCGGCGCGGTACGAGGCCGTTCCGATCCGCATCAATAAGGATGGACGCTGGGTGCTCCCGTCGGCCCCGCCGCGGCTGACGTCGGCGGCGGAAGTGATCGCCGCCGGAGGGGCGGCCTCCGCCGCGCTCCCGGAAGCCGCCGGGGACCGCGATGCACAGCTGGTCCCGCGGCCCGGCAGCCACGGCGAGCTGGTCGCCGGTGTCGGCCTCGACGTCGTCTTCCCGGCGATTCACGGACCGTACGGCGAAGACGGCACGGTGCAGGGGCTGCTCGAACTGGCGAACGTTCCTTATGTCGGGTGCGGCGTGCTGGCGTCGGCGACCGGGATGGACAAGGCCGCGATGAAGGTCGCGTTCGCGGCCAGAGGGCTGCCGATCTGCGATTACGAGGTCGTCCTGAAGCACGAGTGGCGCAAGAACGAGCACCGCGTCCTCAACAGCGTCGGCCGCCTGGGGTTCCCGCTCTTCGTCAAGCCGGCCAACCTCGGATCGAGCGTCGGCATCTCGAAGGCCCGCCACGCGGTCGAGCTACGCGCCGCGATCACGCTTGCCGCCGAATTCGACCGCAAGATCGTCGTCGAGGCGGCCGTGCCGAACGCTCGCGAGATCGAGTGCTCGGTGCTCGGCAACGACGAGCCCGAGGCTTCCGTGCCCGGCGAGATCGTGCCGTCGCGCGAGTTCTACGACTACGAAGCCAAGTACATCGACGACGGGTCGGTGCCGCTGATTCCCGCGCCGATCAGCGAGGCGCAGACGGCCGAGGTGCGCTCGCTCGCCGTCGCGGCATTCAAGGCGATCGACGGCGCCGGCATGGCGCGGGTGGACTTCCTCCTCGCCCGCGACAGCGGAGTGCTGTACGTGAACGAGGTCAACACGATTCCCGGCTTCACGACGATCGGCATGTTCGCGAAGATGTGGGCGGCGAGCGGTCTCGACTTTCCGCACCTGGTGGATCGGCTCATCGCGCTCGCGATTGAGCGTCACCGCGAGAAGCAGCTGCTCCGTACGAGCATGTCGTGATCGAACGCGCGCGACGCATGCATCGCGGAGATGCGATCACGAAACTTTTTTGACATTTCAGGCACTTTTGTGCTTGACATCTTCGAATCCGCATCCATAATCTATATCTGGTATGAGGATGGCTTACTTAGGCTATTCCTTGTGAACCAGAAGCGCGGATATCGAGTGAGCGTGCCAGGCGGCAGCCACTGGCGATGACGCGCGGGAAACCCAGATGAAGGGGGGGATAAAAGACAATGGCGAAGAAAGCCAAGGGCGGGAAGAAGAAGGCCGGCAAGAAACGCTAAGCCGACCTCGCCCGCAATAAAAAAGGGGGGCGATCGTCGCCCCCCTTTCACTTTTCCCCCGACATCTCCTGTCCATCCCACACGCGCACGCGGCGGATGACATCGCCTTCCTGAATCTGATCGACCACATCCATGCCGGAGATGACGCGCCCGAACGCGGTGTACTTCGCGTCGAGGTGCGGCGCCGGTGAGTGCGTGATGAAGAACTGGCTGCCGCCGGTGTCGGCCCAGTCGAGGGCCATGCCGACCGTCCCGCGCAGGTACGGCCGTTCGTTGATCTCGTCGCGAATCGTATAACCGGGACCGCCTTCGCCGTCGCCCCGCGGGTCCCCCGCCTGGACGACGAAGTTGGGAACCACGCGATGGAACGTCAGGCCCGTGAAGAAACCCTTGCGCGCCAGCGCGCTGAAGTTCTCGACGGTCAGCGGCGCATCCAGGACCGCGAGCTCGATCACGATCGTCCCCCGATCGGTCTCGATGTAGGCCTGCGTCGACACCGGCGGTGCGACGAGGCGTGCCGCCTGATACGTCTCCGGCGGCACGTGCGAGGGGGCTGGACGAACCCGAGCGGCCGTATCCACGGTGGGGTCGGCCTGTTTGAGCAGCGCGGCTGCCCGGACGCGGACGGCCCAGTCCTTGTCGGCCAGGGCGGCGTCGAGCAGCGACCGCGCCGAGGCGATGCCGTACTTGGCGAACGCATCCACCACGGCCGCCCGCGCCACGTAGGTCGAATCGCGAAGGCCGTACTGATACGCGGCGGGCAGCGCCTGCGCCCCCGCCGGCGCCCGCAACTCGCCGAGGCCGGCCGCAGCGGCCGCCCGCACGACCGGATCGTCCGCGCTGAGGTGATCGAGCAGCAGTGAGCCCGCGTTAGGCGCGCCGATTTTCACGAGGGCGTTCAGCACGGCCGCCACGACGCGCTGATCGCTGTCGGTGAGCATGGCATTCAGCCGCGGCATGCCGGTGCGGGTCGGCAGCGTGCTCAGGATCGAGGCGAGCGCAGTCCGCACGCGCCAGTCCGGATCGGCGTCGAGGCCGGACAGGACCGCCACGAACCCGTCGGAGTCGAGCGTCGCGATCGACCGCAGCGCGGCTGCACGAATGGCCGGGCTGCGATCCGCCAACATGTCCACGAGCGCGTCGGCCACGCCTGCCGCTCGCACCCCGCCCAGCGCCGCGACCGCTTCGAGCCGCGCCTGCGGCGTCGCGCTGCTGCCTTGCGCGATGCGCAGCAGCGGCTGCGCAGCCGCGGGATCGCCGATGCGGCCCAGCGCGCGAATGGCCTCGACCTGCGCCCCTGAATCGGAACCTGTCAGAAGGGGAAGCAGCACCGGAACGGCCGACCGATCGCGAAGGGCGCCGAGTCCCTTCGCGGCAAACGCCTTCGTGTACGGAGTGTTGTCGCCGGCCAGGGTGATGAGCGCCGCGAGCGCGCGCTTGTCCTCGAGACGGCCGAGCGCGAACGCCGCCGGCCACCACCTGACCTTCGGCTGGCCCGACGCGTCGAGCACCGCCGCCGCCAGCGCGTCGTAGGCCTTCAGACGGACCAGCGCTTCGAGGCCGAGCCGGAACGCCGCCGCCGGCGTATCGCGCTTCGACTCGTCGGCGTCGGCGGCCATTTCGGCCAGCACACCCAATTGCCGCGTGAGCAACGCACTTATGGGCGCGGCCGCGGCCGGATCGCCGATGAGGCCCAGCGCCTCGCAGGCGCTGCCCTGTACGAGCGGCGACTGATCGGCGAGCGCGGTGACGAGCGGGTCGCGCGCGCTGCGGTCACCGATGAGACCGAGGGCGAAGGCCGCCATCTGCCGCACTTCGGGATCGGCATCGTTCAGCACCGGCGTCAGCAGCGGCACGCCCTCGACGAGCCCGACACGCCCGATGGCGAGCGCCGCCCGGCGGCGCACACGCGCCTCCGTATCGGTCAGCAGTCGCCCAAGGTCGGCGTCCGGTAACGCCGGCGTGACGGCGGCGCTGCCGCCCGGGCGCCGTGGCGACCGAGGTACCGCGCAGGACCCGCTGATCTTCGAGCCTGAGGATCCAGGCCATCTTCTGCTCGAAGGCCTGAACGGGCGGCGTGGGCACGCTGCGGGCCGGGGCTGGAGACGACGGGGCGCTCGCGCACGCGATCCCGTTGCACACGATCGCGAGCGCGACGACAAGACGGCGCGGCAGGAAGCCTGCGAACACTGGCGCGATGATATCATCGGGCCCGCCTTGCAGTTTCGCTACATCGCGATCGAAGGGCCGATTGGCGCGGGGAAGACGTCGCTGACAGAACGTCTCGGCACGCGCCTGGATGCGACCGTCGTCCTCGAAGACACTGACAACCCGTTCCTCGCGGACTTCTACGCGGACCGGCCCGGCGCGGCGCTGCAGGCCCAGCTGTTCTACCTCCTCAACCGCCACCGGCAACAGACGTCGCTGCGGCAGGCGGACCTGTTCAGCCAGACCACGCTCTGCGACTACCTGTTCGACAAGGACAAGATCTTCGCGTATCTGAACCTCGACGACAACGAGCTCTTCATCTACCAGCGGCTGTACGAGCTGCTCGCGCGCGACGTGCCGCCGCCCGATCTGGTGGTTTATCTGCAGGCTCCGACCGACGTGCTCCTGCGCCGCGTGCACGGCCGGCGCTCGGACGCCGAGGCGGTGGCGCTGCAGCCCGACGACGAATATCTGCGCGAGCTGAACGAGGCCTACCACCACTACTTCTTCCACTACAACGCGACGCCGCTCCTCGTCGTCGAGACGTCTCAGTTCGATTCGGACGCGAGCGAAGAAGCCCTCGACGATCTGATCAAGCAGATTCGTTCCATGGGACCCGGCACGCGGTATTACGTGCCGCGGACGAAGTAGTCGGCAGTCAGCAGTCGGCAGTCAGCAGTCGGCAGTCAGCGGTCGGCAGTCAGCAGTCAGCGGTCAGCGGTCAGGCCCTGACAGTGCGTGGAACGGATGGAGGTACTGCGACTGGTCACGTGGCCGCCGCTCATCATTTCTCGAACCTCCCTTCTCCAACCCCTAACCTCTAACCTCTAACCTCCAACCTCTAATCTCCAACCTCTAACCTCTTTTCCCAAGCCCCCAGTCCCAACCCCTAGCCCCTGGCCTCCAGCCCCTGATAAGCTGGTCGCTCCATGGCTTGGTTCAAGCGGGCACGCAAACCGATCGCAGCCGCCAAGGACAAGACGAGCCGTGTGCCGGAGGGCCTCTGGGTCAAATGTCCCGGCTGCGAGCAGGTCATCTACAACAAGGATCTCGTCACCAACCTGAACGTCTGCCCGAAATGCGGCCATCACTTCCGCATCGGCGCCGCCGATCGCCTGCGGTTGCTGTTCGACGATGGCGCGTTCGCCGAGTACGACAAGGGGCTCGTCTCGACCGACCCGCTGAAGTTCACTGACACGAAGCCGTATCGCACGCGCCTCGAATCGAGCATCGAGGCCACCGGCCAGAAGGACGCGGTGATCGCGGCGTCGGGGCGCATCGAGGGCATCGAGACGAGCGTCGCCGCCATGGAGTACAGCTTCATCGGCGGCAGCATGGGCGTGGTGGTTGGCGAGAAAATCACGCGCGCGATCGAACGCGCGATCGATCGCCGCTGGCCCGTCGTCATCGTGTGCAGCTCGGGCGGGGCCCGGATGATGGAGGGAGCGCTCTCCCTGATGCAGATGGCGAAGATTTCCGGCGCGCTCGCCAGGCTGGCGCAGGAGCGGCTCGCCTACATCGCCGTGCTGACCGATCCGACGACGGGCGGCGTCACGGCGAGCTTCGCCATGCTGGGCGACCTGAACATCGCCGAGCCGAAGGCGCTCATCGGGTTTGCCGGACCACGCGTCATCGAGCAGACAATCAGGCAGAAGCTGCCCGAGGGATTCCAGCGCGCCGAGTTCCTGCTCGAGAAGGGCATGGTCGATCTCGTGGTCGATCGGCGCGAGATGAAGTCGGTCATCGCGAAGGCGCTGCGCTTCATGGGCGCGGCGCCGCACGAACCCGCGTCAACCGCCGCCGGCACGACGGTCGTGCCCGAGGCGGCACCGCAGCTGTAATTGGACCATCTCGCGTACCTGTTCCGCCTCGAACAGTTCGGGATCAAGTTCGGTCTCGAAAGCATAGAGACGCTGCTCGCTCGCCTCGGCCACCCGGAGCGCACGTTCCGGTCGGTCCACGTCGCCGGCACCAACGGCAAGGGATCGGTCACGGCCATGGTCGACACGGCGCTCGGCCGCGCCGGCTACCGATCGGCCCGCTACACCTCGCCGCACCTCATCGACCTGTCCGAACGCTTCGTCGTCGACGGACGGCCCGTGGACGCCGCGGCGATGCGCAGCGCCGCCGGCGATGTGCGCGAGGCGATCGAGCGGCTCCGCGCGGAGGGCGCGCTGCAGGCCCCGCCGACGTTTTTCGAAGCCACGACCGCCCTGGCGTTCGAGCTGTTTCGGCGGGCGCACGTGCAGGTCGCGGCGGTCGAGGTCGGCCTCGGCGGCCGGCTCGATTCGACCAATGTCATCCGGCCCGTCGTGTCGGCGATCACGTCCATCGATTTCGATCATCAGCAGTACCTCGGCTCGACGCTGGGCGAGATCGCCGCGGAGAAAGCCGGCATCATCAAGCCCGGCGTCCCGGTCATCGTGGGCGACGTGGGACCGGAAGCGTGGGACGTCATCGCGCGCGTGGCCGGCGATCGCGGAGCCGAGCTCATCCGCGCCGGCGATGGCGTGGATGCCACGCGCCTCGTGCCCGGCGCCGCAGGAGACAACCTGTTCCGGCTGCGGACGCCTGCCAGGGACTACGGCACCGTCAGGCTCGCGCTTCGCGGCGCGCATCAGATCGCCAACGCGATCGTGGCGGTGCGGCTGCTCGAAGCCCTCGACGCCCGAGGCGTGGCCGTTCCGCCGGCGGCCATCGTCGGCGGCCTCGAGCGGGTGTCGTGGCCGGGCCGCCTCGAGCAGCGGACGCTGCCCGGCGGGCGCGAGCTGATTCTCGATGCCGCGCACAACCCGGCCGGTGCGTCGGCACTGGCGTCCTATCTCACGAGCGCCGGCGGGACGCCGCCGGTCCTCGTGTTCGCCGCCATGCGCGACAAGGATGCGCGCGGAATGCTGAACGTGCTGCTGCCGGCCGTCGATCGAGTCATCGTCACACGAGCCGCCAATTCGCGCTCGGCCGATCCGGATGCACTGGCCGCCGAGGTGCGGGCGATCTCGCCGTCGACCGGTGTCGACGTCGTGCCCTCTCCCGTCGAAGCGCTCGACGCGGCCTGGCGGATCTCGTCGCGCGTCGTCGTGGCGGGATCGATATTTCTGCTCGGCGACATCATGAAGGAGATCGGCGCGTGATACCCTTCGATCGACGCGCGCGTCACTGATGGACATCGTTTCGAGATTCCCCCGGATCCTTCTGATCCGTATCGTCGCCGGCGCGCTGCTGATGGTCGCCGGTGCGGGCGCCGCCGCGGCGCAGGGCGTGCCCGGCTTCGACAACGCCATCAGCGAGCGCCAGGTCCGCATCGGCGAGAATCGCATCCAGTTGTCGGGCCAGGTCGAGCTCAAGCGCGGCGATATCGAGCTCTACGCAAACGAAGTCGAAATCTTTACGGACTCGGACCGCGCGGTCGCGACCGGCAACGTCGTGCTGGTGCAGACGGGCAACCGGATCGCGGCCGAGCGCGTGGACTTCAACACGAAGACGAGGCTCGGCACCTTCTACAGAGCCTATGGCTTCGCCAACATCAAGCCGCAGGTGCCGCGGCCCGGCGCGGTGGCCGTCCCCAACCTGTCGAGCCAGGAAACCGACGTGTATTTCCAGGGAGAAACCGTCGAGAAGATCGGTCCCAAGAAATACAAGATCACGAACGGGGGCTTCACCACGTGCGTGCAGCCGACGCCGCGCTGGGAGCTCCACGCGGGCACCGTGGTGCTGAGCATCGACAACTACACGCTCCTGCGGAGCGCGGTGTTCAGCGTCAAGGGCGTCCCGATGCTGTACGTGCCGGTCCTGTACTATCCGACCAAGAAGGAAGACCGGGCCACGGGCATCCTGATACCCACGTACGGTTCCTCGGACCTGCGCGGTCAGTCCCTGCACAACGCGTTCTTCTGGGTACTGGGACGCAGCCAGGATCTGACGTTCGAGCACGTCTGGTACTCGAAGACGGGACAGGGCGGGGGATCAGAGTATCGGTACAACTTCGGCCCCGGATCGAACGGCGACTTCCGCGGGAACTTCCTCGACGAGCACGAGGCCGACCTACGTCGACGATGCGGGAAACACCACGATTCAGCCTGCCAGCACGAGCTGGGAGCTGCACGGCGGCGCCAACCAGGCGCTGCCCGGCAACCTTCGCGCGCGCGCCCGCGTGGACTATTTCTCGAGCCTCGTCCAGATGCAGTCCGTCCAGATGAACTACGCCAACGCGTACCAGAACCAACGATCTTTTGGGGGCAACGTGGTGGGGGCGTGGCGCAGCTACTCGCTGAACGCGACGGTGGACCACACGGACTACTTCTCGAGCCAGACGGCCTCGAGCACGAGCGGCAGCTGGCCCAAGGTCGCGTTGTCGAGAAACGAACGGCTGATCCCGGGCACGCCGATGTACTTCTCGGTCGGCGGTGAATACGCGAGCCTGCTCAAGAACAGCGAAGACACCTCGAATGGCTTCAGCTACAACCAGGACGTCAACCGGGTCGATTTCACGCCGCAGGTCCGCTTCCCCTTCAAGAGATGGCAGTGGTTCACCGTCAACACGACAGCGGCCTGGCGCGACACGGCCTATTCGCGGAGCCTTTCAGCAGAAGATTCTTCGGTCGTCACCGACGATCCCTTGAACCGCCAGTTCTACACGCTCTCGGCCCAGATCATCGGCCCGGTCTTCAACCGGATCTGGGATACGCCGAACAACACGTACGCCGAGAAGTTCAAGCACACCGTGGAACCGTTCCTCAACATCACCCGCACGTCCGCGTTCGACAACTTCAACCGGATCATCCAGGTTGACGGGACGGACACCATCGTCGGCGGCAGCACGCAGGTACTCCTACGGGCTGAACAACCGGTTCTACGCCAAGCGGCCTGGCGAAGGCGGGCGGCCGAGCCAGGCGCGCGAAATTCTCGACGTGGCCGTGTCGCAGACGTACTACACGAACTCGCTGGCGTCGCAATACGACCCGCGGTATTCATCGGCCAACAACGGCGTCGCCCCCAGCAACTTCTCGCCGATCCTGTTCTCGTTCCGCGGCATGCCGGGCAACGACCTCAACGCAACCGCGAGCGTCGAAGTGGACAGCCGTTACCTGGCCGTGCGCCAGATTTCGGCGGGCGGCAGCTACAACTGGACCGGCCGCCTCCAGACCAACGCCAGCTGGAGCAAGCAGGGCTACATCGAGGAGCTCCAGGGGTTCAACGACAAGACCACGCTGACGCAGGCCGTCAACGCGCAGGCCAACGCCCACACGCGGGACAACGCGCTCGGCACCGTCTACTCGTTCAGCTGGGACGTGACGCAGGGCAAGATCCTCAACCAGCGGATATCGGCGTTCTACAACTCGCAGTGCTGCGGCATCTCGTTCGACTACCAGCGGTTCAACTACGGGGGCGTCACCTCAGGCCTCCCGGTCCCGTCCGATCACCGGTTCTTCCTTTCGTTCAGCCTCGCGGGGCTCGGCAACTTCTCGCCGTTCGGCGGCGCGATGAGCGGAGTGCCCCGCTAGCCCATGCCGACGACTCTCGTCACCGGTGCCGCCGGTTTTGTCGGCGGCCATCTCCTCGATCTGCTGGACACCGATGTGGTCGCGTGGCACCGCGCGGGCGGCAGAGCGCCCGCGCCGTCGCGGGCCGGGATCACGTGGCAGGCGATCGACCTGCTGGACCCGGGGGCTGTTCACCGCGCGATCGCGGAGGTTGGTCCGACGGCCGTGTACCACTGCGCAGGCGCCGCGCACGTCGGCATGTCCTGGGGGGACACGGCACGCACGCTGGCCATCAACGTCCGCGGCACCCACAATCTGCTCGAAGGGCTGCGGCGCGCGGGTCTCGCGGCGCGGGTCGTGATTCCCGGCTCCGCGATGGTGTACGCCGCGGCCGATCGGGCCTTGACCGAAGACGATCCGCTCGTACCGCGCAGCCCCTATGCGCTCAGCAAGCTCGCGCAGGAAATGGAAGGCGTGCGCGCGAACCTGGACGGCCTGCACGTCACCATCGCGCGAGCGTTCAACCACATGGGCCCGCGCCAGGATCCGTTTTTCGCCGCATCCGGGTTCGCGCGCCGCATCGCCGACATCGAAGCGGGCCGGTGGGAGCCGGAGATCGCGGTGGGCAACCTCGATGCGCGCCGCGATCTCACCGACGTGCGCGACACGATTCGCGCCTACCGGTTGATCCTCGAGCGCGGCACGCCGGGCCGTCCCTACAACGTGTGCTCGGGGCGCGCCATCACGATCCGCGAGCTGCTCGACCGGCTCCTCGCGCGGGCGCGCGTGCCGATTCGCGTGCGCGTCGACGCGGCGCGGCTGCGCCCCAACGACGTGCCGCTGCTGCTCGGGGATCCAACCCGGATCCAGACCGAACTGGGCTGGCAGCCCGAGATCCCGCTCGACCGGACGCTCGACGATCTGCTCGACGACTGGAGAAACCGCCCGGCTTGACTCCCGGCTGGACGACCGGCACTATAGGGGCGAAGATACAGCGAAATGCCCCTGTTCGAGCTCGGCAGCCGCAAACCCACGACCCGCGACATCGCGTTGACCGTCAAGACCGGCGGCGCCGAAGCTCTGACCGGCGCCGACCTCCGCGCCGACGACGCCCGCTACCAGGAAATTTCCTGCAAGTCCGCCCTGAACCCGGTCAAGGGCATGCCGTTTTTCAACTGGACGCTCAACGCGTATCGGGGCTGCACGCACGGCTGCCACTACTGCTTCGCGCGGCGCTACCACGAGCAGTTCGAGATGAACGCCGGCGACGAGTTCGCGTCCGTGATCCTCGTGAAGGTCAACATCGTCGACGTGCTCGCGCGCGAGCTCGACCGCCCGTCGTGGCAGCGTGAGAAGGTCGCCGTCGGCACGGCGACCGACCCGTATCAGCCGATCGAGGGCCACTACCGGTTGACGCGGCGATCGTTTGAAGCCTTCGCGCGCGCGCGGACGCCTGTCTCGCTCGTGACGAAAGGGCCGATGGTGGTCCGGGATCGCGACGTGCTGCTCGATGTGACGCGCGCCGCCGGCTGCACCGTCTACATGAGCGTCCCGACGGTCGACGAGGACGCATGGCGGACGCTCGAGCCCGGCACGGCCCACCCGCTGCAGCGGCTGCGCGCCGTCCGCGAGCTGATCGACGCGGGCATCAACGCCGGTGTGCTGATGGCGCCCATCGTTCCCGGCTTCACCTCGTCTCGCTCGAAAATCGAGCGCACGATCAAAGCCATTGCCGACCACGGCGCGCGCTTCGTCGGCTGCAACGTGATGCACCTGCAGGGTGGGACCCGCGCCCACTTCATGAACTTCATCAGCCGCGAATTTCCGGCGATGCTGCCTCGTTTCGAAAAGTTGTACACCAGGAAATTCGCGCCTGCCGCGTATCGCAAAGAGGCGCAGGCGATGGTGCGCGTGGTGCAGGACCGCTACGGCCTCTCCAAGCGGGAGGACGTGGACTCCGCGGCCGCCGCGGAGCCCTCCGGGCCCGCTCAGGCCGCCGAGCAGGTCGGGTTCGCCTGGGACTGACCAGGCGCCGTTGCCGGCCAGCCACGTCCTGCCGGCCCCGAGACCGGACCGCAGTCGACCACCAGTTCGCCCTCGCGGGCCACGACGTGGAAGTGAGCGCTGTCCTTCCAGCGTGCGCTGATCGGCAGCTTGATGCGCTCGTCGATGGCCCGCTTCAGGAACCGCGCGCCGTACGCCAGGCTGTACCCTTTCCTGACGAGCAGCTCGAGCGCATCCTCATCGATCTCCAGCTTCCTGTCCGACAGCGCCAGCGTGGCCGCCAGGTCCGAGAGATAGTGGCTCGCGATCTCGCGCACTTCGTCCTGTGTCAACGGCGCAAACAGCACCACGTCGTCGATGCGGTTGCGGAACTCGGGTGAAAACCGGCGCTCGAACTCGCGCAGCACCTCGCCCTGGACCTGGTCGACACCGTACGTCTTCGACCGGAACCCGAGCGGGCTCGTCAGCTTGCGGAAGTGCTCGGACCCGATGTTCGAGGTCATGATGACGACGGCGTCGCTGAGATAGACGCGCTTGCCGCGGCCGTCGGTCAGCCAGCCCTCGTCGAACGCCTGCAGGAAGAGATTCAGCAGCTGGGGGCTCGCCTTCTCGACCTCGTCCAGCAACACCACCGAGTACGGCGTGTCCCTCAGCTGATTCGTCAGGATGCCGCCGCGTTCGCTCCCGGCGATTCCCCGCGGCATGCCGATCAGCCTGTCCACGCCGATCGATCCCTCCTGGTACTCCGACATGTCGATGCGAATCATTTTCTTGTCGTCGCCGAAGAGGAATTCTGCCGTCGCCTTCGCCAGCTCCGTCTTCCCGACGCCGGTCGGGCCGAGGAACAGCAGCACGCCGTCTGGCCGATCGAATCCGTCCTTCAGGGGCCCTTTGTTCAGCACGAGGCGCCTGGCGACTGCGGAGACCGCAGCCTTCTGCCCGACGAGCCGCCTGCCGAGCGCCGGCTCGATGTCGTTGAAACGATCGCTCACGTCGCGCGAGACCATGTCCTCGGGAATCCGGGCCACCTGCGAGACGACCGCCACGACATCGGCGGCGTGCACCTCCCATCGCCGATTCATTTCCGCGCGCACGGCCGCCGTATCCAGCCAGCCGATGGCTTTGTCCGGCAGGCGGAGATGACGCATGTAGCGCGGCGACAACTCGAGGACCGCCTCGATCGCTTCGTCCCGCAGGCGCACCGAGTAGTTGCGCTCGAGGCGGGGCCGGAGGCTGTACAGAATCCGGCGGGTTTCTTCCACCGTCGGCTCCGCGACGTTGACGCAGCGGAACCGCCGGGCCAGCGCCTCGTCCTCCATGAAATATTCCCTGTATTCGGCGATCGTGGTTGCGGCAATCATCCTGATCTCGCCGCGTGCGAGCACGGACTTGAAGACGTTCGCCGCATCCGACGGCGCGCCGAGCGCCGAACCGGCGCCGATGATCGTGTGCGCCTCGTCCACGAAGACGATGAGATGCGGCTGCTCCTTCAGTTCCCTGATGACGTTCTGCAGCCGGTCCTCGAACATCCCTCTCAGCATCGTGCCGGCGACAAGGGCGTTCATCTGGAGGTTGACGATCTGGCAGCTGCGCAGGCGCGCGGGCACCGTGGATGGTTCGAGCTCGATGCGCCGCGCCAGGCCTTCGGCGATCGCGGTCTTGCCAACGCCGGGTTCGCCGACGAGCATCACCGAGTTGGACCGGTCGCGGTGGCAGAGGATTTCGAGCACCTGGTCGATTTCCTTTTCGCGTCCGAACATCGGCGCCAGGCGATCCTGCTGGGCAAGTACGTTCAGGTTCGTGGAAAACTGTTTCAGGTACGCGGGAAGCTCGAAGCGCTTCTTCAGGCGTTCGTCACGCATCTCGATCTCGCGCGTCCGCTCGTGCAGGTGAAACACCACGTCAGACGGATCGGCGCCGTGGCGCGAGAGAATCGACGCCGCCGCGCCTGGCGGCGTCTCCTCGAGCACCGCCGAGACGATATCCACGGCTTCCATGGCCTGTTTTCCGGACCGCGTGGCGCGGTTGAGGGCAAACTTCAGGATGAGCTTGGCGGACGGGGACACGCGGAAGCGCGGGATGGTGAACGGCGGCACGCGGCGAAGGTGCTCTTCGGTCGCCTCGAGAATGACGTGCGGGTTGAGTCCGACGTCGTGCATGGCGGCGGCGAACAGGTCCCACTCGACCTGCACGAAGGCCAGAAACAGATGTTCGTTCGAGAGCAGGCCGTGATCGCGGCGGCGCGCCTCCTCAACCGCGCGATCGATCTGCCGGACGGCGGTTTCGCCGATCTTGCTGGACGAGATGTCGAAGTCGTCAACCTGCACGTCGCCCTCCGCTGGCGAAGGGAGCAAAACGTACGCCAGCGTTCGGCCGGGCGAGCGAATCGGACGCCACTACTTCAAGGGGCTATGCGCCAACAGGTTGTGGGCGTTGTGGGTGGAACCGTCCGGCTTGACGTGGACGGGCGCGACTGGAGCGGAAGAGTACGGGGCTGTGTAGCGCAGGGCTTCAGGCCCGCTACACGTGAGTGAACAGGCGTCAGCGTTCCGGATGTAAGAGGGCCTCGATTCGTTCGCTGGTCGGCGGATGCGTGCTGAACAGGCCCATCAGGCCGGCCGCCGAAAACGGCTTGATGATGAACATGTGCGCCGTCGCGGGGTTGGCGTCCATCGGCACGGCGCGCGAGACCGATTCGATCTTCTGGAGGGCGTTGACCAGCCCGTTCGGCGAGCCCGCGATGGACGCGCCGCCGGCGTCGGCGTCGAACTCGCGCGACCGGGAAATCGCCGCCTGAATCAGCATCGCCGCAATCGGCGCGAGGATGATCGTGGCGATGAGTGCGATGGGACTTCCCTCCCGGCGATCGTCGCGCCCGCCGCCGAAAAACATCGCGAAGCGCGAGACCATCATGATCGCGGCGGCCAGCGTCGCCGCCACCGAACTCGTGAGGATGTCGCGGTGCTTCACGTGTGCGAGCTCGTGAGCCAGCACGCCGTCGAGCTCGTCGTCGTTCAGGATCTGCAGGATGCCTTCAGTGGCCGCCACGGCTGCGTGCTCCGGGTTCCGGCCCGTGGCAAACGCGTTCGGCGAGCGATCCGGGATGACGTAGCAGCGGGGCTGCGGGAGGCCGGCGCGCGCCGCGAGGCGCTGCACGCTGCGGTACAGCCGGTGGTCCGGTCCGACCTCGGCGGCCCGATACATCTTCAGCACGATCGTGTCCGAGAACCAGTAGGACGCGAAGTTGGTGACGACCGCGAAGAAGAAACCGAGGACCAGCCCCTGGGCGCCGCCCAGGGCTTCTCCGATGAACAGCAGCAGCGCGCTCAGCGTGCCGAGCAGCAACGCGGTCTTGAATGTGTTTGACATGCGGGTATCCGGTATCCGGGCTCCACTTTATCAGACGCCCCGGGACCGGCAGGGGTTCCAGACGGCCGTATAATCGTTCCATGCTCGCGGTGATGGTGGCAGTCGCGATCCTGGCGGCAGGTCAGACGCCACAGCCATTTCCGGCGCCCGGCGGCTCGCGGCCCGCAACTGCCGGTCAGCCTCCCCGGGTCGCGCCCCCGCCTCCGGCGCCGACGCAGCCGACGCCGTCCCCAGGCGCCCCGGCACCGCCGGCCGAGGCCGCGCCAACCGAGGTCGTGCTGGGCGTGCCGATCTACCCGGGCGCGCAGTTCATCGCGTCGTTCAACGCCGGCCGGGGCCAGCGCTATTACATCTTCGGGTCGTCGGCGACGTTCGTGGATCTGGTGACGTACTACCGCAACGCGCTCAAGCAGAAGGGCGAGCTGGTCTACGAGGTGCCGGCCACGCACGAATTCGACGTCGGACGGTTCGACGAAGACCGGATGGCGTTTCCGCCCGGCGTGGTGATCAAGGACTTCCAGTCGGACGTTTCGCAGGGGCTACCCGAATCCGAAACCGGGTGGCCAGCCCGCCCGGTTCCCGAGCGTCATCCAGATTGTCCCGGTTCAGAAGTAGGGCGGCCCTTTCAGGGCCGCCGACGCGGGGCTGAAAGCCCCGCGCTACACAGCGCCTGCCTACGGCTGTTCGACGTAGATCTCGCCGCGCTTCCTGAACTCCAGCGATTTCTCGTCCATGCCGCGCGCGGCTTCGTCGCGGACCTGCTGCGTGAGCTCCATGCTGCAGAACTTCGGCCCGCACATCGAGCAGAAGTGCGCCACCTTGGCGCCGTCGGCCGGCAGCGTCTCGTCGTGGTACGCGCGCGCGGTCACCGGATCGAGCGCCAGGTTGAACTGGTCTTCCCACCTGAACTCGAACCGGGCCTTCGACAGCGCATCGTCCCATTCGCGGGCGCGGGGGTGGCCCTTGGCGAGGTCGGCGGCGTGTGCGGCGATCTTGTACGCGATCACGCCGGCCTTCACATCGTCTCTGTTCGGCAGGCCGAGGTGCTCCTTGGGCGTGACGTAGCACAGCATCGCGGTGCCGTACCAGCCGATCATCGCGGCGCCAATCGCCGACGTGATGTGATCGTAGCCCGGCGCGATGTCGGTGGTCAGCGGGCCGAGGGTATAGAACGGCGCCTCGCCGCACCAGTCGAGCTGCTTCTCCATGTTCTCTTTGATGAGATTCATGGGGACGTGTCCCGGGCCTTCGTTCATCACCTGGACGTCGTATTCCCAGGCGATCTTCGTGAGCTCGCCCTGCGTCTTGAGCTCGGCGAACTGCGGCTCGTCGTTGGCGTCGGCGATCGAGCCGGGCCTCAGGCCGTCGCCGAGCGAGAACGACACGTCGTAGGCGCGCATGATCTCGCAGATTTCGCGGAAGTGCGTGTAGGTGAAATTCTCCCGATGATGCGCGAGGCACCACTTGGCCATGATCGAGCCGCCGCGCGAAACGATGCCGGTGACGCGGCGGGCTGTCATCGGGATGTAGCGCAGCAGGACGCCGGCGTGAACGGTGAAGTAGTCCACGCCCTGCTCGCACTGCTCGATCAGCGTGTCGCGATAGACCTCCCACGTCAGATCTTCGGGCCGGCCGCCGACTTTCTCGAGCGCCTGGTAGATCGGCACGGTCCCGATCGGCACGGCCGAGTTGCGGACGATCCACTCGCGCGTCTCGTGGATGTTCTTCCCCGTCGACAGATCCATCACGGTGTCGGCGCCCCACAGCGTCGCCCACCGGAGCTTCTCGACTTCCTCGTCGATGGACGAAGAGACCGCGGAGTTGCCGATATTCGCGTTGATCTTCACCAGGAAATTGCGCCCGATGATCATCGGCTCGAGCTCGAGGTGATTGATGTTGGCCGGGATGATGGCGCGGCCGCGCGCCACTTCGTCGCGAACGAAATCCGCCGGCAGACCCTCGCGGATCGCGATGAACTCCATCTCGGGGGTGATCTCGCCCTTGCGCGCGTAATGCAGCTGCGTCACGTTTCTTGAACGCGGGGCATTGAGCCCCGCGGTGTGGGCATTGAGCCCCGCGGCGTCACCAAGCCTCGCCCGCACCCACGGCGCGCGCAGCTTCGGCAGGCCGTTCTTGACGTCATGCCCCTGCGGACCGCTCGTGTCGTAAACGCGAATGGACGATTTGCCGTTGTCGAGCGCGATTTCGCGCACGGGCACCTGGACGTGCTGCGGGCCCTCGACGAAAATCTTGTTGGAGTTGGGGAACGCCGTGGAGAAGTCTGACATGCCGCTCTCCCTTCACCCGCCGTCGCGCGGAGCACGAAGGCGAATCAGGTTCCAAGGGTCTGCTCTCAATCCCGTTCGGGATACCCCTGGCGGTTAAACTGCGACTATATCAAGAACTGGGGTTAGGGGTTAGGGGTTAGAGGTTAGAGGTTAGAGGTTAGAGGTTGGGGACTGGGGGCTGGGGCTGGGGGCTAGGGACGCAAACGCATGAGGCGCCGGCGCTCTCCGGCCGTGAACCTTTCGATGGCATAGCGGAACGTCGTCCGCGGGATGAGGCCGACGTTGGCGCGCAGGTACCGTTCGAGGCGTTTCGCGTCGACTTTCCCCGCCTCGCGCAGCGCCCAGCCGACGGCTTTGTGGATCAAGTCGTTCTCGTCGGGATGCAGCCGTTCAGCGATCTCGTACACCAGCTCGACGCCGCCTCCCCGCCGAACGAGAGGGAGCAACCCGACAATCGACGCGCGGCGGACCCACATGTTGCGGTGCTTCGACCACGACAGCATCTGCGGCGCGAGCTCGGGATGCTGCACGAGCAGCGGACCAATCAACATCCCGCAAATCGTGTCGGTCGTCGCCCAGTTGGCCGAGTAGTTGGCGGAGAGCCAGCGTTTCCACCGCGCCAGCATCGGCGGCGAAAAGTCCCGCCGATACCGCGCCAACACTTCGATGGCGATGCCTTTCACCTCGAGATAACGATCGGGCATGAGGGCGCCGGCGAATGCCATCGCGTCGTTCACGCTCCACTGCTGGCGCTGCGCCGTGTGAATGGACCGGGCGAGCGCCCGCATCGGGCCGGTGCCGGTGTTGTAGAACCCGAGGTTGTGCTCGCCGCGGAAATACCGGCTCGCGTCGAAATCGCCGGCCGGCCGGGCCAGGCGCCTGACGGCGCGCTTCGCCTCGGCCGCCGCGGCGGCTACAGTTTTCTGAGGATGAAACATTTCAGGTAGTACGTTTCGGGAACGCCGAGCAGCACCGGGTGGTCGCGCGCCTGCATCCGCTTCTCGACGACGGTGACGCTGGCCAGAGCGTCGAGGGCGGCCTCGTACACGATCTCCCCGAACATTCCTTCGTTGACGTGATACGAGCAGCTGCACGTCACGAGCGTCCCGCCGTGGTTGAGGAGCTTGAACGCGCGCAGGTTGATTTCCTTGTAGCCCGCCCTGGCGTTGGTCACCGCGGCCTTGTTCTTGGCGAACGCCGGCGGATCGAGGACGATCGTGTCGAACCGCTCGCCGAGCCGATCGAGTCCGCGGAGCTCGTCGAACACGTTCCCCACGCGGGCGTCGATCGCCGCGCCGTTGACGGCCGCGTTCTGCCGGACGCGGGCGATGGCGTCCTCGGACACATCGATCGCGATCGTCTCCTCGCACCGGCCCGCGAGCGCCAGGGCGAAGCCTCCGTTGTACGTGAAGCAGTCCAGCAGCCGTCCACGCGCATAGAGCGCCGCGGCGCTCCGGTTCTCGCGCTGGTCCAGGAAAAGGCCGGTCTTCTGGCCGCGCCGGACGTCCACGTCGTAGCGCACGCCGTTCTCGGTCACGGCGATCGCATCCGGCACGTCGCCCGCCAGCACTTCCACCTTCTGCTCCAGCCCCTCCAACGCCCGCGTCCGGGGATCGTTTCTCGCGAGGATCCCCGCGGGCTCGGCCAGCTCCTGCAGCGTCGAGACAAACAGCGGCAGCAGGCGATCGGCGCCCTGGGACAGCGTCTGCACCACGAGATAGTCGCCGTACCGATCGACGATCAGGGACGGAAGGAGATCCGCCTCCCCGTGCACCAGGCGGCAGGCCGACCCGTCGATCGCGAGCGTGCCGCGAAACGCCAGCGCCGCCTCAATCCGCCGCCGGATCAGCCCGTCGTCGGCAGGTGCCTCGCCACGGGTGAGCATCCGCAACGCGATCTGAGAGCGGTCGCTGTAGAAGGCATGGCCCAGCGTTTGCCCGCGGCCGTTGCGCACGAGCACGCGGTCGCCTCCGGACGCCTGAACGTCGCCGACGTCGGCGCGGTAGATCCACGGATGGCCGCCGCGAAGGCGCGTCTCGCCGCGCGAGGAGATGGTGACGGAAGGGGACGACATAGGGTTCACGGTTCAAGGTTCAAGGTTCAAGGTTCAAGGTTCGAAAACACCGACGTGCGATCGCGCGTTCCGAACCCTGAACCTGGAACCCTGAACCTTGAACCATAGTACAATTTCCCCCCTGTGCGCATCGCGATCGGCGCGGATCATGCGGGCTTTCTGCTGAAGGAACACCTCAAGCACACGCTCACACGCCTGGGCCACGCCGTGGACGATCACGGAACCGACAGCGAAGCGTCGGTGGACTACCCGCCGATCTGCTTCAGCGTCGGACGTGCCGTCGCCCAGGGCATCGCCGATCGCGGGATCGTGCTCGGGGGAAGCGGCCAGGGTGAACAGATCGCCGCCAACAAAGTCGCGGGCGTCCGCGCGGCGCTTTGCCACGACCTGTACACGGCGCGCCTGTCCCGGCAACACAACGACGCCAACGTGCTCTCGATGGGCGGACGCATCGTCGCGTTCGGGCTGGCCGACGAGATCCTGGCGCTGTGGCTCGAAACGCCGTTCGAGGGTGGACGTCATCAGCGCCGCGTCGACCAGATTCTCGAGGCCGAGCGAAAATCACAAGGGTAATTCCAGGCTGCCTATGGACATGCGGACGCTGGCCGAAGCCGACCCGGAAATCGCGGACGCGGTGCGCGCCGAATTGAACCGGCAGAACAACGGCCTCGAGTTGATCGCCTCGGAGAACTTCGTGAGCCGGGCGATTCTGTCCGCGGCAGGGTCGGTGTTCACCAACAAGTACGCCGAAGGGTATCCGGGACGCCGGTACTACGGCGGCTGCGAGTACGTCGACGTCGTGGAAAGCCTCGCGATCGCGCGCGCGAAGAAGCTCTTCGGCGCCGAGCACGCGAACGTGCAGCCGCATGCGGGCGCACAGGCGAACATGGCGGTGTACTTCGCCGTCATGAAGCCGGGCGACACCGTCCTCGGCATGAACCTCGCGCACGGCGGCCACCTGACGCACGGCCATCCTCTGAACTTCTCGGGCCTGCTCTACAAGGTCGTCCCGTACGGCGTGAAGCCCGAGGACGAGCGCATCGACTACGACGAGATCGATCGGCTCGCCGACGAGCACAAACCGAAGATGATCATGGTCGGCGCGAGTGCCTACCCGCGCGTCATCGACTTCCCGCGCATCCGCGCGGCCGCGAAGCGCATCGGCGCGGTGATGGTGACGGACATGGCGCACATCGCCGGCCTGGTCGCCGCGGGCGTCCATCCGAGCCCCGTCCCGCACTCCGATTTCGTGACCACGACGACGCACAAGACGTTGCGGGGGCCGCGGTCGGGGATGGTGCTCTGCACCGAACGGTACGCGAAGGACCTCGACAAGGCCGTCTTTCCAGGCCTTCAGGGTGGCCCACTCGTCCACGTCATCGCGGCCAAGGCCGTCTGCCTGAAGGACGCCTCCGAGCCGGCGTTTGCCGCGTATCAGCGTCAGATCGTGGCAAATGCGAGCCGTCTGGCCGGATCGCTGTCGGCCGCGGGGTTCCGCCTCGTCAGCGGCGGAACCGACAACCACCTGATGCTCGTCGACGTGTTCTCGAAAGGCATCACGGGCAAAGTCGCCGAGGCCGCACTTGGCAAGGCCGCCATCACGGTGAACAAAAATGCCATCCCCTTCGACCGCAACCCGCCGATGGTGGCGAGCGGAATTCGGATCGGCACGCCGGCCGTGACCACACGAGGCATGCGCGAGCCCGAGATGGACGTCATCGCGGATTTGATCGTCCGCGCCCTGAAGACGCCCGAGGACGACCGCGCATTGGGAACCGTCCGGACCGAGGTCGAAGCCCTGTGTCAGAAATTCCCGCTGTACCCGGACATGCAAGCCTGACGGCCGGCGTCAACCTCGCCGATGCGGTCGGGGCGATCTTTGCGCCCGAGGGTCCGCTGGCCGGCCACCTGCCGGGCTTCGAACCACGCGACGGACAACGGGCAATGGCTGCGGCCGTCGCCCGGGCATTCGAGGACGGCGGCGTCCTGCTCGCCGAGGCGGGGACCGGGACCGGAAAGACGCTCGCCTACCTGGTGCCCGCCATCCTGAGCGGTCAGCGCGTGCTGATCTCGACCGGCACGAAGAATCTCCAGGAGCAGATCTACTTCAAGGACATCCCCGCGCTGCGCGATGCGCTCGATATCCCGTTCACGGCGACCTACATGAAGGGCCGGGCGAACTATCTCTGCCTCCATCGGATGGACCAGCTGAGCGAGGCAGGCCCCATCGAAAGCGGCGCCGGGGCCGTCTTTCTCCCGATCATCCGCGAGTGGTCGGCCACGACGGAAACCGGCGATCGCGCCGAGATCGAGGATCTGCCCGAGGACATCGCGTTCTGGAACGAAGTGTCGGCCACCGCCGATACCTGCCTCGGCACCGAGTGCCCGCGCTACGACGACTGTTTCGTGACGCGCATGCGCCAGCGCGCGGCGGAATCTGACGTCGTGATCGTGAACCATCACCTGTTGTGCGCCGATGCCGCGGTCAGGAAGCACGCCTTCGGCGAGGTGATCCCCGCCTGCAGCCACGCGATCGTCGACGAAGCCCACCAGCTCGAGGACGTGGCGACGCAGTACTTCGGGTTCAGCGTCAGCACCTACCGCGTCGAGGAGCTGGCGCGCGATGTCGAACGGCTGGCCCCGGCGGGCGCGCTCGCCGATTGGCGAAAACGCGACCCCGTCGACAAAGCCGTGACCCGCCTGCGCGACGATGCCCGGGCGTTTTTCACGGACCTGACGCACGCGCATCGGCACGACGAGCGGGCACGCGGCGAAGAACGGATCCGCGCGACGCCGACGTCGCTCTCGCAGGCCAGCGAGTCCGCGGCGCAGCTGACGGGCGCGCTGGACCTGCTGGAACAGGCGCTGGTCCTGCTGAAGCCTGACGACGACAAGAGCGAGCCGGGCGCCGTGTCCGAACAGGTCGCCGCGCTGGTTCGCCGCGCGGGAGAGTTGCGGACCGAACTGCGGTTCCTGCTGCGCGCCTCAGAGACTGAGTTCGTGTACTTCGTGGAGTTCCGCGGACGGGGCGTGTTCCTCCGCGCGTCGCCCATCGACGTGTCGGCCATCGTCCGCGAACTGCTGTTCGATCGGATGCGCACGACCGTGCTGACGTCGGCAACGCTCACGGTCGACGGCGCGTTCGGCTACATCCGCGATCGACTCGGCATTCGCGGCGCCGCTGAAATCCGCCTGGCGTCCGAGTTCGACTTCGAGCGGCAGACGGTGCTCTACCTGCCGCCGCGCATGCCGGATCCCCGGTCGCCCGATTTCGCCGGGGCCGCCGGCCGCCAGGTCATCGAGATTCTCAGGCGGACACGCGGGCGGGCGTTCGTGCTGTTCACCAGCTACGCCACGCTCCGCGCCGTGCAGGCCATGGCAGAGATGGCGCTCGACTACCCGATTCTGGTTCAGGGCACGATGCCGCGGTCGCTGCTTCTGAAGCGCTTCCGAGAGACGCCCCATTCCGTGCTGCTCGCAACGTCGAGCTTCTGGCAGGGCGTGGACGTGGTTGGCGAGGCCCTGAGCTGCGTCATCATCGACAAACTGCCGTTTGCTTCGCCGGGCGAGCCGGTGACGGCTGCGCGGATCGAAGCCATCCGGGCTCGCGGCGGCGAGCCGTTCGACGAGTACCAGGTGCCGCTGGCCATACTGGCGCTCCGGCAGGGGCTCGGGCGCCTCATCCGTCATCGCAGCGATCGGGGGGTCCTGACGGTGCTCGATCCCCGTCTCCGGACAAAGGGTTACGGGCGGCGGTTTCTGGCCTCGCTGCCCCCCGCGCCCGTCGTCCACGAGCTCGACGCCGTCTCGGCTTTCCTCGCTGCTGATCTCGTGTAAACTGTTTCTCGTTCGGGGTTTCCGGATTCTTCAGGAGGGTTCGCAATGATCCGCCAATCTGTTGGCCGCCTGGTGGGCAAGATCGCGTTGGCCAGCGTGGCCGTCTGCTTGTTCGCGCTGCCGGCCGCGGCGCAGGGCATGATCCAGGGCACGGTGGTCGATGCTCAAGGTCAACCCGTCGACGGCGCCAAGATCACGATCGAGCAGTCCGAGGGCGTGACCCGCAAGTTCGAGACGAAGACCGACAAGAAGGGTGCATTCATCCAGATCGGACTGCAGTCGTCCGGCTACAAAGTCACCGCGGAAAAAGACAAGCTGGGCACCGCGACCGCCAACACGCGCGTCAGCCAGCGCGGTCCCGCCAACGTGCGGCTCGTCATCGGCGGCGGCACGGCCAACGATCCCACCGTGGCCGCCAAGACCGCCGAACTGCGCAAGGCGTTCGACGAAGGCGTCGCGCAGAGCCGTGCCGGCCAGTACGACGCGTCGATCGAGTCGTTCAACAAGGCGCTGGCGGTCAATCCCAACTGCCAGGACTGCCTGTACAACATCGGTTACGCATACGCGCAGAAGAAAGAGCTCGACAAGGCCGAGGAGAACTACAAGAAGGCGATCCTCGTGAAGCCGGATTACGCCGAGGCCTACAACGGGCTCGCCAACATCTACAACGCGCAGCGGAAATTCGACGAGGCGGCCGCGGCCAGCGCGAAGGCGAACGAGCTGACGGCGTCCGCGCCCGGCGGCCTCGCGGGCGGCAACGCCGACTCGCTCTACAACCAGGGCGTCATCCTCTGGAATTCCGGCAAGATTCCGGATGCGAAGAAGGCGTTCGAGCAGGCGATCGCCGCCAATGCCAACCACGCCGAGGCGCACTACCAGCTCGCGATGGCCCTCGTGAACGAGGGCAAGCTGGCGGAGGCCGGGGCGGAGTTCAACACGTATCTGAAGCTTGCGCCCGACGGCCCCAACGCCGCCACGGCAAAGGCTCTGGTCGCCCAGCTGCCCAAGTAGTAGTGACGTAGTGCCCGATCTCGCCGCCCGGCTGGCGGACGTTCGCGATCGCATCGCGCGCGCCGCCGACCGGGCCCGCCGCGATCCCTCCCGCATCCGCCTCGTTTCGGTCTCCAAAACATTCGGCGCCCCTCACGTGCGCACAGCCGCGCTGGCCGGGCAGGTCGACTTCGGCGAAAACAAAGTCCAGGAGGCGCAGCGGAAGCGCGAGGAGACCGCGGATCTCCAGCTGCGCTGGCATCTCATCGGCCACCTGCAATCGAACAAGGCGGCGAAAGCGGCGGCCCTCTTCGATGTGATTCACTCGATCGACGATGCGGCCCTCGTGCGGAAGATCGATGCGGCGGCCGCGGCAGCAGGGCGATCATTGGAACTGCTCGTCCAGGTCGACCTCGCCGGGGAGGCGACCAAGCACGGCGCCCGCGAGGCGGACTTGCCGGCGATCTTCGAAGCCGCGCGCGGGTGCACGGCCGTCCGGCTCACCGGACTCATGACGCTTCCTCCGGCATCGGAGGATTCCGAGGGCGCACGACCGTGGTTTCGCGAGCTGGCCAGCTGTCGCGATCGCCTGGTGGCCTCTGGCGTCGAGCCCGGCTGTTTGGCTGAGCTGTCCATGGGCATGAGCCACGATTACGAAATTGCAATCGAGGAAGGCTCAACCATTGTCCGCGTGGGCACCGCCATTTTCGGGAGCCGGACGCTCGTCTGACCCCTGTCGCCGCGTCCGTCATACGCCGATAACCCATCGGGAGAAACTAGTCTCATGAACGTCAGCCCACTTGACCTGCGCCAGCAGCGCTTTCACACCCGGCTCCGCGGATTCGACAAAATCGAGGTCAGTTCGTTTCTTGCCGCGGTTGCCGAGGACTACGAACAGGCCCTTCGTGAAACCGATCGCCTGCGCCAGGACCTCGCGAACATGGAGTCCGTGCTGGCCGAGCATCGCGAGCACGAAAAGAGCCTTCGCAATACGCTGCTGACCGCGCAGCGCCTCTCCGACGACATCAAGACGTCCGCCGAAAAGGAAGCCGACCGCGTCGTCCGCGAGGCGGCCATGCGCTCGCAGCACCTGATCGAAAAAGCGGAATCGCGGCTGGAGGACGTTCAGCGCGAGATCGACGGCCTCAAGCTGAAGCGCCGGGACGTGGAAACCTCGCTCGAAAGCACCATCCAGACGCTGCGGAACTCGCTCGAGTACGTGAGGGAGCAGGAAGTCAGGGAGCGCGAAGAGAAGATCCTCCTCCACCGCCCGCGCCACGCGGATTCGTCCGCCGGCGGCGCCCAGGCCGTCAACGAATAGCGCAGGGCAACTTCAGGGTTTGATCAGGTCGCCTCGCCGGGTCGGCGGGGCGATCGGGTACGCGTCCAGGTCGATGTTGAACGGCCACTGATACTCGAACCCCGGGAACACGGCGACGCGCTGCTTGTACGATCCCCGGATCGCGGTGTGGTGGACGTCGCGCATGACCGTGAAATCATCCGCGGCGAGCGGCAGGTCGTAGGTCGACGCCAGCTCGACGATCTTCTGCCGGAGCTCTTCCTCGGTGCTTTCCCCCTGCGACGCCGCCTCGGACACCGAATCTTTGAACTTGTAGAACCCGGCGTAAGCGTTTCCGACCTGCCAGAGCGCGTTGGCCAGGAGCGCCACGACGATCAGCTTGATGATGGTCTTCACGTCAGCGGATTACGTGCAGCATCCGGCTCCAGCGGGTACGGGTGAAGAAGTGCGCGACGACGGATGCCAGTCCCTTGATGGTCGCGCCGGCTGACTCGTCTTCGTAGTCCTCGCGTCCGGATTCGTACGACCAGTAAATCACGAGCGCCCTGCCCTTGATGTAGTCGCGGCGCAGGAACCCCCAGTAGCGGCTGTCCTGGGAGTTGTCGCGGTTGTCCCCCATCACGAAGTACTGGTCCGGGGGCACGGTGACGGGCCCATACCGCTCGCGTACGTCGAACGACGTGACCTCGGCGGCTTCCCCGGCGTGGCCGACCGGCTCGAGGAAGTGCACGTACGGCTCGTCGAGCGCCCGCCCGTTGACATACACCTTCTTCGCGCGCAGCTCCACGGTTTCGCCCGGCAGGCCGATGACGCGCTTGATGAAATCGCGCTCTGGCTCCTCCGGGTACTTGAACACCACGACGTCGAGGCGCTTGACGGTCCCCATCGGCAGCACGGCGCGCTCGAGGCCCGTTTCGCTCGGACCGAACACGAACTTGTTGACGAGCAGGTGATCGCCGATGAGGAGGTTGTTCTCCATCGAGCCGGTCGGGATCTTGAACGCCTGGACGATGAACGTCCGGACGAAGAGCGCCAGGATGACCGCGATGACGATCGACTCGAAGTACTCCCGCAGGGTGGACTTCCTGAAGTCTTGGGTCATTCGCTGTCCGTTCCCATCTTCAGCACGGCCAGGAACGCTTCCTGCGGGATCTCGACCTTGCCCACCCGCTTCATGCGCTTCTTGCCTTCCTTCTGCTTCTCGAGCAGCTTGCGCTTGCGCGAGATGTCGCCGCCGTAGCATTTGGCGAGGACGTTCTTCCGCATGGCCTTGACCGACTCGCGCGCGATGATCCGGCCGCCGATGGCCGCCTGAATCGCCACCTCGAACATCTGGCGCGGGATCAGCTCGCGCATCTTCGACGCCAGCGCGCGGCCCCTGTCGTAGGCCGAGTCGCGGTGCACGATGATCGACAGCGCGTCCACCGGATCGTCGTTGACCAGGATATCGAGCTTCACCAGGGGCGACGGCCAGTAGCCCGTCACATGATAATCGAGCGAGGCGTACCCCCGCGAGATGGTCTTGAGCTTGTCGTAGAAGTCGAGCACGACCTCGTTGAACGGCAGCTCATAGGTGATCAGCACACGGTCCGTCGCGACGTATTCCAGGGCTTTCTGGACGCCGCGTTTGTCCTGGCACAGTTGCAGGATGCCGCCGACGTGCTCGGCGGGCGTCAGGATCATGGCGGTGATGACGGGCTCTTCTATGACTTTGATCCTGCCCGCGTCGGGAAGCTTGGCCGGGCTGTCGATCTCCTGCACCACGCCGTCCGTCGTCGTCACCCGGTACAGCACGCCCGGCGCCGTCGTGACCAGGTCCATGTCGAACTCGCGTTCGAGACGTTCCTGGACGATCTCCATGTGCAGCAGGCCGAGGAAGCCGCAGCGGAAGCCGAAGCCCAGCGCGACCGACGTCTCGGGCTCGTAGAAGAACGACGCGTCGTTCAGCCGCAGCTTCTCGAGCGCATCGCGGAGCTCCGGATACTCGTGGCCCTCGACGGGATAGAAGCCCGCGAACACCATGGGCTTGAGTTCCTTGAAGCCCGGAAACGGCTCGAGCGTCGGCCGCCCGATCTCGGTGATGGTGTCGCCGATCTTCGCGTCCCCGACGGTCTTGATGTTGGCGACGAGGAACCCGACCTCGCCGACGCCGAGCTCGTCCACCACGGTCGCTTTCGGGCTGAACACGCCGAGCTGCAGGGCTTCGTAGTCCTGGCCCTGGGCCATCAGCCGGATCTTCATGCCGGGCCTGATCATCCCGTCGATGACGCGGATGACGATCACGACGCCGCGATAGGCATCGAACCAGGAGTCGAAGATGAGCGCCTTGAGCGGCGCGTCCTGGATACCGCGCGGCGGCGGCAGGCGATCGACGATCGCCTCGAGGATGTCGGGGACGCCGGTACCGAGCTTCGCGCTGGCGAGGATGGCGCCGGCGCCGTCGAGGCCGACGATCTCCTCGATCTGGCGGCGCGCTTCTTCGGGCTGGGCGCCGGGCAGGTCGATCTTGTTGATGACCGGGATGATCTCGAGGTTGTTCTCGACGGCGAGGTACGCGTTGGCGAGCGTCTGCGCTTCGACGCCCTGCGAGGCATCGACGAGCAGCAGGGCGCCCTCGCAGGCAGCCAGCGAGCGCGTGACTTCGTATGAGAAGTCCACGTGGCCGGGTGTGTCGATCAGGTTGAGGACGTACTTGTCGCCCGAGGCCGCCGTGTAATTGAGCCGGACCGGGTGCGCCTTGATGGTGATCCCGCGCTCGCGCTCGAGGTCCATCGCGTCGAGGACCTGCGCCTCCATCTCGCGCGCCTGCAGCGCCCCGGTGAGCTCGAGGAAGCGGTCGGCGAGCGTGGACTTGCCGTGATCGATGTGCGCGATGACGGAAAAATTGCGAATCTTCTGCGGGTCCAAGATCTACCGGGGCCTATCGCGCTTCGACCGGGGTGTAGCGCTGCGGGTACGCGGGTCCGATGTAGTCGGCGCGCGGGCGAATCAGGCGGTTGTTCGCGTACTGCTCCAGAACATGCGCGGTCCATCCCGAGATGCGGCTGACGGCGAAGATGGGGGTGAACAAATCGACGTCGATGCCGAGCGAGTGGTAGGTCGACGCCGAGTAGAAGTCCACGTTCGCGTTCAGCTTCTTCTCGGCCTTGACGACCGCCTCGATCCGCTGCGACATCTCGAACCAGATCGGCTGGCCGGTGCGCTGACCGAGATCGCGCGACATCTGGCGCAGGTGCGTCGCGCGCGGGTCCTCGGTGTGGTAGACGCGGTGGCCGAAGCCGGGAATCTTTTCCTTCCGCGCCAGCTTCGCGCGGACCACCTCGGCCGCCTTGTCGGGACCGGCCTCGGGGCCGATTTCGATGAGCAGGCGCATGACGTCGGCGTTCGCGCCGCCGTGCAGCGGTCCCTTCAGCGCCCCGATGGCGCCGACAATCGACGAGTGGATGTCGGTGAGCGTGGCGGCCGCGACGCGGGCGGCAAACGTCGACGCGTTCAGCTCGTGGTCGGCGTGCAGCACCAGCGCAACGTCGAATGCGCGCGTCTCGAGGCCGCCGGGCCGCTGCCCCGTCAGCATGTAGAGGAAGTTGGCCGAGTGGCCGAGCACCGGATCGGGTTCGATCGGGCCGCCGCCCTTCGACATGCGCCCCAGTGTCGCGACGAGCGACCCGATCTGGGCCGTCAGCCGGACCGCTTTGCGGTAGTTCGCGGCCGGCGAATTGTCGGATGCGTCGGGATCGTAGTGGCTGAGGGCGGACGTCAACGTCCGCAGCAGGTCCATCCCCGATCCCGGGGGCAGCGACCGCATCAGCCGGAGGACACCATCGGGAAGCGGCCGCCCGGCCGCCAGCTGGCTCTGCAGGTCGCCGAGCTCGCTCCGCGTCGGGAGCCGGCGATGCCACAGCAGGAAGCAGACTTCCTCGAACGTCGCGTGCTGTGCCAGATCGTGAATGTCGAATCCGCAATACGCGAGCACGCCGCGGTCGCCGTCGAGATAGCAGATCGCCGACGACGTCGCGACCGTGTCTTCGAGCCCCGCTTTAGGCGTGGCGGCCGTGGTCATACGCTTCAATCATACCCCGGCTCCGGCCGCGCGGACTTTCGCCACGGGGTGATAGATAAAGCCGATCGCCATGCCCACGACGACCCATTCGACGAGCCCCGCCAGGGCGTAGGCGGCGGCCATCCGCCTGCCGATGTTCATGATCGCGTAGTTGACGCCGGCCACGTATCCCACCATGACCAGGCCGACCAGCACGCCGAACCGCATGCCTTCCTGGAGGCCGCTCCCGCCTTCGTAACCCTTCGCGTACAGGTAGCTCGCCACGAGCATGGCGAACAGGATCCCCGCGAACATCAGCGGCAGGAACTGCGTCTGCGTCTCGCTTGACCGGTAGATCGCGGGGTACCTGGCGAATTCGCCGCTGAGGATGTTGCCGTACACGACGAATCCGTAGACGCCGTCCACGACGGTGGCGACAACCGCGGCTAACGCGAGGCGACCGTAGTTCATGGCGGCTCCTCTCACTTGAGCGTGTCCGCCGGGACTATACGCCGGGTCGTTCAGTGAATGCGAGAGGAAACCGGGACCGTCGGCGTGCGTGCGGCAGGAGCCTCGAGGGGCCGGGCCTGGGGGCCCATCTGCGCGTAGCGGAGGAACATCTGGCCCCACGCGGTCGTCTCGCACCAGCGTTCGAACACGCGGCGATCGACCAGCGGCCAGCGGTAGAAGTCGTGGTACACGTCGCTGGCCAGGATGAATCCGTTCACCAGCGGCGTGTGGAAGAACAGCTTCTGAAAGCGCTTGAGCGGTCCGAACCAGATCAGATCGCCGCCGCCCACGCGGACGAGATTCTTGCCGACGTGAAACCGCCAGTTCTCCGCGGCCGCGTCAACGTCGCCCACGATCTCGATGTCGCGCGGGTCGCCCACGCCGAGGCCGTCCTCGTGCGCGAGCCGGATGTACTCGAGCGACATCGGGTCGAAGCCCATCATCTTCGCCGCCACCGCGTCGATCGCCACCTGATCGGCCGAGGCGAGCATGACGTTCTTCACGACCGGGTACATCGTGCGCGGGCCCGGCCCGTTCCCCGCCGTCGTGCCGTCCATGACGGCGAAGAGACCCGAGTGAATCTCCTTCTGGATCGCGAGCAGGTCGACCAGCGTCTGGTGGATCCACGAGTGCGTGTAGTGGCGCCGGGTGTTGAGCAGGCCGCCGAACGCGTTCTTCATCGCGCCCGTGGTCGTCGTGTAGATGTGGCACTTCATGGTCGGCAGGTGCACGATGTTCTTGCCGAAGAAGTAGTCCGGGATGTGGATGCCTTCGGGAAAGATCTTGTCGAGCACGTGCATCCGGGCCTTCGGCGAGTACGGAATCCACTTCATGTCCGTATCCCGGAAGTTGTAGAGCACCGGCACGTGGTACTGCTTGAAGATCGGGACGTAGTGGTTCAGGTCTTCGCCCTTGAACGCGTTGGTGACGACCGTCTTGTTCTGGACGCAGACCTGGTCCGTGAAGCCGCGGCGCGCCAGCGCCTGGATCGTGCCTTCGAGCTGCCACGGCGTGGTGTTCGCCGCGGGAAACGGGAAGTGCCAGGAGATGTTGTCCTTGAGGATGGTCGTCTTGCCGGGGGCGAGCGCCTTCTCGACGCCGGCCAGTTCGACCAGCCGATCGATGTCCTTGAAGATGGCGTCGGGTGTAACCCGAAGAACCGTGACCTTCGACTTCATGAGCCTTGCCGGCCCGGCTGCAGCTCGGCGCCGACCCCGTCGGAGTCGCCGGCATACTGCTGGACGATCGACAGCAGGCCCGTGTAGAGGAATCCGACCTGGAAGAGCACGAGGAACGGAATGGTTCCGTAAATCTGGTTGGCCAGCGCGTAGAAGACCGTCGCCGTGAAGTACAGGCCGAGCGCGAGCTCGATGAGCGGCTGCACGGCGACCGTCTGGTGGTACTTCTTGCCGATCCACTCGTCGGCGGCGCCTTCGATGTGGTACTTCGGCGTCCGCGCGAACTCGGACTGCTGGTTGAACAGCGCCTCGAAAACGGCCCGCGTGTTGTTGATGCACAACCCGATGCCGATCGACATCAGGAAGGGCAGGTACCGGATGCGGGCGCGCCAGTCGTCGTGCAGCTCGCGCTGACACACCATGTAAAAGTTGCAGACCGAAAACGTGGCCGCGAAGAACAGCGGCACGTCGATGAGCATCATCTCGTACCAGCCCATGTTGTAGCGGATGACCATGGACGGGAACATCAGGACCGAAAGGACGACCATCAGCGGGTAGTTGAAATTCGCCGTGAGATGGAAGAACGCCTCGGCCTTGACCGACAGCGGGACCTTGGCACGGAGGATCTGCGGCAGGAGCTTGCGGCAGGTCTGAATCGAGCCCTTGGCCCAGCGATGCTGCTGCGACTTGAACGCGTTCATCTCGACCGGAACTTCGGCCGGCGCGATGAGATCGGGGACGAACACGAACTGCCAGCCGCGCAGCTGAGCGCGGTAGCTCAGATCCAGGTCTTCTGTCAGCGTGTCGTGCTGCCACCCACCGGCGTCGTCGATGGCCGCGCGGCGCCAGATGCCGGCCGTCCCGTTAAAGTTGAAAAACCGGCCGGCGCGGTTGCGTCCGCCGTGCTCGAGGACGAAGTGTCCGTCGAGGAGGATCGACTGGATCTTGGTGAGCAGTGAGTAGTTCTGGTTGATGTGGCCCCAGCGCGCCTGCACCATGCCGATGCGGTCGCTCGTGAAATAGGGCACCATCCGCTGCAGGAAGTCGGTCGACGGGATGAAATCGGCGTCGAAGATCGCGACGAACTCGCCGCGGGCGACCTTGAGGCCTGCTTCGAGTGCGCCGGCCTTGTAGCCGACGCGGTTCGCGCGGTGGAAATACTTGATGTCGAAGCCCTGGGCCGCAAAGCGGCGGACGGCGAGGTCCGCGATGCTGCCGGTTTCGTCGGTCGAGTCGTCGAGCACCTGGATTTCGAGCCGTTCGCGCGGGTATTCAATACGGCACACCGCCTCGATCAGGCGGTCCGCCACGTACATCTCGTTGTAAAGCGGCAACTGGATCGTGACCACCGGGAGCGGATCGGGCAGCGGGCCGGGCTTAGGCTGCCGGTCCTTGTTCCTCATGTAGAGATACACGAGGTAATACCGGTGCCAGCCGTAGACCGCGAGGATGATCAGGACGAAAAAATATGCCGTCAGCGTGAGGGTTTCGTTGATGCTCATGTTCTAGCGCTGCAATCATTTATATTACTGTTGGGTCCGAATGGCGTCAAACAAATGGCTTGAAGATCTGCTGGCACGGGTAGCTCGCGGCGAGGTGGCTGCTGACACCGCGCACGAGCAACTGACGGAGATGCTTCGAGCTCGTCCATTCGAGGATCTCGGGTTCGCCAAAGTCGATCACCATCGCAGCATCCGCCAGGGGTTCCCTGAGGTCATCCTCGGCCTCGGCAAGACACCGGATCAAATCGCGGCGATCGCGGGAGAGATCGTCAGCCGCGGTTCGACGCTTCTGGTCACACGCGCGAGCGCCCTGGCATTCGACGCCGTGCGAGCCGTCGTCACGCAAGCGACGTACCACCCGTCCGCCTCGCTGATTACGTTTCGTCAGAGCGACGTGACGCCCGGCAAGGGCACCATCGTGGTCGTGTCGGCGGGCACGTCCGATCAACCAGTGGCCGAAGAGGCGGCGCTGACCGCCGAGTTGATGGGCAACACGGTCGAGCGCATCTACGACGTCGGCGTCGCCGGGCTCCACAGGCTGCTTGGCGAGCGCCAGCGGCTCTCCTCGGCCCGGGTCATCATCGTGGTCGCGGGCATGGAAGGCGCGCTCCCTAGTGTCGTCTCCGGCCTGGTCGCCGTGCCGGTCATCGCCGTGCCGACGAGCATCGGCTACGGGGCCAGTTTCGGGGGAATCGCGGCACTCCTCGGCATGCTCAACAGCTGCGCGTCCGGCGTCTCGGTCGTCAACATCGACAACGGGTTTGGAGCTGCCAATATCGCCAGTTTAATCAATCACTTGTAGGGACCGTAGGGCGGGGCTTTCAGCCCCGCCGACGCGGGCCTAAAAGGCCCGCGCTACAGGGCCTGACAGTACGCTACGATTGAGGGTTCCCCTCCCTATGCAGTCTGCAGTTCTACGGGCCCTCGAGTTCGATCGCATCGTCGAGATGGTCCGCGGCTTCGCGTTGACGCCCATGGGCGACGAGCGCCTGGGGCGACTTGCCCCGTCGGGCGAGCCGCAGACCGTGGCGCAATGGCTCGCCGCCACGACGGAAACCACGAGGTATCTCGCCGCCAACAACCTGTTTCCGCTGCGCGCGCCGGCGGAGCTCCCGCAGGCGCTCGCCGCGCTCGGCGTCGAAGGCCGGGCGCTCGAACCGGTCCGGCTGCTGATGCTGGCGGCGTTTCTCGATTCGGTGGACGAGGCAAAGACGGCCATCCGGCGCGCGCCGGCCGCCTTCCCGCACCTCGAAGCCGCGGCTGGCGGCGCCGCGTCGTTCAGCGCTGAAACCGCGCAGGTCCGCGACAAAATCGATCCATCCGGCGACGTCGTCGACGATGCGAGCCCGGAGTTGAAGCACGTTCGCGACCGCCTGCGGAAGCAGCGTTCCCGGCTGCGCGGCACGCTCGAGTCGTACCTCCGGGGCAAGGAAACCGCGAAGTATCTGCAGGACCTCGTCGTCACCGAGCGGAACGGACGGTACGTGCTCGTCGTCAAGTCCGAGCACCGCAGTTCCATCCCGGGCATCGTGCACGGCGCGTCCACGAGCGGCGCGAGCCTGTTTCTCGAGCCGCTGAGCACGGTCGAAATCAACAACGACATCGTCGCGCTCGCGGAGCAGGAGGCCGAGCAGGTGTACCGCATCCTGCTTGCGCTGTCGGGCGCCTTTCGCGCGCGTGCCGCGGACCTCGCCCGGACGATCGACGCCGCCACCGAGCTCGACGTGCTGCAGGCGCGCGCGCGGTTCTCCGAATCGATCGACGGAGTCGAACCCGCGCTGTCCGACGGCGCGTTCGAGCTCCAGGCGGCGCGGCATCCGCTTGTGAAGGGCGCGGTGCCCGTCACCGTCAAGATCATTCCGCCGGCGAGCTGCCTGCTGATCACCGGGCCGAACACGGGCGGGAAAACGGTGGCGCTCAAGACGGCCGGCCTCCTGACGCTGATGGCGCAGTCGGGTCTCAGGATTCCGGCGGCCGACGGATCGAGGCTGCCGGTGTTCCGATCGGTCTTCGCCGACATCGGCGACGAGCAGTCGATCGACGCCAGCCTGAGCACGTTCTCGGCGCACATCACGAACCTCGCGAGCATGGACCGCGGCCTCGAGGTGCCGGCGCTGGTGCTGCTCGACGAGATCGGCTCGGGCACCGATCCGATCGAAGGCGGCGCGCTCGGCGTGGCCATCGTCGATCACCTCCGCCGGCGCGGCGCGACAATCGTGGCGACGAGCCACTACGACGCGCTCAAGACCTACGCGTCGACGACGGAGGGCGTGGCCAGCGCGGCGTTCGGTTTCGACGCGGAGACGTTCGCGCCCACCTACCAGCTGCTGTACGGGTCGCCCGGGCGCAGCCTGGCGCTCGAGATCGCGGGGCGCATCGGCCTCAACCCGTCGATCATCGCGGCGGCGCGGCAGAACCTGAGCGCGCGCGAGGCGCAGCTCGCCGAGCACCTGGCGAAGATCGACAAGGACATGCGCGCGCTCGAGCACGAGCAGCGCCTGGCGGCGCGCGAACGCGAGACGCTCGGGGCCGCCGAGGCCAGGATGCGCGAGCGCGACGAGGCGCTGCGTCAGCGCGAGGAAACGTTCCGCCGGCGGTTGAACGAGCAGCTCGAGACCGAGCTCAGGCAGGCGCGCCGGGCGATCGACGGCGTCATCGCGGACCTGAAGGCCAAGAGCGAGGACTCGCCGCGCCAGACGCTGACGACGGGCGACACCGGCACGCTGCGCGCCGAAGCGCGGCAGGCGCTCGACGCGATCGTCGGCAAGTTCGCCGAGCCGGCAAGCCAGCCCGCGCGGGTCGAGCCGCAGCAGCACGCGCCCGTTGTCGGCGACCGCGTGATCGTCGGCGGGCTGGGGCTGGAGGCCGTCGTGACGGCCGTGCACGACGGCACGGCCGACCTGGACGTGCGCGGCAAACGCATGCGGGCCGCTGTCCGGGATCTGCGGGTGCTCGGACGCGGAACGTCGTCGAACGTCACCGTGCGCGTGGACCTGAAGCCGCGCGACGGCGCCGCGTCGGACCTGAACGTCGTCGGCTGCACGGTTGACGAAGCCATCACGCGGGCCGAACGGTTTCTTGATGAGTCGCTGTTGACCGATCAGCGGACAATCCGGCTCATCCACGGATACGGGACGGGGCAGCTCAAGCGCGCATTGGCGGGGTTCCTGCAACAGCATCCGCTGGTCGCGAAATTCGGCGCCGCGCCGCCGGAACAAGGCGGCGGAGGGGTCACCGTGGTCGAGCTCAAAGACTGAATGGGCCTGTTCCCGCAGACGTTCATCGACGACCTCCGGCTTCAGGCCAACATCCTGCAGGTCGTGCAGGAGTACGTGTCGTTGAAGAAAGTCGGGCGGACATACAAAGGCCTGTGCCCGTTCCACTCCGAGAAGACGCCGTCGTTTCACGTCGATCCGGAGAAGGGGTTCTTTCACTGCTTCGGCTGCGGCGTCGGCGGCGACATCTTCAAGTTCCTCGAGCTGCACGAGAAGCTTGGATTTCAGGACGCGGTGCGGATGCTCGCCCAGAAAGTCGGCCTCTCCCTGCCTGAGCAAAGCGAAGGCAGCGGAGACGACACCACCCGGCGGGATGCCGCCCTGCGCGAGGCGCTGCTGAAGGCCCACGAAACCGCCGCCGCGTATTTCAGAGAGCAGCTGGCGGGACCGGCCGGCGCCCGCGCGCGGCAGCAGCTCGCCGAACGCGAGGTGCCGCAGGCGACGATCGATCAGCTGGGGCTGGGCTTCGCGCCGCAGTCGCGCGACGGCCTGAAGAGCCGGCTGCTGGCGCAAGGTTTCTCGCAGAGCCTCCTGCTTCAGAGCGGCCTGATCGTCCAGCGCGACAGCGGCGAGGTGGTCGATCGCTTCCGCAATCGCCTGATGGTGCCGATCTGCCGGGACACAGGATCGGTCATCGCGTTCGGTGGCCGGGCGATGGATCCGGATCAGGTGCCGAAGTACCTGAACTCGCCCGAGACGGCGATTTACTCGAAGAGCCGGACCTTGTATGGCCTGAACCTCTCGAAGGCTGCGATCAGGAAGCTGGGGTTTGCCGTCCTGGTGGAGGGGTATTTCGATTTCGCGCAGGTGTTCCGGACCGATGCTGCGCCGGCGGTCGCCTCCTGCGGCACCGCGCTGACGCCTCAACAGGCTCAGCTGCTGCGGCGTTTCACGACGAAGGTCGTGCTCAGCTTCGACCCCGACGCGGCCGGCCAGGGCGCGGCCGTGCGCTCGTGCGAGATGCTGGTCGCCGAAGGCTTCGAGGTCAACGTCGTCACGCTGGACAAGGGCGAGGACCCCGATACCTTTATTCGGCGTAAAGGAGCCGTGCAGTACCGTGAACGGCTGCGAAGCTCGCGGCCGTATCTGGAGTACCTGCTGGACCAGGCGGCGGCGGGACTCGACTTCGCGCACGACGAGAACCGGCGCCAGTTTCTCGGCAAGATGCTGACTGTGGCGGCCCGAATTCCGGAGGCCGCGGCCCGCGATCAGTTCGCCGATCGCATCGCGCACAAGGCGCGCATTACAGAAGACGTCGTGCGGGCCGAGATTCGAAAGGCGGCCGTCAATCGCCGGACGACCGTCACCGCACGGGAGCTGCCAAACGGCGGGCAGCTGAAACCGGCCGAAAGGGGCCTGATTTGGGGCCTGTTTCACAAGACCCGGGAGGCCGCCGCGGCCCTCGCCGGACTCGATTCGGCCGACCTGGATCAGCTGGCCGGCCGGGAGATCTTCGAGCTGGCCCGGTCCCTGCACGACCAGCCGGTAGATCTTCTACCTTCCGAGCTGTTGCGGCGTCTAAGTACAATGAGCGCCCAGCTGGTCACAGGCATCGCCGGGGAAAAAGGTTCTCCGATTAAGGGCGCCGATGACCTGGAAAGGTGTGCCAGGAGCCTCCGCCGGTATCGCTGCGAACGCGAGCGCGCCGCCGTCCAGCGCGAAATCGACCGGCTTCAGGAACTCGGGAAGTACGGAGACGAAATCAACCTGCTCTTGAATCAGAAACGCACGCTCGCGCAGCGGATCGAAGAACTGACGTAGCCAGAGGAGAAGATCTTTTGTCGATCGAAGAAAAATACGACGAAGTACGACAGCTCATCAACATCGGCAAGGAGAAGGGTTACCTCCTGTACGACGAGGTCAACGAGCTCCTGCCCGCCGACATCACTTCGTCTGAAGAGCTGGACGACCTGTTCAATACGTTCGGCAGCCAGGGTATCGAGGTCATCGACTCCGACCAGAAGTACCTGCGCGACGACAAGCCGATAGATCGGACCGGAGAAGGCTCGGAGGAGCTCGAGCTCGACCTGACGCCGGGCGCGCTCGACAAGACGAACGACCCGGTCCGCATGTACCTGCGCGAGATGGGCACCGTCCCGCTGCTCACGCGCGAAGGCGAGGTCGAAATCGCGCGCCGCATCGAGCGCGGCAAGCTCGCCGTGATCAAGTCGATCTCGCGGACGCCGCTCGTGGCCAAGAAGGTCATCACGCTCGGCGATCAACTGCATGTGGGCGAACGGACCATCCGTGAGCTCGTCATCTTCAACGACGAGGAAATCACCGACGAGCGCATCCAGGAGCGCTCGCGGCAGGTCCAGAAGCAGATCGACGCGGTGCGCAAGGCGCGCGCGAACTCGGAGAAGTTCGAGGAGAAGCTCGCCGACACGCCCAAGGGCGCGACGACGCGCGACAAGCGGAAGTACCGCCGGGCGAACTGGGCGGCCATGCGCGCCCGCGTGGAGCTCTCGCAGCGGATCCGCGAGATCGAGTTCACCGAGTCGGTGAAGCGCCGGCTGATCGACGAGATGAAGGACGCCGTCGAATCGGTCAGGAACGTCCAGCGCGAGATCGAGGCGATCGAGCGCCAGCTCAACCCGAAGAACAAGAAGCAGCGGCTGCGGGAAGAAGACAAGAAGAACCTGCAGCGGATGAGCAAGGAACAGAAGCTCAGGCTGAAAGGCATGACCGATGCGCTCGAGCAGGAGCCTGCCGAGCTCAAGCAGACGCTCGACACGATTCTCCGCGGCGAGTATCAGGCGGAGCAGGCCAAGAAGGAACTGGTCGAAGCCAACCTGCGCCTCGTCGTCTCGATTGCGAAGAAGTACACCAATCGCGGCCTGCAGTTCCTCGACCTGATCCAGGAGGGCAACATCGGCCTGATGAAGGCCGTGGACAAGTTCGAGTACCGCCGCGGCTACAAGTTCTCGACGTATGCCACGTGGTGGATCCGCCAGGCGATCACCCGCGCCATCGCGGACCAGGCCCGGACGATCCGCATCCCGGTGCACATGATCGAGACGATCAACAAGCTGATCCGGACCTCGCGGGCCCTGGTGCAGGAGCTCGGACGCGAGCCGACCTCCGAGGAAATCGCGAAGCGGATGGACATCCCGGTGTCCAAGGTCAGGAAAGTCCTGAAGATCGCGCAGGAGCCCATCTCCCTCGAAACGCCCATCGGCGAGGAGGAAGATTCGCATCTCGGCGACTTCATCGAGGATCGCCAGGTGGTGTCGCCGGCCGAAGCCGTGATCAACCTGAACCTCAAGGAACAGACCGAGTCGGTGCTGAAGACGCTGACGCCTCGCGAAGAGAAAGTCATCAAGATGCGGTTCGGCGTGGGCGACGGCAGCGAACACACGCTCGAGGAGGTCGGCCAGAGCTTCGCGGTCACGCGCGAGCGCATCCGGCAGATCGAGGCCAAGGCGCTCCGCAAGCTGCGGCATCCGTCGCGGAGCCGCAAGCTGCGCGCGTTCCTCGAAGGTCGGACGTCGTAACAGTCGGCAGTCGGCAGTCGGACAGTCGGCAGTCGGCAGTCGGCAGTCGAAGGTTAATGACTGCGGACTGGCGACTGCGGACTGCAGACTGAAGTAGACTGGGACGGGCCCATAGCTCAACGGTTAGAGCCGCCGGCTCATAACCGGCCCGTTCCAGGTTCGAATCCTGGTGGGCCCACCTTCGCTCGCTTGCGCGAGCTTCGGTGGGCAAGCCCGCGAGAAGGTGTCCTCCGTAGCGCGAAACACGAAGGAGGACGAAAAGTAATCATGCGACTTCAAAATCCCAGAATGCCAGGAGCCAGACAAGCCCCGGTGCTGACGCGCCGGGGCTTTTTTTGTTTATGAACGCAGATCTCGAAAACATCATCGTGCTCCAGCGCCTCGACTCCGCCGCGCAGGCCGCCGAACGCCGGCTCGCCGAGGAAGCTGACCGCGAGAAGATCCTGGAAGCCAGGCTCGCCACCGCGCGCGACGCCGTCGCCACGGCCAAGGAACGGCTCGCGCAGAACCAGGCCGCCAGGCGGGAGGACGAGAAGACCGTCGCGCTTCACACGGGGCGTCTGTCCAAGTTCCGGGAGCAGGCGATGGCCGTCAAGACAAACGTGGAATTCGCCGCAGTCCAGAAGGAAATCGAGTTCGCGCAAACAGAAATAAAGGCCGCCGAAGACAAAGTGCTCGAGCGGATGCTCGAGGCCGACGATCTCACGGCCGCCACGAAGAAGGCCGAGGCCGAGCTTTCGTCGGAAACGAAGAAGGTGGACGCCGACCGGAAGGCCATGGCCGCCGAATTCGCGGAGTTGAAGGCGTCGGTCGAACGCATTCAAGGCGAGCGAACCACGGTGGTCCGCTCACTGACCCCGCAGGTGATGTCCACGTTCGAACGCGTCGCGCAGCGCCGCAACGGGATCGCCGTTGCCGAGGCGCGCGACGGGATCTGCACGATTTGCCACGTGCGGCTGCGTCCCCAGGTGTTCAACACCGTCCGGCGCAACGAAGAGATCATTCAGTGCGACAGCTGCAATCGCATTCTCTACTTCGTGCCCATCCCCGCGACGGCGGCGCCCTCGGCGCCGGCGGCCGATTCAGGAACCCTGAACCCCGAACCGTGAACCGTGAACCGTGAACCTTTGACCGCCTACATCGACGGGGGCGCGCGCGGCAATCCCGGGCCCGCGGGTTTCGGCGTCCGCATCGAGGACGCCGAAGGCGCGCTCGTCGAGGAGTTCCACGAATCGATCGGCGTCGCCACCAACAACGTCGCGGAATATCGCGGTCTACTCGCCGCGTTGGAGTGGGCCAGGGCGAACGGCCACCGCGCGCTGCGCGTGCGCTCGGACTCGCTGCTGCTCGTCCAGCAGATGCGCGGCATCTACAAGGTGAAGCACCCCGGGCTGCAGCCGCTGCACGCCAAAGCACGCCTCCTCGTGCACGAAATCGGCCGCGTGACGTTCGAGCACGTCGGCCGCGCCCTGAATGCCCATGCCGATCGCCTCGCGAATGCGGCCATGGACGAAGCCAAGGCGCAGGAGCCTTCCGCCTAATCGGAGAGGGAGAGCCGGATCGCGGCCGCCATCCGTCCGGCGGGGGCGCCGTCGCGCCGGTACGAGCAGAACACGTCGCGATGGCTTGCCGTGCAGAGGCCGCTGACGTATATCTGCGTACCGGTCAGGCCGGCCGACGTCAGCTCGTCTCGCGCCGATTGACTGGCGTCGAAAAACCAGTGGCCCTCCCGGCGAACGGGTGAAAGCGAGGTCATCGTGGGGTTGCACCCCGAGGCCACCGGCAGCGCGCTGAACCACCTTCCAAGCTGCGCCGGCGCGAAGGATGCCTGTTCGAAGTGCGTTCGGACGTCGGGGCCGACCTCGTAGCAGCACGATCCGATCGCAGGTCCGATCGCCACGAGAAGATCTGCCGCACGGGTGCCGAAGTCCCGGGCCATTCGCTCGACGGCGGTCACCGGGGCGCGCGCCGCGAGCCCTCGCCATCCGGCGTGGACGGCCGCCACGACTCCGAGGCGTCGATCGATCATGACGACAGGCACGCAGTCGGCGGTTTGAACCGCGAGCGCGACGCCGGGAGCGTCGCTGATGACGATGTCCGCCTCTGGCAAAACGCTCTCCGCGGGAGGGAGCGCCCCGCGGCGATACGTGACGACCGCCGAGCCGTGGACCTGCCTCAGACGCGCGAGCCGCGGCTTCTCGACCGCCATGGCCGCCGCGACCTCATGCCACGCGTCTGCGTCGTTCGCACTGGAGGAAGCCGAAGTGGAAGCCGAAGCCCCGAGCCGCCACGAGCGGGTCGTGAACAGGTGTGAGGCGTAGCGTTCCACGGGCCGGCACACCAGCGCCGGCCCGGCCTGAAGTTGCACCCATTCGAAACCGTCGCTAGGCTTGGGTAACGTGAACATCATCGGGCTCGGCCTCGACGCCACCGACATCCCACGGATCGCCGCCACCCTCGCGCGCTACGGCGGACGCTTCACCAATCGTATCTTCACCGAGGGCGAAGTCGCGTATTGCATGGGCCTGCGGGAGCCGGCCGTTCATTTCGCCGGACGCTTTGCCTCGAAAGAAGCCGCGATGAAAGCCCTGGGCACGGGCCACTCGCAGGGCGTGCTGTGGCGCGATGTCGAGATCGTCCGCGCCGCCGGCGGGCCGCCGCAACTGCGGTTTCACGGGGGCGCCGCGCGCCGGTTCGAGGCCATGGGCGGCCGTTCGTCGCTCCTCACCATCACCCACTCCGACGCGCTCGCGCTCGCCCAGGTCCTGGTCATCGGCGGCTGAGGCAACGGCGGTTGTCGCTGCCGCGTCACACCGCCACGATCCCGGGCTCCGTCGCTCTACCCCAGCGGCCATCAGACGATGGCACAGCAGGTTACAGCCGCATCCAGCGGTGCGGCGGGCCGGCACTCTCCTTGATGAACGCCCCGGTGAACGCACGAAAGGAGAAGTCACCGTGACCATCAAGATCACCCCGAACGACAGAGGCAACCCTCCCGGCAAGCTGGCGGACGCAGAGCTCCACTTCACCGAGGGGCCTCTCGAAGGACTCAAGCTGATCGGCTTCTCGATCTGGGAATCGCGCCGCGGAGGCTCGGCCGGACGCAACGTCACGTTTCCCGCGCGGCAGTACAACGTCAACGGCGAGCGCCGCAGCTTCGCGCTGCTGCGCCCGATTGCGGACACGACGGCGCAGGGGCGGATCCGCGAGCTGATTCTCGACGCGTACGCGGACTTCGAAGCGGCCGCCGCCGTCGCTAGTTGATCACCGGCAGCAGCCGGGCGTTTTCCTGCTGCCGTTTGGGCGGCAGCGTCCACTCCTCCCGGAGGCTCTTGTCGAACTCGGAGTGGAAGAAGGATGCCTTCATGCCGCCGTCGATGATGTCCCACGGCAGCACGGCGTCCCCGGTGCGGTCGCGGAAGATGTAGAAATCGGCGTCGATGCCCGTTTCAGCGACCGCCGCGCGCCAGTTCTGCCCGTTGCGTTCGGCGGCCACGATTGCCGGCGCGACGCGCCGGTCGCCGAGCGACAGCAGGGCCTGATAGTAGGAGTGCCGCTCGGACTTGATGTTGAAGTAGACGTTGTCGATGCCGGCCATCAGCCCGCGCAGCCGCTTGATCTTCCGGTCGACGCTGGCATCGTTTTCCATCGGCAGCCACTGGTAGGCGGTGCCCGGCTTCGGAATCAGCGGGTTCACGCTGCCGATGATGCGTCCGATCGAGCCGCGGGGCTTGCGCGTACTTCAGCATCCGCTCGCGAAGCTGCAGCGTGAGATCGCGAATCGCCACGAGGTCGTCGTCGGTTTCCGTGGGGAGGCCGATCATGTAGTAGAGCTTCAGGTTTTCGAGGCCGCTCGCGAAGATCAGATCGGCGCGGTCGAGGATTTCGTCGTTGGTGACTGTCTTGTTGATGACGCGGCGCAGCCGGTCCGAGCCGGTCTCGGGCGCGATGGTGATCGTGCGCTCGCCGCTCTCGCGGAGGATCCGGACGATCGGCTCGGTGATGTCGTCGAGCCGGAGCGACGCCGGGCTGATGCCGTAGCCCATTTCGTGCAGGCGCGCGAGGATGCGCTCGATGTCCGGGTGATCGCAGAGCGCGATGGATACCAGGCCGACACGGCTGGCGTAAACGCGCGCCCTCTCGGCGAGCTGCAGAATCCGCTCGGTCGGGAACGCGCGGACCGGCAGGTAGTTGTAGCCGGCCCAGCAGAAGCGGCACAGGTTCGCGCAGCCTCGGACGACCTCGACGAGGAAGCGCGATCCGAATTCGGTGTCAGGCGTGAAGATGCCCGTCGCCGGCGGGTCGACCGCCTCCGTGGTCTTGAGCGCGGCCTTGCGCACGGGCACCTGCGCGTCGACGCCCGGCGACGTCCGATAGCCCGACATCGAGCCATCGGGGGCGTACTGCGGTTCGTAGAACGACGGGATGTAGAAGCCTCGTTCCCGGGCCAGCAAAGCGAGCAGATCGCGGCGGCCGGACGCCTCGGCGAACGCGCGGGCCATGGTGGGCACGAGCACTTCGCCCTCGCCGGCTGCGATGACGTCGGCAAACGGCGCGAGCGGCTCGGGGTTGACGAACGTGACGGCGCCGCCGACGACGACGAGCGGGTGCCGTTCGTTCCGTTCGGCGGCGTACGACGGGACGCCCGCGAGCCGGAGCAACGTGAGCACGTTCACGTAGTCCCACTCGAAGGACACGGAGAACGCGATCGCGTCGAATTCGCCGACGAGCGACTGCGACTCGAGCGTGACGAGAGGCGTCCTGCTCGCCACGAGCTCGGCGAGCTCCTGTTTGGGCGGCAGGAACACACGTTCGCAGGAGATGTCCGGCTGGTCGTTGAACAGACGGTACACCGTCTGGAAGCCGAGGTTGGACATCCCGACCCAGTAGGTGTTGGGGAATGCGAGGGCCACGCGCAGGCGGGCGCCCTGCGGCTTGATGACGTGGCCGGTTTCCTTGGAGAGGATGACTCGTGCGCGCTCGCGCTGCTCCCAGAGGCTCATGGGCGGATGCCGATCGACGGCTGCAGGAGCCGCCCCGCGTAACGCGCCCGCTGACGCTCACACGCCGGCGCTCTCGACTGCCGTGGATCTACTTACTCTACCATCGGGAGCGCGCCGCTCCTCCGTCTCCGGACGGGCCGGCCGCTGGCTCTGCCCTTAGCCTTCCTGGCGCCTCAGGAAAGCCGGAATGTCGAGCGGCGAGCTGAGATCGGCCTCGTCCCCGCCGCGAATCGGCAACGTTCCGTCGTCAACGTGCCCATTGCCGCCGCCCGGTGAGCCTTGTAAGCCCTGTGAGGCGCCCGCGGCCAGCGGGAGGTCGAGCGCGGTTCGCCGCGCAATCGACAGGCGCGACGGTTGAGCCGCACCCATGCTGGCGGGTGGCGCCACCGGCTCGGCCCGGAGCCGGGGCTGGTCGGCGTACACCGTCATGTCGACGGGAGTGTGCGCGGGCGCGCTGGGTGTGCGCGCCACGTTCGCGCCGAACCCGGTGGCGATGACCGTGATCTTCACCTTGCCCTTGAGGGTCGGATCCACGACGGCGCCGAAGATGATATTCGCCTCTTCGTCCGCGGCTTCCTGGACGATGGACGCCGCCTCGGACACCTCCACCAGCGACAGGTCCGGTCCGCCGGTCACGTTGATGATCACGCCGCGCGATCCGTTGACCGATGCGCCTTCGAGCAGCGGGCTCGAAATCGCGCGCCGCGCCGCTTCCATGGCGCGATCCGGCCCTTCCGCGACGCCGGTGCCCATCATCGCGAGGCCCATGCCGGACATGATCGTCTTCACGTCGGCGAAATCGAGGTTGATGAGCCCCGGCACGAGGATCAGATCCGAAATCCCCTGGATGGCCTGCCGCAGCACGTCGTCGGCCGTTGCGAACGCGGTGGTCAGCGGCGTCGTGCGGTCGATGATGGACAGCAGCCGCTCGTTGGGGATCGTGATGATCGTGTCGACGCAGTCGCGCAGCGCGTCGAGTCCGCGCTCGGCCTGCAGCAGCCGCTTGCGCCCCTCGAACTTGAATGGCTTGGTCACGACGGCGATCGTGAGCGCGCCGAGCTCGGTGGCGAGGCTCGCGATCACCGGCGCGGCCCCGGTCCCGGTGCCGCCGCCCAGGCCGGTCGTCACGAAGATCATGTCGGCGCCGTCGAGCGCCTGGATGATCGACTCGGTGTCCTCGAGCGCCGCCTGCCGGCCGACGTTCGGGTCGGCGCCCGCGCCGAGCCCCTTGGTCAGCTTGTCGCCGATCTGCAGCTTGACGCCGGCCGGGCTCGACCGCAGCGCCTGCAGGTCCGTGTTGGCGACGATGAACTCGACGCCCTGGAAGCCGGCCTGCACCATGCGGTTGACGGCGTTGCTGCCGCCGCCGCCGACGCCGATGACCTTGATCCTGGCACCGGCGTGCACCTCCTCTTCGAGCCGAAGCCGCAGCGGCCCCCTGGCGTCGTCGCGATCCAGCATCTTGTCGTCAGCCATCAGTGGTCTCCCTGTGTTGAGAAGATCAGAAGAATTCCCTGAACAGACCGCGCAGCCGCCCCGCGGCGCGCACCAGGGCGCCCGAGCCGGCCGGCGTGCGCGCCGCGTCTCCAATTGCGTTGCGGTAGCCGTAGAGCGCCAGACCGACGCCGGTCGCGAACGTCGGGCTGTTCACGTGATCGGCCAGGCCGCCGACGCCGGCCGGGCAGCCGCGGCGGATTGGCAGGTCGAAAATCTGCTCGGCGATCTCGGGCATGCCGTCGAGGATCGCGCCGCCGCCGGTGAGCACGATGCCCGAGTTGAGGCTCTTCTCGTAGCCGGCGCGCCTGATTTCATCCCACACGAGGTGGAAGATCTCCTCGGCGCGCGGCTGAAGGATCTCGGACAGGATGCGCCGCGCCATCAGGCGGGGTTTTCTCCCGCCGACGCTCGTCACCTCCATCGTTTCGTCCTCGTCGACCATGCCCGCAAGCGCGCATCCGCACTTGCGCTTGATCTTCTCGGCGTCCGGCACCGGCGTGCGGAGGCCGACGGCGATGTCGTTGGTGAAGTGATCGCCGCCGATCCCGACCACCGCGGTGTGCCAGAGGCTGCCGCGCTCGTAGATCGCGATGTCGGTGGTGCCGCCGCCGATGTCGACCAGCGCGACGCCCAGCTCTTTCTCGTCTTCGGTCAGCACCGCCTCGCTGGCGGCGAGCTGCTCGACGACTGTTTCGGCCACCGTCACGCCCGCGCGGTTCACGCACGCCACGATGTTCTGGGTCGAGCTCTGGCTGCCGGTGATGATGTGGACGTTGACCTCGAGCCTCGCGCCCGTCATGCCCACCGGCGCGCCGATCCCGTCCTGCTCGTCCACCACGAAGTCCTGCGGCAGCACGTGCAGGATTTCTCGCCCCGTCGGCAGCGACACGGCCTTGGCGGCGTCGATGGCGCGCCGGACGTCTTCCCTGGTGATCTCGCGGTTCTTGCCTGCGACCGCGATGACGCCCCGGCTGTTGAAGCCCTTGATGTGCGGCCCCGACAGCGCGAGGTGCACGGAATCGATCTCGACGCCGGCCATCAGCTCCGCCTCGTCGATGGCTTTCTTGATCGACTCGACGGCGGCCTCGAGGTTGACCACGACGCCCCGGCGGATGCCGCGCGACTCCGCGACGCCGAGACCCACGATATCAATGGCATCCGCGCCGTCCCGGCCGGATCCGTCGAGCATCTCGCCGACGACGGCGGTCACCTTCGACGTGCCCACGTCGAGTCCAACCAGATATCGCTCTTTACGCGCCACTCAAATCCTCCGGGCCGCCGTCCTGCCCTTGTGCTGCACTCATCGCCGTGTGCCCGCGCTGCCCCGCTGCGCCGCCCCGGCCCCGTGGCCGGCGCCGGGCTTGCCGGGCCGCACGTAAATGCGCTCGTCGAACCTCAGATCCACGTAGTCGATGTCCGGCACGCGCTGTCTGAGCGCGGGCGCCAGCTGGACGTACGACTGGAGCCGCTGCAGGAACTGGTCCTCGCCGACGTAGATGAGCGCGGGATCGCCGTTCAGAATCACGGCGGCGTTGTGGAGGTCGGCGACGTCGATTTGCGACACCTGCCGCGCCACGTCCGGCCTGCCGCGAACCGCGGCGATGAACCGCGCCGCCAGTTCGGCGCGCGCGGCGTCCACCGACAACCCGTCGTCTTCAGGCGATGCGGTGAGGCCGTCGATGACCGGCAGATCGAGATCGGCGTACTGCGGGCCGTACTGGTCGATGACCACGCCGCCCTCGTCCACGAGATAGGTCTCCCCGTTGATCCGCCCGATGCCGATCGGCTCCCGTTCGAAGATCACCACCTCCACCGTCGAGGGCAGCGTGCGCCGGAGGGCTGCGTCGCGCACCCAGGGCGATCGCATGACGCGCCGGCGCCAGAAATCGAGATCGGTGGTCAACAGGCTCTCGCCGCGAAGCCCGCTCATGACCGCGAGCACCTCGCCCTTCGACAGCCGCTGGTTGCCGCGCACCAGGATCTCGTTCACTGTTCCGAGGTGCGCCAGCACCGAGCCGCCGCGATACACGACGTACGACAGCACGACGACGACGGCCGCCAGCGCCGCCAGCCACGTCGCCATCGGGCGCCAGTTGAGGCGCCGGTGCGACGGCTTGACGTGCGCGCGCCGGAAACGGCGATCCGCCGGGGCGGCCACGCGGCTCACGCGTCAGCCCCCCTGCTCTGCTCCAGCGCCTGCACCAGGCGATCGGCAACGCTCCCGATGGATCCCGCGCCCAGCGTCAGCACCACGTCGCCGGGCCGCGTAGCGCGCACGAGCACCGGGACCAGATCCTCGAAGCGGGGCACGACTTCCAGCGAGTCGGGCCCTGTCCGCCGTATCGCCGCCGCCAGCGTGTCGAGGGTGACGCCGGGCATCGGATCCTCGCCGGCGCTGTAGATGTCGGCGAGGACGACGTGGTCGGCGCCCCTCAGGGCGGGGCCGAAGTCGTCCATCAGCGCAGCTGTCCGGGTGTACCGGTGCGGCTGGAAGGCCACGACGATTCGCCGTCCCAGGGTGCGCGCCGCCGCGAGCACGGCGGCGATTTCGGTCGGATGGTGACCGTAGTCGTCAATCACCAGGACGCCGTTCGGCTCGCCGCGCACGTCGAACCGCCGCTCGACGCCTCGGAACTCGGCCAGGCCGGCCACGATGCGTTCGAAGGGCAGCCCGAGCTCGAGTCCCACCGCCACGGCAGCCAGGGCGTTCTGCAGGTTGTGGCGGCCCGATACGTTCAGCGTCAGCGGGCCGAGGCGCGTCTTCGCGGACGCGTGCACCTCGCGCCGCGAGACGACCGCACGCACGGTGAACGGATCGAGCGTGATGTCGCTCGCGGTGATGTCGGCGTCGGCGTCGAGGCCGTACGTCGTCACGCGCCTCGTCATGCGCCCGAGCACGGCCGACAGGTGCACATCGTCGGCGCACGCCACCACAGCGCCGTAGAACGGCACCTTGTTGGCGAAGTCGACAAACGCCTGCTGGAGGTCGTCGAACCCGCCGTAGTTCTCGAGATGTTCGTGGTCGATGTTCGTAATCACCGCAATCGTCGGAAACAGTTTCAGAAACGATCGATCGCTCTCGTCGGCTTCCGCCACCATCAGCTCGCCCCGTCCGAGCCGCGCATTGCCGCCGAACGCGCTCAGCCGGCCACCTATCACCGCCGTCGGATCCAGCCCCGCCCGTTCGAGCACCAGCGCGATCATCGACGTGGTCGTCGTCTTGCCGTGCGCGCCGGCGACGGCGATGCTGAACCGCAGCCGCATCAGCTCCGCGAGCATCTCCGCCCGCGGAATCACCGGAATCTGCCGGCGGACCGCCTCCCGCACTTCGGGGTTGGACGGCCGGACCGCCGACGACACCACGACGACGTCCGCCTCGCCGACGTGCGCCGCATCGTGCCCGGACGAGACGCGCACGCCCATCGCCTCCAGCCGATCCGTCACCGACGACCGCTTCTCGTCGGATCCGCTGACGACGTAGCCCAGGTTCGCGAGCAGTTCGGCGATGCCGCTCATCCCGATGCCGCCGACGCCGATGAAATGCACCCGCCGCGTCTTTCCTAGCAACTCGAACCTGAACCTTGAACCCTGAACCCTGAACCCTGAACCACGTGAACCACCTAGTTCCCCGTCAGTTCCAACGCCCGATCAACGATGACCTTCGCCGCGTCCGGCCGTGCCAGCGCGCGTGCGGCCTGCTCCATCCGCGTCCGCGCCTCACGGTCGCCGGCCAGCGCCCGCACGCGCCGCGCGAGGACGCTCCCGGTGGCCTCGCTCTGCAGCAGCAGCTCGGCGGCCCCGGTTGCGGCCAGGGCCTCCGCGTTCTTCCGCTGGTGATCGTCGGTCGCGGTTGGCAGCGGAATCAGAATCGCCGCCTTGCCCGCCGCCGTGATCTCGGCCAGCGTCGTCGCGCCCGCGCGGCAGACGATCACGTCGGCGTGTCGCAGCCGCTCCCCCATGTCGAAGAGAAACGGTTCGACTTCGGCCGGAATCCCCGCTTGCCGGTAGGCCGTGCGCACCATTTCCACATCTCGTTCGCCCGTCTGATGGGTGAGACGGAGAGGCGGACCGGCTGCCAGCTCCGGCGCTGCCTCCACCATGGCCACGTTGATCGCGTGCGCGCCCTGAGAGCCGCCAAAAACTAAGATGCTGGCGATCGATGACTGCTCATCTGCGCCTGCCCCTGTCAAAGGACCGACCGACTCCAAGAACTCCGGCCGAACCGGGTTACCGCTGACTAACGCCTTCCCCTTGAAATAGCCCCTCGTCGATTCGAACGTCACAGCCGCCGCCCGCACGAACGGAGCGAGCAGACGGTTGGTCAACCCCGGCACCGCGTTCTGTTCGAGCACCATCGTCGGCACGCCGCGCAGGGCGGCCATCAGCACGACGGGGCCCGAACTGTAGCCGCCCACCCCGATCACCAGGTGCGGACGGCGCCGCGCCACGATGTTCCACGCGTCCCATAGGCTTGCCGGGACCAGCGCCGCGCCGCGCGCCCGTCCCGCCATCGACTTGCCCTTGATGCCTCCGCTCCGAATCAGATCGAGCTCGAACCCCTCTCGCGGCAGGACGCGCGCTTCGATGCCTCGAGCCGTCCCGGCGAACGACACGTCGGTGCCGGGCCGGCGGGCCAGCAGCTCCCGCGCGACGGCGATGCCCGGAAACAGGTGACCGCCCGTCCCGCCCCCTGCAATCACGACCCGCAAGCCCACTAGCGGCCCCCTTCATGCCGTCGTGTGCTGCGACACGTTCAGCAGAATGCCCATGCCGAGCAGGTTGATCAGCAGCGACGATCCGCCGAAGCTGACGAACGGCAGCGGAATGCCCTTCGTCGGCAGGAGACCGAGCGCCACGCTGATGTTGAACAGGGCCTGCACCGCCACCATCGTGGTGAGGCCGAGCGCGAGCAGCGCGCCGAAGGTGTCCGGCGCGTGCAGCGACACGCGAAGCCCCCGCCACGCGATGAGCGCGAAGCACAGCAGCACCGCGGTGGCGCCGATCAGCCCCAGCTCTTCGGAAATGACCGAGTAGATGAAATCCGTGTGTGGCTCCGGAAGGAAGAACAGCTTCTGCACGCCGTTCATCAGCCCGCGCCCCCACACGCCGCCCGTGCCCACGGCGATGATCGACTGGATGACCTGGAAGCCGGCGCCGAGTGGATCGCGCCACGGATCGAGAAACGTCAACACGCGCTGACGCCGGTAGGCCGTGCCCATCACGAGCCAGGCGATCGGCGGAATGGCGCAGAGCACCGCGCCCAGGATGTAGCTGTAGTTGAGGCCGGCGGCGAACACCATCACCGCCGCGATCAGCACGAGCGACATCGACGTCCCGAAATCCGGCTCGAGAATGATCAGGCCGAACAGCAGGAGCACGAGCAGGCCGATGGGCGCCAGGGCGTACTTGATTTCGTTGATCCGGTGCATGCGCCGCTCGAGCAGTGCGGCGATGAAGAAGATGGCGGAAAGTTTGGCCAGCTCGGACGGCTGGATGCCGATGCCGGCGATCCCGAACCATCTGCGGGCGTTGTTGACCGGCGGGCTGAACAGCACTGCCACCAGCGCGACCGTCACCACCCCCAGGCAGCTCCAGATGAAGACCGGCTCGCGGTACGTCCTGTAGTCAATCCGCATGACGATGCCGAGCACGGCCAGGCCGAGCGCCGCCCACATGCCCTGTTTGATCAGGAACAAATAAGGACGCTGGAACTTGTCGAGCGCCACGGCGGCCGACGCGCTGTAGACCATGACGACGCTCAGCGCCACCAGCAGCACCGTCGTCGTGAACAACACCCCGTCGGATTTGAGCTTTCGAGCCACGTTGACTTCTTTCCCCCTACAGTCCCGCCACCATTCGCCCGAAACAATGCGTGGCCAGCGGATAAGCTGGTCGTGAGCGGTCAGCAGTCGCCAGTCAGTCTCGGATGAAGGCACCAGCTTCGCAGGCCGGGGCAGCCTGCGTTCCCAGCAGCCAGTCCTTCAACGCGGCGACCGACTGACGACTGCTCATCGCTCACGTCAGTTTCAACACACCCTCCTTGAACTTCCGGCCGCGCTCGGCGTAGTCGCGAAACTGGTCGAAGCTCGCGCACGCAGGCGCCAGCAGCACCACGCCTGCGGGCTTCGCCAGGGCGTATGCCAGCTCGATCGCGCTGTCGAGCGACGCCGCCTCTCTCACGTCCACGGCTCCGTCGAGCGCCTCGCGCAGCAACGGCCGCGCTTCGCCGATCGCGACGACGGCCTTCGCGCGCGCCGCGAGCGGTTCGCGCAGCAGGCGAAGGTCGCCGCCCTTGAACCGGCCGCCCATGATCGGCACCAGCCCGGCCTCGAAGCTTTCGACGGACCGGAGCGCCGCCTCGACGTTGGTGGCCTTCGAGTCGTTGACGAACCGGACGCCGCCGATCTCGGCCACCAGTTCCATCGCGTGCTCGAGGCCGCGAAACGACTCGACCCCCGCGGTCAGGGCCACCGGCGCGCCGCCCGCGATGGCGCCGACCGTGGCCGCAGCCATCACGTCGCTCACGAGGTGCGGACCGAGCAGGTGGATCGCGTCGAGCGGCACCAGCCGCACGGGTGGCGCCGGCCTGTCCTCGCGGCGATCGACAATCCAGCCGTCTTCGACTGTCGTGCCTCGCTCGATCGGCGTCCGGCGGGCGAACAGCCGCTGCCGGGCCCGCCCCTTCCGCGCGAGCTCCAGCACGGCGGGATCGTCCGCGTTGATGACGGCCCAGTCGTCGGCGGTCTGGTTTTCGAAAATCCTGGCCTTGGCGGCGCCGTACGACTCGATGTCCGGGTGCCGATCGAGGTGGTCGGGCGAGAAGTTCAGCATCACCGCAATCCACGGGTGGAACGTGTCGATCTGCTCCAGCTGGAAGCTGCTGGCCTCGACGACGTGCACCGTGTCCGGCGTCGATCCCGACACCTGCGCGCTCAGCGGAGCCCCGATATTCCCGCCGACGGTCACGCGGTACCCGGCGGCCTCGAGAATCTGGCCCGTCAGCGCTGTCGTGGTGGACTTCCCTTTCGTGCCGGTAATCGCGACCACGCGGCCGGAGAGCCACCGGGAGGCCAGCTCCAGCTCCCCGATGACAGGCACGCCCCGCTCCCGGGCTTTCTGGATGACGGGCAGATCCGGCGGGACACCCGGGCTGAGCACGATGAGGTCCGCGTCCGTCAACGTCTCGCCGCGGTGACCGCCCAGCTCGAGCTGTACGCCGAGACGGCGCAGCGGCTCCGCCTCCGCCACGTCAGGGCGCATCTCGGTCAGCGTGACCTGGGCGCGCCGGCGTGCCAGCAGCTCGGCGGCGGCAATGCCGCTTCTCGCCGCTCCCACGACGGTCACGTGTTTTCCTTCCACGTCAAATTCACTCACCGGAGTTTCAACGTCGTAAGACTGAACAACGCGAACACGATCCCGACAATCACGAACCGGGTGATGACCTTGGGCTCGCTCCACCCGATCAGCTCGAAGTGATGGTGGATTGGCGCCATCCTGAACACGCGCTGGCCGGTCATCTTGAACGACGCGACCTGGATGACGACCGACAGCGCTTCGATCACGAACACGCCACCGACGATGAGCAGCAGCAGTTCCTGCTTGATGAGAATCGCGACGGTGGCGAGGGCGGCGCCGAGCGCCAGCGAGCCCACGTCGCCCATGAAGATTTCGGCGGGGTACGAGTTGTACCAGAGAAACCCGAGGGAGGCTCCCACCAGCGAGCCGCAGAACACCGTCAGCTCGGCCATCTGCGGAAAGTGCACGAGGAGCAGGTAGTCGGCGAGCACGCGGTTGCCCACCACGTACGTCAGCGCGGTGTACGCCGTCACGGCAATCGCGAAGATGCTGATCGCCAGGCCGTCGAGGCCGTCCGTGAGGTTCACGGCGTTGGACTCGGCGACGAGCACGAACACCGCAAACGGCAGATACCAGATGCCCAGATCGGGGACAAGACGTTTGAAGAACGGAAACACCAGCCGCGTGTCGTACAGGCCCTTGCGCTGGAGTGCGAGCAGCAGAATGCCGACTGAAGCACCCACCAGGATCTGCCAGCCGATTTTGTAGCGCGGCCGCAGGCCGTGGTGCGATCGCCGGACGATCTTCAGGTAGTCGTCCGCGAAACCGATGGCGCCGAACCCGACGGTCGTCACGACGACGATCCAGACGTAGACGTTGGTCAGATCGGCCCACAACAGCGTGGGGACCAGGGCCGCCGTCAGGATCAGCAGGCCGCCCATCGTCGGCGTGCCGGCCTTCGGCTTGTGCGACGTCGGGCCTTCCTGCCGGATGATCTGGCCGATCTGGAATTCACGCAGCTTCCGGACGAGCCACGGTCCGAGAAGCAGGCTGATCGCGAGCGCCGACAGGCTGGCGGCCGCCGTGCGGAACGTGATGTAGCGCGTCACGTTCAGCACCGAAAATCTCGGGCCCAGCGTGAACAGCACCTTGAACAGCAGGTAGTAGAGCATCAGGCGAACTCCGCCTTCAGCCGGTCCACGACCTGGTCCGTGCGAACGCCGCGCGATCCCTTCACGAGGATCACGTCGCCGGGCCGGACGAGCGCCGCGACGGCGTCGGCCGCGAGCCCGCTCTTCGCGACGTGCTGAACGCGCTCCTGCGCGAGTCCGCCCGCGACGGCCGCGGCGGCCAGGGCGCTCGCTGCGCCGCCGCCCACAGCAATCAGGGCATCGAGCCGGGCCCCCGCGGCGGCACGGCCGACGTCTTCGTGCAACTCCATGGCGCGGTCGCCCAACTCGAGCATCTCGCCGAGCACGGCGATCCGGCGACCGGCTGTTTCGGCCGTGCGAAGCACGTCGAGCGCCCGACGCGTGGCGGCCGGGCTGGCGTTGTAGCTGTCGTCGATCACCACGATGCCCTTCGACAGCCTGATCACCTCGCCACGGTGCGGCGCGGCGTGGAGTCGCGACGCGCGGTCGGCAATGGCGGCCAGCGGCACACCGCACTCGACGGCGACGGCCGTCCCGGCCAGCACGTTCAAGAGGTTGCCCCGCCCGAGCAGCGGGGTCGTCAGCTCCACCGGCCCCTGCGGCGTCGTGACGCGCGCGCCCATGCCGGCGATCCCCCGATCGACGATCGCCTCGGCGCGCACCGTGGCCGGCCGTTCGATGCCAAATGTCACGACGCGGCCGGCGAACGCAGACGTCCTCGACACAATCCGGTCGTCATCCGCGTTGGCGACGAGCACCGTATCCGCCGTGGCGCGTTCGAGGATCTCGGCCTTCGCGTCCGCGATGGCGTCCACGGAACCGAAGAACCCCACGTGCGCATCGCCGACATTGGTCCAGACGCGGATGTCCGGCCGGGCAATGTCCACGAGCGTACGAATCTCGCCCGCGTGGTTCATGCCCAGCTCGACCACGGCCACGTCGGGCCTCGCCGTCAGCCCGATGAGCGACAGCGGCAGCCCGATGTGGTTGTTGAGATTCCCCTGGTTTCGCATCACGCGATACTTCGTTTCCAGAAACGCCGCCGTCACTTCCTTCGTCGTTGTCTTGCCCGCGCTGCCCGTGATCGCCACCACCTTCGTGCCCGACGCCGCGCGAACCGCCCCCGCGAGCGCCTGCAGCGCGACCGTCGTGTCGGCGACGGCGATCGTCACGGCCGCGCCGCTCAACGTCGTCCCCACGCGGTCGCGCGCGACGACGATGCCCGCGGCGCCTTTCGCGACCGCGTCGGCGGCGAAGTCGGCCCCGTCGAACCGCTCGCCCCGAATCGCGATGTACACCGCGCCCGGGGCCAGCGTCCGCGAGTCGATCGACACGCCGGCGAATTCCCGATCCCCGTCTCCGTCCACGAGCGTCCCGGCCATGGCGGCGGCAACCCATCGGGCCGTCAGCCGAATCTCTGGCGCCATGGCGCGGCCTACAACACGCCCGAGTTCGTTCGCCGCCGCGCCAGCGCTTCGCGCGCGACGGCGGCGTCGTCAAACGGCAGCTGCTCGTCCCCGATCACCTGGTACTGCTCGTGGCCCTTGCCGGCGAGCAGCACGAGATCCCCGGGCCGGGCCAGCCCGATAGCCTTCACGATGGCGGCCCGCCGATCGGCGATCGCCAGGAGCCCCTGCGCGCTGTCACGCCGCGTATCCGGCGTGATGCCGCGCCGAATTTCCTCGATGATGCGATCCGGGTCCTCGCCGCGCGGGTTGTCGGACGTGATGACGATCAGATCGCTCAGGCGGCCCGCGACGGCGCCCATCAGCGGCCGCTTCGTGCGGTCGCGGTCGCCGCCGCAGCCGAACACCGTGATGAGCCGGCCGCGCGCCAGCGGACGCGCGGTCTCCAGCAGGTTTCGCAGCGCGTCGTCCGTGTGCGCGTAGTCGACGACAACCGTGACTTCGTCGGCCGGACCGGAGACCAGCTCGAAGCGGCCGCGGACGCCCGAGAGCGCCTGGATGCCCTGTTCGATGGCGTCGAACGGGAGGTCGAGCGCGACCGCCGCGGAGATCGCCGCCAGGATGTTGTAGACGTTCGGCCGGCCGACCAGCTTCGATCGCACGCGGAGCGTGCCGCGCGGTGTCCGCACGTCGAACGTCAGCCCCTCGAGCCCGAACGACAGCGGTCCGGGCGTGATGTCCGCCGGACGATGGATCGCGTACGTGACGGGCCGTCCCGCCATCTCCACAAGCGCCGCGCCTTTCGGATCGTCGGCGTTGATGAGGCCGGGCGCGCCCGGCGGCAGCATCTCGAACAGCCGCCGCTTGGCCTGGAAGTAGGCCTCCATGTCCACGTGGAAATCCAGATGATCGCGGGTCAGGTTCGTGAACACGCCCGCCGCGAACCTCGTCCCGTCCACGCGCCGGAGGGACAGCGCGTGGGACGACACCTCCATCACGCAGGCGCCGCACCCGCGATCGACCATCTCGCGCAGCAGCTTCTGGACGTCCGGGGCTTCGGGCGTCGTCCTCGTGGACTCGCGAACCTCGTCGCCGATCCGGTAGGCGACCGTTCCCAGCACGCCGCAGCGGACCCCCGCTGCCTCGAAGATCGACGCGAGCACATACCCGGTGGTCGTCTTGCCGTTGGTGCCGGTGATGCCGATGACGCGCATCTCCTCACTCGGGTGGCGTTCGTACGCCGCCGCGAGCACGGCCATCGCCAGGCGGGCGTCCGAAACCTGCGCCCACGGCGTCGCGGCGTCCGCCGGAGCCGGACGCTCGGACACGACGGCGGCGGCACCGCGCTGAATCGCCTGACGCACGAATGCCGAGCCGTCGGCGTGCACGCCTCTGAGCGCGACGAACACCTGGCCCGCCGCGACGGTTCGGGAGTCGTAGGCAATGCCCGTGACCGCCGCGTCCGATGTGCCGCGGGAACCCGCCGCCTCGATCAGGCCGCGTCCGACGAGCGTGTCGCGCAGATCGTTCCAGGTCATGGCTGCGCCCGGTCGTTACGAGCCACTTGCTGGCGGTCGAGGGTCAGGCGGCCTTGGGCGACGGTCTCGAGCGCCGTCCCCGCCGGCGGATCCTGCGCGACGACGAAGCCGTTGCCCTGGACTCGTGCCGTCAGGCCCAGCTGGACCAGCCGGCGCAGCGCATCGCGCGCGCTGAGGCCCTGCAAGTCCGGCATCGTTCCCGGAGGCCCACTCCTGACGACGGTGATTTGAGGGGGCGCTTCCGACGGACCCGAGACGTCGACCGCCCCGTTGCCGGCCACGAGTACGGGCGGCTCGGGGTTGATCGTCGGCCCCACCCCGAGGTAGCGGAGCGTCTCCTCGGCGATGCGCCTGAAGATTGGCGCCGACACGTTGCCGCCGTAATAGCCGTGCGGGCCGTGCGGCGAGTCGAGGACGACGAGGATCGTGACGACCGGATTGCGCGAGGGGATGAACCCGACAAACGACCCGTTGTAGTCGCTCTTCGAGTAGACGCGGTTGACGAGCTTGGCCGCGGTTCCCGTCTTCCCCGCGATCGTGTACCCGGGAATGCGCGCCGGCTTCGCCGTGCCGCGTTCGACGACGCCCTCCATGATCGACGTGAGGACGGCTGCCGTGTCCGCGGTGATCGTGCGTCGCACCACGTTCGGCTTGATTTCGAACCGCCGGTTGTCCCGGTAGACCGCGCGGACGACGCGGGGCTCGACGTACTCGCCGCCGTTGGCGACCGAACTGATGGCCGCGGCCATCTGCAGCGGCGTGACGCCGATCTGATATCCCATCGACACCGACGCGAGCGCGCTCTCGGTCCACTTGTCGGCGCGCCACACGATGCCGGCGTTCTCGCCGGGAAAGTCCCGCGACACCGATCGGCCGAAGCCGAATCGCTGGACGTACTCGCTCAGCCGCTCCGATCCGATCCTGAACCCGATCTTGATCGCCCCCACATTGCTCGACTCGACGATGACGTCTTCGAAGGACAGGACGCCGTGATTCGTCACGTCCCGGACGACGCGCGTCCGGTCGATCCGGATCAGGCCGGGGTTGGTGTCGATCAGCGTGGTGATCGGCATCACCTTCTCTTCGATGGCCGCCGACGCCGTGACGACCTTGAAGGTCGAGCCGGGCTCGTAGAGATCCTGCACGGCGCGGTTGCGCCGTGCGGCCTCGTCGAACTCGCGGTAGACGTTCGGGTTGAACGTCGGCGCGTTCGCCATCGCCAGGATCTCGCCCGTGTGCGGATCCATGACGATCGCCGTCCCGCCGCTCGCGCGGTTCTCGGCGATGCCCGCGTCGAGCTCGCGCTCGGCCACGTGCTGCAGGTACTCGTCGATCGTCAGCTCGATGGTCGAGCCCGTGGTCGGCGGGCGCTCGAACCGGCTGAACGCGTGGCGCCGGGCGTCGGTCTGCACGAGCAGCGTGCCGGGCTTGCCGCTGATCTGCGCGTCGTAGGTGGACTCGAGCCCGCTCAGGCCGGTGTTGTCCAGTCCCACGTAGCCGAGCAGGTGCGCGGCCAGTTCCTTGTTCGGGTAGAACCGGCGGTCTTCCTTCATGAAGCCGATGCCGTCGAGGTTCAGGGCGGCCACGCGCCTGGCCTGTTCGGGCGACACCTGGCGTTTGACGTAGGCGAACGCGCGCGTCTTGCCGAGTTTGCCGGCCAGTGAATCCCGCTCGCCGGGTTTGCAGTCGCCCAGCGCCTGGCAAATCGCCCTGGCCACACCGGCCGGGTCCTCGATGGCCGACGGCACGGCAATCACCGAGTCCGCGTCGACGCTGGTGGCCAGCACCCGGCCCTTCCGATCGAGGATGTCGCCGCGTTTCGCGGCCGCGGCCATCGTCCGGCTCTGCTGGTGGGTGGCCCGGGTGACGAGGTCGGCGTTGCGGAACACCTGCAGGTAGACCAGCCGGATCTGGATCGCCGCGATCCACAGGCCGAGGAAGACGAAGGCCACGGTGGTCCGCCGCCGCAGCGTCGCTCGCCAGTCCTTGGTTGCCGGTTCTCGCACGTTGCTCACCGCTGCGCGACGATCGACTTGGGCGGGGCTTCGGGTTTCACGACGCGTTCGATCACGATCGCCTCGTCACGCGCGGGCACGACGAGGTGGAGCTGGCCGGTCGCGAGCGACTCGATGCGCTTGGGCGAACGAAGCGTCTCGATTTCGAGGCGCAGCCTGCGGGTGAGCTCTTCTTCCGCGCTCTTCTCCCGCTGCATCTCCTCGACCCGGTACCCGTGCTGCAGCAGCTCGAAGTGCTGCCACGCCGAGAACAGGAGCGCCAGCACGAACAGCGCGGCGACGCCGGCGGATTTCCACAGATCGCGCTGGCGCGCCTCGTCCACTTCCCGGACGATGGCGTTGTTCCGGACGTCTTTCTTGATCGCGTACTCGAAGGGTTCGGCCATGGTCTACGCCAGCCTCTCCGCCGCGCGCAGCTTCGCGCTTCGCGCGCGCGGGTTGCGCCGCACTTCGTCCTCGTCCGCCATCAGGGGTTTCTTCGTCAGCACCTTCAGCACGGCGCTCTGGCCCTGTGCCAGCGCCCGCAGCGTGTGTTTGACGATGCGGTCCTCGAGTGAATGGAACGTGATGATGACCAGCCGGGCTCCCACGCGAAGCCGCCGCGCGGCGGCCTCGAGAAAACGATCGAGCCCGTCGAGCTCGCGATTCACCCAGATGCGAAGCGCCTGGAACGTGCGCGTCGCCGGATCGATGCGCTGGTACCCGCGCGTGGGGACGGCCCGCCGGACGATGGCGGCCAGCCGGCCGGTCGTGTCGACCGGCGCCTCGCGCCGCGCCGCGACGAGCGCGCGGGCAATGCGGCGCGAGAAGCGCTCTTCGCCGTAGGCGTAAATCGTGTCGGCCAGCTCCTGCTCGGTGCTGCCGGCAATCAGGCTGGCGGCCGTCGTGTCGGACGTGCGATCCATCCGCATGTCGAGCGGCTCGTCGCGCTGGAAGCTGAACCCGCGGCCGGGATCGTCGAACTGCATCGACGAGACGCCGAGATCGGCCAGCGCGCCGTCGACGTGCTCGACGCCTCGGCGGTCGAGCACGTCCTCGAGCGTGCGGTAGTCAGCGTGAATCAGATCGACGCGATCGGCGAAGGCCGACAGCGTGGTGCGCGCCTGCGCCAGCGCCTCCTCGTCGCGATCGAGGCCGATGACGCGCGTCGCGCCCGCTTCGAGAAGCGCGCGCGTGTGGCCGCCGAGGCCCACGGTACAATCGACGAAGACGCCGCCGGGTTCGGGGCGCAGCTGCCGGAGGACTTCGGCGGTCAGGACGGGGACGTGCACGGCCGTCATACGCCGAACTCCGACAGGGCGCGCGCGTCGTCGTCGGTGAACGGCTCGCGCTGCATGCGGGCGAGGAAGCGATCGTGGTTCCAGACCTCGAGGTAGTTGTATTGCCCGAGGACGTCGACGTCTCCGGACATGGTGGCGGCTTCGCGAAGACGGACGGGAATGAGCACGCGGCCCTGCGAATCGAGCTCGCCGGCGGAACCGAAGTAGTTCACGCGATCGAGAAAACGGAGTTTCGAGGGGTGGGTGGAGGGCATCGCGGCGAGTTTCTGTTCGAGGTCCAGCCAGACGGGCATCGGGTAAATGCGGACGGATTCCCCCGTCAGGCTCGTGAGGAACAGCTCACGACCGTGCTGGCCTTCGACCAGGGTGCGAAAGGCGTTCGGAACCTTGAGCCTCCCCTTGTCATCGATCCGAGCTGGCGCATTGCCCCTGAACACAGACACCACTCCACTTTGGTCCAAATAAATCCACGAAGATAGTAGGAGTGCTGCACAGAGATGTCAACCGCAATATCTGAGGATTCAGTAAGATACACAAAATTTTCGCCTTCTGATCGCCCATCGGTCGTACGCCAGAAACGACCGGGGAAACGCCGCTTTCGAGCGTGTTAGGATTCGGGGCAACTCCATGCTTCGTGCGGCGCTCATCGGATTCGGCCAGACCGGCAAAACCACCCTCTTCCAGCTCATGACCAGCGCTCGTGAGGCCGCCCGGGCGGCCCACGGGAAGGGCGAAGCCACGATCGGCATCTCGAAAGTGCCGGACGAGCGCCTCGATCGCCTCACGGCGATGTACAACCCCAAGAAACGCGTGCCGGCCACGATCGAGTTCTCGGACCTGGCGACGCCGGTCCGGGCCGGCAGCGCGCAGGCGCTGGTCGATGTCGCCGCCTACAAGAACGCCGACGCGCTCGTCCACGTGCTGCGGGCGTTCGCCGATCCGGCCGTGCCGCACCCGTCTGGATCGATAGACCCCGCGCGGGACGCGCAGGCCATGGAGGACGAGCTCATCCTGGCGGACCTCGGCGTGGCCGAACGCCGGCTCGAGCGGCTCGAGAAAGATCTCAAGAAGGGCAAGTCGGCCGATCTCGAGCGCGAACGCGACGTCGTCACGCAGTGCCGCGCGGCGCTCGAAGACGGACGGCCGCTGCGCGCGCTCGACCTGCAGGGCGACGACCTCAAGCGGCTGCGCGGCTTCCAGTTCCTCTCGGCGAAACCGCTGCTCATCGTGCTCAACCTGGACGAGCAGTCGCTCGCCGGCGGCAACAGCGCGCAGGCGGCCGAAGCCGCCGGGCTGAAGCCGTTTCTCTCGCGGGCAGGCACGGCGGCCGCGGCCGTGTGCGCGAAGATCGAGCTCGAAATCGCCCAGCTCGAGCCCGCCGACGCCGCGGCGTTCCTGGCGGACCTCGGCTTGAAGGAATCCGGGCTCGACCGCGTCATCCGCGCGAGCTACGAGCTGCTCGGGTATATTTCGTTCTTCACCGTGGGCGAAGACGAATGCCGCGCGTGGTCGATTCCGCGCGGCCTGAACGCCCAGCTGGCGGCCGGCGAAATCCACAGCGACATCGCGCGCGGGTTCATTCGCGCGGAGGTCGTGGGGTACGAGCCGCTGACGACGCGCGGATCGATGGCGGCGTGCCGCGACCACGGCGAGGTGCGGCTCGAGGGCAAGGAGTACATCGTCCTCGACGGCGACATCATCAACTTCCGATTCGCCACATGATCAGAACGATCGCCGTGTGCGAGGCGCAGGTGCCGTTCGTGCACGGCGGCGCCGAGCTGCACGTCCGCGGCCTCGTGCGCGAACTGCGGCGCCGCGGCTATCGCGCCGAACGCGTGTCGGTACCGTTCAAGTGGTACCCGAAGGAAGAGCTGCTCACGCAGGCCGCCGCCTGGCGCATGGTCGATCTGAGCGAGTCCAACGGCGAACGCATCGATCTCGTCGTCGCCACGAAGTTCCCGACGTACTTCGTCCGCCATGCCAACAAGGTCACCTGGCTGTTCCACCAATACCGTGCGATTTACGACCTGTGCGGCACGGCCTACAGCGAATTTACGCACGCGGAGCGCGATGTGCGGCTGCGCGCCAGGCTGATGGAGCTCGATGGCGGCGCGCTCGGCGAGTCGAAGGCGATCTTCAGCAACGCGCGCAACACCGCCGCGCGGCTGGCGCACTACAACGGGCTCGAAGCCGAGCCGCTCTACCATCCGCCGCCGCTCGCCGGCAAGCTGAAGGCCGGGCCGTCCGGAAACTACTTCCTGTCGGTCGGCCGGCTCGAAACCGTGAAGCGCGTGGACTTGATCATTCGTGCGATGGCCCGCATCGACCCGGCGTGGCGGCTCGTCATCGTGGGCGACGGCCCCCTGCGGCCGCAGCTCGAAGCCCTCGCGACCGGCGAGGGCGTGGCCGATCGCGTCACGTTCACGGGCCCCATCGACGAGGCGGCCCTCGTGGATCTGTACGCCGGCGCCGGCGCCGTCGTGTTTCCGCCGTACGACGAAGACTACGGCTACATCACGCTCGAGGCGTTTCTCGCCCGCAAACCGGTTGTCACCACGACCGATTCCGGCGGTCCCCTCGAGTTCGTCGACGATGGCGTCACGGGTCTGATCTCCGCGCCGGACGCCGACTCCCTCGCGAGCGCCATGTCGCGCGTCGCGGGCAGCGCGGGGCTCGCGCGATCCCTTGGCGAGGCTGGCTACGAGCGCGCGCGCGGCATTTCCTGGGACGGCGTAATCGACCGCCTGGTCGAGGCCGGCAGCCGGTGACGGACACGGTGTCGGTGGTCATCCCCGCCTACAACGAGAGCGCGTCCATCGCGTCGCTCGTGGCCGCCCTGCGTCTTGCGGCGGCGTGGCGGGAGATCATCGTCGTCGACGACGGATCGGGCGACGACACGGCGGCGCGGGCGGCCGGGGCCGGGGCGACCGTGATCCGGCATCCCTACAACAAGGGCAACGGCGCCGCGGTGAAGACCGGTATAAGGAACGCGTCGGGCACGTTCGTGCTGATCGCCGACGGCGACGGGCAGCACCGGCCGGCCGACGCGGCGCGCCTCGCGGCGCGGCTGGGCGAGTATGATCTGGTCATCGGCGCCCGATCGAGCGCCACGCAGGCGGGGGCGGCGCGGCGGATCGGCAACCTGATCCTGAACCGGCTGGCGAGCTATCTCACCGGCCAGCGCATCCCCGATCTGACGTCGGGCTTCCGGGCGGCGCGGCGGGAACACCTGCTCGAGTTCCTGCACCTGCTGCCGAACGGCTTCTCCACCCCGACCACGACGACGCTGGCCTTCATCAAGGCCGGATACAGCGTGTGGTTCGAGCCGATCGAGGCGGAGGCACGGCAGGGAGAATCGAAGATCAGGCTCGGCGCAGACGGAGTACAGTTTTTCGTCATCCTGCTCAAAGTGATCACGATCTACAGCCCCATGCGTGTGTTTCTTCCGCTGAGCGCCGCGTCGTTCGCCGTCGGCGCGGCCTACGCCATCTGGACGATCGTCACGCAGTCTCACGTGACGAACTCTTCGGTCCTGCTCATCCTGCTGAGCGTGATCATCTTTCTCGTCGGCCTCGTATCCGAGCAGATCTCGTCGCTGCGGTTCGAAAGCCGGCGGCCCTGACGTCATGACGCCTGCCACGCTCGTCGTCGTACCGACCTACAACGAACGGGACAACCTGCCGCTGCTCATCGAGGGCCTCATGCGGCACGACAACGTCCGGGTGCTCGTCGTGGACGATCAATCACCCGACGGCACGGGGGATCTGGCCGAATCGCTGTCGCGCCAGCACCCGGGCCGGATCTCGGTGCTGCACCGTACGAAGAATCGCGGGCTCGGACGGTCGTACGTCGACGGCCTGAAGCTCGCGATTCGCGAACCCGTGGATCTCATCTGCCAGATGGACGCCGACTTGTCCCACGACCCGGCGCAGCTCCCCCGCCTGCTCGAGGGGGCGAGCCGCGGCGAAGTCGTGATCGGGTCGCGCTATATCCCCGGCGGCGAGATCGTGAACTGGCCGAAGCGCCGTCAGCTGCTCAGCCGGTTCGCCAACGCCTACATCCGGACGATCACCCGCCTCGCCGCGCACGACTGCACGAGCGGCTACAGATGCTGGCGGCGCGACGCGCTGGCCTCGCTGCCGCTCGACCGGTTCGTCTCCGACGGATATTCGTTCATCGTGGAGATGCTGTTCGTGGCGTCGAGGCGCGGGATGAACGTCGTCGAGGTGCCGATCACGTTCGTCGAGCGGCGCCTGGGCGAATCGAAGCTGTCGGGCGCCGTGATCGCCGAGTCGGCGGTGATGCCGTGGCGGCTTGTCGGCACGCCCTCGATCCTCGATCGCGACACGCGCTGAGGGCCCTTTTCATGCTATGGTTTAGGGACTTTTTGCATGTCAGTCCCTGCCTCGGCAAAGCCCGCGGGTCTGAGCGTCTTTTTTCCGGCATACAACGACAGCGGCACCATCGCGAGCATGGTGATCCGCGCCGTGCAGGCCGCGTCTGAACTGACGCCGGACTACGAGGTCATCGTCGTCAACGACGGCAGCAACGACGCCACGGCGGAGGTGGCCGACGAGCTCGCGCGAACGTATCCGCAGGTCCGGGTCATCCATCACCCGAAGAACCGCGGCTACGGCGGGGCGCTGCAGACGGGCATCCGCTCGGCGACGAAAGAGCTGATCTTCTACACCGACGGCGACGCCCAGTACGATCCGGGCGAGCTGTCGTTGCTCTGGTCGCACCTCACGCCCGAGGCCGATCTCGTCAACGGCTACAAGATCAGCCGATCGGATCCGATGCACCGCATCGTCATCGGCCGGCTGTATCACCACATCGTGAGCCTGATGTTCGGGCTGAAGATGCGCGACGTGGACTGCGACTTCCGGTTGATGCGGCGCTCGATGTTCGAGGTGATCAACCTGGAAAAGACCAGCGGCGTCATCTGCCTCGAGATGATGAAGAAGGTGCAGGACGCCGGCTTCCGCATCGTCGAAGTGCCGGTGCACCACTTTCACCGCGCGTTCGGCAAGTCGCAGTTCTTCAACTTCCGGCGCATCTTCAAGACGGGCGTCGACGTGATGCGCCTGTGGTTCGTCCTGGTGATCCGCCGCCAGCACCTCCGCCGATCACAGGCGGCATCGGTCGCCGCGCGGCCGCTGTGACCGCCGCGACGGACTACCGGGAGTTCTACCGCGGCCGCCGCGTCATGGTCACGGGCGGTCTGGGCTTCATCGGCAGCAACCTCGCGCGGCGTCTCGTCGATCTGGAAGCCGACGTGCTGCTCGTCGATTCGCTGATCGACGATTACGGCGGCAACCTGTTCAACATCGACGGCGTCGCCGATCGCCTGCGGGTCAACGTCGCGGACATCCGGCAGCAGAGCACGATGAACTACCTCGTGCGCGACCGCGAAGTGATCTTCAACCTCGCCGGCCAGGTCAGCCACATCGACAGCATGCGGGATCCGTACACGGATCTCGAGATCAACTGCCGCAGCCAGCTCACGCTGCTCGAGGCCTGCCGCAACCACAACGCGGCGGTCAAGGTGGTGTTTGCCGGCACCCGGCAGGTGTACGGGCGGCCCGACTCGCTGCCCGTGAGCGAGGCGCACCTGGTGCGGCCGACCGACGTCAACGGCATCAACAAGGCCGCCGGCGAGTACTACCACCTCGTCTACAACAACGTGTTCGGCGTCCGCGCCTGCTCGCTGCGCCTCACGAACGTGTACGGCCCGCGCCAGCTCATCAAACACAACCGGCAGGGATTCATCGGCTGGTTCATCCGGCTCGCGATCGAGGGCCAGTCGATCCAGATCTACGGCGACGGTTCGCAGCTCCGCGACTTCGTGTACGTGGACGACGCGGCCGACGCGTTTCTGCGCGCGGGGGCGAGCGACGTCTGCAACGGCGAGGCGTTCAACGTCGGCGGCGACATCCCGGTCAGCCACAGCGACCTCGCGGCCGAGCTGGTGCGGATTGCCGGCGCCGGCCGCGTGGAGTACGTGAGCTGGCCGCCGGACAAGAAGGTCATCGACATCGGCAGCTTCTACGCGGATTCGACCCGCTTCATGAAGGCGACCGGGTGGAAGCCGGCGGTGTCGCTCGCCGAGGGCCTGACGCGTACCGTCGACTTCTACCGCCGGCACTTCTCCCGCTACGTCGACGCCGCGCAGGAGACGCGGTGATGCCGCGCATCCCGTTCCTCTCGCTGGTGCCTCAAGGCGATGCCGGGCGGGAGGTGCGCGAGGCCGTCGAGCGCGTCATCTCGCGCGGCTGGTTCGTGCTCGGCCCGGAGCTGGAGGCGTTCGAAGCGGAGTTCGCCGCGGCGAGCGGCGCGGCCCGCGCCGTCGGCGTCGGCACAGGGACCGACGCGATCGCCCTCATCCTGCGAGCGCTCGGAATCGGGCCCGGCGACGAGGTCATCACCACGCCGCTGTCGGCGGCATACACGGCTCTTGCCGTGATGATGGTGGGCGCCCGGCCGGTGTTCGCCGACATCGATCCGTCGCGGCTCACGCTCGATCCTGAGCAGGTGGCGCGCGCGATCGGGCCGCGCACCCGCGCCATTCTCCCCGTGCACCTGTACGGGCAGGCGGCCGACATGGCCGCTCTCGAGCGCCTGGCGTCCCGGCACGGTCTGGCGCTCGTCGAGGACTGCTGCCAGGCGCACCTGGGAACGGCCGCGGGACGGCCGGTCGGAACGATCGGGGTCGCGGGCGCGTTCAGCTTCTACCCGACGAAGAATCTCGGCGCGCTCGGCGACGGCGGCGCCGTGATCACCAACGACCCGTCCCTCGCGGATCGAATCACGCGTCTGCGCAACGGCGGCCAGGTCGATCGCTACCGGCACGACGCCTTCGGCGTCAACTCGCGGCTCGACGAGATGCAGGCCGCCGTCCTGCGCGCGCGGTTGCCGCGCCTCGCCGGCTGGACGGCGCGCCGGCGGGCCCTCGCCGCCGCGTACCGATCCGCGCTCGCCTCCGGTCCGGTGGTCGTTCCGATGGAACACGATGCCGGGCACGTCTACCATCTGTTCGTCGTCCGGGCCCGCGGCCGGGACGCGCTGCAGGCCCAGCTCGCGGCCGACGGCATCGAAACGCTCGTTCACTATCCCATCCCGATCCCCAGCCAGCCTGCGATGGCCGGCGCGAACCCTCACGACTGCCCCGAGGCGGCGCGCGCCTGCGACGAAGTGTTGTCGCTGCCGCTCTCTCCGGGCCTGACCGACGACGAGGCTGCCGGCGTCGTGACGGCACTGAAAGGACACTACGCGTGCGTGCGCTCATAACCGGCGGAGCCGGCTTCATCGGATCGCACCTGGCCGAAGCGCTTCTCGAGCGCGGCGACACGGTGCTCGTGCTCGACAACCTGTCGACGGGCTCGATCGACAACATCACTCACTTGAAGGGACGGGCGAAGTTCGAGTACTTCGTGGACACGGTCGAGAACGAGCCCCTGCTCGCCGAGCTCATCGATCGCAGCGACGTCGTCTTTCATTTCGCGGCAGCCGTCGGCGTGAAGCTGATCGTCGAGCAGCCGGTGCACACGATCGAAACCAACGTCCACGGCACCGAGGTCGTGCTGAAGCTCGCCAACAAGAAGAAGAAGCTCGTCGTCATCGCATCGACGTCGGAGGTCTACGGCAAGAGCGAGGACGTGCCGTTCCGCGAGGATTCCGATCTGGTCATGGGGCCGACGACGAAGCACCGCTGGGCCTACGCGTGCAGCAAGGCCATCGACGAGTTCCTGGCGCTGGCGTACTGGAAAGAGCGGAAGCTTCCCGTCATCGTCGTCCGATTCTTCAACACCGTCGGACCGCGACAGACCGGACAGTACGGGATGGTGATTCCGAACTTCGTCCAGCAGGCGCTGGCCGGCCGGCCCATCACGGTGTTCGGCGACGGCCGCCAGTCGCGCTCCTTCACCCACGTGGCGGACGTGGTCGGCGCGCTCCTGAAGCTCGTCAACGAGCCGAAGGCGATCGGCCAGGTGATCAACCTGGGCAACACGCAGGAGGTCACGATCCAGGCGCTGGCGGAACGCGTACGCGAGCTCAGCGGCTCGACCTCTCCGATCAAGCTCGTGCCGTACGACGAAGCCTACGAATCAGGGTTCGAGGACATGCCGCGCCGCGTCCCCGACCTGTCGAAGGCCGAGGCCATGATCGGCTACAAGACCCGGTTCACGCTCGACGACATCCTGACCCAGGTCATCGATTATTTCCGCCAGAAGTAACGCCGAAGTCGAAGTAGTGCAGGGCTTTAGCCCTGCCGGGACCAAGTCAGGCCTGAAGGCCCGCACCACTTCAACTGGCGTATACTCAAAAGAGCCGTGCAAAGAGGTTATATGCGCGTTTTTTCCACGCTGGCGCTGGCGGGCTGCATGTGCTTGGCCCTCGGATCGCAGGCGTCCGCCGAGGTCCGAATCACCCTGCGTGAAGGCCGCGTGTCGCTGTCCGCCAAGGACGCCACGGTGCGCCAGATCCTCACCGAGTGGGCGCGCGTCGGACGCACGCAGATCGTGAACGTCGAACGCATCGCCGGCGGGCCTATCACCATCGAGTTCACGAACGTGCCGGAAGCCGAAGCGCTCGACATGCTGCTGCGGTCGCTCAGCGGCTACATGGTCGCACCGCGCGAGATAGCTATCGCCGACGCGTCGAACTTCGACCGCATCATCGTCATGCCGACATCGGCGTCGCCGCGGCCCGCGGTGTCGGCGTCGGCGTCAGCGCAGCCGCCTCCCGCGCCGTTCGGTCAGATGAACGGCATCATGCAGCCGCCGCAAGACGACGACAACGCCCAGCCGCCCGGCGGCGTGCAGCTGCCGCCCGCGCTCGCGCCGATCTTCAACAACCTGAACATCCAGCCGCAGCCGGCCGGCGCCAACCCGCGGCGCCCGGGCAACACTGGAGGGCAGCAGCCGGGTCCCGGCATCTTCGGCACGATGCCGCCGCAGGAACAGCCGCCCGCGCCGCCCGTACAGGCCGCGCCGCCCACGCAGCCCGCGACCAACCCGTTTGGCGCCGTCGCCGCGCCGGGCATGATCGCCGCTCCGGCCGCTTCGCAGCCCGGCCAGCTTGTTCCGCAGGTTCAGCAGCAGCGCCGCTCGCCGAACGACGACTGATGCCTCTGGTCGACGAGGTCGGCACCGCGATCGCTGACGCCATGCGCCAGCACGACGCGGTGCGCCTCAGCGCGCTCCGGATGCTGAAGGCCGCGTTCATGAACAAGAGCGTCGAGAAGAAACGCGATCTGGACGACGCCGAGGCGCGGCAGGTCGTCGCCGCGCTCGTCAAGCAGCGAAAAGATTCGATCGAGCAGTTCACGAAGGGCGGACGCGAGGATCTCGCCCGGAAGGAAGCGGCGGAGATCGTCGTCCTCGAAGCCTACCTGCCGGCGGCCGTCGATCCGGCTGCCGTGGACGACGCCGTTGCGGCCGCGATCGCCGAGACCGGCGCCACGTCGGCGAAGGACATGGGCCGCGTGATGAAGGCGGTGATGGCGAAGCTCGCCGGACAGAACGTGGACGGCAAGACCGTCAACGAACTCGTGCGCCGCAAACTCGGCGCTTGACGCCGCAGCGCCCGCCGCTGCTTGCCCGTGCGGCCGGCCTCACCGGGGCGGCGACGCTCACCAGCCGGATCCTCGGCCTCCTCCGCGATCAAGTGCTCGCGGCCATCTTCGGCGCGAGCAACGACATGGACGCCTTCATCGTGGCGTTCCGAATCCCCAACCTGGTTCGCGACCTGTTCGGCGAAGGCGCCATGAGCGCCGCGTTCGTGCCGACCTTCACCGCCCGCCTCACGGTGAGCGGGAAGGACGACGCCTGGCGGCTCGGCAACAACCTGCTGAACGCGCTGGTCCTCGTCACCGGGCTGCTCGTGGCGATCGGGATGATCTTCACCCATCCGCTCGTGACGGCCTACGCCGAGGACTACAGCCGCGTCCCCGGCAAGCTCGAGCTCACGATCCGGCTGACGCGGATGATGCTGCCGTTTCTGCCCATGGTCGCTGTGGCGGCCGCGGTGATGGGCATGCTCAACTCCCTGCATCACTACTTCGTACCCGCGCTGGCGCCGGCGATGTTCAACATCGCGACGATTGCCTGCGCGTTCATCCTCGTGCCGCTGATGCCGTCGATCGGCTTCGCGCCTGTCACGGCGATTGCGATCGCGGCGCTGCTCGGCGGAGCGCTCCAGGTGCTGGTGCAATGGCCGGCGCTGTGGCGCGAAGGATTCCGGTATCGCTTCATCCTCGATTTCCGGGAGCCGGGACTGCGGCGCGTGCTGATGCTGATGGGCCCCGGAACGATCGGGCTGGCGGCGACGCAGGTCAATCTCCTGGTCAACACCCTGCTGGCCACGAGTCAGGGCACGGGCGCCGTTTCGTGGCTGTCGTATGCCTTCCGGCTGATGTACCTCCCGATTGGGCTCTTCGGCGTCTCCATCGCCACGGCCGCGCTGCCCGCGGTTTCGCGTCACATCGCTGCGGGCGACGAGGACGGCGTCCGGCGAACGGCCGCGCAGGCGATGGCGATGATGATGGTGCTCAACGTTCCGGCGACGCTCGGCCTCGTCACGCTGGCGGAACCGATCGTCCGGCTGCTCTTCGAACGCGGGCACTTCACGCCCGCCGACACCGTGTCCACGGCCGCCGCGCTGCGGCTGTATGCGGTCGGCCTCGTCGGCTACGCGACGGCGAGGATTGTGTCGCCGGTCTTCTACGCGATGGGGCGCAGCCGCGTGCCGGTCATCGTCAGCCTGTGCACGGTCGCGCTCAACCTCGGCGCCAACCTCGCGCTGGTGCGCGTGATGGGGTTCCGGGGGCTCGCGCTCGGCACGTCCCTGGCGATGATCGTGAACGGCCTCGCGCTGCTCGTCCTCCTGCGGCGACGGCTGGGCGGGCTGGAGGACGGCCATCTCGGCCTGACGTTCGCCAAGATCGTGATCGCGGCGGTCGTGATGGCCGCCGTATCGGCGGGCGCGGAGCGGCTCGCGGCGGGACGCCATGCCAGGCGCGGGAACCCTGACCCAGGCCGTGCGTCTCGGTGCGGCCATTACCGCCGGGCTCGCGGCGCTGGCCGCCGCCGCAAAACTGTTGCACATCCGTGAATTCGACAGCGCGGTGGCCGGGGTCCGATCCCGACTGATGTAGTACGATCCGGAGCCTTAGCGATGCCCCGATACCCATCCCGTTACGCGTCCCAGTCCTCCTCTTTCTCGTTCGGACCCGGACCGATCTCGACGGCGCTCAAGATCATCATCGGCGTCAACGTCGCGATGTTCGTCGCCGGTGCATCCTCCCTTCGTTGTGGGTCCAGGAAGCACGAAGTCTCTCGGTCTGGTTCCGGCGTTCGTGGTGGAGCGTGGGTGGATCTGGCAGGTCTGTCACCTACATGTTCGTCCACGCCGGCCCGATGCACATCCTGTTCAACATGCTGGCGCTGTGGATGTTCGGGACCGAGCTCGAGCGCATCTGGGGCACGCGTTATTTCCTGAAGTTCTACTTCGTCAGCGGGATCGGCGCGGCCGTGCTCACGGTGCTCGTGTCGCTGCTGCCGTTCGCACCGACCGCCCAGCTGTACGGAACAAATATCATCGGCGCGTCAGGCGCCGTCTACGGCCTTCTGCTGGCGTACGCGCTCTATTTTCCCAACCGGCCAGATCTACATGTACTTCGTCTTTCCCGATTCCGGCGCGGATCTTCGTCCTCATCATGGGCGGGCTGGCCTTCATGTCGTCGATGTCCGACAACGGCGGCGGAGTGGCGAACGCGACGCACCTGGGAGGACTACTCGTCGGGTATGTGTATCTCAAGGGCCTGAGAATGCGTCTCAGCCCGTGGGCTGAAGTGAAGTATCGGTACGTGAAGTGGAAGATCGGCCGCGCGCGGAAGAAGTTCGACGTCTACTCCGGCGGCCGCGCTCCGACGGTCGCGGCGAGAACAACCGCTGGGATCGCCGCGTTCACTGAGCCCCGTCGACTGCCGACCGACTGCCGACTGCCGACTGCCGACTGCTGACTGCGACTGCTGACTGATCCACCTCGCAGGTAATCGTCGGTGTGATCGAGCCAGTCCTGGCGGATGGGGCTGAAGACGTCGAGCTCGAACGTATCTTCGAGCGCCTCGGCCTGGTGCTCGACGAACGAGGGAATGTGCAGCACTTCCCCTTCGCGCAGCGTCACCTCCATCCCGCCGACCAGGAACTTCAGCGCGCCCTGCAGGACGTAGGTCATCTGCTCGCTCTCGTGCGAGTGCATCGGCACGAGGCAGCCGCGTTTGAGATACACCTGCGCGAGCATTTCCCGCTCGCCGGTGACAATCTTGCGCGACAGCATCTCGGTGACTTTTTCGAGCGCGATTTCGTCCCACCGGTGCAGGCGAACGGGCGCGGCGCTCGTCTTGTCGGAACTCACCGGGCCAATACTACCATTCGCGCCGGATGTATAATTCGGGTGGCATGAAGGCCTCCACCGTCGTGAACGGCGAGGCGGCAGCGGCGGCGACGGCGCCCGTGAGTCAGTCCGAGGCGGGCGGCACGGATCCAGGCGACGCCGACCTGTTGCGGGCGTACCGCTGCATGCTCCTCTCGCGGAAGATCGACGACAAGGAAATCCAGCTCAAGAACCAGAGCAAGACCTTCTTCCAGATCAGCGGCGCCGGCCACGAGGCCGTCCTCGTCGCGGCCGGCATGATCCTCCGGCCGGGCTACGACTGGTTCTTCCCCTACTATCGCGATCGCGCGCTGTGCCTGCAGCTCGGCGTGACGCCGCTCGACATGCTGCTCGCGGCCGTCGGCTCGAAAGACGATCCGAGCTCCGGCGGACGCCAGATGCCGTCGCACTGGGGCGCCGTGGCGCTCAACATCGTCTCGGGATCGAGCGCCACCGGCATGAAGGTCCTGCACGCGGTCGGCGCGGCGGAAGCCGGCGTCATCTACGACCGCGTCGGCGCCATCACCGATCGCGCGAGCCGGTACCACGGCGACGAGGTCGTGTACGTCTCGCTCGGCGACGGCACGACGAGCGAGGGCGAGTTCTGGGAGGCCTTGAACGCCGCCTGCCTGCAACGGCTGCCCGTGCTGTTTCTGGTCGAGGACAACGGCTACGCGATCTCGGTTCCCGTCGAGGTCCAGACGGCCGGCGGCGACATCTCGCGGCTCGTCCGCGCGTTTCCCGGCCTGCACGTCGAAACGGTCGACGGCACCGATTTTCTCGCCAGCCTCCGCGCGATGCGCGCGGCCGCGGCCCACGTTCGCGGCGCGCAAGGGCCCGGCGCTCGTGCACGCGCACGTCACGCGTCCCTACTCGCACTCGCTTTCAGACGACGAGAAGCTGTACAAGACGCCGGCGGAGCGCGCGAACGAGCAGAGCCGCGATCCGATCAATCGGTTCGCCGACGTCCTGCGCGCGCGGGGAGCGGCGACCGACGCCGACCTGAGCGCGACGCTCGCCGCGGTCGAAGCCGAGGTCAACGAGGCCGCGCAGGCGGCGCTTCACGCGCCGAAGCCGGCGCCGGACACCGCCGCGCTCTGGGTGTACTCGCCCGACGTCGATCCCGACGTCGGACGCGTTCGACACGCCGGCGCAGCCCGAGGGCAAGCCCGACACGATGGTGGCCGCCATCAACCGCACGCTCAGGGACGAGATGGCGCACAACCCGCGCATCGTCGTCTTCGGCGAGGACGTGGCGGACGCCAGCCGGCGGGAAGCGCTCGACGTCGTGTCCGGCAAGGGCGGCGTGTTCAAGCTCACGCACGGCCTGCAGCGGCTGTACGGCGACGACCGCGTGTTCAACTCGCCGCTCGCCGAAGCCGGCATCATCGGCCGCGCCGTCGGGATGGCCGTGCGCAGGCTCAAGCCGGTGGTCGAGATCCAGTTCTTCGACTACATCTGGCCGGCGATGATGCAGCTGCGCGACGAGATGTCGATGCTGCGGTATCGATCGGGCAACCACTTCTCGTGCCCGATGGTCGTCCGCGTGCCGATCGGCGGCTACGTCAAGGGCGGCCCGTACCACAGCCAGTCGGGCGAGAGCATCTTCGCGCACTGCCCGGGGATCCGCATCGCGTTTCCGTCCACGGCGGCGGATGCGGCCGGCCTGCTGCGGACCGCCATCCGCTGCGACGACCCGGTGATGTTTCTCGAGCACAAGCACCTGTACCGGCAGACGTACAACAAGAGCGAGTATCCCGGCAAAGACTTCATGATCCCGTTCGGCAAGGCCAGCCTGCGGCGCGACGGCTCGGACGTCGTCGTCGATCACGTGGGGCGCGCTCGTGCAGCGATCGCTGCGTGGCGGCGCACCAGGCCGAACGCGACGGCATCAGCGCCGCGGTGCTCGACCTGCGGACGATCGCGCCGTACGACTGGGAAGCCATCGCCGCGCTGGTCGCCGCGCACGAACCGCGTCGTCGTCGCGCACGAGGATCAGATCACGTGCGGCTTCGGCGCCGAGATCGCGGCGAGAATCGGCAGCGACCTCTTCGAACACCTCGACGCCCCCATCCGCCGCGTCGGCGCGCTCGATACGCCGGTCGCGTACTGCCCCGATCTCGAGGACGCCATCCTGCCCCAGCCCGCCGATGTCCTCGAGGCCATTCGAGAAACCGCGCGCTACTGAACGGCTCGTCGCGGCCGCGCTGTGCGCCTGCGTGTTCGTGAGCCCCATCGTGCTGTACGCGCTTCGAACCGACGTGCTCGAGTCGGTGGACGCGATCCCGGCGCACCTGGCGGGACGGTTCAGGGACGTCGCCGGCTTCGAGCGCGCGGCGTCCGGCCAGTACTTCGTCTTCGATCGCCGGAGCCAGATCGTGTTCGGCGTCGACGACGCGCGGCGAGCGCGTGGGAGATCGTGCACATCGGCAGCGAGCCCGGCCGGATCATCAACCCGGTCGCGTTCGCCATCGACCGGCGCACCGGCGTCTTCGTCGTCGCGGACTCGCCGGAGAACCGCGAGCGCATCCAGATCTTCTCGCCGGCCGGTTTCCGCATCAACGGGTTCTTCCTGCCCGGCCGGACGCGGGCACGCGTCGTGCTCGACGGCCTCGTGCTCAACGGCATCGGATCGCTGCAGTTCACCGGCGACTCGATCCTGCTCTCGCAGCCGGACACCGGCTTCCTGATCACGGAGTACTCGCTGGCGGGCACGCCCATTCGGTCCTTCGGCGAGCTCAGGCCGACCGGCCACGAAGACGACCCGCCGCTTCACGTGGCGCTGAACGTCGGCCTGCCGGTCATCGACCCGCAGGGCGGCTTCTTTTTCGTGTTTCAGTCAGGCGAGCCGATGTTCAGGCGGTACGACCCGTACGGGAAGCTCCTGTTCGAACGGCGGATTCAGGGCCGCGAGATCGACGAGTTCGTCGGCGCACCTGCCGACGAAGTGGCCGCGGCGCAGGGCCGACACCGGCGAACTGCCGCTTGTCACGCCCACGATCCGCACCGCGGCGGCCGATGCCGGCGGCCGGCTGTGGATGAGCTTCGTCGAGCCGTTCACCTACGTGTTCGACTCCGACGGCGACAAAGTCCGGACGGTGCAGTTCCGAGCGGCGGGTCTCCGCTCGCCGAACCATTTCTTCTTCGACACAGACGGGCGGCTGCTCGTGACGCCCGGCATGTTCGTGTTCGACGTGACGTAGGGCGGGCCTTCAGGCCCGCCGACCGCGGCCCTGAAGGTCCGCCCTACGACTTGATGCGGACCTCGAACGACACGGTCCGCTTCAGGATGTCGCCGAACACGTGCTGCTGGATGTCCTGGTTGAACAGGTTCGTCACCTTGACGAGCGTCGTCACCTTGCCGTTCGTCCACTTCACGCCGAAGCTGCCGTTCACCATCGTGTAGGCGTCGGTGTAGCCGTGGTACGGGCTCGTCAGCACGTCGCTCCAGAACGCCTTGTCCGAGTAGTTCACCGACGCGCTGCCGAGGAATCGCGGCGCCGTCGAAGTTGAAGCCGACGTTGAACCGGTTCGTCGGCGGCAGCGCGAGCTCCTGCGTCGGGATACGGGTTCGGATCGTCGAGCATCGTCGGCTCGCCCTGCCACGAGTAGTTCGCGAACGCCGATCAGGCCCTGTTGATCCGGTGATCGAGCGAGAGCTCGATGCCCTTCTGGCGGAGCGGCCCGAGGTTCAGATACGTGAACGCCGTCCGCGGCAGGTAGATGCCCCGCGGCGCCATCAGCGGCGAGGATCGACGGCGGCAGCGGCCAGCCGGGCGGCGGGTTGGCGGCCGTATAGGGATCGAGGTTCGATCGGCAGCTGCGACGAAGTTGATGCTGTCGTTCGAGGTCGTTGACGTAGAACGCCACGCCGACGGTCGTGCGCGTCCTGATCGTGCCGGTGTACGCGATCTCGTACGCCGTCAGCGATTCCTCGCGTCAGCTTCGCCTGCGGCGTCGAGCCGATCGGCAGCTCGCTGCCGACCGCGTGCACGACCAGCGGGAACGGGGTGGCGACCAGCGGCCGCAGCGGCGGCGGCAGCAGCGGCGCCAGGCCGCTCAGGTCGCTGGGCACGACGATGATGTTGTCGAGATAGTTGTTGATGACCGACGGCGACCGGAACGCGCGATTGAACGAGACGCGCACCGAGTGGTCCGGCGGCGGCTTGAACGATCGCCGCCAGCCGCGGCGAGAAGACCGGATCGCTCGAGGTTGCCGAACTTGTCCACGCGCGCCGCCGATCGTGAAGCGGAACTGGTCGAGGAAGATCTCGTCCTGCACGTACGCGCCGAGCTCGTTGCGGTCCTCGCGCCTTCGGCGCGAGCGTGATGTCGAAGTTGTTGCGCCGGACGTTGCCGCCGTACGATCAGCACCTGGTGGCTGCCGAGCGGACGCGCGTCGCCCGCCTCGAAGTCGTAGGTCTGCGTCGTGAAATTCAGCTGCAGCGGCTTGCCGGTCGTCGGATCCGGGAGCAGCAGGTTCGGCGCGTCGGCGCTCGACGAAGTTCGATGAAGAAGTTCAGCCTTGAGCGCGTCGCGGCTGTAGTTCACGCTGCCGTAACCCGATGGTACGACCCGGACTGGATGTCGAACGGGCCGATGCCGGTGTAGATGATGCCCGACGGTGCCGGCGACGCCGCCCTCGTAGGTGACGCGGCCGCCGTTGGACAGCTCCTGATCGACCCGCACGTCGAACTTCGGCTGGCTCGTGCCGCGGTTCTCGAACGCGGTGCCCGACGCGGCCCGTCGCCGTCGACGGGATACGCCGCGCCGCCGACCGTGGCGCGCCGGATTCGCGCGGATCGGTGATGACCGGGATGCGTGCCGGTCGGTCGCGGGAACGCATCGGAGCTGAAGTAGCCGCGCCGACACGCGGTACGACCAGACGGTCGTTGGGCGCCTGCGAGACGCTGACGCGTTGCGCCGAACAGGCCGCCGACGCCCTTGCCGACGCGTCGACCCGGCGTCGCGGTTCATGAACCCGCCGGCTGAACGAGGCGGTCGTCGCCGGGCGCCTCGCGCGGCGACTTCGTGATGATGTTGACGACGCCGGTCAGCGCGTTCGCGCCCCAGACCGCCGACGCCGGCCCGCGAATGACTTCGATCTGCTTGATGTCGGTCAGGTTCGTCGGCAGGAAGTCCCACAGCACGATGCCGAAGAAGTCGAGGTAGATCGAGCGGCCGTCGAGCAGCACGAGCTGCGAGTTCGACAGCGTGCGACGTGGCCTGGCGGCTCGTCACGTTGATGTCGCGCGCCGACAGCTGAATGACGTTCGACGCCCGGCACCGATCGCAGCAGGTCGCCGTAGTTCTGCGCGGGCGAGCTGGCGAGCTCCTGCGCCGTCACGACGCTCATCGTCGCGGGCGCGTTCACGAGAGCGCCTTCGACCTTCGTCGCGCTGACGACGACGGTTTCGTTCAGGTTGGCGACGTTCAGCGTCGATCGCCGGCACCATGACGTCCGCGCCGGCGACGACGACGTCGCGGGTCGCCTGCGAGAAGCCGACGAGCGACACCGTCACCTGGTAGGTGCCGGCCGGGAGGCCCGTGAAACGGTACGCGCCTCCCTGTCCCGACGTCGTGAGCTCGCGGCGGGCCGGTCCGGTCAGCTGGACCGTCGCGCCTGGAACGCCGCTCCCCGGTCTCGTCAACCACGGTTCCTGAAATGCCGGCGGTTTGCGCGCGAACGACAGTGGAACAGGTGAAGATGAGGCACGCAGCGGCGATCCAGCGGATCATGAATCCTCCTGTAAGGACGATCAAAGCTGTCTGCGGGACCGCGCATTGTAACATTGGAGGTTGATGTCGCTGATTCGGTCGGTAGCGGTGCTCGGCGCCGGCACGATGGGCGCGCAGATCGCGGCGCACTTCGCCAACGCCGGCGTCCCCGTCCTGCTGCTGGACATGACGGCGGCTGTCGCACGCGACGGCCTCAAGCGTGCGCGCGGACTGAAGCCCGATCCGTTTTTCACGGCCGAGGCGGCTTCCCTGATCAGCACCGGCGGCTTCGACACCGACTTCGCGCGCCTCGCCGGCGCCGACTGGATACTCGAGGCGGTCGTCGAGCAGCTGGACGTCAAGCGCTCGCTGGTCGAGCGCATCGAGGCCGTGCGGCAACCCGGCTGCATCGTGACGTCGAACACGTCCGGCCTTCCAGTTGTCCGTGATCGCTGAGGGACGCGGCGCCGAGTTCCGCCGGCACTGGCTCGGCACGCACTTCTTCAACCCGCCCCGCTACCTGCAGCTGCGTCGAGGTGATCCCGACGGCGGACACCGACCCGGCCGTCGTCGCCAGAGTGTCCGAGTTCGCCGATCGCCGGCTCGGCAAGGGCGTCGTCGTCACGAAGGACACGCCGAATTTCATCGCCAACCGCATCGGCCTGTACGGCGTCATCTCGGTGCTGCGGACGCTCGACGGCGGCGCGCTGACGATCGAAGACATCGACGCCATCACGGGCCCGGCGCTCGGACGTCCAAAAAGCGCCACGTTCCGCACGATGGACATCGCCGGCCTCGACGTGCTCGGCCACGTCGCGCGCAACCTCCTGTCGCAGCTGCCCGAGGACGAGGCGCAACAGTTCGCGCTGCCGCCGATGGTCGCGGGCGCTCATCGACGCAGGGATCGGTCGGCGAGAAGAGCGGCCAGGGATTCTACAAGCGCGTGAAGACGGCCGATGGCTCGGAGATTCTGACGCTCGACCCGGCGACGCTCACCTACCGCCCGAGGCAGTCCTCGCGCCTGCCTGCGCTCGACGCGGCGCGGGCGATCGAGGATGTCGCGGAGCGGACGAAGACGCTGTTTCTCGGCAACGACAACGTCGGCGCCTTCCTGCGCGCCACGCTCGGCTCGCTGCTGCTGTATGCCGCGCGCGTCGCGCCGGAGATCGCCTACTCGATCGACGATGTCGACCGTGCGATGCGATGGGGGTTCGGCTGGGAGGTCGGGCCGTTCGAGATCTGGGATGCCATCGGCGTCCGCGAAGTGCTCGCGGCAACGGGCAACCCCGAGCCTCCGCCGATGGTCGCGGAGCTGGTGCGCGCCGGACGCAATCGCTTCCGCGACGGATCGCTGCCGCCGCCCGGACCCGGTCGCCAGCTGCTCGCGACCGCGCGCAAGAGCGGCGGCGTCGTGAAAACGAACCCCGGCGCGAGCCTGATCGACCTGGGCGACGGCGTGCTGGCGGTCGAGTTCCACTCGAAGATGAACACGGTCGGCGGCGACACCCTCGAGATGCTGCACGCCGGGGTGCGCGAGGCGGCATCGAACTTCGCCGCGCTGGTCGTCGGCAACGACGCGCCGAACTTCTCGGCCGGCGCGAACCTGATGCTCCTGCTTCTCGAGGCGCAGGAAGGCAACTGGGACGACATCGATCTGATGGTCCGCACGTTCCAGGGGGCGACGCAGGCGCTGCGGCACTCGGACGTGCCCGTCGTCGTGTGCCCGGCAGGCCTGACGCTTGGCGGCGGCTGCGAGATCGCGCTGCACGGCGACAGGATTCAGGCGGCCGCCGAGGGATACATCGGCCTCGTCGAGGCCGGCGTCGGGCTGATTCCGGCCGGCGGTGGCGCCAAGGAAATGCTCGCGCGATCGGTCGACGGCCTGGCAGATCCGCGGGCGGACTTGCTGCCGCGCGTGCAGAAGGTGTTCGAGACGATCGGCTTCGCGAAAGTCTCGACCAGCGCGGCCGACGCCGCGCGGCTTGGCTTTCTGCGCGAAGTCGATGCGATCACGATGAACCGCGAGCGCCTGATGGCCGACGCGAAGGCCGTCGCGCTCGAGCGCGTGCGCGAGGGCTACCGGCCGCCTGCGCCGCGCACGGCGATTCCGGTCGGCGGCGACGCGGTGCTCGCGCCGCTCAAGCTCGGCGTCCACCTGGCCTGGCGCGCCGGCCGGATCACCGACCACGACGCCCTGGTCGGCCGCACGCTGGCGAACGTCCTCGCCGGCGGGCCGCTGCCGCACCAGACGACCGTGTCCGAGCAGTACCTGCTGGATCTCGAGCGCGAGGCGTTCCTCAAGTTGTGCGGCGAGCGCAAGACGCTGGAGCGGATCCAGCACACCCTGAAGACCGGAAAGCCGCTGAGAAACTGATGATCGAGGTCAAGGAACTCGGCGACGGACCTGCGCTCGTCCTGGTACCCATCCTGAATGGACCGTGGCAGTACCTGGGACCGGCCGTCGATGCGCTTGCCAGACGCTTTCGCGTGGTGACGTTCTCGCTCGGCCCCAGCGCAAAGAACGGGCATTCGGATGTCGCGGCCGACGCCGCGCGTGTCGGCCACGTTCTGGATTCGCGCGGCATCGAGCGCGCCATCGTCTGCGGCGTCTCGTACGGCGGGGTTGTCGCGACCCACTTCGCAGCGAGTCAGCCGTCGCGCACGGAAGCGCTGGTCATCGCGTCGTCACCCGGTGCGGGTTGGCATCTGAAACCGCGGCACGAAGTCTACGCGCGATGGCCATTGGTATTCGGGCCGGCATTTTTCGCCGAGTCGCCGTTTCGCGTGCGGCCCGAGCTCACGGCCGCATTTCCGTCGTTACGGGATCGCTTGAAGTTCGCGCGCTGGCAGCTCGGAACGGCCGTGCGCGCGCCGTTTTCGTTGCCGGCGATGGCCGCGCGCGCCGTTGGTCTTGGCTCGCACGACATCGTGGCGGACTGCCGCCGCGTTACTGCACGCACCCTGGTCGTGACAGGCGAGGCGGGGCTGGACAGGGTCGTGCCTGTTGAGAGCACCGCGACGTACCTGCAGTTCATTGCGGGCGCGCGGAGCTTCGTGCTCGAGCGCACCGGGCACTTCGGCACCATCACACGCCCCGAGGCGTTCGCCGATGTCGTGTACGAGTTTGTCGTGGCCGGCGCAGCGTCCAGCGCCCTGAATCTGCCGAACGGCAGCCGGGTGGGGGTGGCCTGATGCGCGTCCGCGAGATCCCGGGCCCGGCCGGCGCCCTCGAAGCGCTCATGGAAGAGCCGCCGCTCGAGCGAGGCGTGAACGCCGATGGCCTCGTGGAGCGCGGCCAGGCCGACGGCCTGCACGCGGCCGTCGTCATCGGCCACCCGCATCCGCAGTTCGGCGGCACGATGCACACGAAGGCCGTCTTCCAGGCGGCGAAAGCCTTCACCCGCATCGGCTGCGCGGTGTTGCGCTTCAACTTCCGTGGGGTGGGCACCAGCGCGGGCAGCTTCGACGAAGGCGTCGGCGAGATGGACGACTTCCGAGCCGCGCTCGACTTCATGCACGCGCAGCATCCAGGAGTTCCCCTCTGGGCCGCGGGCATGTCCTTCGGGGCCTGGATCGCGCTCAGCGCCGGCGAGGGCGATCCGCGCGTCTCGACGCTCGTAGGGCTCTGCCCTCCGCTGTCACATTACGACTTCGAAGCCATCCGCACGAGCGCCAAACCGAAGTTCTTCATCCAGGGCGAGCGCGACGAGCGGTGTCCCCTCAAGGAGATGCAGGCGTTCTACGCGAGCGCGGCGGATCCGAAGGAGCTCGTGGTCATCGACGCCGCCGATCACCTGTTCGACGGCAAGCTTGTCGAGGTCGCCGAGGCGATCGAGGACCTGCTGGGAGACTGGCATGACTGACGCCGTCATTGTTTCCGCCGTTCGTACGCCGGTCGGCAAGGCGCCGAACGGAACACTTCGCGGCACGCGGCCAGACGAGCTGGCGGCCACCGTGATCGCCGAAGCGCTTCGCCGGGCACCGGGCGTCGTGGCCGGCGAGATAGACGATGTGATCCTCGGGTGCGCGATGCCTGAGGGCGAGCAGGGACTGAACGTCGCGCGCATCGCGAGCCTTCGCGCCGGCGTGCCCGTGTCGGCGTCGGCCGTGACGATCAACCGTTTCTGCTCGTCCGGGCTCCAGGCCATCGCGTTCGCCGCCGAACGCATCATGTGCGGGTTCGCCTCGGCCATCGTCGCCGGGGGCACCGAGTCGATGAGCCTCGTGCCGATGGGCGGCAACAAGCTCTCGCCGAATCCCGCCCTCGTGGACTCGTATCCGGACGTGTATCTGACCACGGGCCTGGTCGCGGAGAACCACGCGCGCGAATCGGGCATCTCGCGCGAGGCGCAGGACGCGTTCGCGTTGACGAGTCATGTGCGGGCGATCGCGGCGGCTGACGGCGGCCGGTTCGCCGACGAGCTCGTGCCCGTCACCGCAAGGGTCGTGGATGCCGCGAACGGCCAGAGGCCAGTCGCGCGCGACGTTGTGTTTGCCGCCGACGAAGGACCGCGCCGCGACACGTCGGCGCAGGCGCTTGGCGCGCTGCGGCCCGCGTTTCACGCGCGCGGAACGGTCACGGCCGGCAATTCGTCCCAGACGAGCGACGGCGCGGCCGCGGTCATCGTCACGTCGGCGGCGTACGCCCGCGAGCACGGCCTGACGCCCCTGGCGAGGTTCGTCGCATTCGCGAACGCGGGCGTCGAGCCCGAACGCTTCGGCATCGGCCCGGTACCGGCCGTCCGGAAGGTGCTCAAGCTGGCAGGGCTGACGCTGGAGCAAATGGACCTGGTCGAGCTCAACGAGGCCTTTGCCGCGCAGGTGCTGGCGTGCCTCAAGGAGCTGCCCATCGACCCGGATCGGCTCAACGTGAACGGCGGCGCGATCGCGCTCGGCCACCCGCTCGGCTGCACCGGCGCCAAGCTCACGGCCACGATTCTTCACGAGATGCGGCGCCGGGGCTCCCGGTACGGCCTGGTGACGATGTGCGTGGGCGGCGGCATGGGCGCGGCCGGGATCTTTGAGAGAATGTAGTCATGCCGACCAGCGAGAAAGCCCAGCTTCGCGGCGGGGCGTGGCTCATCGAGCCGACCGACCCGCGCGAGGTCCTGACGCCGGAACGGCTCACGGACGAGCATCGGCTGATTGGGAGCACCACGCAGCAGTTCGTCGAGCAGGAGGTGCTGCCGGCGCTCGATCGCCTCGAACAGCACGACTGGGCCGTGGCGCGCGAGCTCCTCAAACGATGCGGGGATCTCGGGCTGCTCGGCGTGGACGTGCCGGAAGCCTATGGCGGGTTAGACCTCGATAAGATCACGTCACTCCTCGTCAGCGAACGAATGGCGAGCGCGGCGTCGTTCGGCGCCACGTTCGGCGGGCAGACGAACCTGACCCTGCTGCCGCTGCTCCTGTTCGGTACGGAGGCGCAGAAGCAGCAATACATCCCCAGGCTGCTGACGGGCGAACTCGTCGGCGCGTACTGCCTCAGCGAGACCGGCTCGGGCTCCGACGCGCTCGGCGCCCGGACGCGCGCGTCGCGGCAGCCGGACGGCAGCTACCTGCTCAACGGCGAGAAGATGTGGATCACCAACGGCGGCTTCGCCGACGTCTTCATCGTCTTCGCCAAGGTCGACGGCGAGCACTTCACCGCGTTCATCGTCGAGCGGGCGTTCGGCGGCCTCACGAGCGGCAAGGAAGAGCACAAGATGGGCCTCCATGGCTCGTCAACGACGGCGATCATTTTTCAGGACGTGAAGGTGCCGGCCGACAACGTGCTCGGCGAAGTCGGCAAGGGCCACAAGGTCGCGTTCAACGTGCTGAACTTCGGCCGCTTCAAGCTGGGGGGCATGTGCAGCGGCGGGTCGCGCGCCGCGATCGGCGAGGCCGCCACGTATGCGGCCGCGCGGAAGCAGTTCGGCCAGCCCATCGCGAACTTTGGCGCCATCCGCCACAAGCTCGGCGAGATGATCGTCCGGACGTACGCCATCGAGAGCCTGCTCTACCGCATGGCCGGGATGATCGACGCGCGGATCGGGGACACGCCGCACGACGCGAACGACGGATCGGCCTCGCTGGCCGTTCTCGAGGAGTACGCCATCGAGGCGTCGATCGCGAAAGTGGCCGGCAGCGAAGTGCTCGACTACGTCCTCGACGAGAACATCCAGGTGCACGGCGGCAACGGGTTCGTGAAGGACTACCCGGCCGAGCGCCACTACCGCGACGCGCGCGTCAACCGTATCTTCGAGGGCACCAACGAGATCAACCGCCTGCTGATCCCGGGCATGCTCGCGAAGCGGGCGGTCAAGGGCGACGTCCCGATCATCGCCGCCGCCAAGGCACTGCAGGACGAGCTCCTCGGACCTCCCGGGATGCCGGCCGCCGACGATTCCCCGTTGGCCGAGGAACGCCGCGCCGTCGAGGCGTTCAAGAAGACGGCGCTGATGGTGTTCGGCCTGGCGATGCAGACCTACGGGCAGAAGCTGGCCGAGCAGCAGGAAGTGCTGATGAACATCGCCGACATCATGATCGACGTCTTCAGCGCGGAAAGCGCGGTCCTGCGGGCGCTCGCGCAGTCCAATCCGGCGTCGCAGAGCGCGCTGCACGCCGACGCGGCGCGCGTGTTCGTCAACGACGCCGCCATGCGCGTCGACGCGAACGCCCGGCAGGCCCTGGCCGCCATGACGAAAGGCGACACGCTGCGAACGATGCTCGCGGCGCTGAGGCGGCTGCTGAAATTTTCGCCGATCGACACCGTCACGCCGCGGAGGCGGCTGGCCGACGAAGCCGTCGCCCGTGGAGGCTACATCTTTGCGTAACCTGATTGTGTGCGCCGCCGTCGTCGCGATCGCGGGGGCCGCGGCCTGCGCCAGCAAGCCGCCGGACGACTCGCGTGATTACCCGGCGAAAGTCGCCGGAGACCGCGCCGCCAAGGACGCGGCGTTTCAGGCGGGCAACGACCCGATTCCGAAGGCGCGGCACGCCGAGTTCCTGCCGCTCGCGTACTTCCCGATCGACCCGGACTACAACGTGCCGGCCTCGCTCAAGCCGAGCAACGATCCGACGGTCATCGAGATGCCGACCTCCACGGGCACCCAGCGGAAGATGCGGCGCGCAGGCTCGCTGGAGTTCGCGCTCAAGGGACAGCCGATGAAGCTGACCGCGTTTCTCGAGGTCGGCGCCGATCCCAGCCATTTGTTCGTGCCGTTCAGCGATCTCACGAGCGGGACCGAGACGTACGCCGCCGGGCGGTTCATGGACCTCAACCGCAACGGCACGGGCATCTACGAAATGGACTTCAACCGGGCCTATATTCCGTACTGCTACTACAACCCGACGTACGAGTGTCCGTACCCGCCCCGCGAAAACCGGCTGGACATTCCCATCCGCGCCGGCGAGCGGATGAAGAAGTAGTGCTCCGCGCCATCGTCTTCGACTTCGACGGCGTCATCGCGAACAGCGAGCCGCTCCATTTCCGCGCGTTTCGCGACGTCCTGGCCCACCGCGGCGTCGAGCTGACCGAGCCCGACTACTACACGCGCTATCTCGGGTTCGACGATCTCGGTGCGTTCCGGGCGATCGCGAAGGATCGCGGGCGCACGTGGTCGCCCGCGGAGCTGACGTCGCTGACCGCGGACAAAGCCGAACGCATGGAGGTCCTCGAACGCGACGCCTCCGTCCTCTTTCCCGGTGCGGCCGACGCGATTCGCCGTGCGGCCGCCGCCGTGCCGATCGCCATCGCGTCGGGTGCGCTCGGCGCGGAGATCCGGCGCGTCCTCGACGGCGCGAGCCTCACGCACCATTTCAAAGCCATCGTGGCCGCGGAGGACACCGCCGCCGGCAAGCCGGCACCGGATCCGTACCACCGCGCCGTGGCGCTGCTGTCCGAGTCTGTCGGCGATGCCGTGCTCGCGGCCGACTGCGTCGCCATCGAGGATTCGCGCTGGGGCATCGCGTCGGCACGGGCAGCCGGCCTTCGCGTGGTGGGCGTCACAAGCAGCTACGACGCCGGCGAGCTGTCGGAGGCCGACCTCATCATCGGGTCGCTCGCCGAGCTGGACATCACGAGCCTGCAACGCCTGCTATGCTAGTGCTGTGATTCGCGAGCACTCGGTCCGGAGCTTCTCGGTAGCCGCGCTGAGCCCCGATCCGGATCTGGCCAACGCAGCGCTGATGATCGCACGGCTCGAGTACCCCGGCCTCGACGCGCGGCCCTATCTCGAACAGCTCGACGCGCTCGGCCGCGAAGCGCGGATGCGCCTGGCCGAAGCGTCCACCCTCGGCTGCGACGCGCCGCCCGGCGTCGATCCGGACCGGTACGCGCGGGTGATGGCGCTCAACGAGTACCTCTTCAACGATCTTCGCTTCCACGGGAACAAGACGCAGTACGAAGATCCGCGGAACAGCTGCCTGAACGAGGTGCTCGATCGGCGGACGGGCATCCCGATCACGCTCGCGCTGCTGTACATGGAGGTCGCCCGCCGCGCCGGGCTCGACGTGCAGGGCATCAATTTCCCGGGCCACTTTCTCCTGCGCTGCCCGGCCGGCCGCGAGCGGCCGTACAGCAAGGATCTGATCATCGATGCGTTCCATGGCGGCGCGCTGCTGTCGGCCGACGCCTGCCATGAGCTGATCAAGCGCCACCAGGATCCGGACGACCCGGACGATGACGACGCGCTCGACTCGCGCGCGTTCAGTCTGGCCACGAAGCCGCAGATCCTGTCGCGGATGCTGCTGAACCTGAAGCGGATCTACGAGCGCATGCACTCCTTCCCGCAGGCCCGCGACGTCACCGATCTGCTGCTCGCGGTCGATCCCTGGGCCCGGGGCGAGCTGCGCGACCGCGGCCTACTCGCCTACCATCTCAAGGACTTCTCCAGCGCCTTGCGCGACCTCCAGGCGTACCTGCGGTTTCCGGCTCAGGCCCCCCTGGACGACGAGGAGCGCAAGCACGACGAGCAGATCTGGGAGCACGTCAAGACGCTGCGGTGCCGCCTCGCGATGCTGAACTAGATCTTCAGACGTAGCGTCCGGCTTAAGCCGGACGTCAACCCTCGCTTGATCTACCGCCGCCGCGCTCAAGGCCGAACAGACGCCGGGGCTTTCGCTGCGCTGGACAAAGCCTTGTCCAGCCACCTCGACATCACGCTCGCGATCTCCAGGTTGTTCTTCTCCAGCATCATCATGTGACCGTTGCCGCGGATGCCGGCATCCGCGAGCTTGATCCACGTCGAATGGACGCCCGCCTGCTCCAGGTATTTGACGGTGCAGTGGTCGTAGGGAGCGTGATACGAGGCCTCGGCTGTCAGGATGAGGATCGGCAGCGTTTGAAGCTTCGGCAGCGACCGCGCCGGCGCGCGCTGGAGCCAGCATCGAACGAGGTCGGGGCCATCGGGCGTGTCCTGCCGGACGATGGCCAGATCAGACGCGTTCGCGACAGCAGGTGAATACGCGAGCGGGACGGAGGTGACGCCCCAGGGCCGCAACGCCGGCGTCACATCCCGATACCACTCAGGCGCCGGCACGTTGTCGACGTTGAAGAACGGCGGCCCGTTGGGCTCGACGGCCAGGACGGCCTTCACCAGATCCGGACGCGCGTCCGCGACGGGCCAGCCAAATGCGCCCGACTGCGAGTGCGTCAGAAGAATGGACGGCCCGATCTTCTCGAGCAGCGCCACGATGGCGTCCCGGTTCAATTCCTGCTGCAGCGTGAAGTCCTGGATCGACGGCATCTGCGACGCGTAGAACTGGTCGAAAAACGCATCGCCGGGAACGCCCCCTCCCGGCCACTGGGTGTGAAGCTTCGCCTGCGGCCACCGGTTGTAGCGCTCGGGCGCCGCAAACTGTCGTTGCGTGGTCTCCAGGTTGAGCGGGGCGGCGGGACCGTAGACATCGGCCTGATAAGCGGCACGGCCCCGGCCGGGCTGATCGACCACGTAGATCGCATAGCCCTGGCGCAGGAAGAACTGCGCCCAGCCCTCGCGGCCATCGGGTGTCCCGGTGAAGTTGGTTCCCGATTGCGCGCCACCGTGAATCATGACGATGGGCCAGGGATGCGACTGCTTGCCGGGGATCTGGAACTCGGCATATAGCTGGCCGCTCAGGACCTGCCGGCCGTTCACGGTCGAGTACTTCCCGCCGGCGAACAAGTAGCCCTGCCGCGCGATCGACAGCGGTTCCGGAGGTCTTGCCTGTGCCGTCATCCTTGATGTGGCTCCGACACCGAGCACGAGCGCGACGCTCAAAGCACCGAGTCTTCTGGCCGTTCGGTTCATACAACACTTCCTGGCTCTGATGAGGCTGGCGATCCGGCGCGCGTAAGCTCGATCTTCTGACCGTCGTGAGCATCGAAGATCCGGCGATGCGCTTCGTACGACCACGAACCGCCGCGCGTGTAGTACTCGGCAACCCAGGTCTGCAACGCGCCCAGCATCGAATTCTGCTGCTCGAAAGACGCGTACTTGTGCGGCTCCCACGGGCGGCGCGCGTTGTTGGCCAGGCAGGCATCCAGCCCGGGATTCAAGAAGACAAGCTCCGTGCACCTTCCGGCCGCGGCTTCCACCAGTTCGCCGTAACAGCCCTCGATCACCCACGTATCGTGGCTCGAGAGAAACTCGTTGAGGGACTGACGAATCGCTTCTGCCGGGCGCTGGACAGCGATCTGGCCCGGCTCCCACACGATCGAGTCGAGATCCAGATGGGGCACGCTGTAGCGGGTGGCCTGCGCCTGAGCGTAGGTGCTCTTGCCCGAGCCCGAGTTGCCAAAGACGAGAATTCGCATCTTCAGAGCCACACGGTGTCAGCGACCCCGTCTGAGCTCCGTCTGTTCCATGACCCTCAGCAGGTTTCCGCCCAGGATCTTCGTCACATTCTGCTCCGAATAGCCCCTTCTCAGCAGTTCACCCGTGATCTTCGGGAGCTTCGAGGCATCCTCCATGCCCAGAGGCATGATCGCGCCATCGAAGTCCGACCCCAGTCCCACGTGCTCGACGCCGGCGACCTTTACCACGTGGTCGATGTGATCGACGATCTCAACCCAGGTGACAGCTGGCAGCTGACCGCGTCTCATCGCCTCGTGATAAATCGGCCCCCACCCGAGGATCGCGCACACCTCGTCCTCGCCGCATCGCCTGGTTTCCGCGTCCAGCTGCGCCTGCACGCCGGCCGGAGGCTTTGCCGTCCGGAACGCTTCGCTGAGAAATGTCACCTGGTAGTTGATCATGACGACGCCGCCATTCCTGGCGAGCGCGCGCAGCATGTCATCGGTCATGTTGCGGGGGCTGTTCGAGATGGCGCGGCACGAGGAATGCGACGCAATCACGGGAGCCGTGGTGACGCCGAGGGTGTCGTAGAACGTCTTGTCCGACACGTGCGAGACGTCCACCATGACACCGAGGCGGTTGAGCTCGCGCACGACATCCTGGCCGAACGGCGTGAGACCGTTGTGGGCCGGCGTGTCGCCCGAGGAGTCTGCCCACGCGGTGTTCCGCGAGTGCGTCAGGGTCAGGTACCGGACGCCGAGCGCGGCGTACTGGCGCAGGACACCCAGATCGCCGTCGAACATGTGCCCTCCTTCCATGCCCATGAGCGCCGCGATCTTGCGCTCCGCCACCGCGCGCCTGATATCCGCGGCGGACGTGGCCAGCAGCAACTCTCGCGGGCGGGCCCTGACGGCCTCCCGCACCCTGTCGATCTGCTGCAGCGCGCGTTTGACGGCCTGCGGCCCAGTCACGGTGCCGGGCATGTAGATGGAGAAGAACAACGCGTCGAGGCCGCCCTCGCGCATTCTCGGGATGTCGACGCTGCCGGCGCCGCCTCTCGCACCCACGTCGAACGATGGATCGGACACCATGCGCTGCGTCGTGTCGTCGTGCGTGTCGACGACGATGGCGCGGGCGTGGAGGTCTCTGGCATGGGCAGAGACGACCTCGTCCTGACCCGCTTGTTGCGCCGCAAGGGTTGACGCAGTGACCAGCGTCAGCAGCGTGGCGAGTGATCTTCTCAGGCAACGGGTATTCAATGTTTCATCCATTTGAAGGTTTTCCGGGGCGGACCCCGGTCCGCTCGAACAGACACACCCCGCCCCAGGGGCTTCGCGGTGTTCGACCTTTCGAGTCGGGCAGCAGTGCGATGAGGCGCATCCAGAACGACAGCCGCTTCAGCCGGGCGGCGGTATGGAGCATCGACTGGACGTCCACCAGCGTCCAGCCGTGGCGCTCGAAGAATGCGGGTCCTTCATCGGGCGCGAACTTGAGCGGCGCCCCCGCCTGCTCGAGGTTTTTGAGAGCGCCGCTCTTCTGCATCATCTGCATCAGAGCTGGCGACACCATGTCGAGCGCCCACCGGTGGAATGTCGGCGTCCCGGCCAGATCTTCTGCCAGCGAAACGGCTTCCTGCTCGGACAGGTACACGATCAGCCCTTCTGTGATCACCAGCACGCGGTTCGCTTCGTGACTCACACGGTTGAACAGGTCGCGCCTCGCGGCCACGTCGGCGAGGTCGAGGGCGACGCGTTCCAGCCGGCAGCGCGGGGTTTCGCTGGCGAGCACCGTGATCTTGTGGGCGAGGAGCTCGGGCAGGTCCACCTCGATCCACGGCAGGCTCGGAGGCAGCGCCATGCGGTACGGCCGCGTGTCGAGCCCGGCGGCCAGATTCACCACCATGTCGGCGCCTCGCGCGATGCTGTCTTCGATGAAGCGATCGATCGCCACGGTGCGCGCCACGAACGACCACGCGTTGCGGTTCGCGAACTCCATCGTCTCGGCGATGCGCTCGCCGCGTTCGCCGGCCAGGCGCCGTGCGAACGGATCGTGGAAGAGAGCGTCCGGTCGTTCACTCTCGATCGCGCGATAGATCGCGACCCAGCGCGCGGTGTCGGAGATGTTCCGCAGATCGTCGGTGTCGGATGCCACGCTCTTGGTTGTCCCTACTTTCGCACGTCGTGGCGAAGCGCGATCATCCCGCTCTTGTACGCTTTCACCTCCACGAGGTGCAGGGCGATATCCTTGTCGAGCCGGCCGAAGAACGGGATCCCTTCGCCGATCAGGACGGGCATGATCGAATAGCGAACTTCGTCAGCCAGTCCGAGCCGAAGGCATTCAGACGAGACGGCACCCCCTCCGACGAACCAGATGCCACGGAAAGCCGGTCTCAGCCGCCCGTGCACCAGGTGCGCGAGATCGCCGGAGTAGAACTCGACCGAATTTCTTGTTCTCGGCAACTCGCGACGGGTCAGGACGAACGTCGGCTTGTCGCCATAGGACCAGCCGAAGCCCCTGGCCTCGAAGTCCAATGCGGTTTCGTAGGTTCGCGAGCCCATGACGTAGCAGTCAATCGTCTTGAGGAACTCCTGGACGAACTCCGGGGTCAGAGTGTCCCCACCCTCGAACTCGTCTGACGTTTCGAGCCAGTCGACCCGGCCGTCCTTACGGGCGATGAACCCGTCCAGACTCGCCACCATGTGGATGGTTACGCAGGACTCCGCGCTCGGCATGGTCACGCCTCCAGCTGGGTGCGATAGCGTGCACCCAATGATAGGGAAACAGACAACTCCCGGTTGTCATGTACTCTACCCGGATGCTGGCGTGCCCGGTATGCGGCGGGGTACTGACGCTCAGCGCTGCCGCGGCCACCTGCTCGAACAACCACGCGTTCGATCGCGCGCGCAGCGGCTATCTCAACCTCCTGTTGACGAAACAGTCGGCTGAGCCGGGCGATAGCGCAGCCATGCTGCGGAGCCGGCGCGCGTTCCTGCAGGCCGGCTTCTACGATGCGATCTCTTCCGCGGCGAGCGCGGCGGTGGTGGACATCCTGGCGGGCCGCCCGCACGCTCACGTCGCCGATGTCGGATGCGGGGAAGGGTTCTTCACGGCCCGGCTGAAACGCGCGCTCGCCAATGCGATCTCGCCGGCGCCGACCTGCTACGGCGTCGACATCTCACGCCCCGGCGTCCGGATGGCCACGTCGTACGACGGCGAGATCCACTGGATCGTGGCGAGCCTGCATCACACGCCGTTTCTGCGGCACTCGCTCGACGTGGTGCTCTGCATGTTCGCCCCGATCGATCCGGCCGATGCGCGGCGGATCGTACGAGACGACGGCGCGCTGGTGACGGTGACGCCAGGCCCGGATCATCTGGATGGGCTTCGGGCGCTTCTCTACACCGACGTCCAGCCGCATTCGTCGATGCCTGCGCTGATGACCGGCGACACGCGGTTCGAACCCACTGAATCCACCCGCGTCCACGAATCGATCGTCGTCGACTCGCCGGCGCAGATCATGAATCTGCTGGCCATGACGCCGTACTACTGGAACATCAGCCGCGAGACGCGGGCGCGCGTCGAGGCGCTGACGCGACTGGAATTGACCGTGGACGCCTGCGTGAACGTGTTTCGGCCGCGGCGAGACTGAGGCGATCTGACGTCCGGCTAAAGCCGGACGCTACGGCCGGACGTTACGGAGACCTGCGACGACCTTCCGGACAATCCTTCAGCAACGGACAGATGTGGCAATGCGGGTCGGCGTCGGTGCAGGTCGCCGCGCCGTGGTGATTGAGGTAGGTGAACGCCCGGCGGTAGGCGTCCGCCGAGGCGGACAACTCGGCTGACACGGCCGCGCGAATGGCTCTCGCGGTTTTCGCGAAGCCGGCCTGCACCTCGCCGTACCCGAGGCGGCGCGCGACGCGGCTGACGCGCGCGTCCACGGGCAGCACCTGATGGCCGGCCGCAAACAGCAGCATCCGGTACGCGCCGCCGTCTCCCATCTGCGGGAGACCCTTCAGCGCACGCCGCGCCGCGGCCAACGGACCACGAATCACAGCCGGCAGGTCGGGTGCTCGACGGAACATGTCCACGCCGATCCTGAGCGCCCGCAGGCGCTGCTCGAGGTAGGGGCCCGCCAGCGCGACGGACTCCTCGAGCTTCTTCTGGGCGACGCGCGACATCGCATCCGGCGTCAGCGCCCGCGCGCGCTTGAGCGCGCCGAGCGCGGCGTCCCGCTTGCGCGGCGTCGAGTGCGCCGACAGGACTTCCCAGACAAACAGCGTGAACGGATCGGCCGGCGGCGCCGGAAGACGGCCGTAGAAACTTCTGAGCTCGCCCAGCAGCCGCTCGATCCGCGACACTTTACGCCGGCACCCCGATGCGCGAGACCTCGTCGTAGAGGTACGCCGAGGCGATGATGCCGCCGTGGAAGTTGCCGACGTCCAGCTTCTCGTTCGGCGCGTGCGCGTTCTCGTCAGGCAGCCCGACGCCGAACAGCACCGACGGCAGGCCCAGCACTTCCTGGAACGTCGAGACGACCGGGATCGACCCGCCTTCTCGCGTGAACACGGGCGACTGGCCGAAGCCCTTCTCGATCGCCCGCCCGGCGGCCTGGACGAACGGGTTGTCGAATGACGTCATCCACGGCTTGCCGCCGTGCATGCGCGTGAACGTGAGCTCCACCGTCTTCGGCGCGGCCTTGCGGACGTAGGCTTCGAAGAGAGTGGCCATCTTGTCCGGGTCCTGGTTGGGCACCAGACGCATGCTGATCTTGGCCATCGCCACTGCCGGCAGGACGGTCTTCGCGCCTTCACCGGTGAAACCGGACAGCAGCCCGTTCACCTCGAGCGTCGGCCGCGCCCAGGTGCGCTCGAGCGTCGTGTAGTCGGTTTCGCCGAACACTTTCGGGATGCCGAAGTCCTTCCGGTACTGCTTCTCGTTGAACGGGAGCTTCGACCACGCCTCGCGCTCCTCCGGCGTCAGCGCCACCACATCGTCGTAGAAGCCGGGAATCTTGATGTGGCCGCCGCGGTCCTTCATCTGCGCGATCATCTGCGCGAGCACGAACGCGGGGTTGGCGACGGCGCCGCCAAAGGATCCGGAATGGAGATCGGTGCTGCTGCCCCGCAGGTCGATCTGGCAGTACACGAGGCCCCGCAGGCCGTAACAGATCGACGGCACGCCGCGGGCGAACATCGGCGAGTCGGAGATCACGACGACGTCGGCCTTGAGGGTGTCCTTGTTCGCGATGATGAAGTTGTCGAGGTTCGCGCTGCCGACCTCTTCCTCGCCCTCGAGAATGATCCGGATGTTCACCGGCAGCCGGCCGTTCTGCTTCAGGTGCGCCTCGATGGCCTTGAAGTGCATGAACACCTGGCCCTTGTCGTCGGCCGATCCGCGCGCGTAGATCTCGCCGTCGCGGATGGTCGCCTCGAACGGCGGCGTCTGCCACAGGTTGAGCGGATCGACCGGCTGCACGTCGTAGTGGCCGTAGAACAGGATCGTCGGCGCACCCTGCGCGCCGAGCCAGTCGCCGTACACGACCGGATTCCCCGGCGTCTCGATGAGCCGGACGTTCTGCATGCCGATGCGGCGCATTTCGTCCGCGCACCATTCCGCGCAGCGCTTGACGTCCGCGGCGTGCTCGGGCAGCGCGCTGATGCTCGGGATGGCCAGCAGGGCCTTCAGTTCCTCGAGATATTTGTCGCGGTTGACGTTGATGAAGTCGATGACGTTGTTCATACCTAGAAACTATACCGAAGCGAGAGCGTCAGGTGGGAGTTGCGGTTGTACTGGCCGATGAAATCGTCGGGCTCGCCGAAGATCAGGGTCCCGCTGACGGTTGCGCGCCAGTGGCCGCCGCGCGCGTGTGAGTACTCCCCTTTCAGATACTCGCCGTCCCCGTTCTGACGAACAGCCGCCTCGAAGGCGAGGTTCCGGTTGACGTCCACCGTGTAGGAAACCCGGCCGACAATGGCTTCCGTCAGGCCGCGGTCGGGCGCGAACGTCAGCAGCGCGCGGTTCTGGGTCACGTGCTGGCCGGCGTAACCGCCCACGAACGACCACTCGCCGGCCTGACGCTCGAGCTGGACGACATACAACACGTACTCGTCTGACCGTGGCGTCGTCGAGCTGAAGTACGCGGCTTCCGCCTTGATCGTGAACCACGGCGTCGGAACCGCCGCGTCGCCGCCGACGCTTTGCAGCGAGGGGTAGGCGGGCCGGAGCGTGATGCCGGGCAGAAGCGTCGGAATCAACTCGATGTTGGGCAGGTGGTTGAAGCCGTCGAAGAACGCGAACGCGTACTCCACTCGCGACCCGGCATGGCTGAAGCGAACGCCGGCCTGCGTGCGATCCGGAAACGTCGCGTCGAGCTCCGTGATCGGCGCGGACGAGCCGGGCGGTGGCACGACCCATCGCTGGTTCACGAGCGGCGTCCGGCTCGGCGTAAACCTGTCCCACACGCCCTCGATCGTGTCGACGCCAAACCGGACGGCCGCACGAACACCCGTCACGGGCAGGAACTCGTTGTCGATGACGTTCAGGAAGTCGCGCGGCGCGAACCAGTCCGTCGGCGTGACAATGTCGGTCTTGCCCCAACGCATGAACTGCTTGCCGGCGTCCAGCGTGAACCGGCCTCGGCTGATTGTCGCGCTGAGCCGGCGGATTGCCAGCGCCGGCCTCAACCGTCCGCGGTCCGAAAAGTCCACCCGCCAGCTCGCGTCGACCTGGTCGTGCGTGTTGGCGCGCACGTCGCCGCCGGCCGCAAACTGAATCCACGGCGCGGGCTTGATGAACACTTCTTCCCGCACCAGCAGGTCGCCGGTGACGTTGACCGGATCGTTGGGGGCGTCCTGCGGGAAGTACACGCCGACGCCCTCGACGAAGCCACGCTGTGTGACGGTCTGCGCAGCAATCGCCTGGGGTGCGGCAATGAGCAGGGCGACGAGCAGACGCGTCACTGGCGGCGGATCGCCTGCAGCGTGAAGTCCTCGTCCTTCATCGGCACGTTGTACTGCAGTTTGTCGAGCGTGAGGCGCGTACGGCTGCCGCGCCGCAGGTCGCTCATCTCGAGGGTCCGCGCGGTCCAGATCCCCTGGACGTTCGCGAGGTCCGAGTACACGAGCCGGCGGACGATCTGATCCTTCAGGAAGTTCTCGACCCGCGCGAGCACGTAGTTGTCCTTGCGGATCCAGACGTGCGAGCGGGTGTACTGCGACGACTTGGATTCCTTCGGCGTTGATTGAATCTTCCAGCACGGCACGCCATCCAGCGTCTCGTCGCCCAGGAGCGCGTACTCGTACTGGTTGACGTCGCGCTCCTCGAGGTCCTCGAAGCTGAAGTCGGTGCCGAAAAACCTGGTCGCGCGGTCCTGCAGCGCGATCCGCCGGTCACGCTCGAGGGCTGGGGTCCACATCCACTGGTCCGAGGCGCGATCGGGATGGTTGACCACGAGCAGCGCCACGCCCTTGACCTCCGCCGGCGCACTGAACCGCAGCACCGCCTTGCTGGCGCCGTGGCTGCCCAGCCGATCGATGTTCCAGCGCTTGTCGCTGATTTTTCCCTTCGCATCGAACACCTGGAGCAGGCCCTCGTATCGCTGCGATTTCGCATCGGTCCGCTTCTGGGCCTCCTCGACAATCTGGCGCGCGGTTTCATCGGCGGCTGAGATGAGTTGAAGGCCTGCATGTCGCGAAGACACGAAGGACACGAAGAAAACCAAGTACAAGAAGATTGTTGTGCGCCTTCGTGATCTTCGTGACTTCGTGATGAACGGGAGGTTATTCATACTCCAACGCCTCCACGAGCGAACCACGCACAGCCGATTCCGCCGGCCAGATGGCGGCGATGAACGCCGACGCGAGAATCGTCGGCACGAGAGCCGCCGCCACCGTCAACGGGAACTGGTACTCGAGCCGCATCCCCGCGATGTCCTGGTGGATGATCTGCAGGATGTAATAGAGATTGATCGCGCCCAGGCCAAACCCCAGCGCCAGTCCGAGCACACCGATGCTGAGCGCCTCGATCCAAATCGTCCGCCGGATCTGTCCCTTGAGCCCGCCGACGGCCTGGAGCACGCCCAGCTCGCGCCGGCGGTCCGTGATCGACACGGTCAGCGTGTTCACGATGCCCAGGATCGCCACCAGCACCGCGACCGCAATCTGCACCGAGGTCAGCCCGAACCACTGATCCGTGACTTTGAGAATATAGGCCCTCAATTCCGCATTCGTCAGCACGAACACCTGGCGGGTGCCGGCGTAGCGTTCGAGAATGCTCCGGCGCACATCCGGCATCGGCACGCCCGGCTTCAGGTAGAGCCTGAAGATGTTCACCGTGTCGTCGTGCCAGTACTCCTGGAACAGACGACGGTCCATGAGGATCGTGCCCTGCTGATCCGAGTAATCCACGACGATGCCGACAATGGGCAGGCGGATGATCCCGTAAGGCGCCGGAACCTCGAGCACCTCGCCGAGCGTGAGGCGCTGGAGCTGTGCCAGATTGTCCGACACCATGAGCCCCTGCCCGGCCGATGTCCTTCGGTACATGTCGTCGGCATCCCCGGCAACCGGCTCCCGCCGCGTCGTCTGCGCCACGCTCGCGACGTCCACCGCCACCACCATGACCGGCGTCTTCCGGAACACGATCCGCGCATCCCGCACCGCCTGCACGCGCGCCACGCCAGGCATCGCCGCCAGCTCGGCTTCCATCGTGCGCGGAAAACGGATCGTGCGAATCACGATGCTCTGGGACGGCGAGACGAACAGGTCCGGGTTGAGCGCCACGTCCATCCAGCTGATGATCGAATCGTAGCTGGCCCGCGCCATGCCGCCGAACGCCACGACGAGCGCCAGGGACAGCATGAGCGCCGCCACGCTGGCCGATGTCCGGCGCGGCGCCTGTAACAGGCTGTCGGCTGCGAGCGCGCCCTCGACGGGACGCAGCCACTTGAGAGCCGGGCGCATGGCACGCGCCAGCGCCATCGCGAGCACCGGGCTGAGCAGCAGCGCCGAGACGATGGCCATGACATAGCCCGTGTAGAACACCGCGCGCGACCCGCCCACGGCGAGGCATATGACGGCGCCGGCGCCGCCAATCGCGGCCAGAACCGCCCGGAACCTGTACTCGCCCGCCGACAGGATCTGAAACTTGCCTTTCTGCAGCGCCTGCACCGGATCGACCCTCGCCGCGTTTCGGGCCGGAATCATCGCCGCGACGATGCTGGTGGCGATGCCGATGCCGAGAGCCGCCGCGAGCAGCGGCGGGTTCGTGGCGACTTCATCCGCACGCTGGGCGACTCCGTAGACGTCGCTGATCAGCGTGCCAATCGTGGCGGCGATACCGCGCGCGATCAGCGCTCCGAACACCAGCCCGCCAAGCGACCCGATGAGACCCGTCACCGCACTCTCACCGAGGAAAAGCCAGCGAACCTGGGCGCGCGTGGCGCCGAGCGCGCGCAGGATCCCGATCTCGGATCGCCGCTGCGTCACGGCGATGGCGAAGGAGTTGTAGATGATGAACATCCCGATGAACAGCGCGAACAGGCTCGAGATGCTGACCATCATGGCGTAGGCGCCCAGCATCGCTTCGAACTGCTGACCGCGCCCGGACGGCGGCTCGATTTGAAACCCGGCGCCCAGCATGCCGGTCAGTTCACGCTCGCACTCGGCAATCGTGTGCCCCGGCTTGACGCCGAGATCGATCCGATCGAAGGTGCGCCCCCGGCCGAACATCTTCTGGGCGGCGTACACGTCCATGATGGCGAGGTTGCCGCCGAACGCGCTCGTCATGCCGCCGGTCTTCATGATCCCGCGAACGGTGAACTGCTTCTCGCCCTCGGCCGTCCCGAGCCGTATCCGATCGTTGACGCCGAGATGGGTCTTCTCGGCGAACTGCTTCGTCAGGATGATCGAGTCTGGCTGAGCGAGAAACACGAGCGGGTCGTCGATGACCGCTTCGTCGCCGCTCTCCAGGTCGTAGTCGCGAAGGCTGCGGTCGCCAGTCATGTCCACGCCGAGCACCAGCAGGCTGCCCTCGCCGGCGATCCCGGTGTCGACGACCGCTTCGATGACGGGCACCGCCACCCTGACGGTCGAGGCCGACTGGACTCTCTCGAGGATGTCCTCCTCGAAACCCGCCTCGCCGGCAGTGACCTGGATTTCTGTTTTTCCGGCAATCCGATCGACCGTCCGCGAGAACGCGAACAGCACGCTCTGGTTCGCCGTATGCATCCCGACGAACACCGCCACACCCAGCACGATGCCCGCAACCGTCAGCATCGTCCTGAGCACGTGCTTGCGGAAGTACGGCCAGCTGATGAGCCTGAGCAGAATCATCGGCGGATGTCCTCGACAATGCGACCGTCCCGGAGTGCGATCGTCCGAGGGCAGCTCTCGGCCACCTGCATGTCGTGCGTCACGATGACGACGGTGGACCCCAGGCGCCCGTGCAGGTCTCGGATGAGCGCGAGGATTTCCTCGCCGGTATGGGTATCGAGGTTACCGGTTGGCTCGTCGGCCAGGAGGATGGGCGGGTAGATCGACAGCGCGCGGGCGATGGCCACCCGCTGCCGTTCGCCTCCGGACAGTTCCTCCGGCAGGTGGTTCATGCGCTGCTCGAGTTGCACCAGCGTCAACAGCTCGCGAGCCCGTTCATCGACCTTCTGGCGCGGCCAGCCCCGCAGGTGCAGCGGCAGGCCCACGTTTTCGAGGCAACTGAGCGTCGGCAGGAGGTTGAAGAACTGGAAGATGAAGCCGATCTTGTCGCGGCGAACGCGCGTGAGATCGTCGTCCGGCAGGTCCGCCAGGGCTTCGCCGTCGATGCGCACCTGGCCCGAAGTCGGACGGTCGAGGCCGCCGACGAGGTTGAGCAGCGTCGACTTGCCGGAGCCGGACGGTCCGATAATCGACACCATTTCTCCCCGCTCGATGGCGAGGCTCACGCCGTCCAGGGCGATGACCTGTCGCTTACCCTCGAACCGCTTGGACACGTGTTCGAGCGTGATCACGGAGCTCATCGTGTGGTTAGTCTTTGTCCTTGACCCAGTAGCGCGAGTACTCGTCCAGGAACGCCAGCGAGGTGAACGAGCGCATCCGGTCGAAGAACAGGACGCCGTCGAGGTGGTCGGTCTCGTGCTGGATGACGCGGGCCTTGAAGTTCTGGAGGCGGAGCTCGATGCGCTCGCCTCTCTGGTTCTGTGCACGGAGGCTGATCTCCCTGAAGCGCGGCACACGCCCGCGGATGTCGGGGATGCTGAGACAGCCCTCCCAGTCGTCGACCATCTCCTCCCCCACGGGCGTGATTTCGGGGTTGACGATCGCGAACGGCTCGAGCGGCTCGTCGTCGGCGGGGTCTGGCTGGGTGGGATCGAAGGCGACGACGAAGAGGCGCAGGCTCTCGTGCACCTGCGGGGCCGCCAGGCCGACGCCGTGATACTCGGCCATCGTGTCCATCATGTCGTCGATCAGACGCTGGACGGCCGGGCTCCTGATGTCGCCGCGCTCGAGCGGGGCCGCGGGCGTCCGCAGCACCGGGTGCCCCATGCGCGCCACTTTCAGAATCGACATGTCTGCGGAATTATACTGCGGGGGTCATGGCCGACTGGCACCTCGGGGCGCACGACGAAACACATGCGTACCGGTTCTGCCCGCGTTGCGGCGGCGGGCTGGAGCGGAAGCTGCTGAAGGCGACCGAGCCCGAGCGCCTCGTCTGCCTGCGCTGCGGGTTCGTGTTCTATCTCGATCCGAAGATTGCGGTCGGCACCATCATCCGCATGGACGACGAGCGCCTGGTACTCGTGCGGCGCGCCATCGACCCGGGGTACGGCAAGTGGGTGTTTCCGGGCGGATACGTCGATCGCGGCGAACCGCTCACGACCGCCGCGATCCGTGAAGCCCGCGAGGAATGCGGCCTCGACATCCGGCTGGACGGGCTGGTGAACATCTACTCCTACGCGGGCCGCGCGCCGGTCATCGTCGTGTACGCCGCGACCGCGATTGGCGGCACGCTGGCCGCGGAAGACGAGGAATGCCTCGACACGGCGCTCTTCGAGGCGCCCGCGATCCCCTGGGACGAGCTCGCGTTCCGCAGCACGCAGGAAGGCCTGCGCGACTACCTGGCGGGGCTCCGGCACCCGGTCCACCCAGGATGAGCATTCGACAGGCTGTAAGATTTCGGGGGCCGTTCGGGCCACTCGCGCAACTCTGACGTCTTTGACTACAATGAGCGAGCTTGCGTCGTTGACAATTCGCCCTGATTGACGAGGGGGACATTCCTTGCCTGGCGACACCGCCGTCATCCATCCATCGGCTTCGATCGACGTCGAGGCCATTCTCGGCGCCGATGCGCCGCAACTGCTCGGGCACGAGTGCAAGGCGATTCCCAAGTCGACGCTGCACCTCCCCGGCCCTGACCACGTCTCGCAGATCTGGCAGGCCTCCGATCGTCCGATCCGCGTGCTCACGAGCCTGCAGAGCATCCTGGACCACGGGCGCCTCGCCGGCACGGGCTACGTCTCGATCCTCCCCGTGGATCAGGGGATCGAGCACTCCGCGGGGGCGTCGTTCGCGCCGAACCCCGCGTACTTCGATCCCGAGAACATCGTCAAGCTGGCGATCGAAGGCGGGTGCAACGCCGTGGCCTCGACGCTCGGCGTGCTCGGGATCGTGGCCCGGAAGTACGCGCACCGGATCCCGTTCCTGCTGAAGCTCAATCACAACGAGTTCCTGTCGTACCCGAACAGCTTCGACCAGATCAAGTTCGCGAGCGTCAGGCAGGCGTTCGACATGGGGGCGATGGCCGTCGGCGCCACCATCTACTTCGGCTCCGAGGAGTCGAAGCGGCAGATCCAGGAAGTCGCCGAGATGTTCCAGCACGCGCACGAGCTCGGCATGTGCACCGTGCTCTGGTGCTACCTGAGGAACCCCGCCTTCAAGACGAAGGACGCCGACTACCACGTGGCGGCGGATCTCACCGGCCAGGCGAACCATCTCGGCGTGACGATCGGCGCCGACATCATCAAGCAGAAGCTGCCGGAGAACAATGGCGGGTACACGGCCGTCAACTTCGGCAAGACGCACAAGAAGGTCTATTCGGATCTCACGACGAACCACCCGATCGATCTGACGCGCTATCAGGTCGCCAACTGCTACATGGGGCGCGCGGGCCTGATCAACTCGGGCGGCGCGTCGGCGGGCGAGAGCGACCTCAAGGACGCGGTCAAGACCGCGGTGATCAACAAGCGCGCGGGAGGGATGGGGCTGATTTCCGGCCGCAAGGCCTTCCAGCGCCCGTTCAAGGAAGGCGTCGGCCTGCTGAATGCGATTCAGGACGTCTATCTGAGCCGCGCGATCACGATCGCTTGAACTCTTCGACTTCTGCTGCCGAGACAGCGGCATTGACCAGCTCGTCAATCGGCAGCGCGCGCTCGGCATCTTCAATCTGACCGGGTGTCACCTTCGTCGCCGGATGCGCCGGCGTGAACAGCTGACAGCAGTCCTGGTCCGGGATGATGGAGATGGGAAACGTCCCGAGCTTCTGCGCTTGTTCGACGATCTCGTCCTTGTCCATCCCCACCAGCGGCCTCAGGATCTCCATCGTCGTCGCGGCGCCGATGGTGGTGAGATTCTCCAGCGTCTGGGAGGCGACCTGGCCGATGACCTCGCCGGTGACGAGCGCGCGCGCGCGCCAGCGGCGCGCCAGACGCTCGGCGATGCGCATCATGAGCCGGCGATACATCACCACCCGCAGCTCCGGCCTGACGGCGAGCAGCACCTGCTGCTGCACCTCGCCGAACGGCACCAGCAACAGGCGTGAACGCAGCTGGTAGCGCGTCAGCAGCGCCGCAATCTCACGCACTTTCTCCTGGGACGCGCGCGAGAGGATGGGGTAGCTGTGAAAGTGAATCAGCAGGACCGAGCAGCCGCGGCGCATCAATCGATAGGCCGCGACGGGCGAGTCGATGCCGCCTGATAGCAGGCAGGCGACCCGCCCGCCGGTGCCCGTCGGCAGGCCGCCGGCGCCCGGATACTTGCCGAAAAAGTAGAACGCCCCGTCGGGCATCATGTCGACGTGCACGGTGAGCCCCGCATGATCGAGGTCGACCCGCCATCCCTTCGCCTGCTTGATTCGGCCGCCGACCTCGCGCTCGATCTGGGGCGACGTCAACGGAAAGCGCTTGTCGGTGCGCCGGACTGTGACGCGGAACGACTCGGCGGACCGATCGCCGAGGTCGGCGAGAATAGCCGCAGATAACTCGTCAAGGTCGTGAGACCCGCGCCCGGCCGGCGAAAAGTACGCGATGCCGAACACTTTTCCGAGCCGGTCGCGCACCTCGGGCCAATCGGCGCCGGCGCCCAGCTCGACCTCGATCCGCCCCATGACCTGGCGGATGGCAGCGACATGCAGGCCTGCCAGCGCGTGCTGCAGGTTGCGCACCAGCATCCGGATGAACCACGAGCGATTCTTCCCTTTGAGCGCGAGCTCCTTGTAGTGGACGACGATGGATTGCATTCAGCGGGCCCAGGCGCCGGCGGCCGCCCGATGGCCGGCGCGGACGGCGCTTTCGATGGTTGCGGGGAGCCCCGTGTCGATCCAGTCGCCGGCCAGAAAGAGCCCCGGGATCGGCGTCTGCACCGGCGGGCGGCCCGGCTGCCCCGGCGCGAGCGAGAACGTCGCGTGCGGCTCGCGAACGACCGTGCCGCGGACGAGCCTGGCTTCGCGGACACCCGGCAGCGCCTCGAGGAGCTCCCGATGCGCGGTCGCAATCAATTCCGGGTTCGTCAGCGCCACAAGCGGCGACGCCCCGCTCGACACCATGGACAGACGCGCCGTCTCGCCGCCGAACACCGCGCGCGTGTCGAACACCCACTGCATCGCACGCCCCGGCAGACCGATGAACGGCTCGTCCAGCACCGGGCGATCGAACCACAGGTTCACCGTGACGATCGGCGACGATGCCATCCGGCTGGCCGACAGCAGCGTGGCTTCGAGCGCCGCCGGCGCCGCTCCGAGTAACTCGCGGAGGGCAAACCACGGCACCGCGGCAATGACCGCCTCGGGGCTCCACCGTTCGCCGGACGCTTCGACTTCCAGCGTTCCATCGACGGTCAGCCTCGCTGCCGCGCCTGTGCGTACGGTTCCACCCTTCCGCTCGATGAACTCGCGCGCCGGTTCCGCGTACATCAGGTTCAGGGGTTTTGCGGGCAGGAGAACGGCCGCGAGCCGCGGATCCGATCCGAACATCTCGGCCAGGACGCGCGCGAAGGCCGGCGCGGCCGCCTGCGCGGGCGGCTGGTTCAGCGCGGCCAGCGCCAGCGGCTCCCACAGCATTTCCCGAAGGCGCGCGGTCTGCCCGTTGCGAATCAGCCACGCGTCGACCGTTTCGCCCGGCGACGCCGCGATCTCGCGCGCACCCGGCAGAAGCTCGCGCCGGGCGCGCCGGAGCGGGCCGGCCATCCGCAGCGCCGCAAGCCGATCGCTCCAGCCGAGCGCGTCCCACTCGAACACGCCGGCCACCAGGTGCAACGGCGCGGGCAGGGCCGGACACACCAGCCGCGTCTTCGCGCCGGCCAGGTCGATCATCGTCACGCTCAGCTGCGGCGCGATCCGGAGGTTGCCGAGCGCGCCGATGTCGTCCAGAAAGGCCAGCGTCTCGGTGTAGCAGCCCATCAGGACGTGCTGACCGTTGTCGACCATCTCTCCAGTTTCGCGATCGGCGAAGGCGGTGGCCCGGCCGCCCAGCCGCGACCGGGCTTCGAGAACGAGCACGCGCGCGCCTTTGCCTGCCAGGCGCACCGCTGCGCTCAACCCGGCAAAGCCGGCACCGATCACGACGACGTCGTAGCGGGGAGATGCCATGATTCGAAATGACTAGGTTACAGGATGACCGAGTGACTGGATGAGTTCCCGGAAGGCAATGAACGCCTGCATCGGCCGTTGGACCCGCACCCGCCCCCTGAACACGTCGTACCCGTTCCGCTCGATGCGGCGCAGGGTCTCGAAGTACACGGCCCGCATGATCTCGGCCGCCACCAGCCGGCGGCGATCCTCGTCGGGGCGTGCCAGGATGGCGCGCTGGTAGAAATCGCGCGCGCGTGCGCACTCGAAGGCCATCAGGCGGCGGACCGGCTCGGTGACGATGCCTTTCGCCAGATCGTCCACGCCGCAGCCGTGCGCGGCCAGATCCTCGAGGGGCAGATACACGCGGCCTCGCGCCAGGTCGTCGGGGATGTCGCGCAGGATGTTCGTGAGCTGGAGGGCGACGCCCAGGTTGACGGCATATTCGCGGGACCGGTCGTTCCGGCAGCCGAAGATCTTGATGCAGATGAGTCCCACCGCCGAGGCGACGCGGCGGCAGTATTCGTAGAGATCGGCGAACGTCTCGTAGCGAGCGGTGTCGAGGTCCATCGCGACCCCGTCGATCACATCGTCGAACGCCTGACGCGGTAAGTCGAACGCGGCGATGAGGGGCTGCAGGTGCTGAGCCTGGGGCGTGGAGGGCGCGGAGCCATCGAAGGCGCGCGCGAGCTCGGTGCGCCAGAAGGCCACGGCATCGCGGCGGGCCGCATCGCTGGCGGCGGGGCTCCCGGCTTCGGGTTCGACTTCGCCTTCGATTCGCCTTCGACTTCGACTTCGACTTCATCAACGGCATCGTCCACGGCCCTGCAGAAATCCCAGACGGCGACGATCGCCTGCCGCTGCTCGGCCGGGAGGACGAGGAACGAGTAGTAGAAGCTGGTTTTGCGCGCCATTACAGCCGCGCCGGTGTCCAACGCGACGCGCGCCAGAGGAGCACCGGCACGTCGGCGGCGCCGAGGGCCGGACGGTGCTCGAACAGCGACAGCCGGCCGTGTTCGACGCGCTCGAGGATCCGCATGCCTCCCAGCCAGGTGAACCGGAGCTCCGCGCGCAGGCGGCCGCGGACGCCGTCGCAGACCGAGCGGCCCTCACGGAACAGATCGCGCGTGACCGCGGCGCAGCGCTCGAGCGCCCGTCCCCAGGCGTCGCCGATCACGCCGCCCGCCAGGTCGGCTTCGTCCGCGCCGGTTTCCGTACAGACCTCGCGCGGGACGTACAGCCGCCCGGCGCGCCAGTCGCGTCCAAAGTCCTGCCAGAAGTTGGTCAGCTGAAGTGCCGTGCACAACGCATCCGACGATCGATCGAGCGCCTGGTCGCGATAGCCTGCGATGCAGAGCACGAGGCGCCCCACGGGATTGGCCGATCGACGGCAGTAGTCGAGGACGTCCGCCCACGAGGCGTAGCGATTCGTCATGGTATCCTGACCGAACGCGCTGACGAGATCGTCGAACAGCCGCAGCGGCAGATCGAGCGTGCGGATCGAGTGCGCGATGGCGGTGAGGATCAGATCGCCCCGATGGTCGACGTCATCAGCGGCGGATTCGTCTCCAGGCGCCCATTCGGGCGCCGCGCCGGATATGTCGCCAGGCGCCCATTTGGGCGCCGCCGAGACCGCCAGGTGCAGGCGGCTTTGCCACGCCGCGAGATCGCGCCGGCGTTCGGCCGCCGGCGCATGGCCTTCGTCCGCGATGTCGTCGGCCACGCGCGCGAACGCGTACAGGGCCGCGACGTGCGGCCGCATCGGCCGCGGCAGCAGCCAGGATGCGACGGGGAAGTTTTCGTAGTGCGATCGCGCCAGCGCTTCACACTCCGCGTAGGCTCGTGACAGCACGGGAAGCATTGTACATTTGACCAGATTCTCGATCGCATTATGAGGGACGCGATCGCGGCCGTGCTGGCCGTCGTCCTGCTCGTCGTCGCGGCGAGCCTGGGCACGACGCTCCAGTTGTTTCGCAAGCGGCGGCGCAGCGCCCGGGAGAGCGAGCGGACGCTCGGCCGAACGATCGTGGCCGAAATACCCGCAGAGGACGACCTCCTGCTCTTCACCGAGGACGCCAGGCAGTTTCACTATGGGGACCGCACCATCGACAAGGACCGCATCGCCGCCGCGCGCATCCTCATCAACGGTGCCGTGATCGCCGCCTGCGTGTCCGCCCGTCGCGCGGACGGCGCGGGCGCGCAGATGACGACCGAGGCGATCGACGATCGGCCCGAAGGCATCGCCCGCGATCGCTGGGACGTGGTGATCGACGGGCTCGACGGCCCGGTCATCGTCGAATGCGGAGCGATCAGGGAACGCGTGTCGCAGGAGCTGGCTCGCGCCGTCTTCGACGCGGTCAAGGAAGAGTTGAGGCGGCAGGACGCCGAGCCGGCTTAGCCGATGCGGGACGCTACCACTCGGTCTCGGGGGCGCCGGCGCGATGATTCACCGCGCGGGCCATCACGAACAGCAGGTCGGAGAGGCGATTGACGTATCGCACCAGCACAGCGTCCACGGCTGGCTCGAGCGCCACCATGCGGCGTTCGGCGCGCCGGCACACCGCGCGAGCCACGTGCAGCGCCGCGCCCGTGGGACTGCCCCCGGCCAGGATGAACCGGCGCAGCGGCGGCAGTTCCGCCTCGTACCGGTCGATCAGCTGCTCCAGCCGCGTCACGTCTTCGTCCCCGAGCGCGGCCTTCGTCACGCGCGCCGCGATTTTCTCGCCGGGGTCGGCCAGCCGCGCGCCGAGCGCGAACAGATCCCGCTGGAGATGGACGAGCTCGGCGTCGATGTCGTGGTCCGTGCACGACGCGCGGGCCAGGCCCAGGCAGGCGTTCACCTCGTCGACCTCGCCGTACGCGTCGACCCGCGGCTCGCTCTTCCTGACGCGCGTGCCGTCGAAGAACGACGTCTCGCCGGTGTCGCCGGTGCGCGTGTAGATCTTCACGGTCCGGACTGATTATACGAGATGGATAAATCTCCACGCTCGACCAAGACTCCACGCTCCGCCCCTGCGCGCTCTGCGAAGCGACGCCGGGCGAAAGAACCTGCATTGCCGGCACCAGCCGATCGGCGGCGTTTCAGAAAGCGCCTGCTCACGTGGTACGGGCGTCACGGGCGCGACCTGCCGTGGCGCAAGACCGCCGACCCGTACCACATCCTGGTCTCGGAAATCATGCTGCAGCAGACGCAGGTCGATCGCGTGCTGCCGAAGTACGCCGAGTGGCTGGACAAATACCCCTCGTTCGACGTCCTCGCGTCAGCTCCCGAGCGCGAGGTCAGCGCAACCTGGTATCCGCTCGGGTACAACATCAGGCCCAAACGCCTCCAGAGCATCGCGCGCGAGGCGGTGGAAAAGTACGGCGGCCGCCTGCCGGCCGACGAGGAAACGCTACTGTCGTTCAAGGGCATCGGCGCCTACACCGCCGGGGCCATCCGGAGCTTCGCCTTCGGTGAACGGGCGGCCATTCTCGACACCAACGTCGCGCGCGTGCTGTACCGCGTGTTCGTGGGCACGGGCGACCCCAAAAGCCACGCCATGAAGCGGCAGCTGTGGGCCGTCTCGGCCGCGCTCGTCCCCGTCCGTCACGTGTTCGACTTCAACCAGGCGCTGATGGATTTCGGGGCGATGATCTGCGTGGCGAGAAAACCGAAGTGCCTCGTCTGCCCGATGGCGAAGAGCTGCCGCGCGTTTCCCTTCGATCGCGCATGACCACCATCGTGGTGACAGCCGCGGTGATCGAAGACGACGGCCGGGTGCTCGTGACGCGACGGCCGGCAGGCACGCATCTCGAGGGGTATTGGGAGTTCCCCGGCGGCAAGTGCGAGCCCGGCGAAACGCACGCGGCGTGCCTCGCACGCGAGCTTCACGAAGAACTGGCGGTGGCCGCGCAGATTGGCGACGAGATCCTGGCGGTCACCCACACGTATCCAGACCGCGTCGTCGAGCTGCACTTCATTCGCTGCCGATTGACCGGCACGCCGCTCCCGCAGCTGGGCCAGGAGATGCAGTGGGTTGCACGGAAGGCACTCGCGGCGCTGCGGCTGCCGCCCGCCGATGCGGAGCTCGTCGAGTTGCTGACAAGGCAGGCCTGAGGGCCTGCACGACTGCTACTCTACCGAAGGCGGACGCTGCGGCTGTACAAACGGCAATGTCGTGACGGTCGCGCCGGCTCCGTTCACCGATAACACGCTGCCGGGCGCGATGAAGTCGCGCTGAACGTAGGCGAGCGCGATCGGTCCGCCGAGCGCGGGCGAATGTACCCCGGACGTGACCTCGCCGACGGCACGGTCGCCGCTCATCACGGGCGCTCCGGCGGCCGGCACCGCCTCGCCGTCGATCATCAGGCCCACGAGCTTCCGGGCGACGCGTCCGTGGCCGCGGTGCAGCACGCGGACGATAACTTCCTGGCCGACGTAGCAGCCTTTCGTCATGCTGATCGCGCGGGACTCGATGCCCGCCTCGAGCGGAATCGTCTCCTCGTCCATGTCGCGATGAAACAGCGGCACGCCGGCTTCAACGCGCAGGATCTCCGCGCTCTCCTCGTCCAGTTCCGGCGCGCCGGCCGCCGAGAGCCGGTCCTTCAGCCAGCCCGCCCGATCGCGCTCGACGTACAAATCGAAACCAGGTTCGCCCGTGTCGGTGACGCGAGTGACGATGGCGGCACGCCCGTCGATCCGGGTTCTCAGATTTCCGTGTTCCGAAAGCGCCTCGAGGGGGACGGCCGGCGCATCGTCGAGCAACCCTTCCACGAGCTCCGCGGCGGACGGGCCGACGACCGCCACCTGCGCAAATTCGTCCGTGACGTCGCCGAGCTGCACGTCCTCGGAGAAGATGAACTGGTCGAGCCGCGCCGTCACCGTCGCACGCAGGTCGCCCGCCAGGCTCAGGAGGATCAGGTCGCCGAGCTCGTAGAGCCACAGATCGGCAATCATACGGCCCTGCGCCGTCAGGTACGCGGTGTAACAACCGGCGCCGGCCTTCACGGCTTCGATGTCGTTCGTGAGCAAGCCCTGCAGGTACGACGAGCGATCGCTCCCTTTGACGACGAGACGTCCCCGGCCGGACCGATCGACGAACGCCGCCCCGTGGCGTGCGGCCTGATATATTGACGCCATGTTATTTCGCCATTGTATCTGTGCCGCGCTCGCGCTGGCCGGAGGCGCATCGATCGCGCGCGCCCAGCAGGCCCCTCCTCCGCTGACCCTGATCGGCTCGGGCACCTCGACCTTCCTGGTGTTCGTCCGGGGCGCGCAGGTCGGTACGGAGCAGGTGGCGGTAACGCGAACGGCTGAGGGCTGGAGCATCCTGAGCACCGGCCGGATCGGCGCCCCGATCGAGATCACGGCGCGGCGGATGGAAGTGCGCTACACAGCCGACTGGAAAGCGGTGGACTTCACGATCGATGCGACGCTCCGGAACCAGCTCCAGGCCATCCACACGACCTTCGACGGGACGACCGCGAAGAACGACATCACGATCGCCGGAGTGCTGACGACCAAGTCCGACCCCATCGAGGCCGGCGCGCTGGTCCTGCCGACCGCGCTCTTCGCGCCGTACGAGGCGCTGGCCGCGAAGCTCCGCACAGCCGCCCCCGGCCAGACGTTTCCCGTGTACATCCTGCCGCAAGCGTCGCTTTCGCTGAAGGTCGTGGACAGCGTGATCGAGCAGATTCAGACGTCGGCGCGGCTGATCGCCGCGCGCCGGACCCACGTCACCATCTCCACGCCGAATCTGCCGCTCGACCTGAACATCTGGGGCGACGAGAACGGCCGGCTCCTGCGCATGACCGTGCCCGCCCAGAACATCGACGTGGCCCGCGACGACATCGCGTCGGTGGCCTCGAGACAAGTCGTCATCTCACGGCCAAACGACGAGCGCGTCCGGATTCCCTCGAACGGGTTCTCGCTCGCGGGCACGTTGTCGAAGCCCGCGGCGGCCTCCCCGACGCCGCTGCCCGCCGTCGTCATAGTCGGCGGATCCGGCCCGGCGGACCGCGACGGCCTCGCGTTCGGCATCCCGACCCTGGGCGAACTGGCCGGCGCCATGGCCGACGCAGGGTTCATCGTGATCCGCTACGACAAACGCGGCGTGGGACAGAGCGGCGGACGGCCCGAATCGGCCGGCCTCGGCGACTTCTCAGACGACCAGCGCGCCGCCATGAAGTTCCTGACGGGGAGGAAAGACGTCGACGCGAAGCGCATTGCCGTCGCCGGTCATAGCGAGGGTGGCTTCGTGTCGCTCATGTCGGCCGATAAAGAGAAGCGCGTGGCCGCTGTCGTCCTCCTCGCCACGCCCGGCGTCAGCGGGGCGGATTTCGTTCTGGCGCAGCAGGAACGCCTGCTCAGCCGGTCGAACCTTCCCGATGCCGCCAAACAGACGCGGATCGACCTCCAGAAAAGCATCAACGAGGCGGCGATGACGGGCAAGGGGCTCGAGGCGTTTCCGCCCGACGTCCGCCGCCAGATCGACAACGCCGAGTTCCAGAGCCTGCTCAACACCGACCCCGCCAAGCTCGTCCCCCGCGTCCGCCAGCCGATCCTGATCGTGCAGGGGACGCTCGACACGCAGGTCGAGCCCGCCAACGCCGACCGCCTCGAAGCGCTCGCGCGCGATCGGAAGCCGCCGGCCACCGTCGACGTCGTGAAGGTACCCGGCGTGAATCACCTGTTGACGCCGGCCACAACGGGCGAAATGGACGAGTACGCGTCGCTGCCGGACAAGCACGTGAGCCCCGCGGTGTCGGCGGCTGTCGTGGAGTGGCTGAAGAAAACCTTGAAGTAGGGCGGCCCTTTCAGGGCCGCCTGGACATCTATTCGTAGCGCAGCGATTCGATCGGATCGAGACGCGACGCCTTCAACGCCGGCAGGAAGCCCGCCACGATTCCCACCGCCATCAGGATCGCGGAACAGAGTCCGACCAGCTGGGCCGACAGCAGCAGATAGATGTCGGTGCTTCGCTGCGCGTCGTCGAGAAGCTCCGCCAGGAACGGCCGCGGGCTGAGCAGCCAGACAAGCCCGTAGGACAGGGCGATGCCGAGAAGACCGCCGGCGAACGTCGTGGCCAGGCCTTCGAGCAGGAACTGCAGCAGGATATCGCGCCGCCGCGCGCCGAGCGCCATCCGGACGCCGATCTCACGCGTGCGCTCCTGGACGTTCACGAACATGATGTTCATGATGCCGACGCCGCCGATGGCGAGCGTGACGATGCCGACGAACGTAAGGACGATTTTCAGCCCGTCGATGATCGGCCCCGTGATCGCCTTGGCCTTGGCCGACCCGAACAGGTTGAGCGCGCGCTCGTCGTTGGCGTTGTACCGGTAGCGGTTCGCGAGAAACTCGCGCACCTGTTTCGTGGCCTGCGGTTCGAGCGCGGGCGTCACCGCCTGCCAGACAAAAGTCCCTACATACTTGTTTTCGGTGAGCCCGCCCATCGTTGTCCACGGGATGAAGACGCACTCCTTGTCGGGCCGGTTGTAGTTCGACAGCTGGACTTTGTCCTGGCCGACGCCGACGACCTCGAACCGCTGGCCGCCGATGCGAATCGACTCGCCGACGGGGGAAATGCCGGCGAAGAGCTTGCGCTCGACTTCTGATCCGATGAACGCCACGCGTCGGCGCAGGCGGACGTCCTCGTCGTCGATGAAGCGGCCGGCCTGCGGTGTTTCGTTCCGCATGCCGCCGTATGAGGCCGCCACGGCGCGAATCAGACGGCTGGACTGCTTGTTGCCGTACACGACCGCGAAGTCGCGCATGAACTCGGGGCTCACGCTCTTGACCAGCGGAATCTCGCCGATGGCCAGCACATCGTCCACCGTGACACGAACCCGCTTGCCGGCGCGTTCGCCGCCCGCCTGCAGGCTCGTCTGGCCCGGAAAGACGATCACGGTCCCGTCGGAGTACGCGCCCTTGAAGCCGGCGTCGAGCGCGCCGCGGAATCCATCGCCGTACGCCAGCAGGACGACGACGGAGATGATGCCCCACGAGATGCCGAGCATCGAGAGCGCGGCGCGAAAACGGTGATGGTAGAGGCCGTAAGCCGCCTCGCGGACGATCTCGCGCAGGATGGCGAACTTCATCGCGTCACATCTCGAAACGAAGCGCCTCGACCGGCGGCAGTTCCGCCGCCCGGCGCGCCGGGTACGTGGACGTCACGACGCCCACCGTGACGAGCATGGCCAGCGCCAGCAGGCCGCTCTGCCAGGACACCAGCATGCCCGAGAACCGCGCCGGCATCGGGGCCAGGTTCACGAGCCGGCAGAGGCCAAGGCCGAGCAGGAGGCCCGTCCCGCCGCTCAGCATGGTCAGGAAAAAGCCTTCCAGGAAGAACTGCCGCTGGATGTTGGCCGTAGTGGCGCCGAGCGCCTTGCGCACGCCGATTTCGCGCGTGCGTTCCTTGACGGCGACCAGCATGATGTTCATCACGCCGATCCCGCCGAGCATGAGCGTCACGATGCCGACGATCGTGAAGAAGGTCTGCATGTGGCCGATCATCCGTTCGAACATCAGCGTCTGCATCGACGTGTCCCACATCGCGACGGCGTCCCTGTCGCCGGGATCGAACCCGTGGCGGCGGGCCAGGACGGCCCGGACGTTCTGCTCGAGCGGCCAGTCGATGTCTTCGATCCGCCGCGTCCGCGTGTCGAGCGCACGGGGCAAATCCGCGACGACCCAGTCCTTCGGCGACACGATGATGTTGGACACCACGCCCGGCTCGGCGTCCCGCCGCGGCATGTCCCTCGCCATGGCCGCAAACGGCACGAAGATCTTGTTGTTGTCCGGTCCGCTGTAATTGCTGTCCTGTTCCTTCTTGCGGATCTTGCCGACCACCGTGTAGGCGATCCCGTTGAAGGTGACGACTTCTCCCAGGATGTACCGGTGTCCGAACAGCTGCTGGGCGATGTCGAACCCCACGATGGCGACGCGGGACGCGTGCTCTTCGTCCTGCCAGTTGAAGTTGCGCCCATACTCCAGCTCGATCGTGCGAATGTCCTGATATTGGGGCTCGATGCCGCTGATGCCGACGCTCGCGGCGTTGTAGGCGCTTTTCGCGCGGACGCCGCTCTGCTGCAGTTCGGGGCTCACTACCGCCACCATTGGCGACTCGGCCGCCAGCGCCCGCGCGTCGTCCAGCGTCAGAAAGACGACGCGGCCCGCGCGTTCGCCGCCGGCCTGCATGCTGGTGCGGCCGCCCCAGATGATGCCGACGTTCTTACCGAGCTCGCGCAGGACCTTGACGTTCCCCTGCTGGAAACCCTCGCCCATGGCCGACAGGACGATGACCGAGATCATTCCCCACAGGATGCCGAACATCGTGAGGAAGCTGCGCAGCTTGTTCGCCCGCAGGTTCTGGAGCGACTGAACGAGGGCTTCCCGCATCAGCCTGGCAGCAGGAGTTTCTCGCCCGGCTTGAGGCCTTCGAGGACTTCGATTTTCGTGCCGTTGCCGACGCCGACCTTGATCGGCGTCCTCCGCCGGCCGTTCGGCGCGCCCGGCGCGATCACGTCGACGAAGGGCTTCTTCTGCGGATCGTAGGTGATGGCCGATTCAGGAATGAGCAGCGCGTTCGGGTGTTCCTCCAGCACGATCTCGGCGTTCGCCGTCATGTTGGCCTTCAGCTCCTTGCCGGGGTTGTCAATCGACACCTTGACTTCGAAGCTGGTGACGTTGTCCTTCTCGACGCCGAGCGGCGAGATCTGCGTCACGTGGCCGTTGAACGTGCGATCCCTGAACGTTTCGACGCGGATGCGCGCCGGCTGGTTGAGACGCACGCGGCCGATGTCCGCTTCGTCCACCTTGCCGCGGACGAAGACCTTCTCGATGTCGCCGAGGGTCATCACGAGCGTGGCGTTCGCGCCGAGGTTGAGAATCGACGAGACGGGGCTGCCGATCTCGACGTCGCGGCTGAGCACGGTGGCGCGGATGGGCGCGCGAATCGTGGCGTTGGCGAGGTCCTCGGCGTCACGGTCGGCCACGGCCTTCGCCTGGGCCACCTGCGCCCGGGCCTCGGTGACCTTCGCTTCGCTCACGGCCAGCTGCGACTGCGCCGCCCGCTGGCGGTTTTCGGCCAGATCGACGGCGCTGTGCGCATCGTCGAGCGCTGACTGCGCGATCAGCCGCTCCGCGAACAGCGTCTTCGCGCGGTCGTACGCACGGCGCGCGAACTCGACGTCCGGCCCCTCGGCTTCGACGATGGTCTTCTTGAGAGCGGCCTGCGCGCCTTCGAGCGACGCGCGCGCGGCCTGCAGGTTGGCTTCGGCGCCGCGGAGCGTGGCCTCGAGCTGCTCGCGGTCGAGCTCGACGAGCACGTCGTTAGGTTTGACGAGGCTGTCGACGTCGACGTGTAACGCCTTGATGATGCCGTTGGCCTTCGACTTGATTTCGACCTTCGTGATGGGTTCGATCTTGCCGGTCGCCACGACGGATCGGACCATCGTGCCCTGTTCGGCCACGGCCATCTTCGACGGATCGGCGACCGGCGACGCACCGTTCAGCGTCGCAAACCCAGCGGCCGCGCCGCCCACGAGCAGCACCACGCCGACGCCGATATACCACCACTTCCGGGAGGGTCTATTTCCCACTGGCATATGACCTTCTACGTCAGCTCAGAGCCGAAAGTTCACGATAAGATGTAGCGCCATGTGGATCCTGCAGGGTTGCGAGCCAAACGCTGAACCGCACACCTTTCGCCTCGCGCCGGGCGCCGTCAAGACGGTGGGACGCGCACCCCGGGCGGACTTCATCCTCGACGTCGCGCTGGTGTCCCGGCTGCACTGCCGGCTGAGCGCAGACGAAGACTCCCTCGAGGTGGTCGATCTCTCGAGCACCAACGGCACGTTCGTGAACGATAAACGCATCGAGCGGGCCGTCCTGGCCAACGGCGACCGTCTCCGGGTTGGACGTGTCGAGCTGACGATTGGACGGGCTTAGGGGGTTGGGGGTTGGGATTAGAGGTTAGAGGTTAGAGGTTAGAGGTTGGAGGCTAGGGGCTGGGGCTGGGGGCTGGGGGCTGGGGCTAAGAAAGATACGGGTTGGTTCGGCGCTCCTGACCGATAGTCGTAGCCGGGCCATGGCCCGGGTAGACCCGGGCATCATCCCCGAAAGGAAACAGCACGTTGCGGATCGACGCGAGGAGCGTCGCCATGTCACCGCCAGGTAAATCCGCCCGGCCGATCGAGCCGGCAAAGAGCGTATCGCCCACGAACAGGTCGGCGCCGGGAACGCCGGCCTTTCCGACTTCGAGGCACACGCCGCCCGGGCAGTGTCCCGGCGTGTGGTGCCAGCGCGCCTCGAGGGTGCCGAACGCGATGTGCTCGCCGGGCGTGTAGAACGCGTCCACCGGCGGCGGCTGCTCGACGCGCAGGCCGAACATCGCGCCCATCTCGACGGCGTTGTCGTAAAGAAACAGATCGTCACGGTGCAGGTAGACGGGCACGCCGAGCGCGCGCTTCGCAGCGCCGACACCCGTGATGTGATCCACGTGGGCGTGCGTCAGCAGCACGTGACGAATCGACAGCTTGCGAGTCTTCGCCAGCGCCAGCAGATCCTCGACTTCGTCGCCGGGGTCGATGAGGATCGCCTCGCTGGTCTCGGGACATCCCACGAGAAAGCCATTCTTGAAGAACGGACCTACCGCGCGCACCTCGAGCATGAGTCTTCCACTATCATGAGCATCCATGGTTCTTGCCATTGTCGACGATCTGATGTTCGCTTCGAAAATCAGGAGCGCGGCGGGCCAGCTCGGCATCCCGATCGCGTTCGCGCGCTCGTCAGCGGCCGCCCTCGACGCGGTCCGCGAGAGTGCGCCGGCCCTGATCATTCTCGATCTCAACAACCCCCGGACCGATCCGCTCGGCACGGTCGCCGCCTTGAAACGCGACCCGTCGACGATGGCAATCAGGACCGTGGGCTACGCGTCGCACGTGTTGACGGAGGTGATCGACGCCGCCCGGCAGGCTGGCGTGGATGAGGTGTTGGCGCGGTCCGCGTTCACGGCCCAGCTGCCGGAGATTCTCGCGAGCGCGCGGCAGAAGTAGCGCGGCCCTTTCAGGGCCGCGGCGTTGTCAGCGACAGCATCAGGCGGCCCTGAAAGGGCCGCCCTACGACTGGAAGCGCCACCAACCCGCCAGGGCTGCCAGGGCCAGCGCCGCGATCACCGCCAGGATGATCCATCCCCGCGAGCTGCGCTCGCGCCGGTCTCTCAGCGGCGCCGCGCGCACCGGATCGGCCGACGCCGCCCGGACGTCCAGAATCGTCGCGATCGATCGCAATTCGGCCGCAAACGTCGCGGCCGATTCATAGCCGCCATCGGCATACGCGCCGAGTGCCTTGCCGACAATCTCGTCGAGTTCGCCCGGCACCGAGGCGCCGAGACGTGGCGACGCCTCAGACGGCGGTCTTCCGGTCAACATCTCGAAGAGGAGGGCGCCGAGCGCCTCGATATCCGTCCGGTGATCGGACTCGCCGCCCGGCATCGGGCTCTTTTTCCAACGCACGAATCCGAAGTCGAGAATCTTCGCGTTGCCTTTCGGCGTGATCATGACGGTGTCGGGCGTGAGACCGCCGTGGACGAGCTCGGCCGCGTGCGCCTCGGCAAGCGCGTCGGCCATCTGCGTGGCCAGATCGACGGCGCGCCGCATGTTGAGCGGGCGTCCGGCGATCACGCGCTTCAACGGCTCGCCGGGCACGAACTCGAACACGAGAAACAGGCGCCCGGCCTCCTCGCCGATTTCGTAGAGCGCCGCGATGTTCGGGTGCGACAGCACGGAGGCTGCGCGCGCGTCGTTCGACAGCGCGTCGAGCCGTACGCGATCGGCCTGGAGCTCCGCCCCCGGCAGTTTGACGGCCACGGTGCGGCCGAGCCGCGTGTCCCGCGCCCGGTACACATCGCCGAGCGTGCCGGCGCCGATGCGATCGAGGATCTTGTACTGGCCGAGGGTTTCGACCATTTCGCGACGATTATACTGATACGTCGCGCCGGAGCCTCTGGTGAAGGCGGACGCGAATACGGAAGCTGCCGGTGAATCCCTATCTCTCCCTCCTACGACGCAACCGGAATTACAGGCTGCTGTACATCGGGCAGACGATCTCTCAGCTCGGCGACTGGTTCAACACCGTCGCCGTGTACGCGCTGCTGCTCGACCTGACCGGATCGGCCACCGCCGTCGCGTGGATGCTGATCGTGCAGATGCTGCCGATCGCGCTCGTCGGTCCCCTGGCGGGTGTAGTCGTCGATCGGCTGAACCGCCGGCGCATCATGATGGCGTCTGATCTGGTGCGCGGCTGCCTCATCCTCGGCCTGCTGGCGGTGCGGCGCGCCGATCAGATCTGGATCGCGTACGTCATCACGGCGCTGACGGTGTCGGCGCAGGCCTTCTTCGAGCCGGCGCGCACCGCCACGATTCCCAACATCACGGCACCCGAGGAGCTCCTGCCCGCCAACGCGCTGTCGAGCGCAACCTGGTCAGCGATGCTCGCGCTCGGGGCGTCGATCGGCGGCCTCGTGACGGCTGCGTTCGGCCGGAACGTGGCGTTCACCGTCAACGCCGCGTCGTTCTTCGTGTCGTGCCTGTTCATCGCGGCCACGCGCTACGACGCGACGCCCGCCAGCCGGCCGCCGCCGCGCGGGCTGGCTGCCATCACCGGCGTCTCCGATCTCGCCGACGGCATCCGCTACATCCGCGCATCGTCGCACGTGGCGGCGCTCCTGTTCGTCAAAGCCGGGTGGGGCCTGGCCGGCGGCATCCTGCTCCTGCTCACGATCTTCGGCCAGCGCGTGTTTCCGGTGGGCGGCAGCACGGCCGCGGGCATCGGCGTGCTGTACGGCGCGCGCGGCATCGGCGCCGCGCTCGGCCCGATCCTGCTGCGCTACATCCTCGGCCAGAAGCCGTCGGCGCTGCGTCGTGCGATCGGCCCGGCATATTTCGTCATCGGCGTTTTCTACGCGGCGCTGTCGGTGGCGCCAGGGCTGCTCACGGCGGCCGTGTGCGTGCTCCTGGCGCATTTCGGCGGCTCGATCCTGTGGGTGTTCAGCACCGTGCTGCTGCAGATGGAGGTGCCCGACGCTTTCCGGGGCCGGGTCTTCGCGGCCGAGCTGGCGCTCGTCACGCTGACGTCGTCGATGTCCAGCTACCTGACCGGCCATGCGCTCGACAGCGGCGCGTCGCCGCGCTCGGTCTCACTGTGGCTGGGCATCCTGTTCTTCGTGCCGGGCGCGCTGTGGCTGCTGATCCTGTCGCGGTGGAAGGAGTCCGCCGTGCCGCCGTCGCGACCCGATCAGACGGCGTCGGCCGCAGAGGAATTGATCGAAACGCACATGGGGTGAACGCGCTGTAGAGCGGCCCTTTCAGGGCCGCTGACGCGGGGCTAAAAGCCCCGCGCTACTCTCGCTGAGCACGCAGCTCTTCGAGCGCGCTCTGCACGAGCTGCTTCGCGTCGTCCAGCTGTTCGAGCACGAGGGCGATGTCCATTCGCGGCTTGCCGGGCCAGCGCTCGCTCCGGCAGTACACGCCGTGCTGGCCGACGAGCGCCAGCGAGTCGGTGAGGAGATCGAGCGCGACCGCCAGCCGCCCGCGCGACGTGCCCATCATGGTCTCGTGATGCTCGAGGGTGTCGCGGTGCTTGTCGAAGACTGACGTCATTTCTTCACCGGCTTGGTGGGACGGATTTCGACGCGGCTCGGCAGGCTCCGCGCCGGGTGCCGCAACAGGTTGACGACGACCTCGGCGACTTCGGCGGGGGCGACTTTCCACTCCGCGCCCTTCGCGGGATCGCCCTGCGCGAACTGGGTGGCCACCGAGCCGGGCATCACGTAGCTGACGCGGATGTCGTCGTACCGCAGTTCCTGCATCAGCGCCTCGCTGAACGCGTTCAATCCCGCTTTCGACGCGCAGTACGCGGCGCCCTGGGCGAAGGGGTTCGTGCCCGAGAGGCTGCTGATGTTGATGATGGAGCCGCCGCCGCGGCGCCGCAGGTGCGGGATCGCGGCGTGGCACGCGTTGAACACGCCGGTCAGGTTGGTGTCGATGATCTCGGACCACTGGGCCGGTGTCATCTCGGCGACGTCCGCGAATATGCCGACACCGGCGTTGTTGACGAGGATGTCGAGTCCGCCGAAGCGGCCGACCGTGGCGGCCAGGGCGCGCTCGACGTCCTCGTAACTTCGCACGTCCGCGCGAAGCGTTTCGACGGCCGCCGGCCCGGCGCTCTCGATGTGCGAACGCGCCGCCGACAGCGATGCGTCGCGCAATCCCGTCACGGAAACCGACACGCCCTCGGCGACGAGCGCGCGCGCGATGGCCAGACCGATGCCGCGCGATCCGCCCGTCACCAGGGCGACCTTGCCACGTATGGAGTCCATGTCACCCATTACAATAGCGCACGAGAGATGGCTCAGGTGTCGTCCCGGGTAGCGATTGTCGGCGGCGGCGAATTGGGCGGACTGCTGGCGCACGTGCTGGCGCGCCGGAACGTCGCGCCGGAGATCTGCCTCATCGACGACAACGGTCGGGCGGCCCAGGGCAAAGCGCTCGACATCAGCGAGGCCGCGCCGGTCGAGGGGTTTGCGTCGAACGTCTCCGGATCAGCCGATCTCACCACCATCGCGGGGTCAACGATCGTGGCGATCGCCGAACCGTTCGGCGGCCACGATCGGCAGGACGATGCGGCCATGCTGCTGCTGAAACGGGTTCGCGATCTGTCACCCGCGTCGCTCATCGTGTGCGCCGGTGCGGCCGACTGCGATCTGATCGGGCGCGCCGTTCGCGAACTGCACCTGCCGAGAACGGCGGTGCTCGGCTCGGCGCCGGAAGCGCTGGCGGGCGGCGTGCGCGCTCTGGCCGCGCTGGAACTGCAGAGCGTCCCGAGCGATGTCTCCCTCTCGATCCTCGGCATCCCGCCGCATCACATCGTCGTGCCGTGGGAGGACGCGACCGCGGGCGGGTTCTCGCTGGCACGGCTGCTCACCGAGCCGGCGCGGCGGCGGCTCGACGGCCGCGTGGCCGGACTGTGGCCGCCCGGGCCCTACGCCCTGGCGTCCGCCGCGGCCAGGGTCATCGACACGCTCCTGCGCGGCTCGCAGCGGCTGCTGACGTGTTTCGTGGCCCCGGACGATACGGCAGGCGTACGCGCGCGCGCCGCGGCCCTCCCCGTGCGCCTCGGGCGGGCCGGAGTCGTCGACGTGGCGATGCCCGAACTGAGCGTTCGCGAGCGCGTGAGGCTCGAGAACGCGATGTTGTTGTAAAGGGAGTTGGGCGGCCCTTTCAGGGCCGCCTCGAGACGCGGGCCTGAAAGGCCCGCGCTACGTACCGTAGACCGGCCGGTGGAGGGTCAGGCCGCCGGCGAAATCAGCCAGCTGCTTCCGGAGAATCAGCCGACCGCGGTGCAGACGCGACTTCAGCGTCTGATCTTTCACGTGCAGCATGGCGCTGGCTTCCTCGGTCGACATGCCCTGCAGATCGCGAAGCACGACCGGCGCGCGGTAAATCACCGGGAGCGCCAGGACGGCGCGGACAAGGCGCCGGCGCAGCTGCGACCGCAGCAGGTGCTCGTCGGCCATATGCGACCAGTCGGCGACTTCCTGCAGTGAGGCGATTGCGGCGTCCTCGCCGTCGGCAACCGCCTGGTCGCGCTGTTCGTCCTGGGCCCGCTGATACGAGGCCGAACGCAGCCGCGACATGGCCGCGTTGAACGTGATTCGATAAATCCAGGACGACAAGGCGGCGTCGCCACGGAACTCGCCGACTTTCCGGAACACTTTATAAAGAACATCCTGCGTCACTTCTTCGGCGTCCTCGTGATTGCGCAGGTAACGGAAGGCCAGCTGGTAGATCTTGGCGCCGTACAGCGTTGAAAGCTCCGACAACGCGTGTTCGTCGCCGAGTTGAAGCCGTTTGAGCAGTTCTTCGTTTTGGGGGTCGCGCATGGGTCTCCTCGACGTTAGAGGGAACACCTGCGCCGGCAAAAATATTCCTGAGTGCGAATTTTGTCCGTAAGTTACGTTCGGACAATGTGTTAAGCGAAGACGTCGTTGAAATGGCGTACCACGCGGTCCTCAACCTCGGCCCCGTCGATCTCGCGCCTGAGCAGAGCCGCGAGCGACGTCACGCCGCGATCGGCCACGCCGCACGGCACGATCAGGTTGAAATAGTCGAGGTCGGTGGTCACGTTGAGCGCGAACCCGTGGCTCGTCACCCACCGGGCAATGCGAACGCCGATCGCGGCCAGTTTGCGGTCGCCCACCCAGACCCCTGTCAGCCCCCGTTCGCGTCCGGCCTCGATGCCGTAGTCGGCCGCCACCCGGATCAGGACGTCCTCGAGATCGCGCACGTACCGATGAACATCGCGGCGATCCGGGTTCAAGTCGATGATGGGGTAGCCAACAAGTTGGCCGGGGCCGTGGTAGGTGACGTCGCCGCCGCGCCCGGTCTCGAACACCTCGACCGAGCGGGCCGCAAGCACATCGGCGGACGCCAGGATATGCGATCGGCCGCCATCCCCCCGGACGCCCAACGTCAGGACGTGTGGATGTTCGACGAGGAGGAGCAGATCGCCGACGCGGCCAGCCTGGCGTTCGACGACCAGCTCGCGCTGCAACGCCAGAGCATCCGCGTAGGAGACACGGCCCAGCCGCCGGACCTCTACGCCAGCCTCACGCCGACTCCGGATCCCAGTGCTCGAGGGCATGCTTCACGTTCGACATGAACCCATCGGCGACCGCGCCGTCGATGATTCGGTGATCGAAGCCGAGCGCCAGGTACGCCATCGTCTGAACCGCGAGGGCGTCGTTGACCACGGCGGGCCGCTTTTCGATGGCGCCCACGGCGAGAATCGCCGTCTGCGGCTGGTTGATGATCGGCGTGCCGAACTGCGCGCCGAGCATGCCCGGGTTGGTGATCGTGAACGTGCCGCCAGACACGTCCTCGGGCGTGAGCTGCTTCGCCCGTGCGCGCCCGGCAAGGTCCGCGATGGCGGCGCTGACGTCCGGCAGATCGCGCGTGTCCGCGTGCTTGATGACGGGCACGATCAATCCCCAGTCGAGCGCCACGGCGACGCCGATGTTGATGTCCTTGTGATAGACGATGGAGTCGCCGTCGACCGATGAGTTGATCGCCGGAACTGCCCGTAGCGCGCGCGCCACGGCCGCGATGATGAACGCGAGGTAGGTAGGTTTGCCGCCGGCGCGCTTCGCTTCGCGGATCCGGGCGATGGCCGAGAAATTTACCTCGAACACCGTGTGCACGTGCGCGGACGTCCGGCGGCTGAGGACCATGTGGTCGGCGATCTTCTTCCGCATCACCGACATCGGCTCGACGCGATCGCCGGGCTTCGCCAGCCCTGCCCGACCTGCCTGCCCCGCCTGCCCCGCCTGCCCTGTCTGTTCGAGGTAGTCGAGGACGTCGTACTTGGTCACGCGGCCCGAGATGCCGGTCCCGTGGATCTGCGAGATATCGACGTGATGTTCTTTCGCGAGTTTCCGGACCAGCGGCGACGTCCGGTCGCGCGCAATGTCGTCCACCGCCGGCTTTGACTGCGCGGGGGCCTCGAGCGGACGGCCGGGCGCGGCGCCCGCCGGCGCCGGGGCGACAGCGCCCGATTTCTGCGCGGGCGCGCCGGCCACGGCGTCGGGCGCATCGATCACGGCCAGCACGTGGTTCACCGAGACCGTGTCGCCTTCCTTCGCCAGGATCTGCACGACGATGCCGGCCGCCGGCGAAGGAACTTCGGCATCCACCTTGTCGGTCGTGATTTCGAGCAGCGGCTCGTCGCGGTCGATCCGGTCGCCGACCTTCTTCATCCAGCGGACGATGGTGCCCTCGGTGATCGATTCGCCCATCTGGGGCATCACGACATCGGTGGCCATGTTCGTGCCCTCTCGTTACGAATGCAGCGCCGCGCCGTGCGTGGCGTGCGCCGCCTCCGCCACGGCCTCGGCCATGGTCGGATGCGCGTGGATCGTGCGAATCAGGTCTTCGACGGTCGACTGCAGACGCAGCGCCAGCGTCGCTTCGGCCACCAGTTCCGTCGAGCGCGAGCCGATCATGTGGACGCCGAGCACGTCGTCCGATGCCTTGTCGGCGACGATCTTGACGAAGCCTTCCGTTTCACCCGACATCTTGGCGCGGCCGAGGACACCGAACGGAAACACGCCAACGCGCACCTCGAAGCCGCGCTCCTTCGCCTCGCGTTCCGTCAGGCCGACGCTGCCGATCTCCGGATCGCAGTACGTGCAGCCCGGAACATGATCGTAGTTGAGCGGCCTGACGTGCTGTCCGGCGATTCGTTCGGCGGCGATGACGCCTTCGGCGGACGAGACGTGCGCGAGCTGCGGGTGGCCAGGCGTGCCGAGCGTGATGACGTCGCCGATGGCAGAAATGCCGGGCACGGTCGTCCTGAACAGCTCGTCGACCTTGATGTAGCCTTTTTCGAGCTGCAGGCCGACGCCTTCCGCATTGAGGCCCGTCGTCACCGGGCCGCGGCCCGTGGCCACGAGCAGGTACTCGGCGCTGATCGTCGTGGCTGTCCCGTCCGCCAGCTGCGCCGCGACATCCACACCCGCGCCGCTGACGGTCGCCCCGGTCACCTTCGCGCCGGTGTGAATCTTGATGCCCTGCTTGCGAAACGACTTCTCGAGCTCCGCCGACACCGCCTCGTCTTCGACCGGCACGAGCCGCGGCAGCAGCTCGAGGATGGTCACCTCGCTGCCGAACCGCCGGAAGATCGACGCGAACTCGACGCCGACGGCGCCGCTGCCGAGAATCGCGATCGACCTGGGCACCTGCTTCAGGTGGATGGCTTCGTCGCTCGTGATGATGCGAGTGTGATCGATCGCGATCCCCGGCACGCTCCGCGGGGCCGAGCCGGTCGCCACGATGATTTCCTTTCGCGCGGCCAGCGTCTGGACGTCGCCTTCGAACACGTCGACGCCGCCCTGCCCGGTCAGGCGCGCCGTGCCCTTGATCCAGTCGATCTTGTTTTTCTTGAAGAGGAACTCGACGCCCTTGGTCAGGCCCCCGACGATCCGATCCTTCCGTTCCTGGACCTGGGACATGTTGATCGCGACTGGGGAGTCCCCGATGGAAATCCCCCACTCCTTCGAATGCTGGACGATCTTCAACGCGTGCGCGTGCTCGAGCAGCGCCTTGGTGGGAATGCACCCCCACAGCAGGCAGGTTCCGCCAAGCGCTTTCTGCTTCTCGACGACGGCGACTTTGAGGCCCAGTTGAGCGGCGCGGATTGCGGCGACGTACCCGCCGGTGCCCGCACCGACGACTACGACGTCATACTCGTTTGGCACAGTGTGATCTCATGGAAGGCTGGGAGCGCGGCGCGGCATCACTTTGAGGCTTTCAGCGACGACAGCGGCACGAATGCCGTCCCGCCGGCCCTGGGCGCGGGCTCGGCCGCCGCGGCCGGCGCGCCAGGGTCGAGCCGCTCCACACGTGCACGCAATTGCCCGTGATCGTACTTCAGTTCCCAGTACGACTCTGTGAGCCGCTCGAGCCGTTTCGTGACGCGCCGCGCCCGAACCAGGGCCCAGGCGGCGGTCAGCAGGGCGGCAACGGTCACCAGCCAGAGAAGGGGCACCAAACCTCGTACCTTATCGAACGGCTTGCAAGAGTGTCAACCGCCTGAGACAATACGACCGGATCGCTCTAAACTGTTGTGCGTGAAGTGACTCCCAAGCTGAAGACCATCCTCATCGTCGACGATGACGAGGGAATGCGCGACACGCTCACCGCGATTCTCAAGCGTGAGTACCGCGTGCTGCGCGTCGCGAGCGGCGAAGCTGCGCTGCCGGTCCTGAACAAGGAAGACGTCGACCTGCTGCTGCTCGACGTGCGCCTGCCGGGCATCAGCGGTTTCGAGGTGCTCCGCATCGTCAAGGAAAACTACAGCCTGATCGAAGTGATCATGATCTCCGCGATCCAGGAGATCGAAACCGCCGTCCAGGCGATGAAGCACGGCGCGTATCACTACATCACCAAGGAATTCGATTACGACCAGCTCCGATCGCTCGTGCGCAACGCGGCCGAGCGGCAGGACCTCAACCGTCAGGTGCTGACGCTGTCGGCGCAGGTCGCCGACCAGGCCGAACGCGAATTCATCGTCGGACCGAGCAAGAACACGCGGGACATCGTGGATCTGGTGCACAAGGTCGCGAAGCTGTCGGCGACGATCCTCATTCTCGGCGAGAGCGGCACCGGCAAGGAGTTGCTCGCGCGGCTGATCCACAAGGAGTCCGGCGACGCCGACGCGCCGTTCATCGCCGTGAACCTCGCGGCGATTCCCCGCGAGCTCACCGAGAGCACGCTGTTCGGCCACGAGCGCGGCGCGTTCACCGGCGCCCACCGCCAGCAACTCGGCAAGTTCGAGCTGGCGTCGAACGGCACGCTCTTCCTGGACGAAATCGGCGATCTCCGCCTGGACCTGCAGGCCAAGCTGCTGCGCGCCATCCAGGAGGGCGAGATCGAACGCGTCGGCGGGAGCAAACCGATCAAGACCGAGTTCCGGCTGATCGCCGCCACCAACGTGGACCTCGAGAAGGCGGTCAAGGACGGCCGGTTCCGGGAGGACCTCTACTACCGGATCAACGTCATCCCGATCAAGCTGCCGCCGCTCCGCGACCGGAGCGAGGACGTGCCGCAGCTCGCCGAGTTCTTCCTGCGCCGGTACAACGCGCGCTTCCACAAGAACGTCCGCGGCATCTCGGACTCGACGATCGCGATGCTGAAGCGGTACTGGTGGCCTGGCAACATCCGGGAGCTGGAGAACCTGGTCGAGCGCCTGGTGGCGATGAGCGACAAGGACTTCATCTCCGAAGAGGACCTGCCCCTTGAGTTCCACTTCGCCCAGCTCGAGCCCAGGGGGGCGCACGGGGACAGCCTGTTCGAGGACGCGACCAACACGTTCGAGCGGAACTTCGTCCTTCGCGCCCTCGAGAAGTGCGGATGGAACGTCACGGCGACCGCAGAGTACCTTGGAATTCCGCTGAGTACTCTCAAATATAAGATGGACAAGCTGGATGTCCGTCATCTCGCCAGGCGGCTCCGCGGCGCATAGCCGGCCAAGATTCTGGCCGATCGGCCAACGCATTACCTCCTGCCTGTAAAGCGCTCAATCATCGGTTAGTAAACGGACGAGTCCACCGCGCTCCGGCCGCGCGGGGCAACTCGTTGTCTGCTCACCAAAAAAACGCGCGCATCGCAGCTCGTCAGTTTGCGCGCAAATCCCCAGCGAATTCACGCAATTCACGCGATCGGCATGTTATGGAATATGCGTTGCAGCCTCCGTCCGCGGGCGAGTTAACGTCGCCGCGTGCGCGGTCGCGAGCAACCCACTTCGCAACGCCGAGCTGTCGTACTGACGAGGAGCGATGCAGCCTTCGATCTTCAATCTGCGTGTCCCGATCGCCGGACGGGACGACGTGTTCCTGATGAACACGTTGAGCGACGCGCAGCTGCTGGTGTCCTCCGATGTCGCGGCCCTGCTCGATCGCCGCGACTTCGACAGCCTCGACGGTACGCAGCGGGAAGCCTTCGACCTGCTGAAGGAGAACGGGTTCTTCGTGCCCGACGCCGCCGCCGACCGCGCGGCCCTCGACGCCTACTTCCACACGGTCAAGCACAGCTCGTCGGAGCTCCACATCACGCTGCTGACGACGCTGCAGTGCAATTTCGCCTGCGGCTACTGCTACCAGGGCGATCGCGAAGACTACAACCAGTTCGCCGAGAAGATGACGCTCGAGACCTCCGCGCGCGTCGCGGGCTGGATCGAGGGACAGCTCGACCGCCTGAAGCCGGAAACGCTCGTCATCACGTTTTTTGGCGGCGAACCGCTCCTGAATCTCCCGGTGATGTACGACATGGCCGAGCGCACGTGGCGCGCGACGCAGGCGCGCGGCGTGAAGCAGACCATGAGCATCATCACCAACGGGCTGCTGCTCACGCCGGAGATCGTCGATCGGCTGAATCCCTACGGGCTGCGCGGCGCCAAGATCACGCTGGACGGGGACAAGCAGACGCACGATCGCATGCGTCCCCTCCGCGGCGGCCAGGGCACCTTCGACCGCATCGTCGCGAACATCCGCAGCGTCATTGGAAAGACCCGGATTTCTATCGGCGGGAACTTCGACGAGAGCTCGGCCGACAGCTTCTCGGGCCTGCTCGACTACCTCAAGGCGCAGGATTTCGCGGACAAGCTCGTCAAGGTCAGCTTCAAGCCGGTGGTCCGCAGCGAGCCGGCCAAGCCGAAGGGCATGCTCGCGCTCACACCGGTAGACGCCAGCGGCAAGCCGCTCGGCGGCTCGTGCATGACGGGCGCCGGGGCCGGAGGCGGTTCGACCTGCGACAGCTGCTCCTTCCTCGACGAGAAGATGGTGCTGCTCCGGGAGGAGACCCTGCGTCACGGGTTCTCGACCTCCGACGGCGTGCACATGGGCCCCTGCCACGTGCACCACGACAACGCCCACACGATCGGCCCCGACGGGTCACTCTACGGCTGCCCGGGCTTCACGGGAGAGAAGGGGCTCTCGACCGGCCACATCAACGGCAGCACCGATCCGTGGCGGGAACAGAATCGCAAACGTTTCGACACGCTCGACCCGTGGAAAGCCTGCGGGGACTGTGCCTTTATCCCGGTGTGCGCGGGGGGGTGCCTGACAGCTTCATACGCACAGCTTGGCGACATGAACGTGCCGACATGTCACAAAGCCAGCTTCGAATCGGCGGTCAACGCGCTGGCCCATAACGTCGCCAGCGCGAACTAGGAGAGTACAATGAAGATTCACGTGATCAAGAAGGGCACCGTCAACGCGAAGCCGAGCAAGAACTGCGACATCCTCGTCGACGACATCCCGTTGAATGACCAACAGCGGTAGATGAGCGATCAGGCACGAACAACCACTCGCCCGCCGAGCATTCGCGATGTTCGGCGTGTTGAGCTGGTTGGTCGTGCTGCTCGGCTCGGCCCAGTGCCGTCAGGGCCCTGGGCCCGCTTCCAGCCAGACGGCAACGACGCTGCGGGTGGGCGTCGGCGGCCTCTCAGTCCAGGCCGCGGAGGCTGGGATGAAACAGGTTGTCGCCAACCTGTCGCTCGAAGGCCTCGTGAACTTTAACGAGGACGGGCGCCCTCGGGCATTCCTTGCCGAGAGCTGGGTCACTTCGCCCGACGGGTTGACCCTGACTCTCCAACTCCACAAGCAGGCCAGATTTCACGATGGCACGCCGGTCACGGCGTCCGCCGTCATTGGCATATTGCAGCGAAACCCTTCCGAGGCTCATGGGCGCTTCGTACGAGGATGTTGCGGCAGTGCAGGGCCTCGACGACTCGCGGATTCAGTTCCGCCTGCGACGCCCGGCCCCCCTGTTGATCGAGGCGCTCGAAACGACCATCCAGAAGCCCGGGAAGGGCGGGGCAAGTGTAGGGCCATTCGTTCCCACGTCGAATCCGCTGGAACTCACGGCAAACCTCGACTACTACCAGGGCAGGCCGGCCATCGACAAGATCCTGTTTACGCCCTACCCGACGGTGCGCGCCGCGTGGGCGGAGCTGCTGCGCGGTGACCTCGATATGCTCTACGAGGTCAACGCTGACTGCGCTCGACTCCCTCCAGTCGTCGAGCAATGTGGCCGTGTTCTCATTCGTCCGGCACTACCAGTACATGATCATCTTCGGGCCGGGTCCCGCCTTCCAGTCGCCGGATCTGAGGCGCGAGCTGAACGCGGTCATCGATCGGGACGCCCTCGTTCGCGACGGGCTGAACGGCCATGGGCTCCCCTCGTCCGGCCCTGTGCCGCCTCGCCACTGGGCGCTCAGCGACAACGCGGCCAAGTTCACGTTCAACCCGAGCGTCGCGACGAACCTGCCCGGCCGGCACTTCACGTTTACGTGCCTCGTCCCCGTCGACTCGGTCTACGAGCGCGTGTCACTGACCGTGAAGCGCCAGCTGGCCGCGGCCGGGGTGGACATGCGGATCAAGGAAATCACCCAGGACGAGCTGGCCGAGGCCGCGAACAGCAACAAGTTCGAGGCGATCCTGGTGGACGCCCTGAGCGGCCCGAGCCTGTTCCGCTCGTATCGGCGCTGGCACTCGAGGGGTGGCGGGACTACGCAGACCATCGACAGCCCGGCCATCGACGACGCCTTGGATCGCGTGCGCCACGCCGCATCCGACGAGGAGTATCGTGAGGGCGTGCTGGCCTTCCAGCAGGCCATCGTCGACAGCCCTCCGGCCATATTCCTGGCCTGGGGCGAGCGCGCCAGGGCCGTAAGCCGCCGGTTCGAGGTGCCCCGGCCTGAAGACGGGCGCGACGCGCTCGCGACGCTCCGCCTGTGGAAGCCGGCCAAAGAAATACAGCTGGCGAGCCGAAACTAGGAGCGATGGCGACCCGCAAGCGCCATATCGCGACGCGTTTCGCCCTGCTGCTGGCGCTGGCCGCCGTCGTGCCGCTCATCGCGTACGGCGCGGTGTCGATCCTCTCGCTGCGCAGCGGCACCCGCCAGTCGGTCGTGCAGGGCAACGCCAACGTGGCCGCCCGCGCCGTCGAGGAAATCCGCCGGTACATCACCACGAACGCGGAGCTGCTCAAGGCGCTCGCCGCCAACCTGCAGGATACGGGGCTGACGCCCGACCAGCAGGATCGCATCATCAAGAACTACGTCCTCGACATCCGCCAGTTCCGCGAGATCACCCTGTTCGACGAGGCCGGCGCGGTGCTGGCGACGAGCCGTATCGGCAAGCCCCGCGTCGAGGTCCCGAAGAACGCGCCCCTCCTCATCCAGGGTGTGTCGATGTCGGGGATCCGCGTGGACGAGGATCTGCTGCCGTCCACCGTGTTCGCGATTCACCTGACGAAGCTCGGCGCGCCGGCCGGCTGGCTCGTCGGGCAGTTCAGCCTGGAAGAGATGTGGCGCACCGTCGATCGCATCAAGATCGGCGCACACGGCTACGCGCTGGTCCTCGCCTCGAACGACGAGCTGGTCGCGCACGGCGACCCCGACCGGAAGGCGCTCGTCGCACAGGCGAAGAACATGAGCGACCACCCGCTGGTGGCGGCGCTGAAGGCCGCCGGCGGCAACGGACCCGTCTCGATCGAGTACACCGACGAAGGCGCCCGCAAGCTCGGCGTCGCGGCACGGATGGTACCGCTCGGCTGGACGATGATCGTCGAGCAGCCGACAAGCGAAGCTGACGCCAACGCCACCGTGCTGCAGCGTCAGCTCGTCATCTCGATCTCGGTCGTGCTGCTCCTGATGATCCTCGCGGGTTACCTCTTCGGCCGCCAGTTCATCACGCCGATCCTCACGCTGCAGCGCGGCACGCAGGCCCTCGCGGCGGGTCGCCTCGAGGAACGCGTGGACATCCGGACGGGCGACGAGTTCGCCGAGCTCGGCCAGGCGTTCAACACGATGGCCGACAAGCTGATCGAGCTGCAGGAAAACATCAAGCGGCAGGAGCGCCAGGCGATGTTCGGCCGCATTGCGGCCGGCCTCGTCCACGACCTGGCGCACCCGGTCCAGAACATCGGCAACAGCACGCGCCTCCTCCTGCGCGACGACGTGGATCCCGAGTCGCGCGACATGTTCCGCCGGACGATCGAACGCGAGCTGGCCACGCTGCGCCACTTCATGGACGACCTGCGGAACATCGTGAAGCCGAAGCCCATCGAACGCTTCCCGATGGAGGTCAACGGCTCCATCGCCGACATCGTGGACTCGATGCGGGGCGAGGGCGAGCGGGTCGGCGTGGCGATCGAGACACGGTACGCTTCGGGGCCGCTCATGATCGAGGGCGACCATTTCGCCCTGGGGCGCGTCTACCGCAATCTCATCACCAACGCGATTCAGGCGACGGAGCAGGGCGGACGCGTCACGATTGCCACGGCCCGCGTGGGCGATCTCGTGGAAGTGTCGGTCGAGGACACGGGCTCGGGCATCCCGGCGGATCGGCTGGCGGCCATTTTCGAGGACTTCGTGACGACCAAGCGCCGGGGTCTCGGCCTCGGCCTCGCCATCTCGAAGCGGATCGTGGAACAACTCGACGGCACGATCGCGGTGGAAAGCGAGGTCGGCCGCGGGACGAAATTTACGCTGAGGTTTCCAGCGCGAGACGAGACGGCGACACAGGCAGCGGCGAGTTGAGCCCCGGTCCGGGGCCAAGACGCGTGACTCAACAGGGGGCAGTCATGTTTCGGAAGGTCGTAAAGACGGACGCGCTGGAGGTCGACGACCAGACGTATCCGGTGACGTACTTCGAACTTCGGACGCAACGCGGATCACGACGGTACAGCGCCGAAATCCTGCTCGGACCGGGCGACCGGATCATCCTTGACGACGACTCGATGACCGACCTCGAGGACAAAACGGCGCGCCTCGTGCCGGCGACGCTCTACAGCCGGATGCTGGCTGGCAAGGCCACGGCGGCCTGAGGCACCCAGCCCAGGCGAACGCAGCAACGGCGACTGACGCACCTCGCCGCCGCTGCGCCGACCGGCTACTTTCGGGGGAGAACGGCGTCTTTCAGCTGCTTCGCAATTCTCGCCTTGACCACGGTCTTCGCGGGAATCTTGATCGCTTCGCCGGTGGCCGGGTTGCGGCCCATGCGCGCCTTGCGTTTCTGAACGACCAGCTTCACCATCCCGGGCAGCACGAACTCGCCCGAGCGCTTGAGCTCCTTTTCCGCCAGCACGGTGAGCTCGTCGAAATACTCACGGGCCTGCGTGCGCTTCACCTCGAACCGTTCGGCGAAGTACGAAAAGAGCTCCGATTTGCCCATTCTGCGGGCGTCAGCCATCGCGTCCCCCATCTACGTCACGCGCCTGATATGCACCGGCGAGGCTGCGCGCGCGCCAACGATCGCCGTTTTCATTCGAAAAACGCGGTATCCTAGCTCGCAGCGATCACCGGTGTCAATGCGAGGGTCACGGCGAGAACCCTTGATTTCCGGGCCGGAATCGCGTCTGGCGGGCCTCCGGCCTGGCGCCACCCCACGGGCCCGAATGCCGAGGTGCTAGGATTTCAGGCATGTCAAGCTCGACGCTCGAAACATTTCCGAACCCCCGGCCCGGGCGGGACTACGAAATCGCCATCAACTGCCCCGAGTTCACGGCCCTCTGCCCGAAGACCGGCCTCCCTGATTTCGGCGTCATCCGTATTACTTACGTGCCCGACGCGGAGTGCGTCGAGCTGAAGTCGCTGAAGTATTACCTGATCGAGTTCCGCAATCGCGGCATCTTCTACGAGAACGCCACCAACCAGATCCTCGACGATCTGGTCGCGTGCCTGCAGCCGCGCCGGATGACCGTCGTCGGCGACTTCTCCGTCCGCGGGGGCATCACGACCATGGTCACGGCCGAATACCGTCGTGCCTGATCATCCCGACGGGCCGGACGCCGCGCCCGTGCCGGACGTGACCCACGTACCAATCGAGGCCGAGCTCGATCTCCACGCGTTCGCGCCCCGCGACGTCGCATCGGTTGTGGAGGAATACGTGACCGCCGCCGCGCGCGCGGGGTTCCGCGAGGTCCGCGTCGTTCACGGGCGCGGGCGCGGTGTCCAGCGCGGGATCGTGCAGGCGGCGCTCGACCGCCATCCGTCCGTCGAGGAGTTCAGGGACGACGCCTCGTCGCACCTCGGCGCCACACTGGTCAGGCTGAGGAGTCAGTAGCGCGGCCCTTTCAGGGCCGCGGCAGTCTGGCGAGCCTCTTTTCAGGCGGCCCTGAAAGGGCCGCCCTACGACTGGTAGAGCGTCCTGACGGCGCTCTCGAGCGTGTCCGCGTCCGCGCGGTGCGACAGATAGAGGCGGTCGCCGGGCACGAGATCCCGGGGGCCGCCGGCCGCCAGCTCGATCGCGGCGTACGCGCCAAACGACGCCGACATGCGCCAGGGCTCCAGGCCCTGCACGATCTTCCGGACACGGCCCGACTTGTCGACGAACACGACGTCGAGCGCGAACCGCATGAACGCGGTGTGTACGGCGGCGCACGGCGCGAGCATCAAGGCCGCCGAGGCATCGAGGCCGTTGCGCCCGAGCAGGCCGCGCCGCCGATCGACGCGCGACACGGCGATCTCGACCACGGTGGCGACGGCGGTGTGTGTGCGTTCGTTGATGAGCTGCACGCCAGATCCTGTTCGGGTCTCGGGCATCAGAAGACGCCCGGTACGAGGTGCCACTCGACACGGCGGCAGTACGCCTGGTACTCGGCGTCGCCGTTGAGCACCCGCTCCTCGATCAGCGCCCGGAGGATGAGCGCGGTGTCGGCAATCCCGACGACGACGGCGTTCCACCAGCTCGGGTGCGCGATCAGGAACGCGAAGTGCGTGATCAGGTATCCGCTGTAGATGGGGTGCCGGACCAGCGCGTAGGGTCCGCGAATCACGACGCCGCGGTTGGCGGGCACCAGGCCGAAGCTCCGGCCGAGCGTCAGCTTGCCGAGCACCACGAACGCGAGCCCGATCGCCGAGGCCGCGGCCGTGACCACGTCGGGGACAAGGCCGCCGGCATCGGACGGCAGGAGGAGCGGCGGGCCGATTACGGAAATGGCCGTCACCATCGCGGCGCGCACCGACCGATCGACGATGTGCGCGGGACGCCTGATGACCGTCAGCACGATCACGAGCGCTTCGCTCACGAGCAGCAGCAGGCCGGTGACGCGGCCCGTGCGCAGGAAGTCCTGCAGGATGTTGATGGTCAGCAGCGTGAAGAGCACGCTGACCGTCGCCCGCGCCAGGAGCTCGGAGGTATTGCGGCGCGGGCTTTCCATCAATGAACTTCCAGGCGGCCCCTCGACGCCTTGCGCGAAGCCGCGGCCGGCGGAGTGGCTGCCGGCGGGTTCGTGTCGCCGGCTCCGGGGCCGTCTACGAAGTACGACGCGCACGCCGCATCGAGCAGCTCGCGCGTGATGACCGGCTCGACGCCGCGGTAGCGGCAGAGAGCGGTGACCTGGTCCAGCAGGTCGCGCGGGTGGCACGACCGCAGCGGACGGCTCAGCGGCCCGTAGTGCCGGCGCTGGAGATACGCCACCATGACCTGATGGAAGGGCAGATTCCGCCGCGTGCAGTTCAGCTCGAAGATCTTGACGAACTGCTCCATCGTCGGATCGTTGACGGCGATCTTGTACGGGATGCGGCGCAGGAACGCCTCGTCGGCCAGCGACGCCGGGTTCAGGTTCGTCGCGAACACGATGAGGACGTCGAACGGCAGCTGGAACTTCTTGCCGGTGTGCAGCGTGAGGTAGTCGAAGCGGCTCTCGAGCGGCACGATCCAGCGGTTCAGGAGCTCCTGCGGCCGGACGCGCTGGCGGCCGAAGTCGTCCACGAGGAACACGCCGCCGTTGGCCTTGAGCTGAATCGGCGCTTCGTAGAACTTCGAGATCGGGTTGAACGTCAGGTCGAGCATGTCGAGCGTCAGCTCGCCGCCGACCATGACGACGGGCCGCTTGATCCGGACCCACCGGCGATCGCGGGGCGCGGAGCGGATGACGCTCCCCTCCTGCGAGGCGGCCGTCTCGTTGTCGAGCGCCTCGTGGCAGATCGGGTCGAACATCGTGATGACGTTGCCGTCCACGTCGATCGCGTGCGGCATGTACATGTCGCCGCCGATCGACGCGCCCATGCCTTCGGCCAGCACGGTCTTGCCGTTTCCGGGCGGCCCGTAGAGGAACACGGCCTTGCCGGCGTTGACCGCGGGCCCGAGCTTCTCGAGCATCGCGTCGTCCACGATCAGGTGCTGGAAGCCCGACTTGAGCCGCTCGTGGTCGAGGTAGCCGCGGTTGGCGGCGAGCCCTTTCATCTGCGCGACATAGGCGGCCAGCGGAACCGGCGTCGGTCCGACGTACTGGTTGATGTCGAGGAACTGGCGCGCGCGTTCGCGGCCCAGATCGGTGAGCGTATAGCGGTACCCGGAGGCGTTCCCGCCGTTGGCGCCACGCACTTCCATGAGCCGCTCGGCACGGGCATGCTCGATCAGCGGTTCGAGCATCGTGAACGGCAGCCGCATCTTCTCGGCGATGGCCGATCCGATGGCTTCGGCGCCGTAGAGCGTCTTGAGCAGGAGCTGCTCGACGATGTCCGCCGCGAGGCCCGTGTCCTCGAGGTGCACGAGCGGCGGCGGAGCCGGCGACCGGTCCGTCATGGCGCGAACGTTCGACTGCGGCGACGAAGACATGGCGCTCCCTTGTCCTACTGCGCGGCTGACAGCGGAAAGACGACCTGCACGAACTTGATGATCGCCGGGCCGATCGTGACGACCCAGACCGCCGGGAAGATGCAGAACACGAGCGGGAACACCATCTTCACGCCGGTCTTCGCGGCGGCCTCTTCGGCGCGCTGGCGGCGTTTGACCCGCAGCGTGTCGCTGTGCACGCGCAGGGACTGCGCGACGCTGGTGCCGAACTTGTCGGTCTGCACGAGCATGGCGACCAGCGACTCGACGTCCTCGACGCCCGTCCGGACGCCCAGGTTGTGGAGCGCCTCGGAGCGCGCCTTGCCGGCGCGAAGCTCGAGGTTGATGAGGCGCAGCTCGTCGGCGAGCGCGGGGTGCGCGTACGCCATCTCGTCCGCGACGCGCTGAATGGCCTGGTCGAGGCCGAGCCCGGCCTCCACGCTCACGACCATCAGGTCGAGCGCGTCAGGCAGGCCGAGACGGATCATCTTCTGCCGCTGCCTGGCCATGCGCCCGAGCTGCATACCCGGCAGCATGTAGCCGACGCCGCAGGCGCCGAGCGCCATCACGAAGTTCGGCGTCATCAGGATCGGCGTCGCGCACAGGGCGAACATCACCAGCGCCAGGCCGACCCGGATGCCGAAGAAAATGGGCAGGGCCTCGGAGCTGCGGTAGCCGGCGTTGACCAGCCGCTTCTGCAGCTTCCCCATTTCCTTGGCGTTCTGCGGCGCCACGGAGCCGAGGCGCTTCAGCCCGCTGAGGAACGACCGGCCCTTCGATTCGGTTTCACCGATGGGCTTGCCCTGCCAGTCCGACACTTCTTCCAGGCGGCGTTCGAGCGTGCCGGCGCCGCTCGGCGCGAGCGCCATCGCGCCGGCCGTCACGAGCAGCGTGACGAAGATGAATCCGAGTACCGGAATCAGGAGCATCGCCCTATACCTCGATCTTGATGACCTTGCGAATCCAGAAGTACCCGACCGTCTGCATCACGATCGCGCCCAGAATCATCATCTGGCCCATGTGTTCGTGGAACAGCAGCCCCATGTGATCGGGGTTGATGACGGTCAGCAGCACGGCCAGCGCCGCGGGCAGCGACAGCAGCACCCACGCGGTGAAGCGGCCGTGCGCGGTGTGCACCCGGACCTGGCGGCGAATCTTGAAGCGCTCGCGCACCACGTACGCCAGGTTGTCGAGGATCTCCGCCAGGTTGCCGCCGGTTTCGCGCTGGATGAGCACGGCCGTCACGAAGAAGCGCACGTCGAGGTTGCCGATGCGCTCGGCCAGCTCGTTCAGCGCGTCCCGCAGCGGCAGGCCGAAGTTCTGCCGATCGAACGCCTTCTTGAATTCAGGCCCCACGGGCTCGTTCAGCTCGTCGGCCACCATGCCCATGGCGGTCTGGAAGGCGTGGCCGGCGCGGACGGCGCGCGACAACAGATCCAGCGCCTCGGGGAACTGCTCCTCGAACCGGTTGAGCCGCTTCGTGCGGCGGTTCATGATGAAAAGGATCGGCAGCATGGCGCCGACGAGGGCCGCCACCGGCGCGGCGTACGGCTGGGTGACGAACACGGCCGTGATCAGCCCGACGACGGCCGCCGAAATCACCGTCACCAGCATCAGGCCGCTGGGCGTGGTGTGCACGCCGGACTGTTCGATCAGTTTGGCCAGGCCGGAGCCCTGCTTCGATTCCTTCACGAACTTGTCGACGACCGGCATCGGTCCTTCGACGATCTTCTGGAGGACCGAGCTTTCGACGGCCTCACCCGACGAGTCCGTGAACGACACGTCTTTCAACCGTTTATCGAGCTCGCGCTGGGCCATCATGCCCGGCAGGGTCGTGATCGCGAAGTACGAGCCGACGATGAGCACGACGACGAACAGGAAGACGATTAATGCCAGACCCATTACCGGATCTCCGTGACGCCCTCGAACATGTCGCCCGGCAGGTGCACGCCGCACGCCTTCAGGCGCTCGCACACCTTCGGGCGGACACCGGTCGCCCGGAACCGTCCGACGACCTTGCCCTCCTGCGTCAGCCCGACTTTCTCGAACGTGAAGATCTCCTGCATCGTGATCACTTCGCCTTCCATGCCCGTGATCTCGGCGATGCTGGTCACCTTGCGGGTGCCGTCGGAGAGCCGCGTCTGCTGGACGACGACCTGGATGGCCGACGCGATCTGCTGGCGCATCGCGCGCTCCGGCAGGTTCGTCGCGCCCATCGCGATCATCGTCTCGACGCGCGACAGCGCGTCGCGGGGCGTGTTCGCGTGGACGGTGGTCAGCGATCCGTCGTGGCCCGTGTTCATGGCCTGCAGCATGTCGAGCGCTTCTTCGCCGCGGACCTCACCGATGACGATGCGGTCGGGGCGCATACGGAGCGCGTTGATCACGAGCTGCCGCTGGCGGATGGCGCCCTTGCCCTCGACGTTCGGCGGGCGCGTTTCGAGCCGCGCCACGTGATCCTGGTGCAGCTGCAACTCGGCCGCGTCCTCGATGGTGACGATGCGTTCCTTGTCGCCGATGAACCCGGACAGCACGTTGAGCAGCGTCGTCTTGCCGGCGCCGGTGCCGCCGCTGATCAGGCAGTTCAGGCGCGACCGGACGCAGTGCGACAGGAAGTCGAGCATCGGCCGCGTCAGCGCCTTGAGCGTCACGAGGTCGTCGGCCTTCAGGCGTTCCGCCGGAAAACGGCGGATCGACAGCAGCGGGCCGTCCACGGCGAGCGGCGGGATGATGGCGTTGACACGCGAACCGTCCTGCAGGCGGGCGTCCACCATCGGCGAGCTGTCGTCCACGCGCCGGCCGACGCCGCTGACGATGCGGTCGATGACGCGCATCAGGTGCTTGTCGTCCTGGAACGTGGCCGTCACGCGCTCGATCTGGCCGCCGCGCTCCACGAACACGTTCTTGTAGGTGTTGACGAGGATGTCGCTCACGGCCGGGTCGCGCAGCAGCGGCTCGAGCGGCCCCAGGCCGAACACGTCGTCTACGAGCTCGCCGAACAGCCCTTCACGCTCGCCGAGGCTGATCGGGATGTTCTCTTCGCTCAGCAGCTCGCCGAGCAGCGAGCGGATCTCGCTCTCCGCACGGCTCCGGTCGGCCTGCGCAAGCGCCTCGAGGTTCAGCCGGTTGAGGAGCTTGCGATGAACGTTCGCCTTCAGCTCGGCATACTGCCGCGACACAGCGGCCGGCCGTGCGCGCACCTGGCAGGGGCCGGGGCGGGGCGGCGGGTGGGTTGGGAGCAACTGTGGCCATGGTCGTTTACCAGAGTGACGCGATGCGCTCGAGACCCATCTTGCCTGCGCGTTTCGCTGGCGCCGGCGCTTCGGAGCCGGCGGCCGGATTGATGATGTGGCGCGTGAAAGCGTCGAACTGCGACGCGATCTCCGTGTTGCCGGTGAGCGCCAGCGGCACGCCGGAATTGAGCGCCGTCGACACCGTCTTGTAGTCGCTCGGGAACGTGTGGTGAATCGGATGTCCGAGCGCCCCTTCGATCTGCTTGGGCGGAATCGGATACGGCTCGGCCGCGCGGTTGAGCACGAACCGCACGCGCTCGCCCGCCGCGCCCAGCTGGCGGACCCGTTCGAGCAGCCGCTGCGCGTTGCGCACCGAGGGCACGTCGGGGTTCGCGATCAGGAACATCATGTCGGCCGCGTACAGCGCGGCCACCGAGCAGGCGTTCACCGAGCTTCCGGCGTCGATCAGGATGTATTCGTACTGCCGGCCCAGCAGGCGCAGCAGCTCCTCGATGGCGCCCGAATCCGGTCCGCCTGGCCGGTCGAAGTGGTCGGACCCGGCGAGAATCTCGAGGCCCGACTTGTGCTTCACCACGAGCTCGCGCAGGAACTCGCGGTCCAGCCGGTGCAGGTTGTCGATCGCGTCGATGATGCTGTAGCGCGGCCGCACGCCGAGGAACAACGCGACCTCGCCCAGCCCGGGCTTCAAGTCGACGACGACGGTCGATCGCTTGGTGATGCGCGCCAGCTCGACGCCGCAGTTCACGGCGATGGTCGTGGTGCCGGCGCCGCCCTTGGCTCCGAAGAACACGAGGGTCGTGGCCGCCGGCTGTGCGCCGGCCGCCGTCTCGCGGCGCGAGGCCGTCCGGCGCAGGGCGCTGTGGAACGTGTCCTCGGCGGGAGGCCAGGTGAAGAACTCGTTGGCGCCCGCCCGCATGGCCTGAAGGATCAAGTCGGGTTCGGCCACCTTCGCCACGGCGAAGATGGCGGAACCGGGCAGGCCGGCGCGCAGCCGCTCGATCGTGCCCATCGCCGACGACGCGTCGCCGCGGGCATCGACGATGACCACGTCCGGCGCCACGCCCTCGCGCAGCTGATCCAGCACGCTGATGGGAATCGCGCCCGATCTCAGCAGGCGGCCCAGGTGCTTCTTGAACTCTTCGTCCTCGGTGACAAAGAAGCTGACGATCTGTGCCATGGCGACGCTACTGCGCTTTCTGCGTGGTTGCGGACTGTTTCTTCGCCAGCTCGGCCTGCTTCTTCTTCTCTTCGGCCTCGCGCTTCGCCTGCTCCTTCACGGCTTTCTCCTGGAGCTCCTTGTCGAGCGCGGCCTGCTTCTTCTCGGCCTCGAGCCGGCGGCGATCCTCTTCGCCCTGCCTAGCCGCCTGGGCCTGCGCCTGTTCGCGCTCCAGCTTCTGGGCCTTCGCGACCACCTTCTTCTCGGCGTCGGTCATGGGCCGGCCCACCGCCGTCGTCGTGTCGTTCGCCGGCTTCGGCGCATCGCCGTTGACCACCGTCCGGGTGTTGGGGTTCAGCGCCGTCACCGCGGCCGCGGCATCGCGCGGGGTCGGGGTGCTGGCCGGCGCGGGGGCCCCTGGGGTCGACGTCGCGACCGGCACGATGGGCGCCGTCACGCTCGCGCCCTGATTCTTGAACGGCGGCGCCGGCTGCTCGAGCCCCTTCTTCGGCGGCGCGGGCGCCATGTACGGTTCGAGCGGCTTCGGCAGCGTCGAGGTCACGCCCGTCGAGTTGTTCGGCAGAATCTCGGGCGTGATCATCACGACCAGCTCGGTCTGGTTCTTCTGCGCCGCCTTGCTCTGGAACAGCGCGCCGAGGATCGGGATGTCGCCGATGCCGGGAATCTTCTGCATCGTCGAGTTGACCGTGTTGTTCATCAGACCCGCGATCGCGAAGGTCTGCCCGTTGTTCAGCTCGATCTCGGTCTCGGTGCGGCGCGCGCTCAAGGCCGGAATACGGAAGCCGTTGAGCACGATGGCGTTGGCGAAGTCGAGCGTGCTGACCTCGGGGCGCACCTTCAGGTGCACGCGGTTGCCGTTGACGATCGGCAGGAAGTTCAGGCGGATGCCGTACTCTTTGTACTGAACGGTGATCGCCACGCTGCCGCTGCCGCCCTGGGCAATCGGAATGGGATACTCGCCGCCGGCGAGGAAGCTGGCTTCCTTGCCGCTTTCCGAGATGAGGTTCGGCTCGGCCAGGCTCTGGAAGAGCCCCTTCGTCTGCAGCGCCTTGATGACGACGCCGAGGTCATACTTGTTGTTGAACAGGAACACGTTGAGGAAGTCGCTGAACGTGATCTTGCCGGACGCCGACGTCACCTCGCTCCCCCACGCGTTGCTGGCTTTCGAGACCGCGAGATCCGAGAACGCCGGCGGCGAGAACTGTTCCGTCGTCGTCCGCACGATGTTGTTCTTGATGCCGTACGGGGCGGTGAGCAGGTTGACGCCGAGCTCGGTCATCGCGCTGCGCGACACCTCGGCGAACCTGACGCGGAGCAGCACCTGGTTGCTCGGCGCGCCGTCGCGGATCTGGAGCAGCGAGAGCACTTCTTCTTTCTTGTCCACGTAGCCGCCAGCGAGGTTCACGGCCCGCTCGATCATCTCCTTGTTCGACACCTTGCCGGACAGGACGATGTTCTTGCCGTTGCTCTCGGCCTTGACGTCTTCGCCCGGCAGCAGCTGGGTGAACTGGTCGGCCAGCTTCGACAGATCGCGCTGCACGGTGATCTCGTAGTGACGCGAGCCGCCCGTGCGATCCCAAACGAACATGGAGATCGTGCCCGGCGCCTTGCCGTTGAGCAGCAGCTCGTTCGGCGAGGTGACCAGGGCGTCGGCGACGTCGGGGCTGGTGAGCGAGACGCGCGTGATGGCCGCGCCCACGTCGAGCACGGCCGAGCGGCCCACCATCACCTTGACGGCGCGGGTGCCCGTGTCGGCGGCTGCGGCGGCCATCATGGCCGCGGCGGGCGGACGCACGACCGGAGCGGTTGGCGCGGTCTGCGCGAAGAGCCTTACGGATCCAAAAACGGCGACGATCACGATGGTCGCGCCGGGACGTCTGATATCCATCATTACTGCTCCCGCACGACTTCGCGTGCTCGTTTGTCACCGCGGATGATTTCGACCGTCACCGGCTCCGGGCCTCGCGGTGCCGCCACAACCGTGTTGGGGGTTCCGACCCTCGCGACCGCTCTCGGCGTCGACGCCGGCGCGCCCAGCAGGGCTGCGGGCTTCACGCCCCTGGTGGCCGGCGTGTTCCGGTCGAGCGGGTTGCGAAGCGCGAGTTGAATCTTGCCTTCCGTGCTCGCCAGCGTCAGGCGCTCGGCCTGTTCCGGGTCGACGAGCATGGTGACGACCGTCACGGGCATCGGCTTGTCCTTGTCGGTGGTGCGCTCGATCTTCGTGCCGGCCGCGAGCACCTCGACGTTGGTGAGGATGACCTTCGTGGTCATGTCGGCCTGGCTCGCCGTCGGGCTCACGGTCGCCACGACGTCGACGTGGGTACCGGGCAGGACGTAGCCCGCGACGCCGATGACCTCGTTGACCTTCACGGAGACGGCGCGCAGCCCGGGCGGGATGGCGGGCGTCAGGCCCGTGCCGCCGTCCTTGGCCGCGAGCTTCATCGGCAGGAACGGCTCGTTCTGAATCATCGGCATCACGATGCCGCGGCCGATCACGTCCTTCGCGTCGGAGAACGCGAACTGCGGCACCGAGTTGGCCGGCCAGTTGATCGTGCGGACGTTGTCAGCCGTGATCTCGGCGCCGATGTCCAGATCCGTGGCGGCTACCATCACCGGCTTGGTCGGGATCGACACTTCCTTCGCCGGCATGTTCTGAACGTAGTTGTAGGTGGCGAAGGCAAAGACGCCCCCGGCGCCAATCGCCAGAACGAGCACGATAAACACGCGCATGCGAGCCATATATGTCCTCTGTAACTTCAGAATCCCAACGCCGCCACGAGCGCACCGATCGCAATCGCCGGCGCATACGCGAAGCGGTTGTTGGTCGATGCCCGTTCGATCTCCGCGACATTCGCGCCCCGGCTGCGGACCAGCATCGCCGTCCGCTCCATCGTCACTTCAAGCGTTCGCCGCTGCATGGCGACGGCCACCGCGAGCACGCCGCCCGCGATCGCCGAATACACGAACGCGAAGAACACCGCCCGGGGGCCGAGCAGCGTGCCCAGCGCGGCGAGCAGCTTGACGTCGCCCGCGCCGGTCGCGCCGATGAGATGGCCCGGCAGCATGACGGCAAGACCCAGCAGGAACCCTGCGAAGGCGGCGCCCAGGCTCAGGCCGCTCAGGCGCGCTGTGGCCAGCGCCAGCCCGGTAAGCGTGATGCCCAGCGTCAACCAGTTCGGCACGCGTCGGCTCCTCAAATCAATCGCGGCGCCGAGGGCGCCGCTTCCTGCGACCACTGCCACGACGACGACTTCAGAAGTTGTTGGCAATGGGCGACCACAACACGTTGCGAATCGTTTCACCGAGCGTCGTGACGGCCGCGAGGGCGGCGATCGCGATGAGCGCGGCCAGCAGGCCGTACTCGGTCAGGTCCTGCGCGTCGTTTCGAACAACCAACCGGTAAATCACCGAAACCATCGCCTGCATCGGTTCCTCACCTTCTTCGGGGGGAGTGACCAGTTCTGCCGACGGCCTGCCTGCTTGGAACCAGACCCGACCGCCGGCAGAAGCTGCTCACGCTTCTGAAGTACCGATTCGAACTAGGTGCCCGCCGGGATCTGACCCGCGATGTTCGTGAACACCTGGCTGACCTTCGTGCCCGCGAGCGCCACGGCGCCCACGCAGACCAGCGCGATCAACGCGATGAGGAGCGCGTACTCGAGAAGGTCCTGACCTTCTTCGTCACGAACGAACGAACGCAGACGGCTCATAAACTCCATTGCTTCCCTCCGGCGCGTCCGCAGACGCGCAATGCCTGTGTGCAAATGCGGCCTCGCCCCTTCGCGACACCGCAACGACGCATGGTGAAGGGGCAACGGTTGTGCCACGGCCGGACCACTCGCCCGCAACCCACACATCAGCGGTGGTTTAAGCGCGTACAACGCATTGTTTTCTTACGCGGCGGAGGGCTCCCGGAGGCCGTTTGGATCTCGCATCCGTAAGCCACACCATAAATTCGTGAGTGTCCCTGCGACACGGAACTGCACGGCGCAAAACACGAGCGGAATCAGAAAGCGGAATCAGAAATCGGAGGAGGAAAAAACGAAGCGCGGACGATGGCTGTGAAGCGATCGTCCGCGCCGTGTGCTGCGAGGCTGGCGGCTACTTGCTGAGGCGCAGAATCTGGTTCTGAATGCCCTGGAACGCCGCCGAGACGTCCGCGGCGTCCTGTGCGTAGAAGAACTTGCCATCGAGCTGCGCCGGGTTGTGGTCGGGCGAATCCGGATCGTTGGCCATGCGCTTGAGGATGTCCGACGACGGCTCCGGGACGGTTCCAAGGAGGTACGTCACCAGTTCGCCCATGCCGATCGTGTAGATACGAATCTGGTAATCGCCGCCGGCGTCGCTGCGGGCCTGGTCGGCGATGATCTCCACGAGATTGCGCGCCGCGTTGTTGATGTTGAAGACTTCAGCCGGATACCGCCCGGCGTTGTACAGGCCCAGGTGGCGCATCGGGCGCTTCGCGCTCTGCGCGACGCCGTTCACCGTCAGGGTATTCGTGACCAGCGGAAACGCCGTCGGGATGCCGGGGCTGCGATGGTGCGTGTGCCAGCTCATCATGTTTACAGGCATGCTCGGCGCCTGGCCGGCCGGGAGAATGTCGTTCGCCGGATTGTAGTTGGCCCAGTTCGACACGGTTTTGCTGTAGGCGAACCCGGTGTTGCTGCCGTTGTAGGCACCCGTGTCGTACAACCCGTCGATGTGCGGCTGGTCCCAGGTCTGACTGTCGGGATCCGGGTAGCGCTTCGGAAAATCCCAGGTCCGGAGCGCCCTGGCGGTTCCGGGGTTGGCATCCCAGCTGGCGGGCACGCCGTTGGATGCGCCGTCGGTGAACAGCACGATAATCCGCAGACCTGATTGCGTGCCGGTCGGGACCGATCGCAGCTCGTCCCACCCGCGGTACAGCCCCTCCACCATGTTCGTGCTACCGCCCGGCAGGGTTGTGGGCACGTCGGCGATCAGCCCGGCTTTATTGAACCCCCGGCTCGACGGCATCGCGTCCAGCACGCTCGCGCCGTTGCCGAACGTCAGCAGCGCGAAGCGATCGCTGTTCTGATCGAACGCGTTGATGAAGTTCCTCACCGCGTCCCTGACCGTCGGCCACTTGGAGCCGATCGAACCGGAGACGTCGAGCACCAGCGACAGGTCCACCATGCGGCGCGTGGCTTCACCCGAGCTCGTCACCGTCAGATCGGTGAAGCTCGCCAGCCGCATGAACGTCGTCGGCACGGTGGCCGACGCGGTCACCGTGACCGTGTTGACGCCCGTCGCGGCGTTGGTGTTGACGGAGAAGAAGCCGGGCGTCGCGGCCGGGTCCGTGACCGCGGTGGTTCCCAGGTAGCCGGTCGGGAAATTCGCCTTGAACACCCGCTCGGCCTCGGTCCGCGGGCTTCCGCTGTTCAGGCTGCGCGCCGCCGAGAGCGCCGCGCCGTCCACGGCCTTGGTCAGCTGCGCCTTCACGACATAGGCGCGGCCCGTATCCACGGCCAGGCCCGTGAACAACAGCAGCGTCGTCAACGTGGCCGCCATGTACACGAGCACGAAGCCCTTCTGGCTGGAAAGGTCGGATGTGTGTCTCTTCATGAGCGTCTGCCTCTTCGCGGAAGTCCCGTCCGCGTCAGAAATACGCAATCGAGTAGAGCGACTGGGGCACCGAGATGCCGAAGCGGTCGAGGGGCGTGATCAGCGTGTGCCGCGTGAAGATCTCGGTGACGTACGTCATCCCGCCGATCGGCATCTGCGCCGCGTTCGGCAGGTTCGTGACCCGCAGACGGGTGTCGGTGTCGGAGTTGGCGGCGATGTAGTCGGGCGCGCCGCCGAATGAGCCCGATCCGGACGTCGTCAGCGCGCTGCTGCCGGGGTAGCTGCCGTAGACCAGGCGCTGATACAGGACCGGCTGGCCGTAGTTGGCTGCGCCGGTGGTCTCCACCTTGCGGATGACGGAGAAGATGATCTTCGACGACCCGTTCGTGAAATTGATGGGACGGCTGCTCATGCTGGTCATCGCGGTCGCCGCGTCCTGGAGCGACGAATCGCGGGAGATCAGGTTCGAGCTCTCGCGCGTCAGTTTGGTGGCGATGTGCGAATCGAGCAGCGCGTAGCCCAGCTCGGTGAGGCCGAGCACGAGCACCACGAGGAACGGGAGCACGAGCGCGAACTCCACGATGCTCTGGCCCCGCGAGCTCGAGCGGATGATGCGCGTCGCCAGGGTCCTCAATTGAACCTCTTTTCGTTCACCATCGACGACTCCACCTGGATGTTGAGCGTGCCGCCCGTGAAGAACGGCCTGATCAGCGGCGTCATGAAGGTCCACGGATGATTGACCGTGACCTTCTCGATCTCGCCCGGCCCGCCCGTGCCGCCGACCCACGCGCCGCCGCCGGCGGGCAGATGGCTGAACGTGAACTCGGCGTCGGGAATCGTCAGCGTCGGCGTCGCCTGCCGCATCGCCAGCCTGATCGAGTCCACGCGGTTCAGCGGCGTCCCGGGATTCATCGGGTCGTCCTTCAGGTTGCCAGTGACCCCGTATCGCGTCGCCTGGCTGACGCCGTTCTCAAGTGCCAGGTAGACGTAGAACATCGTCGCGAACTCCATGATCCCGAAGGTCAGGAGCAGCAGCAGCGGCGTGATCAATGCGGCCTCGACCAGCGAGCCGCCGCTCGTGTCGCGCAGCCGAGCGAATAGACGACGGCAGGAAAGACTTCGCGCCATATGAGCTCCTCGTGGTGCAGCCATTGTGCCAAGCCCCGATCCATTACAGACTTCGCGCGCGAGTCACGGAATCCGTACGTCGCGCCTCGATTCCCGCCGATGTGCGTTCGTCGCGCTCGTGCACGCTAAGTAACATCACAGCAGACGCTTGGCCGTGAATGCCGCCTGCCGCGCGCGCGCAAAAACGTGACGCCCTGTCCGGCGACGCAGCGGCCTGACTCAACCGGGTGCGGGACCCGGGCCAACGCAGGCGGGGAAGAAAGTGCAATCGTGGTTACTGTCTCGCTACTCCAGCACGCGGGCGCAGGATGACGGAGGAAGGACGGGCGCGGCGGGAAGGACGGTGTCCGAACGGGCGAAAAGCGCGGCATCCCCGTCCCTGAAAGCCTGGCGCCAGCGCCGATCTGTCTCGAGACGCGACAGCACGGGGCTGTCGGCCGGGACGAGGACGAAGTTGGTCGCGTATTGCAGCGGGACGTCGACGTCGGCCTCGCTCGCGTTCCGCAGGTAGAAATCGAAGTTCTCGATCACCATGCGATCCGGATACAGCGAGATGTTCCGGCCATCCATCGACACGCGAATCGACGGATAGAGCTCCCACGTGAGATAGGAGCCCCACCACAGCGGCGTGAAGACGTTCCCGGACAGATGATTGGCCTTGAGAAACGCGGCGGCGCTGCAGGGATGACTGCTGCCGAGGGCGCCACCGTCCGCGCTGATGACCGGCTGCGGGCTGGCGAACACGAGCACCGCGGTCAGGCACGCCGGCAGGACGGCCAGTCCCTGGAACGCGAACCACACGCGCCGGAACGCCGCCGATTCGAGGGCATCCGACGCGAGCCGCGCGATAACAGGCGCCGCCCAGATCGCGGCCAGAGGCACGTGCCGCACCGACACATAGGCCATCACGACCAGCGGCACGCACGTGAGCGCCCAGACGAGCCGCGGCGTGCGCAGGACCCTCGGCGCGTCCCTGCACGCGAACCACGCGACAGCGAGCAGCGCGGCGGCGATGAGCGTGAGCGCGATGGCCGACCACGCGTCGGTGCCCAGGCTCGCCGGGCCCCACTCGACGGTGTACCGCCGGTTGGTGCCGTGCGTGAGCTCCGTGATGACATAGCCCCAGAGCCGCGCGCCCATCGGGTTCACGAAGGTGACGGCGACGCAGGCGCCAAGTGCGGCCCAGAGTGGTTTCGCCGGCAGCCGCTGCGACACTCGTATCGCGATCGCGAGGCCGACGGCCCCGAGGCCGGCCACGAAGCCGCCGTGCATGTTCGCCCACACGACCATGACGAGCGGCAGCACCCAGAGCCTCGCCTGCCGGCCGGCAAGGTGCCGGAACAGGACGGCGACAAACAGCGCGAAGAAGGCAAACGTGAACAGCTGCGGGCGGAAGAGGAAGAACCGTGACACCGCGGACGCGCACAGCACGAACACCGGGACCCAGACGTGCGGCTTGCCGGAGGCGGCCTTGACGGCCGCGGCCAGGAACGCCAGCGCGACGCCGCCGGCCAGGCACTTCAGCGCGATGAGCCCGATCGGACCCCCGAAGCGGTAGGCCAGCCACAGCAGCACGTGCGCGCCGTATTCGAACGTGACCCACTGCAGCCCGGCGGTCGTGTAGGCGAACGGATCCTGGGTCGTCACGGCTCCCTGCTCCACGAACAGGCGTCCGGACGCCAGATAGCCGAAGAGATCCGGATCCGCCCGCCGCATCGAATAGAGGCACACCGCGGCGATCACGAACGCGAACGCGTGAAGCGCCGCGCGCGTCTTCGTCCGGGTCATTGCGCGAGGACGACCCACGCCGCGTCGCGGTAGAGCGCCGACCATCCCGACGAGGACAGCCGCGCCGCGACGGGAGAGGTCGTCGGGAGGTACGCGCACCGGATGTGATGCGTGGAAAAAGTATTTGCGTAGTCGCCCGAAGTCTCGACGCGAATCTGATCGAGGACGAGGCTCGGCTCGTACGGATCCTGACGGCCATCGAGGAACACTCGCCGCCCCGGCTCGAACCAGATGAGATAGCCGCCCTCGTCGTACCGGTTGTACAGGTTATCGGGGCACTGCTTCAGCGCGCGCAGCGACGCCTCCGGAAGCGGCGTCCACCGGAGATGATCGACCTGGAATCGATACGCGTACCCGATCGCGGCGGCCGCCATGAGCGTGGCGATCGCCGCCAGCCCGACGTTCAGCGCCGGGCGATTCCGCCGATCGGGCCGGTCCAGCGCGGAGAACGCACCCTCGGGCAGCAGACCGCAGATCGCCGGCGCCGCGAACATCAGGAACGGACCGACGTTGCGAACCGCCGACAGCGCCATCGGCAGCAACACGAGCGCCGGCAGGCAGAGAATCGCCGTCTGACGGCCCGAAGCGTCGATCAGACGACGCCGGTTGACGACCAGCAGGCCGCAGAAGACCGCGGCAAGCACCCAGAAGGGCGCGAGCGGGATCTCCGAAAGCCTGGGCGCCAGCCATTCGTCGAGCGGGTACTGGCGAATCCTGGCGAGCGATCTCGGAATCTCGATCCAGAACGACAGCCCCAGCGGCGTCAGCGTCACCGCCGCGACGCACCCCGCGAACGCCAGGCCGATGGTCTTCAGCGTCCCGGCCCTCGATTCCCGCGGCTCGTGGAACCACGCCGCGCCCAGAGCGGTCGCCGACACCACGAGGCCGAGGAGCACGCCGCCGTGACAGTTGGCCCACACGAAAAACAGCGGGATCAGCCAGAAGTACCGGCGCCTCAGGATGAGCCACACGGCCAGCGGCAGAAAGAGCAGCGAGAACGCATGCGGCCGGGGCGCCCAGTGTTCGCTGGCCGGGACCAGGGCCGGGAGAAGGATCGCGAGCCGGCGCAGCAGCGGTCCGCCGGCCAGATGCCACGTGATGATCCAGGCCGTCACGATGACCGCCGCCGCGAACAGGCTGAGCAGCGGCAGCCCGCCGAGGCGATAGAGACCGTAGAAGATCACCTGCGACAGCCACTCGTGATTGGGCCAGAACGCGCCGGCCGCCGTGTGCGAGTACGTGTCGGTGAGCAGCACGCGTCCGGACGCCCACATGTCGGCCCCGGCGCGCAGCTGCCACCAGGTGTCCGACGCCATCGGTGACAGCGCCGCCGCCAGCACGATCGTCAGGAAGAACAGCGTCGTTGCCAGCGCCCCGAGCGTCCACTTATGCATCGGACGCCAGGAGTCGCCGGCCGCCCCATCGGTACGCGGCGATGCTCGCCGCCACGAGAGGGACGGCGGCGATGACGTCGATCACGTAGTGCTCGCCCGTGATGACCGTCGAGAGGATCAGGCCCGCGTTGAGCACGACGAGCGGGACGAACATCCCGCGGCGGCCGCGGAACGCCCAGGTAACGAGCAGTGCGCCGGCGACGTGGAACGACGGAAACGAGACCAGCCCGTCGAGATCGTCGAACCGGACGACGGTCATCGTGCCGTCGTGGAAGCCCTTGATCTGCGCGATGGCGCGCGTGGTGTCGATGGTCGGCTCGAAACCGTAGAAGACGGGCGCGCAGGCAGACGGCCAGATGGCCAGGGCCGCGATCGTGAGAATCAGGCAGACGTGAAAATGGAACGCGAACTCCCAGAGCCGGTCCCGCTCGCGCAGCACCGCGAGCGCGAGAACGGTCAGCAGCATCTGGGGCGCAAAGGTGAAATACACGACTTTCGCGGCCAGCGCGGTCAGCGGGTGCGCCCACGTCCAGGCGGTCATGGCGGGCACGGACACGCCGAGCCACGCGTCGGCGCGCGCAAGCCAGGGATCCGCCCACGGCGTGCGCAGCGCCAGCGCGCCGTACTGCATCGGCACGAGCACGTTCGTGAGCAGGACCATCACGAACGTGACGAACAGGACTTCAGCGACGAACCATTCCCATCGCGCCCCGGGCAGGAAGTAGAAATTCAGCCAGACCACGACGAGCGCGGAAAGCAGGGCCGCGCCGAGCCAGACGGTCGACCATTCGATCGAGAGGCGGCCGGCCGAGAAGAACGCGACGCCGGCGGTGAGCGCCACGACGTTCAGCCCGATCAGCAGCTGCCCGAGGGGATTCAGGCCAAGGCGCGCCAGTCCGGGCCGCGCGGCCCGAGGACGAGGGAAGTCCGCGATGGTCTCGCCGGCGCTCCAGACGTCCATCGTTCCCCACGCGGCGGCCAGCCTGCGCTTGCGCAGGAACGACCACATCGCCAGGAGCACGCCCACCGCACACAGCAACGGAAAAGACACGAGTACGCAGCCTGGTGCAACGCAGGTGCCACGAAAAGGACATCTGTTTACCGTCTCGCGTGCGCAAAAGCCTGCAGGCGTGGCCCGCTGGAGCCTCCCGGCGCGCGCGCGGCCCACTTTCGTAATCGGACTGGCAGATTCGTTCGCGCCGGTTGCCACACATCAGGACAGGACGGAAATATCCGCGCAAAGATCGACCGATCCGGGCGGAACGGCAATTGCGATGCCCCGAAGTGGGGCAGAGTGTCGCTGGATCAGGAGTGACGCCCATGCGACGCAAATACAAAGAAATCGTGATGTCGATCGGCGCGGTGGGGCTGCTCCTGCTCGTGCTGATCTCGTTCGACGACCGCGTCAAGCGGGAATTCTCGCGACGCTGGCACGCCGGGCCCTCGGCCGAAGTGACCGAGTTCGGCCACACGGCGCGCCAGCTCTCGACGGTCGTCGTGCAGGCGGCGAGGGATCAGGGACTGGCGCACACGCCCATTCTCGTCTTCGTGTTTGCCGGCAGCGTGCTCCTGTTCTTCATGACGCGAACCTGAACCGATGTCGCTGATCCTCGCCATCGAACCCGACCGGCGCCAGGTCGCCCACCTGATAAGCATCGTCCGCCACGTGAAGGGCGCGGAGCTTATCCTGGCCGACACCACCGAGCGCGCCCTCGAGTCGATCGGCAACAACGTCCCCGACCTGATCCTGGTCCCCGCCCTGCTCTCGCCTTCCGACGATGCGGCGCTGGCGGCGGCTCTGCGCGTGATCGCCACGGCCGCCCACGTACAGATGCTCACGATTCCGACCTTCGCGGCGCCGAAGCCGCAGCAGAGGAAAGGCGTGCTGTCGGCGTTCCGCCGCAAACCGGCGAACGACGCACCACTCGAGGGCTGCGACCCGAAGGTGTTCGCGGAGGAGATTGCTTCGTACATCGAACGGGCAAACGAGGAACGTGCGGCTGCCCAGCTCTACGAAGACGAGGCGGGCACGCTCCGGCCGGAAGCAACCGAGACGCAGCCCCTTCAGGCCGTCGCCCCTGAGATCGAATTCAGTGACGTCAACGAAGCCGTCGAAACCGGCCAGATCCAGACATTTTTTGAAGAAGAGCCGGCCTACGCCTCGGCCGGGGAAGACGCGCCTGTCGAGACCTACAGTCCGGTGTACGCGTCGAGTGAGCCGAACGTCGAGGAGGCGTACGCGGCGCCGGAAGATACCCTCGAGGCGATCGCCGAGCCGGACCCCATCTTGGAACCGGAGCCGGTTGCGGAACCGGAAGCGATCCAGGAAGCAGTGGAGCCGTTTCGAGTCGAAGAGCCGGAAGCCGAGCCCGAGATTCCGATTGCCGCAGCGCCAGCCATTTCGATGGCGGTCGACGAGTTCGTCACGACGCTCGAGCACACCTCTCCGGCAGACGAAGAGCCGGCAGCGGCCGACGAGATCATGCCTGTGGCCGCCGCGGCGCCGGAGCTCGACGATCTGCTGGCCGATTTCGAACGCGCGAACCTGCCGGTCATCGAGGAGGTTCACGCCGAGGAGTGGATGGCGGAGACGGTCGACGACGACGGCGACGTGGCCGAAGGCGCCGGCGATGACCTCGACATCGACCTCTCGATCGAGCTCGATGCCGTGCTGCAAGCCGACGCGCCTGTCACCCCGGCGGATCTGGAGCCTGCGCAGGCGCTGAAGCCGTTTGAACCAGTGGTCCCGGTCGAGCGCTACGAGCCGCTCCCGCTGGCGGCCTGGCAAGCCTGGCCGCGGCTCGACTGGACGCCTCCGGAAAAGCCCGCGGTGCTCGACGCGCACGCCGGCAACGGCAATGGCAACGGAAACGGAAACGGGAACGGACACCACCCGGCCGCGGCAGCCAGGGCCCCCATCGTCGAAGACTTCGATCAGGTCGCCGAGTTCGAAGAGGCGCTCGAGGCCGAGGAATCGCTGCAGCCCTTCGAGCCCGTCGTGCCGGCCGAACGCCTCGAGCCGATGCCGATGGCCGCATGGCACGTCTGGCCCCGCATCGAGGGCGTCGCGGCCGAGGCGTATGAGGAGCCGATCGCCCCGCGGAAGGCGGCGGCGAAACCCGAGTGGGTCGAGCTCATGCGATCGCTGCGCGAGGACATCGCCCGCCGTCGAGTCGAGCTCGCCGCGTCCGGCCCGGTTGAGCCGCCGCCACAGAAGCCGCAGCGCCCGAGGGCGGTTGAGACACGCGTGCAAACGGCAAGACGAGCGTCTGCGCCTGCGCCCGCGCCCGCGGCGGCGCCTCCGCCTGCCCCTGCGGCCGAGGCGGCGGCCGAGGAGAAGAAGCCACGCCCGAAGCGAACGCGTCCCATCGAGGACGAGTGGGGCCTGTTCGATCCCGAGCAGTGCGGCTTCGCGGCGCTGCTCGACAAGCTGGACGAGATCACCGTGACGCCGCCGAGCTCGCGCCGCTCGGACAGATGAACCAGCGATCGAGACGGCTCGGTGTCGCTGCGCTCACGATTATCTTGTGCGCGGCGAATCACCCGGCGGCCGCCCAGCAGCCGGACACCACACCATCTGCCGATCGCGCCGCGCGCGTCACCCGGCTGCTCGATCAGCTGCGGCAGCCCACATCGACATTCGACCCGCCCTCGATCGCCCGATACATGCGGATACGGGACGGCGTCACCGCGGAGGTCCTCGCCGAAGTCGACGCCTTCGTCACAGAACACTTCACTCCAGGTAAAACCGACGAAGCGCAAGTAAAGGCCGGCCTGGACGCACTGCTGCATCACGTGCCGGCGATTTCAATGGAAGCGACGTCGGCCTTCCTCGTGAACCTGTCGATCGGCCGCTTCCTGGTGGTGGGCGTTGACATCCCTCGAATCGGCGACGGGCCGGACGATGCGATGTGGCTGCGTGCGTATCGCGACGACGGCGCTCAGTTCGTCCACGTGACCGCGGCCGAATTCGCGCAGGATCGACAGCGGGGGCCCGGGAACGACGGCGGCCAGATCAGCCTGCAGTTGACGGGGCTCGAGCCGCTCTCTGCGACGCATTTCTGGTTTGTCGCAACCGCACGCCGCATTCAAGGCGACCTCGGTACCGTCGTCCTGCGAATCGGCCGGTTCGATGGCGAGACGTTCACGGCGGTGGCGGCCGCGCCCGATATTTTTCCGTCGGTATCCCCGACAGTCCGAGCGTTGCCGGACGGGGGGTTCACCATTCAGCGACGAGCATCCCGATATGGGAAGCGGATTGTCGAGCGCTACACGATGAGCGAGCAAGGGCCGATCAAAGTGGACGAGTGGGACGCGGACAGTCGCTGAAAGACCTTCTGTTATGATGCCGCGGTGCGAACGCGGAGCATCCTCTTCATAGTCGTCCTGCTCTGCTGTTCTGTTCTTCCCAGAGCGCAACAGCCAGCCGGTCTCGTTCCAACTCCAGAAGCTCATTTCGGATTCCGCATGGGAGCGGACGGATATCTTGCCTCCGCCGACGCAATAGAGAAGTACGTCGAGGCGGTCGCCATGAACTCCGACCGCGTCAAGGTCGTCGATCTCGGGCCGACGACCGAGAAGCACCGCACGGTCGCCGCAATCGTGTCGGCGCCCGAAAACATCCGGAACCTCGATCAAATCAAGCGCGACAACCAGCGCCTCGCCGATCCGCGGACTCTCTCGCCGGAGGAGGCGACCCGGATCGCCGCCGCGCACAAGGTCGTCGTGGCTATCGGCGCGAGCATCCACGCGACGGAGGTCGGTGGCACGCAGGCCGCGAACCACCTGTTGTACGAGCTGGCGACCTCGAACGACTCCGAGATCCTCGATCAGCTCAGGAACATCGTGCTGATCGTCATCCCGATGCTCAACCCCGACGGCAATCGTTTGGTGGTCGACTGGTACAACAAGTTCAAGAACACGCCGTTCGACGGCGGGCCGATGCCGGCGGCCGATCACAAGTACGCCGGCCACGACATCAACCGCGACGGCTTCATGCTGAACCTGGCCGAGAGCCGGAACCTCGCGCGGTTCTTCAACACGGAGTGGCATCCGCAGGTGTTCCTGTCGATGCACCAGATGGAAGGCGACGGCCCGCGGTTCTACGCGCCGCCGAACAGCGATCCGATCCACCCCAACTACGATCCGATCATCTGGCGCGAAGCCGCCCTCCTGGGCGCGTCGATGACGCTCGAGCTCGAGCGCGACCAGCGCGCTGGCGTGGTGTCGAGCAGCCCGTACGACTACTACTTTCCGGGCTACGAGGACTCCGTGCCGCTCGGCCACAACACGGTTTGTCTGCTGACCGAGGCGGCCGGCGCCAGGGTGGCCAGCACGATTGCGGAGACTCCGGTCGACCCCGCCGCCCAGATCGATGCGCCGCACCCGTGGCCCGGCGGTCCGTGGCGGCTTCGCGACATCGTTGACTACGACCTCAGCGCGATGCACGGGCTGCTGCGCGGCGCCTCTGCATACCGCGGTGAGCTCGTGCGGAGCTTCTACGACATGGGCCGGCGCGCCATCGAGGCTGGCGTGCGGGAGACGCCGTTCGCGTTCGTCATCCCGCCCGAGCAGCACGACGTGCTGGCGCTGCGGAAGCTCGAGGAGCTGCTGTTGCTCGGCGGTGTCGAGATTCAGCGCGCCCAGGAGCCCTTTCGCGCAGGCACCACCGCGTTTCCCGCGGGCAGCGACCTCATCCTCCTGTCGCAGCCCTACCGCGCGTTCGTGAAGACGTTGATCGAGCGGCAGGACTACCCCGCGCCCGCAGGCACCGGCCAGCGGCCGTACGACGCGACGGGTTGGACGCTTCCGGCCCAGATGGGCCTGGACGTCCGGACGGTCGAGCGGCCGTTCGACCTGCCGCTGATGTCCCGCGTGACCGCTGCGACGCCCGCCTCGTCTCCCTCGACGACGGCAGGCAAGATCTGGGGCGAGAAGAAGCCCGGCTACTACATCGTGGACGCGCGCGGCACGGCCGGCGCCCTGGCGGGGAACCGTCTGCTGGCGGCCGGACTGCAGGTTTCGTGGCTGCCGAGCCCGACAGACGTGAACGGCTTCAAGTACCCGGCCGGATCGATCGTCGTGCCGGGCGTCAAAGAGGCTGAGCCCGTCTTGACGGCGATCGCCGGGCAGCTGAATTTGCGCGTCGACGGAGCGAAAGGGAAATCGCCGGTGCCGGCGGCGGCGGCGCGCACGGGTACCCACCTCAGGGTGGCGCTCTACAAGCCCGCCGGGGATGACAACGACGAGGGATGGACACGCTGGGTACTGGACCAGTTCGAGTTCCCGTTCACCAGCGCCGACAGTGTCATGATCCGCGCCGGCGATCTGCGCGCGCAGTTCGACGCCATCATCCTGCCGAACGCGACGCCTGAACGGATCTTGAAGGGAATGGTGAAGGACACGGTGCCGCTCGGCTACGGCGGAGGCCTGGGCGAGGAGGGCGTTCGCGAGCTGGACGCGTTCGTGAAAGCCGGCGGCACGCTCGTCTGCCTGGATCAGGCCGGGGCATTCGCCATCGACACGTTCAAGCTACCCATCCGGGACGTCGCCCGCCAGCCGCGGGAGACGTTTTTCGCCCCCGGTTCGCTCGTGAGCCTCGAGTTCGACACCGCCCAGCCGCTCGCGTACGGCATGCCGGCGCGAGCCGCCGGGTTTTTCGCCGACGGCTCGGCGTACGACGTGCCGCAGGATGCGTCCGTCACGACGGTGGCCCGCTATGCCGCGAAGGATGTCCTCGTCAGCGGACTGCTGCAGGGCGAATCGACCATCGCCGGCCGGCCCGCCCTCGTCTCGGTTCAGGTCGGCTCGGGCCGCGTGATTCTGTTCGGCTTCCGCGTGCAGCACCGCGGCCAGTCGTACGCCACCTTCCGGCTGCTCTTCAACGCCATCTTCGCGTCGAAATAGCGTTACCGCGCCGCCAGCGATCCGCTGCTGACGTCGCGAATCACGTCGCCGCTGGCGATGAGCGCGGCGCCACCGTCGCCGACGAACGTCGACCCGTGCATCGCCGCGAGGACGCGGGGCTTCAGACCGGCGAGGATCGCCAGGTGCCGCTTCGTGTTCTCCGTGTACGGCACGTAATCCATCAACGGGGACTGCTGGTACGTCTCGAGCGCGTGCCGGTAGCGGCCGGCGACATCGTTGGTCGTGACCGGCTCGACGTTTCCGATCTGGTGGAGCAGGTCCGAACAGAGCAGCACCGAGTCGCGTTCCTCGAAGAACATGCCCGCATCCCAGCCGTGCGGAAGGTGCGGCGTCGGCACGAAGCGGAAGCGGTGGCGGCCCGTTTCGAGGACCTCGTCTGGCTTCAATCCGCGCGGCGGCCGGTTCGAGAAGTCGGCGATGTTGATCATCGCGCCGAGCTCGCCGCAGACCGGCGTCGCGTTCGGCGCGGCGTTCAGCCACTCGTTGAGCGCGCCGCACTCGTCGACCTCGAAGTGGCTCCAGCCAATCCACCGGAGCGCCGCCGGGTCCATGAGGGTCGCCACGGCGTCGCGCACGACGGGAAACATCCCCCGCATGCCGGTGTGAAACAGGAGCGGCTCGTCGTCTTTGACCAGGAAGTGATTGAACTGCAGGTCGAATTGCGGCGCGTACACGCTGATGCGATAGAGATCCGGAGCAACTTCGTCAATCCGCGGCGTCATATCAGCTCCTCCTTGCGCCTTTCGTCGGCACGCACAGGGAGTGTCACGACTCGAGACTCCGTTACAGGGCGCCCGGGATGAAGAAAAAAGACGCACGAGGCGGAAGCGACGGAAACCGCACGAGTGGCACAACGATTGCCGAATGCCTGAACCGGGGCCCACGACTGTTCGGTTTCGGCCGTGATCGACACCGCCCCGAATCAGGGTCCCATCGATTGCCAGCTCCGACCAATTGCGCGATGCAGATTCTGCGATCCGGAATGTCCGTAAACGCCCGCCGCCAGCGCTGGCGCGTGGTGGACGCGCGCGCGTACGACGACTGCCAGCTGATCACGCTGTCGGGTCTTGGCCCGGCCAATTCGGGGGTCGAGACACGCCTTCTCGCGCCGTTCGACTCGATCGAGCCGATTCCGGCGTCGCAGCGTCTCCGGTTGGTCCGATCACGCCGCTGGCGCAGATCGTGCCGCGAGCTGTTGTTCAACCAGTTCTCCGAGGGACATCTGTGCGCGGCCGGGCGCGCTCGCATCGAGCTGCTGCCGCATCAGCTCGAGCCCGCCATTGCGCTGGCGCGCGGAGACGGCTGCCGCGTCCTTCTGGCGGACGAGGTCGGGCTGGGAAAAACCATCCAGGCTGGCCTGGCAATTGCGGAGCTGCGGGCGCGCGGCGCCGCCGACCGCGTGCTGATCATCACGCCGGCCGGCCTGCGCGAACAGTGGGCGGGCGAACTCTCGGATCGCTTCGGTCTTCAGGTCAGCGTCGTTGATTTTCGAGCCGTCGCCCGCCGCGTCTCCGCACTGCCCTACGGCGTCAACCCGTGGACGACCTGGCCGATCGCGATCGTGTCCGTGGACTACGTCAAGCGCGCGGACGTCCTGCCGGCGGTCGCCGCGTGCGCGTGGGACGCCATCGTCGTCGACGAAGCGCACGGCCTCGCCGGCGACAGCGACCGGCACGAGGCCGTGGCGGCGCTGGCCGCTCGCGTTCCGTACGTCGTGCTGCTCACGGCGACGCCGCACAACGGCGATGCCCGTGCGTTCAGGTCTCTGTGCGCCATCGGCGGCGAAACCGATGGGCTCCTGGTGTTTCGCAGGACCCGCAGCGTTGTGCGCCATGCCGCCTCGCGCCGCGTGCATCGCCTGCTGCTGCGCCCGAGCGGCGAGGAGGTCGAGATGCACGCGCGGCTCGAGGCGTTCGGCCGCGCCGTGCGCGAGGAGCGCGGCGAGCTCGACCCCGACGTCTGGCTCGCGCTGGCCATTCTTCGCAAGCGGGCGTACTCGGGCGCGCACGCACTTCAGCTGACGATAGCGCGGCGTCTCGCCATCCTGGGGCCGGAGCAGGATCTCGCGGGGCAGCTCCAGCTGCCGCTCGACGACATGGGCGAATTCGACGCCGCCGACGAAGCGCCGGCATGGCGGCCGGCCATGACCCTGCGCGACCGCGCACTCGAACGGCAGCTTCTGACTTCGCTCGCAGGAGCGGCGGAGGCCGCCGCCGCTCGCGAGACGAAGCTCGTGGCGCTCTCTCGTCTGCTGAATCGAATCGGGGAGCCGGTCATCGTCTTCACCGAATACCGGGACACGCTCGCCCATGTTGAACACGTCGCGCGCAGCCTCGGGAAGCCCGCCGCCATCCTGCACGGCGGCCTCTCGCGCCACGAACGATCGGCGGCGCTGCGCGCCTTCGACGCCGGCGAGCGCGCGGTCCTGCTGGCGACTGATGCGGCCGGCGAGGGCCTCAACCTCCAGGGCGCGTGCCGAATCGTCATCAACCTGGAACTGCCCTGGAACCCGATGCGCCTGGAGCAGCGGATCGGCAGGGTCGACCGCATCGGCCAGCGCCGGACCGTTCACGCGTTCCATCTCGTGGCAGCCGGGACGGGAGAAGAACGCCTCCTCGAAGGGCTCCGCAATCGGATCGCTCGCGCTCAAACCGAAATCGGGGCGCCGAATCCACTGGGCGACCCTGACGCAGAGGCCGACGCCGGTGAATCGAGCGAACACATGGATGCGTATCGGGCGGAAGGGGTTCTCGAGGCTCGACGTCTCGAGGTGCAACGAGCACTGTCTCGCCGGCGAACCGGAATCCCGCATTTCGAGTGCGCCGGCTGCGGTCCGCTCGTCGCCGTGGCCCGGAACGCACGAACACGTGCGCGTCTGGGTTCGCGAATCCTGCTGATCTTCGAAACGAGCATCGAAGACGGCTGCGGCCGCTGCGTGCTCTCCGAGGCGATGGCGGCCTCGGTGGCGTTGACGAACCGGCCATCAAGCCGCCTCAGCAGGCATTGGATCGACGAGGTGCTCGCAGCTGTCGCTCCCGAAGGCGCGGCGCTCGTTCACGCCGCAGCCGCGCACGCACGCGCCGAAGCCATGTCCGCAGTCTCGGCGTTTATCGCGGCAAGAGCAGCCCGCGAACGGCAGATCGCGATCATCCTGGCCCCTGCGCCGTTTCAGCCCGGGCTGTTCGACCGCCGCGTGCATCACGCGCACGCCGCCGCTCGTGCCGCCCGGCAGGAACTTGCGGACGCAGGAGCGCGGAAACTCGCGGCCCTCGAACGCCAGGCCACGCTGACCGTGCTGCCTCCGGCCCTCCGGCTCGTGCTGATCCCATAAAACAGATGCCGGCCGGACTCTCGGGCTACCTGCTGTCGGCGTCCTTTCTCGACGGCCGCCTCGGGACCGTAGACGTCGACTCCAGGACACGGCGTCAGTTCACAGCCGCCCGCCAGGCCTCCATCGCGCTGGGGCCTTCCTCCAGCCTCCGTTCGATGCTCGATGCCGGCGCCGCACCAGTCGTCGAGGCCCTTGGCTTCGGCCCGCCCCAGGACGTTGAGCGCGTCGATGCGGTGCTGGCCTCGACGTTCGCGGCCGGAGCCGAGCGCGTCGCGCTCATCGTCGCGCCGTGGGCCGAGCCCCTGGATCCGCTGTCGCCCATCGGCCTCAGGCAGGCGAGGCTCCGCTCCGCCCGCTGGTGCACGCTCTTCAACGGGACGCATCTGCGCCTCGTGGACGCGGCGCTTCCTCATGCGCGCCGGTTCGTGCAGTTCGACCTCGACACGGTCGCGGACGACGAGGGCGCGTTTGCGGCGTTCTTTTACGTGATGGGGCGCCTGCCCGGCTCGCTGCGCTCGCTGGTCGAGGCGTCGGAGCAGCATGGCACCGCCGTCTGCCGGTCGCTGAAGGACGGCGTGCTGTCGGCGTCGGCCGATGTGCTTCGCGCGCTGGTCCGGCCCGCGATGTCTCCCACCGCCTCTCCCGCCGCTTCCTTCGAGCAGGCGCTGACGATCGTGTACCGGATCCTGTTCCTGCTCTTCGCCGAGGCGCGCGGCCTCGTGCCCGTGTGGCATCCGGTGTACCGCAACAGCTACAGCGTCGCGGTACTCGGCGCCCTCGCCGAACGAACCGGCAGTTCTCGCGGGCTGTGGTCGGCGCTTCGCGCGATAGCGCGCCTGGCCCACTCCGGCTGCCGCGCGGGCGACCTGCGCGTGACACCGTTCAACGGCCGCCTGTTCGCGCCGGCCGGCACACCGCTCGCCGAACGCCGCGATCTGGACGATGAGGCGGCCAGGCGGGCGCTGCTGGCGCTCACGACACGTCCCTCCGCCGACGGCAGCGCGCGCGAACGGATTGCGTACGGCGACCTGGGCGTCGAACAGCTCGGCACGGTATACGAGACACTGCTCGACTACGAGCCCACCGTGCGCCGCCGTACGGGCGCCAGGCCGCCGGCAGCGCAGCACGACATCTCGCTCGACCGCAGTTCCGGCGTCCGCAAGGCGACCGGAACGTTCTACACGCCGCTGGCGATCGCCGACTACATCGTGCGGCGCACGCTCGGGCCGCTCGTGCGCGACGCTCCGCCCGAGCAAATCCTCGCCCTGCGGATCGTCGATCCGGCGATGGGCAGCGGCGCGTTCCTGGTCGCCGCCTGCCGGTACCTCGCCCGGGCCTACGAAACAGCTCTAGTCCAGTCGGGTGGATGCCATTCGAGCGACATCGGCGAGCACGAGCGGGCCGGTATTCGCAGAACCATCGCCGAACGGTGTCTCTACGGCGTGGATCTCAACCCGATGGCCGTGCAGCTGGCCCGCCTGTCGCTCTGGCTCGCCACGCTCTCAGCCGATCGGCCGCTGACGTTTCTCGATCACCGCCTTCAGGCTGGCGACAGCCTGCTCGGCACGTGGCTGTCGGCGCTCGCCAGGCCGCCCGGGCGCCGCGCACCGGCCCGGCGGGACTCCGCCACCCTTCCGCTGTTCGATGTGGAAACGGTCAGGCGCGCACTCGAGACCGCGCTGCCGATCCGGTTTTCGCTGGAATCGATTCCGAACGACACGCTGGAAGACGTTCGGGCCAAGGAACTGGCGCTCGCCAGGCTCAACCGGCGGGATACCGGGCTGTCGCGCTGGAAACAGGTGGCGGATCTCTGGTGCGCCTGCTGGCTGGCGCCGGACAGCGCCCGGATCACGCCCGCGGCGTTCAACGCGCTGACGGACGCAATCGTATCGGGCGCCGGTGCCCTGCCGTCCGCCGTCGCGGATCGTTATCTGGATCTCGCCAGCGACGTGGCCCGTGCGCGGCATCTCTTCCACTGGGAGCTCGAGTTTCCGGAAGCGTTCTTCGGCGCGGACGGCCGCCGTCTCGAGAACGCGGGTTTCGACGCCGTCCTCGGCAACCCGCCGTGGGACATGATTCGCGCGGACGCGGGTCCCGCCGACGCTCGCGAGCGATCGCGGGCCGCGATCGCGCCGGTGCTCCGCTTCGCACACGACTCCGGCGTCTACACCGCGCAGTCCAGCGGCCAGGCCAACCGGTACCAGCTCTTCACCGAGCGCGCGCTGGCGCTCACGCGCCGGGGAGGGCGCGTCGGCCTGGTCCTGCCAGCAGGCCTGGCGACCGACCACGGCAGCGCGGCGCTGCGCCGCCGGCTGTTCTCCGCGTGCGACGTGGACGCCCTCGTCGCGATCGACAACCAGCGCGGCATCTTCCCCATCCACCGCAGCGTCCGGTTTCTGCTCCTGACCGCCACGGCCGGTTCGCCAACCCGCCTCGTCGCGTGCCGGCTCGGCGAGCGCGATCCCGCCGCCCTCGAAACGGCTGGCGAGGACGTACCGGCGGATTCCCGGTGGTTTCCCGTGCGGATCACACCCGATCAGATTCGCAGGCTGTCGGGCGACGACCTGACCATTCCGGATTTCCGGACGGAAACCGACATCGCCATCGCGGAACGCGCGGCGGCGCTGTTTCCGCCTGCCGGCGACGAACGGGGCTGGTCCGCGCGCTTCGGCCGCGAGCTGAACGCCACGGACGACCGCGTGCATTTCGGCGCACCCGGCGCCGGCCTGCCGGTGGTCGAGGGCAAGCACGTCGAGCCATTCCGCGTCGCGACGGCGCGCGCACGCGCCGGCATTGCCAGGGCGAAGGCGCGCCGGTTGCTCGATCCGTCGCGATACGAGCGACCGCGGCTCGCCTACCGCGACGTCGCTGGCGCGACCAACCGCCTGACGCTCATCGCCGCCATCCTGCCTGCCCACTGCGTCTCCACGCACACCGTGTTCTGCCTGCGGACACCGCTGCCGCTCGCGTCGCAGCAGTTCCTTTGTGGGCTCTTCAACAGCTTCGTCGTCAACTACCTCGTTCGCATGCGGGTGACGACACACGTGACGACGGCCACGACCGAGCGGCTGCCGCTTCCCACGCGCGACCACTCCCCGCGGGCATTCCGCGAGATCGCGGCGATTGCGCGCCTCCTGTCCCGGCGCGACGACGCCGCGGCCGCCACACGCCTGCAGGTGCTGGTTGCGAGCCTGTACCAGTTGACCGCGGACGAGTTCGCACACGTGCTGAGCACGTTTCCGCTGATCCCCAAAGAGGAACGCGATCGCGTCTACGACACGTACAAAGCCACCGAGGCACAGAGGGCACGGAGATGAATACCGATCAGGGGTTGACGGCGATCAACCAGATTACTGAGCAGATCATCGGGTGCGCGATAGAAGTCCATCGCCACCTGGGTCCCGGGCTCCTCGAACAGAACTACGAAGCCGCGATGTGCATCGAACTGCTAAAGGCGGGTCTGGCGTTCGAACGTCAGCCGGCGATTTCAATCGAGTACAAGGGAGCCCGGATCGGGGATCACAGGCCGGACCTGATCGTGGCGAACGCGGTCGTGGTCGAGCTCAAGAGTGTTGAGCGCTTCGACCAAGTCTTCGCAGCGCAGGTGCTGACGTACTTGCGTTGCACAGGCCTGAGAGTGGGCCTGCTGATCAATTTCAACGGTCGCGTCTTACGAACAGGGCTTAAGAGGTTCATTCTTTAGAGAATTGGACCTCTGTGCCCTCCGTGCCTCTGTGGCTACGTGATCGGATGTTTCCGTGTCTGGGCGAGGTATCGCTCGGCTTTCGCGAGCGCCTGCTTCTCCGCCTCGTCGCGTGTCGACGCCTCGGCGCGCGCGAAGCGCGCGCCGGGGTCGACGTTGTTGATCGTGCAGTAGAAAACGTCGCCGACCTGGTACGTCTCGATCTCGATCGGCCAGCCGCCAAGCTCCTGCCGGCGGCGTTCGTATCCCTCGGCCTTCATCTACGGCTTCTCCACCGGCGCGCCGACCAGGTTTCCCCACTCGGTCCACGAACCGTCGTAGTTCTTCACGTTCTTGAAGCCGAGCAGGTACTTCAGCACGAACCAGGTGATGCTCGAACGTTCGCCGATGCGGCAGTACGCGATCACCGGAGCGTCGCTGGTCACGCCCTGTCCGCCATACAGCGCCTTCAGCTCGTCGACGCTCTTGAACGTGCCGTCGTCGTTGCAGTTCTTACCCCAGGGAATGCTCTTCGCGCCCGGAATGTGGCCGCCGCGCTGGCAGGTTTCCGGAAGCCCGGGCGGCGAGAGGATTTCGCCGGTGAACTCCGCGGGGCTGCGGACGTCGACGAGCGACGCCTTCTTCGCCGACGACGCCTGCTGCACTTCGGGCAGGAACGCGCGGAGCGACACATCCGGCCCGCTCGCTTTGTACGTCTTCGAGGCGACGCTGGGCTTGTCGGTGGACAGCTGCCGGCCCTCGGCCAGCCATTTCTTCCGTCCGCCGTCCATCATGCGGACGTCCTCGTGCCCGTACATCTTCAACTGCCAGAACGCCCAGGCGGCGAACCAGTTGTTGTTGTCGCCGTACAGGATGATCGTCGTCTTGTTGTCGATACCGCTCTTGCCGAGCAGTTCCTCGAGCTTCTTGAGCGGGATGATGTCGCGCGTCAGGGTATCGCAGAGCTCGGTCGTCCAGTTCCAGCCCGCCGCCCCGGGCACGTGGCCCTGATCGTACGCGGTCGTATCCACATCCACTTCGACGACGCGAACGTTCGCGTCGGTTGCATGCTGAGCCACCCAATCGGTCGTCACGAGCACGTCGGCCATAGCGTCTGCCTTTCTCTTTTCGAGTCGCCTTCGATCTCCCTAGCCCCTAGTCCCTAGCCTCCAACCTCTATCCCCGAAGGGTTGGCAGCTGATCATCTTGCCACGAGAAGCCGCGGCCCCGTCAACTCATATCAACTGATATAGTGGCGATCTACCCGTCCCGCATGAAGACCTATCAGCCCTATATCGACGGGGCATTCGTCGCACCCCAGTCGGCCGATACGATTGACGTGATCGACCCGGCGACAACCGAGGTCATCGCGCGCGTCCCCGACATGTCGGCCGGCGACGTCGATCGCGCCGTGAAGGCCGCGCGTCTCGCCTTCGATGAAGGCCCCTGGCGGGACACGACTGCCCAGGACCGCGGCCGCATCCTGTTCAAGCTCGCGCAAATCGTCCGCGACCGTGCCGACGAGCTGGCGGAGCTCGAAACCCGCAACAGCGGCAAGCCCATCGTCGAGGCCGAGTTCGACATCGCCGACGTGGCCACCTGCTTCGAGTACTACGGCGGGATGGCCACCAAGATTCAGGGCGACGTGCTGCCGGTGCCCGACAACGCCATGAGCCTGGCGCTTCGCGAGCCCATGGGCGTCGCCGGCCAGATCGTCCCGTGGAACTACCCGCTGCTGATGGCGACGTGGAAGCTGGCGCCCGCGATCTGCGCGGGCTGCACGGTCGTGCTGAAACCGGCCGAGCAGACGCCCCTCACCGCTCTCGCGCTGGCCTCGAGCTTCGAAGAGGCGGGGCTGCCTCCCGGCGTCGTCAACGTCGTGACGGGCGTCGGCGAAACGGCGGGGGCGGCGATCGTCGAGCACGCCGACGTGGACAAGATCGCGTTCACCGGCAGCGCGGAGGTCGGCAAGATCATCATGCGCGGCGCGGCCGGCACGCTGAAGAAGATCTCGCTCGAGCTCGGCGGGAAGTCGCCGAACATCTTCTTCGCCGACGGCGATTTCGAGGCCGCGGTGGACGGCGCGCTCTTCGGCGTCTTCATCAACCAGGGCGAGGTCTGCACGGCGGGCAGCCGTATCCTGGTGCAGCGGCCCATCTACAAGAAGTTCGTGGACGCGATGGCGGCAAAGGCCAAAACGATCACGCTCGGAAATGGCATGGATCGCGCGACGAAGATGGGCCCGCTCGTCAGCCGCGAGCACTTCGACCGCGTGCGCTCGTACCAGGAGATCGGCAAGGGCGAGGCGAAGCTGGCGCTCGGCGGCGGGCGCGCCTCGGGCGGCGTGCTCGATCGCGGGTATTTCGTCGAGCCGACGATTTTCTACGACGTCGACAACAGCAGCCGCATCGCCCGCGAGGAAATCTTCGGGCCGGTGGCGAGCGTCATCCCGTTCGACGACGAAAAGGACGCGCTGCGGATCGCGAACGATACGTACTTCGGCCTCGCGGCGGCGGTCTGGACACGCGACATCTTCCGCGCCATGCGCGTCGTCAAGAACCTGCGCGCCGGCATCGTGTGGGTGAACCACATGCAGCCGACTTACGTCGAGGCGCCGTGGGGCGGGTACAAGCAGAGCGGCGTGGGCCGCGAGCTTGGCAAGTGGGGCGTGGACGAGTATCTCAACGTGAAGCAGGTCTACATCAACCTTTCAGAAGACCCGATCAACTGGTTCTGACGGAGGCTTTGACAGATGAACTACTACGGTGGAAAAGAACTGGCGGCCGCGTTCCGGACGGTGCGTAAAAACACGATCCAGATCGCGGAGGACGTGCCCGAAAATCAGTACGGCTTCAAACCATCTCCCGAGTCGAGGACGATCGGGCAGACGCTGGCGCACATCGCGGTCGCGACGACGTTTCCGACGATGCTGCACGGCGAGCGGATTCCGATCGAGAAGATCGACTTTGCGGAATACATGAAGAAGGTCGGCGCGGAGGAAGCGAAGCCGCAGAACAAGGCCGAGATCGTGGCGCTGCTCAGGCAATCGGGCGAGAAGTTCGCCGCCCTGCTCGAGACGCTCGACGATTCGTTCCTGGCCGAGGTGCTCACGTTCCGCCCGGGCGCAGAGCCGCCGTCGCGGACGCGTTTCGACATGGTGCTCGCCGCCAAGGAACACGAGATGCACCATCGGGCCCAGCTCATGCTGATGGAGCGGATGATCGGCATCGTCCCGCACCTGACGCGGGCGCAGCAGGAGCGGATGGCGCAGTTCCAAAAACAACAGGACGTCCAGCAGGCGCAGCCCACGCGGTGACAGCTCCCCGCTTTTCGACCGGGACGCTGTCGTTTCTGCGGCGCCTCAGGCGCAACAACCGCCGCGAGTGGTTCAACGTGCACCGTGACGAGTACGAGGCGTACGTGCGGGCGCCGATGATCGCCGTGATCGAGCGGCTCGCCGTCGATTTCCGGTCGTTTGCGCCGGATCTGGTCGCGAGCCCGAAGCGGTCGCTGTACCGGATCCATCGAGACATCCGGTTCTCGGAGGACAAGAAGCCGTACAAGACGCACGTCGCGGCGGTCTTCCCCTGCCGGGACCTGCCGAAGCACGAGGGCGCCGGGCTGTACTTTCATGCGGCGCCCGACGGTGTGTGGGTGGGCGGTGGTATGTACGCGCCGATGACGCCGCAGCTTCACGCGGTCCGCGAGCACATCGCCGCGAACAGCCGGCGTCTCAGAAAGATCGTTTCGGCGCCCGGATTCAAGCGCGCCGTCGGCTCGCTCGAGGGCGAACGGCTGCAGCGCATTCCGCGAGGGTTTCCGAAGGATCACGAGGCCGCCGAGTTCCTGAAGTACCGGCAGTTCCTCGCCGGCTGCGAGTTTCCGGCGTCGTTCGCGACCAGCCCGAAGTTCTACAGCGGCCTGCTCGGTGTCTTCCGGCAAATCGCGCCGCTCGTCGAAATTCCTGAACGAACCGCTGCTCGGCAGCAGGGCGGCCCTTTCAGGGCCGCCGCCGCGGGGCTGAAAGCCCCGCGCTACACGCAGGAAAGTCTATGGCCCAGATAAAGATCACCTACGCGACGATGAGCGGCGATCAGATGGAAGAGCTCCATCGCGAGCTGGACACGGCCATCGACCGCGTGCGCGCGTCGTTCGGCCGCAGCTACCCGCTGATGATCGGCGGGCGCGAGATCCGCGCCGCGAGCCAGTTCGACGACCGGAGTCCGATCGACACACGCATTCTCCTCGGCACGTTCCAGCAGGCCAGCCGCGAGCAGACGCGCGAGGCGATCGCCGCGGCGAAGGCCGCCTACCCCGCGTGGAGCGCGCGGCCGTGGACCGAGCGCGTGGCACTCCTCAAGAAGGTCGCCGACGGCATTCGCGCCCGGCGATGGGAGCTGTCGGCGCTGATGGGCTACGAGGCCGGCAAGAACCGGCTCGAATGCGTCGGCGACGTCGAGGAATCCGCCGATCTCATCGAGTACTACTGCAACCAGATCGAACAGCACGGCGGTTTTGCCACGAAGCTGGGCACGCTCGGACCGAACGAGGACAATTCGAGCGTCCTCCGGCCCTACGGCGTCTGGGCCGTGATCTCGCCGTTCAACTTCCCGCTCGCGCTGGCCGCGGGTCCTGCCGGCGGCGCGCTGGTGGCCGGCAACACCGCCGTCTTGAAGCCCGCATCGGCGACACCGCTGCTCGGCTACGCGCTGTACGAAATAACGGCCGACGCCGGTCTTCCGCCAGGCGTCTTCAACTTCATCACGGGCGGCGGGAGCACGGCGGGCCAGGAGCTCATCGAGCACGCCGACGTGGACGGCATCGTGTTCACCGGGTCGAAAGACGTCGGAATGCATCTGATTCGCGACAACGCCACGCGGCGCGTGCCGCGGCCGCTCATCATCGAGATGGGCGGGAAGAATCCCGCGCTGGTGATGAACTCCGCAGACCTCGACAAGGCCAGCGACGGCGTCATGCGGTCGGCGTTCGGCGCGCAGGGCCAGAAATGCTCGGCCTGCTCGCGCGTCTACCTCACGAAGCCGATCCGAGCCGAGTTCGTACGGCTGCTCGTCGAGAAGACAAAGAAAATCCGCATCGGGAACCCGCTGAACCGCGACGTCTACATGGGACCGGTGATAAGCGCCGACGCCGTGCAAACGTTCGAGCGCGCCGTGGCCCAGGCCCGGCGCGACGGCGGCACCATCCTCACCGGCGGCCGGCGCCTCACCGACGGCGAGTTCGCGCACGGACACTTCGTCGAGCCGACGATCATCGACGGGCTGCCCACCACGCACCCGCTGTTCTCCGAGGAGCTCTTTGTCCCCATCACGGTCCTCGGCGACGTGACGTCGCTCGACGAGGCGATCGATCTGGCGAACAGCACCGAGTACGGCCTCACGGCCGGCGTGTTCTCGGAGGACGACGGCGAGATCCAGCGGTTTTTCGACCGTATCCAGGCGGGCGTCACCTACGTCAACCGCCGCGCGGGCGCGACGACCGGCGCGTGGCCCGGCATCAACTCGTTCGGCGGCTGGAAAGCCAGCGGCTCCACCGGCCGCGGGACCGGCGGCCCGTACTACGTGCAACAGTTCATGCGCGAACAGAGCCGCGTCAGAATTCGATAGACTGCTGAGACATCTTCGGAGGCCATCATGTCGCGAGTGATTTCCGGTCTCGTGGCGATCCTGCTCTGGTCCTCGGTTGCCGCGGCGCAGGCGCCCCCGATCCCGCCGCCGCCGGGATTCCTGCCCGCCCCCCCGCGCGACACCACAAAGACCGGCACCGCGGTGATTCGCGGCCATGTGTTCGACGCCGGCAGCGGCCGGCCGCTCCGCAAGGCGCAAGTCCGGGCGTTTTCGCCGGAGCTGCGCGAGAACCGCCTGACCACGACCGACGCCAACGGCGCGTACGAACTGAAAGAGCTCGTAGCCGGCCGTTATCAGCTGATGGCGAGCAAGGGCAGCTTCGTGCAGCTGCAGTACGGCCAGTCGCGTCCATTCGAGCCGGGCAAGCCGCTCGAACTGGCGAACGGACAGGCGGTCGAACGCGTGGACTTCAACCTGCCCCGCGGCGGCATCATCACCGGCCGCATCGTAGACGAGTTCGGCGATCCTGCCTCGGATGTGATCGTGATGGCCATGCGCTATCAGTACATCCAGGGCCGGCGCCAGTTGTCGCCGGCCGGTCGCACGATCCAGACCAACGACATCGGCGAATACCGGCTGTACGCGCTGCCGCCCGGGCAGTACTTCGTGAGCGCCAGGCCGACCGGGGGCATGGCGCTCGGCGATACCGTCTCGGACGATCGTTCCGGCTACACACCAACCTTCTACCCCAACGGGACCAACATCGCCGAGGCGCAGCGCGTCACGGTCGGCGTCGGCCAGACCCTCAACGACATCAACTTCGCGCTGTCCACCTCGCGGGTCGCCCGGGTGTCCGGCAGCGCCGTGGACTCCGAAGGCAAGCCCCTCGCCGGCGCGTTCGTCATGCTCATTTCGACCGCTGGTGCGTTCGCGACCTCGTCCGGCGGCAGTCAGGTCAAACCGGATGGCGCCTTCACGCTCTCGAACGTCTCGCCGGGCGACTACACGCTCCGGGCGATGAGCAACACCGGCAGCATGCTGAGCGGCGCCAACGAACTGGTCGAAGCCAGGATCACGGTGTCCGGCGAGGACATCGAGGGCCTGAGGCTGACGGGCGTGAAGGCGTCGACGGTGACCGGCCGGATCGTGCTGCCGCAGGGAGCGACCGGACTGAACCCATCGTCATTGCAAATCGTCGCCGTTTCGTCGACGCCCGAAATGCTGAACGCGCCGAGCACGGCGCGGGTCAGCGAGGACGGATCTTTCGAGATGAAGGTCCAGCCAGGGATGCGGTTGATCCGCATGAACCCGATCGGCCCGTTCTCGAACACGCGCATCAAGGCGGTACGCCTGAACGGCGCCGACGTCACAGATTCGGGCATCGATTTCCGGCCCAACGAAGACGCCAGCGGCCTCGAGGTCGAGCTCACCAACCAGCTCAGCGATCTGTCGGGCTTCGTCACCAACGCTCGAGGCGAGAACGTCAAGGACTACTCCGTCGTCGTGTTCTCGCGGGATCGCGAGCAATGGAGCTTCGCCTCACGCTTCCTGGGTGGCGGCCGCCCCGACCAGGACGGCAAGTTCCGCGTCCGGAACCTGCCCGCCGGCAACTACTACGCGATCGCGCTGGACTACGTCGAGCAGGGCGCTGGAACGGACCCGGAGTTCCTCGATCGCGTGAAGGACCGGGCGACGGAGTTCTCGCTGGCCGACGGCGAGACAAAGACGCTCAGCCTGAAGCTGGTCACAGGATTGTAAGAATCGCCACATCCAGGGTCGCTGAGGTTGCAGGTTTTACGTACCGGCGGCTGGCCGGTCTAAACCTGCATGACGAACGCGACCCGTCACGCCGGTCTTCTGAGCCTCGCGCTCGCCGTTTTCGCCAGCCCGGCCGGGATGGCCAGTCCGCCCGGCCCGGCCGACTCCGCCGCCATCGCCCACGTCCTCAACCGTGCCGCGTTCGGCCCGACTCCCGGCGACATCGAGCACGTCCGCGCGATCGGCATCTCGCGCTACATCGACGAACAGCTTCATCCGGATCGACTCGCTGACGCCGGAATGGATGCGCGGCTCGCCGGGCTGCGCACGCTCCGCATGACATCGCGCGAGATCGCCGAGCAGTACGAGATCCCGCAATTGAAGGCGCGGCTGGCGAAACGGCAGGCCGCGGCGAAGGATGGCGACCAGCCCGAACCGCCCGCACCCGGACAGCAACAGCGAGCCAACCTGGTGGTGGTCGAGCTGTCCCAGCAGAAACTGCTCCGCGCGGCGTACAGCGAGCGCCAGCTGCAGGAAGTACTGGTCGATTTCTGGTTCAACCATTTCAACGTCGACGCACGCAAGGGCGCCGACCGGTTCCTGCTGACCGAGTACGAGCGCGAGACGATCCGGCCGCACGTGCTGGGGAGGTTCCGCGACCTGCTCGGCGCGACCGCGAAGAGTCCGGCGATGCTCTTCTACCTCGACAACTGGATGAGCGCGGACCCCAACGGCCCGCATGCCGACACGTCTCGAGTGAACCGTTTCGGACGCGAGCGATTCGGCGGCCGCTTTCCCCAGATGGACCAGCTGGCCGCGCAGAAAAAGAACGCGCCGAAGGGCCTCAACGAGAACTACGGGCGCGAGCTGATGGAGCTCCATACGCTCGGGGTGGATGGCGGCTACACGCAGAAGGACGTGACCGAAGTGGCGCGCGCACTCACCGGCTGGACGATTCAGACGCCCAGGCTCGGCGGAAGCTTCCGTTTCGATCCGCGCCTGCACGATCCGGGCGAGAAGATCGTGCTCGGCCACGTCATCAAAGCCGGCGGCGGCGAGAGCGACGGCGAGCAGGTTCTCGATATCCTGGCGCGGCATCCGTCTACCGCTCACTTCATTTCCACGGCGCTGGTCCGGCGATTCGTGAGCGACACGCCGCCACCGGTTCTTGTCGACCGGGCGACGACGCGATTCCGGCAGACCGATGGCGATCTCCGTGAGGTGATGCGGACGATCCTGACGTCGCCCGAATTCCTGTCCCCCGAATCCTACGGCGCGAAAACGAAGACGCCGCTCGAGTTCGTGGTCAGCTCGATCAGGGCGACGGGCGCCGTGATGGCCACCGCTCAGGACGCACTGCCGCTGGTCCGTGAGCTGCGCGAGCTCGGCATGCCGCTCTACTCCTGCCAGCCGCCGACCGGTTACAAGGATACGGCCGACGCGTGGGTGAACACAGGGGCGCTCGTCGGCCGCATGAACTTCGCGCTCGACCTTGCCCACAGCAAGTACGGCGCGATCGCCGTCGAGGATCGCGACGCGCTCGCGCAGCACCTCGGGTCGCCTGAGTTTCAACGACGCTAGCAGACGTCGCGTCCGCCTTCAGGCGGACGTCCACCGGCCGGCTAAAGCCGGCCGCTACGGCATTCTCGGAACGGCGCCAGGAGGCGGCCAATGCTCTCGCGAAGAGTCTTCATGAAGAACGGCGCGTTCGCGCTGGTGAGCCTCGGATTCGCACCCTCATTCCTGACGCGCACGGCGAACGCGGAGGGCCGGACCACGCGCACGAAACAGCTGATCGCGATCTTTCAGCGTGGCGCCGTGGACGGCCTCAGCGTCGTCGTTCCGTTCGGAGACGAGGAGTACTATCGCGCGCGGCCGGGCATCGCCATCGCGCGGCCGCGATCCGGCGAGGCCGCGGCCATCGATCTCGACGGCTTCTTCGGCTTCAACCCGCGGCTCGAGCCGCTCAAGCCGTTGTGGGACGACCGGGCGCTGGCCATCGTCCACGCCTGCGGATCGCCCGACGCAACGCGCTCGCATTTCGACGCGCAGGATTACATGGAAACCGCGACGCCCGGGGTCAAGAGCACATCGGATGGCTGGATGAACCGGTACTTACAGGTCCGAAAAGACGCGAGCGCCGCGGTATCGACACCGTTCCGAGCCGTGTCGCTGACGCAGCAGCTGCCGCGCACGCTGCAGGGCACGGCGCCTGCGCTGGCCATGAACCAGATCGGGCAGTTCGGCATCCGCGGAGGCCCGGCGGCGGGAGCATCGTTCGAGGCGCAGTACGCGGCGGCGGCTGACCGCGTGCTCGGCGGAACGGGCCGGGAGGCGTTCGACGCGATCAGGATGTTCAAGGCCGTCGATCCGGCCGGCTATCAGCCGGAGAACGGCGCCGAGTACCCGCGCAGCCCGTTCGGCCAGGCGCTCAGGCAGATCGGACAGCTGACGAAGGCCGGCGTCGGCCTCGAGGTCGCGTTCGCGGACGTGGGCGGCTGGGACACGCACGTCAACCAGGGGGCGTCGCAGGGTCAGCTGGCCAATCGCCTCGGCGATTTCGGCCGCAGCCTCGCGGCGCTCGTGACCGATCTCGGCAGCCGCATGGCGGACACGGTCATCGTGACGATGTCCGAGTTCGGGCGGGCGGTCGGCGAAAACGGCAATCGCGGAACGGATCACGGGCACGGCAACGCCATGATGGTGATCGGCGGCGGCGTGCGGGGCGGCAGGGTCTTCGGCGAGTGGCCCGGCCTCGCGCCCGAGAAGCGTTACCAGGGCCGCGACCTGGCCGTCACGACCGATTTTCGCGACGTCTTTGGCGAGATCGTCGTTCGCCATCTGGGCGTCGGCGATCCGCGGCCGATCTTTCCGGGCTATGCGATCAACTCTGCGAGGTTTCCGGGGCTCTTCGCGTAAGACGAACGTTGAACGCAGAGAACGCGGAGAACGCAGAGGGCTATTTTTTCTCTTTTGGACTATAGTTCTCTGCGAACTCGGCGAGTTCTGCGTTCCACGTGGTGATCATGGCTGAAAAAGACAAACCCAAACGAGAGGTCGGCGACGCCCTCGGGATGGTGGAAACGCGCGGGCTGATCGGCCTCATCGAAGCCGCCGACGCGATGGTCAAGACGGCGAACGTCGTGTTCGTCGGCTGGCAGAAGGTCGACGCCGGCCTGGTGACCGCGATCGTGCGCGGCGACGTCGGTTCCGTGAAGGCGGCTACGGACGCGGGCGCCGCGGCTGCCCGCCGCGTCGGAGAGCTCGTCGGCGTGCACGTGATTCCGCGTCCGGCCGACGATCTCGAAGATATCTTCCCGATCCGCTGATCCTCATCCAAAACGAAATATTTACCGCCGCGCCCCATGGTGCGGCGATCGCGGACCTCTAGTACCACATTTAGCGGCTGGAATCCGTCTCCGAATCTTCCTATCGTACAGAGCTGGCCGCGCGATGGGAGGAACCATGAGTGTTGCGGAACGTGAACGTGAACAGCGCAGCCGCGAGACGTTCGGTGATGTGCGTAATGTCGCTTCGTATCAGCCGCCGGGCATCCTGGCGACGTTGAAAGGCCGCCCGGTCCGCATCATCGCGACCGGGGACATGCCTGGCCACTCGCCCGTCTGCCAGTTCGTCGATGAAGACGGACGGCTGAACTGGATCGAACAGGAACAGTTCACTGTCATCGACTCGCAGTATCTGCCGCCGAGCGCTGAAACTCTGCGCGAGGTCGTCAGGTCCTTCAGAGGGTAAGCACTACCGGGAGCCGGGCGATCCCTCGCGGCCAGCGTCCGGCTCTCTTTTTCCCCGGCCTTTCGCCTTTCGACGGGGACGCAGTGACGAGCTCAGTTCTCTCAGCAGGCCTTCGTTTCCGACGACCAGCATCGGCTGGTCCGGCTCCCTGAGCAGGTTGAAGAACTCGCCCCGATCGGTTCGCGCGTAAATCTCGTGGCCGTCGGTCAGCAGCTGCACGCGGCCGCCGCCGCCGGTGGCTTCGAACAGGCGCACGCCGAACTGGGCGCGAAGCGTCGCGATGATCTGATGCAGCTGCTGGACGGAGAAGCCACGCCGGCGCAGATCCGCGAGGACGAGCAACTCGAACAGCTCGATGGGCGTGTAGCGCCGCTCGGTGTATCCGCCAGCGTCGGTACGATGCGCAGGGATCGCCGCGGCCAGCAGCCCGCTCGCATCCCACAGCTGCAGCTGACGGGCGGTGAGGGCCGTCAACGCAGCCACCTCTCTCGAGCTGTACGTTCGCTTCAAACGCATGGTGTCATCGCGGCATCCGCGCGCGGACCTCGTCCAACCTCACCCGTGCCGCTTCGAGCGCCTCGAGCGCCCCCTCTCGACCTCCGACTGCAGACTGCTGACTGGCGACTGCGATCCGATGATACGCGCGCTGCGCCTCCTGCAGCGCGGCAAGCGCCGCGGCGTGGTCGCGCTGCCAATCGGCCCAGGCTTCGTTCACAGCCCCTCGAACCGTTGTGGACCGATGGCTTCGAGCGCGGGGTCGATTCGGCCCGATAACATCGCGTCGGCCACCAGCTGCGCCGTGACGGGCGCGAGCAGGACGCCATTGCGGAAGTGACCCGTGGCGTACATGAGGCCCTCCATCGCGCGCGACGGCCCGACAATAGGCATCGCGTCGGGACTGCCCGGGCGCAGGCCGGCTCGTGCGCTGATGAGGCCGGCGTCGGCCGCCTCGGGCACGAGCGCGCACGCCGCCTCGAGCAGCCCGTGCACACCTGACTCCGTTGTCCGCTCGTCGAACCCGACCTCCTCCATCGTCGCGCCCACGAGCAGGGTGCCGTCCGGCCACGGCACCATGTAGCAGCGTTCCCCCCACAGCACGCGGCGCATGCCCCTGCCGCGCCACGCCAGGTGCAGCAACTGGCCGCGGACCGGACGGACCGGCGGCCTGGCGACGCCCTCGATTTCCAGCTGCGCGGACCAGCTGCCGGCGGCCAGCACGACAGCATCGGCCGACAGCGACCCGCTGGACGTCTCCACCACGACGCCACCTGGACCGCGGGAAATCCTTCTCGCCCGCCCCCCTTCGATCGCGCTGGCGCCGTGACAGCGGGCGGCCGTCGCCAGTGCACGCGTCAACTCGCCCGCGTTCACGAAGCCGTGCGTTTCGATGAGCAGGCCGCCGGCGACGTCCGCGCTCAGATGCGGTTCCTCCGCTCGCGCGGCGTGCGCATCGAGCAGGCGGAGCGCGACGCCTCGGCCTTTCAACCGATCGGCGAGACCCTCGAGATCCGCCATGTGCTCGCCGGTCGTGGCCACCTCGAGCGTGCCGGTCCGCTGGTAGCCGATCACCGCGCCGGACGCCGACATGACGCGCGTGACGAACCCGTCGTACAAGTCGAGGCTGCGCACGGCGAGCTCGAGGAAGGCGTCGTTGCGATCCTTGGATTCGGTGAACGGCGCCAGCATGCCGGCCGACGCTTGCGTGGAGCCCATTCCGGGGGGCCGGTCATCGATCATCCGGACCGCCGCACCGCGGCGCGACAGCTCAAAGGCCACGGCGCACCCGACGACGCCGGCGCCGATGACGATGATGTTGGAGGGACCGGAAGGGTTCAATCGAGATCGTTCCAATTCAGAATGGCGTTGAAGACCAGCGGATAGGCGCCCTGCGTCTGCCAGCGCCAGAAAGGCCGAAGCGCGTATATCACCAGGTGGCCGCTCCCGATCCGCTCGTCGACGAGCAGCGGCCGGTTCGCCAGCCGCCGGCCGTTCGCGAGCGATCCCGAGAGCAGGATGTCGTCCGGGTTTTGCGGAAATCGCATGATCACGCGGGAGCGCCCGGCCTTCGGGTCGACCGACAGCAACGGCGTCTGATTGAAGTACACGGGCAGGTCCGCCTTATCGTATCCGTACGCGATCGGACTCCGCCTGTCGGTGAAGACCCCTCGCAGCACGGCGCCGTGCTGCTGGTCGGGTGGGACGTCCTCGGCCGCGGTCCCTGTAGAGACACCGTACGCGGGAAACAGGGCCGCCGTCGAGCCTTCGGTCAGCAGCGTCCCGCCCTGCCGCACGAACTTCGCGAGCTCGTCCAGGCCCTCCGGGCCCATGCCGCCGCGGATGTCGTCGCTCGAGTCCAGCGGGCTCAAATTGGGCGTTTCGGCGGTCCGCTTGTACGGGAGCGGCGCGCTGCCGCTCAGGGCGAGGCCGCCAACCTGGCTCGCAGCCAATCCGCCGACGTTGGGAAACACGATGACGTCGTATTTCGCGCGCAGGTTTCCGTCCCGCAATTTCTGATCGGCGAAGTACATGTACGGGACGCCGTACGCGTCGAACGCGGCGCGCCACCAGCCCTCGTCCTGCGTTCGCGTCCAGCTGTGGACGTAGCCGACGCGCGGTACGTCGAGGTCGTGCGTCGCGACCGCCGGCGCAGCGGGCAGCGCCCACGCGGCGAGGCCCAGCGCCTCGAGCTGCGGCGCCAGGTTCGCCTGGTCCGCGTTCGGGATGACGATCGATCCGGCGGGCATTCTCCTCGAACCGTTCGCGGTCGTGATCTCGAAATCCTGCTCGGCCGCGTTCATCTTGATGTTCGCGTTCCTGAACCGGAACACGGCGAGGTGCGTGTCCGCCGTGTGCTCGACGACGAGAAACGGCCCGGCCCCCTCGAGCACGCCGCCGCGTGCCACCGCATCGCCGACGAGCGGCGTCATCTCGCGATTCAGGATGCTCGCGTCGGTGATCGGGATCACGGTGATGTCGCGGAGCAGCTGAAACGTCCACCCGGTGTCGTCATAGGCCTGACCGCCCGCCGGGAACCGCTGGATCGCGAAGTACATCGCGGCCAGCGTGCGGAATGGCTGGTCGGCGCGGACGATGAAGTCGCCGGCTTTCACGGCGACACTGCCCGCCCCGAACGGCGCCGACGCGACCGAAATCTCGAGACCCTGGCGGCGCAGGTCGTTGACGGCATCGGCCGCGTCCCCGCCGCGGCGCTGGCCGGCCGGAATCACCCACGCGAACGTGGGGCCGGCTCGGCCGCTTTCGACAGAACGTCTGTTCTTCAGCCAGTAGTTGTCGAGATACGTCTCGCGATGGTCGGCGACGTGCTGAAGGGAAAGCAGCAGCGCCGACTGCTCGATGTTGACGGTGTTGCGCGGCCCCCACTTGATCGTCTGAGCCGGCGGGAGCGGACGGAACCACTCGCGGCTGGTCGCGGCCCTGTCCAGGCGCACGGTGTACGGATCGGGACCGTATCCCTGGACTTCGTAGAACCGTCCGATCGCGTTGTGGGTGTGGGCGATGAAGAACATGTAATTCGGCATCCACCCGTCGTAGTACGCCCACGTCCACACGCCCGGCACGCCGCGACGCGTCATCTCGCGCACGTCGTTGTCCGCGAGCGTCCACCACTCGTGAGGGACAATCGGATCGAGATCGGGGTTGTACAGACCCGTCCCGGTCGACACGTAGAGGTAGGCCTGCGTTTCGTGGAGGTCGTGGACGACCGTCGGATGCCAGGCCAGCGTCGTGCTCGTGACGGCCCGCGTCAGCTCGAGATACTGGCCGATGCCGTCACGGTTGTTGTCGTGGGCGACGTAGCGGCCCCGGTACACGAGCGGCAGCCTGACGTCGCCTGGAGCGCGCCGCTTGTTGAAGTAGTACGTGTCCACCTGCTTCTCGCGGCCGTCGACCTCGAGCACGGGCGTGATGAGCGTGATCACGTTGGCGCGGATGTGCCGCACGAACGGCGTGTCCTCGACGATCAGGCGATACGCGAGCTCGATCAGCGTCTCGGGCCCCCCGGTTTCGGGCGAGTGCATGCCGCCCGTGATCCAGTAGACCGGCTTCGCCGACTTCACCAGCTGGTTCGCCTCGGCGTCGGTCGTGCGCCTGGGATCGGTCAACGCGCCGAGCCGGCCGCGATACGCGTCGAGCGACGTCATCGTCTCCTCGTCCGCAATCGCCAGCATCACGATGTCACGGCCCTCTTCCGACGTGCCGATCGTGAAGAACCTCGCGCGGGGAGACGCGGCGGCCAGCGCCCGGTAGTAGCGGGCGATATCCTTCGCGTACGTCAGCTCGCCGGGAGTACCGACGGTGCGTCCGAGGAACGTGAGTGGTGTCGGGACGTTGTCGGACGCAGGCAGGTGATCGACAAGCTCGGTCGTCATCCGCGGATCGTCCAGGTTCTGGCGGATGATCCGCGTGTACTCGGCGTCGATTCGTAAGGGAGATACAACCTGGCCGCCAAGCGCGCGAAGATGAGCTACGGACGCGGCTGCCGAAACGACCAGCGAGACGATCGCGCCGCAGCGCGTGGCGCAACGCCAGGTCATCGCGCGAGTTTACAACGCTGCACCCAGCCGAGGCCCCTGGCGGGGGTCTCCCCTGTCCTCTCGGCGCAGGACACGTTCACTGGGATGGGACACCCGGCCGCTTGGCTTCCGGGGCGCGATCCTGTAAATTGCAGCGTTGTCAGTGGGTTGCGGGGCCACTTGACGGGATTCGGGACCCGAGCCAGAGGTACGGCGCTTGCTCTGAGATGGGGAGGGCAAGGAGTCAGGTCATGTTTTCGAACAAGCTCGCGTTCGCGCTCGTCGCCGCGGCGTGCATCATCACTGCCGGAGCTGGCGGCTTTCTGGCGCTCCGCGAGAACGCCACTTCTCCTGCCCCCGCGGCCATCGCGCCCTCAGCGGATTCGACCTCGGTGGCGTCCGCCGAGCGCCCTGTCCAGGAAACCGAAGCCATCGTGCCGCGGGTGCCTCCGCCGGCGAAGCCGGCCGTAAAGCCCGCCGCGGCGCCGGCCGCGCCCAGGCGTGAGGAGCGGGCTGCACCGGCTCAGACGGCCCGTACCGAGTCCCCGGCTCCCGTGGAACGCAGCTGGCCGGGCAACGCCGCGCCCGCGCAGGCGCCCGCCGTGGTACCCCCGCCCGAGCCCCCCGCGCCGCAGCCGGCGCGCCCGCTCGAAACCGTCGAGCGATTCGGCCAGGAGCCGTCGGCGCTTCCTGAAGCGCAACAGAAGAGCCAGGTACATTACGAGGAGCTCGTCGTCTCGGCGGATTCCGTCATCGGCCTGCAGAGCGAGACGACCGTCTCGAGCGATCGCGCGCGGGTCGAGGACCGTGTGGAAGCGCGCGTCACCCGCGACGTGAAGGTCGGCAACCGCGTGGCGATTCCGGCCGGCGCGCGCGCGCTGGGCACGGTGTCGCAGGTCGAGCACGGCGGCAAGTTCAAGGAGCGCGGGCGCATCGCCATCCGGTTCCAGACTGTCGTGCTGGGCGACGGGACGCGGCTGCAGATTTCGACCGACGCGGTGATTCGCGAAGGCTCGTCACCGGGCAACGACACCGCTAAGAAGATGGGCGGGGCCGCGGTCGCCGGGACCATCCTGGGCGCCATCATCGGCGGCGGGAAGGGTGCGGCTATTGGCGGGATGGCCGGCGCAGGCGCCGGTGCGGGCGTCGTGGCAGCCGGGGACCGCAGCGTGGCCACCCTGCACTCGGGCGAACCGATGACGATCCGGCTACTCTCGCCGGTGACCGTCGTCAGCGAGCGGTAAAACTCACGCGTAGCGGCCGGCTTCAGCCGGCCGTCGGCGTCCGCCTGAAGGCGGACGCTACTATCATGTCGGGGCATGAACCCGGCAGATTTCCGGCGCCACGGCCACGAGCTCGTCGAGTGGATCGCCGACTACCTCGAGCACGTCGAACGCTACCCCGTTCTATCCCGCGCCAGGCCCGGTGACATCGCGGCCGCGCTGCCTGCCAGCGCGCCGGAAGAGGGCGAACCGTTCGACGCGATCATGGCCGACTTCGAGCGCGTGCTCGTGCCCGGCCTGACGCACTGGAATCATCCCGGCTTCCTCGCCTACTTCGCCATCACCGCCAGCCCGCCCGGTATCCTGGCGGAGTTCCTCTCGGCGGCGCTCAACCAGCAGGCGATGTTGTGGCGTACGTCGCCGGCCTCCACGGAGCTCGAAGCCGTGTCGCTCGACTGGTTGCGCCAGCTGATCGGCCTGCCTCCGGCTTTTGAGGGCGTGATCTACGACACGGCGTCGATCTCGACCATGCACGCGCTGCTCGCCGCCCGGGAGGCAGCCGTTGACCAGGTGCGCGTGCGCGGCCTTGCCGGACGCCGCGATCTTCCCGGGCTGCGCGTCTACTGCTCCGAGCAGGCGCATTCGTCGATCGACAAGGGCGTGATCGCGATCGGCCTCGGCCATCAGTCACTGCGGCGGATCCCGGTCGACGGCGCGTACCGGATGCGGCCGGACGCCCTGCGCGATGCGATTGCCGAGGATCGTGCGGCCGGCCTCCTGCCGATCGCGGCCGTCGCCACCGTGGGCACGACGTCGACGACGAGCGTGGATCCGGTCGCGGACGTCGCAGGCATTTGCGAGAAGGAAGGGCTCTGGCTGCACGTGGATGCCGCGTACGCGGGGGTGGCCGCGATGCTGCCGTCGCACACGCACATCCTCGATGGAGCCGGCCGCGCGGATTCCCTCGTCGTCAACCCGCACAAGTGGTTGTTCGCGCCGGTTGACATCAGCGTGCTGTATTGCCGGCGCATGAACGTACTGCGCTCGGCGTTCTCGCTCACGCCGGAGCACATCCTGCAGACGGCGGAGGACGAACCTGGCGGCCCTGGGGGCGTCGCCAGGAACCTGATGGACACCGGCGTCCAGCTCGGCCGCCGGTTCCGGTCGCTGAAGCTGTGGATGATCCTTCGATCGTTCGGCGCGCGGTCAATTCGCGAGCGGCTGTCCGAACACATCCGGCTCGCGCAGGTGTTCGCCGCGTGGGTGGACGCGCACGCGGACTTCGAGCGGCTGGCGCCGGTTCCCTTCAGCGTCGTGTGCTTCCGGTGGAATCCCGCCGATCGACAGCTCCCGCCCGCGGAGCTCGACGCCGCCAACGAACGGCTGCTCGATCTGGTCAATCAGACCGGCGAAGTATTCCTGTCTCACACGAAACTGCGCGAGGGCGTCGCGCTGCGCCTCGCGATTGGCCACCTGGACACGACGGAACGGCATATCAAACGGGCACTGGACTTGTTGGTGGAAAACGCGAGGGAGCTGTAGGGTGCTGCGCCAGCGATCACATAACGTGCTGGGCGGTCACGGTTGCAACGCGCTCGGATCGCGCGAAGCACATGGTGTTCCTACGAGTTCGCACGTTGCGTGATCCGGCCCGTCAGCACATTTACGATCCCACGCGTCAGCACCTTGCGCCTTCACGTGTCCCGCCACTCTTCCGCCCACGTCTCCCCTTCGTCTTCCGTGACGAGCGCGACGACGCCGTGCGGCGGAAATGACGCGCTGCCGGGTAACAGCCGCGCGAGCAGGCCGGGCAGGTGTGGATAGTGGCCGGCGATGAGCACGTCCCTGGCCTCCGCGCGGAGGCGGTCGCGCATCCACTCGGGGGAATCTTCAGGCTGCAGATCCCGGGTCGCCGAGAACTCCGCGAACGGGTTGCAGGCCCGCCAGAACGCCTCCGCCGTCTGCTTCGCGCGGAGTTTGCCACTGTGCCATACGACGGCGGGCTTTACGCCTCGCGACGCCGCGCCGAGGGCCAGGCGCTCGACCGCCAGGCGTCCGCGCTCCGAGAGCGGCCGCTGCGGGTCGACTTCCGGGCCGACGGCGTCGCCGTGATGGACGAGGATGAGATGCATATCAGTCAGTCGGCAGTCAGCAGTCGGCAGTCGGCAGTCGGCAGTCGGCAGTCAGCGGTCGGCAGTCAGCCAGTCGGCAGTCAGCCGTTGAATGTCGAGGCGACGCGTTTCGAGCGCGACAGATACCCGAGCCAGAGCGCGTAGTACATCAGGGAGCCAATCAGGAACAGCGGCGCGTCGCCGGGCGGACGGTTGTTGGGGTACCACGGCGTGGCGTAGACGAGCACGTCAATCGCGGCAGAGAAAATCAGAGAGGCTCTGGCGAGGGTGACTGCGCCGGGCCGGCGCTGCATCAGCGACAGCCCGGCAGCGATGCCCAGTGCCGCGGCAAGAAAACGCGCCGCCAGGACGACCGCGAACCCGGGTCCGCGCAGCGACAGGCTGTCGAGCCGGCCCGCGATCGTCAGCGACAGGCCGATCGGCTGCCACACGAGGAGCAGCACGCACAACACCAGCAGCCAGCCGCGAACACGCATCATGTCAGTCAGCAGTCAGGCAGTCGGCAGTCAGCAGTCGGCAGTCGGCAGTCGGCAGTCGGCGGTCGGCGGTCGGCGGTCGCGGTCGCCAGTCACTAACCACTGATCACCGATCACTGATCACCTGACCCCCTGACCCCTGACGTCACCGCTTGAGCATCGCCTCGCGCGTCGCCTTGAACTCGTTCCCTGACTTCCATTCCGGGTATTTCGCCGCCTGCGCCACGCGGTAGCCGACCGCGAGCAGCAGCTTCAGATCCTCGGCCGCGCCGGTCAGGTCCCACTCGGGCGTGATCACGTCCGCGGGCGTGTGGTACTTGTGCTCGGTCCAGTCGTCGCGAACCTTCTGGGCGTACTCCGGGGACTTGCCGAGGAACTCGGTTCCCGAATCGGGGTTGAGCGCCGGCACGCCCTGCTTGGCGAAGTTGAAGTGGTCGGACCGGTAGTAGTAGCCCTTTTCGGGCTCCGCGTCCGCGTGCACGGTGCGTCCCTGTTCGCCGGCGGCCTCGCGCGCGTAGTCGTCCAGATCGGAGGCACCATACCCGATCAGCGTGAGGTCCTTCGTGCGGCCGTTCACGTTCAACTCATCCATGTTGATCTCGGCGACCGTCCTGGCCAGGGGATAGATCGGCGTCACCGAGTAGAACTGCGATCCGAGCAGTCCCTGCTCCTCGGCCGTCACCGCTGCGAAGAGAAACGACCGCTTCGGCGCCGGCGACGCTTTCTTGAGCGCCCTGGCCATCTCGACGAGCGCCGCCGTTCCCGACGCGTTGTCGCGCGCGCCGTGGAAAATCTCCCTCGGCGCTCTTGCCGAAATGGTCCCAGTGCGCCGTGTAGACGACGTACTCGTCCTTGAGCGCCGGGTCGGCGCCTTCGAGCTTCGCCACGACGTTGGAGGACTCGATTGTCCTGAGCGTGTTGCGAATCGTCATGGACGCCGTCACGCCCAGGGCGACGGGCTTGAACTCGCGCGTCGCGGCCTGCTTTTTCAGCGCCTCGAAATCCTGCCCCGCCATCTGGAAGAGCTTCTTCGTCTGATCGAGCGTCATCCAGCCTTCGATGGCGGCGCGTCCCATGTTCTTGTCGGGGGTGACCAGGTCGAACTTCTCGCCGGTGTTGCTGTCCTGCAGAATCTTGAAGGGGTAGCCGGCCGGACCGGTCTCGTGGACGATGAGCACGCCGGCAGCGCCCTTGGCCGCGCCGATCTCGTACTTGTAAGTCCAGCGGCCGTAGTACGTCATCGCTTTGCCGCCGAAGACTTTCGCGTCGAGCGCGCCGGGGTTGGCGGCATCCGCGACCGGCGGATCGTTGACCAGCATGACGATCGTCTTGCCTTTCACGTCCACGCCCTTGTAATCGTCCCAGCCGAATTCGGGCGCCACGACTCCGTAACCCACAAACACGAGCTCCGATGCGTCGATGCTCGCGGAGTCGGCGACGTGTTTGGTCCACGCGACGAAATCGTCTTTCCACTTCAGCGTCTGCCGGCGCTCGCCTTTGCGCAGGACCAGCGGCACCGGCGTCGGCGTGATGCCGACGAGCGGCACCTTCTGGACGAATGTGCCGTCGGTGTTGCCTGGCTTCAGCCCGGCCTTCGTGAATTCGCTCACCAGGTAGTCCACCGTGCGGCGTTCACCGTCGGTTCCCGGGGCGCGGCCCTCGAACTCGTCCGACGACAACATCTTCGTGTGGGCGAGCACCGCGGTCATGTCGACATCAGGCAGCTGCGCGAGCGCCGGGCCTGGGGCAGACGCGACAGACGTGGCGGGAGGAGGCGGCGGCGCCTGGCTCGAGCACGCGGCGGCGCACAAGGCGGCCCCGCACAGAATGGCGCGCATGGCGTTCTTCATATCCGCATTCTTGCACGAACGACCTGTCACGTAGCCACAGAGGCACAGAGAACACGGAGGATCTGTCTTCTGGAAAGCCTGACCTCTGTGCCCTCCGTGCCTCTGTGGCCCTGTACGTGACAATCCTCAGACTAGGTAGAATGATCGGTAGGCAACACGATGTTTTCGGCTGTGAAGGTCATCGGGCGCGGGCGGGTCGGCAGCGCCGTACACGCGAGGCTGACGGAACAGGGCCTCGCGGCCGGCGGACCGGACGCGGATCTGGTACTGCTCTGCGTGCCCGATTCCGCCATCGCGGGCGTCGCGGCCGCCATCCTGCCCGGACCGTGGATCGCGCACGTGAGCGGCGCGACGCCGCTGACCGCCCTGGCCGGGCACGAACGGCGATTCGGCCTGCATCCACTGCAGACCTTCACGCGCGCCCGCGGACCCGAGCAGCTGGACGGCGCGTGGGGAGCCGTGACAGCCGAACACGACGCCGCCCGCGAGCGCGCGCACTGGCTCGCCGGCCGTCTCGGCCTCCGGCCGTTCGACATCCGCGACGAATCACGCGTCCTGTATCACGCCGGCGCCGCCGTGGCCTCGAACTTCCTCGTCACGCTCCATCGCGCAGCCGCGCGTCTGCTCGAGGCCGCCGGCGCGCCGCCGGAGGCGCTGCTGCCGCTGATGCGACGGACGATCGACAACGGCTTCGAGCTGACCGGGCCCATCGCCCGCGGCGACCTTGCAACCGTCGACGCGCACGTCGCGGCCATTCATCAGTCCGCGCCGGATCTCGAAGCCCTTTATCGGGCGATGGCGCAGGCGACACGGCCATGACGACCCACCACACGGTCGCCGACCTCCGCCGCGCCCTCGCGCCGCACCGCAATCACAAGACGATCGCGCTCGTGCCGACCATGGGGGCGCTGCACTCGGGACATGTCGCGCTGTTTGAGACCGCGCGCCGAAGCGCGGACGTGGTCGTCGCGAGCATCTTCGTCAACCCGAGCCAGTTCGGCGATCCCGCGGATCTCGCGCGCTATCCGCGCACGCAAGCGCAGGACGAGCACCTGGCCGTTTCCGCCGGCGTCGATCTCTGCTTCGCTCCCGCCGCGAGCGAGCTGTACCCGGAGGGGTTTGCGACGTGGGTCCAGGTGGACGGCCCGGCGCAGGATCTGGAAGGCGCGCATCGCCCGGGCCACTTTCGCGGGGTGGCGACCATCTGCACGAAACTCTTCAACATCGTCTCGCCGCACATCGCGTTCTTCGGGCAGAAGGACGCCCAGCAGGTCGCCGTGATACGGCGCATGGTCCGCGATCTGAATCTCGACCTTGAAATTCGCGTCGTGCCGACCGTGCGCGACCACGACGGCCTCGCGCTGTCCTCGCGCAACGCCCACCTGTCCGGCGAGGAGCGCTCGCGGGCCCTGGCGATTCCGCGGGCCCTCGACGCCGGCCTGAGCGCCTTCCGGAATCACGCTGACCCGATTGCCGCCGCCCGGGCGGTGTTGTCGGGCCCCCCCGGCGTCGATATTGACTACGTGGCCATCGCCGATTTCGAGGGACAGCCCACGCTGGCGATCGCCGCCCGGGTAGGGCAGACTCGCCTCATCGACAACGTGCTGCTCGATCGGGGAGGAAGAAATTGACTGGCCCGGCTGACATCGGCGCCCTGAAGCGCCGGGGACAGCGCATCGCCGTCGTGACGGCGTACGACGCGCCGAGCGCCCGGCTGGCGGACGCCGCCGGCGTGGACATCGTGCTCGTCGGCGACTCGGCGGCCATGACCGTCTTCGGCTACGACTCGACGACGCCGATCACGGTGGACGAAATGCTGCTGCTCTCGCGGGCCGTGCGCCGGGGGACGACCCGGGCGTTGGTCGTCGCCGACATGCCGTTCGGCTCCTTCCAGGTGTCCAACGACGAGACGGTGGCCCACGCGATCCGCTTCGTCAAGGAAGCCGGCGTAGACACCGTGAAGGTGGAAGGCGCCGGCTCGAGGCTGCGCCGCGTCGCCGCGCTGCTCGATGCCGGCATCTCCGTGATGGGACACATCGGCCTCACGCCGCAGTCGGTGAGTCAGCTCGGCGGCTACAAGGCGCAGGGGCGGACGGCCTCCAAGGCCCAGCAGCTCCTGGACGACGCCCTCGCGCTCGAAGCGGCCGGCTGCTTCGCCATCGTGCTCGAGGCGATGCCGGAGCCGGTGGCCGGCGCCATTACGCGAGCGCTCACGATTCCGACCATCGGCATCGGCGCCGGCGCTCAATGCGACGGCCAGGTGCTCGTCTGGCACGACATGCTCGGGCTCACCTCCGGCCACGTTCCGAAGTTCGTCAAGCAGTACGCCGACATCGGGCGCGACACGCTGAAGGCGCTCGAAGCGTACGTGGCCGACGTCCGCGCGGGACGCTTTCCCGAGGCGCAGCACACCTACGCCATGCCCGAGGATCAGCGGGAGCTGTTCGAGGCCGACCTCGCGTCGTTTCTCCACGAAAAGGGATAGGCCGATGCGCGCACGCGCCGCATTCGGGGCTCTTGCGCTGACGGCGGCGGCCGCCATCTCGATCGGCGCGCAGGGCGGCGGCGCGGCCCGGAACTCAACGCTGACCGCCGTCCCCGGCATCAAGGTCGGGCACCACACGCTCGCGGAGCGGCCGACCGGCTGCACGGTGGTCCTGGCCGAGGCCGGCGTGACGGCCGGCGTGGACGTGCGAGGCTCGGCGCCGGCGACGCGCGAAACCGATCTGCTCAACCCGGTCAACCTGGTTCAGATCGCGCATGCGATTGTGCTGTCGGGCGGCAGCGCGTTCGGCCTCGATGCGGCTTCCGGCGTCATGCGGTATCTCGAAGAGCGCCGGATCGGCTTCGAGTTCGGCCCCGCTCACGTGCCGATCGTGCCCGCCGCGGCGATCTTCGACCTGTCGGTTGGCGACGGCCGGATTCGTCCGGCGGCCGACTGCGGTTATCAGGCGGCGCGGGCGGCCACCGACGCGCCGGTCGCCGACGGCAGCATCGGCGCCGGCGCAGGCGCAACGGTCGGCAAGGCGGCCGGCATGGGACGCAGCATGAAGGGCGGCGTCGGAAGCGCCGCGATCGCGCTGCCCAACGGCCTCATCGTCGCCGCGCTCGTCGTCGTCAACGCGGCGGGCGATGTCATCGATCCCTCGAACGGCCAGGTCGTGGCCGGCGTCCGCACCGCGGACGGCAAAGCGTTCGCCGATGCGAGAAAGATCCTGCGCGCGGGCGGCGCTGGAACGGCGGTCCGGCAGAACACGACGCTCGGCGTCGTCGCCACGAACGCGCGCCTGACGAAGACCGATGCCACGCGCGTGTCGCAGATGGCGCACGACGGCTTCGCCCGGGCGCTCGCGCCGTCGCACACGCCGGGTGATGGCGACGTCGTATTCACGCTGGCCACGGGCTCAGCGGCGGCCGACGCCGGACAGGTTGGCTCGCTCGCGGCCGAGGTCGTGGCGGACGCCATCGTGCGGGCCGCGCGTCAGGCCACCGGCGTCTCGGGGATTCCCGCCGTTCGCGATCTGAAGTGAACCTCCATCTCACCGTACTCCTCAGCTACGCGCTGGTTCTGATGGCGCTCGGCCTGTGGATTGGCCGCCGCGTGCGCGGCGCCGGCGACTTCTTCGTCGCGGGCCGGCGTCTCGGACCGGGCCTGCTGTTTTCGACCATGCTCGCCGCCAACATCGGCGCCGGATCGACCGTCGGCGCGGCGGGCCTTGGATACAGCAACGGCATCGCGGCGTGGTGGTGGGTCGGTTCGGCCGCGATCGGTTCGGTCGTTCTCGCGCTGTGGATCGGGCCCGCGATGCGGCGCGAAGCCGCGGCGCACGGGCTCCACACCGTCGGCGACTACCTCGAGCATCGTTACAGCTCCCCGGTTCGGGCGCTCGCGTCCGGCATCCTGTGGGTGGGGTCGTTGTTCATCCTCGCGGGCCAGCTGTGGGCCATGGGATCCATCATGAGCGCCGTGGCCGGCACCGCTCCCTGGATGGGCTGCGCGATCGGGGGCGCCGCGATCACCGTGTATTTCACGGCGGGCGGCCTGCTGACCGCGGCATGGGTCAATGTCGTCCAGCTTGCGGTAAAGCTGGCCGGCTTCGCCGTCGCGCTGCCGTTGGCGCTCGCCGCCGCGGGTGGATGGCAGGCCATCTCGCTCGTGCAGCCAGACCCGGCCTACTGGCAGTTCTGGCGGCTGAGCTCGCCGGGCGTGCTCACGCTCGCCGTGATCGTTCCGCCTTTCATCGTCTCGCCCGGGCTGCTGCAGAAGATCTTCGGGGCTCGCGACGATCGCGCCGTCCGGGTGGGCGTCGGCCTGAACGCGCTGGGGCTCTTCGCGTTCGCGATCGTGCCGGCGCTGCTCGGCATCGTGGCTCGCTCGCAGTTTCCGTCGCTCGGCTCGTCCGACGCCGCGCTGCCGACGATTCTCGTCCGCACGCTGCCGCCCCTGGTGGGTGCGATCGGGCTCGCCGCCGTGTTCTCGGCCGAGGTGAGCGCAGCGGACGCGGTGCTGTTCATGCTGACGACGTCGCTGTCGCAGGACCTCTACAAGCGCTTCGTGGCTCCGGGCGCCTCGGACGACCGGGTGCTGCGCGTCGCCCGGCTGACGGCGGTCGCCAGCGGCGTGGCGGGCACCGTGCTCGCCATCGCGCTCGGCAGCGTCGTCAACGCGCTGACGATCTTCTACACGCTGGTGGGCGTGTCCCTGTTCATCCCAATCATCGCGGGGTTGTACGTGCGCAAGACGTCGGCGCCCGGCGCGCTGGCGACCATGGCGGCCGGCGTGTGCGCGGCGCTGGCGCTGCACGTGGCCACCGGCGGCCGCGGCTGGGGGGCCGTCAGCCCGGCCATCGCGGGGCTGGCTGCGGCCGCAGGGGCGTGGATGATAACCTTGGTAGTTTTTCGGCGGGCTCGGGACTAGGGGCTTGTAGGGCGGCCCTTTCAGGGCCGCCGAGGCGGGGCTGAAAGCCCCGCCCTACTCATCGCGGGGGCACATGGCGACGACAGAGACTCACAAGATTGCGGTGATTGCGGGCGACGGCATCGGCAAGGAAGTGATTCCGGCGGGCATCGCGGCGCTCGAGGCGGTGACGAAGGGGACGGGCATCTCGTTGTCGTTCACGGACCTGCCGTGGGGCTGCGAGTTCTACCTGAAGCACGGCAAGATGCTGGACGAAGACGGGTTCGAGCGGCTCGCGAAGTTCGATGCCATCTACCTCGGCGCGATCGGCGCGCCCACGGTGCCGGATCACATCTCGGCCGGCGACCTCCTGCTGCCGCTCCGGAAGCATTTCAACCAGTACATCAACCTGCGTCCGATGCGGCTGCTGTCGGGCCTCAGCTCGCCGCTGGCCAACCGCACCGCCGCGGAAATCGACATGGTGTGCGTCCGCGAGAACACCGAGGGCGAGTACTCGGGCGTCGGCGGCCGGGTACACAGGGGCACGACGTACGAGGTCGCCGAGCAGACGGGCGTCTTCACATACACCGGCATCGAGCGCGTCGTCCGCTACGCGTGCGAAATCGCCGCGAAGCGTCCGCGAAGGATGCTCGCCAACGCGACCAAATCCAACGCGCTGCGGCACTCGATGGTGCTGTGGGACGAAGTGGCGGAGAAGGTTGTCGCGAAGTATCCGACGGTGAAGTATCAGAAATACTACGTCGATGCGATCGCGGCGCGCATGGTCACGCACCCGCAGACGCTCGACGTCATCGTCGCGTCAAACCTGTTCGGCGACATCCTGACCGACATCGGCGCGGCCGTGTCCGGCAGCCTCGGCGTGGCGCCCGGCGCGAACATCAACCCGGAGCGCGAGTACCCGTCGATGTTCGAGCCGATTCACGGCTCGGCGCCGGACATCGCCGGCAAGGGCATCGCGAACCCGATCGGCGCCATCTGGGCCGGCGCGCTCATGCTCCAGCACTTCGGCCACGAGGACCTCCACGACCGGATCGTGGCCGGCATCGAACGCGTCGTCTCCGGCGGCAAAGTGCGCACGCCGGACCTTGGCGGCAGCGCGAAAACGGCAGATATGATGAAGGCGATCGCTGCGGAGATCTAGAAAACGTCGAACGCAGAACGTCGAACGTAGAGAGAGCGAACACGCTGACGGCGGCTCCTAGCCGCGCGAGGGCGACTCGCGGGCGCGCTTCACAATCGTCGTGAGAATCGCGATCAGTTCGTCCGCTTCCTGAATGTCGGCCTTCAGATTCTCGCCGGGGATGAGCCGGCGTGCATCCAGCAACCGAAGCCAGTACTTCGCCTCTCGAGCCTCTTTCTGGGCAATGCAGACCTTGGTGATGAAGTCGGGTTTGGTTTGCCCTCCAACGGCTTCCTCCAGGTTCGCGCCGATCGATGTACCTGAGCGGAGGAGTTGCGGAGCGGCGTACCGAGCAACGCCGCCGGCCTTCTGGAGCTTTTCACAGAGTTCAAGCACTCGGCACGCAAACAGGAAGGTGCGTTCATTGATCTCGATAGCACTCACACGTTGCCAAGTATCACGAAGTGTGCCGCGCGAGATAACTGATAACCGGTCTCAGTGAGCGACATGATGGCAGTTTCTGCTTTCCATGCCGGCCATCATGTTCTACATTCTCCATCGTCACCGTTCTACGTTGCGCGTTCTACGTTCTCCGTTTCCGAGGCCCACTCATGCCCGCACGACCGACCTGGAAAGGCTATCTGAAGATCAGCCTGGTCACGATCCCCATCAAGGTGTTTCCGGCCACCGACGCCGGCGCCACGATCAGCTTCAACCAGCTGCACGTCGAGTGCAAGACGCGGATCCAGCAGAAGCGCTGGTGTCCGAAGTGCGAGCGCGAGGTGCCCAACACGGACATCGTCAAGGGCTACGAGTTCGAGAAGGGCAACTACGTTGTCGTGGACGAGGAAGACATCGAGAAAGTGCGCGTCGATTCGACGCGGGTCATCAACCTCGAGAAGTTCACCGAGGATACGGCGATCGATCCGATTTACCTGGAGCGGCCGTACTACCTGGCGCCGGACGGACCCGTGGCATCGGAAGCGTTCGCGGTCGTTCGTGAGGGCATGGAAGGCAAGGCGGGCATCGGCAAGGTGGCCTTGTACGGCCGCGAGTACCTCGTCAAAGTGCAGCCGCGCGAGCGCGGCCTGATCATGTACACGCTCCGGCACGCGGACGAGATCCGCGCCATGGACGCCATCGACGAGCTCGGCGGCGTGCCGGTCAAGGTCAAGGCCGAGGAAGTGAAGCTGGCGCGCCAGGTGATGAGCACGTTCGAGGGCGAGGTTGACTTTCAGTCGTACCGTGACGAGTATCAGGACGGCCTGCGGCAGATCATCGAGGCGAAGGTCGAGGGCAGGGAAGTCGTCGCGCCCGAGGTCGAAGCGCCGCCGAAGGTCGTCAACCTGATGGAGGCCCTGCGAAAGAGCCTCGATTCGATCAGCGCCTCGAAGAAGAAGCCTCAGCGCATCGAGGCAAGGCCCGAGGCCCGGGCCAGGAAGCGAGCTCGCGCCTAGATGAACGAAGAGGACCCGAACGTGAACCCTGACCGCCGGATTGCCGGCAGCTTCGCGCCGCTGTCGGCCTGGCTGCTGCTGCTCGTGTTCATGATCCTCTGCGGCATCGACGTCACCATCCTGCGCGCGCAGACCAGCGGGAACGCCGCCAGCAAACTCAAGCTCGACACGGGCAAGGATGTCTACCAGGCTGCCTGCCTGTCGTGCCACGGCGTGGACGGCAAGGGCGCCCCGCGAACCGCCGTCGGCTTCGACACGCGCCTGCCGGACTTCGCCGACTGCTCGTTCGCGACCAAGGAACCGGACGGCGACTGGAGCGCGACGATTCACAACGGCGGACCCGCCCGCGGGTTTTCGACGATCATGCCGGCGTTCCGCGATGTGCTGAACGACGAGCAGATCGACAACGTCATCGGCTACATGCGGGGGTTCTGCACCGACAAGTCCTGGCCGCAGGGCGACTTGAACTTTCCGCGCGCGCTGGTGACGGAAAAGGCCTTCCCCGAGAACGAAGTCGTCGTCACGTCGGCGTTCAACATGAGCCGCACGTCAGGCGTCGCCAACACGGTGGTGCTCGAAAAGCGTGTCGGATCGTCCGGGCAGATCGAGGCGGCGATCCCGTACATCTTCACGCCGGAGGGTTCGAGCTCGGACTGGGTGCACGGGTTCGGCGACGTGGCACTCGGGTACAAGCACAAGCTCTACCACAACAACACGAGCGGTTCGATCTTCAGCGTCGTCGGGGAGTACATCAGCCCGACGGGCGACGTCTCCAAGGGAACGGGCGGCGAGACTCCGGTGTTCGAGACGTTCGGAGCGTTCGGGCAGGCCCTGCCGCGCGATATGTTCCTGCAGCTGCAGAGCGGCTTCGAGTTCCCGATACACCCCGACATCGCGCCGAACGCGTGGTATCTGCACACGGCATTCGGCCAGAGCTACAGCGCGGGCGGCGGGCTGGGCCGCACCTGGACGCCGATGCTCGAGGTCATCGCCGACCGCGATCTCGAGAGCGGCGCGAGGACCAACTGGGATCTCGTGCCCCAGCTGCAGATCCCCCTCAACAAGCGCATGCATATTCTCGGTAACGTCGGCGTCCGGATTCCGGTGAACAACACGGCCGGCCGGGCCGTGCAGTTCATGTATTACCTGCTGTGGGATTTCGCCGACGGCAGCCTCAAGGCAGGGTGGTAACGCCGTGTTCAGATACCTGAGCTCCGCCCTGGCGGTCGGTCTCACGGTCGTCGTCCTTGCCGCGCCGAACCTTCGGTCTCAACAGCAGCAGGCGCAGCAGACGACGACCAAGAATCCCCATATCGCCTTCGGGACCCACTTTCAGACCTCCGAGCGCTGCGTGGCCTGCCACAACGGCCTCACAACCTCGTCGGGCGAAGACATCTCTATCGGGTACAACTGGCGGACGAGCATGATGGCCAACGCCGCGCGCGATCCGTACTGGCAGGCGGGCGTGCGGCGGGAAATCATCGACCACCCGACGGCCAGGGCGGCGATCGAAGACGAGTGCTCGATCTGCCACATGCCGGCCGCGCGGTACGAGGCGAAGCTCGCGGGCCACGAGGGCGAAATCTTCTCGCACCTGCCGTTTGTCAAGACGAAGCCCGGCGATCGCCTGGCCGCCGACGGCGTGACCTGCTCGGTCTGTCATCAGATCTCGCCGGACAACTTCGGCAAGCGCGAGAGCTTCGTCGGCGGCTTCAAGATCGACACGACACGGACCGCCGCCGAGCGCCCCGTCTACGGTCCGTTCAAGATCGAGAACGGCCAGACCACGGTGATGCTCTCGTCCGCGACGTTCAAGCCCACCGAGGCCATGCACATCCGCGACTCGGAACTGTGCGCGACGTGCCACACGCTCCTCACGCAGGCGCTCAACGCGCAAGGCCAGCCCATCGGCGAGCTCCCCGAACAGGTGCCGTACCAGGAGTGGCTCCATAGCGACTACAAGACCACTCAGAGCTGCCAGGCGTGCCACATGCCGACGGTGAAGGAGGATGTGCCCATCGCGTCCGTCCTCGGCGAGCCGCGAACCGGTACGGCGCGTCACACCTTCGTTGGCGGCAACTTCTTCATGCAACGTCTGCTGAACAAGTTCCGCAACGACCTGGCCGTGGAGGCGCAGCCCCAGGAACTGGAGGCCGCGGCGAATCGGACGGTGGCACACCTGCAGGCCGAAGCGGCGCACGTGACCATCGGCGCCATCGATGTGCAGTCGGGCCGTCTCGAGGCCAGCGTATCGGTGGAAAACCTCGGCGGCCACAAACTGCCGACGGCGTACCCGTCCCGACGCGTCTGGCTCCACGTCACGGTGCGCGACGGCAGCGGCCGCACCGTGTTCGAGTCCGGGGCGTTCGAACCGACCGGCGCCATCCGCGGCAACGACAACGACGCCGACCCGACGCGATTCGAGCCGCACTACACCGAAATCACGAGCCCCGACCAGGTGCAGATCTACGAGACGGTCATGGCGGGCCCGAGCGGCGCGCTGACGACGGGTCTCCTGACGGCCGTGCGCTATGTGAAAGACAACCGGCTGCTGCCGCGAGGCTTCGACAAACGCACCGCCGACAAGGACGTGGCCGTCCACGGCGAGGCCCTGCAGGACGCCGACTTCGCCGGCGGCGCCGATCGCATCCGCTATTCGGTGGCGGTCGGCGACGCGCAGGGGCCTTTCCAAGTGGACGCGGAGCTGTGGTACCAGCCGATCGCGTTTCGGTGGGCGGCCAATCTGAAGTCGTACGACGCCTTCGAGCCGCGCCGCTTCACCGGCTATTACGATTCGATGTCGTCGAGCTCGGGCGTCGTTCTCGCACACGCCAGTACGAGACGGTAGTCACGACGTTGAACGCAGAGCACGCTGAGATCGCAGAGATCCTCAATCGGAATGAAAACTCTGCGTGTTCGGCGTGCTCTGCGTTCAACGTCGAGACAGTTACGCCAACGTCTTCCCGCGGGTTTTCGGGCCGAACACGGTGATGAGAATCGCGACCATCGCCCAGCAGACCGCGATGTACTCGAACACGCTCGCGTAGCCGTAGTTCGCGAACAGGAACGCGACGAGGAGCGGACCGAACGCGTTTGCCAGGCGTCCCCCGCCGTACGCAAGGCCGGCGCCGGTGTTCCTGACAGCCGTCGGAAAACATTCCGGCGTATAGGCGTAGAGCAGCGCCGCGAACACCTGCTGTGACATCGCCACGAGAAACCCGAAGACAACGATCGTCCACGTCTGCGAGCTGAACCCGTAGCTCATCCCGAACGTGGCGATGACCATCGCGACGATGGCGATAAGCGTCTTGCGCTCCCACCGGTCGGAGATCTTCTCGCCGATCCACGCCCCGGGAACCGCGCCGATCGACATCGCCGACGAGCGCTCCAGCGAACGCACGATCGAGAATCCGTGCTCGACGAGCAGCGTGGGTACCCATGTCAGGAACCCGTAGATGCCCAGTGTCTGAAAGCTCCAGATGGCGATGAGCACAATCGCGCGCCGGAGCGACCCCGACCGGACCAGCTCGCGGACGCCTCCCGGCTTCGCCGTGGAGGCAGTGGCCGTCCAGCCGTCCGCCACGGGCGGCAGGTCTCCGGTCTCCGCGCGCACGCGCGCCTCGATCCGCGCCATGACGGCGTCGGCTTCATCGTCGCGGCCCTGGTGCTCGAACCATCGCGGTGATTCTTCGAGCTTGTGTGCGAACAACGGAAACGCGATCGCGCACGACCCCCACACGAACACCGCCCGCCAGCCCCAGGACGCCATCGGGATGAGGAAACGCGCCACATACGCCGTCGCCGGAATGCCGATCAGGCCGATCGTCAGAATCCGCGCCTGGAAGGCGCCGCGCGAACGGGCCGGGAACATCTCGGCGATGTAGGTCATCGCGACGACCGTCATGGACGACAACCCCACGCCGGTCAGCATCCTGGTGGCGTAGAGCGACGGCACGTTCCACGCGAACGCGTTCATCAGCGAGAACGCCGAATACCACACGGTGGTGACGACGAGCGCGCGTTTCCGGCCCACGCGGTCGGAGAACCAGCCGCCGGTGGTCGCGCCCACGAACATGCCGACGAAAGCCGCCGACGTGATCGTGCCGATTGCGCTCAGGGACAGCTGCCATTCCGCGCGGATGCCCGGTGCCGCAAAAGCGAAGCTGTTCAGGTCGCCCAGCTCGAAAAAGAAGATGTACGCGAGCAGCTTCACCATGTCGCGGTGGAAGCCGGAGATGGGCAGGCGGTCGAGACGTACGGCGGCCGGCGGCCGAGCGACAACGGCTCGCGCCGGCATCATCTCGGAGGTTCCTTCGCGTAGACCATGAGGGCCGCCGTTCGGTAAATGCCGTGCACGAACTTGCCGTACGGCAGCGTGAGGAACAAGCCGAGGACGAACCCGAGGTGGACGGCGAGCAGCAGCGGCATGACCGGCTGGCCGCGCAGCACCAGCAGGAGCAGGCCGGTGGCGCTCGTCAGGAACAGCATCAGGATGAAGGACCCGTCCAGCCCGTCCTGCGCCGGATCCATGAGCGCGCGATCGCGCTGTTCGCGCAGCGCGAACAGCCCGGCAGGGCCAATCAGCAATCCGGCGCCGCCGAGCGTGCCGAGCACGACCGGCAGACTACCGTAGCCGTAGGGCGCACGCCAGCCGAAAACGACGTGGTAGACGGCGGCCACGCTCGTTGACGCAAAGCAGAGGGCGAAGCCGTACAGCGTCAGATGGTGAAAGCGCCGGCGCCAGGGCGACCGCTGTTCCTCTGCGCTGGTGCAATCCGTGCCGCTGGTGTGCAGATGGCGCAGCGTCAGGGCGTCTCGGATTGCGCGCAGTAGGGCGGGGCTTTCAGCCCCGCCAGCCGCCGGGCCTGAAAGGCCCGACGCCACAGGAGGTGTGAACGCGCGCAGCCCCCTGACGAAGCCGATCGAGAGCGCGAGCAGGGCGAATCCGCCGGCCAGGCCGAAGAGCGCCACCATTACGCCGTGCGGGACGACGGCGTAGAAATCGCCGGCGGGCTGCGCCGGCCACATGGCCGCGCCAGACATCAGGGCGACGGCGATCAGCACGGCGCTCGAGCCGGCGGCCAGCGCCCAGCTCTTCGCGAAGCTGTGACGCCGGAAGGCGCCGGAGAGCGAAGCAGGCCAGCAGTACTCCTCGTACGATCCAAGCCGGACTTCGGCCAGCGTCCGCGGCACGTCGATGCCGAACTCGTGCGGCGGCGCGAACTGACAGGCGTAAAGGCACTCGCCGCAGTTGTGGCAGAGGTTCGCGAGATACGCGAGATCGTCTTTCGCAAACACGAGCCGGTTTTCCATCGCGGGAAACACCGGGCAGTACCCCTCGCAGTACCGGCAGGCGTTGCAGACGGCCATCACGTGCTGGCCGTGTCGAACCGCGTCAGGCGACAGCATGCCGGCCGGCCTCCTCCCCCGCGATTCGTCCGAACACCGTGCCGATCGTCATGCCGACGCCGGCGACGTAGCCCTGGCCAAGGATGTTGCCGGCCATGATCTCTCCCGCCGCGAAGATGTTGGCCGCCGGCTCGCCGTCGGCCATCACGACGCGCGCACGCTCGTCCACCTTCAGCCCGAGGTACGTGAACGTGATGCCGGGCCTGAGCGGGTATCCCCAGTACGGCGGCGTGTCGAGCGGCCTCGCCCAGTGCGTCTTGTTCGGCGCCAGGCCTTCCGTCCGGCAGTCGTCGAGGACCGCGTGGTCGAACGTCCCGGGGATCACGGCGTGGTTGAACGCGTCGACCGTGCGGACGAGCGCGTCCGGCGGCAGCCCGAGCAGGCGCGCCAGCTCTGGAATCGACTGCGCGGCCTTCGGCGGGAACATCGACGGCATGAAGCGGCCGATGGCTTTGGCGTCCACCAGCGAGTACGCGATCTGCGACGGCTGCTGCGCGACGAGTCTCCCCCAGATCGCGTAGCGCTTGGGCCAGAAGTCCTCGCCCTCGTCGTGGAACCGCTCGGCATGCGCGTTCACGACAATCCCGAGCGACACCGAATCGAGCCGCGTAACGATGCCGCCGTCGAACTTCGGCGCCCGGGCATCGACCGCGACACAGTGGAACTGCGTGCGATCGCCAACGGGCTGTGCCCCGGCGTCGAGCATCAGCTTCAGCACGGCGCCGGTATTGTACGGGGTGCCGCGCACGATGAAGTTGTCCGCGGCCTCTCCCCAGATTTCCCTGAGCCAGTCGAGGTTCGACTCGAACCCGCCGGCCGCGAGTACCACGGTCTTCGCCGCGATGGTCTCGACCTGGTCTCCGATTGAAACCGAGACCGATCGAAACCGGCCATCCGCGAGGTCGAGGCCCACGACGGAGGCGTCGTACAGCACGCGGATGCCCATGCGCGCCGCGGCCGCGTAGTAGCTGTTCATCAGGGCCTTGCCGCCGCCGAGAAAATGCACGTTCGTGCGATCGAGGTGCAGCGTGCCCTTGAGCGGCGGCTGGAGCCTGATTCCGAACCGCTCCATCCAGCCGGGGCAGCCCGCGGACCCGCGCACGACGAGGCGGGCCAGCGCTTCGTTCGTACGCCCACCCGTCACGCGTATCAGATCCCCGACGTACTCGTCCTCCGTGTACGCGCCGGTCAGCAACGACGTCGGCGCATCGTGCATCGACCGCAGGTTCCTGGTGTGGCGGCTGTTGCCGCCGCGAAACACTCGCGGCGCGCGCTCGAGGACAATCACCGAGGCGCCGCGTTCCCTGGCACTCAGGGCCGCGCACAGGCCGGCATTTCCGCCGCCGAGCACCGCGACGTCGAAGGTATCAGTCAACCCAGTCCCTGAAGCGATAGTACGCGCCGACCATCGGCAGGAACCACGGGCGCCCGTCGTAGAACGGAACGGCGGGAAATGGGCGGTCAATCAACGGATGCTCGAAGGTGTCGCCGGCGATTCGCCGCGCCATCAGACCGCCCAGGGACGTCGCCATCGCGATGCCGTGCCCGCAGTAGCCGCCCGCGTAGAACGCCTCGTCCAGCCTGCCGGCATGCGGCAGCTGATCTCGCGTGAACGCGACGTTCCCGCCCCATGCGTAGTCGATCGCCGTCCCCGCCAGTTCGGGAAACACGTCGGCCATGCCGCGCTCGAGAATCGCGGCCGCACGCTCGGTCGTGTCCGCGGCGGGTTGCGAGAACTCAGCCCGGCCTCCGAAGAGCAGCCGTCCGTCGCTGGTCAGCCTGAAGTAGTACAGGAAGTGCTTCGAGTCGAACACCATCCGCCGCCTGGGAATCAGCCGCGCCTGCACCTCCGGCGCGAGCGGCGCCGTGACGATGATGTAGCTGCCGATTGGAATCAGGCGGCGGCGCAGCGCGGGCGTGGCCGCGCCGGTGTACCCGTTGGTGGCGATCAACAGGTCCCCCGCCCGCACATCGCCTCGCGTCGTCTTGACGATCCAGGCGCCGGCGGAACGCGAGATGCCGAGCACGTCGGTGCGTTCGGCAACGCAGGCGCCCGCGCGGGCGGCCGCCTGTGCCAGACCGCGCGCGTACTTCGCGGGGTTGATCGCGCCGCTCCGTTCGTCGACGAGCAGGCCGTGATAGCGGCGGGTCCCGAGCTCGGCGGCCTGGTCGGCCGGTGGGACGAGCGTCACCGCGTGATCGAAGACGCGCGCGAGCAGTTCCTGTTCCTCCCGGAACGCGTCGAAATGCGCAGGCTTGCACGCGGCCTGGATGTGCCCGGTGCGCTCGTACTCGCAGTCGATGTGTTCGTCGCGGATGATCGACTCGAGCGTCGAGATCGAGGCCATCGAAGCGTCGAAGAGATCGCGCGCCCGGGCTTCGCCGTGCTGCGCCACCAGCACGGCCGGCTCGAGCTTGAGGCCGGTGAGCACCTGCCCGCCGTTGCGCGAGCTGGCACCCCAACCGGCGTGCTCGCGCTCGACCACCACGACCGACGCACCCGAACGGGCCAGGACCAGTGCGGCTGCCAGTCCCGTGTAGCCGGCGCCGACAACGAGGACGTCACAGGACGCGGGAGGTTCAGGGTTCAGGGTTCCAGGTTCAGGGTTCGGGGCTCCCGGTTCACGGTTCCCGTCTGACACCGTGTCCCACCAGTAGGGGTAGCTAATCAATCCCGGTATTGTTCCATGCCAGCTGGACCGATACCCGTCTTGTAAGAACTCGCGTACGTAGCGGTGCTATCCAATATGTTGGAGATTTTGTCTCAGCAAATTGGTACTTCCTGGGAAATACGGCGAATCACGGTGAGTCGAGCGGCTCAATATAGGAGTCGATTAACCGAGCCAGGATCTGGGGCTCGCGGGCTATTCATGGGAGGAATGTGTATGCGTTTTCTGAGATCGTGGCTGCTTGTGGCGGTCGCGCTCTTGGCCGTTGCGGCGGGTGCGGCGGCTCAAACTACCAACGGCACGCTTTCCGGCCACGTGGCTGATCAGCAGGGGCTGGCCCTGCCGGGAGTCACCGTCAACGTGACGTCGCCGAGCCTGCAGGGTATACGGGACACCGTCACGTCGGAGAACGGCGACTACGTCCTTCCGGGGCTGCCGTCCGGTGTCTACACGGTGGTCTTCGAGCTGAGCGGCTTCGAACGCGTCACGAAGACAGTCTCGCTGGCGCCCACGCAGATCCTTCCCCTGGATGCGCAGATGGGTCCGGCAGCCATCTCGGAAACCGTCAACGTCGTCGGCAAGACGGCCGACGTGCTGACGAATACCGCGCAGGTGGCCACGAATTTCAAACAGGAAATGATCGCGCTGCTGCCGACCAACCGCGACATCAACGCGAGCCTGCTCCAGGCGCCGGGCGTTCACGTGACCGGTCCGAGCGGCGCGCCGTCGATTGCGGGCGCGGCGTCGTTCGAATCGCTGTTCATGGTGAACGGCGTGGCGATCACCGAGAACGTCCGAGGCACGCCATTCGATCTGTACATCGAGGACGCGATCCAGGAGACGACGGTCGCCGTCGGCGGCGTGTCGGCGGAGTTCGGCCGCTTCGGCGGCGGCGTGGTGAACGTCATCACGAAGTCCGGCGGGAATCTCTTCGCCGGCTCGTTCCGCGACACGATCAACGACGACAACTGGCGGACGCTCACGCCGTTCGAGGTGACCGCGATCGCGGCAGACCCGGCCCACAAGGACACCCGCATCGCCAAGGCCGTGCCGTCGTACGAATACTACGTGAGCGGCCCGGTGAAGAAAGACAAGCTGTGGTTCTTCACGGCCGGCCGGCTCACCTCGCAGGAGAGCGGACGCACGCTCATCGCGACCAACATCCCGTACACCTACACGGACGAGAGCCAGCGCTACGAGTTCAAGGGTACGTACGCGGCGACGTCGGCGCACCGGTTCCAGGGAGACTACCTGACGATCGCGCAGACGCAGAAGAACTACACGTTCAACACATCGGCGTCGATGGACACCCGGAGCCTCGGCGATCGGAAGCTTCCTGAGAAGCTCTATACCTTCAACTACAGCGGCGTGCTGTCGGATCGGGTCTACGTCGAAGCGCCGGTACTCCGGCCGCCGGTTCGCCTTCGAGGACGCCGGCGCGAAGTCGACGGACCTCATCCAGGGGACGCTGCTCATCGATCAGAGCCGCGCGGGCGCGGTACTGGTCCGACACGTTCTGCGGCATCTGCGGGCCCGAGCTGCGGAACAACGACGACTTCTTCGTCAAGGGCACCTACTTCCTGTCGAAGAAAGGCAGCGGCTCGCACTCGATGTCGTTCGGGTACGACAACTTCAACGACATCCGGAACGCGAACAACCACCAGTCGGGCAGCGACTACCGCATCCTGGGCACGTCGTCCTACGTCCTGCCGACCGGCGACGTCGTGCCGCAGTTTCTGGGCAATAACACGACGGTCATTCAGTACAACCCGATACCGGAGCTGAGCCAGGGTTCCAACTTCCGCACGCACTCGGCGTTCTACACCGACGCGTGGCGCATCAACGGCAACCTGACCGCGAACCTCGGCCTCCGCTGGGACAAGAACCACGGGGTGGATCAGGCCGGCAACCTCACGGCGAACGACAGCGGCTGGAGCCCGCGCGTCGCCCTCGTCTGGGATCCGACCGGCAAGGGCGAGTGGGCGATCACGGGCAGCTTCGCCAAATACATCGCGTCCATCTCGAATCCGATCGCCGACAGCGCGTCGTCCTCGGGCAACCCGCAGACGTATCAGTGGTTCTACCAGGGGCCGAACATCAACACCGTCGCGCCGATCACCGCGACGCCCGACGCGATCCAACAGGTGTTCAACTGGTTCAACGCCAACGGCGGGCCCAACCGCACAGCGGGGTTCGCGTCCAACCCGACGATCCCCGGCCTGACGCCGATCATTAAGGGATCGCTCGACTCGCCGTACAACCTCGAGTACGCGGGCGGCGTGAGCCGTCAGTTGACCAGCCGGGCAGCCATCCGCGCCGACGTGGCGTATCGCAAGTTCTACAACGCCTACGTGACGCGCATCGACACGACGACGGGCAAAGTGACCAACAGTTTCGGGCAGCAGTTCGATCTGGCGTACATCGAGAACGACAAGGACGGACTGCTCCACCGCCAGTACACGGGCATGACGCTGTCGGGCACGTACCGGTTCTCGCCGCGCGTGGACGTCGGCGGCAACTACACGCTGTCGCACACGTGGGGCAACTTCGAGGGCGAGAACGTGGGTAGCGGCCCGATCACGAGCGCCGCTTATTCGTTCCCTGAGTACAAGCAGGCCTCCTGGAACTTCCCGGACGGCGACCTGCAGGTCGACCAGCGGCACCGTTCGCGCCTGTGGCTGAACTACGGCGTGCCGAAGCTCGAGGGCATGACGCTGAGCCTGCTGCAGACGCTCGAGAGCGGTGTGCCGTACGGGGCGTCGAACCTGAACAACACGGCCAACGGCGTCAACCCGAGGCCGTTCGTGACGAACCCGGGCTACATCACGCCGCCGACGGGCTCGAACACGATCTACTTCTTCACGGACCGGGACGCGTACCGGACCGCGGGCCAGAAGCGGACGGACATCGCGGTGAACTACACGTACAAGTTGAACCGGTCGCGGGCCGAACTGTTCGGCCAGCTGACGGTCGTCAACCTCTTCGACAACTCCCAGCTGTGCGGCTGCGGCGGCCAGATCTTCTCGAACGGCGGCGCCGTGACGCAGACGCGCATCGACACCGTGGTGCGCACCAACGTTTCGAACCCGACGCTGTATTCCACGTTCAACCCGTTCACGACGACGCCGGTGGAAGGCGTGAACTGGGCGAAGGGGCCGGCGTTCGGCACGCCGCTCAACCGCTTCGCGTACACGTCGCCGCAACAGCTTCGGCTGTCGTTCGGGATCAGATTCTAGAGGTCCGAAAGGTCCAAGGGGTCCGAAAGGTCCAAAAGGTCCAGGGTCCGAGGGGTCCGGACCTTTTGGACCTCTAGGACCTCTCAGACCTCTTGGACCTTGTCCTTTCCGCTACGCCTCACGACAACAACCACGATCCCGAACATGACGGCAACGGCCACGCACGTGATTCCGAAAAGGGAGAGCGTCGTGTAGAGGATGGACTGGGTCTGCATCCGCGCGTCGAGCCGCAGGGGCACGCCGTTCATCCGGTCCGTCAGCTTCTGCTCCCAGACGAGGATATTGCCGCGCCGGGGGTTGGCCGCGCCGGCGTTGTGGTAGTCGATCTTGCTCGGCAGATGCAGCCGGAACGCGACGATCTCGCGGCCGTCCCACCCCGGGCCGCTCGCCGGCTTGCCGGCCGCGGCGCCAATCGCCTGCGTAAACCGATACTGCGAGTCGGTCCGCCGAAGATCGTACCGGGACCAGGCGAACGGCGCCGCCTCACCCAGCCGGCCGATGTCGTCGACGTCGAGGCGAACGTGCACGAATCGCCGGCCGCTGCGGCGCGACTCGGTGATCGAGGCGACGCGCGTGACCGGCGTCGTGTAGAACAGCCGGATGGCCTCGCGATCGACGCGGACCTGGGGATCGGGATTGAACGCCGCCCCCCGTAGCGCGTCGAGGGCCGGAATCGAACTGTTGACGTAAACCGTCGCTGTCCCGTCGAGGGACAGGTAGACGTCCTCTTCGTATTCGTACTGCTGGAACAACCCGCCGCCGCTCCCGCAACCCGCCGCCGTCGCCGCCATGATGGTGACCACGGCGGCCCGAAAAATCCGCATCACCCTCAATGTTATAGTACAAAGTTCCTGCGATCCCTCTCATGCGCCACACAGCAGAAAGTTGGAAGTTCAAAGTTGAAAGTGGAAAAGTCGGTCCGCGAGCCACTGTCAACTTACTTTCCACTTTGAACTTTGAACTTTGAACTTTCCTCGCATGCCCGCCAAACCACTGCTCTACCTGATCGACGGCAGCTCGCAGATGTATCGCGCGTACCACGCGCCGATTCGGACCAGCGACGGCGCGCTGCTGCACAACGCGCAGGGCAAACCCACCAACGCGGTCTACATCTTCGTGACGATGCTCCGCATGCTGCTGCGCGAGCACAAACCCGAGTTCATCGCCGCGTCGTTCGATCTGCCGGGCCGCACTTTCCGCGACGACCTGGTCTCCGACTACAAGGCCAACCGCGCGCCGATGCCGGACGAACTGGCGGGGCAGATTCCGATGGTGCACGCGGCCTGCGAGGCGCTCGGCGTCCCGATCCTCACCTCCGATCGCTACGAAGCCGACGATGTGATCGGCACGCTGGTCGAAGCAGCCGTCTCCAGGGGCTTCGACGTCGCCGTCGTCACGATGGACAAGGACTTCTTCCAGCTCGTGCGCGATGGCGTCCGCGTGTTCAATCCCAGAGACGAAGGCACGTGGTACGACTCGGCCGGGGTCGTGGAAAAGTTCGGCGTCCGCCCCGACCAGGTCGTCGATGTCATGGCGCTGATGGGCGACACCATCGACAACATCAAGGGCGTGCCGGGCATCGGCGAGAAAGGCGCGAAGGAGCTGATCGGCAAGTACGGATCGCTCGACAACCTGATCGCGCACGCCTCCGAGCTCACGCCAAAACGAAAGGAGACGCTGCTCGCCAACATCGATGCCGCGCATCAGAGCCGCGAGCTCGCCCGCATCCACGTCAACGTGCCGGTGACGTTCGACCCCGACGCGCTCCGCTATCGCGGCGCCACGCCTGAGCGGTGCTTTCAGATCTTCAACGAACTGGGCTTCCGCACGATCGTCAACGAGTACGCGCCGACCGCCGCCAGCGTCGCCCGCACGTACCGGATCGTCGACACGATTGACGGCGTCCGCGCGCTCGCCGCCCGGCTGCAAGCGAACGGATCGTGTGCGTTCCGTGTGCTGCCCGACCGGCCTTCGGCCATGCGCGCCTCGATCGTCGGCCTCGCGTTTTCGACCTCGGCGAGAGAGGCCGATTACGTTCCGACGGGCCACAGGGCTCTCGCCAACGCCCCATCGCTCGCGTTGGACGCCGTGCTCGAGGTTCTGAAGCCTCTGCTCGAGGACCCGGGCGTGGCGAAGATCGGCCACGACCTCAAGTTCGACGCCATCGTCCTCGCCAGGCACGGTGTGCGGCTGGGCGGGCTCGACTTCGACACGATGATCGCCAGCTACCTGGTGGACGCCACCCGGTCGACCTATCCGCTCGAAGAGCTGGCGCTCGAGCACACGATGTACAAGGCGCTCACGGAAGAGGACGTCTGCGGCAAGGGCGTCAAGGCGCTGTCGATCGGCGACATCCCGGTCGAGGCGGCTCTGGATTTCGCGTGCGAGCGGGCCGACCTTGCGGGCCAGCTCGCGCCGATTCTCCGCGCGCTGCTCGAGAAGGAGCAACTGGCCGAGGTGTACCGTTCCCTCGAGCTGCCCCTGATTCCGGTGCTCATGGCCATCGAGCAGGCCGGTGTGCGCGTGGACACGGCGGCGCTGGCGGTCCAGTCGCGGCAGGTGGACGTCGAGCTGAACCGCCTGATGAAGCGGATCCACGAACTGGCGGGCGGCGAGTTCAATATCAACTCGCCGAAGCAGCTGGCCGAGGTGCTGTTCGATCGAATGGGCCTGCCCGTGATCAAGCGGACCGGCACCTCGCGCGCGCCGTCGACCGCCGTCGAGGTGCTCGAGGAGCTGGCCCTCACCCACGAGCTGCCGAAGCTGATCCTCGACTGGCGCGGGATGATGAAGCTGAAGGGCACGTACATCGACGCGCTGCCCGTGCTGGTCAACCCGGACACCGGCCGCGTGCACACCAGCTTCAACCAGGCCGTCGCGGCAACCGGGCGCCTGAGCAGCAGCGACCCGAACCTGCAGAATATTCCGATCCGCACGGAGCTCGGACGAGCGATCCGCGGCGCCTTCATCGCCGACCCGGGCCACGTCCTGATCTCCGTCGACTACTCGCAGATCGAGCTTCGCGTGCTCGCGCACATGGCCGGCGACGAGACGCTGATCGCGGCGTTCAAGCGCGGCGACGACATCCACGCGCAGACCGCGCTCAAGATGTTCGGGACCGACAGCGGCCGCGATCCGCATGCGCTGCGCGCCACGGCGAAGATGATCAACTACGCGCTGCTCTACGGCAAGACGGCCTTCACGCTGGCCAAGGACATCGGCGTCACGCCGCAGGTCGCACAGGAGTTCATCGACGCGTACTTCGCCGGCTTCCCGCGCGTGCGGGGCTTCATCGACAGGACGCTCGAAGAAGGGCGCTCGACGGGCGTCGTGAAGACGATGTTCGGACGCCGTCGGCTCGTGCCCGACCTGATGAGCCGGGATTTTCAGCGCCGATCGGCCGCCGAACGGGCCGCCGTCAACATGCCGATCCAGGGTTCGGCCGCGGACATCATGAAGCGCGCGATGGTCGACGTCCACGCGGCGCTCGAGGGCTCGCCGCAGGCGCGGATGATCCTGACCGTCCACGATGAGCTGGTGTTCGAAGTGCCCGAGGCCGAGGCGGAACGGTTTGCCGGCATTGTCCGCGACCGGATGCAGTCGGCCGCGGCCCTGGACGTGCCGCTCGACGTGGACGTCGGCATCGGCCGGAGCTGGAAAGACGCCAAGGGCTGAAAAACGGGTCGAAAAAGCCCGAAAAAGGATAATTGGTACAATGCCCGCTGATGGCTGATCCGAGGGTTGTCCCGCGCGCCGAGCACTCGCTCTCGCGCCGCGACGTCGATCCCGACGCCCTCAAAGTGCTCTACCGCCTGCACCAGGCCGAACACATCGCCTACCTCGTCGGCGGCGGCGTCCGCGACCTGCTGCTCAGCCGCCGGCCCAAGGACTTCGACATCGGCACGTCGGCGCACCCGCAGCACGTCAAGAAGCTGTTCAGGAACTGCTGGATCATCGGCCGGCGGTTCCGCCTGGCGCACGTAAAGTTCGGGACGAAAGTCATCGAAGTGGCCACGTTCCGGCGCCAGGTGGCGGCGGGCGAAGAGGTGGTGGCCGATGGCGTGCCGGCGCCTGACCCCACGACGCCGGACGGCAGGGCGCTCGTTCACCACGACAACACGTTCGGCACGCCCGAGGAGGACGCGTTCCGGCGCGACTTCACGGTCAACGCGCTGTTCTACGACATCGCGACCTTCTCCATCATCGACTACGTCGGCGGCCTGGAAGATCTCAGCGCCCGCGTCGTGCGATCGATCGGCGATCCCGAAACACGAATCAAGGAAGACCCGGTCCGGATGCTGCGCGCCGTCGCGCTCGCCTCGCGCCTGGACTTCACGATCGATCCCCCGCTGGCCGAAGCCATCCGCGCGCATCGCCACGAGATCGCGCGAAGCTCACCGCCGCGGCTGATCGAGGAGTACTACAAGATTCTCCGGGCGGGGGAGGCGGAGCGGACGTTCCGGAGCCTCCTGGAGATCGGCCTGCTCGAGCCGCTTTCGGCCGAACTCCACCATCGGGCCGGTGACGAACTCTGGGAGTCCCTGGCGTCGCTCGATGACTACCGCCGCCGGTTCGCGTCAACGCCGGAGACGCTGACGAACCCGATCGTGCTCGGCACGCTGATCGTGCCGCTCGGCATCCCGCTCACCGGCGAGCACGTGCCTCAGGCGGACGGCAAAGTCCCGAAACGTCCGCCGGGGCTCAAGCTCGGCGAACTGCCGCTTGCCAGGAACGACGTCGAACGGCTTCGCCAGATCCTGAGCCTGCAGCGCCGCCTGCACGAAGTGGGCGCGAACCCGCGCGCCAAGCGCGCGCTGACCCACAGGAGCATCTTTCGTGAGGCGCTGGTGTGGCTCGACGTACACGGCGACTCTCCGGAAATCGTCGAGCATTGGAACGCGCTGATCGCGGAGGGGCCCGGCGAGCCGGCCGACGCGACGGCCGCCGCCGCAACTGCCGCGGCCGAAGACGGTCCTCCTGGCCGCAGACGCCGGCGCCGCCGGCGGAGGCGCCGGGGCCACAACTCGGCATAGTAATCGTCCGTCCTTCGTCCTTGGGTCTTGGCCCTTGGTCCGTGCTTCGTCCTTGGTCCTCAGAGCGCCGCTGCGACCGCGCGGGATTGCGGACTAAGGACCGTGGACCAGGAACGGACCAAGAACCAGTACTAAGGACCAGGGACCAAGCCGCGCCCGCCTAGGCCACGGCTTCGTCGATGGTCTTGTAGGTCCTGGCGAGGCCGGTGGCTGTCAGGAGCTTGATGAAGGGCCAGGCGGGATCGATTTCGCTCTTCCGCCAGCTGAACTTCGGGCTCCGCGGGTAGCCGTGGTGGTTGTTGTGGAGCCCTTCCCCGCCCGTCACCAGCGCAATCAACCGGATGTTCGTCGCCGTGTTGTCGAAGTTCCTGTAGCCGGCGTGATGACACAGGCCGTTGATCGACGACGACAGCACGAACACGTACATCACGGCGTGAATGCCCGCGGCCAGCAGCCCCCACCATAGTCCAATGATCAGGCACAGCAGCGTCGTGCCAATGGTCAGGCCGAGAATGCCGCGCTTGAACACGCGGCGATCCCACCAGCCTTCATCGATATCCCGCGCGTAACGCTCGATGACGTCGGTCTTCTTCGCCTCGCGAATGTAGTAGTAGACGTTCCCAAGCTGAACCTGCCAGAAGCCCAGGAGCCTGGGGCTGTGCGGATCGCCGTCTTCGTCCGTGAAGGCGTGGTGCTTCCGGTGAACGGCCACCCACTCCTTCGTTGAAAGGCCCGTCGTCAGCCACAGTGCGAACTTGAACATGAACGCCACGGCCGGGTTGAGCTCGAGGGCCTTGTGCGTCGCGGTGCGGTGCAGGTAGATCGTCGTGCTGAGCACGGCCACCTGGGTGACGGCAGCCGAAGCGATAAGGCAAATCAGGAGGGACACGCGTGGAATCGTAGCACGGCCGTGGTTTGCCGCAACGCTATGAAACAGAATGGTTTGTCGTATTTTTGTCGCTGACGTCAGCCGTTCCGGCGCTCGAACTCCCGCATGAACGACGTGAGTGCGTCGACACCGGCCTCTGGAAGGGCGTTGTAAAGAGACGCTCGGAGGCCCCCGACGGCCCGGTGGCCCTTGAGGCCATCAAGGCCCGCCGCCGCCGACTCCTTCACGAATTTCGACTCCAGGGCCTCGGTCGGAAGCCGGAAGGTCACGTTCATGAGCGAGCGGCTGTCCGGCCGGGCGGTACCTCGGTAGTAGCCCGTCCGGTCGATTTCCGCGTAGAGCCCGGCCGCCTTTCGCTGGTTCACGGCCTCGATTCCGGCGAGGCCTCCCTGGGCCATGAGCCACTTCACCACGAGCCCGAGGATGTAGACCGCCATCACGGGCGGCGTGTTGTAGAGCGACTTGTTCTCCGCATGCACGGCGTAATTGAGCATCGTCGGCAGCGTGGAGGCCTTCGAGCGCGAGCGCTCCAGCAGATCGTCGCGGATGATGACGATCGTCAGGCCGGCAGGTCCGAGGTTCTTCTGAGCGCCGGCGTAGATGATCGCGTGACGCGCGACGTCGATCGGCCGGCTGAACATGTCGGACGAGGTGTCGCTGACGAGCGGCACGTTCCCAACCTGCGGCAGCTCCTTCCACTCCGTGCCCTCGATGGTGTTGTTCGACGTCATGTGGACGTAGGCCGCGCCCGGATTCAACGTCAGCTCGGACTGAGCGGGAATCCTGGCGTACTTGTCGGCCCGGGTCGAGGCGGCGACGTTCACGCCGCCGACTTTCCGGGCTTCGTCGATGGCCTTCGACGCCCACGACCCGGTGTCCACGTAGTCGGCCGAGGATCCGGACGACAACAGGTTCATCGGCACCATCGAGAACTGGAGGCTGGCGCCGCCCTGGAGGAACAGGACGCGATAGTTGTCGGGGATGCCCGCGAGCACGCGCATGTCGGCTTCCGCCTGCGCGAGGATGGACTCGAACTGGCTCGACCGGTGGCTGATTTCAAGAATGGAGATGCCGACGCCCGGCAGCGCCATGAGGTCGCGCTGGACTTCTTCCAGCACAGGTACCGGCAGCACCGCGGGGCCGGCGCCGAAATTGAACACGCGCGTCGTTGTCATTGGGGTCATCGGGGTCATCGGGGTCGTTGAGTTCATATGAGGTGACTGAGCAGCCCGTCGCGCAGCTTGGGCTCGAACCAGGTGCTCTTCGGCGGCATGATCGCGCCGGCATCGGAGACAGCCATCAGGTCGGCGACGCTGACGGGAAACATCGAAAAGGCAAGAACGGCCTTGCCAGACGCGACGAGCGTCTCGAGCTCGCCGGTACCGCGCGCGCCGCCAACGAAATCGATTCGCTTGTCGGTGGTGACGTCCTTGATGCCGAGCACCGGTGACAGCAGCTGATCCTGCAGGATGCTGACGTCGAGCGATCCAATCGCATCAGCGGCGTCGGGTTTCGAGCGCGGGCGCAGCGTGCGCCAGCGGCCGCCGGAATACATGGCGATCTCACCGCGTCTGGCCGGCGTGGCAGGACCGGTTTCCACGTCGAACCGCTCCTGCGCGGCCTGCAGAAACTGGTCCAGCGTCAATGGGCTGATGTCTTTCACGATTCGGTTGTACGCGAGGATCCGGACCTGGTCGTGCGGAAACGCCACGCCGAGAAACGTGTTGTAGTCGGCGCCATCGCCAAGCGAGGGCCGCGCCGTCCCGCGATCGCGAAACGCGTCCCTGGCACGGGCAGCACTCGCGGCACGATGATGCCCGTCGGCGATGTACAGCGCCGGCACCCGAGAAAACGCGCGGACGAGCGCATCGCGATCGCCGGCGCTCACGCGCCAGATCGTGTGACGCACGCCGTCGGCCGCGGTGAAGTCGCAGAGCGGCTCGCCCGCGCTCGCGCGCCGGCCGATCGCGTCCACGTCGGCGGCGCTGCGATACGTCAGGAACACGGGCCCGGTCTGCGCGCCGAGGTCGATCATGTGGCGCGTGCGGTCGTCTTCCTTGTCCCGCCTCGTCCGCTCGTGCTTCTTGATCACGCCGCTGTCGTATTCGTCGAGGCTGAAGCAACCCGCCACGCCGGTCTGCTCGTGGCCCGGGACGCTCAAGCGATAGAAATACACGCTCGCCTCGTCTTCGACGACGAGAGATGACGCCTTCAGCAAATCGAAATTCGAGACGGCCCGGCCGTAGACCTCGTCTGCGTATGGGTTCGTCCCTGGCGGCAGCTCGAGCTCGGCCCTGGAGACGCGGAGAAAGCTGAGGGGGTTGCCGTTCGCGAGCGCGCGCGCTTCGTCGGCGTTGACGACGTCGTAGGGCACGGCGGCGATGGCGGGGGCGTCCGCGCGCGTCGGACGCAGCGCGCGGAACGGTCGCAGCATGGCCATCTCTCGATTATAAGCGTCCGTGCTTCCCGGACCACGAACGCAGGCACGCCTGGCGCTCGCGGGCTTCCGGCACCTCGTGCAATCGATCGACAGGCCAGGGCAGCCTGAAGGTCCAGTTGCGATCGGTGACGGTCGCGGGCACGTTGATGCGATCGCGCCAGCCGAACACGTCCTGCACCGGCAGCAGGGTCAAATCGGAACCGGACGCAAACAGCATCTCGAGCAGGGCATCGCGCACGGCCGGTCCGTAGACGCCCGCCATCAGCACCGACACATCGGGCGTCGTACGCGCGGCGGTCGGAAGTGCGGAAATCTGCTGCCGTTCCCCGGCGGTCGTGCTTTCCCACCAGTCCGCCAGCGGTTCTGTGTCGTGCGTCCCGGAGACGGCGACCGACAGCGCGGGATACTGGGACGGGTCGCGAAACGGGTGTCCCTCGCTGTGCCAGTGGCGTTCCCACCTGAACACGCGAAACCCCGGGAGGCCGAGCCGCGCCATCGACGCGCGCACGAAGTCGGGGATGATGCCGAGATCCTCGGCGATGACGTGCGCCCCGGATTCGCGGAAGACTGTCAGGACGCGTTCGCCGAGCGCGATCTGATCGGGTTCCAAGGACGGTGTGAAGAACGGCTCGCCGTCTCCCCTGGGCCATCCATACGTCCGATAGAAGCCCACGAGGTGATCGACGCGGAAGCCGTCGAAGAGCTCGGCGTTCCGCCTGCCGCGGTCGCGCAGCCACCTGAAATCATCGTGCGCGATGATGTCCCAGCGATAGACCGGCATGCCCCAGTTCTGGCCCGTGGCGCTGAACGCATCGGGCGGCGCGCCGACGGAGGCGTCGAGGCGGAACTGATCCTGCCGGGCCCAGACGTCGGCGCTGTCGCCGTCCACCATGAACGGCAGATCGCCCAGCAGGGCCACGCCGTGGGACTGCGCCCGGGCCTTCTGCCACTGATCGTGCGCCAGCCACTGCAGGTACTGATGGAAGACCACCTCGCCCGCGAGCTCGCGGCGGGCATCCGCGAGCGCTCCGGCATCGCGGCGGCGCAGCGGCTCGGGCCATTCGGTCCATTCGCGGCCGTCCTGCCGGTCGTGCACGGCCCTGAAGATCGCGTAATCGTCGAGCCACCAGGCCTGTTCGGTCAGGAACGCCGCAAACGCCCTCGCGCGATCGGAATCGCGGTGCAGCTCCTCCGCGACGAACCGATCGCAGGCGGCCCGGAGCGCCGTTCGCTTCAGCCGCCTGACGCCTGCGTAGTCGATCCCGGGCGATTGCCGGACGCGCGCCAGCCGCGCGGAATCCTCTGGCGAGAGCGATGATTCGCCGGCGAAGTCCGGCACGGACGCCAGGCTGATGTAAATCGGATCGATCGCCATCGCGCTCATCGCCGAATACGGGGATTGTTCGTGAGGCGCCATCTCGTTGATCGGCAGCAGCTGGAGCGCCCTCTGGCCTCCCTCGGCCAGCCACGCGGTCAGCGCGGCAAGATCGCCGATCTCGCCGATGCCCCAGCTGGCGGTCCCGGGACAGGAAAAGAGCGGGATCAGCAGCCCGGCCCGCCGCCCCGCCGCCGCGTCACGCATGGCTGTCGATTGGGGACCCGACGTGACGCTCGACATGACGAAGAATGCGGTCGACACCGTCGCCGAACACACGTTCGGCGGGGAGCAGGCTGAGAATCAGAAACGACTCGCGCGGAAAGTCGAAGAAGTATCCCGGGTGCGCCAGCACGCCGGCGCGCTCGACAAGGGCCACGGCGAGGTCTTCCTCCGGCTCGAGGGTCGGCACCTGGACGACCCCGTACCAGCCGCCTTCGGCGTGCAGCACACGGCAGGCCGGCACGCTCGCCGTCTGATCGACGAGGCGCCGATAGTTGGCCGCGGTGCGCGCCTGAATCTGCGCGCGAACCGGCGCCGCGCGTTCGATCAGCTCGGCGGCCGCGGCCTGGACGGGCGTGGACACCGTCAGGTAGGTATCGCAGACAAGCTCCAGGCGCTGGAGCGCTTCGCGGACGAGCGCGTCCGGCCCGGCAAACGCCATCCACCCGAGCTTCACCTGGGGCAGCCCGGCAGACTTCGACAACCCGCCCAGGCTGATGGCCAGGGTGCGGGCTCCCGCCTCGTCGAGCACGCGGCCAGCGGCGGCCGCCGCGCCGGGCTCGAGCTCGTAGTCGCCAAACACCTCGTCCGCGATGATGGCGACGCCCGCCGGCGCACAGAGTGCGGCGAGGCGATCGAGCTCGTCGCGCTTCACGAACGACCCGGTCGGGTTGTTCGGGCTGACGATCAGGAGCGCGCGGGTCCGCGGTGTCAGCGCGCGCTCGACGCTGGCCATGTCGATCGTCCATCGGTCGTGGTATTCGAGGTCGTACGGCACGGCCGTCACCTCGTCCAGCCGCGTCAGGTGATCGAACAGCGGGTAGCTGGGCCGGGGCACGAGGATCTCGTCTCCCGCGCCGGCGAGGAGCTTGAACAGCAGCGAGTACGCGTCGCTCGTGCTCGCCGAGAGCACGACACGGCCCGGGTTGACCGCAATGCCCCGCCGTTCGTACTCGCGGGCCACGGCGCGCCTCGCCTCCGGCAGGCCGAACGGGCTCGGCTCGTACAGGAGGCCGCGTGGATGGGCCAGCGGCGCCAGCAGATCGCCTGGGTAGTCGAAGCCCGCGCGCGTGGGGTTCGACTCGGTGAGGTCGACGAGCGGCCCGGCCGCGCGCGCCCGCTGAACGGCCTGGGCCAGACGGTTGGACCCGAGATCGGCGGGAACGCGGGCGGAGAACGCCACCGCCTTACTGACGAAGGCTCCGCGTGGCGGCCGCGTACTCCAGCATCTGGGACGTCAGGTCCTGGGGATAGGAAATCTTGACGTCCTTTATTGCATCGCCTTCGCGCATCGCGTCGAGCTTCGGCATCACGAAGCCGCTGTACGACGGCAGGTGCAGCCGCTCGACGCGCGCCACGACCTCGTCCCGGAGCTTCGGGTCGAAGTGCACGCCGTATTTCTCGAACAGCTGCTTCGCGGCCGCGTAGTCGCCTTCCGCCTTGATCCGCTGAACCTCGCTCAGGAGCCTGCCCACGCCTTCGCGGAACACAACCGGGTCGTTCATCACGTAGTACGTCTTGCCGTCGCGCGTGCGGACGTCGATCGCCTTGGTGTTGGCCATCAGCCAGCCGACGATCATCTGCCGGTTCCGCATGTGGTCTTCTTCGATCTGCGTCCCCTGCCTGACCCGGCGCAGCTGCACGAGCGCGTTCCTCGTATACGCTTCGTACTCGGCGCGCACCACCTCGGCGTGATCGGCCTGGGACAGCAGACCGATCTCCACGATTTTCGGATCGGGCAGGAAGTAGAGCGCGACGAGATCCGCGCGCGCTTCCTCGAGGGCCGAGTACTGTTCCTTGAGCACGGACTGCGGGTTACCGTTCAGCCGCTCTTCAATCTTCCCGGACGCGTGCCCGATGACCTCGTGCATGTTGGTCGTCAGCTCGCCGGCGAGGGCGTTCCACTTCGCAGCGCGCGCGGCTTCCTCCGGCGTCCACGAAAACTCGCTCCGGAACTCGGGCAGCGTGGACTTGTCGTACGCCTCGCTGACGTTCGACAGCGACACGGACTTGCTGCCGTAATGCTCGCGGATGCCCTGATCGTTCGGCAGGTTGATGCCGACCGGCGTGATCGGCCCCGAATCGCCCGTTTCGATGACGACGTCGATGGCGTTGGCGGTGATGCCTTTGACGCCTTGTTTTCTGAATTTCGGGTCCCACGGCATGTGGTCCTCGAACCACTGCGCGTTCTGGGCGATCTTCTGGATCTCGGACGTCTTCTCCTTGTTCACGTAGAAGACGAGGCCTTCCCATCCTCCCTTGATGCCGCGCGCGTCGAGATACACCTCGACGAACCCGTTGATCGTGTCCACGGACGAGGCCTTGTCCTGGACCCATGCGATGTCGTACGCCTCGCGGTCGGCCTTCTCGCCGGTCCGGTAGAACTTCACGAGCGCCGCCAGCGCTTTCCCCATCGGCTCGGTCGCAAACGGGATGGCCGCCTCGAGGTGTTCCACGATGGCCGTGATCTGGCCGCTGTACCGGCCGTTGATGCGGTACACCTCTTCGACGATCTTGCCGCCCTGCTTGACCAGGCGCGAGTTGAGCGCGTGGGCCTCCATGTACCCCTCGAGGTCCCTCATCGTCAGGCCGACGTAGAGGTTGTTGGCGCTCGAGGCGAGGATGTCCTGGCCCTTCGGCGGCGTCTTGTTGGTGATCATCGAATCGACCGCCGGGTCGAAGAACATCGGCTGGAGGCGGGCGACGAGCTGATCGACCGTCTCGCCGCTCTTGAGCGGCAGCTGCGCGCCGGCGCCGGCGGCCGCCTTCACGGCGGCGGCGAAGGCGTCGGGCGTGCACGTCAGGACGAACTTGCGCGCGGTCAGGTTGTTGAACGGGCCGCTGTTGATCCAGAACAGCTTCGTGTATCGCTCGATCTCCGACAGCGTCGCCGGGTCGATGCCGGCCTTGTGGGTCAGCACGGCCTCGAGGAGATCGCGCATCTCCAGGTTGTGGGCGTACCGCTGGTCGTAGAAGATGTCGCGCCCGGCCAGTGCGGCCTGATACAGGTGCCACACCAGCGTCTTCTCTTTCAGCGAGAGCTCGGCGAACCCATCCGCGTACATCTGCACGACGGCCGCCTCGTCCACGCGTTCGAGGAGGTATTTCCGGTCGGCAGGCGCGGCAGGGACGGCCGGCGCCTGGTAGTCAGACGAACCGCTTCCGCAGGCGGCACTTCCCACAATCGACATGATCACCAATACCCTCTTCAACATTGGTCTCTGGCGAGTAGCGCGGGGCTTTCAGCCCCGCGCCTGGCGGCCCTGAAAGGGCCGCCCTGCGTGCGCCATCTTCCCAGCTTATCCCAGGTCCAGGTCGACTCGTTCCAGGTGCTGCGCAATATGAACCGGCCAGGAACGCTCGCGTGCAATCCTTTCGGCCAGCACGCGGAGGGCCGTTGGCTCGCCATGGACGAGGTACGTCATTTTGGGTACTTGCACGATGTTAGACAGCCATCGCATGAGCTCGTTGGCGTCGGCATGGGCCGACATGGAGTCCACGTGTTCAATGGTGGCCATGACCGGGATGACGCGGCCGAGCATCTTGACCTGGTGGATGCCGTCAACGAGGGACCGCCCCCGCGTGCCGGCGGCCTGATAGCCGACGAACAGGACGGTGTTCTTCTCGTCGGGCAGGGTTGCCGTCAGATGATGGAGCACCCGCCCGCCCGTCGCCATCCCGCTCGCCGCGATGACAATCGAAGGCTCGTGTGACGCGGTCACGGCCTTCGATTGCTCGGAGGTTTCCACGACCGTCAGGCGCGTCGTGCAGAACGCGCAGACGTCTTTCCAGCTGCCGCCGAGGTCCGGGTCGAGCTCGTTCATGCGCTGCTTGTAGAACTCCAGCGCGGCGGCGGCCATCGGGCTGTCGACGTACACCGGCAGCGTGGGAATCCGTTTCTCCTGCTCCAGGCGCCGCAGCCAGTAGATCACTTCTTCGATCCGGCCTATGGCGAAGGCCGGGATGATCAGCTTGCCGCCCCGGCGCGCCGCGCGGGTGACGATCGAGGCCAGGTGTTCGCCGTTGTCGTCGGCCTCGTGCGTCCTGTCGCCGTAGGTCGACTCGACGAGCAGGATATCGAGGGCGTCCGCGCGGTCCGGCGACTGCGGATCCGGAAGAACCGGCCTGTTGTAGCGTCCCAGATCGCCGCCGAACAGCAGCGTCCGGCCGGCGACGCGAATCCTGGCGAAGGCGGATCCGAGCAGATGGCCGGCGTTCACGAACTCGACTTCGACGCCGGGAACGACGGGCACGGGCCGGTTGTAGCCCACCGGCTGCAGCTGTGTCAGAGTCCGGGAGGCATCGGCCTGCGTGTACAGCGGCAGTGAGGGCTGATGACGGCTGTATCCGTGCTTGTTGGCGTGGCGGGCTTCCTCTTCCTGGAGGTGCGCCGAATCGGGCAGCACGATCGAGCACAGGTCGCGCGTGCCCGGCGTGCAGAAAATCCGGCCGCGAAATCCCTGCGCGACGAGCCGCGGGAGGTAGCCGCAATGATCGAGGTGCGCATGCGTCAGCACCACGGCGTCGACGCGCGCGGCGTCGATCGGAAACGGCGCCCAGTTCCGCTGCCGCAGCTCCTTGAGCCCCTGAAACAGCCCGCAATCCACCAGCACGCGATGGCTGCCGAAATCGATCAGATACTTCGAGCCGGTGACCGTACCCGCCGCGCCCAGAAACGTGAGTGACGCCATAGGGTGACTATACTAACGAAGAGGCAATGAGAAGAACGATTGGCCACAGAGTCACGGAGACACGGAGGCTGATGACGGAGATTCGACGCGGCGCCGCGCAGCGGCGGCGCAGGTCGCCCGGGCCTGCTCCGCAGGCCGGCCGCGTCGAATCCTCCGTGCCTCTGTGGCTCTGTGGCCTATTCATCCTTGGCTGCCTTCTTCCTGCGCCGGCTCTGGCCCAGAGAAAGGCGCTCACTCTCGACGACATCTACAGCCCCGCAACGCACGTGAACTTCAGCGGCGAGCCCGCGCCGGCCTTTGCCTGGATCGACGCGTCCCACTACGCGTGGCCGCGGCCCGCTGCCGGCAATCGGGGAATCGTGGACTGGATGAACGTCGAGGCCGCATCAGGCTCGAGCGTGGCGCTGTTCGACGTGGGGAAAATGTCGGCGGCACTGCCAGGCGTCGCGGCCGCGGATGCGCAACGGCTCCTGCGCTCGCCCGACCTCGTGTTCAACAGCGACTACACCAAAGCCATCGTCACACTCGCCGACGATCTGTACCTCTGCGACCTGGCCGCCAACCGCGCATCCCGGCTCACCACGGCGGCGGGCGACGAGGACGAGCCGACGTTCAGCCCGGACAGCTCGAAAGTGGCCTTCGTCCGCCACAACAACCTGTTCGTCGTCGACACGGCGACGCTGCGGGAGACGGCGCTGACGACCGACGGAGCTGAGCGCATCCTGAACGGCAAGCTGGACTGGGTGTACGAGGAGGAGATCTACGGCCGCGGCGAGCGGCGCGCGTACTGGTGGAGCCCGGATTCGTCCGCCTTGGCGTTTCTCCGCATCGACGACGGGCCCGTGTCGACCTACATCACGCTGGACGACATCACCTACGACCCGCGCGTCGAAACGTGGCAATACCCGCGGGCCGGCGATCCCAACCCTACCGTGAAGCTCGGGGTTGCGCCGGCCGCCGCCGGAGGTCCCTCCAAAGTGACCTGGATCGACACGTCGAAGTACGCCGGCGCGGACTTCCTGATCGTCCGCGTCGCCTGGAATCCCGCAGGCCGGCTGGTCTACGAGGTGCAGAACCGCACGCAGTCGTGGCTCGACCTCAATGTCGTTTCCAACGTCGCCGCTGATGCGGCGACGACGACGACTCTGTTCCGCGAGACGAGCCCCTACTGGATCAACTCCGAAGACACGAGGACGCCGACGTGGCTGGCTGACGGATCGTTTCTCTGGCTCAGCGGCCGGTCGGGCTTCACGCACGCGTATCACTACACCGCCGGCGGTTCGCTGCTGAAGCCGGTGACCAGCGGCCGGTGGGAGCTGCGAACGCTCCACGGTGTGGACGAGAAGGACGGCTGGATCTACTTCTCGGGCACGGAGCGGAGCCCCATTGGAAGCGACGTGTACCGCGTCAGGATCGACGGCAGCGGCTTCGAGCGTCTGTCGAAGGCTGCCGGCACGCACCACGCCGAGTTCAGCCCGGGCTTCGGCTTCTTCATCGACGGGTGGAGTGACGTCTCGACGCCGACGCAGGTCAGGCTCCACCGGGCCGACGGCCGCGACGTTCGGACGCTTCACGAGAACAGGGTGAGCGTGCTGGCCGGTTACACGCTCTCGAAACCCGAGTTCGTCCAGGTGAAGACGCGCGACGGCTTCGTCATGGAAGCCATGATGATCAAGCCGCCCGACTTCGATCCGTCGAAGCGCTATCCCGTCTACCAGTTCACGTACGGCGGCCCGCACAGCCAGGAAGTGAAGAACGTCTGGCAGCTCCAGAACATGTATCACCAGCTGCTGGCTCAGCAGGGCATCATCGTGTGGATCTGCGATAACCGCACGGCCAGCGGTAAGGGGCTGGAGTCCACGTGGCCCGCGTTCAAGCACCTCGGCGAGCTCGAGCTGCGCGACATCGAGGACGGAGTCAGCTGGCTCAAGCAGCAGCGCTACGTGGACGGATCACGCATCGGCATTCACGGGTGGAGCTACGGCGGCTTCATGACCGCCTACGCGCTCACGCACAGCACGAGCTTCGTGATGGGGATTGCCGGCGGCACACTATCCGACTGGCGCAACTACGACTCGGTCTACACGGAACGCTACATGGGCATGCCGAAAGAGAACCCGGAGGGCTATCGCAACAGCTCGCCGCGTTTCGCCGCCGACAGGCTCCACGGCGCGCTGTTCCTCATCCACGGCGCGATCGACGACAACGTGCACGTGCAGAACACCATGCAGCTGGCCTACGAGCTGCAGCAGGCGGGCAAGCCGTTCAGCCTGATGCTGTATCCGAGGTCGCGCCACGGCGTGACCGACCCGTCGCTCGTCCGGCACATGTACGGCACGATGCTCGACTTCACGGTTGAGCACCTCAAGCCCAACGAGCCGGTGCGATCGCGATAACGGACGGGGCCACAGAGACACAGAGGGCACAGAGATCTTCTTCCAAAGGAGATCCTCTGTGATCTCTGTGCCTCTGTGGCTTCGTCCGTGGTTTTCGTTATTTCAGATGTCGGCCGCCGTCGACGCGGAGGGTTTCGCCCGTGATGAAGTCGCTCTCGAGGAACGTGAGAACGGCCCTTGCGATCTCGATCTCGCCACCCCAGCGGCCGAGCGGCGTCGCATCGACGACGGCCTGGTGCTCGGCCGCGGTCGTTTCCGGCGGCGCGAGGATCGGGCCGGGTGCGATGGCGTTGACCAGGATGTTGTCGGCGGCCAGCTCGAGCGCCAGCGCTTCGGTCAGCCCCATGAGGCCCGCCTTGGCCACGTAGTACGGCAGGAAACCCTTGTAGCGCGGCCGGCCGCTGCGGGCAATCCAGTCGCTGAAGTTGATGATGCGCCCGCCGCCCTGCTTTCTCATGTGCGGCACCGCCGCCCTCGAGCAGAGAAACGCACCTCGCAGGTCCACGTTGATGACGGCGTCCCAGTCGGCGGACGTGAGCTCGTCGAACGGACGCGCCTTGTAGACCGACGCCATGTTCACGAGGATGTCGAGGCGGCCGAAATCCTCCGCGACGCGCGCGACCAGGGCGCCGCACGCGTCAGCGTTCGAGAGGTCCGCCTGGTAGGCCGCGCCGCGCCGGCCCAGCGCCTTCACGCGCTCGACCGCCTGCGCGGCCTCCGCCTGCGAGCGGCCGTAACCGAACGCGACGTCCACGCCGCGTGCCGCAAGCTCGGCCCCAACCACCGCGCCGATTCGTTTCGCGCCCGTGATCAGCGCGACTCTGCCGGTCAGATCCATTTCAACGTCTTTTTATCACGAAGACACGAAGACACGAACAGTCCAACCGGGTCAGGTGGGTCGGGTAAGTCAGGTAGCTCTGGTAGGTCGGGTGGGCAGGCACAAAAAAACGGGCTGGTCGGTTTCCCGGCCAGCCCGTCCGTGTTTCCTGCCTCGCAGCCCGATTTAGCGGCTGAAGGTGCCGAAGAACGCCGAGCGCTTGTTCGGGTCGCTCCACTTGGTGCCGAGGAGCGAGCCGTTGAACGAGTTCGCGTCGGCGACGCCCATCGTGGCCTGATCGGTCGTGGCCAGCGGGTGGAACCACTGCATCGCGCCGCAGGTCGGGTCGTGCGTCATCACCTTGTTGACGTCGAGCGCGACATTCTGCGTGGCCACGTGAATCGTCTGGCCCGCGTCGGAGAACGTGATCGGCGCCGGCGTCACGGAGACGATCGTGCCGATGCTCTTCGTGAGGTCGTGGGCGAGGCTGGCCAGCGCGATGCGCTGCACCGGGTTGGCGCGCTCGTCAACGTACACCACCGAACGGACGACCGCGCGGTCGCCGCCGATTTCGTGCAGGCCCAGGTTCTTGTCGCCGGCGAGCGCGGCCACGACCGAGAGGCCGTCCACCGACACGCCGTTGACCGTGCCGCGATCGACTTTCCACGCCAGCACCGCCTGCTTGCCCATCGTCTCGGCTTCGCTGCCCATGATGCAGCCGCCCGTGAAGATTTCGGCGGTCCGCGCTTCCACGTACTGACCGCTCACGGTTTCCTTACCCGCTGCCATCAACACCGTGCTGGCCATTCCGATTACCGCCACAAGAGTAACTGCTCGTTTCATAGCAACCTCAAACGGGGACGACCCCGCAAACAACGGCGACACTATTATAGAGCCGTACATGGTCAGTAGGGCGGTCCTTTCAGGGCCGCCAACGCGGGGCTGAAAGCCCCGCGCTACATCAGTCAGGAGACGCGCATGGCGACGGAAGTTATTGGATTCATTGGACTTGGAATCATGGGCAAGCCCATGGCGCTCAACCTCATGAAGGCGGGGCACCGCCTGGTCGTGACCTCGAGGAGCCGGAAGCCAGTGGACGAGGTCGTGGCTGCCGGGGCCACGGCCGCCGGATCGCCCGCCGAGGTCGCCAGGGCCGCGACGATCATCATCACGATGGTCCCGGACACGCCCGACGTCGAGAAGGTGCTGACCGGGGAGAACGGCGTCCTCACCGAGCTCAAACCGGGCGCCGTGGTGATCGACATGAGCACCATCTCGCCCGTCGTCACGAAAAAGCTCGCGGCGCTGGTGGCGGCGAAGGGCGGATCGATGCTCGACGCGCCGGTGAGCGGCGGCGAGATCGGCGCGAAGAACGCGACGCTGACGATCATGGTCGGCGGCGACGAGAAGACATTCGAACGCGCGCGCCCCGTGCTCGCCTGCATGGGCAAGCCGGAGAGCGTCACCTACATCGGCGAATCCGGCGCTGGCCAGATCGCCAAGCTCTGCAACCAGATCTGCATCGGCGGGGCGCTCGCCGGCGTCGCCGAAGCCTTCGCGCTGGCGCAGAGCGCCGGCATCGATCGGTCGCGCGTGCGCCAGGCGCTGCTCGGCGGCTTCGCGGGCAGCAAGGTCCTCGAAGTCCACGGACAGCGCATGATCACCGGGGACTACAAGCCCGGCTTCTTCACTCGGCTCTATCAGAAGGATTTGCGGCTGGTCAACGAGACCGCGATGGCCAACAACGTTCCCATGCCGGCGACGTCAATCGTCACGCAGTTCGTGAACGCGCTCGTGTCGGCGGGGGGCGGCGAACTGGACTGCGCCGCGGCGGCGGAGGTGTGGTTTGCGTTGTCCGAGGGGAAGCCGGTGAAAACGAAATGAAGAATGAAGAATGAACAATGGCGAACGAGAGGATCGCCTCTCCTTCTTCATTGTTCATTCGACATTGTGCATTGTCTTCAGTGCCGGCAGCAGCCGCGGCTGCCGTTGCACGACGTCAGGTTGACCGGGACGCCGTCGGGGCCGAAGCCGGTCTGCGTCTCGACGCACCAGTACCAGGTGCCGTCGTAGTTGTCGTAGAAGTGCTTTTCGTCCGGATCCTGGACGGCCGTGACGTACATGCCCTTGTGGCGCAGGCTGAGGCAGTGCACCCCGGGCGTGAGTTTGGGCGATGTGAGATGTTCCATGGTCGCTCTCGTAAAATTTGGTAATTGCGTAATTGAGTAACTTGGTAATTGGATTGTTCAATTGTCCAATTCAATTACCAGACTACCCGACCACTCCATTACTCGATTTCCTACGCTCGTAGCGTGACCGGCTTGAGGCCGGCGATCTGCATGATGGCTCGCTTCACCGCGGTCTTCGTGATCTGCACCTTGTAGCCGTTGCGGCTGAGCGGCTTCGCCGCCCGGACCGCCGCTTCACCCGCCGCCACCGCCGTCGCCTCGCTCAGCGTCTTGCCGACCAGCGCCTGCTCGGCGTCAGTGGATCGCCACGGCACCGGCGCCACCGCGCCCAGCACGACGCGCGCCGAGCTGATGGTGTTGCCGTTCATGGTCAGGACGATCGTCGTGAAGGCGAGCGGCCAGTCGTGCGATTCCTTGTATCGCACCTCGTAGTGCCCGCTGCGCACGTTGCCCGGCGCCGGCAGCATCACGTGCGTGAGGATTTCATCGTCGGCCAGCACGTTTTCCTTGCGGACGTTCTGGAGCGTCGGCATCGTGAAGTAATCCGCCGCCGCCACCGTGCGCTCGCCGTTCGGCCCGACGACGCGGAACGTCGCGCCGTACGCAGTGAAGGGCACCGCGAGGCTCGACGCGTGGACGATGTGGCTCGGTCCCTCGTTGCCGAAGATGGCGTGGTACTGGTTCTCGCCGGCCGGCGAGAAGCAGCGGTTGCCGCCCTTCTTGTAGCAGACGAACTCTTCCTGCCGGTAGTACCAGCAGCGCGGCCGCTGGTTGATGTTCCCGCCCACCGTGCCGGCGTTGCGGATTTGCGGCGTGCCGACTTCGCCCGCCGCGTCGACCACGGCCGGGTACAGCCGCTTGACCTGGGCGTTTTCGGCCAGGTCGGCGATCTTCACGCCCGCGCCGATCTTCAGCCCGCCACCGGGCGCCGCGGTGATCGTCGTGTCGGCGAAGCCCTTGACGTTGACGACGCGATCGGGCGACGTGACGTAGTCCTTCATCCGCGCGACGAGGTCCATGCCGCCGGCGAGCGGCAGCGCGATGCGCCCGTCGATCTTGAGCGCGGCGACCGCGTCTTTTTCGTTCGTGGGGTTTGCGTACTCGAAGGCTTTCACAGCGTGCCTCCTGCTTTCTGCTCCTCGATGGCCGCCAGAATCTTGTGCGGCATGAGCGGCAGCGACCGGATGGTCGCGCCGGTCGCGTTCCGCACGGCGTTGGCGATGGACGAAGCGGTCGAGACCGTCGGCGGTTCGCCGATGCCGATGACGCCGCGCGCGCGCTGCACGGGCGAGTCGACCAGCATGATGTCGATCTTCGGGATGTCGGACATGCCGGCCAGCATGTACGACTCCATGTTCGGGTTGACCATGTGGCCGGTGACGCGGTCCAGGATGCGGTCCTCGAAGAGCGCGAAGTTCAGCGACCCGATGATGCCGCCGTACACCTGGCTTTCGGAGAGCAGCCGATTGACGATCAGGCCGCAGTCCTGGACCGTCAGGATGCGCTTCACCTTGACGATGCCGGTTTCGATGTCGACGTCCACTTCCGTGAACTGGACGCCGCTCGTGCCGGTGGACGACAGCCCGTCTTCCCATTCGGCGTCGACCGAAATCGGTTCGGCGCCGAGGAGCTTGCAGGCGTCCTTCCAGGCCATGCCCTTGGCGTTGTTGCCCTTCACGTGGATGCGGCCGCCTTCGGCGACGAGCATGTTTTCACTTCCAGGGCTCACGCCGAGTTGCGGCGCCGCCTTGGCGAACAGCCTGATCGAGCGCCTTGCCGGCCGCGATGCGGATGGCCGGGCTGATCGAGGCGGCCGTCGTGCTGCCGCCCGACGCGCCGCAGACCGGGTACATCGTGTCGCCGATTTCAGGCTTCACCGCGCTGATTGGCAGGCCCATGGTTTCGGCCGTCAGGACCGCGACGAGCGTCCGCGTGCCGGTGCCAAGATCCTGACTGCCGCACTTCATGACGACGCTGCCGTCGGGCGTGATGTCGCAGTGCGCGCGTCCGCCGCGGCCGCCGCCGCCCCACTGGTGCGCCGACACGCCGAAGCCGTTCTTGATCGGCCCGGGCGTCGGGTCGCCGGTGGCGTGACGTTTTTCCCAGCCGAACGCTTTCGCGCCCTGCTGGAAGTAATCGCCCCACGCGCGGCTCGGCGCCGCCGTCGGCAGGTTCTTGATGCGGAACTCGACCGGATCCATGCGGACGCGATCGGCGAGCTCGTCCATCAGGATTTCAGTGAGGAAGCAGCCCTGCGGGTGGCCCGGCGCGCGCATCGCGCGCTGCTGGCCCGCGTTGATGTAGACGTCGGTGTGCTGCCGCCGCCGGTTCGGGAACTGGTAGATGTACGGCAGCGGGAAGCCCGAGGCCGCGCCCGCGCCGCCCGTGCCCCAGCTCTGCGCGTCGAAGGCCGTGAGCTTGCCGTCCGCGGAAACGCCGGCGCGGATTTTGGCGAAGGCCGAGGGACGGTTGCCCGTGTCGAGGTGCTCCTCTTTGCGATCGAGGAACAGCTTCACGGCCACTTTGGCTTCCTGCGCGAGCCTGGCGCAGATGAGACCCTGCGAGTCGGGGCCGAACTTGCTGCCGAACCCGCCGCCCATGTACTGCGTGATGACGCGGACGTTGGCGCTCGGAATCTTGAGCCCCTGCGCGAAGCCGTCCTTCGTGCCGTGCACGCCCTGCGTGGACACCCACGCCGTCAGCTTGTCGCCGTCCCACTCGCACACGCAGCCGTGCGACTCCATGCAGACGTGCGTGATGACATGGGTCTGGTAGGTCTGCTCGACGATGTGCGCCGCGGCCTTGAAGCCTTCTTCGAGGTTGCCCGTCTCGTCGACGTTGCCCTTGCGCTGGTTGCCGACCGTGCCCTGGAGCGACTCGAAGATCTTCGGCGCGTCGGCGGCCATTGCCTGTTCGACGTTGGCCACGTGCGGCAGGACGTCGTAGGTGACCTTCACCAGCCGGGCGGCGTCGATGGCCTGCTCTTCGGTGTCGGCCGCGACGGCTGCGACCGGGTCGCCCTGATACATGGTCTGGGCGTTCGCGTCCTTCCACACGAGCGCGGCCTTCACGCCCGGCGCGCGGCGCGCCTCGGACAGGTCCACGCTGACGATGCGTGCGTGCGGATGCGGCGAGCGGACGATCTTGCCGTAGATCATGCCGGGCCGGCTGATGTCGAAGCTGTACTTCGCGCGTCCCGACACTTTGTCCGGGCCGTCGAGGCGCTTCGCGCGCGAGCTGATGACGACCGGCTTCTCGGGCCACGCGTACTTCCTGGCGTTAGCGGACGGTCCCGGCGGAGCCGGTGGCGGCGCCGGCAGCGGCGCCTGATTCTGTGCCTTAGCCACGGGTCGCCCCCTTCCCAACGGACTGAGCCGCTTCCATGATTCGCGTGAACGTGCCGCAGCGGCAGATGTTGCCGTCGAGGCCTCGCTTCACCTGGGCGGTCGTCGGATTCGGATATTTCTCGATGAGCGCCACGGTGGCCATCACGAAGCCCGGCGTGCAGAAGCCGCACATCAGCGCGTCGCGGTCGCAGAAGGCCTGCTGCACCGGGTGCAGCGTCGCGCCGTTCGCGAGGCCGTCCACGGTGCGGATTTGCTTGCCCTGCACCTCGATGGCCAGCGTCGAGCACGAGTACGCCGTCTTGCCGTCGATGATCATCGTGCACGCGCCGCACACGCCGCGATCGCAGCCGCGCTTGTTGCCCGTGATGTCGGCCTTGTTGCGGATCGCGTTGAGCAGCGTCACGCGCGGTTCGACGTTCAGGGTCAACCGCTTGCCGTTGACCATGAGCGTAATCGGCACCTCGCCGGGGCCGACCACGCGCGAGGCCTGCGCCTCGAGCTCGGCGACACCGCCGACCACGCCGGCTGCAATCGGCGCCACGCCGGCGGTCTTGAGGAACGCCCTGCGTCCGACGTTGATGCGCTCGGATTTTTCTTTCTCGTTCTTCTGAGCCATGCAAAAGCCCTCAAACGAAAGCTGAATGAGAAACCGGGGAAGTATAACCCGCTCTATCGGCTGGCGGAACCTCTTACGTCAGCCGTCGGATCTTTCCTGAATGGTAAAGCCGCGCTGCGCGAAACGGGCATCAAGCTTATCTGTAACACGTTGATTCAAATTGGCTTATCATGACGGCCCGGCGATGGCGTGCCTTCTGCAGCATCGTGGCGCACTCGAACGGCCCGTATCGCGCAGTCCAAAACCACGTCCAACGAGCGAAGGAGAGAGAGTCATGACATCACGACTGATCAAGGGATTGGCTGCCGGCGCGGCGCTGATCGTCCTCACGGCGGCCCCGGCCGCAGCGCAGAGCTTCACGCTGACCGCAAACCTGAGCGGTGCGGGTGAGGCAACCAGCATCGCGAACGGGGTCAACACGGGCGCGTTCGGCGACTGCAGAATCGTCGTGGACATGGGAGCCCAGACGGTGAGCTATGCCGTCAACGTGTTCAACCTGCCCAGCGGCGTGACGGCGAGCCACATCCACGTCGGCGCCGAAAAGACTGCCGGGCCGGTCGTCGTCAACTTCACCGTGCCGGCGCAGTCGTCGAACGACTTCGGGTTCAGCGGCACCGTCAACTTCAGCGCCTTCGTGCTGCGTCCCGATCAGGGGATCCGCTCGCCCGACGACATGGTGCAGGCCATCCTCGGCGGCAACTCGTACTGCAACGTGCACTCGTCGGTGAACCCGGGCGGCGAAATCCGCGGTCAGTTCGTGCTCCAGAAGTAGTTGCGATCACGTAGCCACAGAGACACAGAGGACACAGAGACTTCTCTTAGGAAGAGACCCTCTGTGATCTCTGTGCCTCTGTGGCTCGTTTGTGACTCGATCGGTGCGGATTAATCTGTTCCAGGGTCGAGCGTTTCCAGCAGCTCCGTCAGTTCGGCCAGCTCGTTCCTCGCCGCGTAGATGATCGCGCGCTTCTCCTGAAGCGTCGGCGTCGCCCACCCGTCTTTCTCATACCTCACTCGCCCGTCGGCGTCGATCTCGACAATGGTGGCATCCATAGTCCCGACGTAGAGCTTCATAAATAGCTGGTCAGAGCCCGGTGACGGCCGAGGCGCGCATGGCATCGTCCACGCCGAGGACGACGGCAGCCGTGGCGCCGGACTCGGTGGACCCGCCGTAGGCGTACTCGACGTTGACCCCCGCGTCGGCCACGAGCCGCAGCGGCCCGGCCAGCGCCCCCGCGACGTTCGGCAGCGCGCAGACGACGACTTCGCGTTCGGTCACCTGGTGATGGTGTTCGCGGAGCACCGCCGCGCCGTGGACGTGGTTATCCACCACCAGCCGCAGGTTCCCGCCGGCGTCGAGCGCCATGGCCTGGATGTTCACGCGCTCGACGTCGAGCAGCCGGCAGAGGCCGCCGAGCGCGCCGGGACTGTTGGGCAGACGCAGGTTGAGCTCTTTGCGGATCGCCATGCCCGCAAGCTTACCAAAACAAACATAGCCACAGAGGCACAGAGATCACAGAGGTTGAAATCCTCTGTAGGCTCTGTGCCTCCGTGGCTACGTGTTTCGACTGCCGACTGCCGACTGCTGACTGCTGACTGTCGACTGTTCTACGCGAGCACGCGGATGACGACGCGGCGGTTCTGGGCGCGGTCGGCCTTCGTCTTGTTCGGCGCGACGGGCTTGGTTTCGCCGTAGCTGATGATGTTCATCTTGTGCAGCGGAATCTGGTACTGCTCGTAGAGGTAGTGCTCGACGGCCTGCGCGCGCTCGAGGCCGATCTTCTCGTTGATCGCCGGCGTGCCGACGTTGTCCGTGTGGCCCTCGATCTCGATGAAGACGTTCTTCGGGTCTTCCTTGAGGTGCGCCACCATCTCGTCGATCTTCGCCTTGACCTCGTCAGGCAGCTCCGCCTTGCCGAACTTGAAGTTGCCCTGATCCTCGCTGAGCACCACTTCGTAGACGAGCCGGCGATTCTGCTTGTCGAACGTGTCGAGCTTGCCGCCGACCGTGTTGGCGGCGGACTTGGCATCGACGGCGGCGTTCTTCGCGTCGCCGGCCGCGGCGTTGGCCTGCTGGGCCGATGCGGCGGCAGCCTGCGCCTTCTGATCGACTTCCGTGATCCGGCCTTCGTTCTTGCGCGTGCGCTCCTGCGTCTCCTCGACCGAACGGCCGAGCGAGTCCACCTTGTCGTTGACTTCGCCGACGCTCGTTCTGACGAACTTCTTCGAGGCGCAGGCGGTCGTGCCGGTAACCACGATGAGGGCGACGGGGATGGCTTTGAACAGTGTCCGCATGACTATGCTCCTCCTACAACGAATTCGGGCGAGAGTGCCCCGCAATGTAACCACTTCGCGCACGTACGACCATCTTCTTGTTGTTGCGAACCCGCACGGCGAGCTGGTGCCAGCCCGCATCGCCGCCCGACTCGAACGCAATCAAGTACTGATGCCGCAGTTCCTCCACGATCTGCCGCGCCGCCAGACTGCGCTCCACCGGCGTGCTGGACACGAACACGTGCCCGCCCGTCCAGTTCGCGAGGTCCACCAGGGGGCCGGCCAGCGGCGATTTCTCCGGCCCGGTTGACAGTTGCGACGAGGGATTGTCGATCGACGCGACGACGCCGACGATGTAGACAGGGACGTCGATGGCGCTGGCGATATTGGACACTTCAGCGGGCGTCATCCGGCTGGCGTTGTCGCTGCCGTCGGTGAACACGACCACCGCGCGGCGGCGGCCTTCGCGGACGTTGATGCGCTCGGCCGTGCGCGCGATCGCGTCGAACAACGACGTCGCGCCAAACGGCGTCACCCCGGCCAGCGCCGGCGGCAGCGCGCGCAGCCCGCTCGTAAACGGCAGCGACTCCTCGAGCCTCGTATCGAAGCGAAATACGCCGGCCTCGTCCTGAGTGACGTCGAGCCAGCTCAGAACATGCGTGGCCGCTTCGCGGGCATGGCCGAACATCCCTTCCATGCTGCCGCTGACATCGAAGAGGAGCGCGACGCTGACACCCGAGACGTCCTGGCGGAAATCAGAAATCGGCCGGACCTGCCCACCGTCGGTGATCTCGAAATCGCGAATCGTCAGATCCTGAACGAACCGGCCCTTCTGATCGCGGACGACGGCCGCGATGCGAACCAGATCCACGCTCGACTTGAACGTGGCCATGGGAGCCGCCGGCGCGGGGGGTGCCGCCGGAGTCTGACCATGGACGCCGTGTGCCCCGATGGTCAATGCCGCCAACATTGCGGAGAACGTGAGCTTGCCATGTGTAGTCTCAAACACCGTTGATGACCTCAGCTAGCCTCACGTATCGGCAGAATGCAAGGAGTTCGCCACTGTCGGGCCTCGTATTTTCATAGGTTTAACGCCGAGTACGGCCCAGTGACGAGCTCAACAGGGAATCTCGCCCTGTAAGAACGACCCGGCTGTGTATCCGGCTGAGCCCCCTGGCGACCGTTGTATAGTGGCCACGTGAGCCCCTCCAACACTGTAAATAGAGGTCTGGCCGTCCCCGTGGCGCGCCGCGTGGACGGTTTCAGCTACGCGATCCGTAATGTTGTATTGGAAGCGCAGCGCGTCGAGGCCGCCGGCGTCCGCGTCCGCTACCTGAACATCGGCGACCCCAACGCGTTCGGTTTCAAGACGCCCCCGCACCTGATCGCCGCCGTCGAACGCGCCATGCGCGACGGCCACAACGGCTACGGCCCATCAGTGGGCATCGCGCCCGCGCGCGAAGCCGTCGCCTCGGAACTGACCGGTAAGGGCTTCCCGGTGTCGGCCGACCGTGTGCTCATCACTGCGGGCACATCCGAGGCCATCGACCTGGTGCTCAGCTCGCTCGTCGACAGCGAGAGCGAAGTGCTCGTCCCGATGCCGACGTACCCGCTGTACACGGCGCTGCTCGCGAAAATCGACGCCCGGGCGAAGTACTACCGGGCCGATCCGGCGCGCGGATGGCTGCCGGACCTGGATCACCTCGAGAGCCTGGTGACCAAAGCCACGCGCGTCCTCGTCGTCATCGATCCGAACAACCCGACGGGTGCAACTTACCCGGTCGCTACGCGCCGCGCACTGCTGGAGTTCGCCGACCGGCACGGCCTGGTAATCCTGGCGGACGAGGTGTACGGCGATCTCGGCTATGACGGCCCGATCGACCCGATCGGCAAGCTCGATCCGGATGCCGCGATCATCACGTTCTCGAGCCTGTCGAAGGCGTACCTGGCGCCGGGCTGGCGGACCGGCTGGATGGCGGTCGGGCGCACGCCTCGGCTCGACAACGCGCTGGCCGCGATAAGAAAGATGTCCGACGCGCGGTTGTGCGGCACCGTCCCGATGCAGTACGCCGTCGCCGAAGCCCTGCTCGGCGACCGGTCGCACCAGCCGGTCTTCCGCGCCGCGCTGCGCGCGCGAGCCACCGTCACGGCCCGCCGGCTGTCCGCCATGCCGGGCATGACGTGCGACCTCCCGACGGCCGGCTTCTACGCGATGCCGAAGGTCGATCTCCCGCCCGGGAAGACGGACCAGGACTTCATCCTCGGCCTGCTCCGCGCGACGGGCGTGTTGTGCGTATACGGGTCGGGCTTCGGCATGGCGGCCGAAGACGGGTACTTCCGCGTCGTGTTTCTCGCCTCGCCCGAAGAGCTCGACGAGGTCTACGACATGATGGCGAACTTCACCGCGCGGTTTCGCGCGAATTCGTAGGCCGCACACCAGAATTACCGGCATGCGCCGCGATCCGCTGGCCTACCTGACGACCGAGCTGGCGTCGCTCAAGGCTCAGGGGCTCTACCGGCAGCTGCGCATTCTCGAAGACGAGCAGAAGCCGCGGACAACCGTCGACCACCGCGACGTGGTCAACCTCTCGTCGAACAACTACCTCGGGCTGACGACGCACCCGCGGCTTCGCGAGCGGGCGATCGAGGCGACGCGCCGGTTCGGCGTCGGCACCGGCTCGGTCCGGACGATCGCGGGCACGATGGCGATCCACATGGAGCTCGAACGCCGCCTCGCCGAGTTCAAGCAGACCGAGGCGGTCGTCGTTTTCCAGAGCGGTTTCGCGGCCAACGCCGGAACGGTCTCCGCGATCCTCGGCAAGGACGCCGTCGTCGTGTCGGACGAGCTGAACCACGCGAGCATCATCGACGGCTGCCGCCTGAGCCGCGCGGCGATCAAGGTGTTCCCGCACAAGGACGTCGGCGCGGCGCGCAAGGCGCTGCAGTCGCTGCCCGCGGGTCAACGCGCGCTGCTCATCACCGACGGCGTGTTCAGCATGGACGGCGACCTCGGCCCTCTCCCCGAGCTCTGCACGCTGGCCGAGGAGTTCGGCTGCATCATGATGGTGGACGACGCGCACGCGAGCGGCGTGTTCGGGCGGAACGGGCGCGGGACGATCGATCACTTCGGCGTCCATGGCCGCGTGGACGTACAGGTCGGCACACTGTCGAAAGCCATCGGCGTGCTCGGCGGGTATGTCGCGGGCTCGCGCGACCTGATTGACTTCCTGTATCACCGGGCGCGGCCGTTCCTGTTCTCGACCTCACACCCGCCCGCGGTCGCCGCGGCGTGCATCGCCGCAATCGACGTGCTGCTCGAAGAGCCGCAGATCATCGATCGGCTCTGGGACAACACGCGGTTCTTCAAGGCCGGGCTCGCCGGCCTGGGTTTCGACACCGGGTCGAGCGAGAGCCCGATCACGCCCGTCATCGTGGGCGACGGCGCGCTCGCGATGAAACTGTCCGACCAGCTGTTTGCGGCGGGCGTGTTCGCGCAGGGGATCGCGGCGCCGACGGTGCCGCCGGGCAAGGCGCGCGTGCGAACGATCGTGACGGCCACGCACACCCGCGAGGAACTGCAGTTCGCGCTCGACGCGTTCGCGCGGGTCGGCCGCGCGCTGGGGATCGTCTCATGAGTACTTCCCGCCGCCTGCAAAACTGGATGAACGCCTACGTCCGCGATCTCAAGGCCGAGGATCTGCAGCGCCTCTTCACGCGCGACACGCGCGAGGCCTACGAGTTCTTCGCGCGCCACATCGATCCCAAGGAGTTCGAAGGCCTGCCGTGGCACCGGCGGGCGGCGGTGCAGCTGCGCCTGTTCTTCATGGCGTTCACGATGAAGCTGTCGCCGGCGCGGCGGGTCGTGTACGCCGTGTCGCTGATCTTCGCCGCCAGCGGTTTCTTCACGCTCGTGCGCTGGCACCTGGCGCAGGCCAGGCTCGGGCGCGTCACCGTGGGGTTCCCCGGCGTCACGCTGCCCGACGGGATGCTGGCGCTGATCGTCGCCTTCGCGCTGGTGAACCTGCTCGTGCTGCTCGAGGTGGCGGATCGCCTGTCGCTCAAGAACGATCTCGAGATCGCGCGCGAGATCCAGAAGGCGATGCTGCCGCCCGGCCGGTTCCGCGCGCCCGGCGCCGACGTCGCGGGATTGAGCCGGCCGGCCAACACGGTCGGCGGCGACTTCTACGAGATCCTGCCGCTCGGCGACGGCCGCCTCGTCACCGCGGTCGGGGACGTGGCCGGCAAGGGCAGCCCCGCCGCGCTGCTGATGGCGCTGCTGCTCGCGATGATGCGCACGCTCGTGGACGAGCGCCTGGGGCCGGCCGAGCTGATGGAGCGGTTGAACATCCAGGTGTGCCGGCAGGCGCCCGGCACCCGGTTCATCACGTTGTTCTACTCGGTGTTCGACATGGCCACGGGCGAGCTGACGTACGTGAACGCCGGTCACACGCAGCCGCTCGTCCTGCGCGCGGACGGCAGCGTCACACATCTGGTCGACGGCGGCGTCGCGCTGGGCATGTTCGAGGCGTCGACCTACAAGACCGGGCGCCTCACGCTGGCGCCGAGCGATCTGCTCGCCATCTACAGCGATGGCATCACCGAAGCCGAAAACCGGGAGGGCCGTCCCTTCGACGAAGGCGGTCTCGAGGAAGTCCTGCTCGCCGAACGGGACAGCAATGTCGCGGCGATCGGCGCGGCCGTGGTCCGCGCCGTGGAGATTTATACGTCCGACGTCCGGTTCGCCGACGATTTAACACTGCTGTTGCTCCGGCGATCGCCCGCACCCGTGCTTGCCGGTGTCTAATGCGGTTGTCGTGTCGGTATGGCCGCTAGTCCTTGGTACTTGGGCCCTGGTCCTTGGTCCGTCCTTTGGTCCTTCGTCCGTCCTCTGGTCCCTCGTCCACGCTGTCCTGGAGTTGGCGTGCCGATGCGCGGACCGAGGACCTCGGACGGACCAGGGCCCAGGAACGGACCAGGAACCAAGGCCCAAGGACCTTGGACCACAGGGTTGACCCGGCGCCTGCCCGCTGCGCTGGCGATCTGCGCGTGCCTGGTCTCCGCGCGCCCTGCCCTGGCGCAGGCGCCTGTGGAAAACGTCGGGAACGCCCAGAACGCCGGGACCGCCGCGCAGGAACGAGACAAAGCCGACGCTGAATCCATCCAGCAGCTGCTGTCCCGGCTCGAGCCGATCGTGCAGTCCGGCGATCTGCTCGCCTACCTGGATCTGGTGTCCGGCGTCACGAACCGGACGCGCGCGATTGACTTCGCCCGGTCGGAAATCTACGCCGGCGCCACGCGCGCGGTCATCCGCGAACGGGATCGCATCCCCTTCGGCAGCAGCGTAGAGCCCACCGGCTACCGCGTCCTCGTCGACGTCTTCGTCGAGTTCGGCGCCCGCGCCCGGGTGGCGACCTGGCAGCTCGACATCCAGCGGAGCGAAGGCAGTTGGGAGATCCTCGACGCGATGCGCCTGACATCTGTCGAAAACCTGTTTCACCTCTCGCTGGACACGAAGCAGCAGTTCATCGCGGCCAACCTGGTCATCAAGGCGGAGGATCTCGACGTCACGCTCGAGACCGGCAGCGCGTTCCTCTCCTCCACCGACGCAGGCGTCACCGGGCTGGTGCTGCTCGGCAAGGGCGAGATGCGGTTTCACCCGAAGCCGGAGACCGAACGCAGGCAGGTCCGGATCTTCAGCGGCAGCGAAACGCTGGTGGCGCGGTTCGACGCGGCGTTCATCCGCGTGGACCCATCGGATTTCGACGACCTCGTGGCGGCGGACGCGCTGACCGCCCGCCCGCCCGATCCCCGCGACGCACGCAAGGCCACCGAGGTGTTCACGGAAGACTCGTCGAAGTCGTTTCAGGTCAACCTCGGCGATCTGAGCGGCGATGCGTGGTCGCTGTTGCCGGGCCGCGGCAACTTCATCGGCGAAATCCACACGCGCCGCTACGGTACCCTGACGTACACCCGTTCCCGGACCGACGCCGAGGACATCACGCTGTTCGACCGCACCCGGCGCCGGAACATCTCCGTCTACGCGTCAGCGGACACCCTGGCCCGCCGGGGACCGACCTTCAGCGACGACGACAACCGCGATTACGATGTGCTCGACTACAACATCGACCTCGGCTACTCGCCGGGCCGGCAGTTCCTCGACGGCGTCGCGACGGTGCGCATCCGCGTGCGCGCCTCGTCTCTGGCGACAATTTCTCTGCGCCTGGCCGACGCGCTCGTCGTGCGATCGATCACCAGCGATCGCTTCGGCCGGCTCTACGGCTTCCGGGTCAACCGCCAGAACGTGGTCGTGATCAACCTGCCGTCAACGCTGCTGCAGGACGCGGAGCTCGCCCTGACATTTGTCTACTCGGGCCGCCTCGAGGCGCAGGCGCAGGGCAGCAGCGAGGCCGCCGGTCTCGGCCAGGAGGTCGCCGAGGCTCTGTCGGAGATCCCCGCCGAGCCGAGCTTCCTCTACAGCAACCGCAGCGCCTGGTATCCACAGGCCACCACGACTGATTACGCCACGGCGACGATCAAGATCAGCGTGCCGGTGACGTACGACTGCGTCGCGAGCGGCGTCCTGGCGCCGGGGTCGCCGCTGGTCGCGGGCTCGAAAGAGGACCAGTCCGAGCGGCGCGTCTATACGTTCGCCGCCCCGCAGCCGCTGCGGTATCTCGCGTTCATCGTCAGCAAGTTCGTGCGCTCGGAGCCGGTGATCGTCCGGTTCGGCGAAGGCAGCCTGGCGATTTCCGCCGAGGCGAACCCGCGGCAGGTCAAGCGCGGGCAGGTGCTCGTCGAGCGGGCAACCGACATCGCCCGGTTCTACGCGTCGCTGACCGGCGACGTGCCGTACCCGACGTTCACCCTGGCTGTTGTCGAGGGCGATCTGCCGGGCGGCCACAGTCCGGCCTACTTCGCGCAGCTCTTCCAGCCGCTGCCGATGACCGCGCTCACCTGGCGAAGCGATCCGGCCGCCTTCGATCGGTTCCCGGACTTCTTTATCGCGCACGAGCTTGCGCATCAATGGTGGGGACAGGCGGTCGGCTGGCGCAACTACCACGAGCAGTGGATCAGCGAGGGCTTCGCGCAGTATTTCGCGGCGCTCTACGCGCAGCACCAGCGCGGGGACGCCGTGTTCACGAGCATCCTGCGGCAGATGCGCCGGTGGGCGATGAACGAATCCGACCAGGGGCCCGTCGCCCTGGGCTACCGCCTCGGCCACATCAAGGGCGACAGCCGCGTCTTCCGCGCGCTCGTCTACAACAAGGGCGCGGCCGTGCTGCACATGCTGCGGCGGCTGGTCGGCGACGAGGCGTTCTTCGACGGCGTGCGCCGCTTCTACCGCGAGTCGCGCTTCCGCAAGGTCGGCACCGACGAGTTCCGCCAGGCGGTCGAAACGGCGGCCGGCCGGCCGCTCGATCGCTTCTTCGAGCAGTGGATCTTCGGGTTCACGCTGCCGCGCCTGCGGGTGACGTACCGCGTCGAAGGCGCCGAGCTCGCGGTGCGCGTCGAGCAGCTGGGCGAGACGTTCGACGTCCCCGTCACCCTGACGCTCGAATACGCGGACAAGACGAAAGCCGACGTCGTCATCCCCGCGGCGGGAGCCGTCACCGAGCGCCGTATCCCCCTCTCCGCCGCCCTCCAGAGCGTCGAGATAAACAAGGACGATGGGACACTCGCAGAATTCGTTAAATAGAACACTCCAAAAGGACCGGGCGTCGAAAAGCGCTTCAAAGGACGGGCATGAAGTACGCTCCAAAGGACTCGGAGTGAAAAACACTCCAAAGGGCGGGGGAAGTGGCCCGCTGCGGCAGTGGCCGCCCAGTCCTTTGCGTGATCCCATCCAGTCCTTTGCGTGATCCATCCCGGTCCTTTGGGCGATCCCGTAGAGCCCTTTGGGGAATTCGCCCCGCCCTTTTATTCGATATATCCTTGATGTGATGGACACAGTCACGTTGACCATCGATGGCCGCCAGGTCTCCGTCGAGAAGGGCAAGACGGTCCTGCAGGCCGCCATCGAGAGCGGGATTTCCGTTCCTTATTATTGTTACCACCCCGGCATCGGCATCGACGGCTCGTGCCGCGTGTGCATCGTCAAGATCGAGAAGATGCCGAAGCTGCAGACGTCGTGCTCGACGGTGTGCGCCGACGGCATGGTGGTCAGCACACAGACCCCCGAGGTCGTCGCGGCGCGGGCGGGCGTGTTCGAGTTCCTGCTCGTCAACCACCCCCTCGACTGCCCCGTCTGCGACAAGGGCGGCGAGTGCCCGCTGCAGGACTTCTCGTACACCTTCGGCCCCGACGGCAGCCGGATGGATTTTCCGCGCCGCGTGTTCGACGGCGAGGGCGTCAAGGGCGACGTCGATTTCGGCCCGACGCTGATGCTCAACCGCCAGCGCTGCATCCTCTGCACGCGTTGCGTGCGGTTCATGCGCGAGGTCGACGGCGACGCGCAGATCAACATCATCGACCGCGGCTACGGCAGCGAGATCGCGACGTTCCAGGAAGAGGGCGTCCACTCGCTCGTGTCGGGCAACCTGATGGACGTCTGCCCGGTCGGCGCCATCACCACGCGCGACTACCGCTTCAAGTCGCGGCCGTGGGACAACCCTGAGGCCATCGATTCGATCTGCACGCAGTGCTCGAAGGGCTGCAGCACGACGGCGTGGCTGAAGGCGAAGCCGGAGTGGGCGAAGGGCTCGCGGCTCATCCGGTTCACGCCGCGCTTCAATCCCGACGTGAACGGCTACTGGATGTGCGACATCGGCCGCTTCAACTACCACTGGATCGAAGGCGACGATCGCCTGCGCCGGCCGCTCGTCAAGGACGCGGCGGGCGTTCTGCAGCCGGCCTCGTGGCACGACGCGCGCACGAGGCTCGTGGACAAGCTGACGGCCGCGGGCCGGGCGAATCCCGAAGGCGTCCGGTTCCTGGTGTCGGCCCACGCGTCGCACGAAGAGCTGTTCCTGTTGCGGCGCCTGGCGGAAGAACTGGTCGGCAGCGCACAGGCGATCACGATCAGCTGGCGAACGACGCCCAAGCCGCAGCCGGAGGACGCGAAGTTCATCGTGCCCGAGGTGGACGCGCCGAACGTGGCCGGCGCTCGCGCGTTCGGCCTCGCCGGGGGCGACCTTTCCGCGCTACGGACGCTCGTCGAGGCAGGAAAAGTCGCGGCGCTCTACGTCTTCGATTCCGGGCCCGACGGCTCGCTCGGGCTCGGAGACGATGCCTGGATCGTCAACGCGCGCGAGAAGGGCACGCTGCCGCTGCTCATCGTGCAGGGCGTGCTGCTGACGCGGCTGGCCCGCGCCGCGGATGTCGTCCTGCCCGGCGCATCCTACGTCGAGAAGGACGCGTCCTATACCAATGACGGCGGGCGCCTTCAGGCGGCGTCGCGCGTCCTGCCGCTCGGCGGCGACGCGATGGACGACTGGCAGATTCTCGTGAACGTGGCGGAGGGGCTGGGCGTGCCACTTGGTTACACCGACGCGGCCCAGATACGCGCCGACATCGCCCGGGCGTATGCCGGCGTGAAGGAACTCGACGGTATCGCGGCCCTGCAGTTCGGGCGCAAGGCGACAGCCCAGCACTGGCTGCAGGCGTCGAACCCGTCGGAACGCTGGAAATGGAACTCCATGTTCCAGGACCTGCCGCCGGTGAAGGGCTCGGTCGAGCTATCGTCGCTGCCGATGCCTCCGGGCGCGATTCCACTAAAGGAAGTCAAATAGGGCTCTTGCGCCGCTACCTTCTCTTACTCGCGGCGGCATGGCTTGGCCTGGCAGGCGTCGCGGCGGCGCAGCTGGGCCGCATCAAGGCCGACGTCTCGCCGATCGTCGAAGCCGACGGCGTCCGCGCAGGATCGGATGCGCGCGTCGCGCTGCAGGTCACGCTCCCCGACGGCTATCACGTCCAGTCCGACAAGCCGCGCGATCCCAATCTGATTCCAACCGTGTTGACGTTAGACGTCCCCGAGGGCGTCACGGTCGCGGAGATGGTCTACCCGGCGACGGTCGAGACGAAGCTGGTCGGCGTCGACGAACCGCTGGCCGTCTTCGAGCGCACCTTCGCGATCGGCCTCCGGCTGACCGTGGCGAACACGGTCGCACCAGGCGAGCTCAAGGTGCCGGCCCAGCTCCGGTACCAGGCCTGCAACGACACCACGTGCTTTGCGCCGACGACGGCCACGGCTGAGTGGACGCTGCGCGTCGTGGCTGCGAACGCGGCGGTGGCTGTCGCGCACCCCGAGGTGTTCGGCGCGATCGCGTTCGGCCGTGGCAGCGCGCCGCCGGTATCGTCCGTCCCTGTCGCGGCGCCCGCCGCCGGGGGCGGGAAGGCTGATGCCGGCGTGGCTCGCCTCGATGGCTTCACGATCCTGGGCACGACAGGCGGGTACCTCGGCACGAGCGACTTCCTCGAGTTCATTCACAACGCCGAGAACGGCGTGCGGGTGCGGGGGCTGTTCGAGGACCGCGGGCCGCTCGCGATCCTGCTGCTCGTCTTCGTCGGCGGCCTGGCGCTCAACCTCACGCCGTGCGTGCTGCCGATGATTCCGATCAACCTCGCCATCATCGGCGCGGGCTCGCAGGCGGGTTCGCGCGGCCGCGGCTTCCTGCTCGGCGGCGCCTACGGCGCGGCGATGGCCGTCGTCTACGGCGTGCTCGGGCTGGTCGTGATCCTGACCGCCGGCACGTTCGGGACGATCAACGCGTCGCCCTGGTTCAACCTCGGCATCTTCGTGCTGTTCGTCGCGCTCGCGCTCGCGATGTTCGACGTGATCACGATCGACTTCTCGCGGTTCTCGAGCGGTGTGCGGGTCGGCGACTCGTCGCGCGGGACTTTTCTCGTCGCCTTCGTGATGGGCGCGATCGCGGCGCTCCTTGCCGGCGCGTGCGTCGCGCCCGTCGTGATTCAGGTGGTGCTGTTCTCGAGCAACCTGTACGCGAAAGGCAACGCCGTAGCGTTGGCTCTGCCGTTCCTGCTCGGCGTGGGCATGGCGATTCCGTGGCCGATCGCCGGCGCCGGCATCGCGGCGCTGCCCAAGCCGGGCGCCTGGATGGTCCGCGTCAAGCAGGTCTTCGGCGTTGTAATCCTCGCGACGGCGCTCTACTACGGATACGAAGCGTACGGCCTCTTCGCCAACCGGTTCGTCGACGCCACCGAGGTCGCCTCGAGCGTGGACGAGAAGGTGAAGGCGGGGTGGCACCGATCGCTGGCCGAAGGGCTCGAGGCCGCGTCGCGCGAGGGCAAGCCCGTGCTCATCGACATGTGGGCGACCTGGTGCAAGAACTGCCTGACCATGGACAAGACGACGCTGGCGAATCGGGACGTGGAAGCGGCGCTGAGCGGCTACGTGCGGATCAAGTTTCGCGCGGAGGATCCGGATCAGGAGCCGGCGAAGTCCGTGATGCAGCGGTTCAACGCCGTCGGCCTCCCCGCGTACGTCATTCTGCGCCCGAAATCGTGATACCCTGAACACCTTCAACTAGATCCGATGCGATCGCCTGCAGCGAGATTCATCCTCGGGGCGGTGGCGCTGCTGGCGCTTGGCGCTGCGGCTTACTACGTCAACCAGATCGAGCACCAGGTGACAGCGGCGCGGGTCGCCGACCGCGCATTCGACCTGTCCGCGCGCGAAGCGGCGAACGGTCTCGCCGATCTCCGCGTGTCCCAGCTCGCCTACGTGGCTGCCGGCACCGACGTCGAGTTGTGGATACCGAAGGTCAAGGAGACGGCCGGGGACGTCGCGAAGACGATTGCGGAGCTGCGGTCGGAGGCCACCAGCGAACCGACGCGCACCGCGCTCGGCAAGGCCGGCGACCTGATGACCGAATTCGCCAGCGTCGACGAGCGGGCGCGCGAGTACCTGAAGTCGGGCCAGCAGCTGATGGCGAGCGACGTCATCTTCACGGAAGGCAACCAGGGCGCCGCCGACGCCGCCCAGCAGCTGAGCCTCGCGCGCACGGCCGAGCATCAGGCGTTCGAAACCGCCGAAGCCGGCCTCCGCCGGCAGCAGGCCACGGCGCTCGGCGCCGGCGCGGCCGTGGCCGTCCTGGTGGTGGCGCTGCTCGTGCTGCTCGCGCCCCGCCGGAAGGAACCAAGCGAGGACATCGAAACCGGATCGCTGAGCATCGCGCATGCGGCGGCGCCCGCCTTCCCCGACGCCGGCCCCGGAAGCGACCTCCAGGAGGCCCCGGCGGCGTCGCCCTACGTCACGGCGCGCCCGGCAGGCCCGGTGCTACGCGCCGCATCGCAGCTGTGCACGGACCTCGGCCGCGTCAGCGACCTCGACGAGCTGCGGCAGCTCGTCGGCCAGGCCGCGGATCTCATGGACGCGAGCGGCATCGTGATCTGGATTTCGGCCCCCGACGGCACGTACGTGCAGCCGGCCCTGTCGCACGGCTACCCGCCGCACGTGATGGCGCGCATGACGAGGATCCTGCGCACGGCCGACAATGCCGCCGCGGCCGCCTACCGGACCGGCCAGATGCAGATCGTCCTCGCGCACCCGGGCGAGTCCAACGGCGCGGTGGTTGCCCCGCTGCTGTCAGCCGATGGCTGCATCGGCGCGTTCTCGGCCGAGATCCGCGGCGGCGGGGAGTCGTCGGAAAGCGTTCAGGCGCTGGCCGCCATCTTCGCCGCCCAGCTGGCCGGGGTGCTGAATATCGCGTCCGGCGCACAGCCTCAGCGCACCACGGCCACGGCGACAGGGACGATCTAGGTCAGGTAGGTCGGGTGGGTCGGGTGGGCCGGGTGCGTCGGGTAGGTCGGACGGTAATCGGGTCGCGCGCGAATCGTGAGTATTGCGGCGAGAATGCGGCGGTGCCAGCGCCTGCGTAAGAGACGCATCCCGCTGACTCGGCGCGACCCACCGGACCGCAGTTCAAATCCCGTACCCGCAGCTTGATGCGATTCAGGCCGAAAATCGCACGGTGTTCGTCGCGGCCGTCCTGACCTCAGTACAGCGAAGAATCGTCGGCCGTCCGGTCATTGGGTCATTTTCGGGACTCGCCGGACCTACCCGACCCACCCGACCTACCCGACCCACCCGGCCCACCAGACCCACCCGACCCACCAGACCCACCCGGCCTACCAGACCGACCCGCCCTACCCGACCTAGGTGTTGATCTTGATCGCCACCACCGTCATGTCGTCCTTGGCCCGCGCCTCGCCGCGGAAGTCGGCGACGGCGGTAAAGACCTCTTCGACGATGGCCCGCGCGGGCTGGGTGCGCGACTCGAGGACGACCTGCGACAGCCGCTCGACGCCGAACTCCCGGCCGCGGGCGTCGTTGGCCTCGAACACGCCGTCGCTGCAGAACACGATGACGTCGCCGGCGTTGAGCTCGAACGTCACCTCGTCGTAGACCGAGCCGCCGAACGATCCCAGCGGCACCCCCGGCAGGACGATCTGGGCGGCCGTGCCGCCGCTGCAGCGGACCGGATACGGCAGGCCGGAGTTGGCGAGCACGACGGTGCGGCGCTTGAAGTCGAACAGCGCGTAGCAGAGCGTGCAGTAGTACGGCTCGAGCTGGCGCTCGTGCAGGATCGTGTTCATCGACGCGAGAACGCCGGCCGGGCTCGATCGATCCGAGGTGTAGCGCCGGCGGAACGTCCGCGAGCGCACCAGCTCGCCGGCAAATGCGCTGTAGAGGGCCGCGGGGACGCCTTTTCCCGAGACGTCGCCAATCGCGAGCACGAGGCTGTTCGGTTCGGGCGCGAGGAAATCGTAGAAGTCGCCGCCCAATTCGTACGCCGGCTCGAACCTCGCGCCGACGTCGACACCCTTGATGCGCTTGGGCAGGTCGGTCGGCAGCAGCGCGACCTGCACGCGCTGGGCGAAGCGGATTTCCTTTTCGAGGCGCACCTCGTTCGATCTGATCGTTTCGTAGAGGCGCGCGTTCTCGATGGCCACGGCCGCCTGGCTGGCGAGCAGCGTCAGGATCTGGACGTCGTTCTTCTTGAACGCGTCGAGGTCGGGGCTCTCGAGGTCGAACACGCCGATGCACCGGTCTTTGATCATCAGCGGGATCACGAGCTCGGAGCGGATGTCCTCGACGACCTTGATGTAGCGGGGGTCCGACGACACGTCCGACACCAGGACCGGCTCCTTGTGGAGGGCCGCGTACCCGACGAGGCCCTCGCCCATCTTCACGTGGGTCGGCGCGCTCTGGTCGCCGTAGCGCACGGCGGTCTTCATTTCGAGCTCCTGCCGGTCTTCGTTCAACAGCAGGATGCCGAAGGTGCGGTAGTCGACGAGGCGGCGGGTCACGCTCGCGAGGCGAGTCAGCAACTCGTCCAGGTTGAGAATCGACCCGAACTCGCGTGCCACCTCCGCCAGCGTTTCGAGCGTGGTCGTGTACTCGCGCTCGTGCTCGAACATCCGCGCGTTCTCGATCGCGACCGCCACGTGCGCGCCGAACTGCCGCAGCACCGCCTCGTCCACCAGCGTGAACTGGCCCTTCGTCTCGCTGAGGAGGTTGAGTGCGCCGATCACGCGTCCCTTGCGCCGCAGCGGCACGACGAGCTCCGCGTTCGACCCGGGCACGGCTTCCACGTAGCGCGGATCGTCGTGCACGTCGTTGACGAGCAGCGGGTGACCCGCTTCGACCGCCGCGCCGACCAGGCCCTGCCCCACCTTCACGCGCAACGTACGCGCCGTCTCGGCCGGATAGCCGACCGAGTACGCGACGGTGAGCTCGTTGCGCTTGGGATCGAGCAGGTAGACGGCGAACGCCTGAAAATGCGTGATCCTCGAGATGAGCTCAGGGATTTTCGCCAGCAGCTCCTCGAGGTCGAGGACCGACGTGACCTCGCGTCCGAGGGCAAAGAGCGCCGTCAACGCCTCGATGGCGCCAGTCTTGACGTCGGGTTCCGGTGCCGTGGAGGGCTGGGTCACTTCAGGCCGCAGGACATCTGCAAGTATAATCGCTTGTTCACATGGACCTGACTCTCCCGCTCGACCACGCCGCGATCGAACGGATCCTGCCGCACCGGTACCCGTTCCTGCTCGTCGATCGCGTGACCGAATTCGAGCCCGACAAGCGGATCGTCGGGATCAAGAACGTCTCGCGCAACGAGCGGTACTTGTCCTTCGGGCCCGACGGCGCGCTCGGTCTGCCGCCGACGATCCTCACGGAGGCCGTCGCGCAGGTCGGCGCCATCCTGATCCTGGCCAAGCCCGAAAACCGCCAGCGCCTCCCCTTCTTCGCCGGCATCAAGCGCGTCCGCTTCAAGCACGCGGTTCATCCCGGCGACGTGCTCGAGATCGAGGCGCAAGTGGTGAGGATCAGGAGCCGTATGGGCGTGCTGAAAGGCGTCGCCCGCGTCGCCGGCAAGGTCGTCTTCGAAGGCACGATGACGTTCGCCCTCGGCGCCCCGCAGCCAGAAAACACCTAAGAACGTACAAAGCCACAGAGGCACAGAGGACACAGAGATGCTTCTTTCAAGAAGAGTGCCTCTGTGATCTCTGTGCCTCTGTGGCTACGTCCGTACGTCATCGTCTCACCATCCACATTCCGATCATGACGACGACGGCCGCGACGGCGATTCGCGGGCTGAACGGCTCGCCCAGCACCAGCGTGCCGAGCGCGACGGCGATGATCGGGTTCACGTACGCGTACAGCGACACGGTGGACACCGGGAGGTGTTTGAGCGCGTACGCGTAGGCGGAAAAGCCGGCGATGCCGCCGAAGAACACCAGGTAGAGCCACGCGGCGAACGTGCGCGTCGTGAACGCGACCGTCCGCCACTCCTGCCTGAGCGCCCCGCCCGCGACAAGGAACAGCCCGCCAAAGATCATCTCGAAGCCGGCAACAACGAGCACGTTTTCCTCCGGCTTCCGGCGCCGCGCGTAGCTCGACCCCAGCGCCCACCCGACGCACGCGATCTCGGCCGCGATCACACCCTGTAAGAATCCACGGCCGCCGCCGGCCGCGATCTCCGGCCACACCAGCATCAGCACACCCGCGAACCCGACGACGAGGCCGAGGATCCGCGGACGCGTGAGGTGCTCGGCCCCCGGCATCAGCGAGTCGATGCCGACCATCCAGAACGGGGTCATCGCCACGAGCAGCGCCGCGAACCCGCTCGGAATCGTCTGCTCCGCCCAGACCAGGCCGCCGTTGCCGAACCCGAGGAGCAGGATGCCGAGCACGGCCAGCCGTCCCCACGCACCGGGCGGCGGCATCGTCTCGCCCCGCAACCTCAGCACGGCCACCAGCAGCGTGCCGGCGAGGATGTAGCGGAAGCCGGCCATGAAGAGCGGCGGCAGCGTCTCGAGGGCGATCGCGATCGCGAGGTACGTGGTACCCCAGAGGACACAAACGGCCAGCCACGCCGCGTAGGCGGTTCGATTGGGTGCGAGCGTCATGGTGAGGAAACGGACTGCCGAATATAATCCCACGCGTGGAACGTCGCGCGACAGCTCTCGCACGGCTCTTCGACGCCGTCCTCGAGGGCGCGTACATCGGCACGATCGGCGCCGAACGGACCACGACGATCGCGGCCAACGGCCACCTGAAGCTGATCTTCGGCTACGCCAGCGAGACACCCGACGCCGAGGTCCGCCCGTTCGACCTCGATCGCTTCGTCGACCCGCAGGCGCGGATCGCGTTCCTCGATCGCCTGAGCTCGGACGGCGCCGTCAGCGACTATGTCCTCCGCCTGCGCCGCGCGGACAACAACCCCTTCTGGATCGAGTTGACGGCCCGGGCCGAGCGGGCCCGCAACGGCGCCCTGCGCGTCGAGGCGCTGATGCGCGACGTCAGCGAGCGCAAGAAGCTGGACGACGAGACGCGGGACATCTACCACCAGCTCCTCCAGGCCGAGAAGATGGCCGCCCTCGGACAGACCATTTCCGGCGTCGCACACGAGCTGAACAACCCGCTCGCGACAATCCTCAGCTGGTCCGAACGCCTGTCGCAGACCCCGATCACCGATGCCTCGCTGCGCCACGGCCTCGACACGATCCTCAGCGAGTCCGAGCGCGCCGCGCGCATCGTCCGCAACCTCCTCACCTTCGCCCGGAAGCGCCAGACGACGAGGATGATGGTGGACGTGAACCAGGTCGTGGGCGAAACGCTCGCCCTGCGCGCCTACGACCTGCGGCTCACCAACATCCGGGTCATCGACGCGCTCGCCGCCGGCCTGCCGCAGGTGTTCGCCGACGGTCACCAGATGCAGCAGGTGCTCCTCAACCTGATCATCAACGCCGAGCAGGCGATGATCTCCGCCAACGGCCGCGGCGTGCTGGTGGTTCGGTCGTGGCACGACGTGGATCAGGAGGCCGTGGTCCTCGAAATCAACGACGACGGGCCGGGAATCCCGGAAGAGGTGCAGCCGAAGATCTTCGACCCCTTCTTCACGACGAAGGAGGTCGGCAAGGGCACGGGCCTGGGTCTGACGGTCGCGTACGCGATCGTGCAGGAGCACGGAGGGAGAATCCGCCTCGAGTCGCGTCCGGGCGGGGGCGCGTCGTTCTACGTGGAGCTGCCCGTCAGCGGGAAGGTTGCGGTCGCGACGCCGCCGCGGAAGACCGGGCCCGTGAACACGATGGCCGGGGCTTCGATTCTCCTCGTGGAAGACGAGGAGGCGCTGGCCAGGGCCGTCGTCGACGCGCTGCGCGACGCCGAGTACGTCGTGGAGTGGGCCGCGGACGGGGAGCTGGCGTTCGCGAAAGTGCAGGAGAAGCGCTACGACCTGGTCATCTGCGACCTGAGGATGCCGAAGCTCGATGGGCGGGCGTTCTACCGGTCGTTGTCAGAGGCGGTTCCCACGATGCGCAAGCGCGTCGTCTTCGTGACGGGCGATGTCGCGGGAACCAACGCCGAGCAGTTCCTGAACGAGACCGGCTGCCGCTGGCTCGCGAAGCCGTTCCGGCTCGCCGACCTGCTACAAACCGTGCGAGAGAGCCTTACGTAAGCCACAGAGGCACAGAGAGCACAGAGGGATTTCTCAATAAGAGAAAGCTCTGTGACCTCTGTCGTCTCTGTGGCCCCGTACGTGAATCGTTATCGGGCGGCGGCGACGGCCTGACGCTGCGGCTTGATCTTCAGCGTGGCGCGCGCCATCGTGAGCTTCTTCATCTCCCGGGCGGGCTTGTACGGCAGCACCACCGCCGAGGTGGCCACGCCGGCGTGAGCCACGGCTTCCGGCGCGGGGCGCCGGGACATGAACGCCTGGAACGCCTTGCGCATCTCCGCGATCTGCTGCGGGCCCATCTCGCCGAGCGACTCGCGCAGGCGGCGGATGGCGCGGGCATGCAGCTGCGACACGCGCGATTCGTTGACGCCGATCTCCGCGCCGATCTGCTTCATCGTCACTTCGCCGTAGTAATAGAGGCCGATGACCTTGCGCTCGCGAACCGGCAGCGACTGGATGGCGGCGCGGACGCGATCGCGCGTCTCGAGCTTCTCATAGGCGGTGTCGGGTGAATCGGGTTCGGACGGCACGAGCGCGGGCGGCAGCGATGATTCGTCGAGGTGTTCGCCCGTGGCGAGGGGCGATGTGGATTCGATGGTGTTGATGCGAACGATGGTGCGGCTCAGTCGTTTCTCGTCGGACCCGACGCGGGCGGCCAGGTCGGCCATCGACGGTTCGTGTCCCAGCTCGCGCCTCAGGGCTTCACGGGCTGCGTCGAGCTCGCGACGCTGACGGCGGACGCCGCGCGGCCAGGCATCGCGGCGCAGCGCGTCGATCATCGCCCCGCGGACGCGCCGCTCGGCGAAGGTCTCGAACTTGATGCCGCGGTCCTCGTCGAACCGGTGCGCGGCGTCGATCAAGCCGATCATGCCGTCCTGAACGAGATCGCCGATGTCGATCGAGTTCGGCATCGTCGCCGCCATGCGGCGGGCAAGCGCTTCGACAAACGGCAGACCCGCAACGATTCGGCGATTCTGGCTGGCGGCAACAGGCTGGGCGCGCATGATGGCTCCTTAAGTAGTTCCGACGGCTGCGCGCTATCGCAATCGGGGTACCAACCGCAGAGTCTGTGTCCAGTTTGGTGACCTTTTCGTGTGACAACAAGCGGCAAAGACTGTATGCACAGTCATTTACATGTCGTGTCACGATCCGGGACTCTTGCCGATCTGTGACGGAAAGTGTCGAGAGGCTCGTCAATAACATGACGAAAACTGCCCCTCGTCGTCAATTTTTTGACTACGTACTTACGATTCTGATTTGGAGGGATTACGATTCTGAGGCGGGATTGATCGTGCGGCGGCGGATTTCTTTGGCGGTCCCCATGGCTTCGAGGACGCTGGCGACGACCTGGGACGCACGGGCACGCTGGATGTCGTCGGCCGACTTGGCCTCGAGCAGCTCAGCGTGCGCGAGGATGATTCCGAGCTGGTTGTTCAGCCGATGGAAGAGGAGACCCAGTTCTGGCGACTCGTCCATCGGTCCCCTCGCTCGGAGTTCCTCGACGCTGAGCCGGCCCGACATCGGGCCTAGTTCCGGCCTTCGGCCTGCTGCCACGCGCCCTGCACGGCCGGACGATCGGCGTGATGCGGGTCGCGCCAGAGCGTGTCGACGAAGATGCGAACCGATCCGCCAGCGGTGCGGACGTATTCGATCTTGCCGCTCGAGAGCCAGTTATAGATCGTGCGCCGGCTCACACCGACCAACTCGCATGCCTTCATGATGGAGATCGTTTTTCGTTCCACTTGGCTCTTTCCTCCCGTGAAAAGGTGTATCGGAGGGAACTGCACAGGAGATTAGGTACGAAGTCTCGACACGCGCTTCTCCTTGTGTCAAAATCTTGGCGATCTTGTAAATGACTGAACCGTCGAGACATGTACTCATCGTCGAGGATGAGACACCCCTGCGCCAGGCGATCGCCGAGCAGTTGACGGACCGGGGCTTCCGGGTGGAGCAGGCCGAATCGGGCGAAGCGGCCATCGGAAAACTCGCGGATTTTGCCTTCGACATCATCCTCACTGACCTGCGGCTGCCGGGCATCGACGGTTCGGCGGTCGTCGAAGCCGCCGTCGCGCGCTACCCGGATATCGTCGCCATCGTCATCACGGGATATGGCACGGTCAAGGACGCCGTCGAAGCGATCAAGCGCGGCGCGCGCGACTTCGTGAGCAAGCCCTTTCAGATCGACGAGCTGCTGCACGTGCTCGAGGGCGCGCTCGAGCAGCGGCGCCTGCGGTCTGAGAACGAGTACCTGCGCGCGCAGCTCGAGGAACGGTACAAGTTTCAAGGAGGCATCGTCGGCAAGAGCCGCGCGATGGCGAAGCTGTTCCAGCTGCTCGAAACCGTCGCGGCGACCAGCAGCACGATCCTCGTGACGGGCGAGACGGGCAGCGGCAAGGAAGTCGTCGCGCGCGCGATCCACCAGCACAGCCCGCGGCACGTGCACCGCTTCGTCGCCGTCAACTGCAGCGCGATTCCGGAGACGTTGCTCGAAGCGGAGCTCTTCGGCCACGTGCGCGGTGCGTTCACGGGCGCCACCGGCACGCGGCAGGGCCGGTTCGAGCAGGCGCACAAGGGCACGCTCCTCCTCGACGAAGTGGGCACGATGAGCTCGGCGCTGCAGATGAAGCTGCTGCGGGTGCTGCAGGAGCGCGAGTTCGAGCGGATCGGGGACACGCACACGACGAAGGTGGACGTGCGGGTCATCGCCGCCACGCACAGCGACCTGCGCCAGATGGTGGACGATGGCCAGTTCCGCGAGGATCTGTTCTATCGCTTGAACGTCATCCCCGTGCACGTGCCGCCGTTGCGCGAACGCAAGGAAGACATCCCGCTGCTCGTCCAGCACTTCCTCGAGAAATTCGCGGCGGGCGCCGGCGCCGACAAGCCCGCACCCACCGTCTCACAGGAAGCGATGCGGCCTCTGATGGCGTATCACTGGCCGGGCAACGTGCGCCAGCTCGAGAACGCGATCGAGCGGGCCGTCGCGTTCAGCGCCGGCCGCTCGCATATCGACCTCGTCGATCTGCCCGCCGAAGTGCAGCACGTCCCCGAGGCGGCAGTGCCGACGTCGGTGACGCTGCCGGAGGAGGGTATCGACCTCGGCGCGTACATCGGCAACATCGAGCGCGAGCTGATCTCCTTGTCGCTCGAGCGGACGAACGGCAACAAGGGCCAGGCCGCGCGGCTGCTCAACCTGAATCGGACGACGCTGGTCGAAAAATTGAAGCGGCTGGCGCGGTAGGCGGTCACGACGTTGAACGCAGAGATCGCGGAGATCGCAGAGACTTCTCGATAACGGTCACGACGATCACCACAGAGCACACTGAGCACGCCGAGGTCATCGTCTCAGGAGTAGTGCAGGCCTTCAGGCCTGCCAGACAATCACCGCGCTTCGGCAACGCGGGTCCGCAATCACGAAGCTCGGCCTGGAAAAACGCGACGTCGGCAATATCGGTTAGTGCCATGGCGCTCGGGCCGGGCTCGGCCTCTCGCGGAGGTGGCCGCCGCCGCGTTTTACCCTCTCACGCCGATCAGGCCGACTTCTATCGTTTGCCGACCCGCGCTGCCGAAGCGCGGTGGCCAGTCGGACGGTGTTTGGTAACCTGCACGACACGAAACTCGGACTCTGCGTGCTCGGCGGTCTCTGTGTTGAACGTCGTGTGCAGGATTACAAGAGGATCTCATCGACCGGCAGGCTGAGGCCGGGCAAGCGCGTCACACGTCACGCGCTCTCCGCGGACCGCCAGATGCGACTGCTGGTACCCGTCCCGTGCAGGCTGCGCGAAAATCTCGACGCGGCCTTCCTCCAGATCGACCAGCCACACTTCGGGAATACCCAATCTGGCGTAGAGCGGGACTTTGACATCACGATCGAATTTCAACGACGAGTCGGCCACTTCGATCACGAGCAGAACGTCGGCCGGCGTCGGGTGTCCTGATGCGTAGAAATCGGCTCTGGCTTTCAGGATGGAAAGGTCTGGCTGCGGTTCCGAGTGAGGATCGAGGCGGATCGGGTTCTGCACTCTGAGAATCGCTCGTCCCGCCACCCGAGGCTGCAGGAGAGCCAACAGCCGATCCACGCAGGCGGCGTGACGGATGCCGATGGGCGTCATCTCGATGATGTCCCCATCGAGCAGTTCGACGCGGTCGTCACGGCTGAGAATGCCGACGTCCGCGAGACGGTAGTATTCGTCCGCCGTGAACAGCCGTCGTTGCTGTGCCGTTCCCATGTTGTGCCTCCCGCCGGCCTGACCCGGGATCGTAGCATACCGCTCGCGCATGGCCACCTCATCGCACGTCGTCATACGCACGGTTCGTTCCTTGGCTGCCTCACGATGTTGAACGCAGAGATCGCAGAGATCGCTGAGATTTTCTAGTAACTCTGCGCGCTCAGCGTCCTCTGCGTTCAACGTCGTCGTTATCCTGATCCGGGGTGGCAGTTTCTGCTACGCGAGACCTCGATACCTGCAAGAATAGAGACAATGCCCCCGCGTTACGTCTACTGGACCATCCTGATCGACAACAAGCCGACAGCGTTCCGCGCGCGGGAGAAAGAGGACCTGCTCCCGACGCTCGCGCAGCTGCGCCGGACCAACGCGGAAGTGGTGTTGAAGTGGTTCGCACGCGGGCGGATCTGGGATTCGCCGGAGGCGGAACAGGAAGCGCAGAAGCGGCCGCCGGTCACCGGTGACAAGCGCGGGCAGGACTGGCGCCCGGGCGGGATGCACAAGGATCCGCGCGACAGGTTCAGGAAGAAGCCCGGTCGCGACAAGCCCGCGGGAGGCGATCGGCCGCAGTGGCAGAAGTCCAACCGGCCACCGTCGGGTCCGCCGCGTGGCGATCGCCCGTGGGAAAACAAAGCGGGTAAGCCGCCGAGCGCGGCGCCGCGCGGCGAGGGCTCGGGCAAATCGTACAGCAGGCCACCAGGCGACAGACCGCAGTGGCAAAAATCGAATCGCCCACCGTCGGGCCCTCCACGTGGCGATCGACCGTGGGAAAACAAGACCGGCAAACCGCCGTACGGAGCGCCACGGGGCGACCGGCCGCAGGGCAAATCGTTCAGCAGGCCGCCAGGCGACAGACCGCAGTGGCAAAAATCGAATCGGCCACCGTCCGGCCCGCCGCGTGGCGATCGACCGTGGGAGAACAAGACCGGCAAACCGCCGTACGGAGCGCCCCGGGGCGACCGGCCGCAGGGCAAATCGTTCAGCAGGCCGCCAGGCGACAGACCGCAGTGGCAAAAATCGAATCGGCCACCGTCCGGCCCGCCGCGTGGCGATCGGCCGTGGCAGAACAAAACCGGCAAACCGCCGTACGGGGCGCCGCGCGGCGACCGGCCGCAGGGCAAGTCATTCAGCAGGCCGCCAGGCGACAGGCCCCAATGGCAGAAATCGAATCGCCCGCCGTCCGGCCCGCCGCGTGGCGATCGGCCGTGGCAGAACAAGACGGGTAGGCCCCCTTCGGGTACACCGCCCGGCGCGGCGAAGCCGTGGCAAAACAAGCCCGGCGACGGCGCCAGGCCACTCCCCAGACCACTTCCTCGGAAGGACCAGCCTCCTCCGAAGAAACGCGACGACGAGGAATAGCTCTATAACCTCTCATGGTTTCCCACGTCGTCCTGATGAAGCCGCGTGCAGATCTGTCACCCGCCGAGGGGCAGGCGCTGATCGACGCGTTCGAGCGCGCGATTCGCGAGATCCCCGACGTGCGCGGCGTGCGGGTCGGTCGACGAGTCGTGCACGGCGCCGGGTACGAGCAATCCGCGCCGGATTCCGCGGATTACCTCGTCACCATCGACTTCGACGACCTGGCCGGTCTCCAGGCATACCTCCGGCATCCTGCGCACACGGCCCTCGGCGCGTCGTTCAACGAGTCGCTCCGATCGGCGTTTGTTTATGACTTCGAGGTGGGCGGTCTGGGCGAGTTGGCAAACCTCAGGTAAGGTACGGCCGATATCTCCGTAGTAGTATGTCCGGCTTGAAATCCGATCTGCCTCCCGAAGACCTCGATTCCGCCCCGTCGCTCCCGACGGTCGCCGTACGGGAGGCGTCCGCCGAGATGGCGTCCATCCTGGCCAGAATCGACGCGGCCATGGCGCGGAGCGCGGCCGACGAGCAGGCGGAAGCCGCCGCGCGGCCTGCGCCGATGATGAACGACGGCGATGGTGCCGAAACACCTGTGATGGAGAAGGAGCAGACCGCCGCTCCCAGGCCGCCTTCGGCGTTCGAGCCGGCCGAACTGAAAATCCCCGGCGGCGCCGAAGCCCGAAGCCGTCTTCACTGGTTCATCGGCGTCGCGGATACGACGTCGCAGGACCCTGGTTCGCTGACCTACGAGCCGTTCTTCGGCCTGCGCGAGAAGCCCTTCAGCCTCTCTTCGGATCCGCGGTTCTTCTTCACCCAATCCTCACACGGCGCGGCGTTCGACACGCTGGCTGCCGCCATCCGCCGGCGCGAAGGCCTTCTCGTGCTGACCGGCGAGGTCGGCACGGGCAAGACGACCTTGTGCCGCGCGGTGCTGCAGTCGCTCGATCAGAAGACGTTCGCGGCGTTCGTCCAGGACCCGTTTCTCTCGCGCGAAGACCTGCTGAAGACGCTGCTGGTGGACTTCGGCGTCGTGTCGGTGGACGAAATCCGGGGCGGCCGGCTGCGCGGGGCGAGCCGGACGGATCTCAGCCTACCCGCTCTACGACTTCCTCGCCTCGCTTCAGCCGCTCAAGGCGTTCGCGGTCGTCATGATAGACGAGGCGCAGAACCTGTCCGCGGAGTTGCTCGAAGAGATCCGCATTCTGTCCGACCTCGACAAAGGCCAGAAGCTGCTCGAAGTCGTGCTCGTCGGACAGCCCGAGTTGCAGGCGCGCCTGGCCACGACGGCGTTGCGGCAAGTCAATCAGCGCGTGACGGTCCGCTGCGAACTGTCCCCGCTTGTTCGCGACGATGTGGCGCGTTACGTCTCGCATCGGCTGGCCGTCGCGGGCAACGACGGGCGAGTTCAGTTCACGGACGCGGCCATCGAAATGGTGTGGGCGGCGTCGAACGGAATCCCGCGGGTGATCAATCTCATCTGCGACCGCGCGCTCCTGCGCGCGGCTCGCGGTCGGGAAATGAGCGCAGATGCCGAGCACGTTCGGTGGGCCGTTGACGACCTCAAGTTGCCCGTCGCTGCAGCCGCGCAAGCGTCCTGGGATGCGCTGGAGTCTTTTCCCGTGGAGGCCGCTCAAGCGCACCCGGAACCCGAGCCGCAGCCGGAGCCGGCCCCCGTCGCGCCGGTCGGCTTGACGCTCGGGAAGAGACGGCCCCTGATTGATTTGCCTGACTTGCCTGATTTGCCCGACCTGTCCGACTTGCCCGATTTGTCTCATTCGCCCGGGTTGAACGACTTACCGAGCGAGGCGGTCACCAACAAGGTTGATGACACCCCCAACAGCAATTTCTGGGAGACGGCACCGCGGGAGCCGTCTTTCGCGGTGGCGGTAGCGGCCCGGCAGCGGAGACGGTCCCGAATCGTGGTGGCCGGCGCGTGCCTGGCCGTGCTCGCGGGACTGGGCGTGTATTCGTATTCGAAAGCGCCCTCAAGAGGGAATGCGACTGTCGCGCAACCGGCGCAGTCCCGGCCGGCGATTCAGCCAGCGCCCGCGGTGTCGCTCACTCCGATCGCGGCGGAAGCTCCGTCCACACCAGCACCGGCACAGCCCGAGGGACCGAAGTTCGCGATCAGGATGGCGACGTTCCAGAGCCAGGCACGCACGGAGCAGGCGCTCCAGGAATTACGCGATGCCGGCTTCAAGGCCTACAGCGCCGAAGGATTGTTGAGCAACGGAACTCGTGCCTTCGCCGTGTTCCTCGGACCTTATGCGGACCGCGCCGAGGCGGACCTCGATCGTGGCCGCGCCCAGCAAATTCCGGGTTACGCCAGCGGTTTCATCGTGCAGGTCGAATAGGTCCTTAGTTCTTAGGCCCTGGTTCTTGGTCCGTCCTTGGTCCTGGGTCCACGCTGTCCCAGAGGCGGTGCGAGGACGCGGACCGACTACGAACGGACTATGGACCCCGGGAACGGACCAGGAACCAAGGCCGAAGGACCCGGGACTGCGGCTAAGCCTTCACTTCTTTCAAGCCAAACAGCCGCCGCACCCAGGCGAAGACGCCGGCGTTTCGAGGGGACGGGTCGTCAACGACGGCCAGTGTGTCGAGGCATTCGCCGAACGACTTCGCGATGTTGATCTCGGGGCGGCGCGCGTCAGCCGGCAAGCCGGCCCGGTCGCCGGGCCACACAAGGATCGCTCGCGCGTCGGATTCGGTGATGACGTTGACGCAGTTGTCCGGGCTGGCGTCGATGACGAGATCAAGATGCAGCGCCGAGGCGATGCGGCCCCTGGAGCCTGGCGTCACGTAGACGCACGGAAGGGCGAAGCCCTTTTCCTCGAGCCAGCGCTGCGACTGAACCTGGACGGTATCGCCCGCCGACGGAGACCGCTTCGTTAAGAAGATCACTTCCCAGCGCCGCTCGGCCGCGATTCCCGCAAGACGCGAGACAACGTTCGGTTCAGTTTCGCTCAGGGTTTCCCAGAAGTTCTCAGTACGGCCAGAATGATCGGCTTCAGATACCGCCGGGGCGAGCACGCCGTCGAGCTCGATGGCGATACGACGAGGCAGCGAGCGCACGCTCTTACGATACTCTACCGATAGACACTGTGAGGTTCATGTCTACAAGGTTTCGCTCCTTCGTCTCCGTTTTCGTCCTCGCGCTCGGGCTGTGCGGCGCCGCGTGCAAGCAGGACCCGAAGGTTGCGCGGCAACGCTACCTGGATAGCGCCGATAAATTCGCGAAGTCCGGCAAGTACGCCGAGGCCATTGTCGAATACAAGAACGCCCTCCAGCAGGATCCGCTGTCTGGTGAGGCGTACGCGAAGCTTGCCGACGCGTATCTGGCGACTCAGGACCTCGGCAATGCGTTGGGCGCGTTCGTGCGCGCCGCCGACCTGCTGCCCGACGACGTCCAGATCCAGTTGAAGGCTGGAAGCCTGCTGCTCCTCGGCGGGCGATTCGACGATGCCAGGGCGCGGGCCGCGAAGGTGATCGCGAAGGATAGCCGCAACGTCGAGGCTCAGGTGCTCCAGGCGAACGCGCTCGCGGGCTTGAGGGATGTCGAAGGCGCGCTGGCCCAGATTGAAGACGCGTTGCGCATCGACCCAGCTCGAAGCGGCACGTATACCAGCCTGGGATCTCTCGAACTGAGCCGTGGGCAGATGGACACTGCGGAGACCGCGTTCAAGAAAGCGGTCGAACTCGAACCGCGTTCGCTGCAGGCGAATCTCGCGCTCGCCAACTTCTACTGGCTGACCGGTCAACCCGCGCGGGCTGAGGAATCGCTGAAGCGGGCGCTCGATCTCGATCCCCTTCACCCGCTGACCAACCGGGCGCTTGCCAGCTTCTACATGGCGAACGGTCGTCCTGCTGACGCGGAGAAGCCCCTCAAGACAGTGGCGGAAGTCTCGAAGAGCCAGGGATCAGCGTTAACGTTGGCTGATTACTACCTGACAGTCGGAAACGACGCGGCCGTCAGGGCGACGCTCGAGCCGTTGCTGAAGGATCCGAAGTCGTTCAACGAGGCCACCGCGCGGCTGGCCGCGCTCGACTACCGGAGCGGCAGGCGCGACACCGCGTACCGTGGCGTTGAAGGCGTCCTCGCGAAGGACAAGACGAATCTGGAGGGATTGCTGCTCAAGACCTCGTTCCTGCTCACGGATCGCAAGCTGGACGAGGCGCTTCAGACTGCCACCACAGCGACGGAGCGGCATCCCGATTCGTCCAGCGCGTTCTTCACGCTTGGCCGGGTGCAGGCCGCGCGAAAACAGCCAGACGAGGCGACCGCTGCGTTTCAGGAGGTGCTCCGGCTGAATCCGCAGGCGACGGAGGCCAAGATCGCGCTGTCGCAGCTGAGCCTGTCGCAGGGCCGTCCCGCGGCGTTCGGTCGCGTTCGCGCGAGAAGCGCTCGCGGACAAGCCGAACAACGCCGCCGCGCAGCTGGCCCTCGTGCGTGGTCTGGTGAGCAACGGCGAGCTGGACCGGGCCGAGGCCGAGCTCAAACGTCTGAACACCCGGTTTCCGGATTCCGCCGCCGTCCACACGCAGACCGGGATGCTGCTGGGGCGAAAACAACAGACCGCGGCTGCGCGGACCGAGTTCGAGCGTGCGCTGAAGCTGGAGCCCGGCAACGTCGAGGCGCTGAGCGGCCTCGTCACGCTCGACCTGGCCAGCAAGGACTTCAAGAGCGCGCAGGCGCGGGTTGACGCGCAGATCGCGGTTCGTCCCACATCCGGTCTGTTGGCGCTCGGCGCCCGCACATACGCCGCCGGCGGGGATCTCAACAAGGCTGAAACGTATCTGCGCCGCGCGATCGAGCTCGATAGCCGGGACCTGGCCGCTTACAGCGGGCTCGGCCAGTTGTATCTCGCGCAGAAGAAGTTGGACCAGGCACGCAAGGAGTTCGAAACCCTCGCCGCACGAGAGCCACGCTCAGTGGCCGCGTGGACGATGGTGGGGATCATCCTGGAGGCGCAGGGCGACGCCAAGGGAGCGCGCGAACGGTTCGAGCGCGTCGTCGAGATCGACCCGGAGGCCGCCGTGGCCGCCAACAACCTGGCGTGGATGTACGCCGAATCCGGCGGCAATCTCGACAAGGCCCTGCAGCTGGCGCAGGCGGCGCACAAGCAGCTGCCGGATCTTCCGGAAGTCAACGACACGCTCGGTTTCGTCTACTACAAGAAGAATCTCGCGGCCCTTGCGATTCCGCCGTTCAAGGTGAGCGTGGAGAAGGATCCGGGGAATCCGGTCTACCACTATCACCTCGGTCTCGCGTACGCGAGCGCGGGCGACGCGGTTCGCGCCCGGCAATCGCTGACGCGCGCGCTTCAGCTCAAGCCGGATTTCGATGGTGCGCAGGATGCGAGGAAGGTCCTGGAGTCGATCGGCTCCCGCTGACTTTCACGACGTGGAACGCAGAGCACGCGGAGATCGCAGAGAATTCAAAGTTGAAGAAAGAATCTCTGCGATCTCTGCGTGCTCTGCGTTCAACGTTCTATCTCGCGGTAAGCCTCAGAAGCCGATCGTCACCGGCAGCGGCCGAGGAAAGGCCTCGATTGCTCGTGACCAGGTAGATCGCACCGTCCGGCCCGACGATCACATCGCTGAAGCGTCCGTACTCGCCCGCCAGCAGGCTCTCGGTTGAAGCGACACGCGTCGCATCACCTGGATTGAAACGAACGCGGCGGAGTTGCTGGCCGGCAAGGCCGGCGATGAACAGGTCGTTCGCGAAAGCCTTCAGCACGTTCGGGGGATAGAAAGCTGTTCCCGACGCGTCCAATACTGATTCGAACGACGTCGCCGCGGCGCTTTGAAAGGCCGGGGACATCAAGCCGAGGACGTCTCGGCCTCGCCGGTCGCGTTCTGTCATCCACAACCGGCCGCTGCCGGCCGCCCAGTCGAAGCCCCCCGCCGCCGCGTGCCCGGAAGAAATGATGGGTGAGGTCCGCGGGTTATCTCTCGGCGTGGTCCCATCGTCGTTGAGTCGAAGAACTTTTCCGGCATACGACGCGAAGCTGTCCGCGGTGGGCCAATCGCTCGCTGGAAACGCAACGTACAATTTCCTGTCCGAACCCATGCGAATCCGAGGCGGTCGCGAGGCGGCGCCGGCGATATGGTCGACAGGGTCTTCGAGGATGACCACCGCTTCGGCGAAGACGTCGTTCAGCTCGCGGAATCGCACGATTCGATTGACCGGCGTGCCATTCCGCGCCTTGCCCGCGTAGGCCACATACACACGGCCGTTCGAGGCGAAGTCCCTGTCCAGCGTCAGCCCGACTAGCCCCACTCCCGGGATTCGCTGGACGTCCGGCAGACTGACGGCAGGCGTCGGGAGAATCCGGCTCGCCTTCCACACGTACACGTCGCCTGAGCCTTGCGCGATGAAAATGCGAGCGTCTGGCGTCGCCGCCAGGGCGGACGGCGTGTCGAGACCGATCGCCAGCGTTTCAACGGTGAGCCGCACACCATCGGAGGTCGCGATGGCCCGCGGGGCGGAATCAGCTTTGCGGATCGCGGCCGCGACCTTGGCCATGGCCACAACGACGTAAAGCGGCGGCGACTTCGGGCTCGGCTCCCCGGAATCGCTGGCCACTATTTCAATACGATGCGCTCCGGCGGACATGGGCGGCAGCTGCGCAACGCAATTGAAGCCGGTGTCGTCTGAGCTGTTGCATACTGCGTCTGGTAAATCGAACCGCTCGTCGTCGACATACGCGGAGTACTGATAGCGGGAGACCACGCTCGCATCAGCGACCTGGCGCCACCCCATTCTCTCGGAACCGGCGATGCTGATGGGCGAAGCGGGGGACGAGCCGTCGCCAGATGGCGGATTCGGGGGCACGGACTGGCCGCCACACGTCGCGGTAATCAGCAGGGCGGCGAAGGAAAAAGAGCGCAGCACCCGCATGTCAACGGCCATTCTATCCAACATCTCTTCGTGCGAGACGCCGGGATCACGCGTGCTCGTTCGTGGCATCCCACCAAGTAAGACCCAATCTTTCTGAAGTTATTACGGACAGATCACAAAAGTCCCCGCGGACGTTGACATCCCGAGACGTGCCGTGAACGGAGGCTCCAGAACACTCAGGTTTTCGCAATGGCTGAGGCTGGTCCCCCGTTTGCTTAAGTGATGGCCAGTCGGTTTTCCTGGACCAAAGCGTGGCTGTAACTGACGCCACGGAGGCTCAAACTGTGGCGATGACTATGAAAAGGCTCCTTGCGGTCGGACTTTTTGGCGCGGCGATTCTGAGCGCCACGTCCGCCTCGGCGGCTTCGTTGACCCTGACCAGCCTTGGCAAAGGGGAAGCGGTGTCCGTCATCCGTAATGGGGTAAAAGAGACGGGTTGGGCGGGGGAAGGGAACTGGCTGCTCGCCGCTACCGGCTCGACAACCAACATCTACGCCTACTGTGTCGATTTGTTCGACGACGCGCTGACCGTCCAGAATCCGGTTAATGTCACGACAACAAACCAACAAAATTCCGACACTACCGCAGGAATTGCCGTTGGAGACCTCACGGCTGGCGCACGGGCGGCCTGGCTGTTCAACACCTACGCGGACACCATTCACAGCGTGGGGACTGCCGCCCAGGCTGCGGGGCTGCAGCTTGCGATTTGGGAAACGCTGTACCCAGCGCTGTACGGGGACCCTTTGAACGGGTTCACCTTCAAGGCGAGTCAGGCGGCGACCGATTGGGCTACCTACTACATCGGGAGGGTCGGCACGAATACGTCGGTGGCTACCTTCCTCGACGCGACGGGTAGGGGTCAGGATCAAATCACGCGGGTTCCTGAGCCGGCTACTGTGCTTCTGTGCCTCCTCGCTCTCCCGTTGCTGTTCGTCTTCCGTCGCCGGCGCGTAACGGCCTAGAGACGGAATTCGGCGCGCCCCCTCCGAGACTCAAGCCTGAGCTTTGGGAACAAATGTCGCCGTCTACGGCGACATTTATCCCTCGCTTAGGTGAAATCCCAAGCATTCAGCGGATTCCCGGGGCACTCAGGTTGCTTCATCCAGGGCTGGATGCCCCAACCTGCTACGGGACCGGCAACACACCGCCATCGGGTTCAGTTCCTCGACGCTGCGCGTGGCAGCGCGATGTTCTTCGTGTTGCTGTCGCATTTCGGTTTCACATTTTTTCCCAACCAGGCCGACGCCCTGCCCACGGCCATGCGGTATGTCGGAATGGTCGCGTCCCCGACGTTCATGATCCTCAGCGGGTTGATCCTGGGCTTTCTCTATCGGACGTCCCCCGGCTCTTTCGAGCGCCTGCGCATCAAACTGGCGGACCGGGGGCTGTTCCTCTTGACCGTCGGGCATCTCGTTCTTCTTGCTTCGCACCCGCTTTACACCTGGCGGTTCTTCCACATCACGGACACCATCGGCGTGTGCATGCTTGTGCAGCCGTGGGTAATTTCGAAGCTTCGCCCACGCGATCGATTGCTTCTGAGCGTTGCTCTCTTCACGGGCAGTTGGATGCTCGTCGAACGCTGGCTACCCGCCGGCCCTTCCGCGCATCTCGTCAAAGAGACGCTCTTTGGAAGCCTGGCGGCCCAGAACTACTACCGGTTCGCATTCCCGATTGTTCCGTGGTTCAGCCTCGACCTTGCGTCCACCTCACTGGGCGACTATGTGGGGACACGTTACCTTCGAGGTGATGACAGCGGTATTCAGCGGCTTCTGATGCGGGTAGCGTCTGCGGCGCTCCTCGCGGCCGCATCTGGCAGGGCCACTTACCACGTGCTGCTCCGATTGGTGCCCGGCAATAGCGCGATGATTGCAGCCGGAAGGCTGTCATCGCTATTCCAGAAGCAACCGCCGGGACTCCTCTATATTTTCTTCTACGGGGCGATCGGACTGTGGCTGGTCGCGGCGTGCATGTTCCTCGAGCGAACGGGACATCTTCGTCGCCAGTTCGCGTTCACGACGATGCTGGGCCGGACGTCACTCTTCGTGTTCCTCGCTCACTGGTTTGTCTATCTGATCGCCATCATGAGCCTGCGCGACCATCTACCATTTGCCTGGGCGTGGCCCGGTGTACTTTGTCGCATCGGTCGTCGTGGTCACGTGGTCTGCCGCGGCCTGGTATCGGCTGGGCTTCAACCGCTTCATCACGGTTGGCTATCCACGTTTGCACGAAAGCATCGTGCAGTGGCGACTGGGACCCCTGAGCGCAGAGCCTGGAGCGTCACAGGGATAGGACGACCTTTCGTCCGTAGAACGCCTCGGCGTAGCCGCCGGGCGCGCGACACTCCATGCCGCGGAGCCGCATCAGGCCCATGAAGGTCTCCGCGGAAAACCAGTGCTTGTCGCGCTGGGTGCCGAAGGCGGCTTTCAGGTATCTCGACCTTGCGTGCGCAGAGTCGACTTCGGTCAGCGGCACGAAGCAGTTCGGCTGACCGAGATCGCCGTCGAACTTCGGAATCTCGTATTCCAGAACCAAGTGATCGCGAAACGTGTTCCAGGCGAGATCCGACAGCACGCGGTGATCCTGATGACGATCGTCCCGGTAGTGTGTCAGGACGAGATCGGGGTTCGTTTCCTTCTTGAGCTCCTCGAAGACCGTCTTGATGTCTCCGCCCTCGTAAGGAAAGAACCCGTCGCGAAACTGCTGGATGACGATCCGCGTTCGGCGGGCGCCTTTGAGGAACAGCCCGGCGCTGCGGCGCGCTTCCCGCTCGCGCGCGCCGGGGGCCGAGAACACGACCCAATCGATGTCGACAGCCTTGTGGCTGCGCGATCAGGGAGAGGATCAGGCCGCCGCAGCCGATTTCGATGTCGTCGGAGTGCGCGCCGAGGCAGAGAACGCGGAACGCGGCGCCAGGCTCGCGGCTGCATTGAAAGCTGAGCAGCCTTCATCAGATGCTGCAGACGCGATCAGGCGTAGACTGCGGCGCGCGCGCCGGAGGCCGCCGGACGGCCCTCGTTCCAGACCTCCCACGGCGCGTTGCCGCGCGCGTAGATCTCCTCGAGCTGCTGGCGATCCTTGAACGTGTCCATCGACATCCAGAAGCCGTCGTACTCGTACGCGGCGAGCTGGCGCTGCGCCAACCAGGCGCTGGAACGGCTCGACGACCAGCTCCTCGCCGTCGCGGATGTGGTCGAAGATCTCGCGCTTGAAGCACGAAGAATCCGCCGTTGATGCGGATGGGCGTCTGGCGGATGTCCTCGATGGCCGTCACGCGTCCGTCGTTCGGACGACACCAGGTGGTAGCTGAGGTTGGGCTTGACGCTGACGAAGCTGGCGACCGCGTCGTGGCTGCGGAAATGCTCGAGATGGTCCGGCAGCGACAGATTCGACAGGCCGTCGCTGTAGTTGGCGAGAAACTCCGGTTCGTCGCCGACGACGCGCTCGACGGCCTTGAGCCGCTGGCCGATGTTCGACTGCAGGCCGGTTTCGACGAACGTGATCTTCCAGTCGTGGATGTCGCTCGCCATCAGCTCGAGCTTCTTGCCGCCCTCCGACAGCACGAAGTCGTTCGACAGCGTCTCGCTGTAGTTCAGGAAGTAGTTCTTGATCACGTCGCCGCGATAGCCGAGGCACAGGACGAAGTCCTTGTGCCCGTAAGTGAGCGTAGTACTTCATCACGTGCCAGAGAATCGGCCGATAGCCGATCGTGACCATCGGCTTCGGGCACGTTCTCTCCAGCCTCGCGAATCCGCATGCCGAGGCCGCCGCAGAACAGCACGACCTTCATCGATGTATCCCTTCCACAGCCGTCTTCATTCCGTGTTCAGACGGCAACCGTTGACCGGCGCCACCGCAGCGTCGGAATCGAGCTGGCCGTCCTTCAGCAGACGCCTGGATCTTGTTGAGCCGCACGTAGCGCGAGAACATGTCCGCGGTCAGACCGTTCCGCACGAAGCTCGCGTAGAGCTCCTCGACGCCTCGCTGGACCGTCCACTCGGTGTGGAAGCCGGGGATGTGGGCGCGACAGCTTGTCGCACGTCGACGCGATAGCAGCGCGGATCCGGTCCGCCGCCTTCGAGGTACTTGACCGAGCAGCCCGGCACGACCTTCTGCACGATCGTCGCGACATCGCGGATCTGGTAGTTTTCCTGGGTGCTGCCGACGTTGAACGCCTGATTGTGAACCGCCTCACGCGGCGCTTCGAGCACCGCCAGAAACGCGCGCGAGATGTCCCGGATGTGGACGAGCGGCCGCCAGGGCGTGCCGTCGCTCTGAATCAGCGACTTCCCCGTCGTGTAGGCGACGCCCACCAGATTGTTCACGACGATGTCGGCGCGGAGTCGCGGCGACGCGCCATAGGCGGTCGCGTTGCGCAGGTAGGTCGGGCTGAACGAGTCGTCCGCCAGCTTGGCGACATCCGCTTCGACGAGAACCTTCGAAGTGCCGTACGCCGTGATCGGGTTGAACGCGGCCGTCTCGTCCAGCATCGTCGTCGCCGGCGGCGCCGTACAGGCTGCAGGACGAGGCAAACAGGAACCGCGGAACGCCGGCCGCCTTGGCGGCCCGGCCAGGCTGACGCTGCCGAGGTGGTTGATGTCGTAGGTGCACGATTCGTCCAGGCAACCGAGCGGATCGTTCGAGAGCGCGGCCAGGTGGATGACGGCGTCGAAGCCGCGAAGATCCGCCGGCTCGACGTCCCGGATGTCCTTGCGAATCGCCGGAACGGCCGGCGCATCGGCGCCAAAGTCGCAGCCCTCGTAGAGATAGGTGTCGAGGCCGGTGACGTCGTGCCCGCCGCGCTGAGCACCTCCGTCATGACCGAGCCGATGTAGCCGTGATGTCCTGTAACCAGTACTTTCATTCGTCCTTCCGAGGAAATTAGGAGCGTGGATCGACCCGCCCGCAGCGCCGGCGGTCCTGGCCGAGTCCTGTGAGCAAAGACTTCGCCACTGGAAAAGGCCGGCGCAAGCGCTCGGAAATTCGCGCGATCTCGACGCCATTTCGCAGGGATCGCAATCAGCTCGGGATCTGGGCGGGTCTGCGAAGGTCTGCCTGACGGAGGACAAAAGTCGTCGGATTCGGAGCTGCAAGACGGGTCCAGGACCGGAACCGCCAAATGCGTCACTTGCGGCCAAGGACTGTCCGGTTTCTGAGCCTGGCAATGCCAGGCGTCCTAGCACTGAGGCCGCCTGACAGGACTAGCCGCGGCTTCGCCGGACGGGGCCTGCCACGATGCCAAAGGACTGCATGATTTTTACTGAGACAAAGCTGAGGCGCATTCATCATCGACCTCGAGCGCCGCGAGGACGAACGCGGCTTCTTCGCGCGCGCGTTCTGTCAGCACGAGTTCGAGGCGCACGGCCTGAAGCCGGTGATCGCGCAGGCGAACATCGGGTTCAACCGCCGAAGAAGGGCACGCTGCGCGGCATGCACTTTCAGTTTCCGCCGGCGGCGGAGACCAAGCTCGTGCGCGCCAGCCGCGGCGCGGTCCTCGACATCATCGTCGACCTGCGGCCCGAGTCGCCGACCTACCTGCAGCACGTCACCGTGGAGCTGAGCGCCGACAATCACCGCGGCATCTACATCCCCGAGCGGTTCGCGCACGGCTACCAGGCGCTCGAGGACAACACCGAAACGACCTACCAGGTCGGCGAGTTCTACACGCCGGGCTCCGAAGGCGGCCTGCTGTACGACGATCCCGCGCCTCGGCCTGAGCTGGCCGCTGCCCGTCGCCGTGATGTCGGAGAAGGATCGCGAGTGGAAGCCGCTGGCCGAGGTCGAAGCCGAACTGAAGCCGCAGAATGCGCGTGAGCGCCTGAGAGAGCGTGACATGATCATCGTCGACACCGCGCTGCAGGCGCGCGAGGCCGAAGGCAAGCCGATCCGCGTCGGCATGATCGGCGCCGGCTTCATGGCGCACGGCCTGGCGAACCAGATCGTCAACAGCGTCCCCGGCATGCGGCTGGTCGGCGATCTACAACCGGCAGCGTCGAGCGGGCGATCGACGCGTTACACGTACGCGAGCGCTGAGCTGCAGCCCGTGGTCGCCGGCACGCAGGCCGTGCTCGACGATGCGATCCGCCGGAGGCAGCCGGTCGTCACCGAAGATGCGTTCCTGCTCGCGCGATCCGAGCAGATCGACGTGCTGGTCGAAACGACCGGCTCGGTCGAGTTCGGCGCGCACGTCGTCCTCGAGGCGTTCAAGCACGGCAAGGACGTCGTGCTGCTGAACGCCGAGATCGACGCGACCATCGGCCGATTCTGCAGGTCTACGCAGAGAAGCACGGCGTCATCCTGTCGGCGTGCGACGGCGACGAGCCGGGCGTCCAGATGAATCTGTATCGCTGGGTGAGGGGTCTGGGGCTCATTCCGCGCGTCATCGGCAACATCAAGGGCCTGCAGGATCCCTATCGCAATCCGACGACGCAGAAGGGCTTCGCCGAGAAGTGGGGACAGAATCCGGCGATGGTGACGAGCTTTGCCGATGGCTCGAAGATCAGCTTCGAGCAGGCGATCGTCGCCAACGCGACCGGGTTCGTGGTGAAGTCGCGCGGCATGTCGCGCGGCATGGAGTACCGCGACGACGTCATGAAGATCGGAAGCCTCTACGACATCGACGAGCTCGCGCAGCTGGGCGGCATCGTCGACTACGTCGTCGGCACGCCGCTCACGAAGGTCTATCGTGCTCGCCGAGCACCCCGATCCCGAAGCAGCAGCACTACCTGAACCTGTACAAGATGGGCGACGGTCCGCTCTACTCGTTCTTCATTCCGTACCACCTGGTGCACTTCGAAGTGCCGAACGCGATCGCGCGTGTGGTGCTGTTCCGCGATTCGGTGGCCAAGCCGCTGGGCGGTCCGGTCGTCGAAGTGTGCGCCGTGGCCAAGCGCGATCTGAAGGCCGGCGAGATGCTCGACGACTACGGCATGCTACATGACCTACGGCGAAGCGGTGAACTCGCCCGAGATGCGGCAGAAGCGCTATCTGCCGGAAGGACTGGTCGAAGGCTGCGTTCTGCTCAGAGACATTCCCGAAGGATCAGGTGATCACCTACGACGACGTGACACTGCCGCCGGGCCGCCTGGCCGACCGGCTGCGCGACGAACAGTATCGGCATTTCGCGGCGCCGGAGTACGCCTCGGCGACGTAAACGCGCGACTCGCCCGCAGCACGTTCCCCACGAGAATCGGCGTCCGCCTTCGGGACCCAGCCAGACTGCCGTCCCGCGCCCAAGTTGTTTCCATTTCAAGGACTTTAGTCTTCCTGCCGAAGGAGTTTGGACAGCCTTCGCGTCAGATCGCAACGCGAACGCGTATTTCCCGTGCAGGAAGAAAATTAGCGGCGATTGCACAAACTATTTTCGGTCACACTGACGAACTCGTTGGCGCAATCACTCGCTTTTCACGACACTAAGCCGATTGCCTTCCTTGGTACCACGCATGTTTCGCTTTTTCTCCGCACCGGCAATCTCCAGAGCCGCACGTTGGCGCTCGTCGCCCAACAGCACTGAAGTGGCGGGCGGCCGCCCTTGTCGCATCGGCTGCGCCCTGTCTCTGTTCGACCGGCCCACCCCGTCAGCCCAGTCGAGTGGGTTGGTGGCGGCCTACAACTTCAATGAAACCAGCGGGACAACCGTGACGGATGCCTCGGGGAATGCCAATACCGGGACGATCGTTGGCGCGACGCGCATGCCTTCGGGCAAGTTCGGCGGCGCCCTCAGTTTCAACGGCACCAACGCGCGAGTCACGGTGCCGGATTCCGCTTCCCTCGACCTCACAAATGCCATGACCCTCGAGGCGTGGGTCTCGCCGACTGTCGCCCCCTCCGGCTGGCGCGCCATCATCGACAAGGACGTGGACCGGTACTACCTCATGGCGGGCACCAGCAGCCAGAATCGGCCGGGCGTCGGGGGGACGTTCGGCACGACGAATCAGAACGTCTTCGGCACCGCGACGCTGGCCGTGAACACGTGGACGCACCTTGCCGCCACCTATGACCGAGCCACTATTCGGCTCTTTGTCAACGGCGTGCAGGTATCTACCGCCGCTCAGACCGCTGCCGTGTCGACCTCGAATGCAGTCCTGACGATCGGTGCCGATTTCTACGGCGAGTATTTCGCGGGCCTCATCGACGAAGTGCGGATCTACAACAGAGCCTTGTCGGCCGCAGAAATCCAGACCGACATGAACACGGCGGTCGGCGGCACGCCACCGCCGGCCGACTTGACCGTGAGCAAGACGCACGCGGGGCGTTCACGCAGGGCCAGGTCGGGGCGACCTACACGTTGACCGTCGCGAATCTCGCGGGCAGCGGGCCGACGAGCGGGCTGGTGACGGTGACCGATACGGTCCCGGCGGGGCTGACGGCGACGGGGATCGCCGGGACCGACTGGACCTGCACGCAGCCGGCGGGCCCGTGTACGCGGAGCGACGTGCTGGCGGCCGGGCACGAGCTATCCGCCGCTCACGCTGACCGTCAATGTCGCGAGCACCGCGCCGGCGAGTGTGACGAACACGGCGACCGTGAGCGGCGGCGGCGAGACCAACACCGCTAACGACACGGCCACCGACGTCACGGCGATCAGCGTGGCCGGCGTGCCGGACCTGACCCTGACCAAGACGCACGCGGGGACGTTCACGCAAGGGCAGACCGGGGCGACCTACACGCTGACCGTGAGCAACAGCGGGACCGGCGCCGACGAGCGGGCCTGGTGACGGTCACCGAGACGGTGCCGGCCGGCTTGACGGCGACGGGGATCGCCGGGACCGACTGGACGTGCACGCAGCCGGCGGGCCCGTGTACGCGGAGCGATGTGTTGGCGGCCGGGGCGAGCTATCCGGCGCTCACGCTGACGGTGAATGTGGCGAGCACCGCGCCGGCGAGCGTGACCAACACGGCGACGGTCAGCGGCGGCGGCGAGACCAACGCCGCCAACAACACCGCGAGCCGACGTCACCGCGATCAGCGTGGCCGGCGTGCCGGATCTGACTCCTGACGAAGACGCACGCGGGGACGTTCACGCAAGGCCAGACCGGGGCGACCTACACGCTGACCGTGACCAACAGCGGGACCGCGCCACGGCGGGCCGGTGACGGTGACCGAGACGGTGCCGGCCGGGCTGACGGCGACGGGGATCGCCGGGACCGGCTGGACGTGCACGCAGCCGGCGGGCCCGTGCACGCGGAGCGATGGGCTGGCGGCCGGGGCAGAGCTATCCGCGCGCTGACGCTGACGGTGAACGTGGCGAGCACCGCGCCGGCGAGTGTGACGAACACGGCGACGGTGAGCGGCGGCGGCGAGACCAACACCGGCAACGACACCGCGACCGACGTCACCGCGATCAGCGTGGCCGGCGTGCCGGACCTGCCTCCTGACCAAGACGCACACGGGGACGTTCACCCAAGGCCAGACCGGGCGACCTACACGCTGACGGTGACCAACGCCGGGACCGCGGGCCGACGAGCGGGACGGTGACGGTGACCGAGACGCTGCCGGCCGGCCTGACGGCGACGGGAATCGCCGGGACCGGCTGGACCTGCCCGCAGCCGGCGGGGCCGTGCACGCGCAGCGACGTGCTGGCGGCCGGGGCCGAGCTATCCGGCGCTGACGCTGACGGTGAACGTGGCGAGCAACGCGCCGGCGAGCGTGACCAACACGGCCACGGTCAGCGGCGGCGGCGAGACCAACGCCGCCAACAACACCGCGACCGACGTCACGGCGATCGGCACGAGTGGGACACCCACCGTAATTGTCCTGGTGCAGCACGCTGGCAAGGACGCCGGCACTACGAGGTCATCGTCACTGGCGTTCGCGTCTAATAACGCTGCCGGGAACTGGATTGGCGTCGCCATCCGCGCGGCGAAGACAGGACAGGTCTTCACGGTCACTGATACCCGCGGCAATACCTATAGAAAAGCGGTCCAATTCAACGAAACCAGCGACCAGACTTCTTTGGCGCTGTACTGCGCGAAAACATCGCTGGCGGGGCGAACACTGTCACAGTGGCCGATACTTTGACGGGCGCTTCGCTTCGTTTCGCGATCTTCGAGTATTCAGGCGTCGCTTTGATAGAACTCGCTTGACGTAACCAGCGGGGCGCAAGGAGTGAGCGGCCAGTTCGACAGCCAGATCGCGACGACAACCTCCAACGGAGACCTTGTGTTGGGGGTGGCGGCAACCGCGAATTCAGCGACGGTCACACCAGGAACCGGGTTCGTGATGCAGGAGCGCGTGCCAGTCACGGGCATGCGACTGGCGGTCGAAGATCGACGTCAAACGGCGGCCGGGCCGACGGCAGCCACGATGACCTTCACAGCGAGCGAAACGTGGGGGGCGATCATGGCCTCGTTCCGTGCTGCAGTGAGCGGCCCCCCACTGCCCGCGGACCTGGTCGTCAGCAAGACGCACGCGGCCGCCTTCACGCAGGGACAGACCGGGGCGACCTACACGCTGACGGTCGCGAACCTTGCGGGGAGCGGGTCGACGAACGGATTGGTGACGGTGACCGATTCAGACCCGCAGGGTTGACGCCGACGGGAATCACCGGCGCCAATTGGACATGCACGCAGCCTTCGGGCCCGTGCACCCGCAGCGATGCGCTGGCCGCTGGCCAAAGCTATCCGCCGATCACGCTGACCGTGAGTGTAGCGGGCACGGCGCCGGCGAGCGTGACCAACACGGCCAGTGTCGTGCGCGGCAGCGAGATCAACACGGCCAACGACACGGCAAGCGACGTGA
>CAVQJU010000001.1:0-361312 GCA_963712905.1 uncultured Acidobacteriota bacterium | reverse complement strand
GACGCGGTGGGGATAGTCGCCGAAGCCGGCCGTGATGTCGCGGTAGCGCTGGCGCAGGAGCGCGGCGCTGTAGACGTAGACCGGCGTGCCTTCGGCGGCGGCGATGGCCGACAGCGGGACGCCGTCGCAGACGAGCTCTTGAGAGGTTGGGGAGAAGCCGACCACAGCGGTGTGTCGAGCTATACTAACCCACTCAGCGCTGCATGTCTGCCGATCACCCCCCCGAAACCGACGATATCGACGCGCTCATCCGCCGCTGCCTGGCCGGGGATCAGCTCGCCTGGGAGGCGATTGTCCGCCAGTACCGGCGCAAGGTGTTCAACGTCGCGTACAAGTTCGTCGGCAAGCACGACGAGGCCGAGGATCTCACGCAGGACATCTTTCTCAAGATCTTCAAGTCGCTCGACACGTTCGACCGGCGCGCGAATTTCCAGACCTGGCTGATCAGCGTCAGCCGCAACCTCTGCATCGACCACTACCGGAGCGTGCGGAAGGAGCGCGAGACGATCGATCGCGACGTCGACACGGCGGAGCTCTCCGCCGCGGCGCCCGGCCAGGGCCAGATCGCGGCCCTCGAACAGCGCGATCGGGTCGAGCTGCTGCGCGAGGCGCTCGCGTCGCTGCCGAAAACGCTCAGGACGGCCGTGCTGATGCGCGACCTCCAGGAGCTGTCGTATCACGAGATCGCGCGCGAGCTGCGGCTGCCCGAAGGCACCGTGAAGTCTCGCATCAACCGCGGACGCAGCGAGCTGGCGCGGCAGATCCGGAAACTGCGCGGCGAACATTTCAGCCCGAGCGGTATAAGTGGAGTGCACTGATGAAGCTGACAACCGAACAGACCGGCGCCGTCGCCGTCGTGCGCGTGGGCGAGCCGAGGCTGATGTATCCGATTCTCTCGGACTTCTCCTCGGCCGTGACCACGCTCGTCGCCGGCGGGACCCGAAACATCGTCATCGACCTGACGCCGGTGACCTACGTGGACAGCGCGACAATCGGCTGCCTGATGGACCTCTACCGCCAGGTGCACAGCGCCGGCGGCAAGCTGAAGCTCTCGGGCGTCCAGAAGCGCGTGGAAACCATGCTGACCATGACGGGCGCCCAGAACTTCATCGAGATTCATGCCGACGAGCCGAGCGCCGTCAGAAGCTTCGGGGTCTAGACATGCGGATGATCAAGACGACCACCGGCGTGCCCATCACGCTCGACGGCGACCTCCTGGCGGTCATGGAGGCCTTGTATCAGGAAGTGACGGCCAAGCGCGAGCTGGAGCGGACCTTCGAAGACATGGTGCGGGAAATCCAGCACCTCATCGAGCAGATGGACGAGAAAGAGCGCAGCACCTACCTGGCGGAAAGCCTGTTCCTCAACACGGTGAAGTACGAGAACGACAAGCTCGAGGCATATCTGAAGCGCCTGACGAAATAGCGTGTCCCTCAATTTCCTGTCCACCCGGTTTCAGTGCACGTGGCCGTGGAGCACGATGGTCCTGCTCTGCGACGGGCGCCTGGTGTGCGGGTGCGCCGACCCCTATGGCCATCGCGTGCTCGGCGACGTCCGCGCCGCGTCCGTGCACGAGGTGTGGACCGGGCCGGTCGTCCGATCGCTCCGCGAGGACCTGAACGCCGGCGGATCGAAGTTCTGCGGCGACTGCCCGCTCAAGCTGCCCCTCAAGAAAGACGACACGCCCGCCGTCCGGCCGATCGACGCCGGCGCCCTGCCCTCGCGGCTGTACATCGAGTGCACGGCGGCCTGCAACATCTCGTGCACCGAGGCGTGCTGCGCGCCCGAAACCGGCATCACCCGGACGCGCCAGGCCGGCATGCTCGACTTCGACCTGTTCCGCCGCGTGGTGGACGAAGCCGGGCCGTCGCTGGTGCGCATCGACTTCTTCAACTACGGCGAGGCCTTCCTCCACAAGCGCGCGATCGAGATGTGCGAGTACATCAAGACGCACTTCCCGCAGGTGTACCTCTACACGAGCACCAACGGGCTGGCGTTCACGGAGGCGCAGGCGCGCCGGCTCGTGCACTCCGGCATAGACGAGGTGACGTTCTCCATCGACGGCGCGACGGCGGAAAGCTACGTGAAATACCGCCAGCGGGGCCGCTTCGATCTCGCCATCGCCAACCTGCGGGCCATGGCCGACGAAAAGCGCCGCGCGGGCCGCGACGTGCCGTTCATCAACTGGCGCTACATCCTCTTCACGTGGAACGACTGCGAAAGCCGAGATGGATCGCGCGCGGGAGCTCGCGCGCGACATCGGCGTCGATCGCCTGTGCTGGGAGCTGACGGACCATCCCGAGAACGCGTACTCGCGGCGCTTTCTGCCGGGCGCGCCGGACCTCGACGCCATCCGGCACGAGATCTGGGACGACAACAACCTCGGCAACGCGATTCCCGGCGCCACGCCGCGCGCCGCGATCGACGTGCGGACGATGCCGCCCGGCCTGCCCGCCTTGCCCGGCCTGCCCGCCCTGCTTGGCATGCCGGACCTGCCGCTGCGGGCCCGCGCCGGGCAGCCCGTCGAGGTCCGCACGCGCGTCCGCAACCTCTCGACGCGGCCGTTCCCGGCGCAGGCGAGCTACGGACGCCGCCTCGTCCGGCTGGGCGCGCAGCTCTGCGACGCGTCAGGGGCGCTGCTCGATCGTGATTTCGCGCGGGCGTGGCTCCCCGCGGCGCTCGAACCGGGCGCCCGGGCGGACATCCGCATCACCCTCCCGGCCCTCGAGCGGCCGGGACGGTATCAGCTGAAATTCGATCTGGTGAGCGAGGGAATCGACTGGTTCGAGCGCTGCGGATCGGAAACGACGACGAAAACGCTGGTCGTCAGATAGCGGCCGCGCCCTTGATGCCCCGCGCGGCAACAGCCACGTCCGCGGACATCGGCGCGCCGTCGGCCGGCGCCTCGACGAACCGCCACGCGTGGGTCTCTTCGAGAATCCTGGCCGCGAACTCGGTGTGGAGCGCGTGGCCGGCGCGGTGCGCCACCAGGTGCCCGATGACCGGGTAGCCGACCAGCGCGAGATCGCCGACCGCGTCCAGAATCTTGTGGCGCACGAACTCGTCGTCGAACCGCAGCGGGTTGTTCAGCACGCCCGTTTCACCCAGCACGATCGCGTTCTCGAGCGAGCCGCCCAGCGCCAGGCCGTTCTGCCGCAGCATTTCGACGTCCTTCAGGAACGTGAACGTCCGCGCCGGCGCGATCTCTTCGATGAACGAATCTTCGGTGATCCGCAGCGTGCGCGACTGGTGCCGCAGCAGCGGGTGGTCGTAGCTGATGCTGTAGGTGACCTTGAAGTGATCCGACGGGTAGAGCGCGATCCGCTTGTCGCCGCGCGACAGCGCGATCGGCCGGACGATCTTCAGGAACTTGCGGCGCGCCTGCTGACGCTTCACGCCGGCTTCCTGAATCAGGTAGATGAACGGCGCCGCGCTGCCGTCCATGATCGGCACTTCCGGCGAGTTGAGCTCGACGACGACGTTGTCGATGCCCATGCTGACGAGCGCCGCCAGCAGGTGCTCGACCGTCTCGACCGAGACCTGGTCACGGGCCAGCCCGGTCGCGAGCTGAATGCCCGCCAGGTTGTGCACCGTGGCCGGCACCTCGAAATCGCCGAGATCGGTCCGGCGAAATCGGATGCCGTGATCCACGGCCGCCGGTTTCAGCGAAAGTGTGACCTTGTTGCCGGAGTGAAGACCTATTCCGACACAGGAGATGGGGCGACGAAGTGTACGCTGTACGTCCATTAGCCTCTCGGCATCGCTGGGACGAGCGCAGCCCTAATCAGCAAGGAGGATGCCCGTTTATTACAAACCTGGCGATTGTCATGGAACCCATTGTTCTGCAATCACTTAGTGCTCATAATGCCGGGACTGCTGCGCCGGCCTGAGACGCCATTTGTGGTTTCCGGACCACAGATGGAGCCGGCTGAGGTGTGGCGATGTTACCACAACTGCACAGCTTCAGACGGCCTCTGATCGTATCGGCCGGCCGCTCTGGGCCTGCATGTCCGCCAGGAACCGGCCCGTCGCCGACTGCTCGTGCAGGGCGACCTCCTCGGGAGTCCCCGCCGCGACGATGCGGCCGCCGCCCACGCCGCCTTCCGGCCCCAGATCGATGACGTAGTCCGCGCACTTGATCACGTCCAGGTTGTGCTCGATGACCACGATCGTGTTGCCCTGGTCCACGAGCTTGTTCAGGACGTCCAGCAGCTTGCGCGTGTCTTCGAAATGCAGGCCCGTCGTGGGCTCGTCCAGGATGTAGAGCGTGCGCCCGGTGCCGCGCTTGGACAGTTCCTTGGCGAGCTTCACGCGCTGCGCCTCGCCGCCGCTCAGCGTCGTCGCCGACTGCCCGAGCTCGATGTAGCCGAGGCCGACGTCCTGCAGCGTGCGGAGCTTGTTGGCGATGGCCGGGAAGTTCTCGAGAAACGGCGCCGCCTGGTCGACCGTCAGCTCGAGGACGTCCGCGATCGACTTGCCGCGGTATCTGATCTCGAGCGTCTCGCGGTTGTAGCGGCGGCCCTTGCACTGCTCGCAGGTGACGTAGACGTCGGGCAGGAAGTGCATCTCGATGGCGATGACGCCGTCGCCCTGGCAGGCCTCGCACCGGCCGCCCTTCACGTTGAAAGAGAAGCGCCCGGGCCGGAACCCGCGCGCGCGCGCATCGGGCATCATCGCGAACAGGTCGCGGATGAAGGTGAAGAGCCCTGTGTAGGTCGCGGGGTTCGAACGGGGCGTGCGCCCGATGGGCGACTGATCGATCTCGATCACCTTGTCGATCAGCTCGATGCCGTCGATCCGGTCGTGCGCACCGGGGTCGTCGGCGGCCCGGTAAAGCGTCTTCGCGAGCGACTTGTACAGGATGTCGTTGACGAGCGTGGATTTGCCGGAGCCGCTGACGCCGGTGACAGTCACGAACAGGCCGAGCGGGATGCGCACGTCGATGGCCTTCAGGTTGTTCTCGCGCGCGCCCCTGACGACGATCTCGCCCTTGAGCGCCGGGCGGCGCGACGCGGGCACCGCGATCGACCGCGCGCCGGTCAGGTAGGCGCCCGTGGAGGACGCTGAGGGCGACGCCGGATCCGCCGCCATCAGGTCGGCCGGCGTGCCCTGGAAGATCACGTGGCCGCCGTGCTCGCCGGCGCCGGGGCCGAGATCGATCACGTAGTCGGCGGTCCGGATGGTCTCCTCGTCGTGCTCGACGACGATGACGGTGTTGCCCAGGTCCCGCAGCCGTGCCAGCGTGTTGAGCAGCTTCCGGTTGTCGCGCTGGTGGAGCCCGATCGAGGGCTCGTCGAGCACGTACAGCACGCCCGTGAGGTTCGCGCCGATCTGCGTCGCGAGCCGGATGCGCTGGCCCTCGCCGCCCGACAGCGTCGCGGCGCCGCGGCCGAGGGTCAGGTAGCCGACGCCGACGTCGTGCAGGAACCGCAGCCGCTCCTGGATCTCGCGGAGGATCCGATCGGCGATGAGCGATTCCCGATCGGTGAGCTGCAGCGTCTCGAACGCCCGCAGCGCTTCGGCGATCGGCATGCCGACGTACTCGGCGATCGTCCTGCCCTTGACCCTGACGGACAGCATCTCGCGCTTGAGCCGCTCGCCGTGGCAGACCGGGCACGGCCGCATCGACCGGTACGGCTCCAGTTCTTCCTGCTCCGCCCAGCTCCCTTCCTCGAACCGGCGGCGCAGGTTCGGCAGCAGTCCCTCGAACCCGTTCTTGCCGGTGGCGCCGACGCCTGAGAGCAGCGCTTCGCGCGCCTTGCGCGGCAGCTTCCCGAAGGGGACGTTGAGGTCGATGCCGTGGGTGCGGCTGAGCGACTGGAGTGCTTCGCGCACGAGCTTGCGGTCGCCGCGCGCCCACGGCGCGATCGCGCCGTCGGCGAGCGACTTCGTTTCGTCCGGCACGACGCGGTGCGGATCGAAGTCGACCCGGCTGCCGAGGCCCTGGCATCCGGGGCACGCGCCGTGCGGCGAGTTGAACGAAAACGCGCGCGGCGTCATCTCGGGCATGCTGATCCCGCAGTCCACGCACGCGAGCCGCCGCGAGAACAGCCGGTCGCCGCCGTCGAGCGAATTGATGACGACGATGTCGTCGGCGAGGTTGAGGGCGACGTCGATGGACTCGAGCAGCCGCCGCTCCACGCCGCCGCGCACGATGACGCGGTCGACGAGCACGTCGATCGAGTGGTTGCGGCGGCGATCGAGCTTGATGTCCTCGTCGAGCGATCGGAACTGGCCGTCGATTCGCGCCTTGGTGAACCCGCGCGCGCGCAGCGCGGCGAGCTCCTTCTTGAATTCACCCTTGCGGCCGCGCACCACCGGCGCGAGGACGTTGATCCGCGCGTCCTGCGGGTAGAGCATCACCATGTCGGCGATGCGCTCGAGCGACTGCGACGTGATCTCCTTGTCGCAGTTCGGGCAGTGCGGCACGCCGATGTTGGCGAAAAGCAGCCGCAGGTAGTCGTAGATTTCGGTGACCGTGCCGACGGTCGAGCGCGGGTTCGAGCCGGTCGTCTTCTGCTCGATGGAAATGGCCGGCGACAGGCCGTCGATCAGGTCGACGTCCGGCTTCTCCATCTGCTCGAGGAACTGCCGCGCGTAGGCCGACAGCGACTCGACGTAGCGCCGCTGGCCCTCGGCGTAGATCGTGTCGAAGGCGAGCGAGGACTTGCCCGAGCCGGACAGGCCCGTGATCACGACGAGCTTGTGGCGCGGGATGTCCACGTCGACGTTCTTGAGGTTGTGGACGCGCGCGCCGCGGACCGAAATCCAGTCGTGGGCCATAGGAGGACCTGACGCCCTAGAGGTCAGAGGTTAGGGGTCAGGGATCAGAAAAGTATAACGCGGCGGAGGAACGCGCGGCTAGTGAGCGATAAGAAATCGACGTTTCATGGACCAGCTACGCGGCGTCGTTACCGGACGCTGCTGGAGACGGCGTGGGCGTATCGGTCCAGACATGACGGCACGCCTTGCATTCGTAGTAGTCCTGGTGGGTCAACCGGCTGACGGGAGACAGAAATCGCCCGGTCAGAGCAAGGCACTTCGGGCAGCGAATGGGTTCCGGATGATCCAGGGGACCGGCCATGGGAATCGACCGTGTATTTCTGCTCGAACGAAAATAGCGTACGCCGGTCTTCGAATTCAAGAAGGCTGGCGGTGTGAACCCTCACTCGATTCCCTTATTCCGCAGCCGGCTGTGCTTGAACCCGTACGCGAAGTACAGGACGAGACCCACCACGAGCCACACGCCGAACCGCCGCCACGCCGTGCCCGGCAGGCCGAACATGATGAAGACGCACGCGGCGGCCGACAGCAGCGAAACCGCCCACACGAACGGCACCTTGAACGGCCGCGGGCGATCGGGCTCCTTGTAGCGCAGCACCAGCACGCCGATACTGACGAGCATGAAGGCGAACAGCGTGCCGATGTTCGTGAGATCGTACGTCTCGGCCGCGTCGCCAATCAGCGACCACGCCGCCACGAACAGCCCCGTGAACAGCGTCGTCGCCCACGGGATGCGCGTGCGCGGATGGATGCGGGCCGCCCACTGCGGCAGCAGGCCGTCGCGCGCCATCGCGAAGAAGATGCGCGGCTGGCCGTACTGGAACACCAGCAGCACGGCGGACATCGACACCGCCGCGCCGAGCGCGACGATCCAGCCGACCGTCTTGAAGCCGGCCAGTTCGAGCGCGCGCGCCAGCGGATCGGCCACGCCGAGCTCCTTGTAGGGCACCATGCCCGTCAGCACCGCGCCGACCACGATGTAGATCAGCGTGCAGATGGCGAGCCCGCCCAGGATGCCGATCGGCAGGTTGCGCTGCGGGTTCTTCGTCTCCTCCGCCGCCGTCGAGATCGCGTCGAACCCGATGTACGCGAAGAACACGATGGCCGCGCCCTGGTGGACGCCGGTGAAGCCGTTGGGCGCAAACGGCGTGTAGTTGGCGGCGTGGAGGTGCGTCGCGCCGACGGCGACGAAGAGCGCCAGCGCCATGAGCTTGATGACGACCATGATGTTGTTGGCCGTGACGCTCTCGCGCGCGCCCCGCAGCAGCAGCCAGGTGATCACCATCACGATGCCGAAGGCCGGCAGGTGCACGAGGATCGGGATCCCCGCCACCCGCGGCGCCGTGTCGAGCAGCCCGTGGATCTGCGGGTCGGAGCTGAGCAGCGCCGTCCGGTAGCCGGTCGTCAGCCACACCGGCAGCTGCGCGCCGAATCCCGCGCAGCAGCGTGTTGAAGTAATCGCCCCACGAGATGGCGACCGCCACGTTGCCGACGGCGTACTCCAGGATCAGGTCCCAGCCGATGATCCAGGCGACGAGCTCGCCCAGCGTGGCGTACGAATACGCGTACGCGCTCCCGGCGTGCGGGATCATCGACGCCAGCTCCGCGTAGCACAGCGCCGCGAGCGCGCAGGCGGCGCCCAGCAGGAGGAACGAGAACACCAGCGCCGGCCCGGCGCCCATCCGTATGACCTCGCCGGCCGGCCCCACCTGCCCCGCCGCCGCCGTGCCGATGGCGCCGAAGATGCCGGCGCCGATCACGGCGCCGATGGCGAGCATCACGAGATCGCCGGCCCCGAGCGTCCGCTTCAACCCGCCCGCGTCCTCATCCGTTGAATTGGACTCGGGCATGAGCGCCGCGATCGGTTTTCGCTGAAACAGCTGAGACATGTGGGGGGATTCTATCTCGGCGTGCACAGGAAAGTTACCGGAGGGTGACTCACGCCTCACAACCCGGGACTAGAATCGCCGCGGGTTACATCACGAAAGAAGGAGGGAGAGATGAGAAGACGATCCTCGTTCCTCGGCCTCGGTCTCCTGCTGTTCGCCGCGCCGTTGTTCGCGCAGACGCCTCCGCTGGAGCACTTTCAGTGTTACGTCGTGAGGGACTCCAATCCGCCGCTAATCATCCCGCTCGAACTTCGGGACCAGTTCGACGTGCCTGGAATCGCCCCCGACCAGGTGAACGCCTCGCGGGTCCTGAGGTTCTGCAATCCGGCCGGCAAGTTTCACCGCGGCCAGTTCTTCCCGGTCGCGGACGATCGGCAGCACCTGACGTTCTTCGCGACGTATCCGCAGCCCGAACAGGTCCGCATCGTGGTGCTGTCGAACCAGTTCGACCGGACGGCCACGCAGCCGCAGACGTGGATCGTCGGGGACGCGGTGGTGCTTGCCGTGCCCACGCACAAGCCGCCGCACGATGCGCCGGTCGGCCTCGATCACTACCGCTGCTACCAGGCCCACAACACCGCGGCGTTGATGCCTGAAGTTGTCGGCCTGCTCGATCAGTTCCTGCCGTTCAGCGGCCGCGCCGTGCTCCATCCGTCGCTCTTCTGCAATCCGGTCGCGAAGAAACGCCTCGACACCGGAGACGTCACGCCCATCCTGAACCCGAACGTGCACATGGCCTGCTACGCGACCACGCGAGTGTCGTTCGCGACGACCCGGGACATCGAGACGCAGTTCGGGCGTCAGACGCTGCTGATCGGTGCGCCGGACACGCTCTGTGTCCCGACGCGAAAGCTCAACTTTGTGACGATACCTGATTTACCGATAGGAGGGCCGGGCACGGTCCCGGGCATCGGCGAAGACTGAACCCGGGAGTAGTGCAGGCCTTCAGGCCTGCGAACCGAAGTCCTGCACTACATCAGCGCAGTCGTGGCGCGGTAGGCGGTCTCGTTCGAGCAGACGACAAGACCGCCGGACGGATCGACGGCGACGCCCACCAGGCCGGGCCCCGCGAGGAGCAGCTCGGGCGGTTGGCGAGGCCGCAGCCGGTACAGCCCGCTGACGCCCGCCAGCGCCTCGACGACGAGCACTGCGCCCGACGCGTCGAACGCGATGCCCTGCGGGCGCCCGAACGAATCGCCAACCGCGCTCACCGTGCCGTCAGGGGCGACCCGGTACACCGGGTCGTACGCCGAGAGCGTCGGCGCCGTGACGTAGACGGCGCCGTCGGGTCCCATGGCGAGGTGAAACGCCGCGACGCTCGGCGGGATCGACGCGAACGACGCCGCCTTCCCCTTCCGGTCCACCCGGAAGAGCGTGCCGGATCGATCGCCGACAAACAGCGTCCCGTCCTCCGCGAAGGCCAGGCCGCACGCGACGCCGAGGTCGGTCGCAAACGGTTCGAACGAGCCGTCCTCGTCCACGCGGTACACGGTGCCCTCGAACCGGCTCGAGACGTACAGCCGGCCCTCCGGATCGATGGCCATCGACGTCGCGTTGACGATGCCCGAGGAGAATGTCTCGCGCGTGCCGTTCGGCCGGACCCTGAAGATGGACACGGGCACTTCCTGCCCGCGTGTGCCGCTGTAGGTGACGTAAAGATTGCCCTGGCGGTCGAAGACGGGGTTGTCCACCTGGTGCAGGCCCGTCGCGAACGCGCTGGCGACGCCGACCGACACGCCCGCGTCTTCACCGTCGAGGCTGATGGCGGCCTGGCCGCCCTCGAGCCCCGAGGGCACGAGGACGCCGATGCCGGTTGACGACGCGTAGACCGGGCGCGCGCGCGCGCCGCCGATCAGCACGCCGGGGAGCTCGGGGCGATCGACCGTGAAGCCGGTACCTTCGATGGTGATGCGACCGCCTTCGATTGCCCAGGGGGGGCGAACGGCGGTCACGCGGGCGGGCATGCGTCAGCTTAGCTTACGTGGGCGTCTACGTGTCGTCGAGCTCGACGTTCCAGTAGAGGTAGTCGCGCCAGCTTTCGGGGGCGTTGCGCAGTCCAATCGTAATGCGCACGGCCGGCGCCGAGTCGGGACGCTTCGGCATCCGGCGCAGGTGCATGTGGGCTTCGCCGGGCGTACGTCCGCCCTTGCGCCGGTTGCAGGTCACGCAGCACGTGACAATATTTTCCCAGTCCTTGCGGCCGCCCTGGGCGACCGGCACGACATGGTCGAACGTCAACTCGCTCGTGGGGAACCCCTCGCCGCAATACTGGCAGGCGTGGTCGTCGCGCGCGTAGATGTTGGCGCGCGAGAACGGCACGTAGTCGAACCGGCGCTTGATCCGGATGTAGCGCAGCAGCCGGATGACCGACGGGAGCTTGAAGCTGAATGAAACAGAGCGGACGTCGCGGTCGTACACCGAGATGATCTCGACCTTGCCCTGGCACCAAAGCGTGACCGCTTTCTGCCAGTGGACAATCTTGAGAGGCTCGTACGACGCGTTCAGTAACAGCGTCTGTTCCATGGCGACCTGAGGAATTGTGCCAAATGGTCCGATTGAGTGTCAAGGCTCGGTGCGCTGTAAACGCCTTGGAAAGTATCGGTTAGCGGCACTGGGGCGAGCGCCCGCTCTGGCCGATATTGTACTGAAGATGACGCGCTTCCCCAGCCGTCCGCCCGGGGCGTTGTGTGTGTTGGCCGTGCTGACAACACTGGCCGTGCTCACAGGCGCCTGCGCGACGTCGTCCGGGGGCGCGGTACCCCGTCCGTTTCCCTCGCCCGCCGGCGGGTCCATCTCGACTGCAAACCGCGGGCGCCCCGAAACCATCGTCGGCACGGCGCTCACCCTCCGAGGCGTGCCCTACCGGAACGGCGGCTCGGACCCGGGCGGGTTCGACTGCAGCGGCTTCACGCAGTACGTGTTCGCGAGGACCGGCATCGCGCTGCCCCGCTCGGTCGAGGAGCAGTTCGACGAGGGAAAGAAAGTGAAGGCGCGCGACCTGAGCACAGGCGACCTGGTGTTCTTCAAGACCACCTCGCGCGGCCCGTCGCACGTCGGCATCGTCATCGGCGACGACCAGTTCATCCACGCGCCGAGCTCGAAGGGCGTCGTGCGGGTGGAACGGCTGAGCGCCGACTACTGGGCGAAGCGCTTCATCGCCGGGCGCCGCGTCGACTGACCAGCCGTGGTACCCCTTCAGGCGATTGTCTTCCTCGAGCGCCCATGCTATTGGGTAGTGAGGGGTGAAGTGAATACGATGTCCGACACCACGACGACCCGACGACGCTCATTGATCGCGCTCTTCGCGGCAGTCTTCCTGTTCGCCGCCGGCGCTCGATCGGCGCATGCGCAGGGATTCATCAGTCCGTTCTATGGATATAACTTCGGCGGCGACGCGGGGTGCCCGGAGATCACGAACTGCCAGGACAAACGCACGGACTACGGCGTCTCCTTCGGCGCGCTCGGCAGCATCGTCGGCTTCGAGGCCGAGCTCGGGTACACCAAGAATTTCTTCGGCGAGACAGTGGGTAACACCTCGAATGTGCTCACGTTCATGGGCAACTTCATGCTCGCGCCGAAAATCGGGCCCGTCCAGCCGTACGGCCTTGCAGGAGTCGGGTTGATCAGGACGACGGTCGAAGGCGTGGCCACCAGCAACGACCAGAATCAATTCGGATGGGATCTCGGTGGCGGCCTGATGGTGTTCTTTGGCGAGCACATCGGCGTGCGCGGCGACGTCCGCTACTACCACTCGTTCCAGGTTCTCGATTTTCTCAACTTGCCGAACCTGCCGTCGCTAGGCCTCGGCGGACAGAAGCTCGACTACGGTCGCGCCGCGGCGGCGGTGGTCTTCAAGTTCTAGACCCCCGGGTCTTCTCTGATGGATGCGACAGAAGGCGCGGCGGCTCCATTCGGATGTTGGGCCGCCACAGATCGGCCCTTCCCCACTCGCATCTTTGCTCTGAAATTGGGGCCAGTCGGCAGAGGATGATGGACAAACCGCGGACAGCACGCTGACGTGATCTATCGCTGCATGTGTGCGCGGTCCTTCTCGTTTTCGTTGCAGACGTATTCCAGAATGTCTGAATCCGGCTGGAGCAGGTGGGTCACCTTGACCGTGAACGGCTTTGTATAGGTCTTCGGATCGTCGAAGGTCATCTCGACTTCGAGATGGCCAACGTCTCGCCGGTGATAGCGTTCGGTAATCTTCATCGCCTCGCTCCGGGGGTGACCACGCCCGTCCAGCGGCGTCTTGTCATTGAAGCCGATGGTTTCGACAATGAGAGTGTCGCCTTGCCACCGTCCGGCCGAATACCCAAGCCACGATGGACTCGGATCGCGGGGAAGTGGGCGTCCGTCTGTGTAAATCTGCCGCGTCATGCTGTCCTGCTCATGCATGACGAGAATGAGACCCGGAGTCTGCACAATCTTGTGGACCTGGGTCATCAATGTTCCGCGAGGAACGCCCATCGGAAGGCAGCGAGTCGTCAGACTGCCCGCCTGTCGTACTCGATTCGACGCCGCCTGCCCCTCGGAGGTCATCGCGACCTCGCCTGGTTGGAAGTCAACAAACAAATCCGTCGCATATTTCGACATGTCCGTGACTTGATCGCCAATCACGCTAAACCCTGCCACGTCGGCTCCAAAGAGACGCTGCTTCTCATCAAGCGGCTCCGAATACACATGCCACACGCCGGAGAGGTTAGGGTGTCCGTCAGCCGCGCGAGGAGCCTCCGCAGCGAGATCGATCATGCCGTTCGGCAAGCGAGGCACGCCCGGCGTCGGATAGGTCAACCACTGGGCGTTAATCACGATGCCCATCAACGCAGCCGCGCACATCAACGCAGCGCAAGCAGTCGCAGTCATTCGCCTCAACTTCGTTCGCTCCGCTTGGGCGTTCGCAAAATTGCGCCGATAGTGTATGCCATAGCCAGCGGCTGGGCGTCCAATTTCAGGAGGTGAGCCCGATTCGGAGTCACCACCCATCTGGTTGCGAACCGAAAGAGTGCGACGCCGTGTGCTCTCTTTGAGCGCGACTATGGGGAGGCACGCCTCGGCGGAGAACCGCGTCGGCGGTCAGCGCCAGGTACGCGCCGATGGCCGGCCGGCCAAGCAGCGCGTTGCTCAGGATGAAAAACCCCGAAAGCACGGCGAACACGGGCGCGAGCCACAGGCTCCAGCGTGGGATCGCGGCGGGAGCGTGCCGCCGGCGATAGGCGAAGAACAGCACCGGCCATGAATAGGCCAGTACCACCAGACTGTTACGGACGGGTTCCCGCGTCCCGGACTCGAGCGGGTAAGAAGAAATCCTTTGCCACTGCCCATCGCGCGTGTAGGCGAGCAGCGCCAGAAGCAGGAGAGCCGCCGCCGTCCTGATCCGGTCGAGCGTCATCGATCACTCCTTCTGGGGCCGATCGATCGATTCCTCTTGATCCTCCGGCTTCTCGCCCTCGACCTCCCCCTTCCCCTCTTCGAGCTTCGGGTCGTCGAGCTTCTCTTCTTCTTTCTCGATCGGCGGCTCGAGCTTGGGCTCCGACGGCTTCCGGGTTCCCGCGGGCACCCCGCTCCGCATCCGCTGCAGGATCAGCTTCTGGCGCCTCAGCAGCCGCTTCGTCGGATGCGCCGGGTTCAGCAGCCGCGGATTGATGATCGCGCCGGCGAGCAGCGCCGCTTCCGACGGCCCGAGCGACGCCGCCGGCCGGTGATAGTAGGTCTGCGACGCCGCCTCGATGCCGTAGATGCCGTCGCCCCACTCGATGACGTTCAGGTACAGCTCGAAGATGCGATCTTTGCTGAGCTCGGCTTCGAGGCGCCGGGCGATGACGAACTCGCGGAACTTCCGCAGCGGGTTCTTCGACGGCGACAGGTACAGGTTCTTGGCGAGCTGCTGCGTGATCGTGCTGGCGCCGCGCGAAAAAGACCCGCGCGCCCAGTCGGCCTGGAGCGACAGCCGGAGCTGCGTGTAGTCCACGCCCTCGTGCTGAAAGAACGCATCGTCTTCGGCGATGAGGACGGCGCGGCGCAGGTCCGGGGACACGTGGCCGAGCGCCACCCAGCGCTGGACTTTCCTCGGTTCGAGGCCCTTCGCGAGCGCTTCCTGCGCGCGGAGCGTCATGAACGCGGTGGATGACGGGTTCGACCGGGCCAGCGTCCGGACGTCCGGCAGTGTGAGATACGCGTACGCGGACCCCACGAACAGCACGGCGGCGATGCCCGCAATGGCGCGCCCGACGTATTTCGCCGGAGACGCGCGCCGCGGCCGCGGCGGCAACCCCGGCCGTCTCGCCGGGGGCCGTTTAGGCGTGTACCCCACGCCTGGCCAGCACGCTCTGCAGGGCGCCGAGCAGGAGCACGACGAGGCGGGACGCCGAGCTCGTGCCCATCAGGCCGACGCGCCAGATCTTGCCGGCCAGCGGGCCGAGGCCGCCGCCGATCTCGATGCTGAACTCCTCGAGCAGCTGCTTCCGCACGGCCGCGTCGTCCACGCCGTCCGGGATGCGGACGGTGTTGAGGGTCCAGAGCCGATCGGACGCGGGCGGCAAAAGCGTCAGGTCCATCGCCGCCAGGCCGTCGGCAAACGCCTTGTGGTTCCGCTCGTGGCGGGCCCATCGCGCTTCGAGGTTCTCTTCCTCGATCATCGTCAGGGCCTCGTACAGCGCGCACAGGAGCGCCGACGACATCGTGTGGTGATATTTGCGGCTGATCCAGTAGTCGCGCAACAGCGACAGATCGAAGTAGAAGCTCGGGCACTTCACGAGCCGCTCGAGCGCGCGCGGGGCGAAGACGATCGGCGCCAGCCCGGACGGCGCCCCCAGGCACTTCTGCGTGCAGCTGTAGCAGACGTCGATGCCCCAGGCCCCCACGTCGAGCGGCACGCCGCCGAACGAGGTGACCGCGTCCACGATCGTCAGCGCGTCGTGCGCGCGCGCGAGGGCGACCAGGTCGCGCACAGGATTCAGGACGCCGGTGGAGGTCTCGCCCTGCACCATCGCCACGACGTCGGCCGGCGTGGCCGACAGCGATTTCTCGAGCGCGGCCGGATCGGCCGCCCTGCCCCACTCGCCGTTGACGCGCGTCACCGTCGCGCCGTAGCGCTCGGCCATCTGCGCGAGCCGGTCGCCGAAGTAGCCGTTGATAACGACCGTGACCTTCGAGCCAGCCTTGACGGTGTTCGCGATGGCGGTTTCCATCCCGGACGTGCCGGTGCCGGAGACGGCGAACGCGAACGAGTTCTCCGGCGCCCGGAACAGGCGCGTCAGCTTCGCGCGGACGTCGTCCAGCATCGCGACCATCAGCGGGTCGAGGTGGCCGACGGTGGGCGCCGACATCGCGCGCATCACGCGCGGCGAGGTGAGCGAGGGACCGGGACCGAGCAGGATCCGATCCGACTCGGGGAGCAGACTTTTCATACGACCGCGACCTCCTCAAACGACACGAGCACTTCACGAAGCGAGGCCATGACGGCCTCGGGGACTGGAGCGAGCGGCGGACGCGGCAGGCCCGCGTCGCAGTTCACGAGGCGGAGCGCGGCTTTCAGCCCGGGCACGCCGTGCAGGCTGCCGACGAGCTTCGCCACCGGGCACGAGCCGGCGCTGCAGCGCGGCCGCCTCGGCGTGGCGTCCGTCACGCGTCAGCTCGAACAGCCGCACGCAGGCGTCGGGCAGCACGCACGCGAGCGCGAGGATGCCGCCCGTGGCGCCGACGCACAGCGACGCGTAGAACGTCGTCGCCGATCCGGCGAGGACGTTGAAGGTGTCCGGCGTGCCCGCGACCAGGTCGGTCATCTGCGCGACGTCGCCGCTCGATTCCTTCACGCCGATGATGTTCGGGTGCGACGACAGCTTCGTGACGGCCGCCGGCAGCAGGTTGACGCCGGTGACCGCGGTGAAGTTGTACAGGAGCACGGGGACCGGCGACTGGTCGGCCACGGCCGTGTAGTGGCGGACGAACACGTCCGTCGTCATCTGCGACTTGTAGAAGCCCGGCGTGCGGACGAGCACGGCGTCCGCGCCGAGGTCCGCCGCGCGCCGTGCGGCGTCGATCGCCGCGCGCGTGGACTCGCGTCCCGTGCCGGCGATGAACGGCCGGCCCGACGGCCAGCGATCGCGCGCGAACGCGAGCACGCGATCGGACTCGGCCTCGTCGAGCAGCGCCGCCTCGCCTGTCGATCCGAGGACGACGATGCCGTCGAGCGGGCTCGCCGCCCAGCGCGCGCACGCGGCGCCGAGCGTGTCGAGGTCGAGGCGGCCGTCACGATCGAACGGGGTTGGAATGGGCGCGAAGACGCCGCGCAGATTCATCCGACACATTGTAGACCGGCACGATGCCCTGCTGCTGCATCACGAGGTTGAGACCGAGCACGACGACGAACATCGCCGCCGCCGGACTGAGCAGCCACGGGAAATCGGCGATCGCGCGGACGGTCGACGCGTCCTGCAGCATCGTGCCCCAGCTCGCGATCGGCTCGCGGGAACCCGAGGCCGACGTACGACAGCGTCGCCTCGGCGACGATGAACGCCGGCACCAGCATCGTCGATCTGGACGACGATGAAGCCGCGCGGCGGCCGGCAGCAGGTGCCGCAGCGAGGATGCGCGCGTGGCCGGCGCCGAGCGACAGCGGCCGCCGCCGCCGTAGTCGACGCTGCCGCTCCGACCGCACGATGCCGCGGACGCCGCGCGAGATGAACGGCGCGCCGACGACGGCGAAGATGCCGGCGAGCAGCGCGAACACCGCGCCGGCGGGCAGCACGAGCGGCAGCACCGCCCGGAGCGCGAGCGCCACGTACATCGTCGGCAGGACGAGGACGAACTCCGACCCGCGCATCAGCAGTGTCGTCGAGCGCCCCGCCGGCATACCCGGCGGTGCGCCGAGGAGGCTCCCGAGGAGCGTCGCGCCGATCGCGGCGGCGAGCGACAGCGCCAGCGAGATGCGCGCGCCGTACAGCACGCGGGCGAAGACGTCGCGGCCGTAGCTGTCGGCGCCGAGCAGCAGCAGCGGCGCGCGCGCTTTCGTCCGCTGACTGTCGGCCAGGCGTCCGCCCGCGAACCAGGCGATCGGCACCGGCCGCGGCTCGATCCTCCTCGTAGCGCTGCTCGAGCTGGCTGAGGCGGTTCCACGGATAGATGAACGGCGCGCGCCAGGCGCCGCCGGCGTCGACGATGTGGAGCGGCGTCGGCGGCGCGTTGAGCAGATCGGCGTGCCGGGTGTTGGGATCGTGCGGCGCGATCCACGGCGCGAGGAGCGCGGCCAGTGCGGCGGCGCCGAGCGTCGCCGCGCCGAGCGCAGGTAATCGCCCGGCCGGTCATTCCGTGCGTCCTCGGATCGGCGAGCGGCGAGCGCCGCGTCCGACAGGAACGTGCCGGCCGCCAGGAAGATCGACCCGATCGCGGCGCAGCCCGCCACCAGGTAGATGTCGCGCGGCGAAGCGCGTTCGAGCATCAGCTGGCCGAGGCCGGGCCACGACGTGATGATCTCGACGGCGAACGATCCGCTGAGCAGCGTGCCGACGACCAGCCCGTAGACCGACGACGACCGGCCGCAGCGCCGGCTTCAGCGCGTCGCGCCAGATGATGCGCGCCGGCGGGACGCCGCGGGCGATGGTCGCCAGGACGAACGGCTGGCCGATCACGTCGCCCATCGACTGCGGCTGCAGCCGCTCGAACATCGCCGCCAGCGGCAGCGCCAGCGCGAGCACGGGCACGATCATGTGGCTGGCGAGATCGCCGATGTCCCGCCCGCGCCGGCGTCTGCCGAGAACATGCCGCCGACCGGCAGCCAGCCGGTGCGCGCGGCCAGGAACACCAGGACCAGCGACGTCAGGAGCGGCGGCATCGACAGCAGCAGCACCGACGCCGTCCGCACGCGCCTGGGCCAGCAGCCCGCCGCGGCGGCTGCCGGTGACGACGCCGAGCGGGAGGCCGACGAGCGTGGCGAGCGCGAGCGCGCTGAGCGCGAGGATGGCGCTGTTGGCGGCGCGCTCCGGGATGAGCTCCTGCACCGGCCGGTCGTAGAGCAGCGAGCGGCCGAAGTCGAAGCGGACCGCGCCGGCACAGCCAGTCGCGCGTACTGGTCGCCGATCGATCGGTTCAGGCCGTAGCGCGCGCGGGCGGCCGCGATCGGCGCCGGCGACGTCGCCGACGCCGAGCGACGGTCGGTCGGCGAAGTCGCCGGGCGCGAGCCTCGTCAGGACGAGCGACGCCGAGCTGACCGAGAACACGAGGAAGACGGCGAAGGCGAAGCGGCGCGCGAGGTAGGCGAGCCATCAGCGGCCTGACTCGCCACCGCGACCGTGTCCGGCGACCACAGCGCTGCGGCCGCCTGCACGCGTCGGCGTCACGTTGATCACGCGCGGCGGACGTGGCCACGATACATGCGCGGCGCCGCGAAGTAGAGCATCGGCAGGTGCTCGGCGAAGATCTTCTGCGACCTCGGTGAAGAGGCGCCTTCGCTCCGCCTCGTCGCGCGACTGCCGTCTGGCGGGTCATCAGCTCGATCGATCTCGCGCCTCCCACTGCCGTGGCCGGGCGTCTTCTGCCCGATGTTCCAGAGGTGCGGCTCCCGCCGCTCGACAGCCAGAAGTCGAGGTTGCTGCGCCGGATCGGTGTCGCTCGTGATCAGCGCTGAAGTAGACCGCGTCGTACGCTTCCCGGACACGAACTGCTCGACGACCGCGTTGCCGTCGAGCGGCAACGATGTCGACCGTGAGGCCGACTTTCTGTCAGCTCGTCGCGGATCACCGCGACCGCCGCGCTCGAGCGCGGTCGGCCCTTCTGCGTGAGCGAGCGTGAAGCGGGCCGGGCGCCCCGCTCGCGTCCTCGAGCCTGCCGTCGCCGTTGCGATCGGTGAGGCCGATCGACGCGAGCAAGCATACGCGCCTTCGCGGGATCGTGCGGCGTCTGGGGCAGGTCGGGCGTAAACCACTCCTTGTTCGCCGGCGTGATCGGGCCATACACCGGCACGGCGGCGCCGAGGTAGACGGTGTCCGCGAACAGCTTGCGATCGACCGCGAGCGAGATCGCCGGCGGAGCTCGTCGCGCTGGAGCCAGGCGGCGCGCGCGATCGCCGGCCGAACGCCCCGGGCTTCAGGTTGAACCACAGGAGTCGGCGTTGATAGCCGACGCCGAGGTCGTACAGCTGGAGCTTCCCGGCGTCGGCTTCGCGCTTCACCGTCGCGTAGTCCTCGAGCGGCATTTCGCTGATCGAGACGTCGGTCGCGCCCGACGTCAGGCGCAGCAGCTCGGTGCTCTGGTCGGGGACGACTTCGACGATCACGCGATCGAGCAGCGGGAGCTGCGCGCCCGTCTCGTCCTTGCGGAAGTAGCGCGGGTTGCGCGCGAACACCAGCCGCTGGCCGGCGGCTGTAGGCGCTCAGCACGAACGGGCCGAGGCCGGTGATGTCGGCCAGGTTCGAGCGTGGAGCCCCACGCGGAGGCGATCGCGCCGCTCTTGAGCGGCCGCCTCGAGCTTGTGCTTCGGCAGGATCGGCAGGTTGTCGAGCAGCGCAGGCCCGGCGCGAAGCGGCACCGGGAACGTCACGACGACGGTCAGCCGGATCGAGGCCGCGGCCATCGTCAGCTTCTTGCCGCCGACGCGCAGCGAGTCGGCGAGCGACGCTGCCGCCCTTCTCGTCGTACGCCGCCTCCAGCGAGAACACCACGTCGTCGGCCGTGAACGGGTGCGCCGTCGGCGAAGGTGACGTCCGGGCGGAGCTTCAGCGTGTAGCGCAGGCCGTCGGGCGACGCCGTCCAGCTCTCGGCCAGCCACGGCTCGACGTCGTCGGTGACCCGGTTGACGCGAACGAGCCTGGCCTGCGTGAGGAGGCGACAAGGTCCGTGGTGGCCTCGCGCGACGTGAGCCGGTTGAACGACTGCGGGCTCGGTGCGGAGCGGACACGGAGCAGGTCGCCGCCGCGGGTCGCGCCTGGGGCGATACCGCTGCCGGCCCCGCCGCCGGAAGGACTACCCCCGCCGCAGGCCGCGCAGGCGCCCCGGAGACGACGGCGAGGGCAATGGCCCCAACCGCAAGCAGGCCGCGAAGTTGGCGCGCGTTCGACGGTCAAAATCTGCCTCGTCGGCCAGAAAACTGGCCACTCCGATTTTGCGTGCAACTCGGCCGTCCCGCTCGCAAATTTGCGTGCAATTGGTGAGGTTGATTACAAGTCCGAAATCCGCAGGCCAAACGGTTGGCCGACGTCTGGCTGCCGAGCTCTTCGGTTCGCCGAGCTCATGTTACTACAGAACTACGGCACCACAACGACTTACTGCTTCGTCCCTGGAAAGCCTCCTACCGCCCCGCTTCTGGCGCACGCATTGCCCTTCGTCCGGCCACACAACCGGAGGATCTCAATGGCGATCGGCAGAACGAATTTCTCGAACAGACGGTCTTGCGCCTCGTATCGGCCGCAGCGTGTCCCTGGACCACGCGGCGGAGATCCTCGGCGTCTCCCGGCGGACCATCTACAACCGGATTCGCGACGGCCGTCTTCTAACCGTGCGGACCCTCGGGGGCTCGCAGCGGGTGCTGATCGACTCGGTCGAAGACGTCCCGCGCGACCAGTCCGCCGCGGACGTGCTGCGGCGACGGTTGAAAGCTAACGCAGACGTAACCCCCGTCCCCAGGCGTGGAGGAGCGACCCATGAACCCGAACGTTTTGATCCTGTCGCGCGTTCGAAGGACAAGCACTCACTCGGGTTCTACCGGTCGGCTGTTTTCGTTGGGTGGTGGTGGTCCTGGTGACTGCCGGCGGCGACGGCCTCGGCGCAGCGCCACCGGGCGCGGCTGAGCGCCGACCTGGCCGATCACCTCGCGGGCCGATTCGCCGGCCGATCGACGTGATCGTCGACGGCACGCGCGTCGATGGAGCGGCTCGCCGCGCGCTACAACCTCGCGTCAGCGGTCGCTGCGGCAGGGCGGCGCGGTCCTGCGGGTGAACGCCGGGCAGCTCGACGCGCTGCAGCAGGACGAGGCGGTCGACCACCTGTCGGGCGACGTCCGCTACAAGTCGTCTGGCGGCCGGCGGTGGGCGGGCGTATCGAGGCCGACGCGATCGCGCGAAGGCATCGGCGCCGACCAGGTGTGGGCCGGCGTGCGGCGGCCTGCGCGGCCTGTCGGGGCGCGGGCGTCAGCGTCGCGGTGATCGACTCGGGCGTCGATCCGCGGCACACGCGCTCAAGAGCCGGACGCTGCGTCGGTCGACTTCACCGGCGGCGACGGCGTCGATCGGTTCGGCCACGGGACGCACGTGGCGGCGACGATTGCGGGCGAGGCCGGGCGCACTGGCCGAGACGCGGATGTACCGGGGCATCGCGTCGGGCGCGCATCTCTCAGCCTGCGGGTGCTGGGCGACGACGGCTCCGGGCTGGCGAGCGACGTCATCGAGGCGATCGACTGGGCGATCGAGCACCGGAAGGACGTACAACATCCGGGTGATCAACCTGTCGCTCGGGCGCGCCGGTGCTGCAGCCGTATCGGGACGATCCGGTGTGCGAGGCGGTGGAGCGGGCGGTGGCGGCGGGGATCGTCGTCGTGGCGGCGGCGGGCAACTTCGGGCATGACGCCGGACGGGCGCGGATCATGGGGCGGCATCACGTCGCCGGGGAACTCGCCGGCGGCGATCACGGTCGGTGCGGTGGACACGCAGGGGACGGCGGAGCCGGTCGGACGACACGGTGGCGCGCTACAGCTCGCGCGGGCCGACGCGGTACGACCTGGTGCTGAAGCCGGACCTGGTGGCGCCGGGGCGGCGGGTGACTCGGCGGAAGCGGCCGGGTGCGTACTGTCGGCGCATCCCCCGGAGCGGCACGTGGCGGGCAGCGGGCCGAACGCCTACATCCGGCTGTCGGGGACGAGCATGGCGGCGGCGGTGGTGAGCGGGGCGGCGGCGGTGCTGATCGAGGAGCGGCCCGGGCTGCGGCCGCTGACGACGAAGGCGGCGCTGCAGCTGACGAGCACGTTCCTGCCGGCGTCGGGGCTGGTGCAGGGCGGGTCGGGGAGTTTGAACGTGCTGGCGGCGGCGGAGTTCGTGCGGGACGGGGATTTGAGCGACACGACGATTGCGGGGGTGGCGACGTCGGCGAGCCAGATCATGATCGCGCCGCGAGACCTTTTAGCAAGCGGTCCCCGGCGCGGTGGGTTCACTAGCGTCCGAGCGAGGATAACCAAGGCGACTGTGGTCCGGAGCAATGCCAGGACTGTCATCTGGGGCGACAGCAGAACCGTCATCTGGGGTGACAGCGACACCGTCATCTGGGGCGATAGCCGGACGGTCATCTGGGGCGACAGCGACACCGTCATCTGGGGCGATAGCCGGACGGTCATCTGGGGCGACAGCGACACCGTCATCTGGGGCGATAGCCGGACGGTCATCTGGGGCGACAGCGACACCGTCATCTGGGGCGATAGCCGGACGGTCATCTGGGGCGACAGCGACACCGTCATCTGGGGGGATAGCCGGACGGTCATCTGGGGCGACAGCGACACCGTCATCTGGGGCGATAGCCGGACGGTCATCTGGGGCGACAGCGACACCGTCATCTGGGGTGATTAGACAGGCGGACTGCCTGACTGCTGGTCGTCCAACGATAAGGGCAATGCAATGAAGCGCAAAACTGCGCAATTTCGAGGAGGAATACCCGTGTCGAAGCTAATCATCTGGGACGAATAGTCCGATACAAACACCGCCTATCTAACATGGCGGTCGTGACAAACACTGAGCGGGGTTCAATAACAACCCCCTTCACCCCCTTCGTTAGCGCTGTCATTCTGGCAGGCGCGACGGTCTTCGCTCAGTCTGTCTATCAACTGTCCACAGCTCCGGTTGGCTCCCAGTGGTTCATTCTGGTTGCCCTAACGCTGTTAACTGGTTCCTTCACGATCGCAATGTCGTCACTCTCGGTTCGCGTTTCCGTGTCGGAAACGTTTGTGTTCGCCTCTGTCTTGATGTTCGGAACGGCGGCTGGCACTGTGACTGTCGTTCTCGAAACGCTAGTAATGAGCTTTTGGCTGCGGCCGCAGAGTCGAGCGCCGCAGCGTGTTCTTTTCAACGCCGCGGCCCCGGCGGTCGCGATTTGGGTCTCGGGTACCGTCTTCTACTGGTTCTCGGGCATAACACCCTATCTGCGACACGCTACGCCTCTGCCAGTGCTCTTCTTGCCGCTGGCGGTGTTTACCACTCTCTACTTCCTACTCAACACCTGGCTCGTTGCGGTGGCAGTCGCCCTTCACAAGAACCAATCGCCGCTGCGGATTTGGTGGCCGCAGTTCACTTGGGTCTCCGTGAACTACTTCAGCGGTGCATCCGTGGCAGCGCTACTGGTTACATACAGCCACAGCATCGACGTCAGCACGCTCCTAATAATTGTGCCGCTGCTCGTCATCTCCTATCTGACTTTTCGAACCGCTATGGGCCGCGTCGACGACACGACCAAACATCTGGGTCAACTGAACGACTTGTACTTATCGACCATTGAAACACTGGCGATGGCAATCGACGCCAAGGATCAGATCACCCACGGCCACATTCGTCGGGTACAAGCCTATGCCGTTGGTCTAGCGAAGTGCCTGGGCGTTGTCGACGATCAGCTGATAAGGGCAATCGAAGCAGCTGCGCTTCTTCACGACATGGGGAAACTGGCAGTACCCGAGTACATCCTCAACAAACCAGGGAAACTTACGCCTGCTGAGTTTGAGAAGATGAAGCTCCATGCCAGCGTCGGGGCGGACATTCTCTCGGCAATCGCGTTTCCGTACCCAGTCGTACCGATCGTAAGACATCACCATGAGCAGTGGAGTGGCTTTGGCTACCCTGACGGATTAAAGGGTACAGACATTCCAATTGGAGCACGCATTCTGTCGGTAGTTGATTGCTTCGACGCTCTGACGTCTGATCGACCGTACCGCCCACGACTCTCTGATCAGGAGGCGCTAAGAATATTGAGAGAGCGACGCGGCTCGATGTATGACCCACTCATTGTGGACACATTTATCGACGTCTACAAACAGATAGCTCCAGACCCTGCGCCACTTGGTCCGTCACGAGACGCGCTCAACGAAATCACAAGTTCAACTCTCATCAGCTCAACTCTGTCGCCACCGACATCTGGACTTGAGGACATTACAGCCAGCGCTGACGAGATGTTGACGCTTTTCGAAATGGCTGGGGCTCTCGCGGCTCAAACGAGTATTCAAGACATTGGCGCCGTGCTCGCTAAACGGCTGCGACGACTAGTGCCCTTCGCGCTTCTTGTATTGTACGTATACGACTCGGATAGCGACGACCTTGAGGCCGGATTCGCTTCGGGCGAATCGGCACAGTTTGTCAAGGGCATGCGCGTCTCAATCGGACAACGCCTCACCGGATGGGTTGGAGCGAATCGTCAGACGATAGTGAACTCCGATCCGGTCCTGGACCTTGGGGAAGTTGCTCGAAAGGTTCGCCCTCGGCTTAGAAACTGCTTGAGTTCTCCCCTTCTTTCAGGAGACACCCTCGTCGGCGTACTCACTTTGTATTCGGCGGGCACCGACCCATTCAACGAAGAGCATCGCCGCGTCATAGAAGTCGTAGCGCATCAAGTCGCCGACGCTTTCAAACGCGCTGTCGAATGCAAGCCTCTGGCTTCCCGGGAGCTGTTAACAGGTCTGCCGAGCATTGACCAACTGAGGCAATTTGCGACCATTAGCGAGACGGGCGCTCCGACGCTGACACTCTTGCTGATGGACGTGATCGAGCTTCGAGAAATCAACGCAGTATATGGTCGCGCCGCAGGAGACGAAGTGTTGCGACATGTCGCTCAAGTGATCGGAACTGTGGTGCATGTTCCGGATGTAGTCTTTCGCTACGGTGGCAGTAAGTTCTTGGCACTTGTTGGTTCTGGGGGCTCGCACGCCGCAGAACTACTGGCTCAGAGAATTTGCCAGAACGTTTCTTCTTGCAAGTTAACTGCTTGCTCTGAAGCGACGGTTTCCGTTGAGCTAGCAGTTAGAACGGTAAGCGCTCCCCGTGACGGCCGATCACTTAGCGAGTTGCTGGCCGCTGCCCGCATCCCAGCCCGACTTAGCAGCGCAGAAACCTCCAGCGTCCACTGACGTCGCCTCAGTTCCCTCCTTCTTCCCAACAACCTCTCGGAGGCTGCGTGGCAAGTCGCCCGAGTGCACACTTTCTGACGATCCCTCAAGAAATTCTCAATTTTCAGCTCCGAATAGCCAAGAATGCGATTGGAGCGTTGTTACACAACGATAAGGGCTGAAGATAAGGGCGTGACCAATGAGCGCGCTTGAAACCGTAACTCAACTTAACGATGCCGGCCGCTTTGTCGAAGCGCTCAAGGCTCTAAACGAGTTGAGCAGTGCCTCTCTTTCGGGGGGTGCGCGCGAGGTACTACATGCCGAACTGCTCGAACGAGTTGGCAGATTCGGTCAGGCCCGAATGGTCCTGCAGAAGTTAGTCAAGCGAAAGGACCTTGGCTTAGGCGAACGGAGCGCCTGCGAGCTTGTGCTCGGCAAGATCGAATGGGAGGAAGGGCTGACTGAATCGGCCATAGAGCACCTGCAGCGTTCGGTCCAATTGGCGTCGGATGCAGGCGATCTGCGACGGCGGTGTTGGCCAAACATGTTGCTGCTAGTTTCACTGTCTGACCGATCAGGCCCGGACGCAGTCGCTCCCATTTTGAATGAGCTTAGGAACGACGCCACGAAACTTGGCGACCCTCTTATTTTGGCCGCTTTACATTCCTATACGGGCCAGATGGAGGCGAAGCGCGGCCTCTTCACAAGTGCTCTTTGGCATGTTCAGAGAAGCGAACAGATTCTCGAGTCGGCGCCAAACCGCTGGATCGAAGCCCAACTCGAATTCACGAGAACGAATATCGCGGTACTAAGTGCCGATCATCCTTCTGCTCTGAGGCACGGACACCGTGCAGTCGAGCTCGCAGAACAATCAGGCAGCGCAGCTTGCAGACGAACGGCTCTAGGGAATCTTGGATTCGTATTCTATTCTCTCGGAGAGTTTGCGGAGGCCGTCCACTGCCTTGAACGAGCGATCGCAGTCTTGCCTTCCCCAGGCGAGAGTCACAGCGCGATGATAGACACGCTGGCACGAATACGATTGGCGCAAGGGCGACCGCGTGACTGCAAGGTCTTGTTAGACCGGATTGAAAACGAAATGCAGATCCCGAACGATCGGCTGCTTTATGCACATCGTCACGCCGCCCTTACACGCGCACGCCTCCTAGCCAGCGAGGGTGAATTCCGGGACGCCCTCACTCAGATTGACCGGACGTTGGGCTTGGCGGATGAAGCAAAAGATCACTTTCTCTCGCATCGCGGACTGCTGACCAAAGCACAGTTTCTGCAACAGGCAGGTCGAGAAGCCGAGTCTCTGTTACTTATGGACGCGCCCGTCTTCGAGCTGGTGACCCAGTCCCCGGATCTCCACGCCCAATACGAGACCATCCTGGCCTGCGCCCTCGCAGCTGCGGGGCAGCGCGGCGCGGCGGACGCCCACCGCGTGCGCGCAGAACGGCTCTATTCCAGCCTCCATCACGCCCCTGGACTTCTCGAGCTCGCCCGGTGCTGGGACGCAGCTGTCAAGGACACTCCCACCGCCGAGGCAATCGCCGCGCGAACTGCCCCCTCGCCCGGTACCGTTCTGCAGGCTGTGTCCGCGCTGATGGTTCAGGCCAGCCGCCCGGAATTCCTCGCACACGAACTCGTCAACCTGCTCGGGCAGACCGGCTGTGTCCGCCGCGCCGCCGCGGTTCTCTTCGACGCGACGCGCGAACCCGAGCTGTTGGTGGCCACTGAAGCGGCCGGCAGCCTTCCATATGACGCCGACGCATGGCCACGCCGCCTCGTCGTCGGTCGCGTCCGAAATCGGACAGCGGAACTTTGGCTTGAGCCCGCTGGTGACATCGAATCGATCGCGACGGTCAACGCCGTCGCGCTTCTGCTCTCAACGGTCCACGAGATTGAGCGAGGTCGCGCCGAGCGCGAGCACAGGCTTAGGCTCTGGCCGATCGACGAAGCGCCCCTAGAGGACGGACAACCTGTCGTGAGCGGACGTATGCGAGAGCTCATGACAGACGCGAAACGAATCGCCACGACCAACGTCAGCGTGCTGCTGACCGGCGAAAGTGGCACAGGCAAAGAGATTCTAGCTCGAGCCGTCCACAGCTACTCCCACCGCACCGAGAAGCCCTTCATCCCGTTCAACTGCGCGGCCATCCCACGCGAGATGCTTGAAAGCCAGCTCTTCGGCCACCGACGAGGCTCGTTCACGGGCGCCGACCGCGACAATCCGGGCGTCATTCGCGCCGCCCGCGGTGGGACGCTCTTTCTCGACGAAATCGGCGAGCTCAGCCTCGACCTGCAGCCGAAGCTTCTCCGCTTCCTTGAGTCGGGTGAAATCTGCCCGCTTGGCGAGAGCACGCCATTTACTGTCGACGTCCGCGTCATCGCCGCGACGAATGCAAACCTGGAAACCGCGGTCAAAAACCGACAGTTCCGCGAAGATCTCTTCTACCGCCTTAACGTCGTCCGCCTGCAGGTCCCGCCGCTCCGGGAAAGGCGCGAAGAAATCCCCGCGCTCGCGCATCACTTCCTCGCCGCCGCCGCAGCCGAATACCGGAAGGGCCGCGTGCGGATGGCCCAGGAAACCATGGAGCAACTGCTTTTGTTTCCTTGGCCCGGTAACATTCGGCAGCTTCAGAACGAGATCCGTCGGATGGTCGCGCTCGCCGAGCCCGGCGCGGTGCTTACCCCCGGCGTGCTGTCCGTCGAAGTCGCGAACGCGCGGCCCCCGGCCCCCGACGGTCAACACCAGCTTGATGGCCCGCGGAGAGAAGCTCAGGCCCGTACTCGACCGCATCGAGTGCGAGATGATCAAGGTCGCGTTGCGCGACCATGACGGCCACGTGGACGCCGCTGCGAAAGCGCTCGGCATCTCGCGCAAGGGCCTCTACCTCAAGCGCCAGCGGCTCGGCCTGTAACCCTAACCCGCGGCGCCTCATTTAGTTGACGGGGCCGACCCGGGATTCGTGGTATGATTTTGAGCCTTCAAACTCTAAGTCATGCCTCCCGGAAACACCGATCCACGCCCGCTCGCGGCTGGAGGCTCCCCTCCGTCAACATCTCCCTCCCCGAAGTCCACGGCTCCATCGCCGTCCCCCACGACGCCGGCTTCTGGCGCAAGCTCTTCGCCTTCGCCGGACCGGGCTACCTCGTCGCGGTCGGCTACATGGACCCGGGCAACTGGGCCACCGACCTCGCCGGCGGCGCCCGCTACGGCTACACCCTCCTCAGCGTCGTCATGGTCAGCAACCTCATCGCGATCCTGCTCCAGGCCCTCGCCGCGCGCCTCGGCATCGCCAGCGGACGCGACCTCGCCCAGGCCTGCCGCGACCACTACTCGCGCCCGGTCACCATCGCCCTCTGGCTCATCTGCGAGCTCGCCATCGCCGCCTGCGACCTCGCCGAGGTCATCGGCTCCGCCATCGCCCTCAACCTCCTCTTCGGCCTCCCGATGATCTGGGGCGTCTGCATCACCGCCCTCGACGTCCTCGTCGTTCTTTACCTGCAGAATCATGGCTTCCGCTACGTCGAAGCCCTCGTCGTCGGCCTCATCATCGCCATCGCGGGATCGTTCGCCATCGAGCTGTACCTGGCGAGGCCCGACTTCGCCGCCGTCGCCGCGGGCTTCATCCCGCAGGCCAGCGTCGTCACCGACCCGAACCAGCTCTACATCGCCATCGGCATCCTCGGCGCGACGGTGATGCCGCACAACCTGTACCTGCACTCGTCGATCGTCCAGACGCGCAAGTACCGCGACGATGTCGAGAGCAAGCGCGAGGCGATCCGCTTCGCCACCATCGACTCGTCGGTGGCGCTGATGTTCGCCCTCTTCATCAACGCCGCCATCCTGGTGATGGCCGCCGCCGCGTTCCACGGATCGGGCCACGAGGCCGTCGCCGACATCGGCGACGCCTACCAGCTGCTGTCGCCGCTCCTCGGCACGAAGATGGCCAGCATCCTCTTCGCCGTGGCGCTGCTCTGCTCGGGCCAGAACGCGACGCTCACGGGCACGCTCGCCGGCCAGATCGTCATGGAAGGCTTCATCAACATCCGCCTCCGCCCGTGGCTGCGCCGCCTCATCACGCGCCTCATCGCCATCGTGCCGGCGATCATCGTCGTCGCGCTCTACGGCGAGCGCGGCACCGGCCAGCTGCTGATCCTCAGCCAGGTGATCCTGAGCCTGCAGCTGTCGTTCGCCGTCATCCCGCTCGTGATCTTCACCAACGACGCCCACAAGATGGGCCCGTTCGCGAGCCCGTGGTGGGTGAAGGCCGTCGCGTGGCCCGTCGCGATTGTGATCGCCGCGCTCAACGCGTATCTTCTATGGCAGACGTTCACCGGCTGAACCCTGAACCTTGAACCCTGAACCCTGAACCCTGAACCTCGCCCGTGTACAAGCGCATCCTCGTCGCCGTCGAACACTCGCCCGCCGATCGGACGATCGTCACGCACGTGACGGCGCTCGCGAAGCTCACGGGCGCCGAGCTGCTGCTCGTGCACGTGGCGGACGGCTTCGCGGCGCGCAACTTCGATCGCCTGAAGCTGCGCGAGTCCGAGGAGATGAAAGAGGATCGCGCGTACCTCGAGAGCCTCAAGGCGGATCTCACGGCGCAGGGCCTCAACGTCAGCACCCATCTCGCGCTCGGCGATCCCGCCCAGGAGCTCATTCGCGCGGCCGGCGACGGCAACGTCGATCTCATCGCGATGTCCACGCACGGCCACCGCTTCCTCTCGGACGTCATCCACGGCGCCACCGCCGACCGTGTGCGGCACCTGGTGAAGATCCCCGTGCTGCTGCTGCGGGCGCAATGACAGCCTCTGGAGCTGCGTCCCTTGAAAGCGCATAATCCGCAGATGCGCCACGCATTCCGCATCCTCGTTGCCGCGCTGGTTGTGACATCGCTCGTAAAAGGGGCCGTCCGCGCGCAGAACCCGACGCCGACAGCGATTCCGAACGGCCTGCCGGAGTGGGCCTACAACCTTCCGGACAAGGTGCAGCCGCCCGAACCCCGCGTGCCCGCGACGGTCCGCGCCGCCGGCAGCAGCCGCGAATACGAGTCGGCGGCGATCGCGGGCAACGCGAACCCTCCCGACTGGTTTTCCGACGAACATCCGCCGGCGCCGCGCAGCGTGAAAGGCCCGATGCCGAACGCGTGCGGATCGTGCCACCTGATGTCCGGCCAGGGGCACCCGGAGTCCGCCGACATCGCGGGCATGCCGCCGGAATACATCGTCCGGCAGATGAAGTACTTCAAGAGCGGCGCGCGGAAAGAGGAAGGGCGCATGGGACCGATCGCCCGCGCCGTCTCCGACGAGGACGCGAGCGAGGCGGCGGCGTATTTCGCGGCCCTCACGCCCGCGCCGTTCGTGAAAGTGATCGAGACCGCGACGCCGCCGAAGACGTACGTCAGCGCCGATGCGCGCCACCGGCGTATCCACCCGGACGGCGGGAACGAGCCGATCGGCCGGCGCATCATCCAGGTTCCGGAAGACCCGATGCGGACGACGATCCGCGATCCACATTCGGGGTTCATCGCGTACGTGCCGCCCGGCAGCATCGCCGCGGGCGCCGCGCTGGCGAAGACAGGCGCCGGGGGCCGGACGATTCAGTGCGCGCTGTGCCACGGCGACGCGCTCACGGGGCTTGGCGAGGTGCCGCGCATCGCGGGCCTGCAGCCGGTCTACATCGCGCGGCAGCTCATCACGATGCAGAACGGCACGAGCGCCGGCGCCAACGCGGCGCTGATGAAGAAGGTGGTCGCGAAGCTGTCGGAAGACGACATCATCGCGCTCTCGGCGTACCTGGGGTCGCTTCCGCCGCGCTGACCCAGTCGATCAATCGATCTTCACGCGCTGGCGGAACTGATTGTTCTCGTTGCAGATGAACTCGATCACCTCGTCGTCCGGCGATCTCATGTCGATCTCCTGATTTTCAGCCGATCCGGCGGATGCGGCGCAATTCTACGCCAGAATCCGGAGACATCGTCGCCGACGCGTCAGGGCCACTCCGTGCGCTGCGCGCGCGATGGGACACGCGCACCGGCCAATCCATTGGCCGCTGAATATCCTTACGGAACGATTTCTTCCTTTTTGTTGAGCCCTGAGAGACGATTCCCGCGCGTTGGTCTATAAACGGCGCGTGGCGGCATGCCGCCGAACGGGGGGAAGAAGACGATGGCGTCAACAAGCAAGTCGAAGAATGGCTTCACGGTCACCGCGTACCAGGGCGACTTCAAGACGCTGCTCGCGTTCAACCTGGCAAGCAAGGCAAGCGCGAAGAACCTGGCGGGCTTCACGGTTCAGACCCAGCCCAAGGGGAAGCCGGCCTACTTCCTCTTCAACTCGTATCAGTTCAAAACCCCGGCTGATCATACGCAGGTCGCGACCGACCCGCCCAATTCGAGCATCAACGCGCCCATCCACAAGTTCCGCTGGGTGCACTATCCGGGATCCTTCCATCAAGGCGTAACGCCGGCGATCGGGTCCTACACCTACACGGTGACGCCAAGGTTCTTCGACGCCAAGCAATCGTTGCTGCCCATCGATCTGTCGCGCAGCGTGTCGGTGACGATCGACGTGGAGCCGTTCGTGAAGAAGAGCCTCGAGGTGGGGTTCGCGAGGGGATTCACACAATCGCAGGCGTTCGTCCACCACTTCGGGAAAGACGCCATCATCCGCCCCGACGACGGTGTGCTCCTTTTCGATACGAAACAGGTGTCGGGGACGGGGCCCGACGGGAAACCCTACACGTTCGAAGAGGAATACGACTGGCTCGGCTTCACGGCGCGCGTGCAGATTTTCGCCGTCCTGAACGAGGTGCTAGACAACAAGAACCTGCGATTGGACGTGTGCGCCTACGACCTCAAAGAGCCGGACATCATGGACGCCTTTCTCACGCTGGCCAAGCAGGGGCGCATCCGCATCATCCTGGACAACGCCAGCCTGCACCACAACGCGACGACGCCCAAGCCCGAGGACCAGTTCGAAACGAAATTCAGGGCGGCCGCCAAGAGCGGCGCGTCGATTGTTCGAGGCAAGTTCGGCAGCTTCGCGCACAACAAGCTGCTCATCGTCTCGAACAAGAGCGGCGCGGTGAAAGTGCTGTCGGGCTCGACGAATTTCTCGGTCACCGGCGTGTACGTCAACTCCAACCACGTGCTGGTGTTCAACGACAAGAAGGTGGCCACCCGGTATCTGGATGTATTCGAGGAATCGCTGACCGCGCTCGGCGGCAAGAAACCCGCCGCGGTGTTCGCGGCATCGCCGGAGGGCTCGCAGACGTTTTCGATTTCGTCCGTGGACACCCCGAAGTCGGAGATCACGTTCGCGCCGCACGATGCGACGTTCGCGACGCAGATCCTGGACGACATCGTGGCGCGCATCGACGCAGAGGGGAAGAAGAAGGGCGGCAGCGTGCTGTTTGCCGTGATGCAGCTCAGCGTGGGGTCGGGCTCGGTGATTCCCGCCCTCAAGGCGCTGCACGCCGGCCAGAGCATCTTCACCTACGGGATTTCCGACAGCCCGGGCGGCGTCTTCTTCTACAGTCCCGGAAAAAAGACGGGCGTTCTCGTCGCCGGAAAGGCCGCGAGCGCCCAGCTGCCTCCCCCCTTCGACCAGATGGTGGACGTTATCGACAAGGGCCATCAGGTTCACCACAAGTTCATCGTCTGCGGGTTCAACACCCCCGACGCGGTCGTGTATTGCGGATCGTCGAACCTGACGCTGGGCGGCGAGCAATCGAACGGCGACAACCTCATCGCCATCCACGATCGCGACGTCGCGACCGTCTTCGCCATCGAGGCGCTCGAATTGGTCGATCATTTCAATTTTCTCGATCAGTTCGTGAAGCCGACGGGCGGACCGACGAAGCCCCCCGCGCCGGGCAGCGGCTTTCTGTCCACCACGGACAAATGGGTGGAGAAGTTCTTCGACACCAGCGACCTGCGGTGCATGGACCGGAAACTCTTCGGCTGAGGCGCGAACGCGCCACGCCTTTATGTAAGGCCGTAGACGTCGAGCGCGAAGCGAATCACCTCGGTCAGGTAGCCGAGCGCGAGCACCGCGATCGCTGACTGCCAGACGGGTGCGATTCGCTCGCCGGTCGGCGTAGTCGACAGAAGACTGCGGCGCTTGTGGCGCGCCAGGTGAGCGTGACAACGCTTCCTGATGTGTTCGGTGCGTGCGATATCCGGTTCGGCGGCCGGCAGTTCGCCCAGCCTCCGGATCAGCGACTCGGACATGGTGGTACTCCTTCCAGAAGGGGCGGGTGGACCGCGTCGCGCTCCAGGGCGTCCGCGAGCAAGTCGCGTGCTCGATGCAGACGCTGTCGAAGCGCGCCGGGCGTGATGCCGCAGATGTCGGCCACTTCCGATTGATCGAGTCCGGAGACGGCCACGAGGAGCAACACTTCCCTCGAAGCCGTCGGCAGGTTCGCAAGCGCCCGTTCGATGCGCCGCTCGAGCTCATTGGCCGCGGTCTCCTCGAAGGGAGAGGTCTCCCTGGCGCCGAAGGGCCACAGCCCGATAAGGCCCGCCGCCGCCGAATCTTCCAGCGCTCGCGAACGCCGGTAGCTGACGTGAAGGTTGCGTGCCACCGTGAAGAGCCAGGGCCCCAGTCGGGTGTCGGCCTGCAGCCGGCCGGCGTGTTTGACCAGCCGGAGCCAGGTCTCCTCGTGCAGGTCCTCGGCGACGTCTCGCCGCCGCGACAAGCGGATCAGGAACGTAAACAGCGGTTTGTTGAACGCCGCATAGACCTCGTCGAACGCGTCCGCCTCCCCCTGGCGAAGCCGTCCGACCAGCGTCAGCTCGGTCTCCCGGTCCACGGCAGGATCTAACGCGCGAGCGGCGCGCGTGTGACATCGATCACGACTGGGGTCACAACAAGCCCCGGGGCGCGTTCTCTCATATCAGGTTCGCCATCAACCATGAGGTCGCACATGAGTATGCTCCACAATGCCAGCCTGTTCGCCCGTCTGACGCTCATCCTGGGTGTTGTTCCGCTCGTCATGGCGATCGTGTACGCCAGCCGTCCGACAGAGCAGAATCTCGCGCTGATGCGGCCGCTGTCGCTGGCCAGCCTGTTCGCGGCCATTGCAGGCACGCTGCTGGGATTCATCAACGTGCTCAGCCTCTATTGGACCCGCGGCGCGAGTTCCGAGACGTACCGCGTGATGGCGATCGGGGCCGCCGAGGCCCTCGTGACGGTGCTCGTGGGGTTCGGATTTCTGACCGTGGCCTGGCTGGTCGTGGCGATCGGGATGGGACGTCGAAGCGGGAGAGTGTAGCAGGCTGCGGCGTGGAAATCTTCTTCGGGGATTACTCCCTTCGATTCATTTACCTCGCTCAGGATCGGTTCAGTCTGGACCTCTCGAAGGCGGGCTCTGTGCTATAAAGGTCTTTGATGCCTGACTCGCCGGACCCGTCGGCGCTGCACGCGCACGCCATGGACAACCTCCGCTTCATCCGCGAGACGATGGAGCGCGCGGGGCCGTTCACGGCGGTGCCGGGTTGGGGCGGCGTCGCCATCGGCGTCGTGGCGCTCGCCGCGGCCGCTCTGGCCGGGCCGGTGGAGGCCGGCACGCCGTGGCTCGCGGCCTGGCTGGCCGCCGCCGTTCTGTCGGTCGTGATCGGCCTCGCGGCCATCGCGCGGAAGGCGCGCGCGTCGGGTGCGCCGTTCATCGGCACTCCGCTCCAGCGGTTCGCGCTCGCCTACGTGCCGCCGCTCGCGGCTGGCGCCGTGCTCACGCCCGTCTTCGTCGCGAACGGGCTGACGCCGCGGCTCCCGGGCTGCTGGCTGCTGCTCTACGGCACGGCGCTCGTCGCCGGCGGCGCGCTGTCGGTGCGCATCGTGCCCGTAATGGGGCTGGCCTTCATGGCGCTCGGCGTTGCGGCCTTGATGGCGCCGGCCGGCTGGGGCAACGCGTTCATGGCCGCCGGCTTCGGCGGCCTCCACATCGTGTTCGGTCTTGTGATTGCGAGGAGATATGGCGGGTAGATCAGTCGGCAGTCGCCAGTCGGCAGTCGGCAGTCGCCAGTCGGCAGTCGGCAGTCGCCAGTCGGCAGTCGGCAGTCGGCAGTCCACAGTCGGCAGTCGGCAGTCAGCAGTCGCCAGTCAGCAGTCGCGCTCCGCGCCTCGGCGCGACAAGTCGTCAGTCGACAGTCGACAGTCCGCAGTCGGCAGCCTCGATCGGCTGATTCACGAGCGGCTCCGTCTGGGCATCGTCAGCGCGCTGGCGGTCAACGAGCGGCTGACGTTCAACGACCTGAAGAAGCTGCTCGAGACGACCGACGGCAACCTGAGCGTGCACGCCAGAAAGCTGGAGGACGCGGAGTACATCGCCGTCGAGAAATCGTTCGCGGGACGCGTGCCCCGGACGGAGTACCGCCTGACCGCCGCCGGCAAGCGCGCGCTGGAGAAATACCTCGCCCACATGGAAGCGCTGATCAAGGCAGTACGAGACTGAGAGCCCCACAAGTCGTGGCGCTGTCCGCAGGTACGCCGGTCGATCGGCCACCACGGTTTTCACGTTGACCTCCACTCCCATTAGTAGTTCCATCTACGGGTGATTCGGCCCGGCACGGCGCTCGGACACTACGAAGTCCTCTCTGCCCTGGGAAAGGGTGGCATGGGGGTGGTGTATCGGGCGAAGGATCACAAACTGGGACGCGAGGTGGCGATCAAGGTTCTCCCGGACGCGTTTGGTCACGATCCGGTCCAGGTTGCGCGATTCGACAGGGAGGCCCGCGCCGCCGCCGCACTCAATCATCCCAACATCTGCGCGATTCACGAAATCGGCGAGCACGAAGGTCAGCCCTTCATCGTGATGGAACTGATGAAGGGACAGACACTCGAGGCAAGGCTTTCGGCGCAGGGGCGCCTCGATTGCGACGAAGCCCTGGAGCTTGCCACCCAACTCGCCGATGCGTTGGACGCCGCTCATGCCGCCGGGATCATTCATCGCGACATCAAGCCGGCGAACATCTTCATCGCGGATCGCGGGCAGGCGAAGGTCCTCGATTTCGGCGTGGCCAAGACCACTCGCCTCCCTGATGACCAGGGCCTGACAGTCTCGAACGTCGTCGGAACGCTGACCGGCCATGGAACCACCCTGGGTACGGTTGCGTACATGTCGCCCGAGCAGGCGCTCGGCAGGGACCTGGATTCGCGGACCGACCTGTTTTCGATGGGTGTCGTCATCTACGAAGCGTTGGCGGGCCAGCCGCCCTTCACGGGTGCGACGTCGGCCGCGGTGTTCGATCAGATTCTCAATCGGGCGCCGTCGGCGCTGGTCGAGCGCAATCGCGCGATTTCGCCGGAGCTGGCAGGCGTCGTCAACAAGCTGCTGGAAAAGGACGCTGGTCTCCGCTATCAGCACGCCTCGGATCTCCGCGCAGACCTCAAGCGGATGCGGCGCGACGCCGACTCAGGCCACCACCAGCAGCGAGCGTCCCTGGGGGGCGCAGGAAGATGGCGTGCGCTGACGGTGGGCGCGGTCGTTCTCGGTGCCCTCGCCGTTGCGGCGACGGCGTGGTGGGCGAGGAGCGTCGCCGGCCCGGCACCGGCCGGGACGAGCGCGCCGGCTCTGACGATCACCCCGCTGACGGATACCGACGGGCTCTCGCTGTCGGGGAGCTGGTCTCCCGACGCGACGCAGGTGGCCTACGACTACACCCTGAACGGATCGATGGACATTGCCGTCATGTCGCTCGGGGGCGGAGAACGTCGTCTCGTCGCCGGCGGCCCCAACGACGAGGCCATGCCGCGGTGGTCGCCGGACGGTTCCCGGATCGCATTCGTGTCTGACGATGGCACCGGCATGAACGTCTATTGGGTACCGCCCACCGGCGGAACACGCCGGAGGATCGCCCAGACCCACTTTCAGTATCTCGATCGATTCACGTCGCTCGGCGCCCTCGGCTCGCAACCGTGGTCTCCGGATGGACGGCGTCTCGTGTTCTCGCGGCTGGAGGCCACCAACAGCGTGGCGTTGTGGACGGCCGATATCGAGAGCGGCCAGGAAGCGCGCCTGACGTCTCCGCCGCCTGGCGTCAACGACTGGCGAGGGGCGTGGTCGCACGACGGCAAGGAGATCGCGTTCAATCGCGCATCCACCGGCTCGCCATCCATTCTGTATCTCGTTCCCGTATCGGGAGGGGAACCGCGTGCGGTGGTCCCGAACAAGACGGCTGGCCGCATTGCCGCGGCCTGGTCGGTCGACGACCGTTCCCTGCTGTTCGTTCCCGACGGAGTGTCGGGCGGAGACGTTTCGGAGGTCCGGCTCGGGACGGGGACGACCAGGCAGCTGACGGTCGGGGCCAGCGTCAGTACGCCGATTCTCTCGTCCACAGGGCGCGTGGCCTTCTCGCGCTGGAGCCATCAGACGTTCTTTTTCAGGATGTCGGTCGCCAACCCGGCGGCCGAGCACGAGCAGATCTCGCTCAGCGGGGGCAACAATTTCGCGCAGCGTTTCTCGCCGGACGGCCGGCAGATCGTGTTTCAATCGAGCCGCGGCGGCCGGTCGGTGTTGTGGCTCCACGACATGGAGACAGGTGCGGAGCGCCAGCTCACCTATCCACCGGCCGAACGGGAGGACAGAACGCCGGACTGGTCGCCCGATGGGAAGCAGGTGGTGTTTCTCTCGAATCGCGGCGGAGCGTTTCAATTGTGGGTCGCGGACGTGGACGGCGGAGCGACGCACCGCCTTTCCGAGCAGGCGATCCCCATGGATGGCGATTGGTGGGTGAATGCGCGAGTCGCACCGAGGTGGTCGTCGGATGGCCGCGCCATTGCCTATCTCGCTCCCGGCGAACGAGGCTCGACGTTGTGGCTCATCGATCCCGATGGCCGTAATGCACGCGCGACTCGCGTGTCAGGCGTCTTGCGCTTCGACTGGTATCTGGACAGTCGCCGGGCGATCTATACGCGCAACAGCACGGACGGGCGAATCGAGGTCATCGCCACCAGCCTCGAGACGGGCGAGGAGCGTGTGCTGCTGAAGGCGAACGCCACGGAGCTGAGCGTGGCCCCGGACGGGAAGGCCGTGGCGTACAACAGTGCGGACGGACACTTCAGCATGAATCGGTACGTGCTGACGCTCGTCCATCCGGCTGGCGCAAACGAATTGCCTCACGCGACAGGGGCCCCCAGGCAGATGACGTTTGGCGGGGGGAAGTGGCACGTTCATGGCGGCGCCTGGTCCCCGGACGGGCGATCGATCGTGTACACGAGGGACTTCGATCGCGGAAGCCTGAGCGTGATCGACAACTACCGTTGAAAGGCGGCGCCACTCGTCAGGACGCCGCGATCGTCCGGACATCGTAGGCCGCGAACACCGGATCGGCCGTCAGAATCGGCAAGTCCTCCAGCTGCGCCTGCGCGATCAGGAGGCGATCGAACGGATCGCGGTGATGCACCGGGAGCGTGGAGACATAAAGCGCGTGACCATGATCGATGGGAAGCGGCAGGACTCCGAACTGCTCGAGCCGTGAGGGCACGTATGTCAGGGGAGGATCCGGCAGACCAAGCTTTCCTTGTGAATACTTGATGACAATTTCCCAGGCGCTCGCGGCCGACAGATACAGTTCGTGCTCGCGTCCTTCAACAAACGAGCGCGCGTGTAAGGACAGCCGATCGGGTGTCAACGCCATCCACAGCCACGCGTGCGTATCCAGAAGAATCCTCAATCACGCCCTTCAAAATCGGCGAGGATGTCGTCCGGCAGCGGTGCATTGAAGTCGTCGGCGATCCATCCCTTGCCCTTATCCAGTCCGAGCGGCCGCTTGCCGGCGGCGGCGATCGGAACGAGACGCGCGACAGGACGTCCGGCCTTCGCAATCGTCACCTCTTCCCCCGCCTGCACGCGCTCCAGCAGCCGGGACAGATGCGTCTTGGCCTCGTGGATGTTGACGACCTTGTTCGAGGATTTCATCGGCGCATTATAGACTAAGTTCATAGACTAAGTCTATTTATCTGCGGACGCTGCACGTCCCAGGGCATGAAGATCCTCTCGCCGCACGCCTATGGTAGAGGTAGGATGCGCCTGCCTGGCCGCGGCGGCCAACTTTCTGTCCTGGCCCCCGCGTAGACCCCAGCCTTAACTCTGAGCCCTTAGCTCGACCTTTCGCGCGTGTACGCGTGACGCGGAATTGCTGAGTTTTGTCAGGAGGTCACTATGAGAGTACGACGTCTGTTCGGCGTATCCACCGTCGTGATATTTGCGGGCGTCATGGTCGCCTCGCTGTCTGTTCCGGTGCGAGGCGAGGGCGACCGCGACGGCCGGCAGCTCTTCGAGCGTGAGACGTTCGGCGGCAACGGTCGCACGTGCCTCACCTGTCACAGCCGCAAGACGGGGACCGTCTCCCCCGCCGACGCGAAGGCGCGCTTGCTGGCCAATCCCGGCGATCCGCTCTTCCTGCACGACGGGAGCGACGACGGCCTGGGCCACGGCGTGACGAGGATGCTGAGCGAAGCCACCATCCTCATGAAGATTCGCGCTCCCCGCGAACGTGCGTCTCGCGCACTCGAGCGACCGGTTCGTGACCGTCCGGCGCGGCATTCCGTCGACGCTCAACACGCCGGCCCTCGACCCGGTCCTCATGCTCGACGGCCGCCAGCCGTCGCTCGAGCTGCAGGCCCAGGGGGCGATTCTCGATCACGCGCAGGCACCGCCCTTCCCGGAATTGGGCGACCTCGAAGCGCTCAGATTTTTTCAGCAGACGGATCTCTCGTTCTTCAGCTCGTTCGAGCTGAAGGTCCGCGCGCTCGGCGGCCCGAGCCCGCACCTGCCGCGAGGCAACACCGCGTCGGAGCGGCGCGGCCGCCGTTTCTTCGAAGACGTGCCGCCGGATCCGGCCGCCGGCTTCAAGCCGGGCCTGTGCGCGCACTGCCACAGCGGGACGCTGATGAACCAGACCAACGAGTTCGCGCCTCAGTTCATCGGCGTGCCGATCCCGACGGCCACGCGCTTCATCAACATCCTGGTGGGGTTGTTCAACAAGGGGAACCAGCCCGTGCAGGATTTCATCTTCAGCACGCCGGGAGGCGACGTGCCGGTGTCCAGCACCGATCCGGGACGCGCGCTGATCACGGGCAACCTCGACGACCTGGATGCGTTCAAGACCTCGCCGCTGCGCGGAATCCGGAAGACCGCGCCCTACTTCCACGACAACTCCGCGAAGACGCTCGAGGAAGTGGCCGCGCACTACACGAAGTTCTTCGCCTTCGTCACCGATCCTGATGGTCCGGGCCCCGCGCAGGGGTTCCTCCAGCTCACGCCGCAGGACGAGGCCGACATGGTCGCCTACATGAAACTCCTCGACTGAGACACAAGCGGGGCGGCCCTGAGCCTGTCGCAGGGCCGCCCTGCCCCACCCGACCTACCCGACCCACCAGACCTACCCGACCCAGTTCCAACCATCCCCCGTCCCCGGGTGTCTACAGTCTGAGTGACCGACGACGAACTGGTCGCCCGAGCCCGCGAGGGCGACGCCGCCGCGTTCGGCGAGCTGGTCCTCCGGCATCAGGCGGCCGTGTTCCGCGCGGCGCTGGCGGCCACCGGGTCGGCGGCCGACGCGGACGACGTCGCGCAGGAAGCGTTCCTGCTGGCGTTCAGGCGGCTTCGGAGTTTCCGGGAGGCGTCGAGTTTCAGGACATGGCTCCTGTCGATCACGTGGAACCAGGCGATCAACCGCCGGCGGGCGAGCACCCGCTGGTGGCGGCGAATCATCAGCTTCGGAGACCTCGGTTCGACCGGCGACGTCGTGGAGTTCGCGTCCGCGGCGTCTACGCCGGAACAGCTCGCCGGGGCCGAGGAATTGCGGTGCGCCGTCGCCCGGGCGATCGCCGCGCTGCCGCGCAAGCTGCGCGACGCGCTGCTCCTCGCGCAGAGCGGCGACTACAGCTACGGGGAAATCGCCGCGATGCTCGGCGCGCCCCTGGGCACCATCAAGTGGCGCGTGTCGGAAGCGCGGCGGCAGGTGAAGGCGGCGCTGCTGAAACAGGGACACCGTGACGCAGGACGACCCGGATAGCCTCGATCGCTTGATAGACGACGTCGCGCGCGGGATGACCGCCGCGCGCGCGGACGAAGCGTTCGCCCGCCGCGTGTCGGCGCGCCTGGAGGATCCTGACGCGCGCGCGCCGCGGACCTGGTCGCGCGCCTGGCTGCTCGTGCCGGCAGCCGCTGCCGTGCTGCTGGCCGCGTTTTTCGTTCGTGATGGGAACGTCCGGCTAAAGCCGGACGCTACGGGAAACACGACGACGACGGGAAACGCGACGACGACGGCAAACACGACGACGACGGCAAACACCACCGCGACGGCAAACGCCACGACGGAAAACGTCGCGACGGCGGTCACGAAGCGGGAGACGGCCGAACCCGTTGCGAGAAGCGCGACGAACGCCGCGCGGAAGACAGTTCCGCCGGCGCCGGCCGCCGATTCCACGGTGGAGCCGCTCGTGACGCCGCCCATCGAGTTCGCCGCGCTGGACGTCTCGCCGCTCGTGACCGTGATGCCGATCGAGATCCAGGCGATCGCGATCGAGCGAATCGAAATCGCGCCAATGCCCTAGAAGAAAGTTGAGAAGTTGAAAAGCAGAAAGTGGAAAAGTGGAGATGACGATGAGAACCAGACTGATCGTGTTCGCGGTGTTCGTGCTGATGGCCGGCCACGTGTTCGCGCAGGCGCCGCCGCGACCGCCGCAGGCTCCGGCCGCGCCCGCGGCGCCGGCTCCACCGGCGCCGGCTGCCAACCCGGCCGCGCCCCCGCCGCCGCCTCCGCCCGCGCCGCCGGGACCGCCGCGGCGCGAAGGGCAGCCGATCAACGTGCGGGTCGAGTTGAACATCACCGAGGACGGTGGCGCCGGCGCCCCGATCAAGAAATCGGTGACCGCGGTCGTCGCGGACGGCTACAACGGCTTCGTGCGCCAGCAGGGCTTCGCGCAGCAGAATCCGACGGCGCCAAATTTCAATCAACCGGTGCCCCTGAACTTCGACGCGTTCCCCGTCATCCTGCCGAACGGCAAGATCCGGCTGACCTGCTCGATTCAATACAACGCCGGCGCCGGCGCAGCCGCCGCGACGGGCGAAACGCGCAGGGGAACCGACATCAGGCAGAACCTGGTGTTGAACCTGGAGAGCGGCAAGGCGCTCGTGATCTCGCAGGGCACCGATCCGATCGGCGATCGCCGCGTCACCGTGGAGGTCACGGCGACGATACTTCGATAGGGGTTAGAGGTTAGGGTTAGAGGTTAGAGGTTAGGGGCTGGGGGCTGGGGATCAAACGAGCGCGCGCCCTTTGAGCCGTTCGAGCACGCGCAGCGGTGACGTGTCGGATGCCCGCATGGCTTCGACGGGCAACAGAAAAGTCTGCTCGAGCTGATACTGGCCCGACATGGCGGCGTGGCTCACCTGGTCGGTGAACGCCATCCAGATTGATCCCGGCGCGAAGTCCACGGTCGTCTGCGGCGCGCCGGCCTGATACGCGGTGTCGCCCTTCATCAGATCGTGCAGCTGCAGCATCATCGCGTCGTACGCGGAGCGCCGCGACTTCGTGATGCCGAAGGCGCGCAGCAGCAGCGCCATGCCCGGCGGCGGCATCCGGAGCCCGGGCGCGAACCGGCGGCCCACCGATTCGAAGTCCTCGCCGATCCGCCACACGCGCGGCCGTCCTTCCGGGTTGACATTGGCGAAGACGCGCAGAATGCGCTGTCCGCGCACGGGCGACGCCGGAAAGCTGTCGATGTGCAGGCGCGTATCGTCCTGGCGCCAGGACGACGCGCGGCCGGCCACTTCGACCGGCCGGAAGCTGGTGCGCCCGCGCCTCAGGCGCTCCCGGTAGGCCGGGCACGTGCGGCCGACGAGCTCGTGCGCCTCGTCGCTGAACCGGGCGAGCATCCCGCGCAGCCGCCCGGCGGCCTCCCCCTGCAGGGCACTGCCGCCCACGGCGCCCGTCGCCGGATCGAAGCTAACGTTCTTGCCTCTGGCCAGCACAGCGGACGACAATAGCGGGCGCTCCGCGGCCGATAGCGCGAACCCGGCCGTGCTCAGGCAGAGCACGTGGCCGTGTTCGAGGGCGGCCGTGGCGTCGGCTTCCGATTCGAGCGGGCGGACCTGCGAAGTCATGGCGAAACCGCCCCGGTTTCAGGCGGAAACCGCCGGCGGCCGCATCGTAAATGGTACGCGCGGCGGGCGCGTATTGTAGATAGCCAATCAGCCGACCCGATTACCGCCTGGAGCTTACCGGTGCAGAAACGCGCGTTCATCCTCATTTTCAGTCTCGGCGCACTCGCCGCCGCGGTCGCCTGTTCGGACTCGGGGTCCGGCGGGTCCGGGGGCGGCGGCCGGGGCCGCGGGCGTGGGGGCGAAGCCGGCGGCGCCGTGCCAGTCGTCACCGCCAAAGTCGTGGCACGCGACGTGCCGGTGGACATCGCGGCCATCGGCAACGTCGAAGCGTACACCATGATTTCGGTCCGGGCGCAGATCACGGGCACGATCGATTCGATCGCGGTGCACGAAGGCGATTTCGTCAAGAAAGATCAGCTGCTGTTCACCATCGACAAGCGGCCGTTCGAGGCCTTGCTCCGGCAGGTCGAAGCCAACATGCTGCGCGATCAGGCCCTGCTCAGCCAGGCCGAAGCCCAGCTGGTGCGCGACGGATCGAACTCCGAGTACGCCACGCTCACCGCGCAGCGGCAGGCGAAGCTCGCGGAGGCCGGCATCGTGTCGAAGGACATCGCCGAGCAGTCGCGCGCCGGCGCCGACGCGATCGCGGCGACCGTCAAGGCCGATCGCGCGGCGGTCGAGAGCGCGAAGGCGCAGCTGGTCGCCCAGCAGGCGGCCGTGGACAACTCGAGGCTGCAGCTGGCGTACACGTCGATCCGATCGCCCATCGACGGCCACCTCGGGAATTTTCCGATCAAGGTCGGCGGCCTCGTGACCGCCAGCCAGACCGAGCTCGCCACGATCGCGCAGGTCGAGCCGATCTACGTCACGTTCTCGGTGCCCTCCTCGAGCCTTTCGGCGATCAAGCAGAACCTGGGGCGCGTCAAGGTGCCGGTTACCGCCTCGTCTGCCGACGCCGAGACGGGCTTCGTCGAGGGCGAGCTGAATTTCATCGACAACGTGATCGACGCCTCCACCGACACGATCAAGCTGAAGGCGCGGTTCGAAAACCACGACCGCCGCCTGTGGCCGGGCCAGTTCGCGCGCGTCAGCCTGCGCGTCACGACGATTCCCCACGCGCTCGTGCTGCCGGGCCAGGCGATCCAGACCGGCCAGGAAGGACAGTTCGTCTTCCTCGTCAAGCCGGATAACACCGTGGCGCAGCAGACGGTCTCGGTCGGGCAACGCGTCGGCGAAGACGTCGTCGTCGAAAAGGGTCTCGAGGTCGGGCAGACGGTGGTGACGGAAGGCCAGTTGCGGCTCGAGGCCGGCACGAAGATCCAGACGGGCGACGGCCGCCAGGGCGGCGGCGGACGCCGCGGCAGACAGGGCGGGCAAGGCGGGGAGGGCAGGCAGGGCGGTCAGGGCGGGCGGCGCGGGGAATAGACGCGCATGAACGTCTCCGAAATCTTCATCCGGCGTCCGATCGCCACCAGCCTGCTGATGCTGGCGATCGCGTTCTTCGGCGTCGTCGCCTATCGCGCGCTCCCCGTGAGCGATCTGCCGACGGTCGACTCGCCCTCGATCCGTGTCCAGGCGGGGCTGCCGGGCGGCGATCCCGGATCGATGGCGGCGACGGTCGCGAGCCCGATCGAGCGCCAGCTGACGACGATTGCCGGCATCGACTCGATGACGTCGCAGAGCGGCACGGGCAACAGCGAGATCAACATGCAGTTCGATCTCGGGCGCTCGATGGACAGCGCCGTCGTGGACGTCCAGACCGCGCTGTCGGCCGTGATGCCGCTCCTGCCGGCGGGCATGCCGAATCCGCCGACGTTCCGCAAGCAGAACCCGTCCGATCAGGACATCATGCAGCTGAGCCTGACATCGAGCACCCTGTCGATGTCGGTGCTCGACGACTACGCGGAGACCGTCCTCGCGCCGCGGATCTCGATGGTCAGCGGCGTGTCGCAGGTGCAGGTGAACGGCGCGCAGAAGTACGCGGTGCGCGTGCAGGTCGATCCCGAGAAGCTCCGCGCGCAGCAGATCGGCATCAACGAGGTCGATCAGGCGCTGCAGAACTGGAACTCCAACCTGCCGACCGGCCAGCTGTTCGGGCCGCACCAGACGTTCAACATCAAGGCCGCCGGGCAGCTGAACAACGCGGCGCAGTTCCGTCCGATCGTGCTGGCCTACCGGCAGGGCCGCCCCGTCCGCCTCGATCAGGTGGCCACCGTCCTCGACAGCGTCGAAAACACGCGGACCGCCGCGTGGTTCTACACGCGCGAGGGCGGCCGCCGCGCCATCAACATGGGCGTCCAGCGGCAGCCCGGCATCAACATCATCGAGGTCACCGACGCGGTCCGCGCCGTGCTGCCCCAACTCGAGGCGCAGCTGCCGCCGTCGGTGCACCTGCAGGTGCGCCAGGATCGGTCGCGGACCATCCGCAAGGCGTTCGCCGACATCCAGTGGACGATGCTCCTCACGCTGGTGCTCGTCGTCGGCGTGATCTACGCGTTCCTCCACAACGGATCGGCGACCCTCATCCCGGCGCTGGCGCTGCCCTTTGCCATCCTGGGCACGTTCGCGGTGATGAAGCTGCTGAACTTCAGCCTCAACAACCTGTCGATGATGGCGCTCATCCTCTCGGTGGGCTTCATCGTGGACGACGCGATCGTGATGCTCGAGAACATCGTGCGCCACATCGAGGCCGGCGAAGACCGGTTCACGGCGTCGCTCAAGGGGTCGAAGGAAATCGGCTTCACGATCCTGACGATGACCACGTCGCTCGCCGCGGTGTTCATCCCGATCCTGTTCATGAGCGGCATCCTGGGCCGGCTGTTCCGCGAGTTCGCGGTCACGATCACGTCGGCGATCCTGATTTCCGGCCTGGTGTCGATCACGATGACGCCGATGCTGTGCAGCCGGTTCCTGCGCGTCGTGCACACCAAGAAGGGGCTGGCCGGCCTGCTCGACCGCGCCTTCGACGCGGTATTCGACGGCTACCGGTGGAGCCTCGGCCTCGTGCTGCGCCACCGCTTCGCCATGGTGATCGTCTTCGCCGCCGTGCTCGCGGGCACGGTGCACATGTACAGCATCGTCCCCAAGGGATTCATTCCCGACCAGGACCAGGACTTCCTCTTCGTCAACCTGCAGGCGGCGCAGGGCACGTCGTTCCCGGACATGTCCCTCGGGGCGCTGCGTGCCGCGGAGATCATCAAGCAGAACCCGTACATCGACAGCTTCAACGTCAACCTCGGCGGCGGCGGCAACTTCGGCGGCGGCGGGAGCTCGAACGCGCAGATCCAGGTGCAGCTGCTGCCGCGCGCGCAGCGCCCGGTCTCGGCGCAGCAGATCGCGCAGCAGCTGCGGCCGCTGCTGCTTCGGTTCCCCAACTACCGGGGGTTCGTCAGGATCCCGCCGGCGCTGCAGATCGGCTTCGGCCAGGGCAACAGCAGCTACAACGTGACGGTGCGAAGCGCCGACACGGACCAGCTGTACACCTGGTCGCAGCGCCTGAGCACGGCGATGGAGACGGAGATTCCGGAAATCCAGGACGTCTCGAACAACCTCGAGATCAGAAGCCCGCGGATGAACCTCGTCATCGATCGCGACAAGGCGGCCGCCGTCGGCCTGAACGCGACGCAGATTCAAAACTCGCTGTCCGCCGGGTTCGGGCCGAAGTGGTCGTCCACGATCTACGGCGCCACGACCCAGTACCGCGTGCTGCTCGAGCTCGACCCGAAATATCAGGAATACGCCGATTCGCTGGACAAGCTTTCGTTCAAGACGCCCCGCGGCGGGCTCATCCCGCTGCCGGCGGTCGTGTCGGTGCAGGAAACCGTCGGCCCGCAGAGCATCAACCACTCGGGCCAGCTCCCCGCGGTGAACGTCTCGTTCGGGCTGCGGCCGGGCATCTCGCTCGGCACCGCCGTCGATCGCATCCGGGAAGTGGCGACGAACCTGTTGCCGGCGACCGTGACCATCGCCTTCGAGGGCTCGGCCAAGGTGTTCCAGGAGTCCACGAAGAACCTGGGGCTGCTGCTCTTCGTCGCGATCGGCGTGGTGTACATCGTCCTGGGCGCGCTGTACGAGAGCTACATCCACCCGGTCACGATTCTTTCGGGGCTGCCGTCGGCGGGGCTGGGCGCGCTCATCACGCTCTGGGCCTTCGGCAACGAGCTGAATATTTATTCATTCGTCGGCCTGGTCATGCTGATCGGCATCGTGAAGAAGAACGCGATCATGCAGATCGACTTCGCGCTCGACGCCGAGCGCAAGTTCGGCATGACGCCGTCCGAAGCGATCTACGAAGGGTGTCTCGTCCGCTTCCGCCCGATCATGATGACGACGATGGCGGCGCTGCTCGGCGCGCTGCCGATCGCGGCCGGGTTCGGCGCCGGCGGCGAAGCGCGCCGGCCGCTCGGGCTCGCGGTGGTCGGCGGGCTCGTCTTCTCCCAGATGCTCACGCTCTACCTCACGCCCGTCGTCTACACCTACATGGCGCAGATCTTCAGGACGAGCAAGATCGCGGCACCGGCGGACGCAAAACCCGTCACGGCGTAATCACGAGTCTGGTCATTTGGTCATCTGGTCATCTCGTCATTTGAGCAGGCGCCAGTGAACATCTCCGAAGGATTCATCAAGCGGCCGATCGCCACGAGCCTGCTGATGGCCGCGATCGCGCTGTTCGGCATCGTCGCCTACCGCGCGCTGCCCGTGAGCGATCTGCCCACGGTGGACTTCCCGACGATTCAGATCCAGGCCGGCCTGCCGGGCGCCGATCCCGGCACGATGGCGTCGTCGGTCGCGAGCCCGCTCGAACGGCAGTTCTCGAGCATCGCCGGCGTGGACTCGATGATCTCGCAGAGCGGCACCGGCAGCAGCCAGGTGACGCTGCAGTTCGATCTGGCGCGCTCGATGGACAGCGCGGCGGTGGACGTCCAGACCGCGATCTCCGAGGCGATGCCGCTGCTGCCCGCGGGCATGCCCTCGCCGCCGACGTTCCGCAAGCAGAACCCCGCCGACCAGGACATCCTGCAGCTGGCGCTGCTGTCGAAGACCGTGCCGATGTCGGTGCTCGACGAGTACGCCGAAAATGTGATCGCCCCGCGCCTGTCGATGGTGAACGGCGTGGCGAAGGTCGAGGTGTGGGGCCAGGCTAAATACGCCGTGCGCGTGCAGGTCGATCCCGACCGGCTGCGCGCGCAGCAGATTGGCATCAACGAGGTCGATCAGGCGCTGCAGAACTGGAACGTCAACCTGCCCACCGGGCAGCTGTTCGGCGCGCACCAGACGTTCAACATCAAGGCCGGCGGCCAGCTGAGGAACGCCGCCCAGTTCCGGCCGATCATCGTGACGTACCGCCAGGGCAAGCCCGTGCGCCTCGAGCAGGTGGCCAACGTGGCCGACAGCATCGAGGACACGATGAACGCGACGTGGTACTACACGCGCGAGGGCGGGCAGCGCGCGATCAACCTGGCGCTCAAGCGGCAGCCCGGCGTGAACACCATCGAGGTCACCGACGCCGCCCTCAAGCTGCTCCCGGCGCTCAACGCGCAGCTGCCGCCGTCGATTCACATGCTCGTGCGGGGCGACCGGTCGAAGACCATCCGGTCGGCCTTCAAGGACATCCAGTGGACGATGATGATCACGCTGCTGCTCGTGGTCGGCGTGATCTTCCTCTTCCTCCACAACGGATCGGCGACGCTCATCCCGGCGCTGGCGCTGCCCTTCTCGATCTTCGGGACGTTCGCCGTCATGCAGGTGCTGGGGTTCAGCCTCAACAACCTGTCGATGATGGCCCTCATCCTCTCGATCGGCTTCATCGTGGACGACGCGATCGTGATGCTCGAGAACATCGTCCGCCACATCGAGGCCGGCGAGGATCGGCTCACGGCGTCGCTCAACGGGTCGAAGGAAATCGGCTTCACGATCCTGACGATGACGACCTCGCTCGCGGCCGTCTTCATCCCGATCCTGTTCATGAGCGGCATCCTGGGCCGGCTGTTCCGGGAGTTCGCGGTCACCATCACCGCCGCGATTCTCGTCTCGGGCCTCGTGTCGATCACCCTGACGCCGATGTTGTGCAGCAAGTTTCTGCGCGTGGTCCACACCAAGCGCGGGCTGGCGGGGCTGCTCGATCGCGCGTTCGACGCGCTGTTTGCCGGCTACAAGTCGAGCCTCGGCGTGGTCCTCCGCCACCGCGTGGTGATGGTGGGCGTGTTCGTCGCCATCCTGGCGGCGACCGTCCACATGTACGGCGTCGTCCCGAAGGGGTTCATCCCCGATCAGGACAACGACTCGATGAACATCAACATCAGGGCGGCGCAGGGGACGTCGTTTTACCAGATGTCCACGGCGGCCCAGCGCGTGGCCGAGGTCGTGCGCCAGAATCCCTACATCGACAGCTTCATGGTCCGGACGGGCGGGGGCAACAGCGGGTACGGCGGATCCCAGAACACGGCGCAGCTCCAGGTGAACCTCGTGCCGCGCGCGACGCGGCCGCAGTCGGCCCAGCAGATCTCGCAGCAGCTGCGGCGGCAGCTCCTGAGCTTCCCGAACTACAACGTGTTCGTGAACCTGCCGTCGGCGCTCAACATCGGCGCGCGCGTCGGGAGCAGCTCGTACAACGTGACCGTGCGGAGCCCGAACACCGACGATCTCTACACGGAAGCGGGCAAGCTCAGCGCGGCGATGCGGGACATCTCGGAAATCCAGGACGTCTCGAACGACCTCGAGGTCAGGAGCCCGAGGGTCAACCTGGTGATCGACCGCGACAAGGCGGCGGCCGTCGGGCTCAACGCGTCGCAGATCACGAACGTGCTGTCCACCGGGTTCGGACCGAAATGGTCGTCTACCATTTACGGCGACACCGCGCAGTACCGCGTCCTCATCGAGCTCGACCCGAAATACCAGCAGTACGCCGATTCGCTGGAGAAGCTCACGTTCAAGACCAGCCGCGGCCAGCTGATACCGCTGGCGGCCGTCATGTCCCCGAAGGAAACCGTTGGTCCGCAGAGCATCAACCACTCCGGCCAGCTGCCGTCGGTGTCGGTGTCGTTCGGGCTGCGGCCCGGCGTGTCGCTCGGCGCCGCGGTCGACCGCATCAGGGAGGTGGCCGGCCAGGTGCTGCCGCCGACGGTGACGATCAACTTCGAGGGCTCCGCCAAGGTCTTCCAGGAAGCCACGCAGAACCTGAGCCTGCTGCTCTTCGTCGCGATCGGCGTCGTCTACATCGTGCTCGGCGCGCTGTATGAAAGCTACATCCACCCCATCACGATCCTGTCCGGGCTGCCGTCGGCCGGCCTCGGCGCGCTCGTCACGCTGTGGCTCTTCGGCAACGAGCTGAATATTTATTCCTTTGTCGGATTGATCATGCTGATCGGGATCGTGAAGAAGAACGCGATCATGCAGATCGACTTCGCGCTCGACGCCGAGCGCAAGCTCGGCATGGGGCCGACCGAGGCGATCTACGAAGGCTGCCTGGTCCGCTTCCGGCCGATCATGATGACGACGATGGCGGCGCTGCTCGGCGGCCTGCCGATCGCCGCGGGCTTCGGCGCGGGCGGCGAGGCGCGGCGGCCGCTCGGGCTCGCCGTGGTGGGCGGCCTGGTCGTGTCCCAGATGCTGACGCTGTATCTCACGCCGGTCGTCTACAGCTACATGGCGCAGATCTTCAAGACGAGGCGGATCCCGGCGACGGCGTCCGCGTCCGCAAAGCCGGTGACGGCCTAATCCGAACCCCAATTACCCAGTTACCCCGTTACCCAATTACCCAATGAACATCTCCGAAGGATTCATCAAGCGCCCGATCGCGACCAGCCTGCTGATGGCGGCGATCGCGCTGTTCGGCCTCGTCGCTTACCGGTCCCTGCCCGTCAGCGACCTGCCCAACGTCGATTTCCCGACGCTGCTCGTCACGGCCCAGCTGCCGGGCGCGAGCCCCGAGACGATGGGCGCGTCGGTCGCGACGCCGCTCGAGAACCAGTTCTCGATGATCGCCGGCCTCGAGTCGATGACGTCGGTCAACTCGCTGGGCTCGACGCTCGTCACGCTCGAGTTCGACCTGAACCGGAGCCTCGACGGCGCGTCGATCGACGTGCAGTCGGCGATCACGCAGGCCTCGCGCCTGCTGCCGCAGGGCATGCCGACGCCGCCCACCTTCACCAAGGTGAACCCGGCGGATCAGCCGGTGCTGTACCTCGTCATCACGTCCACGACGCTGCCGCCGTGGACGCTCGACGAGTACGCGCAGACCCGCATCGCGCAGCGCATCTCGATGGTCAACGGCGTCGCGCAGGTGCAGGTGCTCGGGAGCCAGAAATACGCGGTCCACGTCCAGCTCGATCCGCACGCGCTCGCCGCCCGCCAGATCGGGATCAACGAGGTCGAGACGCAGCTGCGCAACTGGAACAGCAACGTGCCGAGCGGCACGCTGGTCGGCCCGCACAAGTCGTTCACGCTGCAGGCCACCGGCCAGCTGATGAACGCCGAGCAGTACAAGGACATGATCGTCTCGTACCGCAACGGCGCTCCGGTGCGGCTGCGCGAACTCGGGACGATCATCGACGGCGTCGAGGATCAGCGGACGGCCTCGTGGTTCTACACGCAGGAGGGCGAGCGGCGCGGCATCACGCTCGGCATCCAGCGGCAGCCGGGCACCAACACGATCGCGGTCGCCGACGCCGTGAAGGCGCTGCTGCCGCAGTTCCGGGCCGAGCTGCCCACGAGCGTCCACATGGACGTCCTGTACGACCGCTCGGACACGATTCGCGAGTCGTACGCCGACGTGCAGGTCACGATGGCGCTGACGCTGGCGCTCGTGATCATGGTCATCTTCGTGTTCCTGCGGAACGTGTGGGCGACCATCATCCCCAGCCTCGCGCTGCCCTTCTCCATCATCGGCACCTTCGCCGTGATGTACATGCTCGACTACAGCCTCGACAACCTGTCGATGATGGCGCTCATCCTCTCGGTCGGCTTCGTCGTGGACGACGCGATCGTGATGCTCGAGAACATCTACCGGCACGTCGAGATGGGCGAAGATCCGCTGACGGCGTCGCTCGTCGGCTCGCGTGAAATCGGGTTCACGATCGTGTCGATGACGCTGTCGCTCGCCGCCGTGTTCATCCCCGTGCTGTTCATGGGGGGCGTGCTGGGCCGGCTGTTCCGCGAGTTCTCGGTCACGATCTGCGTCGCCATCCTCATCTCGGGCGTGGTGTCCGTCACGCTGACGCCGATGCTCTGCAGCCGCTTCCTCAAGAAGCCCAAGCACCACGGCGACGGCGAGGGTGGGCACGCGGCCGGCGGCTCGCGCTTCGGGGCGGCGACCGAGCGCTACTTCGCGGCGCTGCTCAACGGCTACGACCGGACGCTGCAGATCGTGCTCCGCCACCGCAGCGCCACCATGGTGGCCTCCGGCGTCCTGCTCGTGCTCACGGCCGCGCTTTTCGTGGTGGTCCCCAAGGGCTTCATCCCGGATCAGGACACCGATCAACTCTCGGTGACGACTGAAGCCGCCCAGGGGACGTCGTACGAGAAGCTGGTCGAGTATCAGAACCAGGTCGCCAGCATCATCCGCGACGACGAGAACGTCGAAGCGCTCGTGTCGACGATCGGCGGCAGCGCCGCCAACACGCTCGGCGGCCCGAACCTCGGCCAGATCGTCGTGCACCTGAAGCCGCGCAGCGAGCGGAAGGAGCTCGCCAACGCGATCATCGAGAAGCTGCGTCCCCAGCTCGCCTCCGTCGTCGGCATGCACTCGTTCGTGCAGAACCCGCCGACGATCCGGATCGGCGGGCAGATCAGCAAGAGCCTGTACCAGTTCTCGATGCAGTCGCCCGACCGCGAGGCGCTCTACGCCGCGTCGCGCACGCTGCTGAAGGCGCTCGGCGAGGTCGAAGGCCTCTCCGATCTGACGAGCGATCTCCAGGTGACGAGCCCGCAGGTCAACGTCGAAATCGATCGCGACAAGGCCGCGGCCCTCGGCGTCACGGCCAACGCGATCGAGAACGCGTTCTACGACGCGTACGGCCCGCGGTGGGTCTCGACGATCTACGCGCCGGTCAACGAATACAAGGTCCTGCTCGAGCTCGCGCCGGAGTTCCAGTCGGACCCCGAAGCGCTCTCGCTCCTCTACTTCAAGGCGACACCGGCGCAGGGCACCGTCGCGGCGGCCGGGGCGGCTGCAGCGGCTTCAGGGGGCGGCAACGCCGGGGGCAACGCGGGCGGCGGCGGGAATCCCGGCATCGTGGTCCCCCTCGACACGCTCGCGAAAGCCACGCAGGTGATCGGCCCGCAGACGGTGAACCACTACGGCCAGCTGCCGGCCGTCACGATCTCGTTCGGCCTCGCGCCCGGCGCGTCGCTCGGCGACGTCCTGTCGCGCGTGCGCGCGGTCGCCGCCGCCACGCTGCCCGAGGGCGTCAGCGGCCAGTTCCAGGGCGCCGCCAAGGCGTTCCAGAACTCGCTGTCGAACCTGGCCGTGCTGCTCGTCATCGCCATCATGGTGGTGTACATCGTGCTCGGCATCCTGTACGAGAGCTACATCCACCCGCTGACGATCCTGTCGGGCCTGCCGTCGGCCGGCTTCGGCGCGCTGCTGACGCTCGTCATCTTCGGGATGGATCTCAACATCTACGCGTTCGTCGGCATGATCATGCTCATCGGCATCGTCGAGAAGAACGCGATCATGCAGATCGACTTCGCGCTCGACGCGGAGCGCCAGGGCAGCACGCCCGAGCAGGCGATCTACCAGGGCTGCCTGATCCGCTTCCGGCCGATCATGATGACGACGATGGCGGCGCTGCTCGGGGCGGTGCCGATCGCGCTCGGCTACGGCGCGGGCGGCGAGGCGCGGCAGCCGCTCGGCCTCGTCGTCGTCGGCGGGCTGCTCTTCTCGCAGCTCGTGACGCTCTACCTGACGCCGGTGTTCTACACCTACATGGCGCAGGTGCAGGCGTGGCTGAAGAGCCGCCAGCGCGCGTCGGCGATGGAGCCGGTGCACGCCGCCAAGTAGGCGACGCCGGCTCACACTTCAGGCCTCGCCGGCGCCACGGCATCCTCTATAATCCCAACCACTTCGCGTGGCGCTCGCTCCCCGCACTCTTTTCGGCCCGTATGAGGTCATCGCCCAGATTGGCGCGGGCGGAATGGGCGAGGTCTACAAAGCCCGCGACACTCGTCTCGATCGCACCGTCGCGATCAAGATCCTTCCGGACAACCTCGCGTCCGATTCGCAGTTCCGTGACCGCTTCGACCGTGAAGCCCGGACCATTTCCCAGCTCGATCATCCGCACATCTGCTCCTTGTACGACGTGGGCCAGCAGAACGGCACGGCGTATCTCGTCATGCAGTATCTGGAGGGCGAAACGCTCGCGGATCGGCTCACGAAAGGCGCGCTGCCGATCGACCAGGCGCTCCGCATCGCCATTCAAATAGCCGACGCTCTGGCCACCGCACACAAGACCGGCATCGTCCACCGGGATCTGAAGCCCGGCAACATCATGCTCACCAAGGCGGGGGCGAAGCTGCTGGACTTCGGCCTGGCGAAGACCGGCGCCTCGGCGCTGGGTGGGACGCACTTGTCGATGCTGCCCACGACCCCTCCGATCACGCAGCAGGGCACGATCCTCGGCACGTTTCAGTACATGGCCCCGGAGCAACTCGAAGGACGGGACGTGGATCCACGGACCGACATCTTCGCGCTCGGTGCCGTCATCTACGAGATGGTCAGCGGGAAGAAGGCGTTTGACGGGAGCAGTCAGGCGAGCCTGATTGCGTCGATCCTGACAGCGGAGCCTCCCGGCCTGGCGACGCTTCAGCCGATGACGCCGTCCAGTCTGGACCGCGTCGTGCGTTCGTGCCTGGCCAAAGATCCGGAGGAGCGCTGGCAGAGCGCCCGCGATCTGCTGCGCGAGTTGAGGTGGATCGCGGAAGGAGCCACGGCCCCGATGATCACCGGCGTTTCGCCCGTCGCGCGATGGCGCGAGCGTGTAGCGTGGGCGCTCTTTGTGATCGCGGCGGTCGTGCTCGGCTGGCGACTCCTGGCCCCTCGAGGTTCGTTGCCGGCTGCCCCGGTCTTCACGCAACTGACGTTTCAGCACGGTGACATCGAAGGCGCCAGATTCGGCCGGGACGGACATACGACGGTCTACGCCGCTGCCTGGGACCGCGATCCGTTTGCACTGACGATTGGCAGCGTCGATACGCCGGAATCGCGCAGAGTCGGTGTAGAGGACGCCGCGCTCGTGGGACTATCGACAGCATCCGAGCTGGCCGTGATCCTGAAACCCGTGCGCAACATCGTATTCCGCATGACCGGGACGCTGGCGCGCGTTTCCGTTGCCGGCGGAGTCCCACGTGAGATTGCAGAGCAGGTCAGCGGCGCCGACTGGGCGCCCGACGCGGCCCGGCTCGTCATCGCCAAGGGATCGCGACTGGAGCTCTCTGACGGCACGCTCCTGTATCAGTCGAAGAGCTGGATCAGCGATCCGCGGTTCTCGCCAGCCGGCGACCTGGTCGCCTTCGCCGATCACCCGACCACTGGCGACGATGGCAGCGTGGTCGTCGTCGACATGAAGGGAGCCGTCCGGACGACATCTCGCGGCTATGCCAACATCCACGGAGTCGCATGGCCTGCGTCCGGGCGGCGAAGTGTGGTTCACCGCCGCCGAGAGTGGCCTCGTCGCGGGCGCTGCACGGGATGTCGTTGGACGGAACGACCAGGGTGATCGTTCGACCGCCAGTTTCACTCACGCTGCAAGACATTGCCGCGGACGGTCGGGCGCTGGTCACCGGAGGCATCGCGAGCGCCGAAGTGCACGGGGCCCTTGGTGGCCTGCCGGAACGCAATCTGAGCGCGTTCGACTGGTCAACGCAACCGTCCCTGAGCCTTGACGGCACCACACTCGTGTTCGGAGAGTCCGGCAGCGCTGGGTCGCTCTCTATACCGTCTCTTTCTGCGGCGCGCCGGCGATCCCGCGGCGACGCGGATCGCCGACGACGGTTGGGCCTCGTCGATCTCACCTGATGGTCGGCGGGTGCTGGCCCTCTCGACCGACACCACGAGGCTGCGGGTGATTCCGACAGGCGTGGGGCAGGCACGAGACCTGGAACGCGGCGATTTCGATACGTACACGCGCGGCAGTTGGATGCCTGATTCACGCCGCATGGTCTTCACCGCCACGCGTGGGACGGACACGCGCAGCTACATCCAGCCGATCGACGGAGGGGCGCCCACTCCTGTGACGGACATCGGGACGCAGGTGTTACGTCTCTCGCCGGATGGAACACGGGCGATTCTCCAGCGTCCAGATGGCAGCCGTCTCCTGGCGGATCTTCGGCGCGAGCATGGGCCAGGCGCTTCCAAGTCCTGGGGTTGCGATCGCAGGATGGAGCGCAGACGGGAGCGAGCTCTTCGTCGTGGAACGGAGGGGGTGGCCTATTCCGGTCTCCCGGATGAACCTGAAGACCGGTGCTCATACGCCGATGCTGAATCTGACACCAGCCGACATCACCGGGGTTGGCGCGCCCGCCGGCGGGACGGTGGCGGCCAACGGAAAGGCGTACGCGTACACGTTCTCGCGCCGCCTGTCGCAGCTCTACGTGATTTCCGGGCTGCATTAACACTGGTTCGCGAGTTGAACAGCCCCGTTACGTAAGTCCGCCGCCCTGAGCATCCAGCAGCATTACGTATATACTGAATAGGTGTTCGAGTGGGACCCGCGGAAGGCCGAGGCCAACGCGGCGAAACACGGCATTTCGTTCGACGAGGCCGTGACCGTCTTTCTCGACGCCAATGCTTTGGACGGCCCGGACCTGCAGCACTCGATGGCCGAGACGCGGTTCTTGCGGCTGGGCCGATCCGCCGACGGGCGCGTGCTCATGGTGGCCTACACGCTCAGGAGAAGTGGCGATGCCGAAACGATCCGGCTCATCAGCGCGCGACGGGCGAGTCGCCGCGAACGCGCGGCGTACGGCGCGAAGGATTGACTACTCGGACATTCCCGAGGCGTCGCCCGAACAGCTCAAGTCGATGCGGCGGGTGGGGCGGCCGCCGCTCGGTGACGAACCGCGTCGATTGATCGCCATCCGCGTCGACCCCAGCGTGCTCGAGTCGTTCCGCAAGGAAGCGCGCCGCCGACGCGTCGGCTACCAGACGCTGATCAACGAGGTGCTTGCGCAACACATCCGCAAAGACGTCGCGTAGGCGACCCGTGCTGCCCAGCACCGCGTGTCGAAACAGGCCGCCAAAATAGCGAATACCGCCTATCGGGGCTCTTGCGAGAGCGGCACGAGGAGCATCACGAGATCTTCGTCGGGGCCGATGCGCGTCGTGTGGCCCTTCCCCGTCACGTCCTCCGCCAGCAGGACGCGCCCGGGCGTGAGCTGAACGCTCTTGCCGCCGGCGACATCGACCTCGCCGCGTCCGCTGACGATGATCACGTACTGGCGCTTCGACGCCGGGTGGCCCTCCCACACGAACCCGCGCGGCCAGCGCAGGAACTGCGCGCCGGTGACCTTGACGGATTCCGACTCGCGGAGGTCCGGGTGCAGCTTCGACGTACGCCACGTGACGTCGTTGTCCTGCGCATGCGACTGTTCGTCGCCGCCCGTGTACAGCCGCGTGACCGTCGTCGTCGCCGGTTTCTGGCCCGCGACGCGGCTTGGACTCGAAACAACCGCAAGGCCGGCAAGGGCGACGACAAACGCGACTCGTGTGACTGGCCGCATGGCTCCTCCGCTTGTGTTTCCGACGCCTGAGATATCGGACGACGACCGGACGGTGTAAGTCTACGCTGGACTGCGTCGTCGCAGCCGCCACGAACGAACGCCAATCAGCCAGAATAGAGTTGCTGATGCGATGCCACAGAGCGGGCCGAAATAGAGAAACGTGAGCCAGTACCGCACCTCCCGCACGTCGACGAACCAACCCCGATCCGCATGTCCCCGAAAGGCGCTCAGCGCGACGAGCCCGGCCATCCCCACGAATGGTGCCGCACCGCTGACGGCGCCGGTGAGCAGGTAAGCCCGGAGATCGGTTCTTCCACTCCGAGCGAACCAGCGGTGGACGGGCAAAGCGACGCAGAACTCAACGAGGTACGCGAGCGGAACAGCGAACACTACCCATGACGTCGCATTACTCATGGCGTCGCCAGGCGTATGCATGACTGGATTGACGCCAAGCAGGTAGCAGGCGGCGAATCCGCCATAGATTCCCAAGACCGTCGCGAGCGGCGCAATCAAGAAGCCCGCGAGGATTCGGCCCGTCGTTCCGCTGGCCGGCTGACTCACGAACTGCCGGCTCCGTCTGGGATCAAGAAAGTCGTATCCGCAGTCACAACGCTGCGCTGCAGGTGGGCTGAGAAGACCACAACGTGGGCACTCGACTGCAGTCATGACGGGGGTTCGCTGTCCGACGCGCGCGGTCAGCCGGCTTGCCGGCAGCCTCCTACCATGGTAGTACCTGTGGTATGAAAGTTGCCCTCTCGATACCAGACGAGCTCTTCGAGTCTGCGGAGACGCTGAGCAAGCGGCTCGGCGTGTCCCGAAGCCGCTTGTACGCAACGGCCCTGGCGGATTATGTGGCCAGACATCGCGGACGCAAGACCACCGAACGACTCAATGCCGTGTACGCCGCCGAAGCTGGACGTCTCGAGCCGGCGGTTCGACGCGCCCAGCGCCGTTCGCTTGAACCCGGCACATGGTAGTCGAACGCGGACAGGTGTGGTGGGCCGATCTCGACGATCCCCGCGGGTCCGAACCTGGCTTTCGGCGCCCGCTCCTGATTGTGCAGGACGACGCCTTCAACCGAAGCCGACTCCGCACCGTCATCGCCGTCGTCCTCACGTCCAACTTGCGCCTGCTGGAGGCCCCCGGCAATGTTCTCCTTCCGTCCAAAGCCTCGGGCCTGCCGAAAGACTCCGTCGCCAACGTCTCGCAGGTGATTACACTCGACCGGGACTTCCTCGTCGAACCGGCCGGCAGGATCCGGGGCCAGACGCTCAGAGACGTTGAGAACGGCCTGCGTCTCGCCCTCGGCTTGTAGTCGCTGTAGCATTCGCCATTCGCCACCGGACCTGGCAGAGAGGCAGCATGGCTTCGAATCACGTGACACGGCGCCGCGTCCTGCGTGGAGCGATAGCGCTCGCGGGCGCGGGTACGGCCGCGCGGCTGACGGCCTTCGAACCATGGGGGCAAAATGACCGCCTGCCCCGCGGCGCAACCAGCGGCGCGCTCGCGCTGGCCCGGCTGCTCAACCAGACGCAGTTCCGCGATCTCCCGCCGAAGGCCGTCGAGCACGCCAAGGTGATCATCGCCAGCACGCTGGCCAGCGCGGCGCCCGGCGCCTCCATCGAATCAGCGCGCATCATCCGCGACCTCGCGAAAGAGCACGGCGGCAAGCCGGAAGCCACAGTGTGGTTCGACGGGATGAAGCTCCCGGTGAACGACGCGGCGCACGTCAACGCCGTGCTCAGCGACGCGTTCGCGTCGGACGACAGCGACATGCGGAACACCGCGCACATCGGCACGTGCGTGACGTCGGCCGGCATGGCCATCGCGGAGCGCGCGGGCTCGACAGGGCAGGATCTCCTCACCGCCATGGTCGTCGGCTACGAGGCCGCCGGCCGCATCGGCGACGCGCGCCGCGGCGGCAGGCCCGGCGTCCATGCCTCTCAAACCGTCGCCTTCGCCGGCGCGGTCACGGCCGCGCGGCTGCTCAAGCTCACTGACGAGCAGATGGCGAACGCTATCGGCATCACCGCGGTCACGATGGGCGGGATCAGCATCGGCACCAACAGCTGGGCGCGCGAGTACATGGGTGGAAACGCCGCGTTCTGTGCGGTCAACGCCGCGCTGGCCGCGGGACGCGGCTACACGGTCAACGAGGACATCCTCGAGGCGCAGGGCGGCTTCCTGACGGTGTACGGCGCCGCCGCCGGACCGGACAGCCAGATCCTGACCCGCGATTACGGCAAGGAGTGGGACATCACCAAGTACCTGGCGATCAAGCTCTGGCCCGGCTCCCACCCGTTTTCATCGCTCGTGGAGGCTGCCATGACGGCCGCTCGGCGAGCGAACGTGCCGGCCACTGAGGTCGCCAGGATTCTCGTCCACGGCCGGAACGTCGACGGGAGCCGGAACCCGAAGGACTACGCCGAAGCCATCCACAGCCTGCCGTACTTCCTGGCCTGCGCCGTGGCCGACAAGGACTTCACCTGGATCCACGCGACGCCGGCGAAGTTCCGCGACCCGGCGATCGCCCGGCTCATGGGTCTCGTCGAGGCCGACCCGTCGGCCGCTCCGGTCAAGTACCAGTGGAACTGGGGCGGCACGGTCACGATCGTGACCACCTCCGGCGCGCGGTTCACGAGCACGATCGACGCGCCGCGGGGGTCGGCGCCGCGCGGCATCGAATGGAGCGACGTCGACGCCAAGTACCGCGCGCTGATGCCGGATTCCAAACTGCCTGCAGCGCGTATCGAGGAGAGCCTTAAGGTGATCCACGCTTTCGAGCAGGTGAAACGCATGTCCGAGCTGACGAGCCTGCTCAGTCCGCGGCGCTGAGAGAAGTAGTGCAGGCCTTCAGGCCTGCACTACACCCGAGCGAAAGCGCTACGTGCTCCCGGGAGAGACGAGCCGGGACTCCATGAACATCAGGATCTGCCGGATGACGTTGCGAGAACCATCGGTATCCGCCTGAAGATCGAACGCGTGCGGAGCGCCTGAATAGTTCACCAGGGTCACGGGCAAATCGCTCGCGAGCGCATCTGTCACGAAGCGATCCACCGCGACGTTGAGTCCCGGCATGAGATCGTGGCCGGCTCTCGCGATGAACAGCGGCACGGCTGGCGGCAAATCACTGACCGCTCGACCAGTACAAGGCGTGACGAACCCGAATTGCCGCGCGGCGTCCGCCACGCCTGACGAACCGTCACAATCGAGGAGATAGCCGTAGCAGAAGGCTGCGCACGTCACCGCGACCGGGGCCTGCATGAGCACGGAGAGAGCGTTCGGCACATGGCCCGAGCAGGCCCAGAGACCGAGCCGCCGGGCATCGAGCTGCAGGTCCTCCGCGTGTTCGCGCACGTATCGCAGCACCGCGTGCACGTCATCCGCGGGCGCATCGTTCTCGTAGGTGATCGCCGCCATGCCGGAGGCCGCAACCAGCTGCGCCCACGACACGTAGGATCCCATGTCTTTGAACTTGCGGCCGAACATCCGCTGCGCGCCAGCGTCCGGAAACCCCGTCACGAAGAGCACGGCCGGCCATCCTCCGGCCTGCGGCGACGACGAGGGGTAGTAGACGTCCATCGTGAGCGCGCGTCCGTTCGCGGTGCGATACGTGACGTCTCGCCGGACGGTGACGATGTCCATCCCGGGCATCGCGTACACAACGCGCTGTCCGGCCATGCGTGCTTGCGGTGTCTCGCTCATGTGCGTCGCTCCTGCGGTGGCCCGTGAGGGCGTGAGTGTGTGCGCTGATCCCCCTGGAAAATGCAAAAGCCGCCGGGCGTCATCGCCACGACGGCTTGTCAATCAGCACCTGCTGGGGAATCAGCTCCCGTGCTGTCAATCCGATGAGTCGTTCCTGGTTGCTACATACCTGCCTCCCTCTTGTTGTGACGCATCACCGATCGAGAAATTGCGCGGCTGAGACGTCGTCCGGCTGGACTATAGACGATCCAGTTCGCCCATGGCAATGAAGCGGGTCACGTTGCCGGGAAGTCGATCATGAATGGCACGTGGCTCGCCCGCTGCCGGCGCTTGCCGGGCTGATGCCTGTTTGCTAGCATAGTGCTAGCACAGGAGTGCGTCATGCCCACCATCACCGTCCGGAATGTACCCGCCAGGGTGGTCCAGTCGCTCAAGGCTCTCGCCCGCCGCCACAACCGATCGATGGAACAAGAGGTCCGGGATCTGATCGAAGGATACGTCGTTGAACGCCGCGCCGTCCTCGATCAGATCGAAGCCGGGTGGAACAAGCAAACGCGCCGGCCGACGGCAACCGAAATTGACGCCTGGATGGGTGTCGGCCGTCCGTGAAGGTGGTCGTCGATACCAACGTCGTTGCATACCTGCTGCTTGGAACGGAGGCCTTCGTCGATGAGGCCAGGGCCTGCTTCAACGTCGTCTCGAACCCCGTCGCGCCCGCTCACTGGGAAGCTGAACTCACCAATGTCGTGTGGATGGCGGTCCGATCGGGGATCGTACCTCCGGCAGAAGCCCCCGTACGTCTCGGCCTGGCGAGGCGCCTCGGCATCGAATCGGTGAACACCTCCACGTTGTGCCAGGGGGCGCTGCTCCGATCGGTGACCTCGGGGATCGCCGTCTACGACACGCTCTTCGTCGAACTCGCGGCCCGCGTGGCCTGTCCATTGATAACGTTCGACAAGGCCCTCATCAAGGCTTTTCCGGATATTGCAATCCGCCCGCGCGATCTGACCAAAGGTTGAGTCGGTTACAGGGCTCGCGGACCGCGCAGCAGCCTGGCCGGGAGCATCAGGATGCCCCACACCAGCGCGAGCACGCCTTCGACGGCAATACCCGCCAGCCGAAACGGAATGAGAAGGATCCAGATCAGAGGGTAAGCGACCAGGGCAAGCAGGGCCAGCGGCCAGCAGAGCACGAGCAGCATGCACCAGAGCAGGAACTTCACCACACTAGAAACAGACGATCCGGCGTCACGGCGGGTTCCGTCTCTACGGCGTCGGCCCGGGACGGATGCCCGGCGTGTTGAGTCGAACGCGAAACAGGAGATTGCACGCGGTGATGTAGAGGCCCTTCGCGTCGGGGTCGCCGAAGCCGACGTTGGTCGCGCACACCTGCCGCCTGGGCTCGCCCGGCAGATCGGGCAACTGGATCGTCCCCAGCCTCCTGCCCTCGGGGGAGGTGATCCGCACCTCGCCCGGACCGGCGCCGGTGGTTGAATACAGGTTCCCTTTCCGATCCACCTTCATCCCGTCGTTGCTCGCCACGTCCAGAAACTCGCGACGGTTGCTGACGGTGTCGTCGGGCTGCACGTCGTAGCGCATGATCTTGCGGCCGAAGGTGACGTACAGATGCCGTTCGGTCTCGGACAGCGTGATGCCGTTTGGGAAGGAGCCTGGAAAATCCTGATTGGTGTCGAGCAAGGTGATCTTGCCGTCTTTGATCAGGTAAAAGCCGTTGAGCGGCATCTCGCGCGCCGTACCCGTCGCGCCGCCGCGCAGCCCGGAATTCCCGTCCGTGAAATAGATCGCGCCGTCCGACTTCACGACGACGTCGTTCGGCCCGCTGAAACGCCTGCCCTCATAGCGCTCCGCGAGGATCGTCCGCGCCCCGTCTTTCTCGAGGCGCATGACAGCCCGCGCGGCCGGGGAGCAGATGACGAGGCGGCCCTGCCGATCCAGTGTCAGCCCGTTTGAACCGATGATGATGACCGCCATGCGGCCGCTGCGGGTCTGCTGGCCGACGTTGAGGATGTCAGGGCCGCTGTAGATGTTTTCCGCGAACGCCGACAGCAGGCCTTCGGGCGTGCGTTTGTAGATGACGTTGGCGGTCAGATCGCTGAACAGCAGATAGCCTGAGCTCGAATCCTGCACCCAGACCGGCCCCTCGGTGAGCCCGAAGTGCTCGCCGAGCGTTTCGAGCTTCGCGTCGGCCGAGACGATCGAATCGAGCGCCGGGTCGAGCCTGATGATTCTGGCATCCCTGACTGCGGGCGCCTGTGCAGTTCCCACCGTTGCGCCAAACGCGATCGCGATGGCCACCCATACTGACAGCTTCATGCGACACCTGTTCCCGGATGAGCGACCATTATGAGCCCTGGCGCGGCCTCCCTCGATCGGGTGACTGTTCGCCCCACGACGGAGTGACTAGAATGTCACTAGGAAATCCGGTGGGTCTGGAGGGATCGTCATGGCTCGGAGGCCGCTCCGTTTCGCGTTATTCGTGCTGGCAGGTGGGCTCGTCGTCGCCTCGCAGTCGCCAATCCAGGCCGGGCAGCTCTCACAGGGCGGGCAGGTAAAGAAATCAGGCGTCTACAAAACGCCGAGGACCTCGTGGGGCGACCCCGATCTCCAGGGCAACTACACGAACCTCTACGAGGCCGGCACGCCCCTCGAGCGGCCCGATGAATTCGCGGGCCGGAAGCTCTCGGAGATTACGGGCGCCGAGCTCAGGGCCGCGAAGAAGGCGATCCAGGACAACACGATTCAGCGGTTCGAGACGCCCTTCGACGCGCCGAGCAACTGGTGGCAGGACGCGTTCCGCCTGGAAGACGGCGCTCAGGCCTGGCTGATCACGGATCCCGAGGACGGAAAGATTCCGCCGCTGACTCCTGAAGGCCGGCAGCGCGCCGCGTCGGCGCGGCAGGCGGTCTACGCCGGCGGCTCGGACTCCTACGAGGACCGCGGTCTCTACGATCGCTGCATCACGCGCGGTTTTCCGTCGTCCGGCATGCCGACCATCTACGGCAACTCGTCGCGAATCGTCCAGGGCCCGGGGTTCGTCGCCATCCAATACGAGATGATTCACGAAACGCGGCTCATCCCCATCGACTCCCAGCCGCGCGCCCATCTCCCGAAATCCATCGAGCTCGACATGGGCGATCCGCGCGGCCACTGGGAAGGCGACACGCTCGTGGTCGAGACGACGAACTTCCGTTCGCGCAGCATCTACCGCAACGCGAACCCCGACACGCTGCGTTTCACGGAGCGGTTCACGCGGACGGCGGCCAACAAAGTCCGCTGGTCGGTGACGGTCGAGGATCCGAAGACGTGGACGAGGCCCTGGACCTTCTCGCTGCCCCTCACCATGAACGACAACGAGCCGATCATGCTGTACGAGTGCCACGAGGGGAACTACGGCCTGCGCAACATCCTGAGCGCGGCACGCGCCGAAGAACGGGCGCAGTAGCAGGCCTGAAGGCCTGCACTACCTAATTCTTGCGGACCGCCTTCTGCTCGCCGGCCGCGCCGCGCATCACGATGTGCGTGACCCTGCCCTGCGCGTCCTTGACGAACTCGAAGCCGTTCGGGGTCGCGGTGGACATGAAGTGCGTGGCCGACTGCACAAGCAGCGGCAGCCTGGGTTCGTTGAGGCCCTGGACGAACACCAGGTCGTCCGTCACCACGATCGTGAACTGGCGTCCGGGGGCGAGCTCGTAAACCCCGGCATACGGCGCCACCTGCTGCGGGCTCAATCTGATCCCGGTGTCGCCGGACAGATGGGCGCGATCGATTTCGTTTTCGCAGACGTCCTCCATCACCTCCGTATCCGGCGCCAGCTGCCGCTCGGCTTTCACGGTGAACGGCTTCGTGAACACCTTCGGATCGTCGATGGTGATTTCGAAATCCATGTGGCCGATATCGCGCCGCCGGAAGCGTTCGGTCACCCGAAGGGACTCGGTCTGCGGATGCCCGGCGCTGTCGAGCCACCCTCTGTCGTTGAACCCGGTCGTCGTCACCACCAGCGTGTCCCCTTCCCATCGTCCGATCGAGTACCCCAGCCGGGTCGGATTGGGATCCTTCGGCAGCTCGCGGCCGTCGGTGAACACGATTCGGTGCGGGCTGTTGGGCGACTCGAACATCATCACGATCATCGCCGGGTTCTGGACGATCCTGACCAGGTCGAAGAAATCGTGGAAGGGAACGCTGACGGGCTGGCAATGCGCGAGCGGACTGTCTTTCCGGGAATCGCGCACGCGCTGCAGGAAGAGCGCCTCGGCCCACGGCTGAATGTCCTCGGGCTTGAGATCCTGCGCGATGTTGAAGCGGTAGATAGGCGCCGCCCCTCTCCAGACGCCGGTCAGATCCGGCTTGCCGTCGAGCGCCTTTGGCGCCGGCGCGGACAGGTTCGGCTTGCCGTCGGGCAGGCGTGGGAGCCCCGGCGTCGGGTTGGTCCATTGGGCAGCGGCGCCTGCCGGCAGGAGCGACGCCAGCGCGGCGACGACGACGAGACTGGACAGGCGATGCGATCCCATCAGGCACCTCCGAAGACCACCGCAGCGTCACCGCTGAAGGTGTCCGGATTATACCGGCCCCGTGCGCGGCGGAATCGGCGGCCCTCAAAACAACCCGGGCGTCAGACGTTTATACAGATATGACCGCGAATCCCGCCATCGCCCTTCCAGCTGATCCGGCAGGCGATGGCCCGCGCGAGCGGCTGGCGGCCCTGTTCGACGCCCATGAGGATCGGCTCTACCGGCTCGCGCGGCGGCTCACCGGAAGTGCGGACGAGGCGCGCGACCTGGTGCAGGACACCTTCTTCAAGGCCGCCCGGTCCCTGAAGTCGATTCCAGCCGGCACGGCTGAAGAAGAAGCCGCCTGGCTGGTTCGCGTGCTCGTCAACATTCGCCGCGACCAGTGGCGCAGGGCATCGGTGCGGGCCCGGAAAGCCGCCATGCTCGGCGCCGGCGCGGCGGTCTACCCCTCGACGCTCGAGTCGGCCCTCATCACGAAGCGGGCGGTCTGGGCCGCACTCGACGTGCTGCATCCCCGGCGCCGCGCCATCGTCGTCATGCACGAGATCGAAGGCATGAGCCGCACGGCGATTGCGTCGTGCCTCGGCATCAGCACCATCACCGTCGGCTGGCACCTGTCGATGGCACGGCGCGAGCTGAAATCCCTCCTTCAGTCACACATCGGAGACATGCGATGAAAACCCTCGGTGACGTGCTTCGGGAAGCGGACCCGCTCGGCTACGAGCGTCGGAGCGAGGTGGAACGGCAACTCAGCCGCCGGCGCGTGCTCGATCGGCCTCCGGCAGCACGTGTCGAGGCGATTCCGAGGCGGCGGTTCGCGCGCACGGCAGCGGCCGTGGCCCTCGGGGCGATCGGCGCAACGGTGGCCTATCGCACGTGGATCGCCGTGGATGTCGTGGCCGCGGTGCGTTTCGAGATGCGCCTTGCCGAGGACACGCCGGCCGCCGGGCTGCGCGAGGTGGCCGTTGCCGGCGGGGCGCGCCGGATCTACCTCCACGAGGACGCGATCCTCACCAACAGCGACATCGCGCACGCGGAGTTGATCGCGGGCGGCACCGCCACGACGTTCGGCGTGGCCCTCACGTTCAACGACGCCGGCGCGTCGAGGATTGCGATCGCCACGGGCGGCCACGTCGGGAGGCCGCTCGCGGTTCTGATCGACGGAGAGGTCGTGATGGCGCCGGTTCTCCGGAGTCCGATCACGACGTCCGCGGTCATCAGCGGCAACTTCATGCGAGCCGAAGCCGAACGCATCGTCGCGGGAATCGTCGGACGGTGACGTGCTAGGCTTGACGGACTCGCCCGATGGCGCCCCGACCAGGCCGTACCCGCCGCATCCCCGTCTACGCGATCGTCCTGATCGTCGCCGCCGTGGGCCTCGCCGCCTACTGGAACGGTCTCAAGGCCCCTTTCATCTGGGACGACGACCCGGCGATCGTGTCGAACCCGACGATCCGCAGCGTGCTGCCGTTGTCGGAGTCGCTGTCGCCGCCGCTCGAGACGCCGGCCGCCGGACGGCCCCTGGTCAACCTCTCGCTCGCCATCAACTACGCCGCCGGCAACCTCAACGAGACCGGTTATCACGTCTGGAACCTTGCGGTGCTCATCGCCAGCGCGCTCCTGCTCTTCGGCATCGTCCGGCTGACGCTCGTGGGGCTCGGACACCGCCGGAGCGGCGACGGCCTCGCGCTGGCCGCTTCGCTGATCTGGGTCGCGCACCCGCTGCTCAGCGAAACGGTCGAGTACGCGACGCAGCGGACCGAGTCGATGATGGGGTTCTTCCTCCTGCTCACGCTCTACGCCGCGATTCGCGGACGCGAGTCCGGCGGGTGGCTCGCGACGTCCGTCGTGTCGTGCGTGGCGGGCATGGCGACGAAGGAATCGATGGCCGTCGCGCCGCTGGCGGTGATGCTGTACGACCGCGTCTTCGTCTTCGACTCGTGGCGCGACGCCGCGCGCGAGCGCGGATGGTTCTACGGCGCCCTGGCCGCGACGTGGGTGGAGCTGGGCCTCCTGATGTGGCGCTGGCCCCGTTCGACGGTTGGCGCGGCGAACGTGTCCTCGTGGACGTACCTGGTGAACCAGGCGGCGATGATCGCGCGCTACGTCGGCCTCGCGGTCTGGCCGCGAGCGCTCGTCATCGACTACGGCCTGCCGCGGGCGATCGGCGTGGCCGATGTCCTTCCCCAGGCGCTGCTCGTGCTCGCGCTGCTCGCCGGAACAGCGGTCGCGCTGGTGCGGTGGCCGGCGATCGGGTTTCTCGGGGCGATGTTCTTCCTGACACTGGCCCCGACGTCCAGCGTGGTGCCGATCGCCAGCGAGGTCGGCGCGGAGCGGCGGATGTACCTCCCGCTCGCCGCGCTGTCCGTGCTCGCCGTCGTGCTCGCGTGGGCGCTCGTCGAGCGTCTGCGCGCGAAATGGCCCGCTCGCAGCCGGGCGCTGACGATCGCGGCCGTGTGCGCCGCAGCGGCGGCAGTCGCGGCGCTGGCGGTGAGGACCACGTACCGTAACCGGGACTACGCCACGCCCATGGCCCTGTGGGAAAGTGCCGTCGCGACGCGCCCTCACGGGCGGGCGCGTTTCGCGCTCGCGACCGAATACGTCACCGCGGGCCGCCACGAGGAAGCCATCGCGCAGTTGCGGGAGGCGGTGCCGGACTACCCGGACGCCAGGGCCGGCCTGGGCGCCGAGCTCTTTATCGTGGGGCAGCAAGCGGAGGCGATCGACGTGCTCGATCTGTTCATCGGCGCCAACCCGTCGCATCCGAATCGCATCCCCGCCCGGATCCTGATGGGCCAGGCGCTCCTCGCGCAGGGCCGGATAGACGAGGGCGCCAGCCAGTTCACGGCGGTCCTCGCAGCCGACCCGTCGAGCGTCGCAGCCAACCAGGGCATGGCCACCGTGGCGCGGATCCGCGCGGCGCGGTTGCTCGAGCAGGGGAACATCGCGCAGGCGTCCGCGCAGGCGCGCGAGGCGCTGCGGCTCAACTCCGGCGACGCGGACGCCCACAACGTCCTCGGCGTCACGCTGGCGCAGCAGGGGCAGGTGGATGAAGCCGTGCGGGAGTTCCAGGTCGCGCTGCGCATCGACCCGCAGCACACGCAGGCGGCCAGGAACCTGGAGCGAGCCACGACGCTGGCGCGTGAGCACGCCAAGCCGTAGGGCGGCCCTTTCAGGGCCGCCGAACCCGCGGGCCTGAAAGGCCCGCGCTACACCTACGCGATCTCTTCAGGGACGGCGAACACGTCGAAGTGCTTCCAGCGGCTCAAGTCGGCCGGCCCCAGTTCCTCGCCCCGATACTCGACGTCCCCGCACTTGAACACGCGATAGCCAAGCGAGCGGAGGTCCGCGTGAAAGCCCGCGCGCTCGGCATCCGGCAGATGCTTGTAGATCTCGGCCTTGAGATAGGGACGCCGCGTCCGCAGCAGATCGGCCAGCGAGCGGACCACCGCGCGGTCGAAGCCCTCGGTGTCGATCTTGATGTAGCGCAGCCGCGCGAGGTCGGCCGCGGCGTGCTCGTGCAGGTACGCCGCGAGGTTCCGGCCGGCGACGCGCAGCGTCGAAAAGTGGCCGTGCCTCCAGCGGCTCAGGCCTTCGTGAAACCCGCCGTTGCAGTAGCCCGAGTCCGAGTACTCGAACTCGAACTCGCCGTCGGCCGGCATCGCCGCGAACATCAGCGGCACGATCCGCGCGGCTGACGGGTTCAGCGCGGCGTTCACCGCGAGCACCGAGAAGACATACGGGTTGGGCTCGAGAGCGAACACGGCGCCGCTCGCGCCAACCGCCAGGGCGATGGGCAGCGTCGAATCGCCCGTGTGAGCGCCGACGTCGACGGCGACGTCGCCTTCCCGCAGGAACGATCGCAGGGCGTCCACGCTGTCGCGGGTGATGGTCTTCGGCGTCTCGCCAGGGTGCAGCCAGCGCGCGAATCGCACGTCGCCGATGTCCGGCAGCGGGAATGTCAGGATTTCGTGACCGTACTCGCGCGGCGCCGACCCGAAGCCGAATGCCCGGGGCAAATCCTTCAGCTTCACGGGGCCTATCGTACCGGATCGAAATCCTGCTTACAGTTTCACCATTCGCGGCCCATCTAACGGCCGGGCTTCGTCGACGCTAAGTTCATGATTCCCAGCGCGTTATGGCCCAAATCGGCAAGGGGCATATGGGTTGCTCATCCCTGCGTATTCGCGCGTCCGGAGACGCGCTGGAGGAACTGATGACCTTTTTCAGCCGTCTTCGCGCATTCGTCAAGCAGGACGAAGGACAGGACCTGCTCGAGTACGCCCTTCTCATCGCGCTGATCGCGCTCGTCTGCGTGGGCGCCGTCGCGCTCGCCGGCACGAAGGTCAGCGTGGTCTTCGAGAACATCGCAGGCGCGATCCCGGCCGGCACGTAGAAGAGACGCCTCTCAGAAGATCACCGACGGGTGCGCGTCGCCGACGCCACCCGTCCCGCTCGTGCACACTCGCATCCGCCCATCAGTTCGAACTCACCTCCTCGACTGTTCCTGAGTCGATCGGCATACCTAAGAGCACGCCCAAATCACCCGCTCATCAGGTGAACGAAGCGTGGTTGAGTGCGAACGAATCATGAGCGGTCCAACAGCGACTGCATCTCCGGCGGCCGCCGCTGGCGGTGTGGCCGCCGCGGGTGCGGCGCAAATCGTCAGGCTCCTACACGAACCAAAGTCCTGGGGGACATCACTGCGAGGGCCTGCAGGATGGCCGGGACTAATGGTTCCAATGATTCCAGCCGGTTGCTCTCCGCAATCAGGACGACGACCGCGAGTGGCAGCGTCGCGAGGTTCTCCTGGAGCTCGATGTTCTGGTCGGCCGTCAGGAGCACGTCGAACGCGGCGGCCGCTTGCTTCAACAGCGCGCCTTGCCCAGGCTGGTCCACTTCATCTGCGAGACGGTGCGGGCATCGTGCCCGACAATCTGCTTGGCTAGCGGCCCGGGCAGCAATTCATCGAGAAGGACGCGCACGAGTCGTCAGCAGGTCGTGGGCCAACTCGAGGGCGGCGACCGCCTGGTCTCGCGTCACCGACGGGAAGTGGTCCAGAAAGCGTTCGAGGTTGTCACCGGCAGCAAGGTAGTCCACGAGGTGCTTGATCGGAACGCGGGTGCCGGCAAACACCGGAGTGCCGCCGAGCACGTCTGGGTCACTTCGCACGACAGAATCTAGCGTCGCCATGCCCACTCCTTGCTTTGGATTCCATGCTACACCCAACCGGGAACCGTGCGACTCCGGTGGGAAATCCAACCCTCTGAGCCCTTAAGTCACTAGCAGGGGCTTTTGCATCCTGGACCCCACGCCGAACCGCGTCTGCTCCGTCCCCAGGATCCTGAAGCCGCAGGCCAGGTAGAACCCCTCGGCGTGCGGATTGCCGATCACGTGCAGCGCAGAGGATCCCCGGGTGCGCGCGATTTCCGCGCAGTGGGCGACCAGCGCCTGCCCGATGCCCTGACGCCACGCGGCCGGTTCGACGAAGAGGGCATCCAGTTCCGTGTCGCGGTCGTCCCGCGGCAGGACGGCGGCGAAACCGACAAGGTGCCCGCCGCGCTCGGCGACGAACACATGGCCGGCGGCGATCTGATCGTCCGGCAGCGCGATGACATCGGCGTTCGAGAGCAACGCCTCGCGGTCGCCGGTATTCGCCAGAGACGCCCGCCACTGCAGCGCCTCGAGGGCCGAACGCTCATCGGGCGTTGCGTCTCGTATGACAATCGCCATCATGGCCGATGCCTCTGAGGCTACCGCACCTGGTCCATCCAGACCAGGTCGCGCTGGAGAACCCCGTTCTGTTTCGTGACCGGCGCACCGCGAAAAGTGCGCCGGCCAACTCGTCCTACCGCGAATGCACCCGCTGGTGCACGCCCGTGACCATCACGCCTGCGGGCACCATGACCGCCGTCCTGATCTCGCGGCCATCATCGACGATGACGAGGCGCTCTTCGATGAAGGGGGCGCCCACCGCCGGTTGGAAACGCACGAGGCCCGTGCAATCGGGGTTCACTTCGTACGTGCCGAAGCCCGGTCGATCCGGAACCGTCCCCGTGATCGAGCCTTTCACGTTGTCAACCTGCGTAAAGCTCCCGTCGCCGTTGTAGCTGCGAAGCACGACGCCTATCACTGACTCGGTGAGGCCTCCGGGCGCCGGCCGCGTCCCATGAATCTGGATGCCGTAGTCGCCCCGCAGCGTGGCCGCGCTGCACTGCCTGAACCGTCCGTGCTCGTCGTTGTCCGATCCCTCGGCGCCCACGATCCGCACGCCACCCATCGCCACCGCCACGATCGCGGCGGCGGTCGCCGCCCAACCCATACGTCGCATATGCCCTCCTTACGAAACCTTCATGAGCAGGTCGCTCGTGAGGCTCACCAGACACGGGCGTCGTTCGGCGGAAAAGAGTGCAATCGGCGGCGCTCTCGACCGGATAGACTCGTTCGCGGTGAACGACGATGGGGCCGATCTGACCGGCTTGTTGCAGGCCTGGAGCCGGGGCGAGGCACACGCGCTGGAGCTGCTCGCTCCTCTCGTGCACCGGGAGCTGCGCGGCATCGCGAAGCGAATGCTGTCCGACGAGCGTCGAGCCGACGGCTGGCAGCCGACCGATCTCGTCCACGAGTCGTACGTGCGGCTCCTCGACTGGCGCGTTGTCCGGTGGCAGAACCGAGCGCACTTCTTCGCGACGACCGCCACCATGATGCGGCGGGTGCTCGTGGACGCCGCGCGCGCGCGTCACAGGGTCAAGCGGGGCGGAGATGTGGCAGCGCTGTCGCTGGACGGCGTTGACATCGCCGCCCCGGAGCCGCTGCTGGACATCCTCGCGCTCGAAGACGCGCTCGTCGCGCTCGCCGCCGTGGATCCGCGCCCCAGCCGTGTGATCGAATTGCGCTTCTTCGGTGGATACAGCGTCGAAGAGACGGCGGAGGCGCTGGGTGTGTCGGTCCGCACCGTGATCAACGACTGGAACACGGCGCGCGCGTGGCTCCGCAACGAGCTCGGCGTTCGAGCATTCGAATGAGCACCGAGCGATGGCAGTTGCTGTCCGAATGGCACAACGCCTGGCTGGCCGCCGGCGCCGACGAACGCGACCGCCTGCGACAGCAATTCGCCGAGCGCCACCCGGGTCTTGCCGCCGAAGCGGACGCGCTGGCGTCCGCCAGCGCGGGGCTGCCCGGCTTCCTCGAAACACCGGCGCTCACGCTCGCGGCACGCGATCTCGCGCAAGACGACCCGACACTGCGCGTCGGCGCCGTCGCGGGACCGTATCACATCGTCCAATTGCTGGCGCGCGGGGGAATGGGCGATGTCTATCGCGCCACCGACATACGCCTGCAGCGGGACGTGGCCCTGAAACACATGTCGGCGATCGGCACCGACGACCCGCAGCGCACCGAGCGGTTCCTGCGGGAGGCCCGCGTCACCGCGGCGCTCGACCACGCGAACATCGTGAAGGTCTTCGATGTCGGCGTGCTCGGCGGGCGGCCCTACCTGGTCGAGGAGTTCCTTGAGGGAGAAACGCTGCGTGCGCGGCTCCGGGACGGCGCGCTCACCGCCTCGGAGGCCTGCCGCATCGCGGGCGACGTGGCTGCCGGTCTCGTGGTCGCGCACGCGGCCGGGCTGGTCCACCGCGACTTGAAGCCCGACAACATCTTCCTGACGAGAGCAGGCGTCACCAAGATTCTCGACTTCGGCATCGCGAAGACAGCCGGGCCCGTCGGCCCCGTCGTGGCTGACAGGGCTGACGGGCTCGCGACGCTGACCGGCGTGCTGCTCGGGACGGCGGGGTACCTGGCGCCAGAACAAATCCGCGGCGGCGCCGTCGACGGCCGGGCGGACCTCTTCGCGCTGGGATCGATGCTCTTCGAAATGATCTCGGGCCAGCGTGCCTTCTCCCGCGAACACACCATCGATACCCTCCACGCCATCCTGCACGACGACCCGCCGGCGCTGCCGTCGCACAGCGCGGCGACGGACGATCTCGACGCCATCGTCGCACGGCTGCTCCAGAAGTCGCCGGCAGCGCGATTTCAGTCCGCCGCCGATCTGGCGTGGGTTCTGGCACACATTCCCCAGCCCGTCGATGCGGCGGCGCAGCGCGCTTTGCCGGCGCCGGCGCGAAGACGGCGGTCCTGGCTCGCAGAGCATCAGCCGCTGGCCTGGGCGCTCGCGACCGTGGCGCTGGCTGCGGCCGCGACTGGCGCGTGGGCGATGCATGCGCAACCTGCGGCTCGCGAGTTGCGGCTCGAGATGGACACGCCGCCCACCAACGACCCGTCGCTCGCCATCTCGCCCGACGGGCTGAAGATTGCCTTCGCCGCGCAATCGAATGGATTGCCTCGGCTGTGGGTGCGCGCGCTGGACGCTCCCGAGGCGCAGCCCATCCCGGGCACGGAGCGCGCATCGTCTCCTTTCTGGTCGCCGGACGGCCGATCGCTCGGTTTCTTCGCCGATGCGAGGCTGAAGCGCGTGGATCTCGCCGACGGATCCGTCCGGACGCTGGCGATCACGCCCGCGCAGCTTGGTGGCGCCTGGGGGAAGGACGGCACCATCCTCTTCTCGACCAATCCCGGCAATCCGATCGTGCGCATCGCCGCCGGAGGCGGGCCCCTCGTCGCGGTGACGCGATTCGCCGCGTCGCAGCAGGGCTTTCAGTCCTCCCCTTTCTTCCTTCCCGATGGCCGGCACTTCCTCTTCTTCGTCGGCGGTCAACCCGAAGTGCGCGGCGTGTATCTCGGTCAGATCGAGGGACTCGAAAGTGCGCGGCTGTTCGACGCGGAGACGCCGGCCGTCTATTCCGCGACGGGACACCTGCTCTTCATCCGGCAGGGGCAGCTGCTGGCGCAGGCGTTCGATCCGGATCGGCTCGAACTCAGAGGGAAACCCGTGCCGGTTGCCGGCCACGCGCTCGGGGGCACGGTGCTCTCCGCTTCCGCCGCCGGACCAATCGCCTATCGCACGCCCCCGGCGGAGAGCGGCCAGCGACAGTTCGCCTGGATCAATCGGTCCGGCCGGGAACTGAACAGGGTGGTATACGCGGACTCGTCCGGAGTCGGCCCGGCGCTGTCACGCGATGGCCGCCGCGTGGCCGTGTTCCGGCTGGTGACGGGCAACATGGACATCTGGTCGTACGACACCATCCGCCGTACCTGGGATCGGCTGACGATGGATCCCGGCGACGACATTTATCCGCTGTGGTCTCCGGACGACACGACGATGGTCTTTGGCTCCAACCGGAACGGCGGCCGGATGAATCTGTTCCGGACAGTTTCCGGCGCCGCCCCGGCGAGCGAGGAACTGCTGCTCTCGACCTCGCAGCCCAAGTTTCCGATGGACTGGTCGTCCGATGGACGTTTCCTGCTGTACGAGAGCCTCGACCCGAAGCAGGGTTTCGATATCTGGGCGCTGCCGCTCGGAGGCGATCGGCAGCCATTCGCGGTAGTCCAGACCGACTTCAGCGACCGCCTCCCCCAGTTCTCCCCCGACGGCAAGTGGGTGGCGTACCAGTCGGACAGGACGGGTCGCTTCGAGATCTATATGCGACCGTTTCCAGGTCCAGGGCCGGACACGCGGGTGTCCATTGACGGCGGCACCCAGGCGCGCTGGGACCCACATGGCAAGGAGCTGTTCTTCATCGCGGCGGACGGTCAGCTCATGTCGGTGCCGGTTCGCCTTCCGTCGTTTCCCTCACGGGACGACGTCGAACCGGGGCGGCCCGTCGGGTTGTTTGCCGCCGGCATCGGCAGCACGGCAGCGAATCGACACGAATACGCCGTTGCCCCCGACGGCCAGTCGTTCGTGGTGAATTCCGAGCTCAGAGGGCCGACAGCCCCGCCTATTTCCGTGATTCTGAACTGGAGGCCGCAGCAGTCACAGTGACCGCGATGTGGTTTGCCGGCGAGCGATGGCTGGAACGCGCAATGGCGCGCCAGGACTACGAGTGCGCGACGATCACGGTCACTGTCGAAGTCGCCGTCAGGCTGCCGGCGTCGGAAACCCTGACGCAATAGGTCCCCGGATTGGCGCTCGCCGTAAGCTGCGCGGCCGAACCGGCGATCGCGGACGACGTGGAGTTCGTCACGGAGCACGTGCCGTTGCTGGATGGTCCAATGCCGAGTCCCAGCGCGCTCCCCGTCGATGGCGAGACCGACGTCAACGTCACGCTGACGCTGCCGGCAGCCGTCACCGAGAACGTGAAAACCACCGCTCCACCTGGCGCGAGCGAGCCGCTGAACGAGTCGCTGCCGGGCGTGCTGGGCGTGTTGGCCGAGGGCGCACTGGCGAAGGGGTTGGAGCATGCGACCTGGATCATGATCGCGGCGAGGAGCACGAACGTCTGAAGCAGGCGGTGAGGGCTCATGGGAGTCTTTTCGGCATCTGCGCGCTTCGTCAATAGGCTGGCTCCCCTGGTCGAGCTTGCACGGCCAGCGCGAACAGGCAGAGCACTGAAACCAGGTAGTAGTAGTTGCAAAACGCCTGGCTGCCGAAGAGGAACATCGCGTACGTCGTCAGCGTCACCGCCAGCAGGTACCCCGCCAGTCCGAGGCCGACAAAGCGCCAGTACGTGTAGGCGCCCACGCCCAGCCCGACAAGGGCGGCGAGCCACTTCCCCGCGGTGAAGCCGAACAGGCGGTACAACAGCGCCACGACCGTCAGACCATCAGGCCGGAACGGCGTTTCCAGCTGGAACATGACGCCGTACGTGTAGAGACTCGCCGGATGCCAGACGAGGAACGGGACGAGCGTGAGGAACCCCGTCGCGGCCGCGACGGCCATAGCCTTCGGCCGCCGTTCGATCATGAACAGGTGGAGCACGAAGTAGACGAGATACTGCTTGAGCGACAGCATGTAGCCATAGGCGGCGGCGGGCCACAAGCTTCCCGGCCTTCGATCGCGAAGCCATAAAAAGAGCGCAAAGGCGCCCGCGATGAACGGCTCGGTCCAGGCCTGCTCGATCACGTACAAGCCCCGCGGGTGGAACAGGAACAGGAGGACGACCAGCATCGGCGCAAGTCGCCCTGGCGCCGGCCTCGCGATGCGGTACAGCGCGGCGGCGACGACGGCCTCTGCCGCGATGCAGCCGTACCGGATATCCCCGGTCAGCCAATACGAAACAGTTTGCGGAAGGATGTTCGCGGGCAGGTAGGCGTAGCCGAAGGTGCGGTAGCCGTAGTCGCGCGTCCCGCGGTACACGTCCGAAAACGGAACCGTGTACGGATTCAGCCCTTCGAGCAGGTGTTGTGCCGACTCCTGGAACTGCACGAACACGTCGATAATCGGCGACGGCGAGACCACCGGCATCGCGAGCCTCAGCGCGAAGCCGGCGGCGACCGCCGCGAAAAAAACCGCACGGCATGTGTTGAAGGCTGGTGCGCGCCGCAGGAACGTGCGGCCCACGGCGCCGATGAGAACGAGATTCACGAGAGCCTGCACCACCCGATAGGCGCTGCCCTGGACGAACGAGCCGGGGGGCGTCGTGAGCCCGAGGATCAGGCACAGGAGAAGGGCGACGGTCAGCGCGTGCTCCCAGGTGCGCTCGACGGGCGCCTGCGACGAGCGAAGCGTCTCCCGCGCCAGGACCGTCAGGCTGCCGAATCCGGCAAGCACGAGCACGATCGCGAGGGGTGTGTATCGTCCGTTGCCGGAAACCATGGCACCCGCAAGAGCGACAAAGGCGAACGCTCCAGCCACGGCGCCAAGCATCAGCAGGAAGTATGGCCGAGAACCAGGGATTCGAACTCAGCATTCCGCCGCCGCCGGCGCATGAATGGGATTCATGACGCTTTTGTGACTGCATCAAATGCAGCCACTATCCCGGCCGGCTCTTCAGCAGCAACCGCAATCAGCGCTGTGCAGCTGTCCTGTCGGCCACCCGACAACGTCCGGTATACAGCTTGCTAGCCCACCGTCGCGAGAATCGGCCATCAGGAGAATCATATGAATCCCATCACCACGGATCCGGATGCTCTCGGTCCAGAATTTCCCGAGCAGGCTCAGGCGACGCCCGACCCGTTGACGGACGCACAGGAAACGCTCGACATGGACGACGATGATGCCGAGTTCGAATCGGACGACGATGATTCGGATGAGGAAGCAGAGGTAGAAGACGAGACGGAGAAGGAGTAGCCCGCAGGGCGAATTCCGTGGCTACTCGGGCAGCGAGTCCGAGTAGCCACGTCAGCCGTTATTACGGTGTGAGCGTGCGCCGCCCGCTGAGGAGGTGAACGACGAACAGCACGAGGGCCACCACGAAGAGGACGTACGCGAAATTGCTGGACATCGCGGCGACACCCGACGCGCCGACCGCACCGGCGATGATCGCGAGAACGAGGAACACGAGTGCGTAGTACAACATGGCTTCTCCTCTGATGAGTTAATTCGCCGATCCGCTTGTCGCTGAAACGTGAAGGCCCTTCGATAGCTCTTCGATCATCTTGAGATGCTCTTGCAGCGTGGGCAGCGTTTTGGTCACCCACGCCTTGACATCGGGATCAGCAGCAGACTTCGACTGGTGCATGAATTCGGCGACGTCCTTCTTGTGGTCATCGAGCATGTCCGAGACGTATGCACGGTCGAACGCGCTGCCCGACAGCTTGTCCAGGCGCACATGTGTTGCCTGGTGCTTGCTGTCCAGCGCCGACGGCACGGCGATCTGTTTCGAAGCCGCCAGGCTCGTCAGCTCGTCGTTGGCCTTGCCGTGATCGGTCACCATTCGCTGAGCAAACGACTTGACCTTGTCGTCGCTTGCCTTCGAGCTTGCGAGCTGCCCGAGATCCACCTCGGCCATCCCGCCCATCGCCGCCTTCCTGATGAACGACGCATCAGCTGCCTTGGACGCATCAGCTGTCTTAGTCGAAGGGCCAACGGGCTGAGCCGTCGCCTTGTCAGCGGGCGGTGTTGACGTCTTGCCCACGGGCGGAGCCGGCGTAGGGTAACCGGGCCGGGCCGGAGCCTGGCCCGCCGGCGGTATCGGCGGCGGCTGAGATGGCGGCTGCGCAGCCGCCAGAGCTGTGCACGAAATGACCGCCAGGCCGGCGAGCGCGATTCTGCTCTTCATTTGCGTCCCCTCCCTTCTGCCCGTTCAAATTGCAACTCGAGTGCCGACCACTGCGGGCACATCGATTGCAGTTTTCGGTGCGGCTGAGGACGGCTGAAAGAGGATCCGGGCCAGCGCGGCTAGTCCGTCAGGCGTTCGAAGGTCAACTCGGTACCCGAGCATGTTGCGGGCGGCAACCTGTCCCTGCCGCTCTGCCGCGACCCAATGCTCGACACGAATTCGCTCACCGGTACGGCGGTCTGGCCAGCGCGCCACGTCGCCGGCGGCGAATATCCCTGGAGCGCTGGTTTCAAGATATTCGTTCACCGCGATGCCGCGGTCCAGGGCCAACCCGGAGTCAGTCATGGCTGATCGTGTTTCTGGTCGGCGTATCGCTTGGCCGCCGCCAGGTCCTTGCGGAGCTCCTCCGCCGTGCGGCGTGGACCATAACCCGGCGTATCGCGCTGAATGCGCCACCCTTCCTTCAGCGGCCCGGCATCCACGACGTCGTAACCGAACTCGTCGAGAAGCTTCGTCACGGTGATTTTCGCGGCTGGATCGTCGCCGGCGATCACGAGCGCGCGCCGGTTCTTCGATCCCGCCGGCTGCCCGTCGGTCGTCAACTGCGCCGCGTAGATATGGTTGAACGCCTTGACGACCTTCGAGGTCGGGAGATGCGCCTGCAGCAGCTCCGCGGTCGTCGTCGACTCGTTGTCGAGCTCGGGAATGTGGCCGTCACGCTGGGGGTAGTAGTTGTTGGTGTCGATCACGATCTTGCCCGCGAGCGGCGCCACCGGCACGTCGCGGTAATTCTTGAGCGGCACGGTGACGACGACAATGTCTCCGGCCGTGGCCGCATCCATGGCAGTCGCCGCCCGCGCTCTTGGTCCAAGTTCGGCGACGAGCGAGGCCAGGGTGTCCGGCCCACGCGAGTTGCTCATCACTACGGCATATCCGCGTGAGATCGCGAGCCGCGCCACCTGGCTCCCGATGTGTCCCGCACCGATGAATCCGATAGTCGTTGCCATACGAAACCATTCTGCGCCGGAAGCAATCGTCGTACCGCGTCTATTTTCGATGCGGTCGTTGCCATGATGATCCGACTGGACTAATACGTCTGTATTCGATAGTATCAAATACGGATGTATTAGGTCGTGAAGATCAGCGAAGCTGAAAGCACGGTGCTGGAAGTCTTCTGGCGCGCAACGGGGCCGCTCAGCGCGGACGACGTCGTGGCTGCGATGGACAACGATCGCGACTGGTCGGCCGGCACAATCCGCACGTTTCTGACCCGGCTCGTGAAAAAGAAAGCGCTGCGCGCCACGCCTGACGGGCGTCGTTATCTTTACCGACCGCTGATCCGGCGCGAAGACTACGTCCACGAGCAGAGCCGTCACCTGATCGACCGGTTGTTCGGAGGCCGGGTTGCGCCCTTCATTACTCAGTTCTCGGCACGACAGCACTTGAGTCGCCGCGAAATCGAAGAGATCAAACGCCTGATCGAGAGGCTTGATCATGACCGCTGACATAGTCCTGGCGGCACTGGTCCGCATCAATCTCGTCGCCAGCGCGGCGATCCTGCTGGTGCTGCTGCTGCGCCCGCCGGTGCAGCGCTGGCTGGGCGCGCGCATCGCGTATTGGCTCTGGTGGGTGGTCCCCGTGGCCGCAGCGGCGAGCTTCCTGCCGCCGCGCGAGCGGGTCGTGATAGTCCCGCCACCCGAGATCGCCATAGCCGCGCGAGAGCCAGCCGGCCTGATCGCAGCCCCGCGTGCGGCATCGGAGGAGGCGTCCGATCAGCTCGCGGCGACGCCGTCGGTTTCCCTGTGGGCGCCAGCAGACGCGCTGGTCGCCCTCTGGCTTCTGAGCGCCGTCGCGCTGCTTGTCCGATCGATAGTAACCACGCGCCGTGTCGCCGCTGATCAGTCGATCGGACCGGCGCTCGTCGGCGTGCTCCGGCCGAAGCTCGTCCTGCCGGCGGATTTCGAGACGCGCTTCGACGCGCAGGAGCGTGCACTCATACTGGCGCACGAGGAGTTCCACCGGGTCTCGGGCCACACGGTCGTCAATGCTCTCGTCGAAGTTGCGCGCTGCGTCAGCTGGTTCAATCCGCTGGTTCACCTTGCGGCGGTTCGCATCAGGACCGATCAGGAACTCGCGTGCGACGCCGCCGTCATCGCCGCCCGTCCGGACGAGCGCCGCGCCTATGCGCATGCGTTGCTCAAGACGCAGGTCGCGTCCGCCTTCCTCCCGCTCGGTTGCGTCTGGACAAGCGGATCTGCCGTGCACCTGCGCAGGCGCATCGCGATGCTGGGCCGGGCGTCACTGAGCCGCCGCGGCGCAGTCGCGGGTGCCGCCACTGTCGTGGTCGTCGGCCTCGCATCGGGTTACACCGCCTGGGCGCAGCAACCCGAGCGACGGGTGACACAGATCGCCACACCGCCGACAGCCGCTTGGACGGCGATGTCGGGTGCCCCGGCCGGCCTGCTGACCCCGCTCGAGGGACGGCACCATGACAACTTCATCGAGAGAGCGCGGGCAGGAGACATCGACATCGTCTTCTTCGGGATGACGGAGACGGAGATGTGGCACTGGCCCGACCGCGGCCGGAGCGTGTGGGATCGGACGTTGGGATTGCGGAAGGCCGCGAACTTCGGCTCGCAGGGCACGCGCTTCGAAAGCCTCCTGTGGCGGATGCAGAACGGTGAACTGGCCGGCTATCAGGCGAAGCTCGTAGTGCTGCAGGGGTTCGGCCCCGGCGATATGGCGATTCCCGGCGACCGCGTGGCCGAGTTTGTCGCGGGTTACACCGCCATCATCGCGGAGGTCCGTGCGCGGCAGCCGCAGGCGACGATTCTGCTCTCCGCCGCCTTTCCGCGCGGCCAGGTGAACCGAGAGCAGTGGCGGGAGAATGCGGAGGCGAACGCCGCGGTGTACCGCAAGCTCGCGGACGACAAGACCGTCTTCTACGTCAACATCGGCGAACGCTTTTTCCAGGCCGACGGCTCCCACAACCAGGAGATGTGGCGATTTCCGCTGGTGTCCGGGCCCGTGAACGTGGGAACCGAGACGCCCGTTTTCGAGGTGTGGGCGGAGGAGCTCCAGCCCTGGATCGATCGCTTCGTTCCTTGACAGCAGCGGTCGTGTGTCGGCTGTGGGATCTTATAGACGATGACGCTCAATCGACGCGAGTTCGTTCAATTGGCCGCAGCGATGGGGGCCTCGCTGGCGTGGGGCGGCTCGGCTCGAGCGTCAACCACCAGCTGGCATGAGCGGCGCGACCTTTATCCGGAGGGCGTCGCGTCCGGCGATCCCGATCCGGGCAGCGTGATCCTCTGGACTCGGCGGCCGTTCGAAGACCCGGGGGCAGGGGCCCCGGGAGTGAAGTCGTCGGGCCGACGTGTGCTCACGGTGGAGGTTGCCGAGGACGAGGCGTTCCGGCGGGTCGTCGCCAAGGCGTCCGCGCCGGTCTCAGCGGAATCGGATTGGACGACGCGCGTGCTGGTCGGTCATCTCAAGCCTGCGCGCGTCTACTGGTACCGCTTCACCGATGGAGAGGGGAACGGTAGCCGCGTCGGCCGGACGATCACCGCGCCGCTGGCGAACGATCCACGGCCGGTCAATTTCGCCTTCGTCAGCTGTCAGAGCGTCAACGAGGGCAGGCTCAACGGCTATCGCCGGATGATCTTTGAGGATGAGCGCGCGGCGCCCCCCAGACTGGGCGACAGCCCAGGCGTGCTTGGCGATGCCCAACTCGGTTTCGTGCTCCACCTCGGTGATTTCATTTATGAGGTCGTCGAATATCCCGACGAGCTGCCGACGCGGTACGACCGCACGATCTACGACGTCGGCCGTATTCCCGATGGCGGTAAAACCAGCAACTTCCACTACCCGCTCACGGTCGAGGGCTATCGCGTCGTCTACAAGGGCTACCTTGCCGATCCCGATCTGCAAGACGCGCGAGCGCGTTGGCCGTTCGTCGCCATCTGGGACAATCACGAATTCTCCTGGCAGGGCCGGCAGAGCATCGTCCAGGCAGGGGGCCCTCCGCAGCCGGGCCAGACTGTCAAGGTCGCCGCCAACCAGGCATGGTTCGAATATATTCCCGCGCGCGTGAAGGCGCCGAGCGGATCGCTCGACACGTTCGGCGCGGTGGCGGTGAAAAATGTGCCGATCGAAAAGTGGGACGACAGCGGCCTCGGGATCGAACCCAACAATGTGAAGGCGATCAACAGCCTGATCGCCTATCGGTCGTTGCGCTACGGCCGGCACGTCGATCTCATTCTCACCGACCAGCACAGCTTCTGCGGCGACGACCCGACCGATGCGGACGGCGTTGTCAAGATTTACGATCCGGCTTTCAACGGGATGTTCTCTGAACCGGCGATGATCGCGCTCGACGCCGGCCGCACCTTCAACGGCGGCAACCCGCCCGCCGAACTCAGTTTTGGCGACGTCAGCATCCCGAATCCGCGAAAGGATTCGCCGCCGCGCACGATCCTCGGGACCCGTCAGAAGCAATGGTTCATGGACCAGCTCCGTCGGTCCACGGCAACCTGGAAGATCTGGGGCAATTCGCTGGGTGCCCTCGATTTGCGCGCCGACCCGCAGAACCTTCCCGAGGGACTGACCAAGCAGAAGTGGCCGGCCGACACCTTCGCGCAGATCGGCAGCGGCGATTATGGCAGCGCCTACCACGAGCGTGGCGAAATCTATGACCTCGTCCGCGATGCGAAGATCACCGGATTCGCGATCGTCTCGGGCGACCGTCACAGCTTCTGGGCCGGCTATGCCGCCTCCCTCTTGCCACCCGCGAAGTTCGAACCGGTCGGGATCAGTTTCGTCGGCGCCTCGCTGGCCAGCCCTGGGGCGATGGAGGCTTTTGAGCACAGTCTCCGCAAGGATCATCCGCTCCGTTCGCTGTTCCTGGCCGATCGGCCCGTCCGGGGAGAAGGGGCCGCCGGAGTGAAAGTCCGGGGGGCAGGGGCCCCCGGAGTGGAAGACGCCAAGCCCGAATGGACCTACAACATGCTCCTCAAGCACGGCGTCCGCTCGTGCCTCGAATACGCCAGGAGTTTCGACCTGAAGCGCGCTCACGCCGTTTCCAATCCAACACTTTCCCCGCACCTTGAATTCGTGGATATGGGCGGTCACGGCTATGCGACGGTGCGGCTCACCAGCGATGAAATGCGGACCGAGTTCGTCTGCATTCCACGCCCGATCACGCGCAGCGGCCGTCCCGATGGCGGTCCTCTTCGCTACCGGGTCGTCCACACGGCATCGCTCTGGAAACCGGGCGAGCGGCCTTTGCTGCGCCAGCAAATCATTGAGGGCGATCCCGGCCTTTCGATCTGAGATGGCTCCAGGCCGATGATTGCCCCGCCGCTATGCTTGCGGTGGGGACCGCGCTTGCTGTCCGAAGGGGGAAGGGAAGCTGCGCGGAACCCGGCGCAGTGCCGATTGGGGTTCTGTCACACGCTCTTAGGGCCGCGTCGCCAATGACCGAGCCATCGGTGAGGGAATTGGCGGAGAGAGAGGGACTCATTTCGACAACGAGGCCAACTCCAACACGCTGAGGCACTTTGCTGGTCAAACGGCTGAACCAGCGGAGCTTAGCGTCTTCGCCCCCTTTCGCTCCTTCATCGGTCTTCTCATCATTCCAGAAGCGTTCGCGATCGTTGCGACACACGAATGCGACGCACAGGCGAGCGGGGACTGTCACCGATGTCCGGGGATTTCACAGAACTGTTACCCATCCGCTCAGAATGGACAAATCGTGGCCTTGACCGTCGATCCAGTCGTGGAACACTACGGGGTTGCTCAGTTTCTATGAGCAGGCCGCGTGATCGTGTTCGGCCGAGAACTGGAACATTACGGCCCTGACAGACTCAGACAACCGGCGGATGTAATATTTGCGGACCACAGCCAGGCAGGTGACCAGATGATGACTTCGACGTCGATGCTGGGGTTTCGACTTCCCCACCCCTTTGTGGCCGGCGCGTCACCCCTTGGATGGAACCTCGACACCGTCAAACAGCTCGAGGACGCCGGTTGCGCGGCGCTCGTACTGCCGTCCCTCTTCGAAGAACAAGTCACGCTCGCTGCGGAAGGGCGGATCCGTCACCGCGACCCCCTCGACCCGCAATGGGCGGAAGCCCTCAAGCATTTTCCCGCCCTGGAAAACTACGCGCTCTCGCCTGAGGCGTACGCGGAACACGTCAGCCGCGTCAAGCGAGCGGTCGGGATTCCCGTCATCGGATCGCTCAACGGCACAACCGCGGAATCATGGATCGCCTTCTCCAGGCTCATCGAGCAGGCGGGCGCGGACGCGATCGAGCTCAATCTCTATGAGGTGGTGACGGACCTCGCCATGCCCGGAGCGGCCATCGAACATCAGCTCACGCATCTCGTCGCGGACCTGAAGCGATACCTGAAGATTCCCATTGCCGTCAAGGTATCGCCCTTCTTCTCGGCGTTTGCGAACCTCGCCGGGCAACTTGACAAGGCCGGCGCCGACGGCATCGTGCTCTTCAACCGGTTCTACCAGCCCGACATCGACGTGACCACGCTCGCGCCCCTCCCTCAGGCCGAACTCTCGACCAGCGCCGAACTGCGGCTGCGTTTGCGCTGGCTGGCCATCCTGTACGGACGAGTCCGGCCGTCGCTCATCGCCACTGGCGGCGTGGCCACGGCCGACGACGGCATCAAGGCGCTGCTTGCGGGCGCCGATGCGGTGCAGGTCGTGTCCGCCATCCTGCGGCACGGTGCGGGGTATTTTTCGGTCCTGCGCGACGGACTGGAGCGCTGGATGGAACAACATCAGCTGCAGCGGCTCGACGACGTGCGCGGGCGGGCGAGCCTGCAGCAAACCGCCGATCCCGCTGCATTCGAACGTGCGAACTACATCCGGGTGCTCCAGAGCTGGAAGACCGATTCTGGGATCGCGGACGATTGACGGCGCGGCTCAGCCTGCCGATAATCGAGACTGTGACGTCCACCGCATGCAGACGCAGCGGCGCGAGATCGTTCTCGCGTCGCAGGTTCGTTGCCACCCTAGTGGGGTCCCTCCCCGTACTGCTGCCGCGCCCCCTGTGGGCTCGGTCAGCGGTCTCGCGCAGGCTGGACTTTGTGCACACGCATACCGGCGAGCACCTCTCAGTCGACTACTTCGACGGAGACGAGTACAGGCCGGACGCGCTGGCGACCGTCAATCACTTCCTGCGCGACTTTCGGACCGGCGAGGTTTATCCGATCGATCCAGGGTTGCTCGACGTGCTCCATCACCTGACGCGTCTCACGGGCAGCAGCCGGCCGTTTCAGGTGGTTTCCGGCTATCGCTCAGCCGCCACCAACGAGATGCTCCGGCATCGCAGCGAAGGCGTCGCCTCGGGCAGCCTGCATATGCGGGGGCAGGCGATTGACATCCGCCTCGCAGACGTCCCGCTGGTCGCGCTTCGCGACGCGGCGCTGGCCACCCGTCGCGGCGGCGTCGGCTACTATCCAGCGTCCGATTTCGTCCACGTGGATACCGGGCGCGTACGCACCTGGTAGCCGGAGGCGTCACCGGGCCGGTCGCCGGCGGTTCAGGGCCCGATCGAGTGCGGTGTCATGCCGGTAGATGTCTTCGGCAAAGCGGATCGTTCCATCCTCCGGCATCACGACGGCGGTCACGTAGAACAGAATCACTCTAATCGGATGCTTGATGTCGACCCGAACCGACTCGTTCGCGTTCATGACGGACAGTATCCGTTCGCGCGTCCACCCCGGTTGCTCTTTGAGGGCCCATTCAGCCAGCCCCACGGAGTCTTCGATGCGCACGCAGCCGTGACTGAAATCACGCCGCGAGCGGCTGAACAACTGCGCCGCCGGTGTCCCGTGCAGGTAGACGTTTGCGCTGTTCGGGAAAACGAATTTAACCAGACCAAGCGAGTTCGTCGGGCCAGGGCGCTGTCGTACACGCAGGCTTCCTTGGCGAAGCGAGGCGAGGCTCTCCTCGGTGACTGCGACCGCCCGCGCGCGATCGCCCGCTCCCGCAACCATTTCGAGATCGTGTTTCTCGAAGTACTCCGGGTCGCGCGACAACGCCGGTATGACCTCGTGCCGCAGGATTGACCGGGGAACGTTCCAGTACGGCCGGAAGATGAGATAGCGCATCTCCTCATCGAAGACCGGCGTCTGAGTATTTAGGGCGCGGCCAACAATCGCGCCGGTCGTAAACGACGGCTCGGCAGTCGCCTGCGTGGAATCCCACGCCCAGACTCGAAACATCGGAATGTTCACGGCAACCAGCCGTTCGCTGCCGAGGTCAGGCAGCCACCGTAGTCGCTCCAGCGCGATCTCAATCTGTCGAACACGCCATGACAGGGGGACGTCGAGGGCCGCCTGCGTCGCCCTGCCGAGCACGCCGTCTGGTGCCAGTCCATGACGGAGCTGGAAATGCTTCACGCCGTCGACCATCGCCCCGCTGTACACCGTCCCTTCGAGTACCCCAGCGGTGGCCGATATATCTCCGAACGCCTCCAGACGCCCGCGCAACTCGCGAAGGCCGTCATACCGGTCGCCCGGATGCACTATCCGGCCGTCGCGCGGCAGCGCTCCCAAGGACGGATTCGCAGCCAAAGCCCGGTAACGTGACAACATGCGACGCAGGTCGCGGTAGAGCCTCAGCGAAGGCGCCAGTTCCGCGGCACGGCCGGTGATGCGATGGGCTGACAAGGCCTCGCTGAGAATCGACGCGAAGTCGTGCCCCCCGGACGGCGCCGTCATGTGAAACCCGATCTGGCGAGGATCGACCCGACCAAGGTGCAGATCACTGAAATACCGAAGCATGCTTGCGGTCAGGGCTGCATTGAACGCTTCCGCATCTGAAGCCGAAGATTCCTCAGTGGCATCGAGGGAAACGCGCATGGTTTCGAGCGCCGCTGCGTGGTAATCGCCCGCGTCGAGGCCTTCATCGGCTGCGCCCGCCAGCAGCGCCAATGCCTCGCGCGCATCGAGATTGACTCGACCCAACGAGTCGCTCCAAGGCAGAGTGTTCCCGCCGGGCGCTGGACGCAGCGACTGTCGGCCCATTGCTCCGCCATGCCGCCCAGACAGGCTCACCCCAATCACAGCGATTACGGCGATTACGGCGATTACGGCGATCCAACTCTTCACGCCAGCCATCTCGACACGCTCTCGTTCGCTCGTATCGTTGCAACAACATTGCCCGACAACGTATCCGGCTGCGGCCGAGACGCTAGGGAGCCTAGGGCGCGGAGGATGCTCCATACGCGCTGATCGAGACCGCCGGCATTCCGGCAGCTGACAGGGCATGCAAGCCGACTCCGATCCGCGGATTCCGCTTCAGGATTTGGCTGGCGAAAGCTCGAGGCTGAACTTCTCGACGCGATACCGAATCTGATCGCGATTGAGGCCGAGCAGCCCTGCGGCCTTCGTCTGGTTCCAGTTCGTGCGTTCGAGCGCCTGGACGACGAGCGAGCGCTCCAGGTCGTCGAGATTGATGCCCGCCTCCGGCAACTCGACCTTGTCGTCGAGCCTCACGCCGCCGCCGGCGGCGGCCGCAAAATCGTCGACCTGCAGCGTAGTGCCTTCGGCGAGCAGTATCGCACGCTCGACGGCGTTACGGAGCTCGCGGATGTTGCCCGGCCACAAATGCGCCTGCAGGCGTCGCATCGCGTCGGGCGAGACCGTGGTCACCCGCTTCTTGAACTCGGCGTTGTAGGCGTCGACGTAGAACGCGACGAGGCTGGGGATGTCATCCCTGCGCTCACGCAGTGGCGGCAGATCGATGGGGAGGACGTTCAGGCGGTAAAACAGGTCCTCGCGAAACCGGCCTTCCCTCACCTCGTCGCGAAGATTACGATTGGTCGCCGAGATGACGCGCACCTCCACGCGGATGTCGACCGATCCGCCCACCCGCCTGAATGTCTTCTCTCTCGTGCCCGAAAAGCTCGCTCTCCGGCAGCGCCGAGCAGGTGATGTTCATGAACGGTTTCGAGGCGCGGCTGCTGTTGTAGTGAATAACCTTCGCGGCGAGGTCTTTCCCGGTACCGCTCTCACCAGTCAGCAGCACCGTCGAGGCCGGGCTGGTGGCCACCTTCTTCAGGAGCGCCTTCACCGCCGCCAGCGCCGGCGCGTCGCCAACGATGCGCTCGAAGCTGTACGGTTGCGCCTGGCTGGCGCGCAACGAGCGCACTTCACGTCGCAGATGTGTGGTTTCCCCCGACCGATGGGCTATCGGCGCGAGCCACGAAGGTCAGACTTGCGATCGTGCCAGTATCTCTGCAACCATCGGCGGAAGGACGTCCATCTCGAACGGCTTGTCGATCACGGCAACGGCGCCGCGGCGGTGCGCTTCCGCGGTCAGCGCGGGGCTCCCGTAACTTGTCATGACCACCACAGGCATCCGCGGGAACGTGCGATGGATGACCGAGAGGACGGCGAGGTCATTCGAATCCGGCAGTGTCACATCGAGGAGTATCAGATCCGGTGCGCCGTCTGAGGCAATCGTCCGGAGCGCGGAGGCGGCGTCAGCCGCCTGTTTCACGCTGTAGCCGCGGTCCCCGAGCACTTCGGCGATCGACCAGCAGGTCAACGGCTCATCGTCAACCACGAGATACAGCCGATGGGCGTTTTCCGGCGCTCTTGGGGGATTTCTCCCGGGCTCCAGACGCTTCGCCCATCATCCCGTCTCCTTTCACGGAATGTATCCAAGATACGCGCCGAATCCGGCTCCGGCACGTGTCTTGCCCCGTCAGTGGTCAGAGCAACGCCCGAGTGGGGTTCGATGTCATCACCGCCCGGGCGAGCTGAAGGAGACTGCCATGACGACGCTCACGAAGATACTGGTCGCAACGGACTTCAGCGAGGCTTCGGACGCGGCTCTGGCTTACGGCCGCGAACTGGCTGCGCGCTTCAATGCCACGCTGGATGTGCTGCACGTGACCGACAACATCTACGTCACGTCGTTCGGTGCAGAAAACTACGTCGGGCTTGCGCCGCAGCTACAGGCCGAGATCGAAAAGTCGGCGCGCATCCGCCTCGAGCAGCTCGTGGCCGTCAGCGACGGCAGCGGACCCCGAACGACACCGGTGGTCATCACGTCCGCCTCGCCGGCGTTTGCCATCATCGACTATGCGGGTGAACACGGGATCGACCTCATCGTGATGGGCACACACGGGCGCGGAGCGCTGGCCCACCTGGTGATGGGCAGTGTGGCGGAGAAGGTCGTCCGATTGGCGCCTTGCCCGGTTCTGACGGTCCGACACCCGGAGCATGAATTCATCAAGCCCGATACGCCGGCCGTCGTGGCACACGCGTAGGAGCCGATATGCACACCGACCTCGTCCCGCGGCTCGTGTCGTTCGGCAGCAGTCGCTCGCGAGCACAGTGCATGAGGAGGGCGCGATGATTCTGCTCAACTCCGTCCTGGTCGCCACCGATTTCGGCGAGACATCTCGCGCGGCGCTCGACTACGGTCGCAACCTGGCCCGCGCATTCGGCGGCAGGCTGCATCTCCTCCATGTCGTTGACGCCGTCGTGCTGACATCCGCAGAGTTCTATCCGCAAGGCACGCGTGATCTGGAGACCGAGCTGGTCGAGCACGCGAACAAGGGACTCGAGGCGTTGCTGACCAAGACCGACTGCGAGCGCCTGCACGCGGTGCCGGCGGTTCGCGTCTCGGGCTCCGTCGCCGCGACCATCGTCGAGTACGCGAAACAGACCCACGTGGATGTCATCGTCGTCGGCACGCACGGTCGGGGGGCGATTGGACACTTCTTCCTCGGCAGCGTCGCTGAACAGGTCGCGCGGACCGCCCCTTGTCCCGTGCTGGTCGTGCGGCCGAACGAACATGAATTCATCGTGCCCGATCCGGTTGGCGTGAGTGCGAGGATCTAAGCCACAGACGCCCACCGATGATGCGCGACAAGCTGGTGCATACCCAACTGCTTCGAGCCTGCACGGCAATTCGAAGGCGAGTTCGATGGCTGATGTGGCACGGCGTGTGGCAAATCGCCAGCTACGGCCTGGGGCTGTGGATGTCCGAATCGTTGCGGCCACTGGATCAACATCGTCACTGACTCAGCAGCCACTCTGCAGGGCGCCGTGTGGCAGGAAAGACTCGAGAGCGTGTATGCAGGCCATGCTGTTCAACGGTGCCGGCACCCGCCTGACTCCCGCGGAGATCGAAGTGCCCACTCCGACCGAGGAGCAGGTGCTGATCCGCGTCAGCACGTGCGCGGTCTGCCGGACCGATCTCCACATCGTCGATGGCGACCTGAAGGAACCGAAGTTGCCCCTGATACCAGGTCACGAGATCGTCGGAGTGGTGGCCGACACCGGTGCGCGAGTCGATCGATTCAGCCGCGGCGACCGGATTGGCGTCCCCTGGCTCGGGTGGACGTGTGGCGTCTGCCGGTTCTGTCGTTCCGGTCGTGAGAATCTTTGTGACCGCGCTCGATTCACCGGCTACCAGATCAATGGCGGCTTCGCCGAATACGCCGTGGCCGATCAACGCTACTGCTTCGCGCTGCCTTCAGAGTACAGCGACCTGGACGCCGCTCCTCTCCTCTGCGCGGGTCTGATCGGGTATCGGGCGCTACGCCTCGCAGGATCCGGAACGCGTCTCGGGCTGTACGGATTCGGCGCCGCCGCCCACATCGTCGCGCAGGTGGCCAGATATCAGGGCCGCGAGGTCTATGCCTTCACACGACCGGGTGATTTACTCGCTCAGCGGTTTGCGCTGGAGTCAGGCGCCAAATGGGCCGGCGGTTCGGACGCGGCTCCGCCAGAGGCGCTCGAGGCGGCACTGATCTTTGCCCCAATCGGGCCTCTCGTGCCCGCCGCCCTGCACGCCACGACGAAAGGGGGGACCGTCGTCTGCGCGGGCATCCACATGAGCGACATTCCTGCCATGCCCTATGCGGACCTCTGGGGGGAACGCACGATTCGTTCGGTGGCCAATCTCACGCGCGCGGACGCCGAGGAGTTCTTGAGGCTGGCACCGCGTGTTCCGATCAGGACCCGAACGGTTCCGTATCCCCTGGCGAACGCGAACGAGGCGCTCGACGCTCTCCGTCAGGGCCTGATCGAAGGAGCCGCCGTTCTCGTTCCCCCGGCGTAAGACCCCCAATGACAGACCGTTCGGCGCGGACGACCACGGGCGGACGGAGACGGGAGATGGAATCAGTGACGGATTCTCACCGGTTCGCCAGGGACGACAACAGTGCCTGGACACGCGCTCGAGCCACTGAAAGGTGCGCGCGCAGCTCATCGTAGACGAATCGATGGCCCGCATCGACGGCACGTTTCAGCGGGATCTCGGCCTGCCGGTACGCCTCGGTCAGCGACGCACGACGGGACTTGTCGTTGACGCGCTTGATCAACGTCTGCGCCAGCTTCATTTGCTCGCGCACAGCGGTCAGATCTTCGTACTGCTCGCGAACCTGCCGCGCCCGCTCGCTCCGTGGAGCGACGTCGCCGGCACCATGACATCGGTTGCAGGCGGCTGCCAGCGCCTTGGCCGAGAGCAGCCGGCCGTCCACGTCACCGTGGCATGTCGAACAGGTCGGGCCGTTCTCGTTTTGCTCCTGGAGCAGCTGGCTGTGCCTGCTGTCCTGAAACGCCACGAATGGCCCGACATGGCAGGCGCCACATGTGCGCGGCAGATTGCGACGATTCACGGGACTCTTGTTGTCCGCCGGACCAAGGATGCCCTGATGGGCCAGAAACCCCTCAAACGTCCGGGGATTGCCGCCGTGACACGTCTCGCAGCCGACGGCGTTCCGTCCATGCGGAGAGCGATCCCAGGATTCCAGATGGTCCGGGCGGGGAGCTTTCGGATCCGCGTAGTGACAGTCCGCGCAGCCGCTTCGTGGCGGAATCTGGGCCGAAACGTGAGGCGCCACGATGCTGGTGGCCGCCGCGATCAGGAGGGCACTCAGGGTACGACGCATCGACTCACTCCTGCGGCCGGCCAGGTGGCGATACTGCCCATCACGCCGCTTTGACTGCGACGCTCTTCGCCGCGGTCTCCGCAATGGACGCAGTCCCTCAGCATGCCGTTCTTATACTCGGCTTTGTCGTGTCCGGGTCGATCTTCTCCGGAAAACGCACCGACCCGAAGCCGCGGATTATTCATGCCGGTGGGGACTTTCCTGTCCAGGTGTGGCTCCTCGGTGTCGCTTGACAACACCCGGCCCACCCCCGGCGGGGCCACGCTGGCGCGGATCAGGAATCGCAAAAGTTGAGCGAGCGCGGCGTCTCGATTGGTCACCCGGGACCCATGCGAGCGGCTGACAACAACGAAGCTCCCGTCGGCCGTCAGATGCTTTCTTCCTACGGCGATCAGCCGCCGCTTCACGTCAGGCGGAAGCGACGATTGCTCGAGGTCAAGGCGCAATTCGATGGCGGCTCGTGCCTCTCTGACAGCTTCATTCACCGAGCCGGCAGCGCGCACGACACGCTCTTGGATCTCGCTTTCGTCAAACACGGTCGTGTCAGTGATATGAATCACGGGCAACCTCTTGCAGCCGGCCGAGCGACGAAACGATAGGCGTCCTTCGTAATCAGCACTGTTCGTCCATCGCATGGACGCCGACGGTTTGGCGCGTCGCCGTCGCGCGGGTCGCGTCTGGATACAACGCGACCTTCAAGACACCATCGCGCTGATGGCTGAATAGATCGAATGCGGCCTCGATGTCGTCCAACGCGAACTTGTGGGTGACCAGTGCACTCAGATCGACCCGCCGGTGCTCGATCATCGCCATCAGCCTGCGCATCCGCTCCTTGCCGCCTGGACAGAGCGTGGTGACGATCTTCTGGTCACCGAGCCCGGCATAAAAGGCTTCGTAGGGCGCAATGAGTTTGCCGGAGTAGACACCCAGACTGGACAACGTGCCGCCTGGTCGAATCGAACGGAGCGCATTCTCGAACGTCTCCTGGCGTCCGAGCGCCTCAATGGCCACGTCGACGCCGCGGCCGTCCGTCAATTGTTTGATCGCCGCAATCGGGTCGCCGTCCTTCGTGTTGAGCGTGACGTTCGCTCCCAGTTGGCGCGCCATGGCCAGCCGCTCCGTGTTCGAATCGATGCCGATCACCAGCGACGCCCCTTTGAGCTTCGCGCCAAGCGTGGCACACAAGCCGATCGGGCCCTGCGCGAACACCGCCACCGCGTCTCCCACCCGGATATTGCCGCTCTCAGCGCCGGACAATCCCGTCGAGAAGATATCCGAGCACAGCACGACATCCTCGTCGGTCAAGTCCGCTGGAATGGGTGCGAGATTCGCGCGCGCATCCGGGACGAGGAGGTACTCCGCCCAGGCTCCGTTGATCGTATTGCCAAAACGCCAGCCGCCGAGGCCGCCCCCACACTGCGAATGAACGCCGTTCAAACAATAGAAGCACTGGCCGCAGGGGGTGATCGCCCCCACGATGACGCGCTGACCGACCGTATAGAACTCGTCGAGGCCTTGTCCCAGTTCATCGATGACGCCGACCGGCTCGTGGCCCAGAATCAGACCCGGCTTGACTGGATACTCGCCTCGGACGATGTGCACGTCTGTTCCACAAATGGTCGTGGTCGTCACGCGGATGACTGCCTCGCCGGCACGGGGGGTCGGCTTCGGGACCTCTTCAACCGCAATCCGATCCTTACCCTTGAAAACCACCGCTTTCATCATGTCCATGAACGCAATTCCTCTCGAGGTGTTGCTAAACGTCTCCGATACAGGCAACCCCCGTACCAGCGTGGGAATTGAGTCGAGGCTCCGCGAATAGCCGGATTTACCGCAGTTCCGCGGCGGACGCTGAGACTTCGTGGGGATTCTTTCGCAGGGCGCCCGCGAACAAACGCCCGGGAAGGGCGGCACAACAGAGCGGGCCGCGAACTACCGGGCAGAACGGGCCTCGAGTCCAGGCGGATGAACGGTGAAGAGGCATGGTTAATGCTTTCCGCCCAATTGCCGTATGCCTACGCTCAGACACATCCTGTTTCCTTACGACTTCTCCGCACAGGGCGGTCACATCGTTCCGTTCGTTCGTGCACTCGCCAGCCGCTTTGATGCGCGCGTCACGCTGCTCAGCGTCATTCCCCCGACGTTCGACCCGATCCCCGCCGAAATGGGTGGAGTACAGCTCCGCGCCGGCACGATGGCCGCCGAATGGAGACACAACCTCCAGATCCGACTGGATTCCGCGCTGGTCGACGAACTGACGGGACTTCGCGTGGATCGTGTCGCCGACGGGGGCGACCCGGCGCTGCGGATTACCGAATTCGCACACAGCCACAACGTTGATCTGATCATGCTTCCGACGCATGGAGTCGGTACGTTTCGGAGCTTTCTCGTGGGATCGGTGACGTCGAGAGTCCTGCATGATGCAACCTGTCCGGTGTGGACCGCCGCTCACATGGAGACCCAGACGTCGCCCGATCTTCCCCGCCGAATCCTCTGTGCGATTGACGGATCGTCAGCAGCATCGACCATTGCGCGTTGGGCCTCCGAGTTCGCCCAGGCGGTCGGGGCACAACTGAATCTCTTGCACGTCGTCGGTCCAGTCAGTGACTGGCCGGCCCTCGAGAGCGAGCGACGACTACAGGAACATGTTCGACAGAATGCTCAAGACAGGCTCTCATCCCTCCTGACATCAGCGGGGGTCGAGGCGACACTTCGAGTCGCGGTGGGCGACATCGTTCGATCCGCGACCGAAGACGCTCGGCAAGAGCAAGCGGATCTGATGATCATCGGGCGCGGAGCCGTTCCCGAGCCATTTGGACGACTCCGCACCCACGCGTTTGGCATCATCCAACGCGCACCGTGCCCGGTCCTCAGCGTGTGATCTTCCGGAGCTCACGCGCACGATCCGTGGCACGTCTGTTGCTCCAGCGAAGGCAGGGAGGCGTCACATGAGGACATACAGGGCAGCGTTGGGCGCGCTGGCCGTGGCGGCCTTGGTTGCAGGTGCCTCAGCTTCGCCGCGGCAGGAGCCGGTCGAGCACTTCACCGCCAAGATCGTCATTGCCTCGAGCCCGGCGCGCTTCGCGTTCCGCACCGTAGATATCGTCATCGCGCGCTGGTCGACGGACGTGGAACACCGGATGCTCGAAACGGCGTTGCTCGAGAAGGGTTGGGTTGAGTTCCTCGACCAGCTCTGCACCTTCGCGCCGGTTGGTTCGATCGTGACCATCGACGGCCGCGACATTGCCATCCGCTACGCCTGGCAAGTCGTCGATCGCGGCGGCCATCGGCGCGTGTTCGTGGCGACGGACGCGCCGATCACGCTCGCGAATCCCCTGCCTGGTCGATCGAGCCTGACCGATTCGTTCGTGTTCCTGGAGCTGCGCGTCGGCGCGAACGGCGAGGGCGAAGGGAAGTTATCGGAGGCGGCGCAGCTCTCGGTTGATGAGAGTCAGAACGTCATCGAGCTGCGCGACTACGCGAATCGCCCGCTGCACCTGGTGATGGTGCGAAGCCTCCTGGACGAGTGAGGGACGGAAGGCGGGACTATGTCGAGCAATGATGCACTGAAGATGCAACTGCAGCGGCGGCTCTCTGAGCTGTTGCCGCGAGTCGGGAGAATCGAAGGGGATCTCCGGTCGGCACACGATCCCGATTGGCCAGAACGCGCGAACGAGTTGCAGAATGACGAGGTCCTGGAAGGCCTGGATGAGATGACCCTCGGGGAAGTCCGGCACATCCGCGAAGCGCTGGAGCGCATTGACGGTGGAACCTACGGCGTGTGCGCGCGGTGTGGCCAGGCCATTGGCGCCGCGCGTCTCACGGCGGTCCCAACCGCCAACACATGCGTACGGTGCGCGCTGACGTGATCGTGGTCAGTGAGCGAGCGTCGAGCATGCCTTCCAGCGGCGATCGCGCACGCGTCGTTCGCGCACTCAGCGAGCGGCCCGATCGAGGAGCCGCGCGTGGAATTCTTGGGCGCTCGAGATGCCCGTAGACGAGGCGCTCGGCGAAGCGAAAGACGAACCAGCCGCCAAAGGCGCGGGGAGCCCGAGGCTGACGTCTGATGATTCCACCGTGGTGTCCTGCGCCACGCGTCACCTGAAGCTTCGTGTGAACCACGCGAGCGAGAAGCCGAACAGCACGATGCCGAGCACGGCGATGCCCGCGAGACCCTGGCGCTCAGCCCTTCTCGTCTTGACGGCGCTCCCCCTTCGCAAACGAGTTGAACACCCAGCCGAGCGCCAGGCCGACGGGAACGCCGACGGCAAAGGCGAGCCCGACAAACTTGAAAGGCTCCTTCCTGACGCGAGTCGCCGCGTCAGCGACCCGATCTTCGATGGCGTCCACCGCCATCGTCTTGAACGCGCGCGCTTCGTGCGCCAGATGCGCCACGTTCCGCACCGTGTCTTTCGCCGCGTCGCGAATCCCCGGCGTCTCGCATGCGAACCTGTCGAAGGCTGCCGTCGCCATAACTGACCTCCTCGTGTCCTGCTCTGCTGTCCTGCAATTGCCTTGCTCACCAACGCGCCGCCGGAATTCCGACACACAGAACGAATTGGACGCCGAAACCGCGTGGGCCGCGGCAGTTGACTCCGGCTCGACAGCGGATATTTCCCCACGCCTCGAAGAATCTCGCGAAGTCCTCGAGGGTGCCGTCCGTATCCAGTGGTGCTGTCCGTGGTACCAGCCTTGCCTCTTGTTCGATCGAATGAGGTCACCTCGCTATGAAACGCACACAGTTGACCACGGTGCTCGTCGCCCTGTCCGTCGCCGCAGTGGGCTACGGACTCTACTCGGAACGCAGCGGCGCCCAGCACCGCCGCCCGGACAACGCGCCACCGCAGACGGCTCAACCGCGCAGCACGCCGCCGCAAGCCGGCCAGCCACGACCGTCGCCACCACGACCGGCGCAGTCACCCGATGGCCAGAACGCGGGACGGAGCAGGCCGCCTGACGCGCCAGCAGTCGGCCGCGCGGAGCCACGCCAGGCTCCGCCGCCGCGGCCGGGCCACCCGGGACACGGCGGCGCGGTCTACTACCCGGGGCCTTGGTACGGGTGGTATGGGTACCCTTGGTACCCAACGTATCCATGGAGCTATCCGCCCCCGGTGTCGATCGCGGCCGACTGGGCCATGTCGAAGGTCCGCCTCGAGGTGACGCCGAAGAGCGCATCGGTGTACGTCGATCGCTACTATGCCGGAACCGTCGACGACTTCGACGGGTTCTTCAGCCCGCTCTCGCTCCCTGCCGGTGTGCACCTCCTCGAGATTCGAAAAGAGGGCTATCGCACGCTCGTCACGGAGGTGAATCTGGAAGCCGGACAGACGATTCGGTACAAGCGGACCATGGAGCCGATCGACGCGGCCGCCCCGCCGGTGGAACATCGCGAACCGTTCGACCAGACGGATGATCCGGAGCGGTTCGTCCAGATTCCCGGCCACCTGCGCTTCGACGTCAGGCCGAAAGACGCCGAGGTGCATGCCGACGGTTACTACGCCGGAATCGCCGACGACTTCACCGGAAGTTCGCAGCTCCTGGCGCTTGCGCCAGGGCGCCACCACATCGAGCTGCGGGCGACAGGCTACGAGAGCATGGAGTTCGACGTGAACGTCGAGCCCGGGCAGACGGTAGACTATCGAACGAAGCTCGTGGCCAGGTAACGCCGGCTTCTGTATTAGCCAGGTGTCTTCCGACGGTACGCTATGAAACCCTGCGACTGTAGTGACCGCCACGTGCCACGCCGGGTCGTCCTCACGGGCGGTCCTGGAGCCGGCAAGACTGCCATCCTGGAACTCATCCGGCTCTTCTTCTGCGAACACGTCAAAACGATGCCGGAAGCGGCGGGCATCGTCTTCGGCGGTCGCTTCCCGCGCAGTACTCGCCCGCCGTTGCGGCAGGCGGCGCAGCGCGCGATCTACCACATTCAGCGAGAGCTCGAATCGGTTGCCGACGCCGAAAACGCCGTCGTCGTCCTCTGCGATCGGGGCACGGTGGATTGTGCAGCCTACTGGACTGGGGACGGCGACCTCTTTTCGTCGGTGCGCACCACACGGGCCGTTGAGTTGGCACGGTACGACACCGTCATCCACCTGCGCACACCGACGTCGTCCCACGCTTACAATCGCGACAACCCGCTGCGAGTCGAGTCGATCGACGAAGCGGCGGTGATCGACGTGCGGATTGCGGCGGAATGGTCCGACCACCCTCACCGGCTCGTCGTGGAGCCGACGGAGGACTTTCTTCACAAGGCGGCAAGAACGCTCTCACTCCTGAGGAACGAGATCCCGGAATGCTGCCGTCACCACGTTCGACGCTTCTTCTGGGACGACGGAGCGAGCGCTGAGCCGGGACCCTGACATCGGCGAGAGCCGCTCAGGGCGGGGCCGACGCCCTGCTGTAGCGGCCTCCAGTCGGCATCGTTGATGCGTAAGCACATGACAGCCGTGGTCTATGACCTTGCGGGTCTCCTCGCACATGAACGGGCTCACATTGAACACGGCCCGGACGAGGAGTTGGCCTACCTCGCACAATTGACCGCGCTCGAACACCTGCGGGCACATGACATCGACCTGGCCAGCGTGCGACGAGCACTTGAGGCCGCCAAGCGCGAGCGAGGGCGTTGAGCGACCGACGCGAGCGTCGGAGTTCCTTGACGACACGGCCGATTCTTCGCACGAATCCGCGCTCGACTGGCACATCGTTTGGATCACTATCGGGTCGAGGACTCGTTATGCCAGTCATTCCTTCAGCCAAGTCGTCTGTGAACGCGACGATGAACGCCGGCCGCGGCGCCGCAACGTGTCGATGGGCGGTGCCGACATTGTTCCTCCGTGCGCCGTTCTGGTTCGAAGCCGAGAACGCTCCGTGGGCATGTGTGCGTGAGACAGCGTCGCGCGTGCTGGACACGACCGATTCGTGTGCGAGCTGCCCCCATTGGGAACCGCGACGGAATGCCGGTGACATCATGCCGACGCCGGAGGTATCGCGTCGGTCAGCTGGGGGATTTTCCGTAGGCTAGCGGAATGTTGCTCGGGCAGCCGGCACAGCGCCCGCGGACAGCCGTAGTAGCCGGATTGTCGGCACGGTCCAGGAGTAGCAATGCCGGAATCATCCGCGTCTTTCAGCACGCGCTGGCCGACCATCGTGAAGCCACGTGGAGGCTGGGCAGTTGTCCCGAATCTGCTCGACTACGATCGGAGCCGGGCCGACTTTTCGTGGAGCCAGGCGCGGGTGGAACTGGATGGCCTGCCCGGGGGACGTGGTCTCAACATCGCCCACGAAGCCGTAGACCGCCACGCAGCAAGCGCTGGACGGCATCGAGTCGCGCTGCGATGGCTCTCGAAGGACGGCGCCACCCGCGACTTCACGTACGCGGATCTGCACGACGAGACGAGCCGCTTCGCCAATGTCCTGAAAACGCTTGGGATCGGAAGAGGCGACCCGGTCGTGGTGCTCGCCGGCCGGATCCCGGAGCTATATATCGCCGCGCTCGGCACACTCAAGAACGGCAGCGTGTTCACGCCCCTCTTCTCCGCATTCGGGCCCGAGCCGATTCAGTCACGCATTAACATCGCCCGCGCCCGAGTGCTCGTGACGACGGAGGCGCTCTACCGCAAGAAGGTCGAGGCGCTGCGCACCTCGCTGCCGAGCCTCGAGCACGTCCTGCTCGTCGGCGATGGCGCATCGGTCCGGAAGCTGTCGGGCGTGCACCACCTTCGCAGTCTGATGGCCGGGGCGGACAGTGCCTTCACGATTCCACCGACCGACCCGGGGGATGCGGCGCTGCTGCACTTCACAAGCGGCACGACGGGCAAACCGAAAGGGGCCGTCCACGTGCACCAGGCCGTCGTCGCTCACCATGCGACCGCGCGTTTCGCGCTCGACCTTCATCCCGGCGACGTCTTCTGGTGCACGGCGGATCCGGGCTGGGTGACCGGAACGTCCTACGGGATCATCGCGCCACTCACTCACGGCCTGACGAGCATCGTGGACGAAGCGGAGTTCGACGCCGAGCGCTGGTACACAATCCTTGGCGCCGAGAAGGTGAACGTCTGGTACACCGCGCCCACGGCGATCCGGATGATGATGAAGGCCGGCGTCGAGGCGGCGAGGAGGCACCAGTTTCCGGCGTTGCGGCTGCTCGCGAGCGTCGGAGAGCCGCTCAATCCCGAAGCGGTCGTGTGGGGAACGGAAGCGTTCGGCCAGCCATTTCACGACAACTGGTGGCAGACGGAGACCGGCGGCATCATGATCGCGAACTTCGCGTCGATGGACGTGCGGCCGGGATCAATGGGCCGGCCGTTGCCGGGTATCGAGGCCGCCATCGTCCGGCGCAGGGGCGAGCATGGCCTCGAGATCGTCGAGACACCCGACACCGAAGGCGAACTGGCGCTGCGCCCCGGATGGCCGTCGATGTTCCGAGCGTACCTGTCGGACGACGAGCGCTACCAGAAGTGCTTTGTTGGCGGCTTCTACCTGACCGGGGATCTGGCCACGCGCGATCGCGACGGCTACTACTGGTTCATCGGCCGCGCCGACGATGTGATCAAGTCGTCCGGCCACTTGATTGGTCCGTTCGAAGTGGAAAGCGTGCTGCTCGAACATCCGGCCGTGGCCGAAGCCGGCGTGATCGGCAAACCCGACCCGGTCGCGCTCGAAGTCGTCAAGGCATTCGTCGCCCTCGAAGCCTGGCCACGAACCCAGCGAGGCGCTCAGACGTGAGCTGCTCGGGATTCGCCCGCGATGCGGCTGGGTGCGGCTGTCGCCCCGAAGGAGATCGACTTCCGTCCGTCCATTCCGAAGAACCGCGCCGGCAAGATCATGCGCCGGCTGCTCAAGGCGCGGGAGTTCGGTCTTCCGGAGGGCGATACCTCCACATTGGAGACGTCATGACCGCCGAACACAGCCTGCGATTGCTCCATGAAATGATGCGCATCCGGCGGTTCGAGGAGAAGTGCGCGGAGCTGTACAGCGCCGGCAAGATCCGCGGCTTCCTCCACCTCTATATCGGCGAAGAGGCCGTCGCGGTCGGCGTCATGCAGGCTCTCGGACCGGAGGACGCGGTCGTTGCGACCTACCGCGAGCACGGTCATGCCCTGGCGCGGGGCGTTCGCTGCCGATCGGCTCATGGCCGAGATGTACGGCAAACGCGAGGGCTGCAGCCACGGTCGCGGCGGATCGATGCACGTGTTCGACGCGCAGACGCGCTTCTACGGCGGCAACGCGATTGTCGGCGGGGGGCTTCCCCTTGCGGTCGGCCTCGCGCTCGCCGACAAGATGGAAAAGCGGCCACACGTCACGGCGTGCTTCTTCGGAGATGGCGCCGTGGCCGAGGGTGAATTTCACGAGTCGCTGAATCTCGCCGCGCTCTGGAAGCTCCCGGTGCTCTTTGTCTGCGAGAACAATCTGTATGCGATGGGCACGCGGCTCGAACGGGCACAGTCTCAGATCGATCTCGCCGCGAAAGGCCCGGACGTACGCGATGCCGGCGGAGACCGTGGACGGCATGGACGTGCTCGCGGTCGACGCGGCGGCGAAGCGCGCCGCCGAGAGCATCAGGCGTGGGGAGGGCCCCGCGTTCATCGAGTGCCGCACGTACCGCTTCCGCGCGCACTCGATGTTCGACGCGGAGTTGTATCGCGACAAGTCCGAGGTCGAGTCCTGGAAGCAGCGCGATCCGATCGCGACCTTCACCGCGCAGTCTGAAGGAAGCGCGGAGTGGTCACGGATGGTGTCGTGGCCGCCCTCGACGATTCCGTCGCCGACGAGATCGATCTGGCCGTCCGCTTTGCCGAAGCCGGCGACTGGGAACCCGTCGACGGATCTGGCGAAGGATGTCTATACTCGCGATGATCCACGACTGCCTACGCGCATGATGACGACCACCTCCGTGATCCGTCGAGCCTCAGGGAAGCGCTCGTCAGATGATCCGCGCGTCTTCCTGATGGGCGAGGACGTCGGCAAGTACGGCGGATCGTACGCCGTCAGCAAGGGGCTGCTGGCCGAGTTCGGCGAAGAGCGGATTCGCGACACGCCCCTGTCCGAATCGACGTTCGTCGGCGCCGGTATCGGCGCCGCGCTCGGGGGCATGCGGCCGATCGTGGAGGTGATGACGGTCAACTTCAGCCTGCTCGCGCTCGACCAGATCGTGAACAACGCGGCGACGATCCGGCACATGTCGGGCGGACAGTTCAACATCCCGCTCGTCATCCGCATGGCCACCGGCGCGGGCCGCCAGCTCGCCGCGCAGCATGCGCACAGCCTCGAAGGCTGGTACGCGCACATTCCGGGCATCCGGATCGTGGCGCCCGCGACGCTGGAGGATGCCCGCGGGATGCTGTGGACGGCGCTGCAGGATCCCGATCCCGTCCTCATCTTCGAGCATCAGACGCTGTACAACGTGGAAGGGCCCCTGGCGGACGACGGCCGGGCCGGTGGACATCGATCGCGCGGCGATTCGCCGGCCGGGCACCGACGTCAGCCTCGTCACCTACGGTGGGCACGCTGGGCAAGACGCTGCAGGCCGCGGACACGCTCGCCGCTGAAGGCATCGACGCCGAAGTGATCGACCTCGCGCACGCTGCGTCCGCTCGACATGACGACCATCGTCGAATTCCGTCAGGAAGACGCATCGCGCGGTCGTCGTGGACGAGGGCTGGAAGAGCGGCAGTCTGTCGGCGGAAGATCGTGGCGCGCCTTGTCGAGCACGCCTTCTACGAGCTCGATGCGCCGCCGGCGCGCGTCTGCAGCGCGGAGGTGCCCGATTCCCTATCCGAAGCACCTCGAGGACGCCGCCCTGCCGCAGCCACAGGCGATCGCGGCGGCGGCTCGCGAGGCGTGGGTCGTCGTGGCTGAGTTCCGGATGCCGTCGCTCGGCGCCGACATGGAGGCGGGCACGCTCGTCGAGTGGCTGAAGCACCCGGGCGACGCCGTCAAGCGCGGCGACATCATCGCCGTCGTCGACACGCACAAAGGGGCGATCGAGATCGAAGTGTTCGAAGACGGCGTGATCGAGACCGTGCAGGTCCAGCCTGGCGCACAAGGTGCCGGTCGGCACGGTGCTGGCGATGATTCGGGGGACCGGGCCCGAACGACCGGCAGGCCCGGCAGCCGCCGCATCGGCCGGAACGCCGCTGGCGGCTGTCACCCTGCCGCCGCCGGCAGCCGTCGACCGGGGAGACCGGGCGCCGGCGCGTCTCGCCGATGGCGCGGAAGCGTGCCGCCGAGCTCGGCGTCGATCTCGACTCGGTTGAAGGCACCGGAGCCCAGGGCGCGATCACGCGCCAGGACATCGAGCGGGCCGCGGCGGCGCAGAAAGGCGCCCGGCCCACCCACTACCGTCTCGGCCGCCGACCGTTCACGAGACATGCGCACGCGCGATCGCCGCGGCCATGACGCGATCGAAGCGCGAAATCCCGCACTACTACCTCAGCATCGACGATCGACATGAGCGTGGCGCTGGCGTGGATGCGCGTCCGAGAACGAGACGCGGCTCGATGACCGAACGGCTGCTGCCGGCGGTGCTGCTGATCAAGGCCGTGGCCCTGGCGCTCGCGCGAGGTGCCGGAGCTCAATGGCCATTGGATCGACGGCGGCTTCAGGAAGGGCGGCGGCATCCACGTCGGGTGCGCCATCTCGCTTCGCGGCGGAGGGCTGGTCGCTCCGGCACTGCACGATGCCGATCGGACCGACCTCGCTCGCGCTGATGGGCCAGCTCCAGGACCTGGTCGCGCGCGCCCGCGGCGGCTCGCTCAGGAGCTCCGAGCTCGGCGATCCGACCATCACCGTGACCGAATCTCGGCGATCAGGGCGTCGATGCAACGTACGGCATCATCTATCCGCCGCAGGTCGCGCTGGTGGGGTTCGGCCGGATCGCGGAACGGCCATGGGTCGGCCCCGAGAAGATCGAGGCGCGCCCGCTGATGACCGCCACGCTGTCTGCCGATCATCGCGCGACGGACGGACATCGCGGCGGCGCGTTCCTGAGCGCGATCGACCGGCTGTTGCAGACGCCGGAGCGGTTATGACGAGCGACGACTTCAGACAGGCCATCGTCGACGCGCTGACGAAGATTGCGCCGGAGATCGACCCGGCGCCATTCAGCCCTCGGTCAACTTCCGCGATCAGCTCGACCTCGACTCGATGGACTTCCTCAACTTCGTGCTCGCGCTGCACGAGCGCTTCGGCGTCGAGATCCCCGAAGCCGACTATCCCCGTCTCTACACGCTCGACGGCGCCGTGGCCTACCTGGCCGCACACGCCTCTTCCGTGTCGAAGACGGGCGGGAGCCGCACCGGACGCCAGCCACCATCATGAAAGGCGGTCAAACATGCCACTGATCCCGACCATCACATTTCGCGACATCGCGCCCTCCCCGGCGCTCGAGGCCGACGTCCGCGCGCGCGTCGACAAGCTCGAGACCTACTGCAGCTCGATCATGAGCTGCCGCGTCCTCGTCGAACTCGCCGAACGTCACCATGAGAGCGGCAACCGCGTGCACGTCAGGATCGATGTGACCGTGCCAGGCGAGGAAATCGTCGTCGCCCACGAGCCCGATCTTCATGCGTCGGCGCAGGACGCCGGAAGCCAGGCGCTGACGAAGGGCGACGGAACCGACCCGGAGCGGCGGCACGCGCACGTGGCGATCCATGAGGCGTTCGACATCGTTCGGCGCCGGCTGCAGGACTACACACGACGACAGCGCGGAGCCGTCAAGGCCTCGGCGCGTCAGCCTCACGGCCGCGTCGCGCAGCTGTTTCCCATCGACGAGTATGGCTACATCGAGGCCCGGGACGGGCACGAGGTGTACTTCCAGAAGAGCAGCGTGCTCAAGGATGCCTTCGATCGACTCGCCGTGGACAGCGAGGTATCGTTCGTCGAGGAGGCCGGTGAAAAGGGGCCGCAGGCGAGCACGGTCAAGCTGCTGCACCCTCGCCGGCGGCGGCAACGGCCATCGGCAGCGACCTCTATTTCGTGACGCCCATGACGATGAGCGCGAGCTCCAGAATCAGGATGACGACGACCGTCAACTCGAGGAACTCACCGCGTGACATGGCCGACTGTTCGACCGCAAAACGATAGATGTCGTCCAGCGTCTTCAGTTTTTCCCTGACGTTGGCCTTCCAGCGCTCCAGGCCGAGGCGATCGGCCACGAGCGTGAAGAGCCGCGCCGCGTAGATGTCGCCGATGAACTTGAGGGTATTTTCGGTTCGATCGGTTAGGCCATTGACCTCGATGTACAGCGCGTGCACCTGCCGCGCCGCGCGCGCATGGCGCCGACCCAGCCACAACTCGAACCAGCGCGGATGCTGCAGCCGCGCATAGATGGACGAGAGCTCGTCGTCAAGCCGCTGATCGTAATAGCGGAATTCCAGAAGCTGGGAATTGGCATACTCGAGGATGTCCAATGCCGCCTGCGCGCCGGTCGGCGTGTCGTAGACGATCGCGGCGTTCCACGTCGGGATGACGAGGTCGTCGATGAGGTACGAGATGCGGTGCCGAAGAATGGAGTCCTTCTCCTGCTCGCTGAGCGGCTGGCGCTCGCCGCGCAGCATGGTCGCGATGTCCTCACCACGGGCGTTTAGGAGCTCCTCCGCCGACATCGGCTGCTCGAGCTCGTTGATGGTATAGACCAGGTAGTCTTCGCTGAGAAAGGTGTCGTGGGGGCCGTGCAGCGCCGAACGCAGCCTGTCAACGATCGCACGGCAGGTCTGCTCGGCGCGCTGCTCGATCTCGGCGCTCTCGATGAGCGTCTGGCTGAGCGCGACCAGCTCGCTCCACGATCCCTCGAAAGGCCGCGACAACGCCAGGGAGATCACCCCGTAATCGAAGACGCGCACGCGCACGCCAAAGCCATCGAGTTCGCCAACCCCGACGGCGTCGCCCCCGAAGGAAAGCGGAGGCTTGTCGTACTGGATGTACGGCGGCGTGAACGGCTTGGGTGCGAGGCGCGCCGCGACGGCTGCACCATCAACCAGGCCTGGAATCACCCCGAGCTCAATGGTCTCCGCGACGTCGAACAGGTAAAACAGCAGGATTTGACCGGCGCGGATTTCCTTCATCGGGAAACGATGCTATTACAGACACGGCTCTGCTCTGCCATTACCAACGTCGGCTGACCCAGACGCCGACCGCATCGCGGGAGATCGCCGGCAAGATGAGTGTGCGCTTCTCGGGCTCGGGGTAGACGGTCGTCGTCTTGTGTATGAGTGCCCCCGCAGCGAGTCCAATGCCCGCTCCTAGAGCGCCGCCCATGATCGGCGCGTCTGCGCATTCCTCGCGTTCCGGACCCGTGCATGCCGCCACTGCGCCAGCGGTGGCCCCTGCGCTCGCCCCGATGAGGACCGCCATGCCGAGCGGCCGGCGACGCACGGCGACCTGCCGCACGGTCCCGCGCGTGAAGTGCTTGTCGCCGGCAGCAGTCTGGAGCGTGAACTCTTCGTCCGTGAGGCGCGTCAGACGACCCGTGGTGTTGCCCCCCGACTGGTCCTCGACTCGAAGCTGATCCTCGAGGTCGACCCGAAGCCCGAGGTCCTCGAGCAGACTGGTCTGAACGCCGCCGGCGGCGCGCGACGGTTGAACGGAAACGCGGTCCTCTGACGCGCGGTAAACAGGCTTCATCCGAGGGATGAGGGCTCCAATCGCCAGTCCAACACCCGCCCCAATCGGGGCGGCGCCGAGCACTCCAATGAAGCCGCATCCCGCACCGCCTTCGCGTGAGCAGGTCGCCACGGCGCCAAGGACCGCGAACGCCCCGGCCCCGATGAGTGCGCCCTTGCGGAGCGCGTGCCCGCGTACGGCGACCGCGCGAGCGGTGTCGCGCGTGAAACGCTTCTCGCCGACCTCGGTCTGGATCGCCATCTCATCGTGCGTGAGTCGCGTGAGGCGTCCGGTGACCCTGACTCCCGATTGATCCTCGACCTGAAGCCGATCGTCAACGTTGATCCGAAGCGCAAGGTCCTCGAAAGACTGAAGTGCCTGAGCCGACCCTTGCGACGGCGCCACCAGGATGAGGGCCGCGAGTACGGCCAGGCCCGCCGGCAGATGCGTTGAAAACTTCTTTGGACCCATATCAGATCGCGGGGCGTCTGGCGGACGCTAACGAAAGAATCGGTCCGGCTGTGCCACGAGATCCGCATGGCCCATCAGCACAAGCCGCTCACGCAGGCTTTCGAGCGTCGCGCCGACCGCGCGAATCTCGTCAGTCAACGCAATCAGATGCTCAATCGATGGAAGGGGATGGCCGGGCACGATCTCCCACTCGCCGGGAGTGGCGATGCGCTCGTCGGGAATTCCGATGACCAGGCGATGTGGACGCGCCGCCAGACCGCGAGCGAGCCGCCCAAGACGTTCAGACAACTCGTCCGCTTCTCTCATCAGCACGCTCAGCCGGCGCTCTGCATCCCGGTATCCCGTCACCACACGGCCGGTATCGCTCTCGTCATGAAGCTCTGACATCATCCCCTCATCTCTGGCGAACGCGCTCTCGCCTCGAGCTGCGACTCACGCGTACTGCGGCACGTACATGAAGCGAGCCGCCTCCACTGCGAGATCGTCCGGCCGTGGGCGTGTCGCGTGCCCCTGCTCGTAGGCAACAGTTGCGACCGCCACGGAAACGGCCATCGCAACCTCGCGCATGCGCGCCGCAGCGGGAAACACGCGCCCTTGCTCGAGCTCGAGCGCGAACACCTGACCGGCGAGGGCGCGGGCGGCGGCAAAGAACATCTCATCCGTCGCCCGCCTCGCCCCCGAAAGGAGCAGTCCCAGCCCCACGCCCGGAAATACAAAAGAGTTGTTCCCCTGCGCTGGTAAGTACGCGCGCCCGACGACTGTCACGGGATCGAAAGGGCTGCCGCTGGCGAAAATCGCTCGGCCATCCGTCCACGTATAGGCCTGCTCAGCGGTGCATTCCGCCTTTGACGTGGGATTGGAAAGGGCGAACACGATCGGCCGATCGTTCAGTCGCGACATCGCCTGCAGCACCGATTGCGTGAACACGCCGGGCTGCCCGCAGGCACCGATCAACACCGTGGGCTTGAAGTCCTCCACAGACGACAGAAGGTCTGGTGTCGATGTCCGCTCCTGAGCGAACGGACGCTTGTGTGCGGGCAAATCGGAGCGGCTGGCGACAACCATCCCCTTGGAATCGATGAACAGGCACCGCCGGCCGGCCTCGGCCTCCGACAAACCCTCGCGTTGCATGGCCGCATCAACGGTTGCGCCGATGCCCAGCCCGGCTTCGCCAGCGCCGACAAAGAGGATGCGTTGCTCAGCCAGTCTTCGTCCGGTTATGCGGCAGGCCGAATGCAACCCGGCCAGCCCCATCGCCCCGGTCCCCTGCACGTCGTCATCGAAGCAACACAGCTGGTTTCGATAGCGCTCCAGCAAGCGAAAGGCACACGCATTGTTGAAGTCTTCGAACTGCACAATCGCGCCGGGAAACACGGCCTGCGTGGCCGAGATGAACTCTTCGAGCAGCGCATCGTACGGTGCGCCGGTCAGCCGTGGGTGCCGCTCGCCGAGGTACGAGGGATGGGCGCGCAGCGACTCGTTGTCCGTCCCGACATCGAGCGTCACGGCCAGGCAACGCTCAGGTGGCACGCCGGCGCAGGCCGTGTAGAGCGAGAGCTTGCCGATCGGGATGCCCATGCCGTTCGCGCCGAGATCGCCGAGTCCGAGGATTCGCCCACCGTCCGTCACGACGATGATGCCGACGCGAGAACGCGGCCAGTTCCGCAGGAGCTCGGCGACGCGGCCGCGGTGCCGCGCCGCTGAGATGTACAGCCCCTCGGGCCGATCGTAGATTCGGCTCCAGTCGAGGCAGGCCTGACCCACTGTCGGCGTGTAGATGATCGGAAGCACCTCCTCGAGGTGATCGAGCACGACGCGGTAGAACAGCGTGATGTTGTCAGCCCGCACCGCGCTCAGGTACCGGTATTTCTCGAGCGGCGTGGCCTTCTCACGAAGGTTCTCGACGATGCGCGCCGCCTGCGCCTGCAACGACTCCATACGAGGCGGCAGCAGTCCTTCCAGCCCCAGGCGGATACGTTCATCATGGGTATATGCCGTGCCCTTGTTGACGAAAGCATCGCTCAAATAGCGGCGGCGACAGCCATCGGCAGCGGCGGAGCTTCGTGTCATCGTGACGTCGCACGCAACACGCACAGCGTGCCGCCGCTGTCCAGCGTCTCCTCGGAGACCCGTTCGAGGAGCTGCGCCAATGGACCGCCTTGCAGGACCGTCTTTCTCAAGCGGCACGTTCCGGCCGGTTCCTCGTATTCCTCGCAGATGATCTTGGTCACGTTGCCTTCGAAATCCGTGACACGGGTCACGTGTCCACCAAGCACCGGACACCGAATCCAGGTCGTAGCCATCTCAATCCTCCGGTTCGCTTGCCATCGCTTCGTCCTCAGTCCACGCCTAGCCTGAGCGTCAGGACCGGACACGGCGCCCGGCGGACGACCTGATTCGTGGTCGATCCGAGCAGCGCCAGATCCAGCGCGTTCCGGCCGCGAATACCCATGACGATCAGATCCGTGCCCTCGGCCTCCGCGGTAGCCAGGATGTGCCGGTAGGGCTTTCCGTAGCCGACCTTCGTCTCGGGCCTGCACCAGACGCGAACCTCGGGACTCACCAGGCCTTCGAGGCGCTCGCGCGCCCGGGCTTCGACCAGCGCCTTGAACTCGGGCGCCTCGAACTGTTCGACGATGAGCTCGTCGTCGGACGGCCAATCGAAGACGTTGAGAATCGTCAGACGGGCATCCGATTCCTGGGCCAGGGAGAACGCGAATCGCAGCGCCTCGATGGACGGCTCGGAAAAGTCCACGGGACACAGCAGCCGGGTGTACGGGACTCTCGTATCGGAGACCGCTGCGGGCGGGACGGTCATGACGGGACAGGCTGCCTTGCGAAGAACCTTCTCAGCGACCGAGCCGACCACGAACCGCTCGAACCCGCTCATGCCATGGGTCCCGAGGACAATCAGGTCCGTGCCGAGCGTGCGCGCACGATCCAGGATGCGAGTCGCTGGCGGACCCTCATCGACAATCGCCTCTGTCTTGACGCCCGCGCGATCCGCCGGCTCCAGCCAGCCGCGAAGCTGCTCGAGCAACAACTGGCGACGCTCGAAGGTTGGCGTCTCGATCCCTGGCTCGGCGAAAAGGATTGGCGGCTCAGGCAGAAGCGGAATATCAACAACGTGCAGCGCGGTGATAGACGATTCGTACCATTTCGCGAGCGCCAGAGCGTGTTTCAGGGCGCTCCGCGATGTATCCGAGAAATCAGTCGGGCACAAAATCCGCTGAATCCCAACCGGACCGACGATTTGCGGTTTCTCCACGGGATGGCCTCATCTGCTCCGGCGGCAAAACGGCCGTCATCCAGATTCGCCTGCACGGTTCGAGCCGTATCGAGCTTCCGGCGGGCTTGCGCGTTTGAGGGCGGAACGAGCCACATCGCGGCCTACTCTGCTGGAAATTCCGCATCGCCCTGCGCGAAAACCCCGATCTTCACGGCTCCTCCGCAGGTCCGTAGTCGAAGGCGCCAAGCCTGATAGACTCTGCCGCATGGCCAAGAAGAAGCCTGCGTCCAAGAAAAAGAAGAAGCCCGCTCTCAAGAAGAAGGCGACGGTCAAGAAGGCGGGCGCGCGCCGCCGCACGTTGGCGCGGAGGAAGAAGCCGGATCGCACGAAGAGCCGATCTCCCAGGACACCAACCGCCGCGATTCGAAGACGATCTCCGCTTCTGACCTCGCTCGACGCCGCAACCGAGCCGCGAGGTCGAAAACGCGCCGCTCGCAGCGCAGGTCAATCGGGCGATATTCAGGGATTGTCGGGGGCCGCGGAGGCCGACTCAGAGAGCGTGGAAGAGCTCCTCGAAGAAGGTCAGGCCTTCGAAGCCGGAATCGTGAGCGGCGTGGAAGACGCGGATGCCGGTCAGGGCGAGGTTCGCACGAAGGAGGTTCTGGAAGACGACGTCCCGCTCGAGTATCTCGACAAAGACTAGCCGCTTTCCGATCGCCGCGGCTCGCGCTCGGATGGGAAGAGGCCCAGAATGCTAGAGTGTCGCGATGGATGAACCCGAACCGACGCCGGCTGACACGGTGCAACTCGCGATCGACGATCTCCTTGCGGTCGTAGCCAAGACCGCCGACGACCTGCGTGCATTCCACGCGGCGGTGTCGCGTGCCCGGGTGGCATCGATGCCGCCGTTTCCCCGCGCGACCGTTGTCTTGACCGTGCGCATCATCGACCACCTGCGAAAGACCGAAGAAGAGTTGCGGGAAGTCTTGCTGGCGCTCGGATTAGCGGATTCGCCACCGGCATGATCGACCACGCCTGAATTCGGGTCACCGGCTTGCTCATCTAAAGTGCCTGACGCCGCAACTGTCGGGAGTAACGGAATCTCGCAAGCCGCGCGGCGAATACCGGGAAATCCGTTCGATTAGGCAGCGGAGATTTTTCGCCCGGAGGGACCGAACCAGGCGTCTGGCCGTCGTTGATTGTGGCATCGTTGTTGCCTCTGTCGACTGGCATGACCACGACAGTCTCTGAAGTCATGACAGCTCGACTCCAAACGATGAGGCCGGGCGCCCCGGCTACCACGGCCCGCGAGCGTATGCGGTCGAAACACCTTCACCATCTGGTGGTGCAGGAAGGCAGCGATTTGGTGGGTGTGGTGTCCGCGCGCGATCTCCGGCGGGGCGCGCGTACCGGCACCGCGAAGCGGAGGCTCGTCCTCGCCGACTTCATGACGCCGCAAGTGGTAACCGTCGCGCCCGATACGTCGGTACACAAGGCGGCGAATCTGATGCGGGGCCACTCGATCGGATGCCTCATCGTCGTCAGCGAGGGGAAGCCCGTTGGGATCGTGACGCTCGCGGATCTCCTCGACCAGATTGGCGAGGCGCGGCGACATCGGCGCGACAGGGGCACACCTCCGGATATGCACTATCGCGTGCCACACCGGAAGCAGCATCGCGCGGGCGGCGCCTGGTAGATCGCCGTGGAAACCTTCGAGATCCCGCGCTGGGCCTGGGCCGAACGGCTGAACCAGTTTTCCGCCGTTCACGACGGCTGGCTCGTCTCCGTCGATGTGTTGAGCCCGGATCTCGGCGCCCAGCAGCAGGTCGACAATTTGCCGCTGCTGGGTATTTCCGCCGACCGTCTCGATCACGACGGTTCGGTTGCCATCTCCGTGGCGCGTTCGGGTGGCGGACACTTCACGCATATCATCCACGAGGTGAAGCGGGTCTACGTCGAGCGGACGGACGCTGGAGCGGATGCGGCGTTGCAGATCGAGTCTGGCGAGCGCGTCAAGACGATCATTCGCCTCCGTGTTGCCGCGCTGCCAGAGACGGTCGACGGGGTCGCGCATTGACCATGCAGGCGGCGTCTTTCCAGGCCCTTGAGGCCGGATCGCCCGGCTGTCTCGACCCAGCCGCGCAGCGCGGCCAATCCTGAAGCGATGAAGCTCTCTGCGCTGGCTCTCGACTATGACGGCACCATCGCCGTCGACGGCGTCTTCGAGCCGGCCGTGCGCGACGCCGTCGGCGAGGCGCGAGAGCGTGGCATCGTGGTCATTGGGCAGGTCATCCGGGCCCGGTATGAGACGACGGCCGAAGCTCCGTGACGCGCTCTTCTAACCTCTATTGGTGCGGGCGCGTTCGGCGACGCTACGACGCCAGGCGTCTCGCCGGCCTGAGGTTTGCCTTCGCGGCACTTGGGAGTTCTGGTCCACCCTCCGCGAGCCGTGCGTAGGCTCCATCCGCCTTGATGCAGAGAAACCTCGTCTCGACAAGCGCATCGAGCGCCCGTTGGCACAGGTTCTCCTCGACGCCGCAAAGACGCTGCACCTGGTCGGGTGTCAGCCGCAAACCAGGCATTTCCACAAACTCGGCACGCAAACGGATCAGCACGTTTTCGATCGTTCTCATAGTGACCCCTTCGACACACCCAGCGTCGTCACACAACGCATCCGTGAACGGGAGATACACGGTGTTCAGCCGATAGTAGAGCCTGTTGAAAAAGGTGCCAGCCAATACGAGGGGAAACACCGGATCCCTCGCGACTGAAACGACCTGCACTTCGCCGATGTGGCGATCCATCCACGCGAGGAGCCGCGCTTGCTGAGCCTGGTTCAGAGTATCGACTCCCCAAATCAGCAACGTGCCGGTCGCCGCCGGCGGCTCTGCAACAGCCGAGGGGTCCCAGTGCACAAGCGGTGCGCGCAGATCCTGGCTGAGCCACTCAACGGCCGCCGCTGCCTGCGCCGCCGAACCTATCAGCAGTGCATGCGGGTGTCCCCCCTGAAAGATCGACCACTCATCGGTCGATGGATTTCCGAGCGGCAAGAACTCGCCATCACCGTTCAGCCACGCCCGCACGTGCTGCCGCGTCGCATAGGCAAACGCTTGCGAGACCGCTTCGTCGCGGGTGCGGATAATGAACTGATCAGGAGTGGCGCGTGTGCCAAGCAGATACAGGATGCAACCCGGGTCACCGCGGCTCGGCCGGATGACCACATCATCGTTGTCAGGAGGGGCCATGGCACTCCGTTCTGCCTCTTGGGCGAGTCCGGTGAGCCACCTGCGATGGTTCTAAAGGGGCTTGCTCAAAGAAAAGTGTGTTGGGTTCGACTGTAGTGAAAAGACGATCGCGAGGCAAGCCGGATCGTGCATCGTTACTGAAGAATTACGCCGTCACGGCTTTGTTACGCCCGACGGACCGCTCGCACGCTCCCGCTCGATCAGCGCCGTCAACGGCGGTCCGTAACGCCTCAACGGCTCGGGAGTACCGACGGCGGCTGACGGTTGACTCATCGCCGCCCTGCCAGGTCCGGCTCGTCAGCCGGGCGGACGCCGAACGGATGATCGTCGCGAACCACGAAGTGCCGGCGGAACCAGCCGGCAGCCACAGTGGCCACCTGCTCCAGTGCGCCCGGCTCTTCGAACAGATGCGTCGCGCCCGGGACGATCTCCAGGGCGACCTCGCTTCGCATTTGCGCCATCGCGTCGCGATTCATCTTCAGGACATCGCGATCCAGTCCGCCAACGATCAGCAGTGTCGGCGCAACAACTCGCGACAAGGCGTTGCCGGCCAGATCGGGCCGTCCGCCTCGCGACACCACTGCGGCGACGTCCCTGGGCCGGTCAGCCGCAGCCACCAGCGCGGCTCCTCCACCCGTGCTGGCGCCGAACAGTCCGATCGGCAGGGATGCTGTGAGCTCGCCGTGCTTGAGCGCATCCACGATCGCGTCAAGCCGGCCGGCGAGCATCTCGATGTCGAACCGGAACTCCGAGGTATGGCGATCGACTCGCTCTTCCTCGTCGGTGAGAAGATCGACGAGGAGCGTGGCTAGCCCTGCCTGCTCCAGCACCCGCGCCACGAAGCGATTCCTCGGGCTGTGCCGCCCGCTTCCGCTTCCGTGCGCAAAGAGGACCAGCCCTTTTGGCTCGGGAAGCATCCCGAAGTCACCGTATAGCCAGTGCCCGCCGATCGGAATGCGAATCGGCTTCAGTGTCGCGCCCCGCGAGCGATCCTGTGCGGCCATGGTGCCCTCTACAATCCGGACGGGAATGTCTCCGCCATTTCGCCTGCCTCCCATGCCGCCGTGCGCTCGAGCGGTTCGAGCGCCCGCGTGGTGTCGAAATGCAGGACGTAGTCGAACTGCGCCGACAACCGCGCGTAGAAGTAGTGGCTTCGGCGCTCTGTTTCTGGGGCGTAGATGACGCCGATGGCCCGCTCGAGGCGCGGCGTCGCCAGCTCCTGCGCCAGGTCGGGACTGCTGCGCAGCGGCAGCAGGAACCTCGGGATGCCGACATCGTGAAACAGCCGCTCATAGCTTCCCGCGAGAGCCGGCCTGACATGGCGGCGATGCGCGGGACCGTCCCACTCGGTCGCCGCCGTCACGGTGCCGGTATAGGTCGTGAATCCGACGAGCACCGCCTTCGAGCCGAACCGATCCCGCACCAGCTGTCCCACGTTCAGCTCCCCTGCTCCGCCCATTTCCGTCGCGCGCGCATCGCCCAGGTGCGAGTTGTGCGCCCAGACGACAACGCGTGGCGCCGGCTTCCCGCGCCCGAGAAACGTCAAGAGCTCGCGCAGCGTCTCGGCCATGTGCTGGTCGCGCAGATTCCACGACTCCGCACGGCCATGCAACATCGTCCGGTAGTATTCCTCCGCGTTGCGAACCAGCCGCGCATTCTGCTCGGCGAAGAAATACTCGTCGGCGGCGACCCGCCCGTCACGGCTGGCGTACACCGCGCGCTGACGATGCAGCTCGACGAGCTGTGCAACGACGTCGCGTTCGCAGGAAGGACCGGCGCCGTACCCGGCCGAGTAGGCGTACCTGATGGAGATCCTCTCCGAACCGATCGAAGCAGGCGTAGCGGGCGCGCGCGCGACGCGCGGCCTCGGGGTCCACCTTCTCCAGATACGCGAGCACCGCCTGCATCGACGAGCGCAGGCTGTAGAGGTCGAGGCCGTAGAAACCGGCGCGCTCGCCGGCCGGCTTCCCGTCGTTGTGTGCGCGCAGCCAGCCCACGAAATCGAGCACGTCGGCGTTGCGCCACATCCACGCCGGGAACCGGCCGAAGCCGGCGAGCGCCTCCACGCTGTCTTCGTCGCCACCGGTGCCCCGCACGTAGCGATTCACGCGGTAAGCGTCCGGCCAGTCCGCTTCGGCGGCGACCGCTGTGAATCCCTTTTCAGCGATCAGCCGTCTCGTGATGAACGCGCGCTCGCGATAGAACTCGTGAGTTCCGTGCGACGCTTCGCCGAGCAGCACGACCTGCGCGTCGCCGATGCCGTCGATCAGGGCGTCGTACTGCGAGGGATCGCCCGTCAGGGGGATCGCATGGCGGCGAACCACGCCGGCTGAATCCGGCAGCTTCGATCGCGCCTCGGCCGCCGGAGGCCCGGGCCGGCCAGCGCCCAGCAGCCGGGTGACCTCCTCGTCGCTCGTCTGGGCGAATTCCTCGTACCAGAGGCCAACGGCATCGAACCGGTCTGGCATCTGGACGCACACAACACGGTCCGCGAACTGCCGCATCCGATCGCACGTATCGCGCGCGCCGACCGGTACCGCCGCCACGATCTGCGTCGGCGCCTGCTGGCGCAGCGCGATGATCGCGGCCTGCATCGTGGCACCCGTCGCGAGGCCGTCGTCCACGAGAAGGACGGTGCGATCCCGGACGATGGCCGGCGGACGGCCGCCGCGGAACAGGCGGTCGCGGCGCTCGAGCTCCAGACGTTCGCGCACGGCGACCTGCTGCACGAGCGGATAGGGAATCCCAAGATCCCGGATCAGGGTTTCGTTCAGGACCTCGATGCCGCCGGCCGCAATCGCCCCCATGGCCAGTTCCGGATGGTCCGGTACGCCGAGCTTACGGACCAGGCAGAGATCGAGCGGCACCTTCAGCGCCGAGGCGACCTCGAACGCGACCGGCACGCCGCCCCGAGGTAACGCCAGGACGATGACGTCCGTCCGGCCGGCGTACTCCGCGAGGCGTGCGGCCAGCTGCCGTCCGGCGTCGACGCGATTCTTGAAGCGCATGTCACTCCTCCGATTGCCCAGCCCAGCCGGTGGGACGTTCCTCAGGGGTCATCGCAACACGAGGTTCACCCGCAAACAGCGTTCCGTCGCGCCTGCGTCTTGGCCGAGCGGCAAGCCAAGCGCGACTGGCACCACAGGCTGATTGACAAGGGACCTGAGTGGGAAATTCTTCGCGCCAGCTCAGGAAATTACCGCCACGACGCACCCGGAGACACGACGCGACGACCGCCGACCGCCAGCTCCGTCAACGCGCGCAAGCGACCAGACACGACCCGGTGGACTGGCGAGCGTGGCACCGTTGTTGCGACCCGAAGAGCGTGCCATTCACTGCCCCCGTCAGAGCCGTTCGGGAATTCAGCGCCGGGTCTTCCATACTCCGGTGCGACTTCGTGCGCGGTCATCAGGCGTTCGTCTGTGAGATCAAGATCAGCGACACCGCTGACTACCTCGTCTGCGTCGCCCCGCAATGGGACATGGCCTCTGGCGTCGTCGAGTGTTTCGAAGACGCCGATGAGGCGTTCGGCCGGTACGCGGAGGCGGCCTGGCATCTCAGGCAAGCGGGGTTTGCCATTGGGACCCGCCGGACGCCGGCCCGTTACGACAACTGAGGCGGCCAATGAGCTACCGGAGGCAACGTCGTGCCGGCGGTTCGTGGCAGGAGACATCCTCATGCAAACCGTCGAAATCAGACGCGCGGACTGGGCCGGACGGCTCGATGAATTCACGGCCGTTCACGACGGCTGGCTTGTTTCCGTCGACGTACTGACCCCCGAGATCGGAGCGCAACGGCAGATCGACAACCTCCCCCTGCTGGGCGTGTCCGCCGACCGTATCAATCATGACGGCTCGGTCGCCGTTTCCGTCGCGCGGCCGGGCGGCGCGCACTTTACTCACGTGATCCGCGAAGTCAAACGAATCACTATCGAGCAAACCAACGACGGCGCCGACGCGGGCCTGCAGATCGAGTCAGGCGACGGCACGAAGACCATCGTGCGTTTCCGTGTCGTCGCGTTGCCCGAGACGGTCGATGGGTTCGTTCGCCACTGAGTTGGAATGTGACAACAGGACAGTGGGGGCGTGAGGCATTACCTGCCAGAGGATTTCTCCACGCGGAGTCGAATGATCGTCAGGTACCGGTCGGGATCGCCGGCAAAGAACATCCCCGGCCCCTTGACGTATTCCTCCTCGTGATCCCCGACCACGCGGTAGCCCTGCGAGTCGATGAAACGGAGCAGGCGCTCGATGTCGGGCTGTTCGGCACTATAGGGGCCCACGTGCAGGATTTCCGCCACATCACCGTAGGCCCACGTCGCGACCTCTGTCCGCAATCCTTCGGTTGGCCCGGCCGCGAGCGTCGTCACCGACTCGGGCAGCGGCAGGGCGTAGCGCCCGAGCCATTTGTCTTTCGGCATGCCCTGAGGGTTTGGCCAGCGGGCGCGCGGCGACGGCGGCCGCCCGACTCTCGAAACACCGTCCAGCTTGAAGTACGTGCTGAACAACAGCTTGAAGGCGCCCGCTCCGACAACGTTCGGATCGCCAGCGGCCTCGACAACGAGCATCCGTTGATCGTTCATTCGCGTGAAGCGTGGCTCGCGCAGGTCAGCGAATTGTGACGCGTCTGGGCCGCGGGTCAGCCACCAGGCGGCGATGATGACCGCGAGGATGAGGCCAGCACCAGTCGCCAGAACTGCGGTTCTCATACCGACCACGCGCACCAATACGACGGGCGTTTGTCGTCGTGCGGTGGAGGCCGCCGCCAACGGATTGCGTTCAATCCTTGCCTCTCACGGTCATGACCGCGCAAGGCGCGCTCGCTACGACCTGCATCGCCACGCTTCCGAGAAAGAACCTGGCCAGACCCGTTCGACCATGTGTGCCGATGATCATCTGCGTCTTCTTTCGAGCGATCGTAAAACGTGAGGAAGCCGGCAAACACGAGTTCGCGTTCCAACTCGCCGGCGAACTTCTCAGCCAGCGTCTTCGCACAGTCGAGGGCCCGCGCGGAACGCTCGCTGAAATCGACGGGCACTAGAACGCGAACGACGGTCATCATCGTCTTCCTCGTGGGCCATCAACGCAATCGGAGTGCCATCATGAACGGGGTGCTGATGTGGGTGGGTGGCGACGTGCCGCACCGGAACCAGCCTCGTGCCCCGTAATGACTGGAGCGAGGCATGTTGTCCTGCGTGGGAAAACCCCAGCCTCCGTTGAAAATCTCGCCAGCGGCAGGCCGCAACCCGAAATTTGGGTCGCGTCGATGACAACTCGGCATCCGCGATACACGATCGCGACACATTCCCCATCGCTCTGAAGATTAGCGGCCGCAGATCTCTTGGTCAGTAAGAGTTGCAGAATCGACAGAAAACTGGCGGAGAGAGCGGGATTCGTCCACCTTCGCGGCTTCGCCGCTCCGGCGGATCTCACTGCTCGCCGCGCTCGTCGTGCTTGCCACGTACCACGGCACGCTCACCTACAACACGACGATGGGCTGACGTGACGACCGAGTGCCGAAACCAAATCCCCCAGCAGGTCCGAGGCAAACCATAACGACCTTTTGTATGGCAGAGAAAGAAGCATGCTATTCGACTACGCCAATCACAGGGGCTTTGAGAGCGTAAGCGCCTGGGGTTCCCTCACTGACATGAGATAGCCGGGGTTGATTAGTAACCTCATGCAAGTCTCTGCCCACGAAGTCGGCGGCGATATGCGGTGTTTCTAGCCTGCCAACGGACTCAGGTGGGGTTCTCCTCGGGGAATAATCCGCAGGAGGATGAAGGAATCGGTGGGCGTGGTCGTCGGGATTTCTGCAGAGGTCACCACTGCACTGCAGGTGACGTCGGTTTGCTAACCGGACGTGCGGTCGCAACTGATTGGATGTGACGCTTACGAGAGGCTGTCCGTGATTCGGCCAACCCTGACTCCACGCCCCTCCGGCGATAGCAAGAAGGGCGACGACCCACCAATTGAAGGATTCTCACCAGAAACAGCACGATTACCCGGGTTGGTCGAGTGTTCGAGGGAAATCGTGTTGAAGCCCCGTATTTGAGCGTCTCCGCCCGTCGCAGCCAACGCCTTACTTGGCTTGCGCTCCTTGAAAGCTCGCGAGTGCCTTCATCACCTCAGCGCACGCCGCGTTCTCGGCGCGACGATGCTGTGCAGCAGCAATGGAGTGAGCTGCGCGGCTGACGAGGTCGCCAATAGCACCCGCCGTGCCGCCGATTCAGTCCAACCGAGGACCGGTCGCCGCTTAACGCCAAGAATCCTCAATTCGTTGGGCCGGAAATGCCGGTTTCCCGGACAGCGCGCCGTTGTCGCTTCTTCTCGTACATCGCCGCGTCTGCGCGCTCCAGCAGCTCGGTCAGCGGCTCCTTGCTCTGCGGCTCGGTCGTCAGTGCCCCCACGCTAAGGCTGATCCGGTATAGCCTATTGCCCGCGCAGTTTGCAACCTCGGTCGCTTCGTTTAGCCGACGCAGCGCCGGTGTCACATCAGCATCGCGTCCGAGCGTGATAACAGCGAACTCGTCGCCACCGACTCGCCCCAAGACGTCACTGCCCCGGAAAGTCGCTCGCAGCAGGGTGGCGATATCGAGCAGGAGCTCCGACCCGACATCGTGCCCAAGGCTGTCATTGACTGCCTTGAGACCGTCCACGTCGACGAAGAGCACGGACAGTGGCCTTCCAGCGCGTCGCGCATCGCGCAGCACTTGTTCGCCGAGCAGGTAGAAGCCTCTGCGGTTGTGCAATCCTGTCAGCTCGTCGGAGAGCGATGCTTCGCGGAGTTCGGTTTCAAGCGCGTTGATCTTGCCAGCCAGCAGAAGGATCAGGACAGTCAGAAGCGCGGCCATCCCCGACGCCGTCACTGCCGCCGCATAGGGTAAGGTCAGGGTGCCCGACGCAAGCAGGCCCTCGCCAACCCGGATGAGCAGAAGGGACAATACCACCGCGGCCGGCAGCATGATTCGCGCGAACTGGCTGCCAATACCCACTCCCACCAGGATAGAGAATCGACCGTTAGGAGCCCGGCGGCTGGTTTGGACAAAGGTCAGCAGCACGATGCAGACCAGCGACTGGGGCGACATGCGGACAGCCGATGTACCCACGATACGTGTCGCGTCAAAGAGGTAGCCCGCAATGAAGACAATACTGAGCATCACCAGCGTTGCGTTAAAGACGTCCAACGCTTGGCCGAGCAGATTTTGCCGGGTTCGCTCGATAAGTGATGACAGCCCCAGTAGCACGAGGCAGGACGCAGACTGAATCGACATTCGACCCGGCACTGGCGAGCCACTATCGACTGCCAGCAGCGTGCCCAGTCCGGTGTGACGCCCGCTCCAATGCTCGACCAGAGCCGCACTGGCGAGCAATACAGCCACGGTGGCACATGCCAGGCCCGCACTGATCAGGCGGGGGCGGTGTTTCTGCTTGCTCAGCGTCAGGCTCCCAACGCAGAGCAGCACGGCAAGCGCCGTATTGGCTTTCATCAGCGACCAGCCGTTTGGAAGCGCCGATCCGACCGCGGGCACCAGCCAGCCGCAGAGGACGATTGCAGCAATCACAGTCACCGCCGCCAGACAGACAGTCTCGGCAGTGCCAAGCTGGTGCAGGATCCTGGGGTCTGCTCGGTTCGATGCGGCGATTGTTGGCTTCACGGGCGTCATTTGGCCGCTCGCCGGACCGTCAGTAGCGCGCCGGCTCCATCTGCTTGTTAGGAGCCAATGTGTCGTTATGCCTCTCACTGTACAAGATCGTCGGCGATTTGGAGAGAGGCCAGACGGAACTTTGGCCGCTGTGTGCAGCGAAGGGCAACTAACAACTCTTTGCTGACCCCAGCATCGAGCCGGGGCCAGCATCGAATCACCCTGAGAATCGAGGCGAGAGCCAGGCAGACCGGTATCCCCCAGGGGGCCTGTTGGATCGATCCGCGCCGGAACTTGCGCATCGTGAAGCACGCGCGTTGCGGAGGCAGACACTGGGACGGGTTAGGAGGTTTGCAGCTCGGCCAGAATACGCTTGCAGCTCGCCCGCCCCACGAAGGGCGAACTGACTCTGGACGCGTCACGTGTTGTTAGGCTTGTCCACCTTGTCCACATCGTTGTTTGGCGAAGTGTCTACATAGTAGTGGCCCCGCACTACCCGATAAGAATGTGTTTCCTGGTCAAGTAGAGTACATGTTGTGCCCGGTCGGGGGATTGGAATGTCAGATACCCGCACAATTCCTGATGGGAAATCCATCGTCAAGACCTCGCGCTGGCACGGCGACTTGTGGGCAGCCATCATGCCGCCTTCGTTCAAAGCAAGCACCTCGTATTCACGCTTCAATCTTTCCGACGCTGACCAACCAGGGAACGAAAGCATTTATCTGAACGGCGGTCTCGACGCACTTGACCCGCCGACTATCAATGCGAGCGGTTGAATGCGTTGGTGGTGTGTCACCTATAGCTTTTCGGCGGTTGTCTGGCAGCGGTGTAGTCAGAACTGTTGACCAACGTCCGCCATAGGCCATTGCTTGGAGTAATCGTTCTCCGCCGGAACCTGCCGGATAGTGAGCAAGAGCATCTGCGGGGGAGACCGGTATCCCCTACCACCCTCCCGCTCGTCGTTCAATCTTGAAAAAGAACAATCCGCCTCAACCCCGCGTCCTCAGCTACCCGTGTGCCTCAGCGGACGCACATGAACGAGTGCATCGACTCGTGTCCGTCCACTGAGACTTCATTTCTTCTTCGTGCCTCGTATCCTAGAAGGGCCTCGAAGGAGATTGAATATGAGTAACGCCAACCGATTGAGAAAGCGTTACGTGACGCGCGACATCTCCGGGGACTGCGAGTGCTGCAGAGCGACGGGGGCGGACCGTTGACGGAATCGTCGGTTCAGGCGCTCGTTCGTCGAGCGGCACGGAAAGCCAATCTGCGGAACAATGGGCCTCACATCCTGCGGCACATGTTCTGTTCACACTTGGCGATGCGTGGTGCTGCTCCGCGAGCAATCCAGGAACTCGCGGGGCATCAGGATCTCGGCACGACGCAGCGGTATCTGCATCTGAGCCCAGCAGCCGTGGAAGGGGCCATCCGGTTATTGGATCAACCGGCTCCCCTTTTTGCCCGGAGTCGCGGAGACAGTGGGGAGGCGGCGATTCCCGCTCGGGTAAACGCGAGCAATTAGAACAAGTTGATTGGCGGAGAGAGAGGGATTCGAACTCTTTAAACGCGATTTTCTAACATGGTGACGGCGTGAGACTTCTGGCAACAAGCCTCTGCGATTCACCAACTTCCGACCGTTCGAATGTCGGCTCGCATCCTCGTGCGTCCGCGAGAATCAGCCGCGACGGCCCTTGGTTGCACCTGCCGCCGGCGGCTGCAAAACGCGGTTAGGCGTCAGCCTATGGGGAGAATGACCCTCCAATACCGTCCGGCCCATAGAGCGCGTCGCCTACGCCGACTTGGAAGAAGACCAGGAAAACGCCGAACAAGCAGCAACACACCACAACCGCGTACCAGCGCCGAAACCACACGCCTTCGCGGGCAAGCAGGAGAACGTTCGCGAGTGACGGAGCGCCGAATAGAAAGACGACTAAATGGAATCCCCAGAAGGCGGGTCCGATCAGCGTCCGAGCCGCCACAGCGCCGAGGGTAGCGACGAGGGTTACATCGACAATGGCAAGCATGACCACGAGGTAGGACGGCCACAGTAGCCAGGGGCGCAGCTTCCTAAAACGAACAAGGCCGAATCGCACAAGCATGGCGTATCCGAAGTTGGCCACCAACACGGCTGGAATCGCCAACACCAGTCCGAGGATTTCCATGCTTTTCTGTACGCCTAACGAACGGGCGCTGAACCGCGCGCCGTGCTGACAGGCTAACACGGTGGGGAAGGCCGGGCGCGACGGCTCCAGCGCCTTGCTAGCTGGCTAGTTGTCCCATTCGAGTGGCAACGTGTTCAACACCAGAGCGTTGTCAACCATGGTTGTTATCCGCACGGACAAAGCGCGAAGTCGCGGATTCGCACGCCACCAAGTAACGGGGTCGACACGAAACGAAGCAGAGACCTCGCAAACGGTGGCTGGCGACAACCGAAGGCGCGCGCCGACAGACGCTTGGCAACCCGTCAGATACGTTTGAGGCAGAACGCTGTCATCGGCATCGCGAACCGCCAGATCGACTGATTCGATTGTCACATCAAGAGCGCTTGCATTGGTGACGTTTACGGTGACGTCCAAGCCGAGACTAAAGACGCTCGCACGAACCAATTCAGCACGGATCGGCTCGGACTCGCGAACTGAAGCGGCCCCTGTGCTCGAAGCGAGATGGTAGCGCCAGCCGGGATCACATCCGACAAAGACCAAGGCCAAGAGCACGATAAGTGCGACACGCATGGTGCAAGTCCGGTTAACGTCCTGCCGCTCAGCCGCGAGCCGCTGTGCCCTGACGCCGCTTCTTGACGCGCGCCTTCTTTTGGCTCGTCGGCTGCAGCGGCCTGTTATGCGGCCCGGTCGTCGATTCAATCCGTTCGAGCGCATTGGCAGCCGTCTCACGGACTCCGAGACGCTTGTCGAGTTTGTGAGCCCTTCGCAAAGCCGCCATGATTAATCCACGAGTGTCGATAGTCACACAATTGCTGAGGGACCGTGCCGCAAAGCAGGCCACGCGATGATCCACACTTGAAAGCGACCGCAGGAGTGCCCGGATGTGACGGTCGTATCCGGTCAGGCCGAAGAGAACCTCATGTAACGCCGCGCGAGGAATGGGATGTCGCTCGGACTTCAGACGCCGCTGCAATACCGGATGGAGATCGTCCCGGCCCAACTCGCCGATAGCCCATGCTGCATAAGCCCGCACCAGCGGCGATGAGTCAGTCAACAGTGGGCTGACGAATCGCCGATGCGCGGCCTTACCCCATAATGCGACGCATTCCAGCGCCGTCACTCGGCCGATGTCGAACGGATCCCGCAGACTCGGCAAGATCAGACGCAGGGAGTGGTGGGCATCCCAGTCGCGAAGGCGCTCGAGCGCAGCATTACGCACGAAGCCATCAGAGTCACGGAGCAGCCGGACGACCGCCCGAGTCGATTCCGGGTTCTTCGACAAATGGGCAAGTGCTCGTTCGCACGCGCGAGCGTCAATACTGTTCAAATCGCTGAGTTCGTTGGCCAATTGGGTGTCCGCCTAACGGCAACAACTGAGCCGCGGCGCGTCAGAGTGCGTGCGCCGTCGGCTCTAGTTGGTGTCAGGCATCGCGGCGGCCTGGTGATGCCCCGGTTGGACGAACGGCCACCAGATCATCATCCCCGACCTCGCGGATGTCGCTCGGCTTCAAGGTGATCAGGGCCTTCGTGCGCCCCGAGGCGGTGACGAACTCGACGTCGATCGCGTCAGGTCCGTAGACGTCGACGACCGCACCGAGATCGCCGCGTTTGAGCCCGTGCGTCGGGAGGTCCGTGTTTAGTACGACGACGTCGAGAGGATGGAAGCTCACAGGCCATCTCCTGGATACGCTGTGACAAGACGCGGTACGTCGCCGCGAGCCGGGATGAACCAGATGCTGACCACGATGGCGGACTGCCCGTTCGGTCCATTCAGAATAGCGCGGATTGTGTACTTCTGGCCGTGACTCGTTGCCGGGGCCGGTTCGGCTTCCTGGGTGAGGTGCTGGAGCCGAAGCGCCTCGGCCAACTCGACCCAGCGGTCGGCCGTGAAGCCGAGTGCCGCGAAAAAGCGCGCCTTGAAACGCCCGATTGGATGAGTGCTGGAGAGTAAGTAGTCGCGCAGCTTCGCCTGCTCAATCGCGGCCCGATCGGCGTTGGGAACCAGCACGAATCAATTCTAGTCTTCGATCTTGCTGGATGTGTCTTCGCGGCCGGCCAGCGGAGCAGCCGGCGACACCCGATGGGATCGCGGTGCTCACCGGCCTCGAGGGCGCCTCGCGTAGCTCGGGCCCTTCGGGCTTCGGCCCTTGACCCCGGCTGCGCGCCGGGACGACCTGGCGATTGTCGCCGGCCTCGCCCGATCGCAGCGGCGGTGGTACAGACGACCACGAGGCGGCGCCCGGGCGACGGTTTCTGGAGAGCGTACCGCGTACGCCGCTGGTCAACCTCTTCAGTCATCGAGACTTGGCGCCGGCTCTGGTTTCTCTGCGGCGCATCAGCGGAGGAGATCCGCAAGGCGGTTCTCCTAACGAAGTGCCGCAGCACTGCGCGCACGGCCGACGCGTGGGCCGCGATCGTTCCCGCGGCAGCGCGCCACCCGCGGACGGGAGGCCAGATCTGACCTTCGTGACCTGGTCCAAATAGGGTCAGATCTGACCCCGTTTCATGATGATGACGGTCGCCGAGGGAGACGGCGTCGCCGTCATCTCTGACTGCCTGTCCCCCGCCCTTTGTCGCGATCTCCGCCGAAACCCGTCGATCACACGAACGCAATTCGCACGCGCTCACGCGCGATCCAAAGGCGCACCGACTGAGCCGACACCTGTCACGCATTTTGCCAGCACATCGCGCACGCCAGTGGGCACGAGGCGCCAACGGCGCGATGACGAGTAACAAGACGCTCATCGAACTGCCGACGTTCGCGATCCTGGCGCCGTCGCACGGGCCCACGCATCCCAGCGGCCGTCCGCATGTCCGGAGGCTGAGGCAACGCAAATGACTGTAACCACTGGCCGCGACGGGCTGCCGTTGTACTTGACGACGGCCGAGACCGCTACGCTCCTCCGTACGACCCGGAAGGGAATCTACGCGATGGTCGAGCGGGGCTTGCTCCCGGGCGTCACGCGCATCGGCCGGCGGCAGAAGCCGAGTGGGATTGCAGCGAAAGAGGTGATCCTGCGGTGCCGATGACCGCACGGCTGGCCGTTGCGCTTCGTGAGCATCGGCACCTTCGCGGGCCAAGGGTGCTGTATCAGGATGACGGATCGCCTTTGACCGAGGGATTGGTCCAAGGCTTCATTCGACGTGCAGCGCAACTCGCGGGGCTCCCCAACAACGGGCCGCACATGCTCCGCGACACGTTTTGCTCGCACTTGGCGATGCGCGGGGCGCCCGTGCGGGCCATCCAGGAGCTGGCGGGGCATGCCGATTTGACGACGACGCAGCGGTACATGCACCTGAGTCCGGCAACCCTTGAAAGCGCGATTCGGCTGTTGGAGCCCCCTCGAATTCCCGCGAGTCGTGGCAACATTGCGGCAACGGGGGCGAGTGAAACAGCGAACTCGTGTGGGTAGAACAGGCTAATTGGCGGAGAGAGAGGGATTCGAACCCTCGGTAGGGTTTCCCCTACACACGCTTTCCAAGCGTGCTCCTTCAACCACTCGGACATCTCTCCGCGCGAGTGGAATCAATAGCTTAGCGGAAGTCGGCAGGGTGCGTCCACGGCCACTGTGAAGCAACTGTGAAGCGACAGCCGCCTGCGCAGGTTCTTGACCACCGCGATGGCGCTTTGCCGCAGCCGGTCGACACCTCGAGACCGCCAGCGAGCTCGGGCGTCGAGCCCAGTGCACGATGAGTCCCGAACATGACTTCGCACAGAGGCTGAGAGGTCACATGAGCGACACGTCAAGATCTCCGCGATCGCTGATGCGCCCGTCGAACAGATCTTCGGCAGCCTGGTGCAGGTCACGGCCAACCGTATCGCGCCAGCTCGCCTACGGCGTGATCTGAATCACGGCGGTTCCCGACGTGCCGCCTTCAACGGTCGCGGTAATGGTGACGGGCCCGAGATAGGCGGTCGTGCCGAGATTGAACGTCGCCGTGGAAGCGCCGCCGGACGCGAGCGCGACGCGGCTGAAGCTGCCGATCGACGCGCCGGTGCTCGTCGTCGCGCTGTAGATCACGACGAGCGGCGAGCTGACGCTGCCGATCGTACGTACGAGCGTGACGCGGATGGTCGTGCTGCCGCCCGTCTGAAGCGTCGAAGCGTCCGGCGCGACGAACACGCGATCGGGGTATGCCGCCGTGAACTGCGCCGACGTTTCAGCGGTGACCCCGTCGACGGTTGCCGTGACGCGCGCCTCACCGACGGTGGTGCTGGTGAGCGTCGCCCGTGCCGTGTTGCTGCCGTCCGCCTCGATGGCCCCCGGCGTCACCGTGCCGAGCGTCGTCCTGAACGTGACGAGCCGGCGTCCGGACGGCAGGTTGGACGCCACAGTGGCGGTCACGAGGATCGTGGACATGCCGTCGGCCGGCGCGGATCCGCCTGTCGTGACGGTGACGACATTGGACGGGTTCGCCGACGTGAAGTTCACGGTGAACTCGAACGGCAGGTCGTACGCGGTCACGCGCACGCGTGCGGATCCCGCCGACTTGTCACTCTGCAGGTCCACGGTGGCCCTGCCCGTGGCATCGGCGACCACGCTCACCGAGCGGCCGCTCGCCTGTCCCGTCGCGATGAGGGTGCCTGCCGAGGTCTCGAACTTGAACGTGCGCTGCTGGGTCGTACCGCCCGGACGCTTCAGCGTCGCGGTGATCGCGGCGCTCGAGAAACCGTCCGCGGGAATGGACGTGCGGTCGACCGCCACGTCGAAGGCATCCGACTGCGTCAGCGCGACGAACGCTATCTGGAACTCCTCCACCGTGTCGAGCGCCGTGATGCGCACGTACGCCGTCCCCGGGGAATCACTGCGCAGTTCGGCGACGACGACGCCGCTCGCGCCGGCAGTGAGCGTGACGGAGCGCGACAGCGTCTGGCCGGAGGCGACAAACGTGCCAGCCGACGTCTCGAACTTGACGGCGCGCTGATCGACGGTCCCGAGACGCTTCAGCGTGACAGTGATCACCGACGTCGAGAAGCCGTCCGCCGGCACCGAGTAGCTGCTGACGGAGAGACCGTACACCTGATCGCGTGTCAGCTGGACGAACTGCACCGACGCGGTGCGCGCGATGGTGGCCACCGACACATCGACGCGCGCCGTCGTCGCCGTCGTCGAGCTGCGCAGGTCGACGACCGCCTTGCCGGTCGTATCAGCCGTGACGGTGATCGTCGTGCCCTGCTGACCATCGGCGATGAGCGTGCCGGCGGTCGTCGCGAACGTGACGGTCCGCTTGTCGTAATCGGTGCGCGGATCGATCTGCGCCGTGATCGTCGTGCGCGAGATGCCATCCGCCGGAATCGATGTCGTGGAGAGCGTCACGCTCAGCACCTCGTCGGCGAGCGTCGGTGAGAGCAGGTAGTCATCCGGCCTGTGGCACGCTGTTGTCGCCACGGTCGCGAGCGCGAGGACGCACAGCAGGAGCCTCACCGCGCCACCCCGCGCAGGAGGTCGAGGTCGAGCGAGAACGACGCGTACCATGTAGCCGCGGCGCTCTTCTGCGTGACGAGCGGATTGGGATCGGCCTGCTGAAAGACGAGCACGCCGCCCCCGCCCCGCAGCGACGAAGTGAGGCGATAGCCGGCGCCAAGGACCAGCGACTGGTGCCAGAACAGATCCGATCTGGTGCGGTGGTTCTCGTCGGCAACGCTCGAGATGGTGAGACCGACGGTCAACGCGAGCCGCCGGCCAAGGCCGGCGCCGTTCAGCGGAGCGTCCTTGTTGATCGGTCTGAAGTAGATGTTCGTGCCGACATAGAGAGCGCCGATGCTGATGTCGCCGGCGAACAGCACGCCGGCATCGACGCTCACGTAATTCTTCTGCGCCGTTCGGCCGTCGGCGAACTTCGTCACCGTCTCTGAGCCTTCGCCGCGGGCGACGAAGCGCATGCGGTACGCTCGTCCCGGCTCCAGCGGCGCGTTCACGAGCACGAGGAACGTGTCGTCGGCCGTCGACGGCGCGTCGGGCTGCCACCGGGCCCCATCCTGCGGCAGCCAGACGAGCGCCGACAGATCGCCCGATGCGGGCACGGCGGCGTACTGGACTTCGAGATTCGTCGTACCGACTGGCGGCCGTCCGGTGATGAAGAAGGGAATGTCGAACGGCAGCGCGCGATCGAAGGCACCGGCCGCCAGATCAACGGCGACACGCGCGATCGGCGAAGTGGCCGCCGGCGGAGCGGCGCTGCCGATGTTCTGGGCGTACGCGACCGATGGCGCCGTCATGGTCAGCAGCACCGCCGCAATCCACACCTGGCGTATCGGCAACGCGTTCACAGGGAGTTTCTTCAGGTCGACCTCGTTCAGTTGCCGCAATTGCGAGCGTCTTCCAGTATAGCCGCCACGGGCACTGAGCTTCGCCCGCGAGTGACCGATGGAGGCGTGATGAAAGGCACGTTGTTCCGCCACTTCGCGCGTGGCCATCGCTAGAGGTGATTGGCAGCGTCACCGAAGTGGCAAAGCACGCTCAAACCGTGACGACGACCTTCCCTCGTGCATGTCCGTCCTCGACGTAGCGAACGGCGGAGGAAACATCGCTCAGCGCGAATCGGCGGTCAATCACGGGTCGCATCTTTCCAGTTTCGCAGAGTTCCTTCAGCACCAGCAGGTCAGCCTGGTTGGGCTTCACTAATACGTTTCCGAACTGTTGACGCCCGATCGAAAGCAGTGGTCCGAGCAGCAGGGCGTCGGTCAACTGGCGATTCGAGCCGCCAGTCATCGCGTAGCAGCCGTCAGCCGTCAGCGCACGCCTGTAGTCCCAAATGGACCGGTCTCCATTGGCCGCCAGGATCAAGTCGTATCGGTGGCCGTGAGTCGCGAAATCGTCCTTCGTGTAGTCGATCACGTGGTCTGCACCAATCGAGCGCACCATGTCCACGTTCCTCGTGCTGCAGACGGCGGTCACCTCGGCTCCGAAGGCTTTGGCAATCTGGACCGCGAACGTTCCGACGCCGCCGGATGCACCGTTAATGAGTACCCGCTGTGCTCGTTGTATCCGTCCCTTCCGAAGACCTTGAAGCGCCGTGCAGCCGGCGGTCGGTAACGTCGCAGCTTCCTCGAAGGACAGGTTGGCCGGCTTCAACGCCAGCGCTTTCTCCGGTGCAGCCACGAATTCCGCATACGCACCGAAGCCGCATCTGGACAGTTCCCCGAATACCTCGTCGCCGGGACGGAACCGGGTGACGTTCCGGCCGACTGCTTCGACGCGACCGGCGACGTCGGTGCCGATGATCTTGAACTTGGGTATGCGAAGTCCGGCGACGAGACGAATTGGAAATGGCGTCCCGCGTAGCAGATGCCAATCGCCTGCGTTCGCGGATGCTGCGCGGACTCTGACCAACACGTCGCCGTCACCGAGTGTCGGCATTGACACCTCTTCAAGGTGCAGCACGTCGGGCGGTCCGTACGTCTCTCGGACGATGGCTTTCATCCTGATCACCGGCTCTCGAGGATGCGCGCGTTCGCGTGCTGGCAGCCGGTGCAGTTGCACCCCTCGCCGCAGTTGCAGACCTCACCGCACTGGCACGAAGCGGTCGGCACCGGCGCGGGATTCTGGCAGCCGCAGGTGCACTGGGTCCCGACGCAGGTCTCGCATACGCAGACGTTCGATTGAGTGGTCATGAGAAGCTCCTTTTCTGAGGTTGACGTCATGTCAACGAAACGGAGTCTCTCATCCCGGCGGGTCGCGGGGATTGGATGGAGCAGCTATTGTCGTTGAACGAATCGGCTATTCGGTCGGTCGCGGAAACAGGGGCCGGGCGACATCCCCCGGCAACGTGTTGAACGGCGAGGGGATCTCGATGAAGTCGCCACGCATCAACACCGACGGGGCCATGCCGACCATCTGGTAGAACGTCCGCGTCAGGTGTGCGGCATCCGCGAAGTCGGCTGCGTGTGCCGCGGCCGCAATCGTGCCCTCGGACGCGATGGCGACCATGGCTCGCGTCAACTTGCGCCACAGCATGTACCGGCTGAACGGAAGGCCGACCTGATCCTTGAACAGGTGGGCAAAACGCGTCGACGACAGACAGGCCTTGTCCGCCGCTTGATCCAGCGACATCCGCAGGTCGTCGGATGCTCGAATCGCGTCGAGCACGGTCGTCACGCGCGAATCCAACCGGCGAGTTGGCGCGAGGCCGGGTCTCAAGCCCTGGATGCACTGGCGAACGAGCGGCGCGATATCCGCGGATTCATCGGGCTGTTCTGCGAACGTGCGAAGCGCCGGCACAATCGAATCCAGCCGGGTGTCCGGGACGATCGTGATGTCCTGCCGAAGCGACGTCGACAACCAGGCGCCTTCGCTGGACTCCGGATCCACGAACACCATCACCCCGAAGGCGCCGTTGCAGTCAAAGGAGTGCTCGGCGTCCGGCCGCACGACGATGCCTCGCGCCTCACGCCATTCACCGTCGCTGCCGGCGATGGCGACGCATCCGTCGAGCGCGATGACGATCTGAATCGCGTGGTGTGCGTGAGCGGGCACGACGCCCTGAGCTCTGGCCGTGAGGAGGAAGCCTCCCTCCCACAAGTACCAGCGCGGAACGCTCAACCAGCGATACGGCGCTTCGTTGTTGGGTGTGTAGGACAGGCAGGCATTCTACCAGCGGGTGCGGCGCCCTCCGTAGCCGGTCTATTCAAGACATAGCCGCTACGTTCAAGAACTTTGACCTGAGCGTTCAATCCCCGACGCCGGTGCGCTCGCTACTCTTCGAATCACACCGCGGCGATCACCGCCGCGCTGACATTCGGAGACGGCGATGAGAGACACCCAGCGTATCGAAAAATCGATGATCCGGCGAACCGTGCTCACGCTCGCGACCCTGGCAGTCGCGATCAGCATGACCGCGTGCAGCCACGCGATGATGATGATCCACGGCACCGGCGCGAAGCGGCCGGCGGCGAGCGAGTTCGGGTTGGGCCCGCGTCCGTCAGCCGGAGGCCGCTACGTTGCCACGCTCGAGCCTGCCAAGCCCCTGCGTCCCCGACAGATGCAAACCGTCCGCGTCACCGTCCGCGATGCCGAAGGGCGCGCGATCGACGAGGCGCAGATCTCGATCGACGGTGGTATGCCGCAGCACGGTCACGGGCTGCCGACGCGGCCACGCGTGACCAGGAACCTCGGCGACGGCATCTACGAGATCGAAGGCGTGCGCTTCAACATGGGCGGCTGGTGGGAGTTCAAGCTCGCGATCGCGGGTTCCCGCGGTGCGGACACGGTCACGTTCAACCTGGGTCTGTGATTCGAGTCCGCTGCCATGACGAACCGCATCTTTGCAGCAACCGTATTGGTCCTGTTGGCGACGATCGCGACTGTCACGGCATCGGGCCGCGGCGGTTGGACGAGCGCGCAGCTCGAGGAGCTCCGATCGATGTCGCTCGCCGAGCTCGAGTCACTCCCTCGAGATCCCACGAATCGCGTTGCCGATGATCCGCGAGCCGCGGATCTCGGCCGGCGGCTGTTCTTCGACACGCGGCTGAGCTCCAACGGCCGTGTCGCGTGCAGCACGTGCCACCAGCCCGATCGCGGCTTCCAGGACGGGATCGCACTCGCAAACGGCGTCGGCACCACCGCCAGGCGCACCATGCCGATCGCCGGCATGGCGCGATCGCCGTTTCTGTTCTGGGATGGCCGGAAAGACAGCCTCTGGGCGCAGGCACTCGGTCCCCTGGAGAGTCCGGTTGAGCACGGCGGCACGCGCGCGCAGTACGCGCACGTCGTCGCCGACTCCTACGCTCGGGAGTACGAGCAGATCTTCGGGCCGCTGCCGGATCTCTCTGGCGTCGCTCGATCCGCAGGTCCCGTCGCAGATCGAGACGCCGCTTCGGCGTGGAGTGCGCTGAGCAGCGCGCAGCGCGACGACGTGACCCGTGTGTTCGTCAACATCGGCAAAGCGATCGCCGCCTACGAGCGGCGGATCGAGTTCGGGGCATCTCGCTTCGACAAGTACGTCGCCGCATTGACGACCGGGCAGTCAGGCCGAACATTCTGACGGACGACGAAATCGCGGGCTTGCGGCTGTTCATCGGCAAGGCGAACTGCACGCAGTGCCACAACGGACCGCTGCTCACCAGCAACGAATTCCACAACACGGGCGTGCCGCCGCGGCCGGAGCTCGCGATTGACCACGGGCGGCTGACCGGCGCGACGGCGGTGCTGAGCGACGAATTCAATTGTCGGAGCCAGTGGAGTGACGCGCGCGAGCGATGTTCCGAGCTCGAGTTCATCGTGACGGGCGAACACACGCTCGACCGCGCCTACAAAGTGCCGTCGCTGCGGAACGTGGCCGAACGCGCGCCGTACATGGACGCGGGGCAGTTCGCGACGCTCGCCGAGGTGCTCGATCACTACAACCGTGCGCCCGCCGCAGCGACGGGCCACAGCGAATTGCGGCCGCTGCGGCTGAAACCGGTCGAACTGCGCCAGCTCGAAGCGTTCTTGCGGACGCTGAGCGGATCCCGTCGTTGTCAGCGAACGCTGCTGCGGCGAGGCGCACGCAATGATCCGAACCGTCGATCTCGTCATCGCGGCGACGGCCAGCGCCGCGCGCGCCGCCGCTGTCGACGCCCTCCGGCGCGGCCAGACGCGTTCTCATCGTCTTGCGTTCTGGCGACGCGCGAGCACGCGCAACGACTTCGGAGATGCCTGCGCAAGACCTCGGGCGCGGACTCCGGTCAGCTCAGGGTGATGGCGAGCGCCGAAGTCGTCTGCGTGGACGGAGTCGATGCAGTGGAGGCAGTCGTCGTGCGTCATGCGCCAACGGGCCGCTTGTCGGCGGTGAACGCGTCCGCGTATCGTATCGTTCGACGCCTCGTCGTAGTCGCGCTCGCCGCGCTCTGCGCGGCGCTTGCGCTATCGGCGGCGGCCTGTACAATCGCTCGCTGACGCGTGGCGATGTCCATTCCAACCAAACCGGGGGTTCCCGCCTCCACGCTCGTTGCGCTGCTTGTCGCCGGTGCCTTCTTCATGGAGAACCTGGACGGGACCGTGATTGCCACGGCCCTGCCTCAGATGGCGCAGACGTTCGGCGTCAGCCCTGTCGATCTGAATGTCGGCATGACCGCGTACATGTTGACACTGGCCGTGTTCATCCCGGTCAGCGGGTGGGCGGCTGATCGACTGGGCGCCAGAACGGTGTTTGCGTCGGCGATTGGCCTGTTCACGCTCGCGTCGATTCTCTGCGGCATGAGCAACGGCCTCAGGGAATTCACGGCAGCCAGAGTTCTGCAGGGCATGGGCGGCGCCCTGATGGTGCCTGTCGGCAGGCTGGTCGTTCTGCGGACGACGGAGAAGAAGGACCTGGTGCGCTCGATCGCCTACATCACGTGGCCCGGATTGGCCGCGCCGGTCATCGGTCCCCCGGTCGGCGGCTTCATCACCACATATTCCTCGTGGCGCTGGATATTCTTCTTGAACGTGCCTCTCGGCATCATCGGCATCGCGCTCGCGTTGGTCTGGATCACAAATGCACCCGGGCACGGCCGGCGGTTCGACTGGCTGGGATTTGCGCTGGCTGGATCCGCGTGCACGTCGATCATGTACTCGCTGGAGCTTCTCGGGCAGCAGAACGTCCGGTGGGCGACCACCGGATTGTTTCTCGGGTACGGCGCGGTCGCCGGCTTTGCCAGCGTGTGGCACATGCGCCGAACGGACCACCCGCTCATCCAGTTCGACGCGCTCAAGCAGCGGACCTTTGCGGTCGTCATCTGGGGCGGATCGCTGTTCCGGCTGGCGATCAGCGTGTCGCCGTTTCTTCTTCCGCTCATGTTTCAGGTCGCGTTCGGCCTGAATGCCTTTCGTTCAGGACTGCTGGTCCTGGCGATGTTCGCCGGCAACCTGTTCATGAAGCCCGCGACCACTCCTATTCTTCGAGGCTTTGGCTTTCGGCGGGTGCTGGTCGTCAACGGGCTCGTCACGGCTGCGCTGATCGGCTCCTTCGCCTTGCTCACCCCGAACACGCCGACGGCGCTCACGATCGCCCTGCTCTTCGCGCACGGCCTGTCCCGCTCGATGCAGTTCACCAGCATCAGCACGCTGGCGTTTGTGGACGTCTCCCAGTCGCAGATGAGCTCGGCGAACAGCTTCTTTACGGTCATGACACAAATGAGCATGGGCATGGGCGTCGCGGTCGGCGCCGTGATGCTGCGGATCGCCGCATGGCTGCGCGGCGGGCTATCGTCGGCGCCGACGCTCGCGGATTTTCACTTTGCTTTTGCGATGGTGTCGATCATCGCCGGCCTGGCTGTCGTGGACTGCCTCAGCCTGGATCGGAAGGCAGGCGCCGAGGTGAGCGGGCACGCCCGCGCCTGAACGAGAGGGAAAGAAGGATGTCGATTTTGAGCAAGCTCGTTCGTCGTATCAATGAGACGCCAAGAAGGGCCGGCTCAAACAAGGAGGCAGACGATGCGGGTGATGGTGTTCGCGAAAACCACTGAGGGCAGCAAAATGGACGGCCCCCCCACGCCAGAGCAGCTTGAGGCGTTCGCGGCGATGGACAGGTTTACCGAAGAGCTGGTCAAGGCCGGCGTCTTCGTGGCCGCCGCCGGCCTCAAGAACGGCGCTCAGGCCAAGCGCCTCGTCTTCGATGGTCCCCGCCGCACGGTCATCGACGGGCCGTTCGCCGAAACCCGCGAGCTGGTCGCCGGCTTCTCGATCTGGGAGGTCAAGGACATGGACGAGGCGATGGCCTGGGCGAAGCGCGCCCCCAATCCCATGCCGGGCAGGAAGAGCGAGATGGAAATCCGGCCGTTCTACGAGGCGGAGGATCTGGCCGAGTTCATGACGGCCGAGGAGCTCGCGGCGCCCCGTGACGGGGAGCGCGGGAAGCTCGGCGTCGCCTGATACCCGCCTTCGCTCGGCGGCTCGTTACCGAGCTTCGGCGCGGCAGGCCGGGTTGTGTCTCGTGCGGCCCTGGCCGAAAATGCGGTGTGGCCGCAGGCGAGACGCACCAGGCGGAAACGCATCAAGCAGTAGAGGCGACCTTTCGCATCGAACGGGCCAGGCTCATCGCGGGCCTGGCCCGCTTGGTGCGGAGTGTCGATCTTGCCGAGGAGCTGGCGCAGGACGCACTGGTCGCCGCCCTGTCCGAGTGGCCGAGGACCGGCGTTCCGGCCAATCCGGGCGCCTGGCTGATGACTGTCGCCAAACGCTTCGCACTCGACGCCCTCCGGCGCGACAAGATGCGCGAGCGCAAGCACGAAGAGATCGTGCGGACGCTGCCCGGGTACAGCCCCGGGTACGGCAACGTCACGCGCGCCGGCTCAGCCGAGGCGATCGAAGCGGCCATGGACGACGATCTCGGCGACGAGCTGCTGGGCCTCATCTTCACGGCCTGCCACCCCATGCTGTCGCCCGACGCTCGGGCGGCGCTCACCCTCAAGGTGGTCGGCGGCCTGACGACGGACGAGATCGCCCGCGCCTTCCTGTCGAGCGAGGCTACGATCGCGCAGCGGATCGTCCGCGCAAAGAAGGCGATCGCAAAGGCCGGATTGACCTTCGAGGTTCCGCGCGGGGCCGAACTGGCGGCGCGGCTGCCCTCGGTGCTGGAGGTCGTCTACCTCATTTTCAATGAAGGCTATGCAGCCACGGCGGGCGACGACCTTGTCCGGCCGGGCCTGTGCCTGGAGGCTCAACGGCTCGGCCGCATACTGGCCGGTCTGATGCCCGAGGATGCCGAAGTGCTCAGCCTCCTGGCCCTGATGGAGATCCAGGCGTCGCGCCATAAGGCGCGCACCGGGCCGGACGGCGCCTTCATACCCATCACCGAGCAGGATCGCGCACGCTGGGACCATTTGCTGATCAGCCGGGGCCTCGCTGCGCTGGCCCGCGCCGAAGCGCTTGGCCCGAAGGAGGGAGATGTGGGCCCCTACGTGCTGCAAGCCGCGCTCGCCGCGTGCCACGCCCGCGCGCGCCGGGCCGCCGATACTGACTGGCCGCGCATTGCCGCGCTCTACGACCGGCTGCGCGTCGCGGCGCCCTCGCCCGTGGTCGATCTCAATCGCGCGATCGCCCACAGCATGGCCTTCGGGCCCGAAGCGGGCCTCAGACTGGTGGACGAGATCGCCGACACCGCCGCCCTGCGCGACTACGCGCCATTGCCGGCGGCGAGGGGCGACTTTCTGTTCCGGGCCGGTCGACTGGCCGAGGCGCGTTCAGAATTCAAGGCTGCGGCCACGCTGGCCCGCAACGCGCGGGAAAGGGCATTTCTCCTCGCACGGGCTGACGCCTGTGAACCTGGGTGACATTCCGGAGCCCTATCCCGTCTCACCGTCTGCGTAATCCGGACAAGTTGCGGCACCTCCTTACCGGAGGCGCGACCACTCCTCGATAGGGACTCGTCCAACGAGAGCGGACGCACCCTTCCCGTCCGGCCGAAGGATCACCGTTTCTCCGTCGGCGACGGAGGATCCCCAATCGGGAAACGCACGTGACAGGTTTGGCTGGTGCGTCACCAGGATGGTATTGCCGGATCGAGGCGTCTCCGTCACGCGCGCCCGCAGCCAGGCTGCCTGCGCCTCGGTGATGCCCTGCATGCTCTGGCCGCCGTCGCCGAGCTCGCTCACGGTTGTTGGCGAGTCGAGCCGGGCGAGCCTGACCGTCTCCATCGCGCGGTAGGCAGGACTGGTGAGCACGATGCCTATCGGGATCCGAAGAGCACGGATGGCCTCGCCCATCGTCGTCGCGCCCCTGCGTCCAGCCTCGTCCAGCTGACGTTCCAGCTTCGTGTTGTCTGCGTTCGCGACGTCACTCGAAGGCACCTCGCGCGGCGAGCTCGCATGGCGCATGACCAGGACATAGCCACCCTGGCGTAGTCGATTAATCAATTCGTCCCGGGACGACGTCTGTCCAGCCATGGCGGCCACCGCCACCAACGTCAGGAGGCAGACGGGTAACGTCATCAACGTGACTCCCGAGTCGATTTCGTTTTCCGCGAGTTGGACGTTCGCGCGCTCGGGCGCGAGACGCGTGCACGACGCGGTCCCACTTCATGCTGCAGTTCGGCCAATGACGCGCGCAGACGCTTCAAGACTTCGGCCCCTGCCGGCGTAATCCGGTACACCCTCGCGCCGCGCGATCGCTTCGGTTCCGTCGAACGGAGCCATCCCCGGCGAGCCATTCTGGCCAGCAACGGGTACAGCGTGCCTGGACTCAGCCGGTAGCCGTGTCGCTGCAACTCCTCCAGCATCCATTGCCCGTAGACACCTTGCTCTTCAGCATGGTGCAGGATGTGGATCTTCCAGAATCCCAGCAGGAACTCGCGGACGACGGGGTCAGGCATCGTTACTCTTGTACTCCAGAACCCAGGCAGCCGGCTTGCTCTCCCGCGGCCGCACGTCAGTCCCGGGACGCAACTCGTCGGTGCCGCGCCCCGCGATCTCGTCGCCGGCTCGCAGATCGCCAAACACCTCCACCAAGGCTCCCGATGTGAGGCCGGTCCTCACGTCAATCCACTCCGTCTTGCCATTGCGGATGCGGATCACGAACGTCCGATCCGTCGTGGTCGCGATGCTCGCGCTCGGCACGAACAACGAGGGTCCCGAGCGTCGAACCGGCCATTGCACCTGACAGAAAGTCCCCGGCGCGAGGCGGCCGTCGGAGTTTGGCACGTCCAACTCGACCGCCATCGTTCGCGTGCTGACATCCACGGCCTGCGCGATGCGCGCGACCTTACCTGAGAAACTGTGCCCGGGATATGCATCCACTGTAAACCGAATCGCGGCGCCGGGGCGCATCTCGGCGGTGTAGGCTTCGGGGACAGGTACGACGAGCCGTAGCCGGGAAGTGTCGACGAGCCGCAGCAACGGCGTCGCGCCCGAGCCGCTCGTCGAAGGTCCGACGAGGGCCCCGGGGTGCACGTTCCGTTCGGTGATCACGCCTGCGAACGGGGCCGTCATCCGCAGATACCCTTCCATGTCGCGAACGGCGTCGAGCGCCTGCCGGGCCGCTTCGACGCCCTGCTCGGCGGCGAGCACCTGGTCCGCGCTCGCATCCGCGGTCTTTTCCGCGATCATCACGTCATTTCCGGCCACCACGCCCGGCGTCGCCGACGCGGCCTTGAGCCTGGCGAACGTACCTTTGTCAGCGTCAGCCTTTGCACGAGCCACCGAACGCTGGGCCTCTGCCCCCTGCAGTTTCGATTGCGCCTCCGACCGCTGCGCCACGAGCTCGGGCGCTTCGAGCGAGGCCAGCAGCTCCCCCGCGCGGACTTTGGAGCCACGATCCACGTTGATGGCTTTCACGAATCCGGTGACCCTCGGAAACATGGCGACCGACTGAAACGCCGTCAACTCGCCGGGCAGGGACAGTGGCACGTCAAGAGGTTGCTCGCGGACGCGAACCACGTCAATAGCGGCAGGGCCGGCCGCCGCCGTGACCGGCGCGGCGCGAGAAGAGCCACCGCCACCGCCGCACGCAGCAGCCATCGATGCCGCACACACGATGCCGAGAATGGACCAGACGCGCACGATGTCACTCTTCGCCGTTGTCATAGTCAGCCCGGTTGTGTTCGGAAAGCGCTCTCCGGGTCGTCCGGATCGAGCGACGGCGACGCAGGGCTCGCCGACTGCTGGACCAACGAGTACACGGAAGGCAGCACGATCAGGGTGGCCAGAGTCGCCGCCGCCAGGCCCCCGATGACGGCGCGCCCGAGCGGCGCCGTCGCCTCGGCGCCTTCCCCGATGGCGAGCGCCATCGGGATCATTCCTGCAATCATGGCGGCGCTCGTCATCAGGACGGGACGGAGGCGCGCGCGCGCCGCGTGAATGGCGGTCTGAAGCGGAGACTCCCCCTGCCGGCGCGACTGCTCGGCAAACGTGACGAGCAGGATCGCGTTCGCGACGGCCACACCGATCGCCATGATGGCGCCCATGAACGACTGGACATTCAACGTTGTCGCCGTCAGCCGGAGGGCAACGACCACCCCCGCGAGCACCGCCGGCACGGTCGAGACGACGACGAAGGCGAGCCGAAGCGACTGGAAATTGGCGGCCAGGAGCAGAAAGATCACAACCACGGCCACGATGAGCCCACCCGCAATGTTGGTGAACGTCTCCCTCATCGCTGCGATCTGCCCGCGTATCGTCACGCTGGCGCCGCGGGGCGGTTCGCCCGCCCGCCGAATCGCCGTGTTCACCTGGCCGAGCACTCGGCCCAGATCCTCTCCCGCGACATTCGCGGTCAGCGTGACCAGCCGCTCTCCGTTGATCCGGTCGTATTCGCCGACGATCGTCGCGTTCTCGATACGCGCCAGGTCGCCGAGCAGCGGCTTTGCGATGCCTCCGGCTGACACCGGCACGACGCGCAGATCCTCGAGCGTCGTCATCCGCGGCTGTGGTACCTCCACCTGCACCTGGAAGGCGATGCCGGTACGAGGGTCCGCCCAGTAATTCGGCGCGACAAAGCGGCTGGACGATGTCGCGGCGGCGAACGACCGGCCCACCTGATCGACCGTGACACCGAGTTGTCCCGCCATCTGACGGTTGACGTTCACCTGGATGGCCGGATAGTCGAGCGTCTGGCCGAACTGCAGGTCGCGCAGCGATCCGATCTGCGACAATTCGTTCCTGACCTTCGTCGCGAACTTCCGGCTCGCGGCAAAGTCCGGGCCCATCACGGCGACTTCCACCGGCGTCGGCGCGCTGAAGTTCATGATCCGGCTGACGATGTCGCCGGGCTCGAATGAGAATTGCGCATCGGGAAACCTGTCATGAAAGGCCTGGCGGAGTTTCTCCTGAAGCGCCTCGAGCTTCACAGGCGCGTCCGGCCTGAGCGCGACCTGCAGCACCCCTTCATGGGAGCCGCTGGTCCAGAGGAAGATCGTGTTGATCGGGTACGACGAGGGCTGCACGCCGACGTAGCCGAGGGTGATGTCGATGTTGGCGGCGCCTGCCGTCTCGCGGATGACGTCCAGGACGTCGCGGCCCAGGCGCTCCGTCGACTCGAACTTCGTCCCTGCAGGCGCGCGAAACCGAAGCTGAAAGGCCTTCACGCCGCTCGGCGGGAAAATCTCGCGGCCCAGGGCCGTCCCGACCGTTATCACGACGCCGACAGCGACAACAAGATAGGCCGTTACCAGGAGACCGCGCACGGGGGCCGCCCGTTGAAGCAGCGCTGCGAGCCGATTGCGGAGGCGCTCGACCCAGTCGGCGGCGCGCGGTTCCGCTTCGCGAGTGCGATGGCCCTTTCGCAGCCACCAGACCGAGAGCACGGGCACCAGCGCACTCGAGAGGAAGAACGACGCGATCATCGCGAAGCCGACGGCGAGCGAGAGGGGCACGAACAGCGATCGCGACACGCCCGTCATGAAGAAGGACGGCACGAACACGGCGACCACGGACAACATGGCGAGCAGTCGCGGCACCACCACCTCCCCGCTCGCGTCGAGCACGGCACGCGCGGGCGGCGTCCCGCGCGAGAGGTGGGTGTGAATGTTTTCGATTGCCACCGTCGCCTCATCGACGAGGATGCCGACGGCCAGGGCCAGGCCGCCCAGCGTCATGATGTTGATCGTCTGTCCCGCGCCCCAGAGCGCGACGACGGCCGCCAGCAGCGCGAACGGGATGGTGATCACGACAATCGCCGCGCTTCGCCAGTCGCGCAGGAACACCAGCACAACGAGTCCGGTCAGGAGCGCACCGAGCACCGCTTCCCGCAGCACGGACTCGAGCGCGGCAGAGACGTTCCGCGACTGGTCCAGCTCGTAGGACACCGTGATGTCGTCGGGCACGAGTGCCTGAAATCGACCGAGATTGGCTTTGACCTCGCTCACGACGCTCAGGGTTGACGCATCCGGACGCTTGGTGACCGGGATGTAGACCGCCCGCCGGCCGTTCACCAGGGCATACGCTGTCGGAATGTCGGTGCTGTCGCTCACGGAGCCGACGTCGCGAATGGAGACGGGCGTGCCGGCGCCGCTGCGAATCGGCAGTTCGAGCAGATCGCTGATGGGCCCGACCACGGAGTTCATCGGCGAAATGCGCGTTTCGTCGCCGATGTTGACGCTCCCGGAGGGCATGATGACGTTGCCGGTAGTCACCGCCCGAATGACATCGTCTGGCGCCATGCCGTACGAACGCAGGCGATCGGGATCCACGCGGATGACGATCGTGCGCTGACTGCCGCCGAACGGCGGCGGCGACGTCAAGCCAGGGAGCGTCGCAAACTGCGGCCGGACGCGGTTGAGCGCCAGATCCTGGATCTCTCCCAAGCTGCGGGTGTCGCTCCTGAAGACGAGATACCCGACCGGCACGGTGCCGGCGTCGAAACGCATGACGAACGGACCGACGGTGCCGGGCGGCATGAAAGCCCGGGCGCGGTTGACGTATCCAATCGTCTGCGCCAGGGCCTCCGCCATGTCCGTGCCTGGATGAAACGTGAGCTTCAGCAGCGACGTGTTCTGAATCGACTTCGACTCGACGCTCTCGATGCCGTTGATGTACAGGAAGTGGTACTCGTAGTAGTACGTGATGAAGCCTTCCATCTGCGCGGGGCTCATGCCGCCGTACGGCTGGGCCACGTAGATGACCGGCAGATCGAGATCGGGAAAGATGTCCGCCCGCATCCGGCTGACGGCGAATCCGGCCGCAAGCGCGATCGCGATGATCGCGACGAGGACCGTGATGGGTCGCCGAAGCGCCGCCCGGATCAACCACACGGCTATGGCGCTCCTGGTGCGCGGAGGAGGCCGACGAACTCGCCGAGGTTGCCCTGCGCCACGGCTTTCGCCAGCAGCGCGCGCCACACGTCCACTCGCGCCGCCGCATCCTGATACTCGGCGCCGGCGAGAAGATTCTGGGTCTCAGCGACTTCGGTGATGCCCGCGAGCCCTGCGTCGTAACGCGCACGCGCCTGAGCCTCGCTTTGCCGCGCTGCGGCGAGCTGGATGGGTGTGTTTTGCGCAACGGCTCGAGCCGCCTCGAGCATGGCGTCTGCCGCTCGCTGCTGGCTCGCGACGGTCAGGACGGCTTCGTCGTAGCGGGCGCTCTCGGCGCGCGTGGTGGCACTCGCTACGGCGCGGCGCGACCTCAGGGTCGAGAAGTCGAACAGGTTCGGGAAGACGACCTGCACACCCGCCGCCCAGTTGGCGCGGTCGAGACCCAGGCCGTCGGCGCCGCCGTCAAAGACGCCGTCCGGGTTTGCGCCGCTGCCGCGTGCGGAGATGGTCGATTGCAGATAGAGCCTCGGTCGATCGGTCTTGGTCAAAACGATCTCTCTGGCGCGCGCGAGGTCGACAGCCGCGTGTTCGGATTGCGCGAGCGGATGCTGTGGCGCCGGGACCGCCGGGGTCGTCGTGAGCGCGACGTCGTCCAGCAGCCTCGCCGGGTTCACCCCGGCCTGGCCGTCCGGGATGCCGAGCATTCGCGCCAGAGTCGTCTGGCCCAGCGTCACCGCCGCCCGTGCCTGGATCGCGCGCGTCCGCGCGGCCGCGAGCTCGGCATCTGCGCGTGATGCCTCAGCGCCCGGCCGCAGCTGATTGTCCGCCAGGGTGTGCGCCGCCCGAGCCAGGACCTCGCGCCGCTGCACGTCGGCGTCGGCCGCGGCGAGGGCCTGTTGGGCGCTGACGACGACCAGAAACGCGCCGCCGACGGCGTTCTGTACGGCGAGTCGCGTCAGCCCTTCTTCGGCGCGAGCCCGGACGACACCCGCTTCTGCCTCTTGCACCATGGCGCTCCGAAGACCGAAGTCGACCGGCTCCCAGGACAAGAGTCCGCCCACGGCACTGCCCCAGACACTCTCACCTGACGGCGACGGCAGGACCGGACCCGAGATCGGGGGAATGACGGACTGCGGAAGCAGCTGACCGAAGATGTTGTTGGCGGTGGCACGGTTCGTCTGCCAGACCGCATCGAAGCGCGGCAGGTAGGCGGCTTTTGCCACGCTCACGTTGGCCGTGGACGCACCCACCTGCTCGAGCGCGGCCCTGACGGTCGGATAGTGATCGAGCGCGTACTGGAGCGCCTGCTCGAGGGTGAGCGTTGCCGGCGGACGTTGCGCGCCGCCGGCCTGTGCGCGCGCGGTCGCGGTCACACCCACGACACCTGCGAGAACGACAGCGAGACCATTTCGTTTCATCGGCTGAGTCACTGACGGCTGAGCTCGAAGCGTCGGGTCCCCGATCTATTATCGGTTTACGACTATCGTTTCCGATAACGAATGCCGAGCTTAGTGTGATGCCGCGAAGTTGTCAATTTGACTCACCGCCGGATGGCGGCTGAAAACACGGAGGCTGTTCACCATGGAGCAAGTGACGCCGACGCAGGGAAATGTGCACCGCCTGATCAACACGGTCCACGGAGTGCGCTATCAGGTGAAGGACGTCGCGCGCGCGGTCGCGTTCTATACCGAGCGCCTGGGTTTCACGCTGAAGCATCAACAGCTGGCGGCGTTTGCCAACGTCGCGTTGGGCGGCGCGGACGTCCTGCTCAGCGGTCCAGATGGAGGTCGGTCCCGGCGGCCGGCAGATACAGATTGAAGACCCGGACGGCAATCCCCTCGAACTCTTCGAACCGGCATCTCGTTCGTGACCGCTCGGTCCGCGTTTGCTTTCGTCCTGACGATGGGCGCCGTGAACCTGTTCGCGGACGTCACCTGACGACCTGATCTCATCAGCGCTCATCACATGGCGGTGATCCTGCGCAAGATTGTCCGAGCTGTCGGCCACCACTGACAAACTCAGGACGTTGCGTCCGACGGGCTGGACGGGGTGCTCGCGCTTGCCGGAGGCGACGAGCTCGAGCGGTGTCTCGACTTCATGCGCCCCAGGGGCCGTGTCGTGCACCCGAACGGCATCGAAACCCGTTCCCATGAACCGGCCCCCGTTCCGCGTGCGTGCCTTCGACGCGCTCGGATGAATGGTCTTACGGGTCAGCCGCGGCCCTCGTGATCGGCGAGGAGGCGCGAGTCAACCCATCGGGCGGGGTTGATGAACGAGGGCCTGAATGGCATGGACTAATCGACACGCTCCCATTTTTTGAGCTGGTCTCAGATATCCACGGACAGCCGGGCGCTTCGCAGAGGGGCGCCAGCGACAATGTGGGGGCGGGGTACTGGACCCCAAACTGTCGTCGGGGCAGACCGTGCATCTCACTCGCAACAACCCTGATGGTGAAGAAGTGAAGTGATAATAGAGTGCCGCCGCCGGCCAACAGGAGCGCGACATGAGTGCACAAGACGAGAAGCACAGATCTCATCTGCCGATGCCGAACACGGGCAGAAAGGGCCTGATTACTTTCGACGCGAAGGATCCCGCCTCGAAGTTCCCGCCAATCGAACGACTGCGCCCACCCAAAGGCGCTCCCAACGTCCTGATTGTGCTGATCGACGACGTCGGCTTCGGCGCGACCAGCGCCTTTGGCGGGCCCTGTCAGACTCCGACCGCGGAAACACTGGCCGCCGGTGGCCTGAAACTGACGCGCTTCCACACGACGGCTCTGTGCTCACCCACGCGCCAGGCGTTGCTGACCGGCCGCAACCATCACTCCGTGGGCATGGGCGGCATCACCGAGATTGCCACGGGTGCGCCCGGCTACTGCTCGGTGCTGCCCAACTCGATGTCGCCGTTAGCCAGGACCCTCAAGCTGAATGGCTACTCCGCCGCGCAGTTTGGCAAGTGCCACGAAGTGCCCGTGTGGGAGACGAGTCCGGCCGGGCCGTTCGATGCGTGGCCAACCGGCGGCGGCGGCTTCGAGTATTTTTACGGCTTCATCGGCGGCGAGGCCAACCAGTGGTACCCGACGCTCTACGAGGGGACCACGCCCGTCGAGCCGGGGAAGACGCCCGAGGAGGGCTACCACCTGGTCGCAGACATGACCGACAAGGCGATTGCCTGGATCGGCCAGCAGAAAAGCCTCGCCCCCGACAAGCCGTTCTTCATCTACTTCGCGCCCGGCGCGACCCACGCGCCGCATCACGTCCCGAAGGAGTGGGCCGACAAGTACAAGGGCAAGTTCGACGGCGGCTGGGACACGCTGCGCGAGGAGACGTTCGCACGGCAGAAGAAGCTCGGCGTCATCCCTGCCGATTGTCAGCTCACGGCTCGACACAAGGAAATTCCGGCGTGGGACGACATGCCGGAAGCGTTCAAGCCGGTGCTGCGTCGCGAGATGGAGGTCTACGCGGGCTTCATGGAGTACACCGATCACCATGTGGGCCGGCTGTTCGAGTCGCTGACCAGGCTGGGCATCGCCGACGACACGCTCATCTACTACATCGCCGGCGACAACGGGGCCTCCGCCGAGGGGTCGCTCAACGGTTGCTATAACGAGATGAGCTATTTCAACGGCCTGCAGGCGCTGGAGACGCCCGAGTACCTCACCGCCCGGATCGACAAACTCGGCGGGCCCGAGTCGTACAACCACTACGCGGTCGGTTGGGCGCACGCGATGAATACGCCGTATCAATGGACCAAGCAGGTGGCGTCACACTGGGGCGGCACGCGCAACGGCACGATCGTGCACTGGCCGAAAGGCATCAAGGCCAAGGGGGAGATCCGATCCCAATTCAGCCACGTGATTGACGTTGCCCCAACGATCCTCGAAGCCGCCGGCATTCCGGAGCCGCTCTCGGTGAACGGCATCGCGCAGTCGCCGATCGAAGGCGTGAGCATGCTCTACGCCTTCAACGACGCCAGGGCGGCCGAGCGCCACGAGACGCAGTACTTCGAGATGTTCGGCAACCGCGGCATCTACCACCAGGGATGGACGGCCGTGACCAGGCACACCTACCCATGGTCGAGGGAAAAGGCGCCGGCGCTCGACGATGACGTCTGGGAGCTCTACGACACCACCAAGGACTGGAGCCAGTCGAAGAACCTCGTCAAGGAGATGCCGGGGAAGCTCCATGAGCTGCAGCGTCTCTGGTTGATCGAGGCGACGCGCTACAACGTGCTGCCCATCGACGATCGATTGCTCGAGCGAATCAACCCCGACCTGGCCGGCCGCCCGCGGCTCGTCGAAGGTAATTCCCAGATCCTCTTCGGCGGGATGGGGCACCTGTCGGAGAACTGCGTCCTGAGCATCAAGAACAAATCACACTCCATCACCGCCGAGATCGTCGTGCCGGAGAAGGGGGCGCAGGGCGTGATCATCGCGCAGGGCGCGAACATCGGCGGGTGGAGCCTCTACGCCAATGGCGGCAAGCTCAAATACTGCTACAACTGGGGCGGCTTCAAGCACTTCATGGTCGAAGCGGGCACGCCGATTCCGGCCGGCGATCACCAGGTGCGCATGGAGTTCGCGTATGACGGCGGCGGCCTGGGCAAGGGCGGCCCCGTGACGCTCTTTACCGACGGCAAGAAGGTCGGCGAGGGAAAGATCGACGCGACCCTGGCGAACGTCTTCTCGGCCGACGACGGCTGCGATGTCGGCGAGGACACCGGCGCTCCGGTCTCTCCAGACTACGGGCCGCACGGCAACGCGTTCAACGGCCGGATCAAGGGCGTGCAGCTCGCGATTGCCGAGGCTGCTGAAAGCACCGACCACCTGGTTGACCCTGAGACGGCTATTCGCGTCGCGATGGCCCGGCAGTAGTGCCGCCGCGGAACCGTGCCGCGCGCCGGCCGCATGAAGCGTTTCATTCCCATCTGGTGGCTCGCGCTGACGCTGGCCTGCACCAGCGGTCCGCAGACGGGTTCAAGGCCGCAGGCCTCCACCGGCGCGAACGATCCGCTGCCGTCATGGAACGACGGACCAGCGAAGAAGGCGATCGGCGACTTCGTCGCGCGAGTGACGAAAGAAGGCTCGCCTGATTTCGTCCCGGTGCCGGAACGCATCGCCACGTTCGACAACGACGGGACGCTGTGGACCGAGAAGCCGCTCCCCTTCCAGCTCCTCTTCGCGCTCGATCGGGTGAAAGATCTGGCGCCGAAGCATCCGGAGTGGGCGGCAAAGGAACCGTTCGCCTCGCTGCTGAAAGGTGACATGGCCGGGGTCCTGGCGTCAGGCAGCAAAGGCCTGGCAGAGATCATGGCCGTGACGCACGCCGGAATGACGACCGACGAGTTGGCCCCGATCGTGGAACAGTGGATCACGACCGCGAAGCATCCTCAGACCGGGCGCCTGTATACCGACGATGGTCTATCAGCCGATGGTCGAGCTGCTCGCCTATCTGCGCGCCAACGGATTCAAGACGTTCATCGCGTCGGGCGGCGGCGTCGAGTTCATGCGCGGGTGGACGGAACGGGTCTACGGCATCCCGCCGGAGCAGGTGATCGGGAGCGCCGGCAAGCTGAAGTTCGAGATGCGCGACGGCGCGCCGGTCCTGATCAAGCTGCCGGCGATTGAGTTCGTCGACGACAAGGAAGGCAAGCCCATCGCCATCCAAAGCCGGATCGGCCGCCGACCCATCGCCGCGTTCGGCAACTCCGATGGGGACCTGCAGATGCTGCAGTGGACCATGGCCGGCGGCGGCGCGCGGTTCGCCCTCTTTGTTCATCACGACGACGCGGCCCGCGAGTTTGCCTACGACCGGACCGACAAGCTCCAGCAGTTCGACAAGGGGTGGGACGAGGCGGTCGCGAAGGGCTGGACCGTTGTGAGCATGAAGAACGACTGGAAGACCGTGTTCCCGAGGTGAGGGCAAGCATGCCTAACGCCGACAGGCTCGAATGGATTGGGAAGTATGCAGCCATCGCCAGCGCTCTCGTCGCCGCGACGGTCGGCATCGGTCAATACCGCCGAGGCGTGTCGCAAAGCGTGAGGGAGCTCGAATGGAAACAGGCCGACATGGCGCGAACGATGGTCAACGCCATGATGAACGACGAGGGCTGGCAGGCCATGACGATGCTCGACTGGGAAGAAGGCCGCGACTACCAGATCGCACCAGGCACGACAGTGCGCATCCTCCCACGAGATGTTCCCGTGGCAATCGAAGCGGCTTTACAAACGAACGGGCCAAAGCGCACCGAGACACAGCGATTCATCACGGACAGATACGACCGCTTTCTGTTCGAGGTGAGTCAGCTGCAGGCGGCGGTACGCTCGGGCCTGGTGCGAAAAGACGATGTCCAGTTTCCGCTCAATTGGTACGTCGAAAAACGGATCTGTAGACACAAGAAGCTGCTTCTTGCGTACATAGCCGAGAATTCCACGATTGAGTCGAAGCAATTCTTCGAGTCGCTCGATGCCTGGCAGCACTGCCCTTCTCTCGTCACGGGCCAAAGGTGAACACGAACGCCCGGAGGCCGGGATCGGTCGCGACGAGAGTCAGCACTACAAACCTTCCATTCGTCCGATATGTCCGGCGACTACACCCGCGCCCGCACGCCGGACGTCGATCCTCTCTGGTGATGCTCGACTTGACGCCCGGAGGCCGCGCCGGTTGGTTCACCGCTTCCCGTACTCCGTAAAGACGTAGTCAGTCGCTTTGGCCCTCGTGTGGCACGCGACGCCCGCACCTGGAGACGGTTCCCATCAGCCCCGGCAGATCCTCCATCCGTCAACGAACCGGTCCGGGAGTGTATTTCTGAATGGCGGCGTCGCGTCGATGACGACCGTGATGCAGAACGGCTCGATGGTGGAAATCGCCACGGTCGGCGACGAAGGCATGGTCGGCATCACCGCGTTCTTCGGCGGCGCGATGCTGAGCGGCGAGACGATGATGCAGGTGCCGGACACCAATGCGGAAGTCATGTCCACCGCCGCGTTCAAGCGCGAGCTCGAGCGAGGCGGTCCATTCCACGAGTGTGTCCATCGCTATTCACAAGGCCTGCTGATGCTGATCATGCAGTCGACCGGCTGCATGGCGCTGCATACGGTCCAGGAGACGCTGCTGCCGATGGCTCCTGATGACTCACGATCGTGTTCACAAGGATGAGTTTCACCTCAGCCACGAATTCCTCGCGATGATGCTGGGGGCGACGCGGCCCAGCGTGACGATCGTGGCCGGCACCCTGCAGAAAGCGGGGCTGATCACGTACACGCACGGCAGAATCAAGGTTCTGGACCGGAAGGGCCTGGAAAAAGCGTCGTGCGAGTGCTACTCGACGGTGAGAGGACACTTCGATCGCCTCGGGTCGTAGCGGTAAGCTCTGTCGGCTCGTCGCTCGCCGCCTCCGATGGTCATCACGGCTGCTGAAATTCCGGTTGCTGGAGTGCTGCCATGCAGGATCTGTTCTATCGGCTGGCCTTCGATCGAATACACGCCGATACTGAGAGCCGGGCATGCGGCTGACGGAGACGCAGGTGCAGCGACTGTCAGGCGTGGAACTTTCCGTCTGCAGGCTCGTCCTCGACGACCTCGTTCGCGCCCGGTTTCTCTACGTGGGGCTCGACGACAGCTATTCAAGAACGGTTGAAGAGCATGTTCGCCCGCGAGCAGCCAAAGCCGGGTTGAACGCCCCCGTCATCCAGTCGTCCCGCCGGGCGAGCTGACTCCGCGTTCGGCGCAGTTCATGCCATTCAGAGCCAGATCACCCCGCGCGTGCTCACCGACGCGCTCGCCGCCGGTGGCAGTGAGGCCAGGCGCGCCTTCGAAGCGATGATGCCGATGAAGAAGATCGATATTGCCACCATCGAGGCCGCGCGACGGGGAGTGACAGCAAACCGGTCGTGATCCGTTTGCGGGCGGGCCTTCGTTCTAACGCGCCGGCTCGAACAACTCGATGGGATTTCCGTCGGGATCCTCGATCTGGATTTGTCTCCCGCCCGGCCCGGTCAACATCTCGTTCCGAAAGCGCAGGCCCGCTTTTCTCAGGGTTTCGATGAACCCGGGAAGATCGTTGACTCGAAGCACGATCCGGTTCCATCCGCCAGGCGCCTGTTCCCGGCCATCCGGCATGGGCCGGGAGCCGGACGCCTGCGGCCCGCTGAGGAGGATGTCCGCATCGCCGAGCGACACGTTGGCGAACGCCGGAAGCTGCTGGTGTTTGAGCGTGAAGCCCAGGTGCGTCGTGTAGAACGCCACCGCGCGGGCGACGTCCTTCACTTGATACCGGACCCCATGGACGCCCTTCACGAATGCGTGGCTGGTTGCAGGTCCCATCTATTTATCCCCGTTACATGTCTTGACACGTATATACCTTATAGAGCATATTCAGGGCATGCCGTCGGCGTTCGAAATCATCGCGGAGCCCAACCGCCGAGCGATCCTGGGCCTGCTGACGTCCTCGGAGCGGTCTGTCGGCGACATCGAACGTCAGCTTCGTATGCCGCAGCCGGCCGTGTCAAAGCACCTGCGGGTACTGCGCGAGGCGGGGTTCGTGGAATCGCGGACCGAAGCGCAGCGGCGCCTCTATCGGCTGAAGCCGGAGCCGCTGATGGAGCTGGCCGCGTGGCTCGTTCCGTTCCGCCGCTTCTGGGCGACACACGTCGATGCCCTGGAGAAACACCTGGACCGAATGGAGAAAGCGTCATCGTCATCGGCGAAAGGAAAGAAGGCAAAGAAAGGAAAAAAACGACATGAGCAGCCGTGAACAGTACGCAACAGGCGCCGCGTCCGGCGCCGAGGTCAGAAAAGACGGGGACAATTGGACGCTCGTGCTGGTCCGCAACCTCCGCCATCCTCCTGCCAGGGTCTGGCAGGCGCTCACCGACCCCGAGCATCTGCGCGAATGGTCGCCGTTTGATTCCGACCGGAACCTCGGGGCCGTCGGGACCGCAAAGCTCTCGACGGTGGGAGCGCCGACGCCGCACGTCACCGAGAGCCAGATCAAGCGGGCCGACGCGCCGAACACGCTCGAATACAGCTGGGGCGGAAAGGACATCCGCTGGGAACTGGAGCCGCTCGGCGGCGGCACCCGGCTCACGCTCTGGCACAACATCGACCGCGGATTCATCTCCATGGGCGCGGCGGGCTGGCACATCTGCTTCGACGTGCTGGAACGGTTCCTCGAGGGCGATCCGATCGGACGCATGGTCGGCCCCGACGCCATGAAGTTCGGCGGCTGGCAGCGGCTGAACGCCGAGTACGCGAAGCAGTTCGGCATTGAGGCTCGGAAGGATTAGACATGGAATCTGCCTCCGCGTTGATCGACGAGAGGATCAAGAAACTCGGGGACTGGCGCGGGAAGACACTCGCGAAGTTGCGCGCCCTCATCCACGAGGCCGACCCCGAGATCGTCGAAGAGTGGAAGTGGATGGGGACTCCGATCTTTTCTCACGGCGGCATCGTCTGCACGGGAGAAACGTACAAGAACGCCGTCAAGATGACATTTGCAAAGGGAGCGGCGCTCGAGGACCCTTCAAGGCTCTTCAACTCCAGCCTCGACGGCAACGTCAGGCGCGCCATCGACATCCACGAAGGCGACAAGATCGATGAGAAGGCCTTGAAGGATCTCATCCGCGCAGCGGTGGCGCTCAATATCCATACGAATATCAAACGCAAGACCAGGCCGAAGCCCCGGCGAGGGAGCAGCAAGCGGACCGGCTAGGGCTTGTCTCTCGGCACCTGGCTTGCACTTGCTGGGAACATGTCAAAACTCATGCTTGCCACCTCATGCTGCCTCGCGCTGCTCGGAGTGAGTGTGCTCGGCCAGACGCCTGCCGAGCAGCCATCCGCGTCGGCGCCACAACACCTGGCCGAGGCCGCGCGTTCGCTCGCCGGTGTCTCCGATGAGTCCCTGCGCTCCGAGACGAAGAAGAACCTCGCGCAGCTCCGCAAGGATCTCGTCCAGGTCCGCAAGGATTTCGATACGCTCTCTGCCAATTACAAGGCATCTCCGGCAAATTCAGCCGACTGGCAGCCGGCGCTGTGGGACGTCGAGCGGGATCTCGTCCTGCTTGTCGGCGGGGGCGGCCTCGAGCCGGCCATCGAAGCCAAGCCGATTCCGGGGCTGGCGGCCGAGGTGCCCGAGTCGCCGGCGCGCACGGGACTCGAGGAATTCCGCACTCACCTCGAACTTTTTTTCGACGCGGCTATCTCGGTCCGTCCTCAGCTGCCGCCTTCGAAGGACGGTGTCGGATTCTGAGGACGGCCGTGTAACGGGGGCCCTGGTCGTGACACATCCTCCATGTTGACGCCGAGAGGCGCATGGAGGAGACGACATGACTGCACAGATCGCCGGGATCGCCCCCCTGAAGGGCCAGGGCACGCCGGAGCAAGTCCTCGAATCGATCGTTGACGCAATCAACACGGGCAATCTCGACTCGCTCATGCCTCTCTATGAGCCCGGGGCTGCGTTCGCGGCTCAGCCCGGGACCCTCGCCCACGGCTTGCCGGGCGTCCGTGGATCGCTGTCGGCCTTCATCGCCATGAAGGGCACCCTCGACCTGAAGGTGACCCGGGTTCTCGAGGCAGGCGACTTGGCCCTCGTCGCCGGCGTGTGGTCGTTCGCGGGAACGGGGCCGGACGGCGAGCCGGTGAAGCTTGACCGCACACAACGCGGACGTGCTGCGTCGTCAATCGGACGGCTCCTGGCGCTTCGTAATCGACAACCCTTGGGGAACGGACTGACAGCACTGAGCGCCGCGCCCGATTGACCGCATCGCGGGGCCGGTAGTACCGTCACGGCGGGGGAGACGATCATCGACTGCAGTGACGGCGATCTCGCTCGCGCGGTCGCGGCCCGCGCGTCCGGGTCGGCCGAGGCAGCCGAGAGCGAATTGTATCGGCGCTTTGCCCCGCGGGTGCGGATGTACGGTCTGCGTCATCTGCGCGACGAGGACGCGGCGCGCGACCTCGCCCAGCAGGTCATGCTCCTCACGATCGAAAAGCTCAGGAGCGGCTCGATTCGCGAGGCCGATCAGATCGCGTCGTTTGTCCTTGGCTGCAGCCGGACGATGGCGAGAGACCTGAAGCGGCGAGAGTGGCGGCGCGAGAAGCGGCGCGAAGCCTTCATGGTGATGGACACGTTCGAAGCCCCGGCCGAAGACAGCGCGCTCGACGCCGACCACCTCGAACGGTGCCTCGGCCGGCTCGCCGAGCGGGAACGCATGGTCGTCCTCCTGACTTTTTATGGAGAGAAGACAGCCGGCGAGGTCGGTCAGGAGCTTGGCGTCAAGGAAGGCAACGTGCGCGTGATTCGACACCGGGCGATCGAGCGCCTGCGGACGTGCATGACGTCCCGCGACGGGGTGCAATGATGGCCACGTGCCAGGCTCCGATTCCCGAGGAGACGCTGATCGACTACTGGACGCACGACCTGGCGGACAGCGCCGAGTCGGACCGTGTCGAGGAGCATCTGTTCGCGTGCGGCGACTGCTCGGCCCGCCTGCAGCATCTGGCCGCGCTCGGGACCGGGCTGGCGGCACTCGTTCGCCAGGGGCGGTTCGCGGGCATCGTGTCCCGCGCGATTCTCAACCGCCTGCAGCGCGACGGCGTCCACGTGCGCATGTTCTGGCTGTCGCCCGGCGAAACGGTGCCGTGCGCCGTTTTTCCCGGCGACGACCTCGTCGTCACCGCCCTGCGAGCCGACTTCTCCGGCGTAGACGCCGTGACGCTTTCGGTGACGGGGCCCGAAGAATCGTCGTTCGGCAAGTATGATGACGTGCCAGTGGCAGGATTGGGCGGCGAGCTGCTCTGGGCCACTCCCTCGGCAGTCGTTCAGCAGATGCCGTCGATGCGTTTGCAGCTCACGCTGACATCCGCCGCCGCTACCCACGCCGAGCTCGGCCGGTACGTGCTCGAACACACCGCGTAGAACCCGCCCACCTTACTTTTCACGAATTGGTGAAACGGCCCAGCCGGAACGGCAAAAACATCCGGTAACCTTCTAATCTTCTTCTTCGACAATCACACAGGGGGACTCGATGGCGAAGACCGGCAAGCCGAACATTCTCTTCATCATGGCGGACGACATCGGCTGGTTCAATGTCAGCTGCTACAACCACGGCCTGATGGGGTACCGCACGCCGAACATCGACCGCATCGCCCGCGAAGGCGCGATGTTCACCGACTTCTACGGCCAGCAAAGCTGCACCGCCGGCCGCGCCGCCTTCCTCACCGGCCAGCAGCCGATCCGCACCGGCCTCACCAAGGTCGGCATGCCGGGCGCCACGCTGGGCCTCAAGGCCGAGGACCCGACGATCGCGCAAGTCCTCAAGAGCCTCGGGTACGCCACCGGCCAGTTCGGCAAGAACCACCTCGGCGATCGCAACGAGCACCTGCCGACGGTGCACGGCTTCGACGAATTCTTCGGCAACCTCTACCACCTCAACGCCGAGGAAGAACCGGAGTACGCCGACTACCCGAAGGACCCGGATTTCCGAAAGAAGTTCGGGCCTCGCGGCGTGCTCAAGTGCAAGGCGACCGACAAGGACGACACGACTGTCGATCCGGTGTTCGGCAAGGTCGGCAAGCAGACCATCGAAAACACCGGTCCGCTCACCAGGAAGCGGATGGAGACGGTGGACGAGGAGTTCCTGGCCTCCGCGCTCGACTTCATGGAGCGGAAGACCAGCGGAGAACGTGCCGTGGCTCTGCTACTTCAACCCGACGCGCATGCACGTCTTCACGCATCTGAAGCCGGCGTCGGTGGGCAAGACCGGTCACGGCCTGTATCCGGACGGGATGGTCGAGCTCGACGGCTACGTCGGCCAGCTGCTCGAAGAAGCTCGACGACCTCGGCGTCGCCGACAACACGATCGTCGTCTTCACCACGGACAACGGCGCCGAAGTGCTGTCGTGGCCGGACGGCGGCGCGACGCCGTTCCGCGGCGAGAAGGACACCAACTGGGAAGGCGGCTGGCGCGTCCCGTGCGTCATGCGCTGGCCCGGCGTCATCAAGCCGGGCGAGGTCGTCAACGAGATCGGTTCGCTGACGGACTTCCTGCCGACCTTTGCCGCGGCCGCCGGCGAGCCGGACATCGTCGCGAAGCTCAAGAAGGGCCACAAGATCGGCGACACCACGTTCAAGGTCCATCTCGACGGCTACAACCTGATGCCGTTCCTGTCGGGCAAGGAGAAGTGCCCGCGCGAAGGCTTCATCTACTGGAGCGACGACGGCGACCTGATGGCGCTGCGCGTGCAGCAATACAAGATCGTGTTCGCCGAGCAGCGCAGCACAGGGACTCGACGTCTGGCGCGAGCCGCTGTCGCTGATGCGCATCCCCAAGATGTTCGATCTGCGCTCGGATCCGTTCGAAGCGCGGCGAGGACAGCTTCAAGTACAACGACTGGTTCGTCGAGCACGTCCCGTTTCAGTACGCCGCGCAGGCGGTCGTTCACCAGTGGCTCGAGAGCTTCAAGGAGTTTCCGCCGAGGCAGAAGGCGGCGAGCTTCACCGTCGACCAGATCGTCGAGAAGCTGATGCCGAGGGGATAGGACGCGATGCGACCGCTGCTCGCCGGAGCGTTCGTCGTCTGCCTTGCCGCACAGGCCAGTTCTCAGCAAGCGCGGCCAAGTGTTCCGACCAGGGAACAGCTGGCCAACGACAACAAGCTGTTCCTCATCCTCGCCAGGCAGACCCTGAAGTGGGAGGAGGCCGAGGAGCCGGTGCGGATCGCCGGTCCCTTGTATTTCGTGGGCACGAAGGGGCTCGGCGCCTTCCTGTTCACCACCTCCGAGGGGCACATCCTGATGAACACCGGGATGCCCTCGTCCGGGCCGATGATCGTCGACTCCGTTCGCAAGCTCGGTTTCAAGCCCGAAGACATCAAGGTGATGATCAACGGCCACGCGCACATCGATCACGCGGGCGCCTTTGCCTACCTGGAGCAGCGGTTCGGCGCGCGGCTGGCGGTCATGAAAGACGACGTGCCGGCGATGCAGAGCGGCGACCGGGATGACTTCAAGTACGCCAACGACTTCGTGTATCCGGCCGTGAAGGTCGACCGCGTCCTGCGCGACGGCGACACCGTGAAGATGGGCGACGTGGTGCTCACCGCTTACCACACACCCGGGCACACGCGTGGAGCGACCACCTGGGTTGCGAAGCTCGTCGCCGACGGCAAGCCGTACGTCGTGGCCTTCCCGGACGGCGCCGGGTTCAATCCCGGCTACCGGCTGGCGAAGAATCCGTCATATCCCGGCATCGCCGACGATTATCGTCGCACGCTCCAGTTCCTCGAGACGCTGAAGCCCGACATCTGGCTCGCGCAGCACAACGAGTACTACGGCCTCGAAGACAAGCGGAAGCGCGCGCGGACCGACGGCGTGAAGGCCTGGATCGACCCTGAGGGTTATCGGCGCTGGGTTGCCGAAAAGAAGCGCGCGTTCGAAGACGAGGTCGACGAGGAACTGGGAACGCTCAAAGGCCAGGTGAAGACAGAGAGGCAAAGAGATGGTCGACCACGGGTGGTTCGGTACGGAGACGGTGAAGACCCGTCTCGGGGATTTCGATTTCAAGAACAGTTACCCGGCCGGCGACGCCGCGAAACGGCTGCGGGAGGCGCTGGTCTTCAACCGCGCGGTCGAAGCATACCTCGTCCAGATGCACGGCGTGTCCTGGTATCGGGTCTGGAAAGGCATTGCGGATGCCGGGGCAAAGACCGCGAATCAGGTCGTGCTGTGGGAGAACCTGATGGACGGCGCGACGCTCCTGCTCACGGGAAACTCCGAGACCGTTTACGGACTGTGCGCGATCGACTTGAAGCGCGACGGCCCAGTGGTCATCGAGGCGCCGGCGAACCTGCTCGGCGGCGTGTCCGATTTCTGGCAGCGCGAGATCATGGGCATCGGTCCAACAGGCCGCGACAAGGGCAAGGGTGGTAAGTTCCTGATCCTGCCGCCGGATCACAACGGCGCCGTACCCGACGGATATATGGCCGCCAAATCGCAGACATACGGCGTGGTGTTTGGCGTACGCGGGTTTCAATCGGCCGGAGGGACTGCCCAGGCGGTCGCGCTGATGAAGACGACCAGGATCTACCCCCTGTCCCAGGCGGCCAACCCACCGGCGAACATCTTCGTCAACGGCTCCGGCAAGGAGATCGACACGATCTTTTCAGATTCCGGTCAGTACTTTGCCGACCTGGCCTGGCTGATCGAGCGCGAGCCGCACGACACGATTCCATCGCACGAGCGCTTCCAGCTCGCGGCCATCGGGATTGAGAAGGGGAAGCCGTTCGCCCCCGATGCCGCCCGCACCGCGCTCTTCGACGAGGCGGCACGGTTTGCGTCGGCGATCGCCCGAACGAACAGCTTCGACTCGAACGACCCCGCCCGCCTCGTCTACCCCGATCGCGCCTGGGAGTGGGCGTTCATCGGCGGGTCGGCCAGCTGGGACTCGCAGGGCTACGTCAACACCGACCGCCGATCTAGCTTCGCGTACATCGCCATCGGCATGTCGCCGGCGATGGTCGAGAAACATGTGGGCACCGGCTCGCAGTATCTGTGGACGCCGCGCGATGGGAGCGGCGCATTTCTCGACGGCGGCAAGCGCTATCGGCTGCATATCCCGCCGAACATCCCGGCGAAGAACTTCTGGTCGGTCGTCGCCTACGACGCCGACAGCCGTTCCATTCTGCGCAGCGGGCAGCCGTTCCCGTCGGTGAGCACGTACACGGGCCCCGCGGCGAATGCCGACGGCTCCATCGACATCGACTTCGGGCCCGAAACGCCCGCCGGCTCCGGAAGCCACGCGAAGAACTGGATCCAGACGATGCCCGGTAAGGGCTGGTTCACGCTCTTCCGCTTCTACGGTCCGTTCGAGCCGTTCTTCGACAAGACCTGGAAACCCGACGACATCGTCGAGATCAAGTAACGTGCTCTATGCAAGATCCTGCGGACTCAGATACTGTTACTAGCTGCTTTAGTGAGCAACATCATAGAGACGAGGAGCGCGCATGAGTGCTGACGACAAGGTCCAACGATCGATTCTTCCCATCCCTGACGTCCAGCATGTCGGAGTGACCACGTACGATGCGAAGGATCCGGACACGAAGTATCCTCCGATCGAGCCCCTGCGACCTCCCAAGGGGGCGCCCAATGTCCTCATCGTGCTCCTCGACGACGTCGGCTTCGCGGCATCGAGCGCGTTCGGCGGCCCTATCCACACGCCGACCGCCGAGCGTCTCGCCGGCAACGGCCTCAAGTTCAACCGCTTTCATACCACCGCGCTGTGCTCGCCAACGCGCCAGGCGTTGTTGACCGGTCGGAATCACCATTCGGTGAACATGGGCGGCGTCTGCGAGATCGCGACGTCGGCGCCGGGGTACTCCTCCGTGCTTCCGAAGAGCAAAGCGCCGCTGCCCATGACGCTCAAGCTGAACGGCTACTCGACCGCCCAGTTCGGCAAGTGCCACGAGGTACCGGTGTGGCAGACGAGCCCGGTCGGCCCCTTCGACCAGTGGCCGACGGGCGGCGGCGGTTTTGAATACTTCTACGGATTCATCGGCGGCGAGACCAACCAGTGGTACCCGGCGATCTACGAAGGCACGTCGCCTATCGAGCCGGAAAAGACGCCCGAGGAGGGCTACCACTTCACAGAGGATATGACGAACAAGGCGATCAAGTGGACTCGCCAGCAGAAGGCGCTGATGCCCGACAAGCCGTTCTTCATGTACTTCGCGCCGGGCGCCACGCACGCCCCGCATCACGTGCCGCAAGAGTGGGCCGCCAAGTACAAGGGCAAGTTCGATCAGGGCTGGGACAAGCTGCGCGAGGAAATTTTCGAGCGGCAGAAGAAGCTGGGCGTGATCCCCGCGAACGCCGAGCTGACCAGGCGTCCGGCAGAAATTCAGGCCTGGGACGAGACGCCCAACGAAATGCGGCCGATCTTCGCTCGCGAGATGGAGGTGTACGCCGGATTTCTGGAACACACCGACCACCACGTCGGGCGGCTCGTCGACGCGCTCAAGGATCTCGGCGTGCTCGAGGATACGTTGATCTATTTGATCATCGGCGACAACGGCGCCTCCGCCGAAGGCACGCCCAACGGCTGCTTCAACGAGATGGCCACGTTGAACGGCATGGGCACGCTCGAGACGACCGAGTTCCTGAAGTCGAAGATCGACGAGTTCGGCGGCCCGAACGCCTACAACCACTACGCGGTCGGCTGGGCCCACGCGATGGACACGCCCTACCAGTGGACCAAGCAGGTCGCGTCCCACTGGGGCGGCACGCGGAACGGCACCATCGTCCACTGGCCGAACGGCATCAAGGCCAAAGGCGAAGTCCGCAGCCAGTTCCATCATGTGATAGACATGGCGCCGACGATCCTCGAAGCCGCCGGACTGCCCCATCCGGCGGTCGTCAACAGCATCCAGCAGGCGCCGCTCGAAGGCTTCAGCATGTTGTACGCCTTCAACGACGCCAAAGCGGCGGACCGGCACGAAACGCAGTACTTCGAGATGTTCTGCAACCGCGGCATCTACCACAGGGGATGGACGGCGGTGACCCGGCACGGGGTTCCGTGGCTCGGCGCGTACAAGCGCAGCTTCGACGAGGACGTCTGGGAGCTGTACGACACGAACACGGACTGGACGCAGGCGCGCGATCTCGCGAAGGAGAATCCGAAGAAGCTCGCCGAGTTGCAGCGGCTCTTCCTGATCGAGGCGGCCAAGTACAGCGTGCTGCCGCTCGACGATCGGACGTTCGAGCGGTTCAACCCCGACCTGGCCGGGCGGCCGCAGCTGGTCAAAGGCAAGACGCAGATTCTGTTCGGCGGGATGGGGCGGCTATCCGAGAACTCGGTCGTGTCGATCAAGAACAAGTCCTACTCGATTACCGCCGATGTCGACGTGCCGAAGTCCGGCGCCGAGGGCGTCATCGTCGCCCAGGGTGGCAATACGAACGGATGGAGCCTCTACGCGAAGCGCGGGAAGCTGAAATACTGCTATAACTTCTTCGGCATCACCGTGACGCTCGTCGAGGCGGCACAGCCGATCCCGGCAGGCCACCACCAGGTGCGGATGGAGTTCAAGTATGACGGCGGCGGCCTCGCCAAGGGCGGCGGCGTGACGCTCTACGTCGATGGCCAATCGGTCGGCCAGGGCCGCGTGGAGCGGACCGTGCCAATGGTCTTCTCGGCCGACGAGACGTGCGATGTCGGCAAGGAGAACGGCTCGGCGGTGTCGCCGGACTACGGCCCGACAGGCAACGGGTTCAGCGGCGAGGTGAACTGGGTTCAGATCGATCTCGAGAAGGACGACCACGACCACCTCATCAGCCCTGAGGAGCGTTTCACAATCGCGATGGCGCGGCAATAGGAGCGAGGGGATGAAGACCAGAATTCTTCTCTCGGCGATCCTCGCGTGCCTGGCTTGGAGCGGGGTGTCATTCGCGCAGGTGGTGTTCACGAAGCCACAGGTCGCCGACCGCATCCGCAAGGTCGAAGACGGCGTCGATGAATTCCGCAAGTGGTCGGAGAACAGGGTCGAGCAGGGGCAGACGCGGGCGGAGACAGGCCAGGCCGCGGGAAACAAGCGCAAGCGGACGGCGACCGAATCGCAGAAGTCGGCCGCGAACGACAAGAAAGACGACCTGGACGATGCGCTGTCGGATCTGAACCGGTCGACGAACCGGCTGCGGCGCAAGTTCGACCCCACCGACAAATGGATGGAGACACGGCCGCAGGTGGAAAAGGTCCTTGAAGACGGGCGGCGGATCAACCAGGTCCTGGTGCGCGGCCATTACGGGACGCAGGCCGAGCGCTACTGGGGCGTCCTGCGGAACAGCATCAACGATCTGGCGCGCGCCTACGGCCTGACGCCGATGGCTGCGTAGCAGTTCGATCGCTCAGCCGTTATCTGAGACGCGGCAGCTCATCGGTTTTCACAACAATCACGGATTCAGATTGGATTCGGATTGCTTACTCACCGCTGTCTTCCTAGCATGGGAACTTCCCTTTCGCATGGAGGCAGCAACATGAGCACGAAGGTCGACATCATGGTGAACAAGGCCGGCCCGGCAGGCCGGCCGGTCGCGACGGTCTTTATTGATTCCGCGGCGCCGCTCGCTGCCGTCGGCGCGACGCTTCAGAAACATCTGACCCGCAACGTCGATCTGCTCCGGAAACTCGGGCTGAAAGCATGCCCCGCGTGCATCTCAGGGTTCGATTTCGACATCCGGCATCGTTTCGAAGAAGTCATGCAGGTCGAGATCGAGAAGGTCGGTGGCTAGCAGCGTGGCGGAGTGCGGGGTTGGAGTCCTCTTCAACCCCGCCCTCGCGGACTTCGTCGCCAGCCATGCGAAGCATCTGGACTACCTGGCGGTCATTCCGGATCGATTCTGGCTCGATCGCGGTTTCGGCGCGGACGCGCGTTTCGAGGATACGTCGGCCGGCGAGGCTCTCCTGATGCACGCGGCACGGCGCCTTCCCATCGTGCTGCACGGAATCGGCCTGTCCATCTGCAGCGCCGATGTGTTCGATCGCGAGTACCTGATTCAGCTGGAGCGCTGGCGCGCGCGCTACGACTGCCAGTGGGTCAGCGAGCACCTGTCGTTCAGCCGCATCGGCGCGGGGCACGAGACCAACGCCGGCATCGCGCTGCCCGTGCCGTTCGACCGCCAGATCATCGACATGCTCCGTCCCAGGATTGAGACCGCCCGGGCGATCCTGGGCTGCCCTTTCCTTCTCGAAAACAACGTCTCGTATTTCACCTTCCCCGGCGAGGATCTGACGGAGCCGCAGTTTCTCAACGAGCTGACGCATGTGTCCGGCTGCTCGCTGCTCCTCGATCTGCACAACGTCTACACGAACTCGCGCAACCACGGGTTCGATGCCAGGGCATTCCTGTCTGAACTGGATCTTTCGCGCGTGGGCGAAATCCACGTGGCGGGCGGCAGCGAGATGATGGGGTTCTACACCGACTCGCACACGGGCGCCGTCCCCGAGGCCGTCTGGGAGCTCCTGTCGTTCGCGGCGCCGCGATGCGCGAACCTCCGGGGCGTCACGTTCGAGTTCCACGAATCCACCTGGCCCATGCTGCGCACCGAAGGAGTCGTCGTCCAGCTGGAGCGCGCCCGCTCGGCGCTGGCGACGACCCGCGTGGCTTGACGTGGCAATCGCGGACTTTCAGCACGCGCTGTGCGACATGACGCTCGACCCGGCGCTGGCGGCTACGGTCCTGCGTCATGGTGCCGGCGCGCTATCCGGCTACGTCCTCACGGACATGGAGCGGGAGCGGCTGGTCGCCGTGGTACACCAGCGGGGAATGTCGGTCAATTGCACGCTCGCAAGGGCGAATCGCTTCGCACCGATTGCGGATGCCTTTCCGCTCACGTGCTCGCTGCTGAAGCCATGGCTGCGCCCCTTGCTCGATGAGCTCTGGAGCGTCCACCGCCCGGGCAACTATCAATTCGCGGGCGAAGCGCCGGCGTTCTCGACGTTTCTGCAACAGAAGCTGTCGCGGGGCGACGTCAAGCACCCCTATGCCGAAGAGATCTTCGGGTACGAATGCGCCGCCTGGGCGCTCATCCAGACGTTACGATCGCCTGCGGCGGGCACCACACCAGAATCCGGGTTGGACAAGTCTTTGACAGTCCGGTTCACGCACGATCCGCATATGCTGGTGCCTGCGCTCGAGCGCGACGAAACTCCGCCGCCGGACCTGCCAGCCGGCGATTACCTCGTTCGCCTCACCCTTCGAGACGACGTCCTGGACGTGCAGACTGTAGAGGCGCGGGCCTGACATGGTTGTGATCCTCGTTCGCCACGCAGAACGCCAGGCCTCCGGATCCGATCCTTCCCTCACGGCTGCGGGCAAACGCCGGGCATCGCTGCTCGCGACGATGTTCGCGGGCTCGGGGGTGACGGCGATCTTCACGAGCGCCGCGGGACGCACGAAGCAGACGGCCGCGCCGCTCGCCGCGAAGCTGGGGATCGCCCCGCGTGAAATCGACGACAGCACCGCCGCGGCCAGGGCGCAGATCATCGCGGGTGGCGCGTGCGTGGTCGTCGTCGGCCACAGCAACACGGTCCCCGAGTTCATCGAAGCGCTCGGCGGGCCCGCCGATGTCGTCATCGACGACCACGAGTTCGACCGCATGTTCGTGCTGAGCGTGAAGCCGCCGGCGGCCGCGTCGCTCCTCCAGTTCCGCTACGTCAGCGCCTGAGGCGCCTCCCCCTACGTCAGCGCCGACGTGCAGGCGGCGCAGCGGCGCGCCGCGATCGGCACGTCGCTGAGGCACTCCGGGCACTTCTTCGTCGTCGGATCAGGGGGCACCTCGCCCCGGTGTATCCGCGCCATGAGCGCGTTCACCGGCACGACGACGAAGAAATAGACCGCCGTCCCAATCAGCAGGAACGACACGAGCGCGTTGATGAAGTCGCCCACGGGAAACTGGCTGCCGTTGATGGTGAACTTGATCGCGGAAAAGTCTGGCGTGCCGACGATGGCCGCGATGAGCGGCGTGATCAGATCCTTGACGAGCGCGGTCACGACGGCGCCGAACGCGCCGCCGATCACGACCGCGACCGCCAGATCGATGACGTTGCCGCGGAGAAGAAACTGACGGAAGCCTTTCAGCATGAGCTGCCCCCTTCGCGTGAGTGTGCGATCCAGAGCGGTTCTTGTGTCCGTGCGGAATTAGTCCTTGGTTCGTGGTCCTTGGTTCCTTGGTCCGTCCTTGGTCCGTAGTCCAGGCTGTCCCGGACCTCAGGACCCGTCCTGTGGACCATGGACCAGGAACGGACGAAGAACCAAGGCCAAAGGACCAAGGACCAGCGGCACGCCTGTCTGAATCGCCCTAACTATGGCATGTCAGGAACAGCCGCGCTCGAAAGAGACGGCCGACGATGGGGATCCGGCCGAGCCAGTGGAAGAGCGAGGCGACGTACAGGTAGTGCGCGAGATACGTGACGCGGACGTCCGTGAAACCGCACTCGCGGAACAACGCCTCGTGGCGCGCGGCATCGCGAACACCCACGTGCCCTTCGACCTGCGTCAGGATGCCCCGCGCCTTCAGCCGCTCCATGAAGTACTCGGCGTTCGGCGTGTGCACGTAGAGCGGCGCGCCCGGCTTGAGGGCCCCGTGAATGGCGCGGAAGATGTGCAGGAACTGGTCGTCGTACACGTGCTCGGAGAAATCGAGCGCGAACGCGGCGTCGAACCGGTGGGGGTGCGCTTCACAGAACGCGACGAGGTCGCCGCAGTGGAACGTCCCGTTGCGGATGCCGGCCGCGTCGCGGCGGCGCTCTGCGGCCCGCACGAACTCCTCCGAGAAGTCCACGCCCACGTACTCGCGGACCACCGGCGCGACGAGATCGAGCAGCACGCCGTTGCCGCACCCGAAGTCCGCCACCACGGCGTCCGGAGCCAGGTCGAAGAGCGGCAGCATCCGGCGCATCCGCTGAACCGCGTGCGGGTCGTACTGGTCCACGTAGCTCTGGCCGTAGATGGCGCGGAGCTCCTCGTCAGACTGACGGACGGGTTCAAGGTTCAAGGTTCAGGGTTCAGGGTTCAGGGTTCAGGGTTTGCACGCGCCAGCAGTCTCCGCAGGCTCTGGAAGGCCGCGAGCATCTCAGCATACGAGAAGTTGGCGTTGCGGCCGCTGGGGTTCGGGAGCACGAAGACGCGCGCGCCCTCGAGACGCTCGGGCTGGAGCCCGATGCGGACGGGGAACCGGCCGGCCCGCCCGAAGAGGCTCCGGAACACGGTGACGCCGATCAGGACAACGACGGGCGGCCCGAAGCGCCGGATCTTTCGCCGCAGGACGAGCGCACCCGCAGCGAACTCGGCGGGTTTCAGCGTGTCCATGCCCGGCGTCGCGCGCGCCACGAGGTTCGTGATGCCGAACCCCCATTCGGGCAGCCGGTCGTCGTCTTCCGGCCGGATGGGCTCCGGCACCAGCCGCGACTCGTGCAGCAGCTTCCAGAAGCGGTTGGAATAGCCCGCGAAGTGATGATTGATCGCCTCGGACCGCATGCCGGGGTTGATCCCGACGAAGAGGGCCCTGACGCCGGGCTCGATCCGATCGCGCAGCATGCAGGCGTGACTCTACAGGATGTTCCGTCGGTGCGGCAGCGGACGACTGTCGGCGGATTTCAGTGTGAAGCTACACTTCATATAATCATGATAAAAGGAAGTTCATGTTCACGCGCGGCACTGCGTCTGCCTGAGTATCGTGAACGAGCAGTGGACCTCTTCTACTGGCGTCTGGCCAGCGGAATCGAAGTCGATTTCATCGTCGGAAACATGGCCGTCGCGATTGAGGCGAAAGCCACTGTCAAGGTCACTGCCGACCATCTCAAAGGCCTGCGCCACCTCAGGGACGATCACCCCCGCGTTCGACGCGTCGTGGTTTGTCTCGAACCCCGGCGACGGAGAACCGATGACGGGATCGAGATCCTGCCCGTGACGGCGTTCACGGAGGATTTGGAAGCCCTGCTGTCCGCGTGATCGGCGCCTGTCTGCATCAGCCCGGCTGACCCCGACCGCATTACAATCGAGCATCATGAACTGGCTGTTCAAGGAAGAACCCGCCAACTACAGCTTCGACGCCCTCGTGAAGGACGGGAAAACCGTCTGGAGCGGCGTGAAGAACCCGCTCGCCCAGAAGCACCTGCGCTCGGTGAAGAAGGGCGACTCCATCTTCTACTACCACACCGGCGACGAGAAGTCCGTCGTCGGCATCGCGAGGGCGATGGGCGACGCGTATGCCGATCCGAACGACAAGACCGGCAAGGCCGCCGTCGTGGACGTCGCGCCCGTGAAGAAGCTGGCCCGCCCGGTGACGCTGAAGGAAATCAAGGCGGATCCGGCGTTCAAGGACTTCGCGCTCGTGCGAATCTCGCGGCTGTCCGTGATGCCCGTCAGCGACGCCGAGTGGCGCCGCATCGAGAAGCTCGCTACGTCGGCACCCTGACCTGTATCCGGCCAAGCAGCAGCGTCGCGGCGATTGCCGCCGCCGACCACGCGACGAGCAGGACGGCAAGGCCTGCGCGATCGAACGCAAACCCGCCCAGCGCCGGCCCGATGAGCAGGCCGATCGCCCACGCGGTGTTGTAGATCCCGTATCCGACGCCGTACGCATCCGCGCCGTCGGCCGAGGCGACCTCGGCCATGTACGTCAGCGACGGCGTGACGGCGAGCGGCACCAGGATCCACTCCACCAGCATCAGCGCCAGCGCGGACTTCACGCCGACGGCCAGGGCCAACATCGGCAGCCACGCGGCCATCAGTACCAGGCCGAGCCGGACCAGGCGGCGGCTGCCCCACCGGCCGACCAGCGGACCGTAGACGATCGGCATGACGATCAGCACGCCGGCCGCGGCGCCGAACAGCAGGCCGACCTGCGGCGGCGACATCCCCAGCCGCCGGCTGAAGAACAGCGGCAGCACCGGTTCGAGCATCGCCAGCGTCGCGCCCATGACGACGACGTAGGCCGCGCATTCGGCGACGGCGGGCGTCCGCACGACGGACCACGCCGACGGCGCCTGGTTCGCGGCGGGCGGCGCCATCCGGATCGCGAGAAACCCGACGGCGCAGGCAAACGCCAGCACGGCCACGAACACGAACGGCAGCTCGATGCCGCCCATCGCGTACAGCCAGCCGCCGAGGGACGGTCCAACCAGCAGCGCGACGCTCGTGCCGGACATCACGTAGCCCATGACTCGGCCGCGGTCTCCCGGCCCGTACAGATCCGCGATGAGCGCGAAGCCCACGACCCACGTGACGTCGTCGGCGGCGCCCTGGACGAGGCGCGCGGCAAACAGCAGCGGCAGCGACCGGGCGACGGCAAACAGGGCGCTCGCCAGCGCCAGCGCGATCATCCCGGCCACGAGCGGCAGGCGCCGGCCGACCCGGTCGGACACCGCGCCCATCGGCACGGCCACGACCAGCAGCGTCAGGCCGAACGATCCGAACAGCAGGCCGATCATCGTCGGCGTCGCGCCGAGGCGCTGGCTCAGGTCCGGCAGCACCGGCACCGCGATCGAGTACGCGACGATGTCGGTGAACGTCGCGCACGTGACGAGGGCGACGGCGACGGAGCGTGACTGTCGAAACGACATGGGTAATTCGAGGCGCCAGTTAATCACGAAGACACGAAGATCACGAAGATCAGGAAACCTTGAAAGGCTTCGTGTTCTTCGTGCCTTCGTGACTCGCAGGCTTTGTTCCTAGCTACGTCGCTTCAGATAGAGGGCACCGAGCGGCGGGACGGTCAGCAGCACCGAGTGCATCGAAGCCGTTGGCGGGGACGGGTTCGCTCGTCACGCCGCCGAGATTGCCGACGTTGCTGCCGCCGTACAGCTCGCTGTCGCTGTTGAGGAGCTCGTCGTAGCGGCCCGGCTCGGGGACGCCGATCCGCTAGGCCTCGCGCGGCACGGGCGTGAAGTTGAAGACCATGACGAGGAAATCGCCCGGGGAGTTGCGCGTAGCCGGACCAGCGAGACCACGCTGTGCTCGTTGTCGTTGCAGTCGATCCAGCGGAAGCCCTCCGGGACGAAGTCCGACTCGTATAGCGACGGCTGGTCGCGGTAGTTCGCGTTCAGATCCTGCACGAAGCGCTTGAGCCCCGCGTGCGACGGGTCGGTGAGCAGGTGCCAGTCGAGGCTGCGGTCGTGGTTCCACTCGCGCCACTGGCCGATCTCGCTGCCCATGAAGAGCAGCTTCTTGCCGGGATGCCCGTACATGTAGCCGTAGCAGCGTCCGCAGCGTCGCGTGCTTCTGCCAGACGTCGCCCGGCAGCTTGTCGAGCAACGACCGCTTCCCGTGCACGACCTCGTCGTGCGAGAACGGCAGGATGAAGTTCTCGCTGAACGCGTACAGCATCGAGAACGTGACGTCGTTGTGGTGCCAGCGGCGGTGGATCGGATCCTCGTGGGCGTAATGCAGCATGTCGTGCATCCAGCCCATGTTCCACTTGTAGGTGAAGCCGAGGCCGCCCAGGTGCACCGGCCGGGTCACGCCGGGGAACGACGTGGACTCCTCCGCCGCCGTGATCGTGCCGGGATGATCGCCGTGCGTCAGCATGTTCAGCTCCTGCAGGAAGCTGACGGCGTCGAGGTTCTCGTGGCCGCCGAACTCGTTGGGAATCCACTCGCCCTCGTTGCGCGAGTAGTCGAGGTACAGCATCGACGCCACGGCGTCCACGCGCAGACCGTCGACGTGATACTCCTCGAGCCAGAAAAGCGCGTTCGACAGCAGGAAATTCCGCACCTCGTTCCGGCCGTAGTTGAAGATCAGCGTGCCCCAGTCCTGATGCTCGCCCTGCCGCGGGTCGGCGTGCTCGAAGAGCGCCGTGCCGTCGAAGCGGGCGAGCCCGTGTTCGTCCTTGGGAAAGTGGCCCGGCACCCAGTCGAGAATCACGCCGAGGCCGGCCTGGTGGCAGGCGTCGACGAACAGCTTGAAGTCCTCCGGCGGGCCGAAGCGGCTGGTCGGCGCGAAGAAGCCGAGCACCTGGTAGCCCCAGGATCCCGAAAACGGGTGCTCCATGACCGGCAGCAGCTCGATGTGCGTGAAGCCCATCTCCTTCACGTACGGCACGAGCCGGTGCGCGAGCTCGCTGTAGGTCAGAAACCGGTTGCCTTCCTCGGGGACGCGCGCCCACGAGCCGAGATGCACCTCGTAGATCGCCATCGGCCGATCGAGCCGGCCGCCCTGCTCGCGCCGCTCGGCCATCCACGCCGCGTCCTGCCACTGGTAGCCCGAGATGTCGCGCACGATCGACGGCCGACTGCGGCGGCACTTCGAAGGCGACGCCGAACGGATCGGTCTTCTTCAGCAGGTCGCCGGCCTTCGTGCGGATCTCGAACTTGTACCGTTCGCCGTCCGGCAAGTCGGGCACGAAGATCTCCCAGATCCCGGAGGGCACGAGCAGCCGCATCGCGGAGACCCGGCCGTCCCAGCCGTTGAAGTCGCCGATGACGCTCACGCGATCGGCGGTCGGCGCCCACACCGCGAAGTGCACGCCCGTCGTCGTGCCGACGGTCACGCGGTGGGCGCCGAGCTTCTCGAACGCGCGATGGTGGGTGCCCTCGCCGAGCAGGTGCAGGTCGAAGTCGGTCAGCACCTGGCCGTAGCGGTAAGGATCGTCGATCTCGACGCGGTGGTCGGCGTCGCCGTTGGCGCGATAGGCGATCCGCAGGCGATAGTCGGCGGCCTGCTCGCTCGACAGGCGCGCCTCGAAGAGCCCGGCCGGGTGCCGCAGGGCCATCGGCAAGAGCGCGCCGGTGCGGGCCGCGCGGACCTCGATCGACCGCGCCGCCGGCTGCAGCGCCCGCACGACCCACCCGGATCCGGACGCCTCGGCGTGTGGACCGAGGAAGGCGAACGGATCCCGGCTCATGCCGTTGATGAGAGCCGTCAATGCCGGATCGACTGACGGCTCCGTGCTGGAGGATTTGGTCATCTGGTCATCTGGTCATCTGGTCAGTTCCGCACCGATGACCAGATTCGTCACTTGACGACCGTCGCCGTCTTGACGAAGTCGAGCTTCGGGAACTGGGCGAGCAGGAACTTGTTGCCCTCCGCCGAAATGCGTCCCTGCGCGTTCTGGGGAGCGCTCGCGTACTCCGCGTTCAGCATGTCCACGACCTCCATGCCTTCGACGACCTGGCCGAAGGGAATGAATCCCTGCGGGTCGAGGAACGAGTTGTCCTTGTAGTTGATGAAGATCTGCGTGCCGCGGCTGTCGGGACGGCCCGTCGTGCCGTAGGTGACGAACGCGCGCTGGTTGCTCTGCTTGGTCGGCGGATCGTCCTTCAGATCGAGCTTGTTCCACGCGGCCGTCACGGCCGGATTGCCGTTGATGCCGAACTGCGCCATGAAGTTCGGGATCACGCGGAAGAACCGGACGCCGCTGAAGAACCCGTTGGTGACCATGTTGTAGAAACGATCGGCGCCGAGCGGCGCCCAGTCGCGGTGCACCTCGATGACGAAGATGCCCTTGCTGGTGTCGAACTTCGCCTTGAAGAGCGCGGGCGCCTTGGCGGTGAGCGCCGCCGGCGTCAGGAGCTTCGACGTCCGGCTGGCGGCGGGGGCCGCCTGGCCCGCAGAAAGCGCCGGCGCCAGCGCGACGAGCGCGGACAACACGGCAACGGAGGACCACACGGCTGCGAAAACGGACGAACGGCGCATAACCATCTCCTTAAGGAATATACAGCGTGCCTTCACCGGCGAGAACCGCTTCTCCACCGACCTCTACCGATCGGATCTCGCCGTTTTCGACGCCAATCGAGATATGCACATGGCTTGGGCGGCCCATCTTCACGCCCTGCAGGCTCAGCATTGTGCCCGCCTGCTCCGGCGGCCACCACCTTGTGCCGAACAAGATAACAGCCCAGCGGCCCGCTCGCTATCCCCGTCGCGGGATCCTCGACAATGCCGACGCCCGGAGCAAAGTTCCGGCTGTAGACGGTTGCCTTGTCGGGGCCGGGTTCCGACGTGAAGAAAAAGATGCCGTTCGCGGCCGCCGGCACCCGCGTCATCAGCTCGTCGTATGCCGAGGGACTAATCGCCGCGCTGTCGACCGCGCGCCGCGTCTTCACCGGAACGAAGACGAACGGGACGCCGCACGACACGGCCTGCACCGGCAGCCCGGTCCCGGCGACGTCGTCAGCCGCGAGCCCGAGCGCCGCGGCGGCCAGCTCGCGATCCGGTATGGGATCGTGAAACGTGGGCAGCGGCTGAGTCATCCACGCAAACGCCAGGTCGGCCTGACGCCACGTGAGCCTCACGGGAGTCGGGCCCGCCCCGAGGCCAAAGACGAACCGCGCGGAGCCCGCCGCGATCACACCCGTGCGCGCGAGCGCGAACGTGCTGCCGATCGTGGGATGCCCCGCGATCGGCATCTCGGATCCCGGCGTGAAAATGCGCATGCGCACGTCGGTGCCCGGACGCTCCGGCGGCAGGATGAACGTCGTCTCGGAAAAGTTCATCTCCCTGGCAACTGCCTGCATTGTCTCCGCCGCCAGGCCGCGGCCGTCGAGGAAGACGGCCAGCTGGTTTCCGCCGAAGAGGTGGCCGGTGAAGACATCGAGCTGCAAGTACCGGTATGATCGTGGCATTGTAAGCGGCCGACCACGCCGACCACGGAGAGAGCATATCAATGTTGTTACGCGCATTTCACGACGAGCGAAGGCCAGTTCACGATCCAGTTGTTCGAGGAGAAAGCGCCGAAAACGGTCGCGAACTTCACGGGTCTGGCCGAAGGCACGAAGGAATGGACCGATCCGCGCACGGGCAAGAAATCGAAATCGCCCTACTACAACGGGACCATCTTTCATCGCGTGATCGACGCCTTCATGATTCAGGGCGGCGACCCGCTCGGCCAGGGCACGGGCGGACCGGGTTACAAGTTCGAGGACGAGTTCCACCCGACGCTGCGGCACTCCAAGCCGGGCATCCTGTCGATGGCGAACAGCGGGCCCAACACCAACGGCGGACAGTTCTTCATCACGCTGACCGAAACGTCGTGGCTCGACAACAAGCACAGCGTCTTCGGCGAAGTCGTGTCCGGGATGGACGTCGTGTCGAAGATCGGCAAGACGGCGACGAGCAAGCCCGGCGATCGTCCCGTGAAGCCCATCACCATCGAGTCGGTCACCATCGAAAGAAAGTAGCGGCCATTTCCGACACCGGCGTCCTGCAATTCACGCGCGTGCGCGGCGCCACGGTGCTGACGCGCGTCCGCGCGGCCAGCCCGCTCAAGGTGCTCAATCCCAGGAACGCCGGGCCGTCGGCGTGGGTCTACCTCGCCGACGTACGGAGGCGGGCTCCTGGGCGGCGACGCGGTGTCGATCGACGTGTCGGTCGGGCCCGGCGCGCACGCGCTGGTCGCGACACAAGCGTCAACAAAAGTGTACCGGTCGGAGCGCGGCGCGTCGCAGCGATTGCACGCGCGCGTCGATGACGGTAGCCTGCTCGTGCTGCTGCCGGATCCGGTCACCTGCTTCGCGGGATCGCGATACACACAGGAGCAACACGTGCGCATGCACGCCGGCGCGAGCCTCGTGCTCGTGGACTGGCTGACGGCGGGACGGGTGGGCTCCGGCGAGCGCTGGCAGTTCGACGAGTACCGCAGCCAGACGCGCATCTGGCAGGGCGATCAGCTGATCCTGCACGACGGCCTCGCGTTGTCGCCGGACGACGGCGCGCTCGAGGACCGCATGGATCGCTTCAACTGCCTCGCCACCGCCGTCGTGGCGGGGCCGGCGCTCCGCGCGACCGCGGCGCAGCTGGCCGGTTCGCTCGGCTCCGCGGCCGTGCCGCGCCGGGCCGATCTGCTGATCGCCTCGGCGCCCCTCGGCGACGACGGCGTGCTGCTGCGTGTGGCGGGGCTGTCGGTCGAACAGGTTGGCGCGGCGCTTCGGCAGTACCTCGCGGTCGTGCCCGCGCTGCTCGGCGACGATCCGTGGGGTTGCAAGTTCTGAGGGACTAAGAGGTCCGAGAGGTCCAGAGGTCCGAAGGTTCAGGGTCCGAGGTTCAGGTCCGAGAGGTCCGGGTTCAGGCGGTTCAAGAGGTCGCTGATGCATCTGACGCCGCACGAACTCGACAAGCTCACGCTGCATCAGGCCGGCGTGCTGGCGCAGAAGCGCCTGGCGCGGGGTGTGCGGCTGAATCATCCCGAGGCGGTCGCGCTCATCGCCACGCAGATTCTGGAGTTCATCCGCGACGGCCGCTCGGTCGCCGAGCTGATGGATGTCGGCCGCCAGTTGCTCGGGCGCGCCGACGTGATGGACGGCGTGCCGGAGCTCGTCCACGAAGTCCAGATCGAAGGGACGTTTCCCGACGGGACCAAGCTGGTGACGGTCCACAACCCGATCGTCGCCGAGCACGGCAACCTGGAGCTCGCGCTGTACGGGAGTTTCCTGCCGGTGCCCGCGAACGTCCGGCCCTCGACAAGCTCGGGACGCCCTGAGCCTGCCGAAGGCGGCTGAAGCCGGACGCTACGACTGCCGTCGATGCGATCGCGCCGGAGAGATCACGTGTGCGCCGGGGGAGATCGCCGCGAACGAGGGGCGCAGGACGGCGCAGCTCGCCGTCACGAACCGCGGCGATCGGCCGATTCAGGTCGGCAGCCACTACCACTTCGTCGAGACCAACAAGGCGCTCGATTTCGACCGCCGCGCCGCCTACGGCATGCGTCTCGACATTCCCGCCGGCACGGCCGTGCGATTCGAGCCCGGCGAGACGCGAACCGTCTCGCTCGTCGCGATCGCGGGACGCGGCGTCATTCGCGGCGGCAACGACTTCGCACGGGAATTCGAGAACCGCGAACCCTGAACCCTGAACCTGAACCTGAACCGCCTGAGCATGACCCATTCCCTTTCCCGCACGCACTACGCCGCCATCTTCGGCCCGACGACGGGCGATCGCGTCCGCCTCGGCGACACGGAGCTCATCGCGGAAGTCGAACGCGACCACGCCGTCTACGGCGACGAGTGCAAGTTCGGCGGCGGCAAGGTCCTGCGCGACGGCATGGGCCAGGCGACGGGCGTCAGCGAAGACGACGCCCTCGACTGCGTCATCACGAACGCGCTCGTCGTCGATTACACGGGGATCTACAAGGCCGACATCGGCATCAAGCGCGGACGCATCAGCGGCATCGGCAAGGCCGGCAACCCCGACGTGATGGCCGGCGTCTCGCCCGGCATGGTCGTCGGCGTCACCACCGAAGCCATCGCCGGCGAAGGCCTCATCGTCACGGCGGGCGGCATCGACACGCACATCCACTTCATCTCGCCGCAGCAGATCCACACGGCGCTCGCCAGCGGCGTGACGACGTTCGTCGGCGGCGGCACGGGGCCGGCGACCGGCACCAACGCGACGACGTGCACGCCGGGCAGCGGGCACATCCGCGCTGATGCTGGAGTCCACCGATGCGTTCCCGATGAACTTCGGGTTCACCGGCAAGGGCAACTCGTCGGCGCCCGAAGGCCTCGTCGAGCAGATCCTCGGCGGCGCGATCGGCCTGAAGCTCCACGAGGACTGGGGCACGACGCCGGCGGCGATCGACGCGTGCCTGGGCGTGGCCGAACGAGTACGACGTCCAGGTCACGATTCACACCGACACGCTGAACGAGTCGGGGTTCGTGGACGATTCGATCGCGGCGTTCAAGGGCCGCACGATTCACACGTATCACACGGAGGGCGCCGGCGGCGGCCACGCGCCCGACATCATCCGCGTGTGCGGCGAGCCGAACGTGCTGCCGAGCTCGACGAACCCGACGCGGCCCTACACCGTGAACACGCTCGACGAGCACCTCGACATGCTCATGGTCTGCCACCACCTCGACAAGAACATCGCCGAGGACGTCGCGTTCGCCGAGAGCCGCATCCGCGGCGAGACGATCGCGGCCGAGGACGTGCTGCACGATCTCGGCGCGATCAGCATGATGTCGAGCGACAGCCAGGCGATGGGGCGCGTCGGCGAGGTCATCTGCCGCACCTGGCAGACGGCGGACAAGATGCGGCGGCGAGCGCGGCCGGCTGGCCGGCGAGCAGGGCGCCAACGACAACCTGCGGATCCGCCGCTACATCGCGAAGTACACGATCAACCCGGCCATCGCGCACGGCGTGTCGCACGAGGTCGGATCGGTCGAGGTCGGCAAGCTCGCCGACCTGGTGCTGTGGCGGCCGGAGTTCTTCGGCGTCAAGCCCGAGATGGTCATCAAGGGCGGCTTCATCGCGTGGGCGCAGATGGGCGACGCGAACGCGTCGATCCCGACGCCGCAGCCGGTGCTCATGCGGCCGATGTTCGGCGCCTTCGGGCGCGCCGCCGAGGCGATCTCGCTCGCGTTCGTCTCGCAGGCGTCGCTCGACGCGGGCATCGCCGGCCGGTACCGCGTCGGCAAGCGGATGGTGGCCGTGCGCGGATGCCGGTCGCTCGGCAAGCGCGACATGAAGCTCAACGACGCGCTGCCCGTCATCCGCGTCGATCCCGAGACGCTACACGGTGACGGCCGATGGAGAGATGCTTCGTGTCGAAGCCCGCTGCAGTGCTCCCGCTCGCGCAGCGCTATTTCCTGTTCTGACGACTGCCGACTGCCGACTGCCGACTGCCGACTGCTGACTGCTGACTGCTGACTGCCGACTGCCGACTGATGACTGACTGGCTCTTTCTGCAGCTCGCCGACTCGGCCTTTCCCGCCGGAGGCTTCGCGCACTCGAGCGGTCTGGAAGCCGCGTGGCAGCAGGGCGAGGTGAACGCCGGATCGCTCGCGCGGTTCGTCCGCGATGCGGTGTCGCAGGCCGGGCGCGGGAGCCTGCCGTTCGTGCTGGCCGCTCACGATGAGCCCCGCGACCTCGGCGTCATCGACGCCCGGTGCGACGCCTTCCTGCGCAACCCGGTCGCCAACCGCGCCAGCCGCGTGCAGGGACGCGCGTGGATCGGCACGGTCGAGCGCTCGTTCCCTCGTCCGGAAGTCCGCGCGATGTGCGAGGCCGTCCGGGCGGAGTCGAAGACGCGGCACCACTCGCCCATCTTCGGGGCGTCGCTCCGCGCGCTGGGGGTCGATCGGCAGGCGGCCGCGCGGCTGTTCCTGTTCGGCGTGTGCCGCGGCACGCTCTCGGCCGCCGTCCGCCTCGGCATCGTCGGCACCACGGACGGACAGCGGCTGCTGGCCGAGCGCGCGTGCGATCTCGATCGCACGGTGGAGGCTTCCCTGGCGCTGACCGTCGAAGAGGCCGCGCAGACGGCGCCGCTGGTCGACCTCTGGCAGGCGTCGCACGATCGGTTGTACTCGCGATTGTTTCAGTCGTAGGCTGGCGGGACGTAGGGCGGGCCTTCAGGCCCGCCATCGACGGCAGGGCTGACAGCCACGCCCTACGAGGAACACACATGCACGAAATCGGGCACCCGCACACGCACGAGCACCACGATCACCCCGGCCTCTTCCACGAGCGCGACGCCCCGATCGCCCGCGACTACCGGGCCCGCAGCTTCACGGTCGGCATCGGCGGCCCCGTCGGCAGCGGCAAGACGGCGCTGATGCTCGCCCTCTGCCGCGCGCTCCGCGACACGCACAGCCTGGGCGTCGTCACCAACGACATCTTCACGCGCGAGGACGCCGAGTTCCTCGTGCGGAACGAGGCGCTCGAGGAACACCGGATCCGCGCCGTCGAGACCGGCGGCTGCCCGCACGCGGCGATCCGCGAGGACATCAGCCACAACCTGGTCGCGCTCGAGGAGCTGATGGAAGAAGTCCGGCCCAGCTGCTCCTCGTCGAGAGCGGCGGCGACAACCTGGCCGCGCAGTTCAGCCGCGAGCTCGTCGACTACACGATCTACGTCATCGACGTCTCGGGCGGCGACAAGATCCCGCGCAAGGGCGGGCCCGGCATCACGCAGTCCGACCTGCTCGTCATCAACAAGACCGACCTCGCGCCGCTCGTCGGCGCCGACCTCGACGTGATGGAGCGCGACGCGAGGCGGATGCGCGGCGACGGCCCGACGGTGTTCGCGCAGGTGAAGAACGACGTCGGCGTGGACGAGATCGTCCGGCACGTGGTCGCGACATGGGATCGCGCAGTCGGAGGGGCCGGACGGCAAAATGTAGAATGAAGAACGCAGAACGTAGAAGGCCGGAGAGCGCTCGCTTCAGCGTTTCTTTCTCCGTTCTACATTCTCCGTTCTACATTCCGCGCGCGCTATTTCGCAAGGTGCGCGGCGGCGGCCTCGTCCGCCCGGGCGCCGCTCAGGATGTCGCGGAGGCCGTGGTTGCCTTCGTGGCACGCGTACTCGAACACCGGCTGCGCCTCGTCCTTCGTCAGCGTGAGCGCGAACGTCCAGGGCCGCGTCCAGGTGTGCGAATCCTCGGCGGTCACGGACCACTCGATGGCTTTCGGCCCCATCGGCTTGAAGCGCTCGGTCAGCTTCAGGTGGCTCGAGGCGCCCCGGAACGCGGACCGCTCCTTGACGTTCGTCGTTTCGACGACGAGCGTGTCGCCTTCGAAGTGGCCTCGGGCGTCGCCCATGTCGAGCAAAATGCTGCTGTTCAGCCGCGGGCGGTTGTCCAGCGGGATGATGCGCGTTTCGTGCACCATCTCGTACCGGATGCCGACGTAGCCCTGGCCCTGCACGATCTGATACGAGTTCCCGTAGATGGCCGGCATCATGGAGCCGGGGATGCCGCGTGAAATGCAGCGGACGTACAAGGTGAGATCTTCCGGGCCGTCGAACGGCCCGACGCTGTAGCTGTCGCCGCCGCGGCGCTTCGCGACGACGATCGCGGCGCGCTGCCTCGCCTCCTCCGTCGCCGGCGGGATCTTGCCGTCCGGCGGATCCGTCACCATCCAGGGCCTGGTATTTTTCGCGTTGTAGTCCTCGAACCAGTGAATCGGCCCCGCGCCGGTCTCGGCGCCGCCGAGCGTGGGTGCGCGCTCCACTTTCTGGTTGTTGCGCTTGTCGATCGCTTTCGCGAGCTCGGCCGGCGTGATCTGGTCGAGCGTCTTGCCGTCGAATTCGGCGGGCCGCTCGAACGGCGTCCCGCTTTCGCTGGTGTTCGTGTACGAACCCGACAGGTCCGGGTCGCCCCATGCAGTCTTTGGCGGGCTGTACGGCCTGGCGGCCTTCGCTGGAGCCGCCGGCTTGGAAGACGGGGCCGGAGCCGTCGTCTGGGCAACCGCCGGAGTGGCCAGGCACACCGTCACCGCGGCGACTGTCAGCGATACACGAAAAAGCTTGCTCATACCTGCCTCCGCTGGACTTCCGGCTGAAGCCGGACGCTACGGATGATTTTACGGGTACAAAAGACGAGGGCGGCGAACTTTCGCTCGCCGCCCCCCGATTACCCGATTACCCGATTACCCAGTTACCCGATTCTAGAAGTCGATCTGCGCGCTGATCTTGTAGAACCGGGGCGTCAGGACCGAGGTCGGCGCCAGCCACGTGCCGTTCGGAACGAACGTCTGGTTGTAGGTCAGCACCGCGGCCTGGTTGAGGATGTTGTAGACATCCACGCCGACGTTGGTCCGCATCCGGCCGAACTTCAGGATCTTGCCGAACCGGAAGTCGAGCTCGTTGACGCGATCGCCCCAGACATCGCCCGGGTTGATCAGGTCGATCGGAAGCGTCGTGCCGGCCGCGACCGCCGGGCGGCCGAGCGCCGACGTGATGGTCGCGAGCGGCGCGTTCCAGGTGGCGCGAAGCGGCGCGCCCTGGTCCGTCCGGAACGTGCTCGCGATGAGCACGTCGACCTTCGGGAAGATATAGGACGCGATCGCATTCAGCTTCGTCACGAAACCCGGATCCACGTGGCACCAGGGGTTGTTCGGGCTGATGGTCGCGCCGGTCGCCGCCGGGAACTGGAACTCCGGCAGCTGCGCGCGGTTCGAGCAGTAGTCGTTCACCGTCTTGCCGGTGTTGATCCCGCCCTGCAGCGTCAGGCCCTTCATGTTGCGCGCCGAGAAGTTGATCAGCATCCCGTTGTAGACCTGGGACTGATCGCCGTAATTGGCGGCATCGGTGATGATGTTGTTCGTCTGGCCGAACTTGGACTGGACGATGTTGTAGAGGTCGTTCACCGCGTACCCGCCGCCGCCGGGCAGCCGCGGATCGGACGGCGCCGTCAGGCTGTACTTCGTGAAGTCGCCCGGGGTTACCGCCAGGTTGTCCGTCGCGGTGAAGTTACCCAGCCAGCGGCGGAAGTAGCCGATCTCGATCGAAACACGCGACGCCAGCTGCTGCTGGACCGACACGCCGATCTGCCAGTCGTTCGGACGGATCCCCCAGCCGTTGAGGAGATCGTGGTCGATCGCCGCCGTGATGGGCGTCGCCGTGCCGAACGCCTGCTGGTTGCCCGCGAGGCACTCGCCGTTTGCGAGCTGCGTCGAGAGGTTGCAGTCCGGCACGAAGTTGTTGTTCGTGTCGTTCCACGTCCGCGTCGTGGTCGTCGCGATGCGCGCGATTGGGTTGCTGATCGAGTAGTTGTTGTTGAGGTTGCTCGCCGGATCCTCGTACTTGCCGGCGTTCACCTTCACGGCCGTCTTGCCGTTGCCGAAGACGTCGTAGGCCACGCCGCCGCGCAGCGAGAGGTCCTTGTAGTTGACGCCGTCGGTTCGGGGGAAGCTGAGCTGCGTCGAGAGGTAGTTCGTCGGCCCGATGGTCTGTTCCGGCGAGTAGCTCCACGCGTGGTCGAAGCGCAGGGCGCCCTGGACCGTCATCTTGCCGGTGGTCCACTGATCCTGGCCGTAGAGCGCGTCGTACCGGACGCGGTCCTTCTGCGTGTAGACGCGCAGTGTCTGGGTCAGCGAGGCCGGACGGCCGTTGTTGAACGTGTAGGCGAGGTTGAGATCGTTCCCGAAGTTCTGGATGTCCTCGACCAGGTAGCCGCCGATGTAGCCGGCCTTGAACGTGTGGCCGCCGGTGACATACGACGCGGCTCCGCGCCACGTGTTCGGGTTGTCCCAGTCGTGCGCCCAGTTGGCCGAGCGGTACTGGAAGTTCGCGATGGCGCCGTTGAGGGCCGCGAGCTCGGTGATGCGCGCGAGACCGCGAGTCGGGTTGCCCGGCGCTTCGAACGGCCCCCAGGCCGCGCGATACGTGCCGAGGCCGGCCTCGAGGAGCAGGCGGTTCGTCACCGGCGACGACCACGTGAACTGGCTGTTCTTCACCAGCGTGTGCAGGTAGCCGGCGGTTTCGGGCGACACCGACGCCGTCAGGCCGCCGAGGCCCAGCGAGCCGACGAACGCGCCCGAGTCGTCTTTCTGCGCGCGGCACCCGTCGCCGCTCGATGTGAACGCCGAGCCGTTGCAGGGCCACTGCAGGTCCTGGTGGTAGTTGAACTTGTTGCGCGGCGTGATCTGCGCCGTCAGCCGGATGCTCGCGAGCTGGAAGCTCTCGGCACCCTGCGCCTGCTTGGAACGGTCAGGCGAGTAGCTGAACTTCGTCGGGTCGCCGGCGTTCAGGTTCGGATAGACGCCGGGAATCGAGCGGTGCTGGCCTTCGTCGCGCAGCGTGCCGTAGTACCACAGCCGATCCTTGAGGATGGGCCCGCCGACGCCGCCCGTATAATCCCACTGCTGGAGCAGCTTGCCCGGGGTGCTGAGGCCCGCGTTCTTCAGCTCGTCGCTGTAGTTGCTGCCCACCATCCCGCTGCTGACGCCGGAGAGGTACACCGCGCCTTTGACCGTGTTGCCGCCGCTCTTGGGCACGATGCTGAGCGTCGGGCCGCCGACCTCGGCTTCGCCCAACCCGCCCGAGGTCGTCGTGACGACTTCGGCCGCGTTCGAGATGTCCGCGACATACGTGGACACGCCGCCGCCGTTCAGCGCCGCGCCCGTGTTCAGGCCGTCCACCTGCATGCGGCCTTCGTTGGCGCGCCCGCCGGCGCCGCCGAACACCGTCATCTGGGGCGTGACCTGGATATCCGCGCTCGTGCCCGCCTGAATGACGATGCCCGGAATCAGCACCGCCGTCGCCGCCCACGACCGCGCCGTCGGCACCGTCGTCAGCGTTTCGTTACTCAGCGTCGTCTGACGCTTGATGCTCTGCACGTCCACGATGGGCGTCTCGCCGCTCACCGTGATCGTTTCGGCGACGCCGCCGACCTTCAGGTCGATGTTGATCGACGCCACGAACGAACCTGTCAACTCGATCCCTTCGCGCACGACGGTCGTGAAACCGGGCAACGTGAAGGTCACCGAATACGTGCCGGGCCGCAGGTCCAGAATGCGATACAACCCGGAGCCATCGGTGACCGTCGAACGGGTCTTCTCGATGAGCACAGGGCTGGCTGTTTCGACCGTGACACCCGGCAGCACGGCGCCGGACGCGTCTTTCACCACGCCTGTAATCGACGCCTGGGCAAACGCCAGCGTCGGCAACAGGACGAGGCACGAGAGAATGCCAATCGTCTTCAACACTCTGAGCACTTCTAGCCTCCTGACCCTCCGAAAGGGAGGGTATTAGGGAACCTCTAACCGTAACGTTGAGGTTACAGAGTGTCAACGCTGGTATTGCGACTTCTTAAGTGAAATTTGGTGAAGCCTCCGGTTTTTTGGATTCTTGAGAATGCAGCCCGATGCAACGGAAGAACGGCAACTACCGCAGAGCCGACGAATCGACAAAATCGTACAGAAAAAGAGGCGGCGAGCACGCCGCTCGCCGCCAACAGTGACAGTGTACGAATTACCGATTTCTAGAAATCAATCTGCGCGCTGATCTTGAAGAACCGCGGCGTCAACACCGAGGTCGGCGCCAGCCACGTGCTCGGTGCGGTTGCGGTCGCCGGGATGTACGTCTGGTTGTACGTGAGCACCGCGCCCTGATTCAGGATGTTGTAGATATCGACGCCGACGTTGGTCCGCATCCGGCCGAACTTCAGCACCTTGGCGAACCGGAGATCGAACTCGTTGACGCGATCGCCCCACTGCTGTCCGGGCGCGATCAGGTCCACTGGAATTGTCGTGCCGCCGGTGGGCGACACGGCGGGGCGGCCGAGCGCCGACGAGAGCGTCGCGAGCGGGACGTTCCAGGTCGCACGCAGCGGCGCGCCCTGGTCGCTGCGAATCGTGCCGGCGACGAGGATATCCACTTTCGGGAACAGATACGAGCCCACGCCCGACATCTTCGTCACGAAACCCGGATCCGTGTGGCAGTACGGATTGGTGGCGCTGACGAGCGGCGCGACGCCGTTGCCAATCAGCGTGATCGACAGCTCCGGCAACTGCGACGTGACGGCGCAGATGTCCTGGACGGTCTTGCCGCTGTTGATGCCGCCCTGGAAGTTCAGGCCTTTCGTCGGCCGCGCGGAGATGTTGATCAGGATCCCGTTGTAGCGCGAGTACTCCGTCCCGAAGTTGGCGGCGTCGGTGATGTTGTTCGCGGCGCCCCTGGCGAAGCCGGCCTGCGTGATATTCGAGAGGCCGGTGACCGCGTACCCGCCGCCCCCGGGCAGCCGCGGATCCGACGGCGCGTTGAGCGCGAACGGCGTGAAGTCGCCGGCGGTGACCAGGGTGTTGTCGGTCGCGGTGAAGTTGTTCAGCCAGCGACGGAAGTAGCCGAACTCGACCGACACGCGCGGCATCAGCTGCTGCTGGATGGAGGCGCCGATCTGCCAGTCGCTGGCCCGGATTCCCCAGCCGTTGAGCAGGTTGGGATCGATGGCCGCCGTGATCGGGGTCGCCGTGCCGAAGGTCGGAAACTGCATCCCGAGGCACTCACCGTTGGCCGCCGGGTTGGTGAAGTCGCATTGCGGCGTGAAATCGCCGTTGGCGTCCACCCACGTGCGGCCGGTCGTCGTCGCGATGCGGGCGATCGGGTTGCTGATCGAGTAGTTGCCGCTCAGGTTGCTCGCCGGATCCTCGTATTTGCCGACGTTCACCTTCACGGCCGTTTTCCCGTTGCCGAACACGTCCCAGGCGGCGCCCGCGCGCGGCGAGATGTCCTTGTAGTTGACGCCGTCTGTCCGCGGGAACGAGAGCTGGCTCGCAAGGAAGTTCGTCGGCCCGATGGTTTGCGGCGGCGAGTAGCTCCAGGCGTGGTCGAAGCGCAGCGCGCCCTGCAGCGTCAGGGTGCCCAGCGTCCATTGATCCTGACCGTAGAGCGCGTCGTAGCGGACGCGATCGCTCTGCGTGAACACCCGGAGGCTCTCGGTCAGCGAGCTCGGCCGGCCGTTGAGGAACGTGTAGGCGAGGTTGAGATCGTTGCCGTAGTTCTGGATGTCTTCGACCAGGTAGCCACCGATGTAGCCGGCCTTGAACGTGTGGCCGCCGGTGACGTACGACGCCGATGCGCGCCACGTGTTCGGGTTGTCCCAGTCGTGCGCCCAGTTGGCCGAGCGGTACTGCAGCCCGGCGCTGGCGCCGTTGAGGGCCGCGAGCTCGGTGATGCGCGCGAGGCCGCGAGTCGGGTTGCCTGGCGCTTCGAACGGCCCCCAGGCCGCGCGATACGTCCCGAGGCCGGCCTCGAGGAGCAGGCGGTTCGTCACCGGCGACGACCACGTGAACTGGCTGTTCTTCACCAGCGTGTGCAGGTAACCGGCCGTCTCTGGAGAGGCAAGCGCGGTCAGGCCGCCGAGGCCGAGCGAGCCGACAAACGCGCTCGAGTCGCCCTGCGAGCGGCACGCGTCCCCTCCCGATGTGAACGCCGAGCCGTTGCAGGGCCACTGCAGGTCCTGGTGGTAGTTGAACTTGTTGCGCGGCGTGATCTGCGCCGTCAGCCGGATGCTCGCGAGCTGGAAGCTCTCGGCGCCCTGCGCCTGCTTCGTCGTGTCCGGCGCGTAGGTGAACTGCGTCGGGTCGCCGGCGTTCAGGTTCGGGAAGATGCCGGGAATCGACCGGTGCTGCCCTTCGTCACGCAGCGTGCCGTAGTACCACAGCCGATCCTTGACGATCGGGCCGCCGACGCCTCCCGTGTAGTCCCATTGCTGGAGCAACGCCCCTGGAGTGGACAGGCCCGCGGCCTTGAGGGCGTCGCTGTAGTTGCTGCCCACCATGCCGCTGCTGACACCCGAGAGGTACACCGCGCCTTTGACCGTATTGCCGCCGCTTTTCGGGACAATGCTGAGCGTCGGACCACCGACTTCGGCCTCGCCCAATCCTCCCGACGTGGTGGTCACGACCTCCGCGGCGTTCGAGATGTCCGCGACATACGTGGAGACGCCGCCGCCGTTCAGCGCCGCGCCCGTGTTCAGGCCGTCCACCTGCATGCGGCCCTCGTTGAGCCGTCCGCCGGCGCCGCCGAACACGGTCATCTGCGGGGTGATCTGGATGTCGGCGCTCGTGCCGGCCTGAATCGTGATTCCCGGGATCAGCACCGCCGTCGCCGCCCACGACCGCGCCGTCGGCACCGTCGTCAGCGTCTCGCTGTTCAGCGTCGTCTGGCGCCGCACGCTCTGGACGTCCACGATGGGCGTCTCGCCGCTCACCGTGATGGTTTCGGCGACGCCGCCGACTTTCAGGTCCGCGTTGATGGATGCGATGAACGAGCCGGTGAGCTCGATGCCTTCGCGCTTGACCGTGGTGAACCCGGGCAGCGTGAACGTCACCGTATATGTGCCCGGACGCAAGTCGAGAATGCGGTACAACCCCGAGCCATCGGTCACTGTCGCGCGCGTCTTCTCGATCAGCACGGGACTTGCCGCTTCCACCGTCACGCCCGGCAACACGGCGCCGGATGAGTCTTTGACCACGCCCGTGATCGACGCCTGCGCAAATGCCAGCGTCGGCAACAGGACGAGGCACGCGAGCATGCCTGTCGTTTTCAACACTCTGAGCACGTCTGACCTCCCCCATGGCGTCTTCGCACGACGTAGCGTCCGCCTTCAGGCGGACGGTGACGGCCGGCTGAAGCCGGCCGCTACGGGCGTTGAAGAACGCTTCGTGAGTACTACCTGTCAGACGTTAGCGGCCGAATGCAATGCGGTTCCATGGGGAGACCGCAAAACTCCCGTCAAGAGTAAGCAAAGATTCGGCGTTTTGGATTCGTCGAGCGATCGCGCTCGACGAATTCTTTACGCGCTACGGCGCGGAGGGGACGAATTGCGGGAAGACGTACGCGTACAGCATCGAGACGATCGCCATCAGCACCATGAGGAAAATGCTGTGCTTGATCGTGAAGCGGAACAGCCGGCTTTCGTCGGCCCGCGACATGCCCGTGGCGGCGACGGCGACGGCGATGCTCTGCACGGAGATCATCTTGCCCATGACGCCGGCCGCCGAATTCACCGCTGCGGTCAGCATCGGGTTGAGACCCAGCGCGCGCGCCGTCACGACCTGCAGGTTGCCGAACAGCGCGTTGGCCGACGTATCGCTGCCCGTGAGGAACACGCCGAGCCATCCCACGAACGCGCTGAAGAAGGGAAACGCGGGGCCCGTCGAGGCGAGCGACAGCCCCAGCGTGGACGTCATGCCCGAGTAGTTCATCAGGTACGCCAGGCCCAGCATCGACGCGATCGTCAGGATCGCGAGCTTCAGCTGCTTGAACGTCGCCACATACGTGTTGACGAACTGCTTCGGCGAGACGCGCAGCACCACCGACGTCGCGATGGCCGCGAGCAGGCAGGCCGTCCCCGACGCGCTCAGCCAGTTCAACTCGAACAGCGCGGCATACGGCGCCGGCGCCTTCGTCACGGGCGGGATCTGCGTGATCAGGTTGTGCAGGCCGGGGACCATGAGCCGTGACGCCAGGCGGGCGGTCTCGGGCACCGTCGGCAGGAACCCCGGCAGCAAGCCGTCGGCGAAGTGATTGATCTTCGGCTTGATGTCCGCATCGCCCCACAGCAGGACGAACACGACGAGCAGCAGGTAGGGACTCCACGCCATGACCAGCTCGCCGATGGAATGGTGCGGTACCACGAGCGACGCCGGCTTGTCACCCTCGAGCCTCAGGATCGAGCGCGGCTTCCAGAATTTCATCACGAGCACCATGACGACGATGCACGTCAGCGCGCTCATGATGTCGGTGAGCTCGGGGCCCACGTAGTTCGACACGTAGAACTGCATCGCCGCGAACGACAGGCCGCAGGCGATGATGGCCGGCAGCACTTCGGCGGCGCGCTTCCAGCCCGTCATCACGACGATCAGGTAGCCGGGGATGAGGACGGAGATCATCGCGCAGAGCCGTCCGACCATGGCGCTCAAGCCGGCCACCGGCAGGCCGGTGACGTTCGCGAGCGTCGTGACGGGGATGCCGATCGATCCGAACGCGACCGGCGCCGTGTTCGCCAGCAGGCAGATGCCGGCCGCGAAAAACGGATCGAAGCCGAGCCCGGCGAGCATCGCGCCCGAGACGGCGACCGGCGCGCCGAACCCGGCGGCGCCCTCGATGAACGCGCCGAACGAAAAGGCGATGAACATCGCCTGGAGCCGGCGGTCGCTCGTCAGCCCGCCGACCGAGTCCTTGATGATTTCGAACTTGCCCGTGTCCACGGCCAGCCGGTAGAGCAGGATCGACGTGAAGACGATCCACGCGATCGGGAAGAGGCCGTAGGCGGCGCCGAAGATCGCGGAGATCACGGCGAGCTTGAGCGGCATGCCGTAGACGGCGAGCGCCACGACCAGCGCCGCGGCCAGCGCCGACGCCGCGGCCATCCAGGCCGCCTTCCGCAGCACCCCGAGCATGAGGAACAGGACCAGGATGGGGATGGCGGCCGCGATGGCGGACAGGCCGAGCGACCCCCCAAGCGGCGTATACGTCTGAACCCACGGCTCCACTGACTCTCCAATCAGGTCGAAAAGGTCCAAAGGGTCCGAAAGGTCCGAGGGGTCCTAGAGGTCCGACTTCTTGGACCTCTCGGACTTCCTGGACTTCTTGGACCTCTTGGACCTCTCGAACCCCTTGGACCTGCGAAGGTCGTTGCGCGCGCGCAATCATACATAATGGCGCGATGCGACGGCTGACAATCGTCGTGGCGGTCCTGGGCCTGGCCTCGCTGGCCGCGGCGCAGACGCCGGCGGGCGCCGATCGGGTGGCGACGGCGAACGGCCTGCGCCTCCACTACCTCGAATGGGGCGACCCGGCGAAGCCGCCGATGATCCTGCTGCACGGGATCGCCCGGCACGCGCACACCTTCGACCACATCGCCCCGGCATTCGCGCGCGACCACCACGTGATCGCTCTCGACATGCGGGGGCACGGCGATTCCGCGTGGAGTCCGGAAGGCGCGTATCTCGTGCAGGACTACGTGAGTGATCTCGTTGCGCTCGTCGCCGCCCTGCGGCTGCGCGGCCTGACGCTGCTCGGCAACTCCACGGGCGGCCGCGTCGTACAAGTGTTCGCGGGCCTGCACCCCGATCTGGTCGAACGGATCATCGTCGAAGACGTGGGCCCCGAGCGCCCGCAGAACATCGCCGACGCGTTCGCGCGCCGGGTCGAACAGGAAGCCAACGGGTGGGCGACCGAGGACGAGCTGGTCGCCCAGCTCGTGGCCGCGAACCGGCGGACGCCCGAGCCGCTCCTTCGCACGTACGCGCATTTCGGCGTGAAGCCACGCGCGGACGGACGCCTGGTCTGGAAGCGCGATCCGAATCTCGTGAAGGGCTTCGTCGAGACCGAGCTGTGGGATACCGTCTCGAAGATCCGGGCGCCGGCGCTCTACGTCATCGGCGGCGGCAGCCGCATCGTGCCGCCCGAGACGCAGGAGCGGCTGAAACACACGCTCCCCGACTGCCGCGTCGTCGTCATGCCGGGGCTCGGGCACTATCCGAGCGAAGAGGACACGGCCGGATTCATGAAGATCGTCAACGCGTTCTTGCAACCGTAGCGTCCGGCTTCAGCCGGACGTCAGAGGAACCATGAAAATCACCCGCAAGAATTTCCTTCACCTTACCGCTGCCGGCGCAGCCGGTTCGCTCCTCGCGCCTCGCGCCGCCGCGGGACAGGCCAAGCCGACGAAGGGCACAAAGGCCGCCGGCATCGCTATCAGGGGCACCACAGACGCGCTCACCGCGTTCATCACCAACACCGGCTTGAGCAGCATGCCGGCCAACGTGGTGGCGGAGGCGAAGCGCTGCCTCGTGGATGGCTTCGGCGTGATCCTCGCCGGCTCGACCGTCAAGGGCAGCGCCATCGTGCGCGACTACGTGCGGAGCGTGGGCGACCGGAAAGAGGCGAGCGCGGTCGGCGCCGGCGGCTTCATGACCTCGGCGGCGCACGCCGCGCTCATCAACGCCGCGAGCGGCCACGCGATGGACTACGACGACACGCAGCTCTCGACGACGCCCGACCGGACCTTCGGCCTGCTGACGCACCCGACCGTACCCGCACTCGCCGCCGCGCTCGCCGTGGCCGAGCGGAAGAAAGCCTCCGGCGCCGCGTTTCTCGAGGCGTTTCTCGTCGGATTCGAAGTCGAGTGCAAGATCGCCGAGGCGATCGACCCCGAGCACTACAACCACGGCTTCCACTCGACCGGCACCATCGGCACGTTCGGCGCCGCGGCCGCCGCCGCCAGGCTGATGAACATGCCCGCCCCTGCCGTCCGCCACATGCTCACCATCGCGTCGAGCATGTCGAGCGGCATCCGCGTGAACTTCGGATCGATGACCAAGCCGCTGCACTCGGCGCGCGCCGCCCAGAATGGCATCGTCGCGGCCGAGCTCGCGTCGCGCGGCTTCACCGGGGGCGACGACGGGCTCGACGGGCGCTGGGGATTCTTCGAGGTGTTCGGCACCGGCGTGGATCTCGATCGCCTCATCCCCGTACTCGGGAAGCCCTACACGATCATCAGCCCCGGGACGTCGTTCAAGCCCTATCCGTGCGGCTCGCTCAGCCATCCGACGATGGACGCGATGCTCAAGGCCGTCGTCGAGCACGATCTGAAACCCGATCAGGTCAAGGCCGTGCGGGTCCGGGCCGGGTCGAACATCCTCGAGCCGCTGCGGTACAAGATCGCGACCAACGAGCTCGAGGCCAAGTTCTGCCTGCCGTTCCTCATGTCGAGCCTGATCCTCCGGCGCAAGGCCGGCGTGCGCGAGTTCACCGACGAGTTCGTCGCGAGCGCGCCCGTGCAGCAGATGATGCCGCGCGTCACCAACGTCTTCGACCAGAAGATCGAGGCGCAGGGGTTCGACAAGATCCGCAGCGTGATCGAGATCGATCTCACCGACGGCCGCACGATCGTGCAGGCGTCCGACGACCGCTACCGCGGCGGCCCCGAGAAGCCCTTCACGCGCGAGGAACTGCGCGAGAAGTTCACGGATTGCGCCCAGCTGACACTCGGGACGACGGCAATTACGCGCGCCCTGGAGGTCATCGAGAACGTCGACAGGATCAAAGACGTTACGGAGTTGGTCCGGGCGCTCTGAAGGTCACGCAAAGGACGGGGACGATCACGCAAAGGACGGGAGCAACCACGCAAGGGACGGGCGTGATCGTGGCACAGGAGATGCCTGTCGATCGGGCATGGTTGTACAGGACTTTCGGGATCTGCTGGCGTGGCGTTTGTCCTACGAGTTGAAGTGCGAGGTCTTCGCATTTACCGCCACGGGGCCTGCCGCAAAGGATTTCAAATATTGCGATCAGATCCGGGCATCGAGTGCGTCGGCGCCCGCGAATATCGCCGAGGGGTTCGGCCGAATCCGCCCGCTCGACTCAGCTCGTTTTCGTGAGTTCGCCCGCGGGTCGCTGATGGAGACGCTCAACCATCTAATCGATGGACGCGACCGGGGCTATCTCGAAACGGCTCTCTACTCGCGGCTGTCGAACCTGACACGCGCCGCGCTCAGAACCACGACTGCCCTGTGGCGCTCGAAACAGCGACAGGCTGCAGCCGAAGCCTCGCAGCGACCCGTCGACCGCCGGCGCTGACCGCCCTTTACGCCATCCCACTCCGCCCTCTCCGCGATCCCACTCGTCCTTTGCGTGATCCCACCCGTCCTTTGCGCGATCGCATCGTGCCCTTTGCGCGATCACTAAAAAGCATTGCCTATAAACGGCAACATCCTCCCCCAGAACATGACCCCGACCCAGAGGAACAGCGACGTGGCGGCGATGATCTTCGCCGAAGGCGGCGCATCGTCGCCGGGGCCGAGCCTGACCACCGTGCGGGCGACGCCGCTGACGTAGAACACGGCGAGGTTGACGGCCGCCAGCAGCATGAAAATCAACTTGAACGCAAACGCGATGTTGGCCACATACTGCGACGGCGCGCCCACGAAGAACACGATGCCGGTGAGCAGGTTGATCACGAAGCCGAGGACGCCCCAGCGGACCAGCCGGTTGAGCGGCGCGACGGGCAGCCGCTTCAACGCGCCGAGCAAGCGGAGATCGAGGACGCCCACATTGCCGAACAGCAGCGCCAGGCCGACGAAGTGCAGCGTTTCGCACGTGGGCCAGATCCAGGAGTAGGCCGTGACGGCACGCGAGACCGACGTCGCCTCGAGCCACATCGAGAACGCCGCGATCACTTGAGCGCCGCCGTGTAGGCCATCAACCGGCCGGCCGTGATGGCGCCGGCCCACAAAACCAGCGACGCCGCCGCGAGCAGCCTGGCGCGGGGCAACGTCACGCCGGAACGGGGAAAGGCCTCGCGCCTGAGCGCACGCATCACCACCACCGCCACGGCAATCAGCACCAGCTTGACGATGAACGATGGGTTGGCGGCCTTCTTCGGCGCGTCGGCGACGAACAGCACGGCCCCTGAAAAGGCGTTCACCCAGAAGCCGGCCCACATATAAGGAAACAGCGGCTCCATGTCGGCCACCGGGATTTGCGGAGCGAACCCGAGGAGCCGCAGGCCGACGGCTGAATTGAGGCCCACCAGAATGCCGAGGCCCAGCGTGTGCAGGAACAGCAGCCCCGGGTAAGCCCAGGTGGACCCGCTCACCCACTCTCCGAGCGGGCTCCCGCTCAACCACGCCAGAAACGCCATCGGCCGGCAACGATAGCACCACCGCACCGATTGTTTTTCAGGGCCGGTTTGATCTAACGTTTCCACGCCTATACTTGCACCTGCCAAGGACGCTGGGGACGTGTCGGCCCGGCAGACCAGGCGGGTGATCGTGGAATGGACCAACGGGAGAAGGAGAAAACGATGAAGCTTGCAGTGCTCGGCGGGGTCGCCCTCGTCTGCGCGACCGCGGCGGTTGTGGTTGCACAGGGCCAGGCGACCGCGCCTCAGGTGCAGACCGTGATCGGCTGCGTCAAAGGTGAAGGGACGACGCAGAGCCCGTGGATTCTGGCGGGCGTGGTGATTCCCCCGCCGGCAGCCGCGCCGGCCGGACGAGGCGGCGGTGGTGGCCGTGGTGCAGGCGGCGGAGCGGGCCGCGGCGCCGGTGCGCCCGGAGGCGCGCCCGCCGGAGGCGCAGCCCCGCTGCCGCCCGCGCCGCCTCCGCCTCCTCCACCGCCGCCGCCACCGCCGCCGCCCATCGATCTGAAGGTCATGGGCCTCGACATGGCGCCGTGGCGCGGCGCCCGCACGCAGGTCGAGGGCGTCATGGGCGCGCCCGGCACGCCGCGGGAATTCCGCGCGAACACCGCGCGGTCGGTCTTCGGGACCTGCCCGAACAACTGAACGTAGAATGTAGAAGGTAGAACGTAGAAGCCTGAAAACGTCGAAACGCGGAACGAAGACGTCTCTTCGTTCCGCGTTTTTCTTTTCTACGTTCTGCGTTGGCCGTTCTACGTTTTCAGCTTGAGCAACCCCGCCGCGTTCCCGCCGAGAATCGCCACCTGTTCTTCCGCGCTGAGGCCCGGCGTCTGCAGCACCGTATCCACGGGCGTGCTGCTCGCGATGGGAAAACCGAAGTCCGTCCCAATCACCACCTGGCTCGCGCCGGCCGCCGTCACGACGTGGCGCAGGTTCTGCGGGCTGTAGACGAGCGAATCGAAGTAGAGCTGGGGCCCGCGCAGGTACTCGCTGGGCTTGCGTTTCATCCGCTGACACGGGGCCTGCAGCGTGTTGCAGTTGTCGAAGCGGCCGATGTAACTCGCCAGGAAGCCGCCGCCGTGCGCCCCAATCACCTTCACCCCCGCGAAGCGGTCGAGGACCCCTTCGAAAATCAGGTGCGCGAGCGCGATCGTCGTGTCGAGCGGGAAGCCGATGTTGTTGCCGAGCGCCCCGGCGCCCTCGAGCCGCTTCCCGGCATCGTCGAACCCCTGCGGGTGAATCATGACGACGGTCTGCAGGTCTTCGACTTTTTTCCAGAACGGGTCGAGCTTCGGGTTCGACAGCTCGCTGCCGTTGACGTTGGCGCCGACGATGAAGCCGCGCAGGTCGAGCGTTTTGACGGCGTACTCGAGCTGTTCGACTGCGAGGTCCGGCTGCTGCAGCGACACGTTCCCGAAGCCGACGAACCGATCGCGATGCGCGGCCACGAGCTCCGCGATTTTCTCGTTCTGCATCTTCACGATGCGGGCGGCAAGGCCGGGCTCGGTGAAGTACAGGAACTGGCTCGGGTGGACGCTGATGACGTGGACGTCGATGCCCTGGCGATCCATCTCGCGAAACCGCCGGTCCATCGTCGCGGCGTCGATCGCCATCGGGCTGGCGCCAAGGTTGGCCATGGCGCGGTCCACCTGCGGGAGATCTTTGACGAGCGGCCACGCCTCGTTCACGAACACGTGGGCATGCATGTCGATGGTCCGGACGCGTTGTCCGCCCACGACAATCGATCGGCGCGCCGCCGCGGGTTGGGCCTGTGCGCCGATTCCGCACGGGCAAAAAAACAGTCCGCCTCCGGCCACGGCGGACGTCTGAAGAAAGCGCCGGCGCGTATAGATCATGCGGCGGATGGTATCACTTCAGTCGGCAGTCGGCAGTCGGCAGTCGGCAGTCGGCAGTATCACTCCCTGAAATGTTTCTTGATCAGCACATCCAGAGTGGCGGCGCGGAGTATGGCCTCGGGGTCCGTTTCGTGCGGCGCGAGGGGGCGCGCTGCGCCTTGAGCGATGAGCGACCGCGCGTGTCGTGCGAGAGCGGTCGCGGTTGCCAGATCGACGCTGCCGTCCGCGTATTTTCGCAGGAGGGCGCATCGGAATTCCTGGCAGCTGGGGGGACGGCGGTCGTACACGCTGCAGCGATCGGCGAGGTGGAGCGGACACGGCTGGCGGAACGACGGCTGGCCATTGGCGTCTTCGACGGCCAGGCCGAGCGACCTCACGAACGTGACGTGCTCCGGCTGCACCTCGACGTCGCGGTGCAGCGCGCCGGTGCAGCACAGGCCGCACGCCAGGCAGAGCGCGGATTCCTCCATCACGTCTTCGTTCACGCAGGAGCCGCGACTCCCTCCACGACGCTGAGCGGGCAGCGAGTGGGGATGATGCGCGTCAGCCGGAAGCCGGCGCGCTTGAAGAGCGCCGCGAACTCGTCCTTCGTGCGCTCCTTTCCGGGCACGACCACCATCATCTGGATGTCGAGCAATTTGCCCCAGTCGGGCGTCTCGGCCGGCGGGACGACGGCGTCGGCGACGAGGACGCGGCCACCGGGGTTCATCGCCTCGCGGCACTTCGTAAGCAGCGTCACGCAGTGATCGTCATCCCAGTTGTGGAGGATGTACTTCAGCAGGTACGCGTCGCCGCCCGCGGGCACCGCGTCGAACATATCGCCGCCGGCAAAGGCACACCGTGAGCCGATCCGCGCGGCCGTCAGATGGCGATCCTGGCGCGCGCGCGCGATGACGGGCGGCATGTCGAACAACACGCCCTTCAGCTTCGGGTTCTGCGTCAGGATCAGCGCCAGCAGGCTGCCGAATCCCCCGGCGACATCAACGACCGTGCGGATGCCGGCACGCTGGCGGATGGTTCGGAAGACGCGGGCGCACTCCGGGTTTTCCGTCCCCGACAGGCTCGTCATCGCCTCGCCGAAGATCTTGAGGTTCTCCGGGTGCTGTTCCAGGTAGTTGTAAAACGGCATCCCGAAGAGGCGATCGAACGGGAGTTGCCCGGTCTTCACGGCGTACTCGAGATCTTCCCAGGCGTTCCACACCGGCGCCCCGATCAGGAACAGCGCGAACCCGTGCATCGACGCGTGCACATCGGACCGCAGCGTCGTGCCGAGCGGCGTCAGCTTGAAGCGGCCGCCTTTCCCTTCGGTGAACACGCCGTAGCTCGCGAGCGTCCGCATCATGCGGTACAGAGCGCCGGGATGGACGCCCGCGCGTTCGGCGAGTTCTTCAGCCGTCAACGGGCCCTTCTTGAGCAGATCGGCCAGGCCCAGCCTGGCGGCAACGTAAACGAGGCGCGACACCCAGTAGCCCGCGATCAGGCTGCGCATCTCGGCCTGCGGCGACGACGGTCTTTTCGGCATGAAGCCGCATTCTATAATCAACGGCAGGAGACCACATGGAAGTGCGACGGCTCGGTGAGTCAGGTTTCAAGGTACCGGTCCTCAGTTTCGGCACCGGCACGTTCGGCGGCGGCAACGAATTCTTCAACGCGTGGGGCGCCAGCGACGTCACGGAGGCGACGCGGCTCGTGGACATCTGCCTCGACGCCGGCGTCAACATGTTCGATACCGCGGACGTGTACGCGGCCGGCAGATCGGAAGAAGTCCTGGGCAAGGCGATCGCGGGACGCCGCGCCCGGACGATCGTCGCCACCAAGGCGTCGTTTCGCACGGGTCCCGGAGAAAACGATCTCGGCAACTCGCGCCATCACCTGATCAACGCCTGCGAGGCGAGCCTGCGCCGGCTGGGCACCGACTACATCGACATCTACCAGATGCACGGGTTCGATGCGCTGTCGCCCGTGGAGGAAACGCTCAGCACGCTCGACACGCTCGTCCGGAGCGGCAAGGTTCGGTACATCGGCTGCTCGAATTTCTCGGGCTGGCACCTGATGAAGTCGCTCGCGGCCTCGGATCGCCGCGGCTGGCCGCGTTACCTGGCGCACCAGGCGTACTACTCGCTCGTCGGCCGCGACTTCGAGTGGGAACTGATGCCGCTCGGCCACGATCAGGGCGTGGGCACGCTGGTGTGGAGCCCGCTCGGCTGGGGCAGGCTGACGGGGAAGATCCGCCGCAACCAGCCGCCGCCGGCGGTCAGCCGCCTCCCGAAAACGGCAGCCTTCGGCCCGCAGGTCCCCGAGGATCTCCTGTACAAGGTCGTCGATGCCCTCGACGAGGTCGCGAAGGAAACCGGCCGGAGCGTTCCGCAGATCGCGCTCAACTGGCTCACCGCGCGGCCGACGATCTCGTCGGTCATCGTCGGCGCGCGCAACGAGGAGCAGCTGCGCCAGAACCTCGGCGCCGTGGGCTGGTCGCTGACGGCCGAGCAGACGGCGAAGCTGGACGCCGCCAGCGCGCTGCCGCTGCCGTACCCCTACTGGCACCAGCGCCAGGTGGCCGACCGCAACCCGCTCCCCGCCTGATGATCCCGGCCAGCCTCCGGAGCCTGACCAGGGACGGATGGCTGCTGTTCGCCACGCGGTTCATCCGGCTGTTCGCGTACGGGTCGGTGTCGGTCGTCCTGGTCTTCTACCTGGTCGGCGCCGGCCTCAGCGAACCGCGCATCGGCACGCTCCTGGCGCTGACGCTGGCCGGTGACACGCTGGTGTCGTTGTATCTGACCACGCGGGCCGATCGGCTCGGGCGCGGGCGGGTGCTCATCGCCGGCGCGCTGCTGATGGCCGCGGCCGGCATCGCGTTCGCGTCGACCAGCCGCTTCTGGCTGCTCCTCGTGGCGGGGACGATCGGCGTCATCAGCCCGAGCGGAAACGAAGTCGGCCCCTTCCTCTCGGTCGAGCAGGCCGCGCTGTCGTCGGTCATCCCCGACCGGGCGCGGACGGAGGTGTTCGCCTGGTACACGCTGGCCGGGTCGGTGGCGACGGCGCTGGGCGCGCTGGCGGCGGGCGCGGCGACGCGCGTGCTGCAGTCCGGCGTCATGGCCCGGGCCGACAGCTACCGGACGATCGTCATCGTGTACGCGGCGCTCGGACTCCTGCTGGCTGCGCTCTTCTCGCGACTCTCGTCCGCCGCGGAGCCCTCGACCCGCGGCGAGCGCCAGCCGCCTCGATCGACGTTCGCGAACCTCTCGGGCCTGGGCCGATCGAAGGACGTCGTGCTGAGGCTCTCGGCGCTGTTCGCGATCGACGCGTTCGCGGGCGGCTTCGTGATTCAGAGCTTCGCGGCGTACTGGTTCTACCTGCGCTTCGACGTCGATCCCGGCACGCTCGGGGTGATCTTCTTCTGGGCGAACATCCTGGCGGGGATGTCGGCGCTGCTCGCGTCGACGCTGGCGGCGCGCTTCGGCCTGATCCGCACGATGGTGGCGACGCACCTGCCGTCCAACATCCTGCTGATCCTCGTGCCGCTGATGCCGACGCTGCCGCTCGCCATCGGCGTGCTGCTGGCCCGGTTCAGCATCAGCCAGATGGACGTGCCGACGCGGCAGTCGTACCTGATGGCGGTGGTGAGCCCGGAAGAGCGATCGGCGGCCGCGGGCATCACGGGCGTCGCGCGGACGATCGGCGCGGCGGTGAGCCCGCTGTTTGTCGGCGTGATGTTCGCGCGGCCGTCATGGATCAACGTGCCGTTCTACATCGCCGGCACGCTCAAGATCGTGTACGACGTGTTGTTGTATCGCGCGTTCGTCGGCGTCAGGCCGCCTGAAGAAGAGCAAAGGGCATAGGGCAGAGGGCAAAGGGGAGGGGCTCGGGGCTGGGGGCTAGGGGCTGGGGAACAGCGACCGCTGGCCCTCCTCTTTGCCCTTTGCCCTCTGCCCTTTGCCCTCCATCGGCCAGTGGCTGCGTTCGTGATCCAGCAGCCAGATCTTCCGATCGAGTCCGCCGCCGTAGCCGGTCAGCGACCCGGAGGCGCCGATGACACGGTGGCACGGCACCACGATCGCGATCGGGTTGGCGCCGTTGGCCGCCCCGACCGCGCGCGAGGCGCCGGGGGATCCGAGTGCCTTCGCGATGGCGCCGTAGCTCGTCGTCTCGCCGGGCGCAATCCGCCGCAGCGCGTCCCAGACGCGCTTCTCGAAATCCGCCCCCCGCATGTCGAGCGGAAGCCCGTTGATGTCGGCGCTCACGCCGGCAAAGTACCCGTCCAGCCACTCGCGCGCCCTGGCAATCGTCGGCGTCTCGCCGTCCACGATGTCGTGGGGCGGGAACCATCGCCGCAGCCGCGCTTCGAGACCGACGAGCCGCTTCTCCGGCCCGGTGAACTCGAGCGCGCACAGGCCTTCGCCCGAGTCGAGCGCGAGCATCTCGCCCACGGGTGTTTCGAGAAGGGAGCGTGAGAGGATCATCGGCTCGCTCAAGGATAATGCATCAATGATCGCAACGTTTCTCCAATCGGGCGACTTCGCGGGCCTGCGCGCCGCGCTGACGAGCCTGCGGCCGCCGGAAGCGGCCGAGGCGCTGTCGACGCTCTCGAGGGGCGACCTCGTCATCGCCTTCCGCGTGCTGCCCCGGCGGTTTGCCTCGGACGTCTTCGAGTATTTTCCGGCGGCCCTGCAGGAAGGCCTCGTGAAAACGATGGGACAGGAAGACGTCGCGGCAGTGCTCAACCACATGTCGCCGGATGACCGCACGCTGCTCTTCGGCGAGCTGCCGGCCAACGTCACCAAGCACCTGCTGTCGCTGCTGACGCCGGTCGAACGGAACGAAGCGATCACGCTGCTCGGCTATGAGCCCCGCACGATCGGGCGGCTGATGACGCCGCACTACATCGCGGTGCGGGAAGACTGGACGGTCCAGCAGGTGATGGACTACGTCCGCACGCATGGCCAGGACAGCGAGACGCTGAACGTGATCTACGTGATCGGCGAGAATGGCCTGCTCATCGACGACATCCGGATGCGCGAATTCCTCGTCGTGCCGCTCACCCGGCACGTCTCCGACCTGATGGATCGCCGGTTCGTCGCGCTGACGGCCACCGACTCGCAGGACGCGGCCGTCGAGGTCTTCAAACGCGAAGACCGCACGGCCCTTCCGGTGACCGACACGCAGGGCATCCTCATCGGCATCGTCACCGTGGACGATGCGCTGGATGTGGCCGAGCGGAGGGCGACGCGCGAGATGCAGCGCGTCGGTGGATCGGAAGCGCTCGACGAGCCGTACATGGACATCGCGCTGTCGCGCATGATCAAGAAGCGCGCAGGCTGGCTGGTCATCCTGTTCCTCGGCGAGATGCTGACGGCGACGGCCATGGGGTTCTTCGAGCACGAGATCGCGCGCGCGGTGGTCCTGGCGCTCTTCGTGCCGCTCATCATCTCGAGCGGCGGCAATTCCGGATCGCAGGCGTCAACACTTGTCATCCGGGCGATGGCCGTCGGCGAGCTGCGGCTGAAAGACTGGTGGCGCGTCATCCGGCGCGAGGCGGTGTCGGGGCTGCTGCTCGGCGTCATCCTCGGAACGATTGGGTTCCTCCGGATCAGCATCTGGTCGATGTTCTCGACGCTGTACGGCCCGCACTGGGCACTCGTCGCCGCGACGGTCGGGCTGGCGCTGGTGGCGGTCGTCCTGTGGGGCACGCTCGTGGGATCGATGCTGCCGCTCATCCTGCGCCGGCTCGGATTCGATCCCGCCACGTCGTCGGCCCCCTTCGTAGCCACGCTCGTGGACGTCACCGGCCTGGTGATCTATTTCTCGGTGGGACTCGTCGTCCTCAAGGGCACCCTGCTGTAGTCACCGCGCGATACACGTAATCCACGGCGAACGGCTTGCCGGCGTCCTCGCCTTCGATCCGCGCCGTGAGCTCGTTCTCGCCGGAGCGCCGATAGATGATGCGTTTCAGGTGATCGGCGTGTCCGGGGTTGAGGAAGACGATCTCCGATCCTGAACTCAACGCCATCCTGAAGTCGACGGGCGGACGCCCGCCGGGCTGGGCGACGAAGAAGACGCCGTCGCTTCTCGACTCGATGCGCATGAACTCGAAGCTGCGGGTCTGGCCGCCGGCCACCGTGCGGCTCATGCCGATCAGCGTGCCGCCGGCGGGCCGCGTCCAGCGTTCCTCGATGCACGCGCCGCCGCGGGTCGTTTCCCAGCTTCCCGACATCCAACCCAGGCTCGCAAGGCTTGCTGTCGGCGTTGTCTGCTGGCCCGGCGGCAGTCCCGCGGCAAGCAGAACCAGCGCCGAGACGAGGAAGGTGCAGGCCGGCATCCACATCCGGTCAGTATACGCACGGCGGCCTCGGAAGGGCCTCAGACGTGGTTGCGGAGCATCAGTTCGGCGGGGTGCGGATCCAGATAGATCTGGCCCGCCAGATACGCAACGCCGCAGCGCCGCACATGGTGACGCATCAGCGTCATCGGCACCACGAGGGGCACGTTCCCAGCGAAGTACGCGTCGACGACCTCGAGGAGCTCGTGGCGTGACGGGACGTCGAGCGCGTCCTTCAGGTGGCCGATCATGTGCTGCAGGACGTTCACCTGGCGGCGGGGTGTCGCGATCACCCGCAGCGTCTCCATGAACATCGTCGCGTAGTCGCGCTCGACCGCCGGGCGCCGCACCGATTTCGCGCGCGCGACCAGCTGGCCGAGGCGGCGATACGCGTCGGGCACGTGCGCGAGCAGCGTCATCTTGTGGGCGGTATGGAACCGCACGAGATCGCCCACCGTCCAGCGTCCATCGAAGAGCCGCGTCAGCCGGTCGTACGCGAAGATGCGCTCGACGAAATTCTCGCGGAGCCGAGGATCGTTCAGCCGGCCTTCTTCTTCGAGCGGGAGCAGCGGAAAGCGCTCCGCCAGCGCGGCGGCGAAGAGTCCGCGGCCCGATCGGGTTGGTACACCGCTCGGGTTGTACACGCGCACGCGCTCGAGACCGCAGGTCGGTGAGTCCTTCTTGAGCACGAAGCCGCACAACCGTTCGCCGGCCAGCTCCTCGAGGCGTTTCGCAGCGTATTGCCGCACGCCGGCCGTGTGATCCTGCCCCGTCTTCGCCGTGACCAGACGCAGTGCGGTGTGACGGAGCGTCAGTCGGAGGGCTTCGCGCGGCGCGCACATCCCGCTTTCGAGCTCAGGACACACCGGCACCCACTCGACGAAACGCCCGAGGAGGTCCACGAGGAACTGATCGCGCTTGTGGCCCCCATCGAACCGCACGCGCTCCCCCAGGAGGCACGCGGACACGCCGAGACGCACTGGGCGCCGGGCGTTGACGGCGATGTCCTTCACAATCTCTAGCAATAGCAGTACAGACCCTTCATGTCAATGATTTGTCCATGACAAATCATTGACGCCGCGAGGGATTCGCGCTACGCTGGTTTCTTATGGAACTCACGATCAGGCTTGCCAGGGCCGGCGCCGCCCCGGGTGCAGTCCGATGAGCAAGCGACGCGAGGCGGGCGCACGCTATCCCATCCGGGCGGCGTCCCGGCTGACCGGGATCGGCATCGACACGCTGCGCGCGTGGGAGCGCCGCTACGGCGCGGTCACGCCGGTCCGCGACGATCGCGGCCGGATGTACACGGAAGTCGACGTCGCACGCCTCCGGCTCCTCAACGGCGCCGTAGAACAGGGACACAGCATCGGCCGGCTCGCCGCGCTCAGCGACGATCAATTGCGCGACCTCTGCGCCCCGGCCGGCGCTGTTGCCCTGCCCGCGGCCGATCCGACACGGCGGACGCCGTTCGACACGACCGCCCTCATCACCGCGCTGCGCGAGTACGACGCCGTCGGCATCGACCAGGAGCTCTCCCGGCTGGCCGCCGTCCTGCGTCCGCTCGACCTCCTCCAGGACGTGCTGATGCCGGTGCTCACAAGAGTCGGCGACGACTGGCACAGCCGGCGGACGCGCATCGCGCAGGAGCACCTGATGTCGTCCACGATGCGGAACCTGCTCGGCGCGTTTCTCCGGCTGTACGCCCGCCGCGAGACATCGATCCGCCTGCTGTTTGCGACGCCCACGGGCGAACGTCACGAGATCGCGACGCTCGGCGCGGCGATGCTGGCGGCCAGCGCGGGGCTGGGCGCTTCCTATCTCGGCGCCGATCTGCCCGCGCGCGAAATCGTGGACAGCGTCGAGCCCGCGGGCGCGCAGGTGCTGGTGCTCGGGCTGACAACGCCCGCGGCCGACAAGGCGCGCGAACGCGAGCTCAAGACCATCGTGCGCGACCTCCCGCAGAGCGTCGAGCTGTGGGCGGGCGGGCGCGGCGCCGAGCGTCACGCGTCGATCATCCGCTCGCGCGGCCTCGTCCTGCCCGACTACAACGCGTACCAGCAGGAGCTGGTCCGCATCGGTGGACGTATGGCATGACGACGCCGGCCGCGGTCATGCTGTTCTTCGTCGTTGCCTCCGCGGCGGCACAAGACACCACCGGTGTGGGCGCCATCAACGGCGTGGTCGTGAACGCCGCCGGCCAGCCGGCCGAGGGCGTGCGCGTGTGCGCCCTCGACACCGCCTCCTGCGCCACCAGCGACGCCCGCGGCGCCTTCCGGATCGGCGAACTGCGTGCGAACGCCTATCGCCTGGAGATTCTGCCTCCCGAGGGTCTGCCCTTCACGAGCGACCCGGTGGACGTCCGGGCCGGGCTGGACGGCACCGTGGAAATCACGCTGCCCAGGGTGGAGAGCCTGCAGCAGACCGTTACGGTGACCGCGCCTGCGTTCGAGGCGCCGGCGGAGGTGAAGAACTCCGGCTTCGTCGTGCGGCCGCGCGAGGTCCTCAAGAGCGCCGGAGCGCTGCAGGACGTATCCCGCTACGTGCAGGGCCTGCCTGGCGTGGCAATCGGCAGCAACGACTTCCGCAACGACATCATCGTCCGCGGCGGCAGCCCGCTCGAGAACCTGTTCGTGGTCGACAACGTGGAGATTCCCAATATCAACGCCTTCGCGAACTTCGCATCGGCCGGCGGTACGGTGAGCCTGCTCGATGCCGAGCTCCTGCAGGATGTGACCTTCCTGACCGGCGGATACCCCGCGCCCTACATCAACCGGACGTCGAGCGTGCTGCAGGTGACGCAGCGCGAGGGCAACCGCAGGAAGTTCGGCGGGTGGGCCACGCTCGGCTTCGCCGGCGCCGGGGCCATTCTCGAAGGCCCCATCAATGCCGGGAAGGGCTCGTGGATCGTGTCGGCGCGGCGTAGCTTTCTGGATCTGTTTACGCAGGACGTCGGGTTCGGCGGCGTGCCGGTGGTGTATTCGTTCAACGCGAAGGCCGTGTACGACCTCACGCCACGCGACCGCATCTGGATGGTCAATATCGCGGGCCTCGACGAGATCCGGCTCGGCCTGACCGACTCCACCGACCTCGAAGACCAGATTGCCAACTTCGACATCCGATACGACGGGTGGCGCAGCGCCACGGGCTTCAACTGGCAGCGCATCTTCGGATCACGGGGCGTGGGGCTGCTCGGCGTCACCCACTCCGAGGCCAAAGTCGGCCAGCAGGTGAAGGATCTGGTGGCGCAGGGCGCGCCGCCGCCGGGCGTACCGCCCGAGGTCATCATCGCGCGCAGCCCCGTCGTCTACTTCGAGGACTCGCGCGAGGGCGAGACCACGATCAAGTACGACCTCACGCTGCACCTGCCGTTCTTCGATACGGTGCAGGCCGGCGGCAGCTTCAAGACGTTCCGCATCAACTACGCGGCGGATTCGCCCTACGGCAACGACACGCCGTACTCACCCGAGCCCGGTATCGACCCGTTTTTCCTCGACACGCGCTTCAGGTCGTACCAGACCGGTGCCTACCTGCAGGCCTCGAAGCAGGTGGCGCGGCGCGTCGGCCTCACACTGGGCGGGCGCTTCGACCACTACGACATCCTGTCGCAGGCCCGGTTCAGCCCGCGCGCGGGCGTCAGCGTGCGTCTCACCGACACGCTGTCGTGGAATTCGAGCGCCGGATCCTACTATCAGCAGCCCGCCTTTCTCTTCGTGTCAGCGTTTCCCCAGAACGCGTCGCTCGTGCCGTGGCGCGCCAATCACTACGTGACGGGCCTGGCCTGGGCGCCCGATGCCGCCCTTCGGGTGACGGCCGAGGCGTATCGGAAGACCTACACCGACTACCCGGTCGCGAGCGACCTGCCCACCGTGTCGCTGGCCAACATCGGCGACACCTTCGACGTGCGCGAGATCCTGTTTCCGCTCACGAGCGCCGGCGAGGGATACGCGCAGGGCGTGGAGTTCTACGTCGAGAAGCGGCTCACCGCGAAGCTCTACGGCCAGGGCAACCTGTCGTGGTCGCGCACGCAGCATGCCGGCCTCGACCGCGTGCTCAGGCCCGGCTCGTTCGACTACCCGTTCGTCTTCAACCTGGTCGGCGGCTACCGGCTGTCGCCGGCGTGGGAGTTCTCGGCCCGGCTGGCGTTCCTCTCGGGCCGGCCGTTCACGCCCTACGACCAGGCGGTGTCCACGGCGCAACGGCGCGGCGTGTACGACCTCGCGCGCGTCAACGCCGAGCGAGCGCCCGACTACGGCCGCGTCGACATCCGTGTAGACCGGACACTCGCCGTCGGCGGGCAGCCGGTCAACATCTTCCTTGGCGTGCAGAACGTGACCAACCGCCGCAACTTCGCCAGCTACAGCTGGAACCGCCGCACCAACACCGAGCAGTTCGGCGAGCAGCAAGGCATCTTTCCGATCCTCGGCCTCGACTGGAGATTCTAGACACATGCCCCGCATCTTTGCCGCTGCCTGTTGTATCGGCGCCCTTGTGACGTCGACAGCCGCCCTTCGAGCTGGCGCCTCACAGAATTTCCTGCGGGTGGGTGATCCGTTGCCCGCACTCAAGGGGCAGTTCCTGACCGGCCGCGACGCCGTGCTGCCACAGGCGGCATCGGGTACGGTCGCCCTCGTCGCGATCGGCTTCACCTACCAATCTCGCTTTCCGGTCGAAGCGTGGGCGGAATGGTACCGAACGGCGATCGGCTCGAGAGCCGACGTCATGTTCTTCGAGGTTCCGGTGATAGGCGGGCTCGCGAAGCTCGGCCGGTGGTTCATCGACAGGGGGATGCGAAACGGGACTCCCCCTGCACTGCACGAGCGCGTCATCACGGTCTATGGAGGCACGGACGACTGGAAGCAGCGTCTCGCGTTTTCTCCCGACCATGAAGACGATGCCTATCTCGTCGTCCTCGACCGGGACGGGGTCGTACGGTGGATCCATCACGGCGCATTCGAGCAGGCGCGCAGCGCCGAACTGCAGGGCATGCTCACGTCGCTCGCAGACGCCCCGGAACGGCAGGTCGAGCCGTGAGTCTGTCCCGGCGGAAATCGACAGCATCGGCCGTCCTCGTCACCGGCGCTACCGGATACATCGGCGGACGGCTGGTGCCGATCCTCGAAGCGTCAGGCGCCCGGCTTCGCTGCCTCGCCCGGCATCCCGAAGTGGTCGAGTCGCGCGTCGCGCCAACCACCGAAGTTGTCCCTGGCGATCTCTTCGATGCGGCGTCACTCGATCGCGCCCTGGCCGGCATCGACGTCGCCTACTACCTCGTTCACTCGATGGGCGCCCACGGCGACTACCTCGAAAAGGATCGTGTCGCAGCCAGGACGTTCGGCGACGCGGCGCGGCGTGCGAGGGTTCGCCGAATCGTCTACCTTGGCGGCCTCGCCGCAGGTGACGCCCCGCTCAGCAAGCATCTGCGGAGCCGGATTGAGACGGGCGACGTCCTCAGACAAAGCGGTGTTCCAGTCGTCGAGTTCCGGGCTTCGGTTGTCGTCGGATCGGGCAGCCTGTCGTTCGAGCTGATCAGGGCGCTCGTGGAACGCCTCCCCGTGATGATCTGCCCGCGCTGGGTCTCGACGCTGGCGCAGCCTATTGGCATAGACGACCTGCTCGCCTATCTGGTCGCGGCGCTCGATCTGCCAGACGGCGACAGCCGGACGTTCGAAATCGGGGGCGCCGATCAGGCGAGCTACGGCGAGCTGATGCGCGAGTACGCGCGGCAGCGAGGGTTGAAGCGCCTGATGATTTCGGTTCCGCTGCTGACGCCTCGCCTGTCCAGCCTCTGGCTGGGGCTGGTCACGCCCGTCTACGCCCGGGTGGGGCGCGAATTGATTGAGGGCCTGAAGAGCCGCTCCGTGGTTACCGATCCGGCTGCGCTCGACGCCTTCGCGATCAGACCCGTCGGCCTGCCGGAGACGATTGCCCGGGCCATCCGCCATGAAGATCACAGCTTCGCGCTGACGCGCTGGTCGGACGCCCGATCGTCGGGCGGCGAGTCGCGATCGACAGCAGTGACGTCTGGCACGCAGTTCGTTGACGCAAGACGAATACACGTCGCCGTCGGCGCGGACCGTGCGTTTGCACCCGTCGCGCAGCTCGGGGGCGTGAGCGGCTGGTACTACGCCACGTGGCTGTGGCGGCTGCGCGGCGCGATTGACCTGCTGATGGGCGGCGTCGGCATGCGTCGAGAACGGCGGCACCCGGCCGTGCTCTCCGTCGGCGATACGTTCGACTTCTGGCGAGTCGAGCAGTACGAGCCGGGACGCAGGCTGAGGCTCGCGGCGGAGATGAAGCTGCCGGGGCGCGCGTGGCTCGAGTTCAACGTGGTGCCGGATGCCGAGGGCGCGTTCGTGCACCAGACCGCCGTGTTCGATCCGGCCGGATTGCCGGGACTCATCTACTGGTACCTGCTGCTCCCCGTGCATGCCGTCGTTTTTGGCGGTCTGCTGCGCGCGATCGCCCGGCGTGCGTCGGGACTCCGGGATTGAGGGATTCAGCTCGAACGCCGCCTTCCTCTCGTGGTTTCCAGGCGGATCGTGAAAACAGCTACCATTCCGTGAAGGAGCGACATCGCCTTGAGCCCGGCAAAGGATGACGGCGCACCACGCGGGTTTGGCGGTCTCGGGCTCGTCGACGAGCTGTCCGCGGCCGTGAGTGCGCTCGGCTACGAGGAAGCGACACCCGTTCAGCGTGAAGCGATTCCGTTGCTGATTGCCGGAAAGGACCTGCTGGCCAGGGCGGCGACCGGCACCGGCAAGACGGCCGCCTTCGCGCTGCCGATGCTGCAGACGCTCTTTCAGGATGCCGAGAGCCGGCGGCACACGGGCGGCCTCGTGCTCGTCCCCACGCGCGAGCTGTCGATGCAGGTCGCCGAAGCCATCCACAAATACGCCAAGGGCGTCGGCGTCTCGGTGGTGCCCGTCTACGGCGGCGCGGCGATTTCGACGCAGATCCGCACGCTCGAGCGCGGCGCCGGCATCGTCGTCGCCACGCCCGGCCGCGCCCTCGATCACATCCGGCGCGGGACGCTGAAACTCGCCCACCTGCGCATGCTCGTTCTCGACGAAGCGGACGAAATGCTCGACATGGGCTTCGCCGAGGACCTCGACGCGATCCTCGAGGCGACGCCCAAGAGGCGGCAGACGGCGCTGTTTTCCGCCACGATGCCGTCGCGCATCCTGTCGATCGCGCAACGCCACCTGAAAGACCCGGCGCGCGTGACGATCGCGGGCGAGAAGACCGCGGCCGGCAAACTGCCGCGCGTGCGGCAGCTGGCGTACCTCGTGCCGCGCGCCCACAAGCCGGCCGTCCTCGACCGCGTGCTGGACATGGAGAACCCGACGTCCGCGCTCGTGTTCTGCCGCACGCGTCTCGAAGTCGAGTCGCTCGTCGAGACGCTCAGCGCGCACGGCCGCCGCGCGCAGGCGCTGCACGGCGGGATGGAACAGCGGCAGCGCGACCGCGTCATGCAGATGTTCCGGGGCGGCAAGGCCGACCTGCTCGTCGCCACCGACGTCGCGGCCCGCGGCCTCGACATCGAACATCTCTCACACGTCGTCAACTACGACGTGCCCGCGTCCGCAGAGGCGTATGTCCATCGCATCGGCCGCACGGGACGCGCGGGCCGCGCCGGCACGGCCATCATGCTCGTGGAGCCGCGCGAGCATCGTCTGCTGCGCACCATCGAGGCCTTCACGAAGCAGAAGATCGAGGTCGCCACCGTGCCGACCGTGGCCGAGCTCAAAACCCGGCGACTGGACGTGACGAGAGCCTCCATCCGGGAGCGGATCCTGGCGGGGGATCTCGACGACGTGCGCGTGGTCGTCGAGTCGCTGGCGCAGGAGTTCGATCTCGCCGACATTGCGGCCGCCGCCGTGAAGCTGGCGCACGCGGCCGAGGCCGGGGACGAATCGGCACGCGACATCCCGGCCGTCGCGCCGCCGGCGGCGAAGCACGGACCGCGGCACGTTCCGGCTCGCGGAGGCGGAGACTCGATGGAAGACGCGGTGCGGCTGTTCATCGGCGCCGGTCGCGCGGCGGGCATCCGTCCGGGCGATCTCGTCGGCGCCATTACCGGCGAGGCGGGGATCGCGTCGCGGGACCTGGGCGCGATCGAGATCGCCGATCGTTTTTCGCTGATCGACGTCCCCGAATCGCGCGCCGAGGAGATCATGGCTGCGCTTCGAGCCACGACGCTCCGCGGGAAGAAGGTGACGGTGCGGCGCGATCGTGGTCCGTCGCGCTCCTGACGATCATTCGGCCGTCTGGGCAAGACCGTCGCCGACCTTGAAGCGGACGAACGCGCCGATTGTCATCGACGCGTCCGCGGACGCGGCCGCCTCGCGCAGGGCCTCTTCGACACGCTGATCGGGGTTCAGCACGAACGGTTGGAGCCCGAGCACCACCTCCTCGAAATACTTGCGCATCCGGCCCTCGACCATCTTCTCGACGATCGCCCCTGGCTTGCCCGTCTGCTCCGCCTGTTCGGTCAGCGCCGTTCGCTTCTCCGCCACGACTTCCGGCGGAATCTCGTCCGGCGACACCCACAATGGAGCGCTCGCGGCGATGTGCATCGCGATCTCGCGGCCGATGCGGTGCAGCGCATCCACCGGGGCCCGGCTCTCGATCGCGACGAGCACGCCGATGCGGCCGAGGCCAGGCGCGATGCCGCCGTGGATGTAGGAGGCGATCGCGCCGGCGCTGGCCGACACGCACGCGGCGCGCCGCAGGTCGACGTGTTCGCCGGTCCTGGCGGTCAACCGCAGCAGCATGTCGGAGACGCGTCCGTCGCCGTCCGGCGCCCTCGGCGGCGAGCAGCGCGTCGCGATCGCCGTTCACGTCGAGCGCGAGTCGAGCCAACGCTGACGCGGCGTCCTGGAGCGCGGGCGTGCGGGCGGCAAAGTCGGTCTCTGTGTTGAGCTCGACGATCGCTCCCGTGTTGCCGTCCACCACGAGGCCCACGAGCCCCTCGGCAGCCACGCGGCTGGTCTTTGCCGACGCCTTCGACGCCTCTGCCGCGCGCAGGCGATCGACGGCCGCCTCGAAATCGCCCTGTGTCTCCACCAGCGCGTTCTTGCAGGCGATCACCCCCGCACCCGTCTTCTCGCGGAGGGTCTTCACGAGTGTGCTGCTGATTCCGGCCATGTCGATGCTCCGGCCCTACGGCTCCAGGAGGGCGTTGATGAACTTCAGCAGAGGCGCGGTCGTCGCGATGCTGCCGATCAGAATCACCTTGAGGCGCGCGCGTTCGGGGTCGTGAATCGTGTCGATGCGCAGCGGCCCGTCGTCCTCGGAACGGCCTTTGGCGGCTGCCATCAGCGCATTCGTCACACGGCTGGCCGCGGCGAAGTCGATATTCTCGACCTGGACGATGCTGGAGACCTCGGCGTGATGGCGGGCCGGGTCGCTCGCCACGGCGTTTGCCGCTGGCGCGCCCCCGGTCAGGGCATCGAGATCCGCCCGCGCGATGCGGTATTGCTTGCCGATTCGCACGCCTTTCAGGCGGCCGTCGCGAACGTAGTTCCGCACGGTCCTGACGTGGAGGCCCAGCTGCGAGGCCACCTGCTCAATCGAATAGAAATGATCGGCTGCAACCATTAAGCGCTATATTACTCTATTAGACTCTATATTGCAAATCTATAATACCTTATATTACTTAATAATGGCATATTAAAGAGTGCGCCGATCCGACGACGCCCTTGAAGACCAGGGCAGGTTGTGAGACTCTGCGCCACTGATGAAGCGAAGAGCGGTGGCTGCGGCGTGCTTCGGCATCGTGTCCGCGCTGCTCGGCCGCGCACCGGCCGCCGGACAAGCTTCCACCGCGCCGGCGGCCCGGCACCGGGCAGTGCTCGATCAGTACTGCGTCACCTGCCACAACGATCGGCTGAAAACCGCGCAGCTCTCCCTCGAGCACGAGGATCTCGCCACGGTCGGCGATCATCCCGAGCTCTGGGAAAAAGTCGTGCGGAAGCTGCGTGCGGGCGTGATGCCGCCGCCGGACGTGAGGCGGCCGCCGCTGGCGGACTACGAAGGCTTGCGAGACTGGCTGGAAACCGAAATCGATCGGAAAGCCCCGCGCGTCAGCCCGGGCAGCGTCGTGCTCCACCGGCTGAACCGCACCGAGTACGCCAACGCGGTGCGCGACCTGCTGGACCTCGACATCGACGCGGCCACGCTGCTGCCGCCGGACGATTCGGCCCGGGGCTTCGACAACATCGCCGGCTCGCTGACGATCTCGCCGACGCTGCTCGAGTCCTACACGACCGCAGCCGCGCGCGTCGCACGCATGGCGATCGGCTACTGGAAGACGCCGACCGAGGCGACCTATCTCGCGCCGGGCGACACGTCGCAGAACCAGCACGTCGAGGGGCTGCCGCTCGGCACGCGCGGCGGGATGATCGCGCACCACGACTTCCCCGCCGACGGCGAATACAAGTTCTCGATCCAGAACTTCGGCATCGGCAGCTTCATTCCCGGCGAACAGCTCGAGCTCATCATCGACGGCGAGCGCGCCCACGTCTTCAAGTACCAGGGCGTCGGGCTGAGCCAGGGCATGTCGGGCGAAGGCGACGGCTCGCTCGACGTGACGATCCCCGTCAAGGCCGGCTCGCGCGTCGTCGGCGCGACGTTTCTCGCGAGGAACTACCGCCCCAGCCTCGACATGATCCGGCAGTACGATCGCAAGTCGCTCGAGAACAACAGCATCCCGCAGCTGCAGTACTACCCCGCGATCGGGTTCCTGCGCGTCCAGGGTCCGTTTGCCGCCCAGCGTCCCGCCGACTCCCGCAGCCTGCGGAAGATCCTGACGTGCCATCCATCCGGCGCGGCGCAGGAAGAGCCCTGCGCGCGCGCGATCCTGACGACGCTGGCTCGACGCGCGTACCGGCGCCCGGCCACGCCGCAGGACGTGAACGCGCCTGATGCGGTTCTACGCCGATGGCCGCCGCACGGGGACGTTTCAGGACGGCATCGAGCTGGCGCTGCGGCGGCTGCTCACGAGCCCGCAGTTCCTCGTCCGCGCCGAAAAGGAACCCGCGGCCGTGCCGGCCGGCCGCGCGTACCGCATCAGCGACCTCGAGCTCGCGTCGCGCCTCTCGTTCTTCCTCTGGAGCAGCATCCCGGACGATCGGCTCATCAGCCTCGCGAGCCAGGGCAGGCTGAGCGACCCCGCCGTGCTCGCGCAGCAGGTGCGGCGCATGCTCGCCGATCCGCGGTCGGACGCGCTCGTCCACAACTTCGCCCAGCAGCTGCTCTACCTGCGGAACCTGCCGGCCACCTCGCCCGACGGCGTCTTCTACCCCGACTGGGACGACGAGCTGCGGCAGGGATTCCGGCGCGAGGCCGAGCTGTTCTTCGAGAGCATCATGCGCGAGGACCGCAACGTGGTCGATCTGCTGACGGCCGACTACACGTTCGTCAACGAGCGCCTCGCGCGGCACTACGGCATCCCCAACATCTACGGATCGCAGTTCCGGCGCGTGACGCTCGGGCCCGAGCTCGACGCGCGCCGCGGGCTGCTCGGCAAGGGCAGCTTTCTCGCCGTGACCTGGACGCAGAATTTCAGGACGTCGCCGGTCAAGCGCGGCGTGTGGGTGCTCGAGAACATCCTGGGGACTCCCCCGCCCGAGCCGCCGCCGAACGTGCCGCCGCTCGAGGACGCGACCGCCGGCTCGCAGAAAGTGCTCACGCTGCGCGAGCAGATGACCGCGCACCGCAAGAACCCGCCGTGCGCGGGCTGCCACAAGATCATGGACCCGATCGGCTTCGCCCTCGACAACTTCGACGCCGACGGCAAGTGGCGGGCGAAGCAGGGCGGCGAGGGCGGGACGCCCATCGACGCCTCGGTGACCCTCTACGACGGCCAGGCCGCGAACGGGCCCGCCGGGCTTCGGCAGGCACTGCTGCGCTATTCGCCGCAGTTCGTCCGGATGTTCACCGAAAAGACGATGACGTACGCGCTGGGCCGCGGGGTGGAATACACTGATATGCCTGTCCTGCGGTCCATCGTGCGGGACGCGGCGGGCCACGACAACCGGTTTTCCGCGATTGTCCTGGGCATCGTCCGGAGCGCGCCGTTTCAGATGCGGGTTAAAGGAACTTAGAGGTTAGAACTGAGAACTTAGAACCTAAGAAGTTCTGACTTGCAATTCTAAGTTCTGACTTCTAAGTTCTAAGTTCCAAGGCGGAGAAGCCCATGTTCATCTCGAAGAAACATCTCCCGCGGCGGACGTTTCTACGCGGCGCGGGCGTAACCCTGGCGCTGCCGCTGCTCGAATCGATGGTCCCGGCGCTGACACCGCTGCGGCTGACGGCCGCGGCGCCGGTGAAGCGCTTCGTCGGCATCTGGCATCCGCACGGCGCGGCGCCCGGCTACTGGAGCCCGCTCAAGGAAGGCCGGGACTTCGACTTCTCGTTCATCACCAAGCCGCTCGAGCCGTTCCGCAGCCGCACCGTCCTCATCACGGGCCTCGACATGCCCGAAGCCATGGCCACCGACGACGAGCCCGGCGGCGATCATGCGCGCGGCGCGGTGCTGCTGTCGGGCACGCGCCCGCGGCGGAACGCCGTGAGCCCGTTCCTGGGCGCGACGATCGACCAGACGATCGCCGGCAAGTACGGGCAGGACACGATCCTGTCGTCGCTGCAGCTCGGCGTCGAGGACACGGGCAACTTCGGCAACTGCAACTGGGGCTACAGCTGCGCGTACACGAACTCCATCTCGTGGGCCTCGCCCACGCAGCCGCTGCCGACGCAGGTGAACCCGCGCGTCGTCTTCGAGCGGCTGTTCGGCGACGGCACGAGCGCGGAGGAACGCCTCGCGGGACGGAAGCAGAACGCCAGCATCCTGGATTCGGTGACGCAGGAGCTGGGTCTGTTCAAGCGCGACCTCGGGGCCGGCGACCGCGCGCGCCTCGACACGTACCTCGAAAACGTGACCGAGCTCGAGCGCCGCATCCGGATCGCGATGGAGAACTCCGTCAAGGAACCCAACGAAGATGTCCCGTTCGGACTGCCTGAGAGCAAGCACGTTCACTTCCGGCTGATGTACGACCTCATGGCCCTCGCCTTCGAGGGCGACATCACGCGCTCGGCGACGTTCATGCTCGGCCGCGATCTCACCGGCACGAGCTTTCCCGAGTCGGGCTTCACCGGCGGCTGGCACGGGACGTCGCACCACGGCGACAAGCCGGAGAACGTCGCGAACTACGCGAAGATCAACCGCTACCACGTGCAGAACCTGGCGTACTTCTGCGACAAGCTGAAGAACACGCCCGACGGCGACGGCTCGGTGCTCGACCACGCGCTGATCTACAAGGGCAGCAACATGGGCAATTCGCACCGCCACGCGCACGAAAAGGTGCCCGTCATCCTGGTCGGCGGCATCGACGGCACGTTCAAAGGGAACCGCCACCTGGTGTTCCCCGACAACACCCAGCGCACGTCGAACATGCTCCTCAGCATCCTGCACCTGTACGGCATCGAGCAGGAGAAGATCGGCACCAGCACCGGTCGGCTGCAGCCGCTGGAAATGGTCTAGCTCAGACACGGTCATGGGAACGACAGGATCACGTAGGGCGGCCCTTTCAGGGCCGCCTGCCGCGGGGCTGAAAGCCCCGCGCTACTTTGTGCTCTTCGTGACCTTCGTGGTTCTTCTCTTCGTCGCTCCGTCGCCGGTCGCTGGACAACTGGCCGGGAAACCCATCCGTCCGCAAGTCGATCCGCCGAAGGGCCAGGTCCGGTCGATCATCTTCAAGTACTGCACGTCCTGCCACGGCATCGACGACTACGCGTACACGGCGCTCGATCGCGCGGGCTGGGTCGCCCTGATCGAGGCGAAGCACAACGATCAAAAGGTCTCGATGCCCGACGCGGACCGCGAGGTGCTCCTCGACTGGATCGTGTCGAGGTTCGGCCCGACGTCGCGTCCGTTCCCGCGCGCGTACGTGCCGCCTGAAATCACGACGTTCTTCAGCGACGCCGAGGCCGAAGCGGTGGTCAACCGCGCCTGCACGACCTGCCACGGCCCCGAGCGCGTGAACGACGCCCGCTACAGCGCCGAGCGCTGGCGCGTCGTGTCGCTCGACATGCGGCAGCGCGGCGCGAAGCTCGGCGACGAAGAGCTCGAGAAGCTGGTCGAGTGGCTCGGGCGCGTCAAGGGGACGAATCCGAACCAATGAAGGCAGGCTGGGCGGGCTGGTTGATCCTCGCGCTCGCGGCTTCGCCGCTCGCGCAGACCCATGAGATCAGCTTCACCGCGGTGTCCGCGAACGTGAAGGAGCCGGGCAGCCCGGTGCGGATTCGACTGAACCGCTGGTCCACCGACGAAGAGCGAAGTCCGGTGCTCGCGGCGTTGGCGCCCGCGGCGGACGCGGCTGCCGGCCCGAACGCGACTAACTCTCCAGGCGCTCCGGGCGCCTCGGCCCGCGGAGCGGCCGGGCGCGGCCGAGGAGGCCGGGGACGTGGCCGAGGCCGTGGCGAGCCGGCGGCGCCCCAGAGCCCGATCGCCGCGCTGACGGCCGCGATCAGCCGGGCGCCCACGGTCGGCTACCTCTGGACAACGGACGTGACGGGATATTCGATCAAGTACGCCTACCACGCGCCGTCGCCCGGCGGCGGCGAGCGAATCGTGCTGGCGACCGACCGGCGGCTCGGCGCCTACTCACCCGGGTGGACACCCGCAAGGGGCGCCGACCCGTCCGCGAAGCCGGCGGCCGAGGCAACGGACTACGATTTCACGCTCGTCGAAATCCGGTTCGACGGAAAGGGCTCGGGCGAGGGGAAAACGTCGCTCACCGCGAAAGTCGTCGCCGACAGCGAAGCGCACACGCTCGCCCTCGACAACTACGCCGCGACGCCGGCGATCCTCGAACACGTGACGCGCTAGCGGAGTACGACATGACCATCCTACGCGTGCTCGGATCCCTGCTCGTCGCCGTGCTGTTCGCCGCACGGGCCGGCGCCGCCACCAGCGAGGTCGCGGACGCGGCGATGAAAGGCAATCGCGACGCCGTCCGCGCAGCGCTCGCGCGCAAGGCCGACGTCAACGCGCCCCAGGTCGACGGCACGACGGCGCTCCACTGGGCCGTGCGCGCCGACGATGGGGAGATGGCGGACCTGCTCATTCGCGGGGGCGCCCGCGCATCGGCCGCAAACCGTGAAGGCATGACGCCGATGCAGCTGGCGGCCGCCAACGGCAGCGCCGCGATGATCGTGCGGCTCATCAAGGCCGGCGCCGATCCGAATGGGCCGCTCACCGAATACGGGGACACGGCGCTGATGATGGCCGCGCGCACCGGCAAGACCGACGCGATCGAGGTGCTGCTCGAAGGGGGCGTGAAGGTGAACGCCGCCGAGACCTGGGGCGGCACGACGGCGCTGATGTGGGCGGCGGCCGAGCGCCATCCGGCGGCGGTCAAGGCGCTCATCGACCACGGCGCGGACGTCAACGCGCGATCGAACTTCGTGGCGGCGGCCAACGGCCGCGGCTTCGAGGGCCGGACGCCCTCGGCCCGCACGTCCGGACAGGGCGCGGAGGAGTTCGCGAGCGGGTCGCTCACCCCCCTGATGTTCGCGGCCCGCGAAGGCGACGTCGAGTCGGTGCGGCTGCTCGTCGCGGCCGGCGCGGACGTGAACGCGGTGGCCGGCGACGGCAAGGACGCGCTGGGCCTGGCGATCTTCAACGGGAACTACGAGCTGGCGTCATTCCTCGTCGACAGCCGATCGAAGGTGAACCAGGCGGATACTCAAGGCTTCACGCCGCTCTTCTGGGCCGTCGACCGCCGCAACATGGAAACGGCGCCCAACTTTCCGTGGATGGTCACCGCGGATCCGCTGCCGCTCATCGGGAAGCTGCTCGACGCCGGCGCGAACCCGAACGCCTTGGTCAACAACACGCCCCGTGCGCGAATGCGCGCCGGGTCGCCGCGCATCGTCTTCGCCACGCCCCTGATGCGGGCGGCCTTTTCCGGCGACCTGGAACTGGTGAAACTGTTGCTCGCCCACGGCGCTGACGCGCGGATCACGTCGAAGGACGGCGAGACGATGGTCGAGGCGGCCGCTGGCCTCGGGTTCATCCAGGGCTACAGCAAGGGCCGCACGCCCGCCGAGCGCCTGGACGTCGTGAAGCTGTTCGTCGAACGCGGCGCCGACGTGAACGCCGCGGACGACTACGGCATCACGCCGCTGATGGTCGCGGCCAACATGGGCGACACCCGGATCATCCAGTATCTGGTCGACGCGGGCGCCGACCTGGGCGCGTTCGACCTGGGCAAGAAGAACGACGGCGCGTTCGGCGCGAGCGTCGAGCCGCTGATGCCGATCGACTACGCGATCGGCGTCGGCACGTTCGTGCCCAACAACGCCGTCATCATCCACGAGGACGCCGTGGCGCTGATGACGCGGCTGATGAAGGAACGCGGCATCGCGCACCCGACATCGGAGTGCACGCTGCGCGGCTTCACCTGCGCGCAGGCCAACGTGGATCCCAAGGTCGCCACGCCGGCCGAGATCGCCCGGATGCGGGCGACCGCGGTCGGCCACCAGGTCACCGGCGTCACGGGCGGCCTCGAAGTGAAGGACCCCGCGAAGGATCAGAAATAGACGCGCCGGCAACGTCCGCACCAGGCGCCACGGGCCCTCTCGATCCGGTAGAATCCCGCGCGTGTATCCAGAGAGGGCCTGCTTATGAAAACTTTATTAACGAGCGCTTCGCTGATCGCGGTCGGCGTCGTGCTGGGTGTGGTCATCGAGCGCGGCGTGATCTCCGCGGCCCCGGCGCAGCAGCGGGAAGGCGGCGGGCGCCGCGGCCCGGCGCCGCTGACGATGGAGCAGCTTCCGGCGGAGGTCGCGCAGCTCAAGGCGCTGGTGCCGTCGAACTCGCACATCATGATGGACGTGCAGTTCCACTGGACCAACCTCTGGTTCGCCGGAAAGAAGAAGAACTGGCCGCTGGCCCAGTATTACTTCAACGAGACGCGCGGCCACATCCAGTGGCTGATCCGGAAGTCGCCCGTCATGAAGTCGCAGCTCGATCAGAAGGACGTCGACATCGCCGGTATTTTCGACGGCGTCGACACGAGCAGCCTGGCCGCCGTGAAGACGGCGATCGAGCACAAGGACAGCGCTGAGTTCGCGTCCACCTACAAGACAATGCTCGAAAGCTGCTACGCGTGCCACAAGAGCGTCGGGCGGCCGTATCTCCGGCCGATGATCCCGACGCTCCAGACTCAGGCCATCCTCAACATGGATCCGGCCGCGACGTGGCCGGAGTGACGCTACGAGCCGTTGCCCTGGCTCGAGGCTGCGAACAGCCGCTGGCCGTTCGCCAGCGTGACGTTCTTCGCGTTCGCGACGTTCGATCCGTCCTTGGCGCGGCTCCCATCGACGGTGACGACATCGCCGATCGTCAGCGACGTGCGCACCCAGCCCTGCCGCATCAGGCCGTTGGGGCTCCCCAGCTCGAGAGCCCAGTTGGTCACCTTGCCGGACTCGTCGCGCACGTCGATGAAGAAGTAGGCGTGCGGGTTCGTCCACTCGATCTTGGTGACCGTGCCGGTGAGCTTGACCGGCTTGCTGGCATCGAACTCCGCGGTGAACGAATGATGGGCCGCCGCCGGCACGGTGGCCGCAAATAACGCAGCCGCGACAGTCATTCCTGCAAACATCGTTTTCATACATCCCCCTCGTTTGTGATTGCCCGACCTGCTCGACTGCTCGACTGCCGACTGCCGACTGCTGACTGCTGACTGCTGACTGCTGACTGCTGACTGCCGACTGCCGACTGCTGACTGTGTCAGTCGAACGTCCCTCCCCATTTCCACCCGTCGGACGGACGCGCGATCGTGCGCATGCGCAGGCGATGGTCCTCCGGGTTCCGGCCGGGGTTGCCCGTGATGATCACGTGGTCGCCGGGCTTCAGCGTCTCGCGCGTCACGCCCTGGCGATTGAGCTGCAGCCCGGCGCCCCACTCGACGGCGTGCCGAACCACGTTCCCCTGCGCGTCCTTGCTCTCGACGTGGACGAACGAATGGGGATTGCGAAACAGGAACTGCACCAGCTCGCCTTCGACCGTCTCGGTCTTGTCCTCGAAGTAGGTGGCCGCGAACGAATGGTGGGCGAATGCCGGCACCGCGATAGCCGTCATTCCGGCAACCGCGCCGACGATGCCTGCGGCGATGAACCCTGCTCTCATGTTGTGTCCTCCCGCGCGTGTGTTGGTCGCGCGCCTCTCTATCGAAGATACGATCGTGCGAGGCTGTTTGGATCGGCCTGGCGGTCACCATGCGGACACGCGCCGGTCACTGACGATTGTCACTGACCGTGATGTGACCGGATTGTCTCCGGGTTTCCGTCATGCGCGGTCCGGCGGCGCCGGAACGCCGGCGGATGCCGGGCTGACGGCGCTCTTCATACATAGATATATTCATATATAATAACCACGTGGCACTAGCCAGCCCGCTGACTCCCCGTCTCGTCACCTGCCTGCGCGCGTACGACCGGCGCACCGCCGCGGCCGACGTGGCCGCCGGCATCACGGTGGGCCTGGTGGCGCTGCCGCTCGCCATGGCGTTCGCGATCGCCTCCGGCCTGTCGCCCCAGGCCGGCATCTACTGCGCGATCGTCACCGGCTTCATCGTCTCGGCGCTCGGCGGCTCGCGCGTGCAGATCGCCGGGCCCACGGGCGCGTTCGTCGTCGTCGTCGCCGGCATCGTCGCGAAATACGGCGTGGACGGCCTGTTCATGTGCACGATGATGGCGGGCGTCATGTTGGTCGTCATGGGGCTCACCGGCATGGGCGCCGCCGTCCGTTTCATCCCCCGCCCGGTCGTCGTCGGCTTCACGAACGGCATCGCCGTGCTCATCGCGAGCACCCAGCTGCGCGACTTCTTCGGCATCGACCTGAACGTCATGCCGGGCGAGTTCTGGCCGCGCATGACCGCGCTCGCGTCACGCGCCGGCACGTTCACGCCGCAGGCGGCCGCCGTCGCGATCGTGACGCTGGCGATCATCGTGGGCATCGCGCGGTGGCTGCCGCGCGTGCCCGGAGCGATCGTCGCCCTGTGTGCCGGCACGGCCGCGGCGCACTTTCTGGGGCTGGGCGTGGAAACCGTCGGCTCCCGCTTCGGGGGCATCCCGAGCGGCCTGCCGCACGTGGCCATGCCGGCGTTTCGCGCGTCGCTGATTCCCACGCTGCTGATGCCGGCCATCACGATCGGCCTGCTTGGCGCCATCGAATCGCTGATGTCGGCGATGGTGGCCGACAAGATGAGCGGCGATCGCCACGACTCGAACATGGAGCTCGTCGCGCAGGGCGTCGCCAACCTGGTGTCTCCGATGGTCGGCGGCCTTCCCGCGACGGGCGCGATTGCGCGGACGGCCACCAACATCCGGTCCGGCGCCAGGACGCCGGTGGCCGGCCTGGTGCACTCGCTCACGCTGCTCGTGATCCTGCTCGTCGCGGCGCCGCTCGCCGGCGCCATTCCGATGGCGGTGCTCGCGGCCATCCTCATGGTCGTGTCCTACAACATGGGCGAGTGGCACGAAATCCCCGAGCTGCTGCGGTTGAGCAAGGCGGACATCGCCGTGTGGCTCTCGACGTTCGCGCTGACGGTGTTCGCGGATCTGACGGTCGCCGTCGAGGTCGGAATGGTCCTGGCGGCGCTGCTGTTCATCCGCCGCGTCGCGGAAACGACGACCGTCGCGGCCGTGACGGATGAGTACATCAAGGACAGCCTGCACCACAGCCTGCACCGGCTGAAGATTCCGCCGTACATCCGGGTCTTCCGCATCCATGGCCCGTTCCTGTTCGGCGCGACGGACAAGCTGAACCTCGTCACCGACAACCTCGACTCGCTGCCCGAAATCGTCGTGCTGCGGCTGCGCAACATGAACGCGATCGACGGCACCGGCCTGCTCGCGTTCGAGGAGCTCGCCGACCGGCTGCACGAGTCTGGACGCGAGCTGCTGCTGTGCGGTGCGCGAAAGCAGCCGGCCCACCTGATGGAGCGCGCCGACTTCCACCGGCACGTCGGCGATGAGAACATCTGCCACAACATCGGCGATGCGATCGCACGCGCCGAGGCGCTCCACAACGAACGCCTGAGGCGGTCGAGCGCGGATCGACACGAGGCCAGCGCATGAACCGCCCGTCGCACGAGCTGCAGACACTCAAGGCCGAGTTTTTCCGGGCGCTGGCGCATCCCGCCAGAATCCGGCTGCTCGAGGTGCTGTCGGCGGACGGCGAGCAGGGCGTGCAGGCCCTGCAGGCGCGGCTCGATCTGGATCAGCCGATCGTGTCGCAACAGCTCGCGCGGCTGCGCGCGAGCGGCATCGTCGTCAGCCGGAAGGAAGGGACGTCGGTGCAGTACGCGCTGGCCGATCCGCGAATCGCGGACCTGCTGGGCGCGGCCAAGGCGATTCTCAATCGCCGCCTCACCAACCATCGCACCCTGCTCCACGAACTGCGCCGCCAGCGTTGAACACCGCGTCGCGGGACAGGTACGCTTGTTGCTGATCTCCCACACGATGCCTACCCAGCGGAAGGGCCGGATTCTCGTCGCCGCATGGCTCCTGGTCATGACGGCGGTCGCTGCTCTGCGGGCGCAGGCCCCCGAGACCGCGGCGACCGATGCCCTTGGACGGTTCGGGAGCCGGCTCGCGAGCGGCGCCGCGAAGCTGGACTACGTCGAAGGCGCCGGCTACCTGCCGAGCCTGCTCGAGCAGCTGGGTATCAGCATCGATTCCCAGGTGCTCGTGTTCTCGAAGACCAGCTTCCAGCACGCGTTGATCAACCCGAAGAACCCGAGGGCGCTCTACTTCAACGACTCCGTGTCGATCGGCATGGTGCCGGGCGGCACCGTCTACGAGATGATGGCCGTCGAACCGAACCGCGGCCTCGCGTTCTATTCGCTCGACACGAAGCCGACCGAGCGCCCTGTCTTCCAGCGGCGCGGCGTCGAATGCATGTTCTGCCACGGGCCCGGCAACAAGGGCGCCGCCGCGATGGTCGTCGCGTCGGTGATCCCGAACGCGGAGGGCGTGCCGGCATACACGAGCGCGTTCATCGACACGATCGATCACCGCACGCCGTTCGATAGGCGCTGGGGCGGCTGGTACGTCACGGGCACCCACGGGTCGCAGACGCATCTCGGCAACGCCGTCGCGCCCGATCCCGAGCGCCCGCTGGACCTCGAGGAGGCGAACACCCAGAATCAGACGTCGCTCGCGGGCCGGATCGACGTCGGCAAGTACCTGACCGGCACGAGCGACATCGTCGCGCTCATGACGCTCGAGCACCAGGTGGGGATCACGAACCGGCTCGGCGCGCTGGGCGTGCAGTATGTAGCGGCTCAGCGGGCGGGCTCCATCAACGCGGAACGCGATCTGGACGGAGCCGTCAGCGATCTCGTGGACTACATGCTCTTCGTGGACGCAGCGCCGCTCGGGGCGCCGATCGGGGGCGTGTCGAGCTTCACCCAGACGTTCGCCGCGCGCGGGCCGCGCGACGCTCGGGGCCGTTCGCTCCGCGAGTTCGACCTGCGGACGAAGCTGTTCCGCTACCCGGTGTCCTACATGATTTACAGCGAACTCTTCGACGCGCTGCCGCGGAGGATCCGCGAACGCGTGTATCTGCGGCTGCACGACGTGCTGACGGGCAACGATGCGAGCGCGCGATACGAGCGGCTCTCCGCCGCGGACCGGAAAGCCGCTCTCGAGATCATCGCCGCCACGAAGCCGGAGCTCCCTGCCTACTGGGCGCCGGCGAACTGACGCGCCGGAGATTCGTCAGGCGCGCGCGGACGCGCCATGCGGCGCGGCGACCGGCAGCGTCCGGGTCCTGCGGGGCCACGCGAGCACCACGAGTCCAACCGGAACAACGAGCACCAACGCAACAAGCGACACGCCGAACAGCACCCCGAACAGTTGCTGGACCATGAACGTCCTCCTGCGGGAAGCGGTCGCAACACGCATGCCGCCACACAAAGGTTCCAAGAGGTCCCAGAGGTCCCAGAGGTCCGAGAGGTCCGAGAGGTCCGAGAGGTCCCAGAGGTCCCAGAGGTCCGAGGGGTCCTGCCGAGGCCGGACTTTTCGCAAGGTCCGTGAAATATTCCCCACCCGTCCGACTCTCGGACTTCTCGGACCTTTCGGACCCCTCGGACCTTTCGGACCTTTCGGACCTCTCGGACCTTTCTGCCCTTCTCCGATCCGGCACGCCTGTTGCGATGCGGACGCGCGAGAGGTGCTCGCGATGGACGTGCTGCGCGCGATCGAAGACAGCGGCGTCGGCATCTGGGTGCGCGAATCCGGATCCCTGTGGTCGTACCCGACGATCGTCTTCCTCCACGCCGTCGGCCTGACGTTTGTCGCCGGCGTGAACGCGGCCGTCGATCTGCGCCTCCTCGGCTTCGCGCCGCGCCTGCCGCTCGCCTCGATGCGGGGACTGTTCCCGGTGATGTGGGTCGGCTTCTGGATCAACGCGCTCTCGGGCATCGCGCTCCTCATCGCCGACGCGACGACGATGATGGTCAGCTGGGTGTTCTGGGTGAAGATCGCGGCAATCGTCCTCGCCGTCGTCACGCTGGCCCGAATCAGGCACGTGCTGTATCTCGATCCGAACGCCGCGGCCGCGCCTGGCGGAAACGACACTGTGCCGCCGCGCCTGAAGATGCTGGCCGTGGCGTCCCTGTTCCTGTGGTTGGCGGCCGTGACAGCAGGCAGGCTCACGGCGTATCTCGGCGCGGGCGCGGTGGCGAAGGGAGGGTTTTGACCATGATGGCCTGGGTGGAATCCTTCTCGCACGCGCTCCAGAGCACGAGCCTCAGCTGGGCAGTCGCCGGCGGCTACCCCTGGATCTGGCCGATGTGCGAGACGCTGCACTTCATCGGCATGGGCCTGCTCGTCGGCATCGTCGGCATCCTGGATCTTCGGATGCTCGGTGTCGCACGCGAGATCGTTCCCGGACCGCTCGAACGGCTCATCCCCTGGGCGATCGGCGGGTTCGTCCTGAACCTCATCACCGGCTTTCTCTTCTTCACCGGGGATCCGTTCCAGTACATCCACAACACCGTGTTCTGGCTGAAGCTCCTGTTCATCGTCCTCGCCGGCATCAATGCCCTCGCGTTCTATGTCACGGGCATTGCCCGCCGGGTCGACGCGCTCCGGCCCAACGAATCCGCACCCGCGTCGGCGAAATTCATCGCGGCGACCTCGCTCGTGCTGTGGATCGGCGTCATCTACTGGGGCCGGATGCTGCCGTTCCTCGGCGGGGCGTTCTAGGGGCTGCGGACTGGGGGCTGGGGACTTGGGGCTGGGGGCTCGGGCAGATGTAGTGCGGACACTACGACGATAAATCGGTGAGCGACTTCGGCACGCGGACCATGCGGAGCGCGTTGAGCACGGCCAGCAGATCGATGCCTTCCTGAACCAGGGCGCCGGCCACGGGCGACAGGAACCCCGAGGCGGCGAGCGCCATGCCGCCCACGCTGATCACCATGCCGCCGACGGCGCTCTGGAGCGCAATCCGGCGGAGGCGGCGGCTGATGTGGAGCAGTTCGTCCACCTTCGACATCGACGTGTCCACGACGACGACCCGCGCGGCTTCCGACGTGACGTCGCTCTGCTGGCCGAACGCCACGCCGACGGTCGCGGCCATCAGCGCCGGGGCGTCGTTGATGCCGTCGCCCACGAACAGCGTCTTCGCCAGGAGCGTTTCACGCCGGACAATCGCCACCTTTTCCTCGGGCGGCGTCGAGGCGTGGGTCTCGGTGATCGCCACGAGCTGCGCCAGCCGGCGTACCTCCGCATCCCGGTCGCCGGAGACGAGCAGAATCCGCGTGAAGCCGTGACGGGGACCGAGGTGCGTGACGAAGCCGCGGCTCTCCGGCCTCGGGACGTCGTGAAATCTGTACGTCGCGGCGTACCGGTCGTCGACGATCACGATGCACTCGAGACCGGCGGCCTCGCCGGGCGGCAGCTCGAACTCGCCGGCCGCGCGACTCCGGCTCGTGATGCGGACGAGCGAGCCGCCCACGCGGCCCTGCAGGCCGTTGCCCGGCTCTTCGCGGATCCACTCGGCAACGGGCGGCACGAAGCGCGCCTCCTCGGCGGCGCGGATCACGGCCGCAGCCAGCGGGTGCCTGCTCAGACGCTCGAGGGCCGCCACGAGCGGCAGCACCTGCTCGCGGGTGAACGCCGGCGCATACTCCTCGGCGACCAGCGTCGGCCGCCCGTAGGTCAACGTGCCGGTCTTGTCGAAGATCATCGTCCGGCAGAGAGTGATCTGCTCGAGCGCGGCCGGATCGCGGATGATGATGCCGCGGCGTGCCGCCGTCGAAATCGCGCCGATGATCGCGATGGGGATGGCAATGATGAGCGGACACGGCGTCGCGACGACGATCACGCTGAGAAACCGGATCGGGTCGCCGGACCACCACCACGCCGCGGCCGCGAGCCCCAGCGACAGCGGCGTGTACGCGGCCCCGAGCCGGTCGGCAATCCGTCTCAGGTTCGGGCGGTGCTGCTCGGCCTCCTGCATCACGCGCATGATGCGCGCGTAACGCGAATCGGCCGCCACCCGCGTCGTCCGGATGGCCAGCGACGAGTCGCCGTTGATCGCGCCCGACAGCACGCCCGCGCCGGGGCCCTTGGAGATCGTGAACGGCTCGCCCGTCAGGTACGACTCGTCCATCGAGCCGTGCCCCTGTATCACTTCGCCGTCCACCGGGCAGATCTCGTGCGGCAGCACGGACAGCTCGTCGCCCACGACGACCTGATCTACCGGGATGTCCTCGAATCCGCCGCCGACGCGGCGGTGCGCGATGGTCGGCACGCGGCGCGCCAGGGCGCGCAGGACCGACGTTGCCTGCGCCACGGCGAACTGCTCGAGCGCGTTCCCTCCGGCCAGCATGAGGACGACGACGGCGCCCGCGAGGTATTCGCCGAGCAGCGCGGACGCGACGATCGAGATGCCGGCCAGGTGATCGGCGCCGAAGGTCCCGTGCAGGCTCCGGCGGATGAGATCGATGACGAGCGGGGTGCCAGCGAGGGCGAGAACCGCGAGGAGCGGCGCGTTCGGCCGGCAGGCCGGACAGCCAGCCAGCGCGCAGCAGCAGGTGAAGGGCGATGCCCGCGACCGCGAGCAGCGCTGCCAGCGTATGAAGCGGCCCCTTCAGGCAGCGCCCTTCTTGTCAGTCTTCTCGACGCGCTCGACTTCGATCGTGCACTCTTTCAGCACGGCGGCGATCGCGGCCACCGCCGCCAGCACTGGCGCGAGGACGGCGCCGAGCACGCCCACCGTCAGCGGAAATTCCGCGACGGTATATGTTTCATGCTTGATGATGACGCGGCGGACGTTGCCTTCGTGAACGAGCTTCTTCACCGCGTCTACGAGCTGTTCGCCGGCGACTTTGAAGGATTCCGTGAAGGTGCGCTCAGCCATGATCGGTACTCCCGGTTTGTGTGCTCCACGCTATATATCACGGGCCGGCCGCGGCGCTTCCGCCACCAGACGGGCCATGTCGTGCACGTCGAAGGGCTTGGGCACCACGCGGTAGGCCCCCAGCCGCAGGGCGCCCTCCACCATTTCCGCCGTGCCGAAAGCCGTCATCATGATGACGGTGCTGCGGGGCGATAGGTTCCGGATCGTCTCGAGCAGGTGCAGGTCGTTCGAATCCGGAAGACGGTAATCGAGCAGCACGACATCGAACCGTTTGCCGTCGAGCAGGCTCACGGCCGAGGCGCCGTCGCCGGCTTCGTCAACCACACAGCCGGAATCCGCCAGCACTTCGGCCAGAGACCACCGGATGAGCGACTCGTCGTCCACGACGAGCACCTGCAGCGGGGGGGATTTTTCCGCCATCTGTGGGGACATTTCCGGGTATTCGGCTACCGCGATCGGGTTCATCGCCGGGTCGCTTCAATAAGCGGGCCATCCTGCCGCTACACATTGGCGAGGGGCAGCCGGATAGTGGCGCGCGTGCCGCCCGTTCCGGGCGAGTCCAGCTGGATGGTGCCGTGATGCGCCTCGACCAGCCGCTTCACCGTCGACAGGCCCAGCCCGGTGCCCCGCGATTTCGTCGTGAAAAAAGGCGTGAACAGCCGCTCGCGCGCGGCAGGGAGAATGCCGGGACCGGTGTCGGCGACGACGATCACACAGGCGCCGCCCACGGCCGCGACCGTGACTCCAACCTCGCCGTGCCCCTTCATCGCCTGCGAGCTGTTCACGAACAGGTTGATGAAGACGATCTTGAGCAGCTCGGCGTCGGCCATGACCGGCGGCGCCTGTCCCGTCATTGTCACGTGCATGCCGGCATGCGCCGCGTCCTGTTTGAGCAGTGCGGCCGTGGCCTCGAGCACGGTCGAGACGTCGAGCGGCAGCAGGTTCGGCTGCGGGGGACGGGCGAACAGCAGGAGATCCTTCACCAGCTGATTCAGGGTATCGATGCGGGCGATGATGTCGGTGACGACGGCGCCCTCGCGGCTGCCCGCGGGCAGGCGCTTGCCGATCACCTGGATGGCGCCGCGAACGGCCGCGAGCGGGTTCTTCACCTCGTGCGCGATGACGGCCGCCATCTCGCCGAGACGCACGAGCGCGGCCTGCTCGCGCAGCCGCTCCTCCATCTGCACGCGCGTGCTCAGGTCGTGGAGGATGCCGGTAAACTTGCGCTCGCCCCCGAGCGACATCTCGCCGACGGAGAGGTGCACGGGAAACGTGCTGCCGTCCTTGCGCAGCGCCGTCACCTCGCGGCCGATGCCGATGATACGCGGCTGCCCCGTCCCCAGATATCTCGCCAGGTAGCCGTCGTGCTCGTCATGGTAGGGCTGGGGCATCAGGACGCTGACATTCGAGCCGAACACTTCATCGGCCCGATAGCCGAACAGCCGCTCCGCGCCGGGGTTGAACGCCTCGATCCGGCCGCGGGCGTCGATCACGATGATGCCGTCCACCGCGGCTTCCACGATCGAGCGCAGGCGCGCCTCGCTTTCACGCAGGCGCTCGACGTCGCGGTTCCGGGCTGTGATGTCGCGCGCGATCGTCGACGCGCCGATCACGGTGCCGGCTTCGTCGCGCAGCGGCGACACGGCCAGGGAGACGTCCAGGCGCCGACCGTCTTTCGTCTGGCGGACCGTCTCGTAGTGGCGAACCGCCTCTCCGGCCTTGATTTTCGCGAGGATCCCGCTGATCTCGTCGGGGTAGCCTGGCGGGACGAGCAGGCTGACGCTCCGCCCGACCATCTCGGCCGCCGTGTAGCCGTACATCGACTCCGCGCCGCGGTTCCAGGTCTGGACGTTGCCGTCCAGATCTTTCGTGAAAATGGCGTCGTTTGAGGATTCGACGAGCGCGGCCAGCAGGCGCGCGGCGTCGTCAGGTGACGTGGGCACGGCTCAGCTTACCGGAATTCCGCAGGTGAGTGCCGCTGGCATTGGGAGTGCACTCACAGTCGGCAGTCGGCAGTCGGCAGTCGGCAGTCGGCAGCCGGATTGAAGGACGCCATGAACCTTTCTTCGTCGCTGATGGGATTGCGCCTGCCCCACCCGTTCGTGGCCGGCGCTTCGCCGCTCGGCCGCGATCTCGACACGGTCCGGCGGCTCGAGGATGGCGGCGCGGCGGCGATTGTGCTGCCGTCGCTGTTCGAGGAGCAGATCACCATGGCGGCCGACGGGCGCATCCGGCACGCCGATCCGCTTGACGAACACCACGCGGCCGCGCTGAAACACTTCCCGGCCTCCGCCGAGTACGCTTACACCCCGCAACAATACGCCGAACACGTCGCGCGGGTGCGCAGCACCGTGAGCATCCCCGTCATCGGCTCGCTCAACGGCACCACCGCCGAATCGTGGCTCACTTTCTCACGCCTGATCGAACAGGCCGGCGCCAGTGCGATCGAGCTGAACATGTACGAAGTGATTGCCGACTTCCGCGTCTCGAGCGAGGCGGTCGAACATCAACTGGTGCAAGTGATCGCCGACCTGAAGCAGTATCTGAAGATCCCGATCGCGGTGAAGCTGTCGCCCTATTTCGCGTCCGTCGCCAACCTCGCCCGCCGACTGGATCACGCCGGCGCCGACGCGCTCGTGCTGTTCAATCGCTTCTACCAGCCGGACATCGACATCACGACCATGACCGCCGCGCCGCACGTCCAGCTCTCCACGAGCGCCGAGCTGCTGCTGCGGCTCCGGTGGCTCGCGATCCTGCATGGGCGTGTGCGGCCGTCTCTTGTCGCCAGCGGCGGCGTGGCGACGGCCGAAGACGGCATCAAAGCCATCCTCGCCGGCGCCGACGCGGTGCAGGTCGTGTCGGCCGTCCTGCGCAACGGCCCGGCGTACTTCGCGACGCTCCGTTCCGGCCTCGAGGAGTGGATGGCGCGCCACGAGATCGCGCACATCGACGATGTGCGCGGCCGGGCCAGCCTGAAGGATGCGGCCGATCCGGCGGCATTCGAACGCGCGTACTACATCCGTACGCTGCACAGCTGGAAACCATGAGGAGAGCCATGTCCCTTCCCGACCAGCGGCGCCTGGTGGCGGCGACCGGCCTGCAGGTGGTCGAGACACACATCTCGTTCGTGCTGCTCGACGGGACCTTCGCGTACAAGATCAAGAAGGCCGTCGACCTCGACTTCCTCGATTTCACCACCTTGCCGGCTCGCCAGTTCTATTGCGGCGAGGAGCTCCGCCTCAACCGCCGGCTCGCGCCGTCGCTTTACCTGGACGTCGTTCCTGTCACGGGTACGCTGGACGCACCCGTGCTCGGAGGCGAGGGCACGGCGATCGAATACGCGGTGAAGATGCGGCAGTTCGACCAGGACGGCCTGCTGTCGCGGGTGCTGGCGCGCGGCGAGCTCACGCCCGCGCACGTGGACGAGATCGCCGCCGCAGTCGCGGCGTTTCACGGCGAGGCCGCCCGCGCCGCGCCCGAGGCGCCGTTCGGCAGCCCCGCGGGCGTCATGGGCCCGGTCCGCCAGAACTTCGTCCAGATGCAGGGGGCCATCGAAGACGCCGGGGACCGCGCGAAGCTCGAACAGCTCCACGCCTGGACGGACGCCGAGGCCGCGAGGCTCACGCCGGCGTTCGAGCGGAGGAACAGGGAGGGCTTCGTCCGCGAGTGCCACGGCGACCTTCACCTGGGCAACATCGCGCTCGTCGACGGCAGGGCGACGCTGTTCGACTGCATCGAGTTCAACCCGTCGATGCGCTGGATCGACGTCATGAGCGACGTCGGTTTTCTCGTGATGGATCTGCGCGATCATGGCCGTCCCGGCTACGCGGCACGCCTGCTCGGCGCGTACCTGGAATCGACCGGCGACTACGCCGGGCTCTGCGGTACTGCGCTTCTACGTGGTCTACCGGGCCCTGGTTCGCGCCAAGATCGCGTGTCTCCGGATCGCCCAGACCAGCGATGCGGGCGAGCGCGCACGCCTCGTCGAGGAGTACCGGACCTATCTGGCCCTTGCGACCGCCGAAACGAGCCCGCCTCATCTGGGGGTGGTGATCACGCACGGCGTGACGGGATCGGGCAAGACCACGCGCGCCCAGGAGATCGTCGAGTCACAGGGGGCCATCCGCATCCGGTCGGATGTCGAACGCAAACGGCTCATGGGGCTCGGCGCCGGCGCGCGGACGGGATCTGCGGTTGGCGGGGGGGCGTACACGAGCGACGCGAGCCGGCGCACCTACCAGCGGCTCGCCACCCTGGCCGGCGAGATCGTCGCGGCCGGCTATCCAGTCGTGATCGACGCGGCGTTCCTCGAGCGGTGGCAACGCGATCTGCTGCGTGGCACGGCGGCGGGCCTTCACGTGCCGTTCGCCATCCTGGACTGCCCGGCCCCCGAGCCGGTGCTGCGAGCCCGGGTCAGACGGCGGCTCGAAGACGGCCACGACGCGTCCGAAGCGACGATCGACGTCCTCGAGCACCAGCTGGCGACGGCCGAGCCGTTAGCGGCTGACGAGCTCTGAGGTGACTTCCGGCGCGGGGCGGCTGACGGCCGCCGGGGCGGTCTCCGGCTGGTGGCCCAGGCCGCACCGGTTGATCCGGTCGCCGAGCGTCGAACGCTTCACCTGCAGCAGGCGCGCGGCCTTCGACTTGTTGCCCCGGGACGCGTTGAGAGCCCAGCTGATCAAGCTCGCCTCGAGCTCGCGCAGCCGGTCGTCGAGAGAGATAGGCGTGGCGGTGGGAGCGGTTTCCTGGTTGATCATGATGCCTGCCGAAAAGGCAACGGTCGTGCCGTCGCGGAATCGGCAGAAACCCGATGCATTTTGCGGAGAGGGCCGTCAAGACATCGCGTACTCTGCGGGTTTTTCCGCGGTTTCCCTGAAAAAGCCCCGGTAACCCGGCGCCCTGCTGCTCCAAAACACGCCGAAACGCTCCGAGTTTTCGGAGCCTGCGCGCGGCACGCCGCTTGCCCCACAAGCCAGGCAGCGAGGGCATCATGTTCGACCTCATCACTGGAACCGTGGAGCGGCCGTTGCGGAAAAAGGCGATTGGGCCGAAAGTGGTCTCGATGGCCGTGCACGGAGTCGTGGCTACACTCGTGGTCGTCATCCCGTTGCTGCGCGTCACCAACACGCTGCCCGAGATGCCCGTGATGATGGCGTTTGTCACGTCGGTGCCGGACGCCGCGCCTCCGCCGCCGCCTCCGCCCCCTCCGCCCGCAGCCACCGCGCCGAGAGGCGCGGCGAAACAGGTGCCCACCACGCCGGCCAACGCGCTGGCGGCGCCCGTCGTGGCGCCTTCGGAGATCGCGCCCGAAGTGGCTCGAGTGGCATCGGCGGGCGTCGAGGGCGGTGTCGAAGGCGGCGTGGAGGGCGGCGTGCTCGGGGGCATCGTCGGCGGACTCGTGGGCACGGTGACGGCTCCGCCGCCACCCCCACCGCCGGCGCCAGCGCCAGCCCCGCGCGGGCCGGTCCGGATCGGCGGGCAGCTGACCGCGCCGGCGCTGCTCAAGCGCGTGGAGCCGGTCTATCCGGAACTGGCGTCGGCCGCGCAGCTGACCGGCCTGGTGATTCTCGAAGCCACGGTCGGCACGGACGGATGCGTCGAGTCCGTGCGTGTGCTCCGGTCACGCCATCCGTTCCTCGACAAGGCCGCCGTAGAGGCGCTCAAGCAGTGGCAGTACACCCCACTCGTCCTGAACGCGATCCCGACGCCGTTCGTGCTGACCGTGACGTTCAACTTTAGCGTGAACCGATAATCCGGCCACAGCGGCCGAAAGGGGCTCTATGATCGCCATCAACAACATCCTGGTCGCCACAGACTTCGGCGAGGCATCCGACTCGGCGCTCCGCTACGGCCGCGAGCTCGCCGGCCGCTTCGGCGCGACGCTTCACGTCCTGAACGTTGCGGAAAACGTATACGTCACGACGTTTGGCGCCGAGACGTACGCGGCGATCGTGCCCGAGATGCAGCAGGAAATCGAAAACGCCGCGAAGAAGCGGCTGGCCGAAGCGGTCATCGACAGCGACGGCAGCGGCCCACGCACCAGGACCGTCGTGCTGACGTCCAGCTCGGCAGCCTACGCCATCGTCGACTACGCGCGGGACCACGGCATCGACCTCATCGTCATGGGGACGCACGGCCGAGGCGCGCTCGCGCACCTCGTGATGGGCAGCGTCGCCGAGCGTGTCGTCCGGCTGGCATCGTGCCCGGTGCTGACCGTGCGGCATCCCGAGCACGAGTTCGTGAAGCCGGACACGCTGCAGGTGGTCGCAGCCGCCCGGGCGTGACGCACGGAGGGAGCTCGCGATGGTGCTGAAGGGCCTGATGGCCGCGGGATTCGTAGTCGCGATGGCGGCGGCGGGAGCCGGAGGCCAGCGATCCACGGTGGACATCTCACCGTCGCTGGCCAACCCGTCCCTCGTCGGCGGCGACACGTACGCCTTCTACTGCGCCCCGTGCCACGGAAAGGACGGCAGGGGCCGCGGCCCCGTGGCCGAGGCGCTGAAGACGCTTCCCGCGGATCTGACGACGCTGTCCGCGCGCAACGGCGGCGTGTTTCCGAAAGACCGCGTCCGCGCGTTCGTCACGACGGGCGAGCGGGCGATACCCGCGCACGGATCCACCGACATGCCTGTCTGGGGACCCACGTTCACCGCCCTGGACCCGAACGACAAGGTCGTGACCGTCCGTATCTTCAACGTTGTCGCCTACCTGGAGTCGATTCAAAAGTGACTATCCGTACCGCTCTGCTCATGGCCGCCATCCTCACCCTCTCGGCCGGCAGCCCGGCCGCTCAAACGGCGCGGACGGGCGCAATGATGCGCGAAAAGCTCACGCACGCGCAGAAGATCCTCGAAGCGCTGACGACGAGCAACCGCGATCTGCTGACGGCGGAAAGCGGTGCGCTCGTCGTTATCGCGAAATCGCCGCGGTGGGCGGAACTGAGGACACGTGAGCTGGGGATCTACACCGACAGCTTCCTGAAGGCGGTGGCGGAACTCGACGCGGCGGCGAAACGGAACGACTTCGACGCCGCCGCCGTGCAGTACAACGCGCTGACGACGTCCTGCTACCAGTGCCATCGGCGGCTGAAGGACCTGCGGATTGCGAATCGGCGGCCCTGAAAGGGCCGCCCCACACTCCCCAGCCCCCAGCCCCCAGTCCCTAACCTCTAACCTCTAACCCTACCAGTAGTACGTGAACCGCCCCGAGAAGGTGTGGGCGGTGTACGGCCGCGTCAGATACCCAATCATCAGGAAGTTTGGCACCGGTTGTGGCGCCGCCACCGTCGGCTGCACGATGCTCGTCAGCGTCTCGGCGCCGGATGCGAAGTCGTTCACGGTGTACTTGTCGAACCAGTAGACGAAGCCGGCGCCAAAGTGCGACGTGAAGTGGTAGCGCAGGTCGGCGGTCGCCCGCTGCAGTGTGTTGACGACCGGCGGCAGCTGGCTGACCGGGGGCAATGTGGTGTTGGGCGCGAGGCCGTAGATGTACTGCGTTTCGGCGTGGCTGTAGTCGTAGGTCGCGCGGAAGTCGGTCTTCTTCTGCAGCAGCTTGAGCAGGTCCATCGAGACGGTGAACGTGTTCGCCTTGTCGGAGCCGTCGGTCGTCCAGTCTCTGGTCGGGTCGTCGAACTGCACGCCCGGGTTGGCCTGCCGCGACTTCTGCAGCGTGCTGTAGCGCTCCCACACGTACTCGGCGCCGAACGACACGTCCTGACGCGGCACGTAATCGGCCCCGATCGAGTATGAGTGATTATCGTTGCTGAGCAGGCCGAAGACCGGCTCGGGCTTTCCGCCGGCGCCCGTGTTGACGGTCTCGGGCCGGTCCTCGTTGCCGACCGAGACCGTGGCGTGGAGCGAGAGCGGCGACACGGGCGTGACCTGCACCAGGAACGACACGCGGTTCGCCGTGCGGTCGGAGATGTCGAACTGGCGCAGCGAGTCCTGTTCGCCGATTTCGTCCAGCACCTGGTCGTCGAACCCGGAGCCCGTGCGATTCGAGTGTTCGTAGACGGCCCGGAGCATGACCCACTCGAGCCCGGACGTGTCGGCCGACAACCGGAAGATGTTGTCGCCGGTCTCGTCGACGGAGCGAAACGTCTGGCTCACGTTGGCCCTGGTGTAGCCGGCGCGGAACGCGCTGTGTTTCCACGGGGTGAACGACACGTCGGCGTCGAACGTCTTCCGATTCAGGCTGTACGGGCTGGTCGCGCCTTCGGCGAACGTCGCGACCGTGGTGTCGTAGGTCACCGTCTGGCCTACATGAAACTCCGGCGTGTGGTTGTCGAAATCGTAGGTCCAGTATCGGGCGGAGAACCACACGGTGCTGGTCGGGCGCGAGTTGAACGTGTAGTTCATGCTCGTCACGCGCGCCTGCGTGTCGGCGGTGGCGCGATCGAGCGGAATCGTCGGCAACGCGGTGTTGATCGTGAAAGGAATCAGGATGTCGTTCTGGGTCCAGCTGCCTACCGACAGATACGCCGTCGCCCGGCTGTTCTTCGGCAGGTTCACCATGCCCGAGACGTTCGCCGCGTTCATGTTGCTGTCGGGCCAGAGCGACATGCGGCCCTGGAACGGTCCCGCCGTCGGCGAATCCGTGATGCGGAGCGGGTTGTCCCAGACGAGGTTGGTGTCGTTCCGGAAGAACGAGCCGTCGTAGCCGACGCGCACCAGCCCGCGCGGGTTCGCCCACTCGCCGGCAACGCCGACTTCGTTGGTGCGCGTTTGAACCGGGACGGCCAGTTCCACGGCGTCGCCGAAGCCGAACGTGCCGGCCCACGGCTGCGATCCGGTCTTCCCGGTGCTCCGGTAGATCAGGCTCAGGTCCAGGTTCTCGTTGACGCTGTAAAGGGCCCTCACGTCGGCGATGCTTCGCTTGAGCCGCAGGTCGAAGGGTTGCGCCAGGGTGCCGGCCGCGACCCGGATGCTCTGCGGGTTGCTCTGGGCCGCGCTCTGGATCGGATCGCTGATCCGCAACTCGCCAAGCGGTGTCGTCGTCGTGAACAGCGTCCTGGTGTCCTGGCTGAAGAACAGCGGGATCTGGTTCCATTCAAACGACAGCTTCACCTTGCCGTAGTCGTTCATCGCCGCGGAGAACCGCTGATCGCGGTAGCCCACGTGGTCGGCCTGGAGGTTGAACCATTTCGAATCGGACGCCCTCGTCATCCGGAGAATGTCGAGGGTGCCGCCGTTCCGCAGGTCGCGATACCGCATGAAGCGCGCCTCGTCCGACCCTTCGGCGAAGGCGGTGCCACGGACCGTGAACTCCGCATAATTCTCGAAGGAATCAGGCGAGAGTGGCGGCGCGGCCGGCGGCTCCTGAGCCAGGAGCGTGGCCGGCGCCAGGAGGCACGTGACGAGAGCGAGTGAGCATCGCAGTCGCATGATCATGGCCTACCTGAGAAACGTGTTGCCCGCGGGGCTGTTCGACCCGTGAATCTGGGAATGACAGTTCACACAGCCACGGCCGATGAGCCGATTGCTGCGCGACGCGAGCTGGTTGGCGTCGTAAATCGTCGAGGGATGCCGCGTGCCGATGTGACAGCGTTGGCACATCATGGGCAGCTTGGCCACGAGCATCCGCTCGTTGTTCGATCCGTGCGGGTCGTGGCAGGTGTTGCACGCTTCGCGCACCGGCGCGTGATCCCAGAGGAACGGCCCGCGCTTCTCGGTGTGGCAGCTCACGCACGTCTCGTTGACGAAGTTGCCGACTTTCAGCATCTTGAGGTTCGTCGATCCGTGCGGGTTGTGGCAGGCGCTGCACTCCATCTTCCCCTCGCGAAGGGGCATGTGGCCGAAGCGCTGCTGCTTGGCGACCTGGGTCTTGTGACAGGCCACGCAGGTGTCGGTGATGGTGGCTTCCTTGAGCTGCGCGTGCTCGGCCTTCGGACTGTGGACGGAATGGCAGGTGACGCAGCTCAGGTTGCGGGCGTCGTGCATGCTGCCCTTCCACTGGGCATGGGCGCCGCGGCTGTGGCAGGTCGTGCAGACCGCCGACGCGTCGCGCGGGGCCATTGCCGGGAAGACACGAATCTTCGTCTTGTCGCCGCTCTCCGAGTGTTCCTTGCCCGGCCCGTGGCAGGTTTCACAGGACTGGTTCTTGTTCCCCGAAGGGGTTCGAACGTTCTGCGCCCGGCCGTGGAGCGTCGTGGACAGCCGCTTGCCCTCGGTTTCGTGACACGCGACACACGTATCGTCGCCGGCAAACGCGTCGGCTGCCGGAGGCGCGGGCTGGGCCGGCCGCTGCGCATAGACCGTCACGGCCCATACGGATATCGCCGCCGCGAGAAGCCATTTCATGGTGTGCCGCGCCTTTGCGGGAGGGGCGGTGGTTACTCGATCTTGTGGCATGTTTCGCAGTCCTGGCCGATCGCCCGGCCATCCGAGGTCTTGTGCTCGTCGTCGTGGCAGCGGAAGCAGCCAGGGAAATCGATGTGACCCACGTTGTCGGGATAGGTGCCGAACTTCACGTTCATTTCCGGGACGACGCTGCGGAGGTACAGCTGCTGCACCGTCGCAATCGTCCGCTCGACCTCCGTCGCCTGCTGTGTCTGGTAGAACGCCTTCAGCGCGCGCGCGATCTCGCCGAGGGCGGCGTCCTCCGACGGGTAGCTGGCGGTGAGCGCCTTCGCGGCCTCGCGATGCACGAAGGGCAGCGTCGCCGGAATCGCGTTCCGCGCCAGGGCTTCGTTGACCGCCCGCGCGGCCGTCGCCGGCGTCGGATGCCCGGCGCGATTGTGACAGTCCAGACACTCCATGCGGCGGCGCTTTCCTGCCGCGACGAGCTCGGACGTTGCGCCTTCGGCCTTGTACTCGCGGACGGCGCCGTCGGCGGCCGTCACCTTGACGTAAGGAATCGTCTGTCGCGTTTCATCGGTGGCGATGTACTCGACCCGCGTGCCCGGGTTCGCGTGCCAGTGAATGCCGCGGACCGCCGCCAGCCGCCCTTCGCCCCCGCCGACGTGCATCTGGAGGTTCGTCACTGTGCGCGTATTCGCCTCGTCATCGCCGTACTCGACCACGCTGCGCAGGACCTCGGCGTGATAGCCGCCGGAGAAGTGGCAGCGCTCGCAGGTCTGGCCCGCCGAGACGAGATCGTCCGCCTCGGCGGTAATCGGACGGGGGTAGGTCCCGAAGGCGATCGACACGAGCTGCCGGGTGCCCGCGGCCTTGGCGGCGACGAAGCCCGACGCGCCCGGCGCGATATGGCATTCCACGCAGCGGGCCCGCACGTGCGGCCCCTGCCGGTGCGCGCGGAGCTCCGGCTTCATCGGGTGGCAGACCTGCGTGCAAAACCCCACCGAATCCATGTATTCGACGCCGCCGTACGCCGCCAGCGACACGATCACGATGTTCGCCATCGTCAACGTAAACGCGATGACGGCAATCCGCCGCTGGCGCGCGTCGTTCAGGTCCACGCGCGGCCACTGCACCGCCGAGGGCGCTTTGCCGGCAGCGCGACGGTGGCGCTCTCTCCAGGCCCCCAGCGGAATCAGCAGGAGTCCGCCGAGGAACAGCGCGGGCACCACGACGAAAAAGACGATGCCGAGGTACGGGTTCGTGTGAAGGCCGAACAGGTCGGCCAGGAACACGACGAGAAACACCACGGCGCTGATCGTGGTCAACACCATGCCCGCAACCGAAATCGGGCTGCGGATCAGCCGGACGTCGCCCGTCACTGGATTACTTCTTGAGCGTCGACAGGTAGGCCACGAGCGCGTCCACGTCGCCCTTGGGGAGCGCGTACTGCTTCATCACGGGCTTCCGGGGTGCTTTGGTCTTTTCGGTCATGCCCTTCGCGTCGGTGATCCACGCCCGGATATCGTCGGCGGGCATCTTGCCCACGTCGTCTAGCGGTCCCTTGGCGTTACCCTTGCCGGCGATCGAGTGGCAGACGGAGCACTTCTGATCCACGTACACCTTGGCGCCGGCGGCGGCATCCTGGGCTGCCGCTGCGGCGGCGAACGCGCTGATGGCGAGCACGATCAATCCCGTGCGAAGCATGCGGGCCTCCTTGAGCGAGAGATGAAACGTAACCTAACACGATAGCAATCACAACGTGACGAAATCTCGGCAGCGCCTTCCGGAACGATGTTTGCGTCGTTATCGAGTGTGCAAAACGCAAGAGCCTGGCCTCCAAGGAGGACGCCATGACACCCAGCGCAGCCGTCTTCTACGCCACCCGTGAAGGCCAGGCGCGGCGGGTGGCCGAGCGCGCCGCCGCCGGTCTGCAGGCGCAGGGTCTCGACGTCGATCTCTTCGACGTCCGCACCCTGAACGATCGCATCTCGTGGCAGGCCTACCGCGCCATCTTCGTCGTCGCGTCCGTGCACCTTGGCCGCCACGAGCGCGAGATGCGGCGCTTCGTGACGCAATACCGCCGCGAGCTCGAGGCTGCGGGCGCCGCATTGCTCTCGTTGTCGCTGTCGCAGGCCGGCGCCCAGGATGAGGCGGCGCCGCCCGACAGGCGCCGTCAGGCATCCGCCGACGTCCGCCACATGATTGATGTGTTCGCTGCCGACACCGGTTGGACGCCGGCCTATACGCTCCCGGTCGCCGGAGCGCTCGCCTACTCGAAATACAACTTCCTGGTAAAGCTGGCGATGAAACAAATCGCCAGGCACAACGGCGCGTCCACCGACACCTCGCGCGACTGGGAGTTCACTGACTGGCAGGCCGTGGATGGGTTCGTCCGGTTCGTCGCCGAGCACGCTGGTCTTGCACGCGCGAGCTGAGGAGGCCGGCAACGTCTACGACACCGTGATGCATAATGCCGGATGAGGGCTGGTGCCACCCTGCCTCGCCAATGCCGCGGGCGTGAACGCGGTTGTGAGGTGCTCCATGTTGACGATTCTCAAGCGAACGCTCGTGGTTCTCGGTTCAATCGTTCTCGTCGGCTGCGCCACTACGACCTACGACTCGAGCTGGCGGGCGCCGGACGCGCAGCCGATCGGGTCGCTGAACGGGCAGAAGGTCATCGCGATGGTGGTGACCAAGAACACCGCGGCGCGCCGCTCCGCTGAAGACACGCTGGCAGCCGCGATAACAGCGCAGGGCGGGCAGGGTGTGCCGGGCTACACCATCGCGAGCGACGACATCGTCGCCAACGAAGCCAGGGTCCGCACCGCCGTCGAAGCATCGGGGGCGGCCGGCGTCGTTGTCATGCGCCCGCTGGCCAAAGACAAGGCCATCACCAGCACGCCGTCGGTGTACACCGGACCGATGTACGGACCCTACTGGGGCGGCTACTACGGATACGGCTGGGGCGGCGCCTGGGGCACGGGAACCGACATCCGCACAGACACCATCGTGACCGTCGAGACGCTCGTGTACTCCCTCAAACAGAACAAGCTGTTGTGGGCGGGCCAGAGCAAGACGACCAATCCCTCGAACGTCGATGCCTTCGTGAAGGAACTGGCAGCCGGAGCGGTGCGCGAGATGAAGAAAGTGGGACTCCTCTAGGACAGGAGCGCCATGACCTCGTCGGCGTAGCGGCCGCGCTTCAGCAGGTCGGCCATCATCTTCATCGGGCGATCGACGTGCTTGAAGAACGCCATGTAGCCGGCACAGAGGTAGTTCAAGCCGGGTTCTCCGTCAGGCGTGTTGATGAACCGGTTCTTCGGGCACTCGCCGTGACAGGCGAAGCGCACCTCGCACTCGCGGCAGTACTTCGGTAGCGTGTCGCGCTTCGCCAGGCCGAACGCCACCTGCTGCGGCGACGACACGAGCTCCAGCATGTGGACGTCCTTGATGTTCCCCAGCAGGTGCTTCGGCTCGACGAAGTGATCGCAGGAGTAGAGGTCGCCGTTGTGCTCGAGGGCGAGGGCGTTGCCGCACGTCTCCGCGAACACGCACATCGACGCCGGCGCGCCGACCCACGACGCCAGCGCGGCGTCGAACATCTGCACGAACACGGTCCCGACGTCCTTCTTGATCCACTCGTCGAAGACGCCGATCAGGAATCGCCCCCACTGCTCCGAGCCGACGGAACGGTCGGTGACGTGGTGCCCCTCGGTGATGTACAGCGGACGCGGATCGCTGCCTCGCTCGCCCCAGCCCATGTTCGCGATCGGCAGCAGCTCCGAGGTGACCCGCTCGACGATCGGGATGAACTGGACGTACTTGGCGCCGATCTCGTCGCGAAAGAACCTGTAGACGTCGAGCGGGTGGTCGCCGTTGGCGTTGTGCACGGTGCACAGGATGTTCACGTCGACGTTCCTCGCCGCGAGGGCGCGCCACCCCTCCATGACCTGATCGAAGCTGCCCTGGCCGCCTTTGTCGACGCGATACAGGTCGTGCAGATCACGCGGGCCGTCCACGCTCAGGCCGATCAGGAACTTGTGCTCGGCCAGGAAAGCGGCCCACTCGTCGTCGATCTTCGTGCCGTTGGTCTGCAGCGTGTACGCGACGCGCTGGGCCGGCCGCCGGTGCCGCTCGACGAGCTCGACGGACCGCTTGAAGAAGTCGAGGCCCATGAGCGTGGGCTCGCCGCCCTGCCACGCGACCGCGACCTCGGGACCAGGCTGCGACTCGAGCAGCTGCCGGATGTAGGTCTCCAGCATGTCGTCGGCCATGCGGAAGCGGCTGCCCGGGTAGAGCATCTCCTTCGAAAGGAAGAAGCAGTATTTGCAGTCGAGGTTGCAGACGGCGCCCGTGGGCTTCGACAGCAGGTGGAACTCGCGCCTTTGGAACGGGTTGAGTGTCACGGCGGAAGCCATGATAAAGCATCGCCTCCCGGGCTGCCGATCCTGCTATCCTTGATTGCCCTGTTTCACTCCAACAGCGACTGTCCGCCTTCAGAGTTCCTGCAGAGATGCTGAAAACACTCACGCACCGGCCGCTCGTTCTGTTCGGCGTATTCCTGCTGGCCGTCGCCGCCGCCGCCTGCGGGAACGCGACTCCCCCGCCCGCGCAGACGACCGAGGGCGCCGCGGGCTCCGAGACGGCCGCTGAAATCCGGTCCCTGGACAACGCCGTCGCCTCCGCGCTCGTCGGCAAATGGACCGGCGATCTCGACGGCATGATCGAGCGCAAAGTGATTCGCGTCCTCACGGTCTACTCGAAGACGACGTTCTTCGTGGACAAGGGCGCGCAGCTGGGACAGGTCCCCGAGGCGTTCAAGCTGTTCGAAGACGACCTGAACAAGAAGCTCAACGCGAAGCACGTCCGGATCCGCGTCATCTTCGTGCCGGTCGCCGCCAACGAGCTGATCCCGGCGCTCCTCGACGGGCGGGGCGACGTCGTCGCCGCCGGCAAACTGGTCACCGCATGGCGTAAGGAGCAGATCGACTTCACGAACGCGACCCGCACCGGCATTTCCACGATCATCGTCTCTGGCCCGGGCATGCCGCCGATCGCGAGCGTCGCCGATCTGGGCGGCAAGGAGGTCTACCTCCGGGCCTCCGACGTGTCAGCGCCCAACGTCGCGCGGTTCAACGCGGAGCTCGCCAAGGCCGGCAAGCCTCCGGTCACCATCCGGCCGGCGCCCGAAGTGCTCTCCGACGAAGACCTCCTCGAGATGGTCAACGCCGGGCTCGCGCCCATGACGATGGTGGACGACTACGTCGCGGAGTTCTGGCAGCAGGTGTACCCGGATCTGGTGCTCAACACGGCCGCCGCGGTCAAGACCGACGGCGAGACGGCAATGATGGTCCGCAAGAACAGCCCGCAGCTGATGGCCGAGCTGAACGGGTTCCTCAAGAAGTATCCGGAGGGGTCGCTGCAGCGCAACGTCCTCACGCAGAAATACTGGAAGAGCGCCAAGTACGCGAAGGGCGCCACGTCGCAGGCGGAGGTCGAACGATTCCGGAAGACCGTGGCGTACCTGCGCAAGTACAGCGATCAGTACAAGCTGGACTACCTGCTGATGGCCGCCCAGGGTTACCAGGAATCGGGCCTCGACCAGAGCCGGAAGAGTCCCGTGGGCGCGATCGGCGTCATGCAGGTGATGCCCGCCACCGGGGCGGACATGAAGGTCGGCGACATCACCAAGCTTGACGCGAATATTCACGCCGGTGTGAAGTACATGCGCTTCATGATGGACAGCTACTACGCGGACGAACCGATGGACCGGCTGAACAAGGGCCTGTTCACGTTCGCGTCGTACAACGCCGGGCCGAACCGCATCCGGCAACTGCGCGAGCGGGCGGCCAAACGCGGGCTGGACCCCAACCAGTGGTTCAACAACGTCGAGCTCATCGCCGCCGAATCCATCGGACGTGAGACCGTGCAGTACGTGTCGAACATCTACAAGTACTACCTCGGCTACAAGATGCTCACCGAGCAGCAGGAACTGAGGGCAAAGGCCAAGGCCGGCAGCTAGAACTTGTAGGACAGCGAGTAGATCAGCCCCAGCGTCTCGACGTGAATGGTTGAATTGACCGGCTCGCCGTTCTGCAGGTTGCGGATGACGACCTCGTCCGACGACCCTGAACGGTAGTTCACGCCCGCCGTGAACTGCAGCGGTCCCTTCGTGCCGCTGACTCCAATCGACCAGCTGAACCGGTTCAGTTTCGTGAAGACCGTATCTTCGTCGCCGACGGGCGAGAAGTCGGTGCCCGCCCCGTAGTGCAGGCGCCAGACGCCGTTCGAGTTGAGCACCAGATGGCCCCCCACCGCGACGTTGGCCAGCCCGCGCGACTGTGAAATCGCCCCGCCGTACGGCCGGCTCGACACTGCCGGCGCCGAGCCCGCGCCGGGGTTGGTGTACGTGACGATCGGCTGATCGCTGGCGATCATCGCGTAGGCGGAGATCGGGGTATACCCGTGCACGTCGACCTCGATCTCGCCGCGGGCGGCCGTGTAGGCGACGCCGCCGTGGAACTCGAACGGCTGGCGGTACGTAAAGGCCGCGTCGGAGTCGAAGAACGACGCGCCGACCGACGCCGATCCGTTGTCCGCGAGGCTTTCCTCCGTCGCCGACACGCCCTTGAACAACGTCAGCGCAGGCGTCCGGATCGTGCCCCCGACGTGCACGTGCGGCGACAGGTCGAACTGCGCGCCGAACAGCGGCCGCACTTGAAAGGCCGAGCCGGAGGCCCGGGTCTCGATGATGAGCGATCGCAGCGACGTCGCGCTCGCCCAGCCGGTCGCTGATCACGTCGTTCTTCACCACGTCCGTGAAGACGAACGCGAGGCCGCCGCCGAGGCGCACGCGCCCCGAGGTGAACCCGACTGACGCTGCGCCGACATGCTGCTGGAATTCGGAATCGGCCGAGTAGGCGAACCGCTCGCGCGCGGTTCCGCGGTCGAGGACGAGCTGCGAGTTGGTCTGCTGCGTCCACGAACTGGAGGTCAGGATGCTGAGGCCAAGCGTGAAGCCTTTGCGCAGCACGTTCGCCGCGGTGAACCCGACCAGGCTCGGCAGCTGCTGAACGGAACCGCCCGTGTCCGGCAGCGCGGACGGTGACACGTTCGAGATCTGGAACAGCCCCGAGCTGCCGCTGACCTCGGAGGCGGTCGCGCGCGCGAGGCCGGCCGGGTTGATCCACGCCGCCGACGGATCGGCCACGCGCGCCACGTACGCGGTGCCCTCGAGGCCCGCGTTGGGGCCCACGGGCACGCTGTCGTAGTTCGGAAGCAGCACGTTGGCCGGCGGCGTCACCACGTCAGCGCTTGGCGATCCCTGCGCCCTGGCGGCTGCTGGCGCGCAAACGACAGCCAACACCACCAGCGCGGCCCGTCCAGTCATCGAATCCTCCGTCGGTTAGTTCTTGCGGATGAGGCCGTCTTTCCGCATCTGCTCGGCGGCGGCATTCACGAGCTTCTTCACGAGCTCCTGCGCCCCTTTGGCGTTGGTCGTCTCGCTCGTGCCGGCCCAGAGCAGGCGGTTGCCGGTCACGTCGAATACCAGCGTCTCGACAACGACCGTCACGGTGGTCTTGTTGGGGGTGAGATCGATGGTCGCGCCCCAGGCGTAGGGATAGTAGCCCCAGAGCGATCCGTAGTACGGCGCGCTCTGCCAGGCGACGACCGTCGGGCGGGTTTCCTTGCTGATGTCCACCAGCCGCATGATGACGACCGCGGCGGTGTCGGTCCGCTCGAACCACGCCTTCGCGCGATCCTTGTCGCGAACCTCTTCCTTCGGGATCATCTGATAGGCGGGAATGCCCTTCACGCCTCTCGCGGTCAGCTCGCGCGCCAACGCTTCTTCCGCGCTCTGCCGAAGCGGCATGTCGTCGCTGACGATGAGGCCGACGATCTTCTTGCCCGCGTAGACGACGTTCGCGGCCGCCGGGTTCTTCCAGGTCGCCGTGAACGTCTGAGCCAGGGCGCCGGCGGGCAGCGCCAGCAGCAGCGTGAACAAGAGAAACGAACGGCGGATGATCACATCTCCTCCGGAGCCGGAGCGTATCACAGTCGAGTGCCGCTGAAGCGGTTGGCCAACCCGCGCGCGAGCGCATACGGCACGCCGATGACGCCGGCGCCGACGAGCACGGCGGCGATCGGCCTGACGTGTCCGAAGATCTGGTACTGCGCGATCGCGTCGAGGACGGTGCCGAGCAGCACCGGCTTGCCGAGACTCGTCAACGCGCTCGCCAGGTCCTGGCGGCGCCGTTCGGACCCGAACAGGACGTCGAGCACGAACGGCGGGGCGCCGGCCCTGGCGTCGAGGCGGCCGTCGCGTACGCCGAGGGCGATCGCGACCACCGGCTGCAGCACGAACCGGAAGTTCATCGGCCCGGTCAGGCGCGCCGCCATCTGATCGATCACCGCGCTCATCAGCTGAAACGGCGGCCCTCCGGTTCCGTCAATGCGGACGCTGGCGAGCAGCAGCAGGATCAGCGCGTAGCCGCCCGCACCGAGCACGAACGACCCGAAACGGCCGTTCTTCTCGCTCGGCAGCTCCATGATCATGCTGTTGACCACGACGCCGCCCGACACGACACCGAGCAGCGTGGCCAGCGTCGCCGGAGGCACCGGCATGTGGGCGCCGATCATCCAGCCGGCGAAAACTGCCGCCGCCATGATGTACCGGCCGGGGTTGAGGTAAAGCGCACCGTGCTCCTTGAACAGATCGCCAGCGATGCCGAGAAAGTGCAATCCCATCGCGAGGCAGAAGAGCGCGGTCGGCAGCTCCCCTCGCGCCGCGCTCTCGGCCATCGTCAGCGTGACCAGCAGGACGTAGGCGGCAAACCCGCCGACGTGCAGGACGAACGTCCGATCCACCGCCGACTCACCCGCCGGTTCCGGGTTCCCGCGCGACCACTTGCGCAGATGTTCGACGCCGTACAGCAGCACGAAGCCGACGAGCGCGGCGACGTACACGCGGTACTCCGGCAGCGGCAGCCCCAGATTCCGCGTGGCGTCGACAAACGTGCTGCCTGCTTCGTTGAGCTCCGGCAGCATGTAGACGAAGACGTACGCGACCGCCACGCCGGCCGAGGCCGACGCGACCCGCCGCCGGCCCACGGTCAGCGACGCGGTCAGCCGCCAGCCTGCGACCAGGACGGCGGCCAGAAACAGCGCTCCGACGAAGCTCTCGAGCATGGCCACCAGCCTCGTCAGAACGGCCCGATGTGAAACAGCAGGTTCATCAGCGCCAGGATCCCGAACAATGCGACGAAGCCGGCAACAGCCAGCGTCAGCGAGAAGGGCGTGCGTCCCGGATTGAAACGCCGCATCTCGCGCCGGTACTGCAGGCACGCGATCGCGAGTGCCCAGACGCCCAGAGAGATCAGCGCGAGACCGAAGTTCCGCGGGCCGGTGGGGCCCGCCACGAGCGCGGACTTCCCCGACTCGAACATCGCCTGCAGGAACTTGTAGATCGTGAACCCGAAGCTGATCATCGAGAGCGTCGTCCGGATCCAGGCCATCAGCGTGCGATCGGCGGCCAGGATCGTCCGCTCCCGGGCCATGTCATCGGCGTTGAGCGTGTGCGGCACGGCAGTCTCGGTCACGGCATCCTCACAGCAGAATCTGAATCACCTGTTTAATCGCCTCGACCGGCGAGAGCACGGCGAATACCAGCGGGAAGAACGGAATCGCGACCGCCGCCACGATAACCAGGACGTTGACCAGATCGAAGGGGACCATCCGGACTTCGTGCACGACTGCGTAGCTGTTCGCCAGATCGGCGAGCGACTGGATGTCGCCGGTCCCCAGCAGGCGGCCCGGATCGGACGGCGCACCGTCGATCCATTTCGCGTTGAACGCGCGGGCATACGCGGCGGCGAACCGCCCGTATTCGAGCAGGCCGCGGTGTCGCGCGGCGAGCAGTTTGCCCGAGAACGCCAGGAACGGGGCGAACAGGACGACGAGGCTCATTCCCAGAAACGCGGCCAGCTGCAGCCGATAGTCCAGGAGGGACCGGCCGTGTGCAAACAGTTCCAGGCCGATGTGGACCGCCACCAGCGACGACACGGCGAACACCACGATCGCCCAATACTGGTGCACCTGGCCGATCGGCCGCAGCCCGGCCGAGCGATCGGGATGCGTGGGGAGCAGATCGAGGTCGAGGCGGGACAAACGGAACAGAAAGCCGCACCAGATCGCGTAGCGGCAGGCCCAGAGGAAGACCAGGAACTGAAAGATCGGAACGCAGACAACGAGATACCACCATCCGGCCAGGGACCGTGCCGATCCAGAGGAGGCGGACGCGAACTGCCACGCCGCGGTATCGCCCAGGAGGTCGGTACGCAGGAACCGCATGCCGAACACGACGCAGAAGGCCGAGGCGGCAAGCACCATCCAGGACCGGCGCAGCGCGTCGAACCGCTTGATCAGCTGTTCGAGCGCAGGCACGCCGGCCTCGGCGACCACACCGGCCCCCACGAGATAGTGGAACAGATCGACGACCCGCGGCCAGATGACACCCTCGGCGAGCACCAGCACGGGCACCGCGAGCAGGAACCGGACGTACACCGTGTAGTCGACCAGCAGGGACAGGGTGACCCTGCCACCCGACCTGACGTCGCCAAATGCCGAGAGGATCACCAGCGGCACCCACGTGAGCAGCAGGAGCAGAATGATCCGATGTCTCTTCAGCATCGCGCCAAATCCTAGCAGACCTTCTCAGGCGCGGAGCGTAACCGTATATATTGGCCGCATGACTTCCCGGAGCGGCCGATCGGGGCGACGCGTTCGTGCCGGGTTGTTGATTCTCCTGCTGGCAGCGTCGAATCCAGCCGCCGCTCAGAGCACGACTCAGCTCTGGATTAACACGACGTTCGATTGGGTGAAGACAGACCGCCTGACGTACTCACTGGATGTCGAGCCGAAAGTGCTGCTCTCGGCGCCGCCGGATCAGCCCGGATGGAGGAACCTCGACATCACGCCGTCCATCGAATACTCGCCGAAGAAATGGCTGGACGTCGTCGGCGACCTGATTGCCGGCATGACGCATCAGACCGACGATGTGTCGAGCACCGAGCTGACACTGCGAGGCGGCGTGCGCTTTCATCTGTTTTCGAGGCAGGAGCGCCTGGTGCGGCACGAGCAGCTGCCGAAACGGCGCCTGGTGATCCGCGATCTCGCGCGCTGGGAGTGGCGGAACTTCTTCTACACCGACGACCAGCCAAACTCTTCGACGGGCCGGTTCAGGAATCGCCTCGAGCTTCTGTACCCCATCAACCGCGGGAACTTGAGCGCCGACGGCACGATTCACGCGATCGCGGACTGGGAGTGGTTCATCCCGATTGCCGATCCGAGCGAGCGGTTCGCCAACCGTCAGCGCGTCCGGTTCGGAACCGGATACCGCCGAAACCGATCCTGGCGCTATACCGGGCTCTACATCTGGACCCGTTCCCGGGATACCACTGACGAACCTTTTACGACCAGCGAAAACATCATCAACTTCCAGGTCAAGAGGGTCTGGTAGGGGCCTCGGCTCAAGCTCAATTCGGCCGGCAACCTCCGACATATTGGAGGGCCGGAGATCCCCGGCGGGTCCCGAGGTCGCGTTTTACTGGCAATTCCGCAAGGAGGGCCGCGTCGGTCTTCTCCGCACCAGCGGCACGAAATCTGCTCAGAGGAGCCGGCGGAGCGGCTCGACCATATCGGCCACAGATCCAATTGTTCGTACTTCGGGCCGGCCTCCAGGCAATCTTGTGCAATTCACCCCAACGAAGATCGCGGACCGAGACATAATCGAGAACCGGGGTACGGTCGCGGTCGTCCTATCTCGAGACCCGGCATACCCGGGAATCTCCCTCTCTACGAAAGGATTTCGACGAATGCTCAAGCGAATCTCTCTCATTGCGTTCATGGTCATGCTGGCGGCCATGCCCGCCTTCGCCCAGAAGGCCGAGGTTGGCGTCACCTTCGGCTGGGTCCTCTCCGACGGTGTCGATTTCGGCAGCCAACGTCGTTGCCCCCGGGGGCGTTTACAGCCGCGTCGATCCCAAGGACTCCTTCGGCTGGGGCATCGACCTCGGGTTCTTCATCTCGCCGAACTCCGAAGTGGGGTTCCTCTACGGTCAACAGCTCTCGACGCTGCAGGTCAGCGGCACGACGACGAAGTAGACGTCGGCGACATGACCGTCAGCACCTACCACGGCACGTTCACGTACAACTTCGGCGAGTGCCGACGCGGCCGTCCGTCCGTACGTCATGGTCGGTCTCGGCGCCACGAGCTTCGGCTCGGTCGACTACACCGGAGGCAGGGGGCCCGGGACGATCAACAGCTCAGACGAGGTTCTCCAGCACCTGGGGCGCCGGCGCGAAGTTCTACGGATGGTCGAAGGTCGGCGGCGCGCGTCGGCGTCCGCTTGACACCGACGTATATCAACTCCGAAGCGGTCGGCTACTGGTGCGATCCCTACTGGGGCTGCTACCTGGTGGGCGACGCGAAGTACTCGAACCAGTTCGAACTCCAGGGCGGCATCACCTTCCGCTTCTAGTTTCCTTCCGACGTAGTGCAGGCCTTCGAGGCCTGCACTACGCCACCGGCACGAACACGTTCTTCCAGTCGTTCTTCATGCTGACCACGGTCCAGCCCCGGGCCCGTGCGAGCTGCAGCGATTTCTCGGCCCCCGCCGTGTAGTCGAACTCACGCGCCTTGTCATCGTGCAGCAGGAGCAGCCGCAGCGCGGGCCGGTTGGTCCCGCCGGTGAACTGCAGCATCTGGATGTCCCCGTTCGAGTTGCCGAAAGCCAGGATCGGACGCCGTCCAATCCGGCTCCAGATCCGGACCGGCTTGGCCGGGCCATCGTCGAAGACATCGGGCTTGGCGAGGTAGGCGACCGAGCCGCACTCCTCGTTTTCGGTGTAGCACAGCGCGTTCGAGCTCCCGACGACGCGCTCGGCAGGGATCCCGTAGATCTCGTCGGTGACGACGCGCATGAAATCGCGGTCGCCGCCTGACGCGATGTAGTTGGTGAACCCGTGCGCCTCGAGATACCGCAGCAGCTCGATCATCGGGCCGTAGGCACCATCGCGAAACCGGCGTCCGAGGGTCGGGTGTTGCGCCTTCTGCAGGAAGGACTCGGCGGACGACTGGTAGGCGTCAACGGACATGCCGCCGAACGCCTTGAGGATGCCGCCGATGAGGACCTTCACCTCGCTGTCGTCCCCGTGATAGTGCTTCGTGATGACCCCGCCGAACCAGGCGTAGTCCTTCTCGTACGCCGCCTTCCACGGCTGCTTGTCGCGCAGCGACGCGTCTTCGAGGGCCATCGCGGAGAGCCGCTGCAGAATGAAGCCGAGCTCGACCGGCATCGGCTTCTCGCACCACAGCGTGCCGTCGTTGTCGAACACGGCAATTCGTTCCTCGGGCGCGACGAAATCGCGCGAGCCGGATGTGCTCACACGTTTCACGAAATCTTCGATCGCCTGTCTCGAAGGACCGTCGTTCCACGAGTCGAGCTGGTTCATCATCATCATTGGGTGTGCAGCATCGTTACGAACGGAACAGGGCGAATCGCTCGGCGAGGCCGTTGCAGAAAATCTCGACGCCGACGGCGAGCAGGATGAACGCAGACATGCGCAGGAGCACGGCCGTGCCCGTCGCGCCGAGCATCGCCATCACCGCTGCCGCAAAGCGATAACACAGGTAGATCGTGACCCCGACGATCGCAATGCCGATCACGGCGCCGGCAACACCGATCGGGACGGACACGTCGGCCCCACGCGTACCGGCTCCGAGCGTGAGGGCGACGGAGAGCGAACCGGGACCGACGGTCAGGGGAAACGTGATCGGGTAGAAGCTGCGCCTGGTGATCTCGTCAGCCGGCCATGTCACCTTCGGCGTCATCGACGCGGACTCGGCCGTACCTTCCGCGTTCAGCAGCTTCCAGCCCGTGGCAATCACGAGCAGCCCGCCGGCGATCTTGACGACCGACAGCGACAGGCCGAAGAACCCGAGCACGTACGACCCGATGAGCATCGCCGCGACGAGCAGCAGGGACCCGTTGGTCGCCGCGCGACGGGCAAGGAGAGTGCGCGTCGCGTCGGAAAGCCCCGGCGTCATCGACAGGAACACGGGCGCGCACCCGGGCGGGTTGACGATCGGCAGCAGCGCCGCGACCGCCAGCGCCGTCATGCGGAGCAGGCTTTCTATCTGGCTCGCCACCCGTGGCTCACGCCCTGATTATGCAGCGGAAACCGAGGTGGCATGCCGCGCTGTCCGCTTCCTGCGCCATCCGCGCCGCCGGACGGTAGCGGCGGCAGTAGTTCGGCGCGCACAAGTACGAACCGCCCTTCATCACCTTGCGCTTCGGCCCGCCATTCCCCGCCGTGCAGCACGACTTCGCCGGCGCCGGCCCGTCCGGATACCAGTCCGTCGTCCATTCCCAGACGTTGCCGGCCATGTCGTACAGCCCGTAGCCGTTGGGCGGAAACGAACCGACCGGCGCGGTCCACTCGTAGCCGTCCATGAGCAGGTTCTGCCACGGAAACGAACCCTGCCAGGTGTTCGCCATCGCCTTGCCGCCGGGCATGAACTCCTCGCCCCAGACGTACGACGCGCCGTCGAGGCCGCCGCGCGCGGCGAACTCCCATTCCGCTTCGGTCGGCAGTTCCTTGCCGGCCCACTTCGCGTAGGCCTCGGCGTCCTCGAACGCGACGTGCACGACGGGGTGGTCGGCGAGACCGTCGATGGAGCTCTCCGGGCCGCGCGGGTGCCGCCAGTCGGCGCCCGGCACGTAGGTCCACCAGTTGAAGTGGTTGCTCATGTCCACCGGCCCGGCGGCCTTCTGAAACACCACCGACGATGGAATCAGCAGTTCAGGTTTGGCGTCGGGATAGGTGGCCGGATCGACCGGACGTTCGGCGAGGGTGACGTGCATCGTCGCGTCGACAAACCGGGCGAACTCGGCGTTGGTGACAACATGCGGGTCCATCCAGAACGCGCCGACGGTCGCCTGACGCGCCGGCGCCTCCTCGGGGTAGTGATGGTCGGATCCCATGCGGAACGTGCCGCCCGGGATCCCGACCATTCCATCGATCATCGTCGTCCTTGGTCCTTCGTTCTTGGTGCCTGGTCCGTCCCTGGTCCTCAGTCCTTCGTCCATCCTGCCCCACTCTCAGTCCGCGCACCAAGGACCGGGGACCAGGGACGGACCAAGAACCAAGGCCCAAGAACCAGGGACCATGCTGTCAATCGTCAGTGATTCGCCCCCGAGACATCGGCCATCGCGTTGATGGCGTCGTCGATCGTGAAGCTGTTGGGCTTCTGGATCGGCGGGAATTCCTTGAACGTATCCGCGAACTTGTTCGCGAGAATCATCGCCCCGAACACGATGTAGTTCCGGCGGATGAACCACTCGTAGTAGGTGTTCGACGTGATGTCGGCGAACTCGTACGGGTCGGTCCTGAGATTGAAGAGCTTCGGCAGCCGCAGCCGGGTGAACGGCTCCGACCAGACCTGCATGGTGCCGTGGCACCGTTGCTCCATGAACACGATCTTCCAGTTGTCGTAGCGGATCGCGAGCACGTCGCCGTCGTCGCTGATGTAGAAGAACAGCTTGCGCGGGCTTTCTTTCTCCTTGCCCGTGAGGTACGGAAGGAGATTGTAGCCGTCGATGTGGTTCTTGTAGGTGCGGCCGATCGCCTGGTACCCCTTCTTCGCCTTCTCCACGACGTCGGGCTCGCCGGCCATGGCCAGAAACGTCGGGAACCAGTCGTGATGCTGGATGATCTCGCGGGAGACGGAACCGGCTTTGATCTTGCCGGGCCAGCGCACCACCAGCGGGATGCGGAAGGCGCCTTCCCAATTCGTGTTCTTCTCGCTGCGGAACGGTGTCATGCCGCCGTCGGGCCACGAGTTGCGGTGCGGCCCGTTGTCGGTGGAATACATGACGAAGGTGTTCTCGGCGATGCCGAGCTCGTCGAGGTAGTCGAGCATCTGCCCGACGTTCTTGTCGTGGTCGATCATCGTGTCGTGATAAATGGACTGCCACCGCCCCGCCTGGCCGACGCTCGACGGCTTCGGGTGGGTGTAGAGGTGCATGTGGGTGAAGTTGAGCCACACGAAGAAGGGCTTGCCGTCCGCCTCCTGGCGCTTGATGAAGTCCTTGGCCTTGTCCACGAAGTCGTCGTCGCACGTCTCCATCCGCGTCCGGGTCAGCGGGCCGGTGTCCTCGATCCGCTGCTTGCCCACCCGCCCCCAGCGATGCTCCTCGGTGGGATCGTCCTTGTCGGTCGCATACGAATGGATGACGCCGCGGGGGCCGAAGTTCTTCTTGTAGTTCGGAAAATCCTTCTCCGGAAAGTAGTCGTGCATTTCCGGTTCTTCTTCGGCGTTCAGGTGGTACAGGTTCCCGTAGAACTCGTCGAACCCGTGGTTGGTCGGCAGCATGTGGTTGAGATCGCCGAGATGGTTCTTGCCGAACTGTCCCGTGGCGTAGCCCTGGTTCTTCAGAGCGCCGGCGATCGTCAGAATCTTCTCGTTCATGCCGACCGGGGCGGCGGGGGCGCCGACCTTGGAGAGGCCCGTGCGAAACACGCTCTGGCCCGAGATGAACGCCGACCGCCCTGCCGTGCAGGATTGCTCACCGTAGGAGTCGATGAACATCATGCCTTCCTTCGCGAGCCGATCGATGTTGGGCGTCTCATATCCCATGAGGCCGTGCGAGTAGCAGCTCAAGTTCGAAATCCCGATGTCGTCGCCCCAGATCACCAGGATGTTCGGCTTGTCCGTCTTCGCAGTCTTGGCCATCGCGCGTCTCCTCTACTTCGCCGCCTCGATGCTCGTCAGCAGCGCCTGGGTATAGGTGATGTCGATCTTGTCGCCCGCCTTGACCCCTTCGATGTTCTTCTTGTCTTCGACCTTGCGGGACACGGTCCGGCCGTCATCGGTCGTCACGGTAATCGAGGGCACGGCCGGATCGACGGCCTTCACCGTCACGGTCCGCTTTTCCTGCGTGGCGATCGAGCCGGCGGGCAGCGCGCCTTTTGCGCGGGTCAGGGCCGCCTCGTCGCTCGCGCCGCTCGACTTCTGGCCCGGCTTGACCAGCTGGAAGACCAGCGACTCGTAGTACGTCAGCCTCACCTTGTCGCCGACCTTCACGGAATCGAACCGCTTGATGGCTGGATCCACCACGTACGAGTCGGTCTCGCCTTTTTCGTTTTTCAGCATCACGCGGCGGGCGCTGTAGTCGACGGCCTCGACGGTGGCGGTTGCGGTGATCGTGTTCGCCTTGCTCACGGTTTTCTGGGCCTGCAGGGGGGATGCGCCGGCCAGGCACAACAGGCCGATGAGCGTGATGAGTCGATTCGCCATGTCCTTCTCCTTTTTCACAAACGTGAAGCCATCAGACTAACTCGCGCCGGCCACGATATGGATCAGTCAATTGCAAAAATCAGGCAAACGATGCCTTGGGCATCCCCCATTTGGGGGAGTCAGAGGACCGGATCTCGCTGAGGAGGACTACCGGTTTTTCGTAATCTCGATCGCGCGCTCGCGCGTATAGGTGATCTCGATGGTGTCCCCGCGCTTGAGGCCTTCGAGCAGCTTGCGGTCCGTCACCTGGCGCATCACGTTGCGGTTGTCGGCGGTCCTGTAGGTGATGACCTGACTCGCCAGATCGACGGTCTCGACCCGCACCACGGCCTTCAGCTGCTGGATGACGTCGGCGCCGGCCGCGTCAGGCCCTTTCTTCGCCGCCGCTGTGCTGTCCTCGATGACGGTCATCTTCGCGTTCGGCCGCACGGCGACGACGACCGACTCGCTGACGCGCACGGTGATGTTGTCTCCCGATCGCAGCTCGTCGAACGTCTTCAGTTCCTTCCCGGCGTAGACCGTGTGCAGCAGGCCTTCGGGCGTCCGCAGCGTCACGGAGCGCGCAAACGGATCGAGACGTTCTACTTTTCCGGCGACGAGCGCCACCTCGCGCGTGGTCACCTTGGAATCCTGCGCCACCGCACCAGCCGGCCACAGGCACGCGATCAGCAGGACCACGGACCAGGGACCACGGACGGACCAGGAACCAGGAACCAGGGACCAAGGACCTTTCATGGTCGCCCCCTAATAACTCCAGCCGATGGAAAACGAGACGCCAACGTCGTTTTTCGCCGCGTCCGGGCTGGGCGGCCGGCTGTCGAACGTATCGAACATGTTGATCGCGAGGAAGAAGTCCTTCAAGACCTCTCTCCTGGCGCTGGCGTCGAGCTGGATGCGCTGGCGGCCCCAGTTGGTCAGACTGGGGTAGTACTGGAAGCTGGTATCGATGTTGGTTTTCGGACGATCGTACCTGTAATACGACTGGCGGAACGTGAAGAGCGCTTCCAGGTTCTGCGTCGGAGCGGCGTCCACGTTGCGTTCGTCGTTGGCCGCAATCCCGCCGGCGATGGACAGCTGAGCCCGGTTGTTGTTGATCAGGCGCGGACCCACGGCGACGGCGACCTGCGAGCGCAGAAGCAGCCCGAGGCTTTCGTTGCTGTCGAACCCGACGGCGGACGCGACAAACAGCCGTTGGCCGCGATATCGCACATACGAAGCCTGAATCGAACCGCGATCGTCGCGCTGGCCGTCATCCCCGTTCGTCGTCAGCGTGGCCGACGCGGTGAGCCGCCCTTCGAACGCCGGCCTGCGATACAGGGTGCTCGAGTTGACGTTGAGCGTGGAAACCTCGCTCGACTTGGTGTAGCTGAAGCCCATGTCGAACGACCCGTCCAGCTTCTTCCAGAAACTGGCGCCGATCGGCGTGATCGTCGCGACCTCGATCATCGGCAGCGGCACCCGGGTCGCCACTTCGACGATGACGAGGGTTTTCGGATCGCCGGCCGCCAGGCCGCCCAGGAAGCGGCGACCGTCGGTGGTTGTCACATCGAACTGCCCCACGGCCGAGAGGGACACGACCTTGTCCCATTCGAAATAGATAGTCCCCACATCGTCGGTCGAGAGCTCGAGCTGGCCGCGATTGAGGTTCTTCACCTCGCCCGTGATGTGGTCGCCGTTGGCCAGACGGACGACGTCCGCCTTCGGCTGCGCGCGTGCCGTGCCGGCCAGGACAACGAACAGCGTCAGCGTCAGGGCAGCGCGCGCGGACCAGCGAGAGAGCATCGACCGCCTTCCAGGGAAATCCGGCGGCAATATACACCGGCTTCCCCGGATGACGGCCGCGATCACTTACTCGACGGACAGGATCAGAGCCTCGGTCCAGGTGATGTCGAGCCTGTCGCCCACCTTGACCTTCTCCAGCGCCTTCTTGTCCTCCACGCGGCTGCTGTACTTCCAGCCGTTGGGACCGGTGAAGGTGATCGAGGGCACCGCTTGATCGATGGCCGCGATGGTCGCCGTAATCGTGCGTTGACGCGACGTGGTGCCGGCCAGCTTGCCTTCGGCCCTGACGGTCCCGCCCGACGCGCTGTTGACGTCCTTCTCGCCTGGCGCCTTCACCCGCAGCACGAGGTTCTCGTAGTACTTGGCGGTGATCTTGTCGCCCACCTTCAACGCGTCGAACCGCCTGATGGTCTCCGGAAAGTAGAACACGTCGTACGTTCCGTCCGGCTTCTTCACGGTGACTGCCCGCCCAGGCTTGTCGATGGCCTCGACGCTGGCGGTGACCGTCTTCGTTTCGCCGGTGAGGGTCTTGGTTTGCGCCGAGGCGGGCACCGCCGCCAGGGCCAGCATCCCGGTTACTGCGAACATCCCGATCGTTCTCATGTCATCACCCCTTCATCTCTGCGTGTTTGTTATCGCCGTCGTCCGCCGCCGCCGCCACCCCGCGACATCCCGCCGCTGCTCGGGCGGTAGCTCGATCCTCCCGTCCGTCCGCCGCTCGAGCTGCTGTAATCGCGCGTGCGCTGGGCACCTTCGGCACGCGCGGCCGAATCACGATTGAGCTGCCCGGCCGTGGAGGTGTCGGGACGGGCGTTGTTGCCGTTCGCTTCCGACCAGCCGCCGCCCGCATCCTTCTTGTAGACGTTCCCGTCGCGGCCTGCGTACACGTCGCCGCTGCCCGTCCGCGCAACGGTGCCGCCGCCCGGTCCGGGCGTGTTGCGCGAAATCGCCTCGCCGCCGCCGCTGCCCTGCGTGACGCGGGTGGTGTTGCCGGTCCGGTTGTTCGTGACGCGAGACGTCGATGCCCACTGATCGCCGCGCGCAACGGCCGTCGATCCCCAGCTGCCGTAGACGTTCGACCCCTGTCGTGTCGCGCCGACCGCGCCGGTCCGCGGGTTGTACGCACTCGCCGCGCCTCGCGCCCCGTACGGACCGTAGGCCGCGGCGCCCCGCGCGTACGTCCCGGTCCTGGGGTTGTAGCTCGCGCCGACGCCGGCCCCGCCGTACGGACCGTAGGCCGACACGCCGCGGCTGTAGGCGCCGGTCCACGGGTTGTAGGACGCGTGGTAGCCGTAGGACGGGTAGTACGGACGATAGACCGGGTAGAAGCCTCCGTACGGGTACATGTACGGCGGGTAGTAATACCCGCTCCCCCAGACGACGCAGCCCCACGCGATCATCATGCCGGTGTAAGCCGCAGCGGCGACGTACACGGCCGTATCGTCCTTGTCTTCCTGCACCGTCACGTAGGTGACGTTGTGCGAGGGCGAGCTCGCCGGAATCGTGTAGATCTCACCCGGCACGGAACCTGTCGCTTCCCACGGACCGGTCGGGCTCTTGCCCATGAACCAGACGCCCTGGAAGCACATGTAATAGAGGTCGCCGACCTTGATGATGTCTTTGTCGGTGTTCGCGGCGCGCTGCAGGTTCGTCTTCTCGATCGGCTGGAACGTCGGCATGCCGCCGTCGTACGCCACTTCGGGCGCTTTGATCTGTTTCTTGTTCACCGTGGCGATCTGCGGGATCTGCGCGAGCAGCACCGCCTCGGCGGCCTGGTCGGTGCCCGGCACCGACGCGAGCACGCGCGACCGGTCGTGCGAGAGCGGGATCTGCTTGAACTCCGGCGGCAGCGACAGCGTCGCGAACGTCCACGGGCCCGTGAAGTCGGGGGCGCTGAACCAGCGGCCCGAAATCAGGAAGTAGACGGGGCCCGTCCTGCCCATCCGGAATACGTCACTCTCCGTGTTGTTCACCCAGAGCAGCTGCGTGTTCCCAACCGTCACGTAGCTCGCCGGGCCGCGCAGCAAGATCATCTCGGCCGGCGTCGTGCTCACGAACACCTTGGGTACCTGCGAGGGTTTCAGCGACTTGCCCGGAAGCGCGTCCCTCACTTCCTTCCAGTTGTCCGTGTCCTTGTCCTTCTCCCCTGGCAGCTCTTTGAAACTGTCGGGGAGCTTGCCAGCGGGCTTCCACTCGCCTTTGATGTCGGTGGCAGACAGCCAGCTCTCGTTGTAGCGCAGGTAGTACGTGTTGGTCTGCGAGTGCTGGAACAGGTCCCAGTTGGTGTTGACGGCGAACTTGAGATCGTTGCCCATGATCGGGCTCCAGATCGGATCGCTGTCGATGTTCACGAGGATGGCGTCCGACGCGCTGTAGAAGATCGGCGGCGGGTCCGCCTTCACGTCCGCGACGTTCTTCGGAATAATCTGGCTCTTGTCCAGCCGGGCGAGGACGCGGTCGAGCGCGATGATCATCTCGCCCTGCGGCCCGTTTTTGACGATCTCGCCCGTGATTTCCTTGATCTGATCGTTCGACGCGTTCGGAAAGCTCGACTCCGTCACCTTCACCTCGGTGAAGTTGACCAGGCGCTGGTCGACCGCGACCGACGTGTCGCCTTCGAACTTGACGGTGCCCATCGTCTGCTTCGATGCACCCTTCGGGATGAACGACACTGCCGAATAAGCCACCATCTTGCGCTGGCCGTCCCAGCTGGCGATCTGCGGCTGGAAGACCCGCAGCGCGCCGCCGGTGGCGGTGACGTAGTCCCGCGGCCATCCGCCGTCAACCGCCGCCGCATTGGCGGTGCTGGCGGCAGCCGCGGGCTTGGCAGCGGTGGTGGTCTTCGGCGCGGCGGCGGTCTGCGCGCGAAGGACGGGGACGATCGGCGTGAACAGCACGCTGGCAGCCGTGACCAGCGCGACGACGGTGTGGAAAGAACGACGGTGAATCCTCATGAAACCCTCTGGTGCAATGCCAACGTCTTGAATCAGGTCGAGCGGCCCAACGATTGTAGCCGTTGAGAAGGCCGGCCCGTCAAAACACCCGCGGGGCTGCCCCCCGGCCGCCCCGCGGGTCCGTACCGCACGCGCCCTACTTCGGCCGGGCGGCGTACGGATTGGCGCCGAGCGCATTCGAGATGGCGGCAATCGCGCGCTGCGCACGAATGCTGTTGCCCGCATCGTCGAGCGGGGGGGAGATGACCGCGATCCCGAATTTGCCGGGGGCCACGGCGATGATCCCGCCGCCGACGCCGCTCTTCGCGGGCAGGCCGGTATGGTAGAGCCACTTGCCGGAGTCGTCATACAGGCCAGCCGTCGCCATCACCGCCAGGACGCCCGGGACCTTCGCCGGATCGAGTACCACCTTGCCGGTGACCGGGTTCTTTCCGCCCGCGGCCAGCGTCGCGGCCATCATCGCCAGATCCTTGGCGTTGACGCCGACCGAGCACTGCCGGGTGTAGAGATCGACGGCCTGCGGCCAGTTGGACTTGATGTAGCCGTAGGCGAGCATCAGGGCGCCGATCGCCTGGTTGCGCTGGTTGGAGTCGGATTCCGACTTGTACACGTCCTGCAGCACGGTCAGGTTACGGCCGGCGTAGTCGTTGTAGGTGCCGATGATCTTCTTCCACACGGCGTCGGAGTTGGCGCCGGTGACCATGCTGGTCGCCGAGATCGCACCCGGATTGACGAGCGGGTTCATCTCCGGCGCGCCCGCTCCGGCCACTACCTTCACGCCCTCGACAGCGATAATCGAATTGAACCGCGCGCCGGTCGCATCGACGCCGATCCGCTTCTCGATCGCGTCGAGGCCCTGCTCCTGGATGACCTGCGCCATCGTGAAGACCTTGGAAATCGACTGAATCGAGACCTCGGTCTTGATGTCGCCGGCCGTATAGACCTTGCCGTCCACGGTGATCAACGCGATCCCGTACAGGTTCGGATCCACCTTGGCCAGCGCCGGGATGTAGTCCGCGTTCTTGCCTTCCTTGAGGGCCTTGAACTGGTTGAACGCGTTGTTGACGGCAGTCTGCGGATCGGGGCCCTGGGCGGTGAGCACGAGCCCGCCGGCCATGACACTGGCGGCAATCACCGCCATGAAGCGGCGGCGCCGCGTTACGAGCAGGTTCCTGAACATCACTGTCCTCCTAGCTTGTAGCCGAAGCTGTATTTGAACGAGAACTGCAGCCGGTAGTCGCTGACGGCGAAGCCGTCCGAGTTGTTTTCCCGGTGCGCGTCACTGGAACTCGCCGCCCATCATCACGTTCTTCGCCGGCGTCACCAGCAGGTTCCCGCTGATGTAGTCGCCGTTCTTGTACGCGTTGGCCGCCTGGCCGTCGCTGTTGGTGATGTCGACGCGCGAGTACCCGATCGCGCTCGAGTACTTCGCATTCCAGTTGTGATCGAGATAGATGACCACGCCGAGATCGTGCAGGGCCTCGCCGACGACCGGTGTCACCGCGTTGCCGGGGTTGCTCTTGATCGCGACGTCCACGGGCGCGTCGTTGAAGTAGTTCTCGACGCCCGCGCCGTCGACCAGCTGGAGCCGCAGGGTGTCGTTCGAGCCGAGCTTCACGTTCGAGCTCACGCTGATGCCCCAGCCCCAGACGCTGCCGTTCAGGTCGAACCTGTCGTTCGGCAGGAGGTCGTCGTAGGCGATCTTGCGCAGGGCGCCGCCCAGCTGGACGTAGCCCCATTTCTTGCCGCCCAGGCGATAGTGCGCCCGTGAAATCCGGCGACGGGAACCGCGGCTTCACGTTCTGCAGCTCCACGCGGTCGGCGAGCACCCCGGCGTCGCCGCTCGCGCCCGGCGCCTCGATCGCGATGCGCGCGTTCGAGCTGCCGTCGTTGAACGGTTCCCAGAACACCTGCACGTTCCGGAAGAACAGCATCCCGTTCGGGCCCCAGTAGTCGAGGACGTTCGGGAAGACGTCCACGTCCATGAACTGGCTGTTGGTCTGGCCCGCGCCAATCTGTTTGTACTGGCCCCACGCATGGCGCAAGCGGATCGTCGTCTGGCCGGCGTCCCCGCCGACGCCGAACATGTCGAATCTCGAACTGCCCCTTTACCGGGCCGTTGGCGGTCGGCACCTCGCCCCGGACGCCCAGGCGGCTCTGCCGTGCGCTCAGGTAGAAGTGGCCGTCATTCCCGAACTGGTTGGCGACGTTCGGCAACCGGGAAGGCCTGTTGACGTCGTACCAGTCGGGGTTGTTCTGCTTGAAGTCGGCAATGGCGTCGGCCTGCCCGAAGCCGTAGATTTCGAGGGTGCCCTTCTCGTCCTGCGACACCTGCGCCGCAGGCGGCGCGCCCGGTTCTTCAGCCCCAGCGGCCCCGGCGACGCCGACGAGCGTCAGCAACGTCAGCCCGCCGCCCCAGCACCGCAGCCGTTCCAAACCTTCGTGTCAAAAACATTGTGATCGCTCCTTGTAATATCCCGCCGCTATTTCACGTTGAGTCGTTCCCACGCGCGGACGCGCCTGCGTCCCTCGTTGAAGATCCGCTCGTAGTTGCCCTTCCGGACTTTCAGGCTGGCGTCGGGCGTCAGCTGCCGCCAGACCGGTTCCCACATGTCGAACACCGCGAAATAGGCCGCCGCGCTCGGCCGGCGCGACGGTGTCGGTCCCGAACAGGAATCGATCGGGATAGCGGTTGAGCATGGTCGCCACGCGCGCCGTCGCCTGCGGCGACGCCACCGCGTACTTCGCCACTTCGTCCCACGAGATGTCGAAGTTGACGTGAGCGAGCGTCGGGTCCGTGAGCATCGCTTCGACGACGCCGATGTGATTCGGATCGCGCTCGGCCGTTTCCGCCGATACCTGCACCGGGTGCACGATACGTCCCAGGCCGGTGTGCGCCCAGATGATCGATGCGTTGCGGATGACGACGCAGGACGTCCTTGATCTGCGTCAGATACACCGGTTCGGCATCCACCTTGGCGAACGGCATGTCGATGTCGTTGTGCAGGATCACGACGAGGCCCGACTCGGCGGCGAAGTCGAGCATGCGGTCGAGCGCCGGATTGGTGAGGCTGGCGGTCTCGCCGGAGATCTTCGCCGAGACGAACTCCTTGTGGATGCTGAACTCGCCGATGCCGGTGAACACGCCGGGAAACATCTGCAGCACCCGCCGGATGTGATCGACGCCGTACATGTCCGCCGGGTTGAAGCCGGTGATCATCGGATCGAAGCGCGCCTGCTCGGCCGGCGTCAGCGACTTGTAGACGCTCGCGATGTAGGCGTCGGTGAACGAGTAGTAGTAGAGCGGCGCGTCGCTCTGCAGGTAGTACGTGGGCGCGAAGTCCCCCGAGTTGCGCGTACGACCACTGCTGCTGCAGCGGGATGCCGAACAGCGTCGAGCGGCCGACGCGCGTGCCCATGATCTGCAGGAACTGCGCGGCGTGATGCCCTGCTGGATGTAGTTGGTCAGGTGGAAGTGCGAGTCGTAGAACTCGTTGGCCGCGCCCGACGCGGCGCGGCCTGGCTCTGTGCGCGCCACCGGCGCTCGCGCCGACAGCGAGCCAGGCCAGCACGACGCACGCCGCGAGAATCACCATGCCGTCGATGAACGCCGGACGCGCGAGGTCATCGTCGTAACCTCCTCGTGTCTTCAGAAGAACACCGAGAACGCCGTCGAGAACGTCGTGCCGTGTCTGGCCGCCGACGTAGTAGCCGAACGTGCTGCCGACCGGCGAGTCGATTCACTTTCTGGACTTGCACGTTCAACCGGATGGTTGCGCGTGTCGAAGGGATAGAAGTTCCCGCCGCCGATGTATTCGCTGCTCGTGCTGAAGCCGGCCGACGTGTCGCCGAAAATCTGCGACGTCGCGCCGTAGATCTCCAGCTTCTTCGGAATCGGGTAGAACGCGCCCTGCACGTAGAAGCCGGAGTCGTGGATCGAGCTGACCGGCAGCGGCCCGTCGGCCTTGAAGCCGTCGAGCCACCGGTTGTAGATCTCGGTCTGCAGGAAGAACCCCTTGTATTTCATGCCGGCATCGAACGACAGCAGCCGGTAGTTCACGTTCTGCACCGTGACGCCCGGCGCCAGCGCGCCCGTGTCGAAGACGTTCAGGCTGTCCGCCAGCTTGATGAGCGTGCTGCCTGTCGCGCCCGTCACCGAATCCGTGTAGCGCTGCTCCTGAGGGGCGTAGGTGGTGGAGAAGCCGAACCGGGTGGCGAGCTTCTCGTGCATCTCGCAGTCGCCGTACGCGCCCGTCGGTCCGAACTCCTTCGTCGTCGGCATCCACCACATCGAGCCGCCGGTGCCCCATCGTCCGGTCCAGTTGCGTCGCCTTGAAGCCAAGCGCGCTCAGGTTGTTGGCGGCCATGACGTTGTACCAGAGCCCCGGAGTGACCTCGCCCTGCGCCCAGATCCCGTTCGAGAAGTACGGCCGGAAGAACTCGTCGGCCATCACGCGGTCGTGCCCGAGCCAGTACGGGTGCGAGCCCTGCAGCGAACGCGTGCCTGGCAACCCGTTGAGGCCGGCATACAGGCTGAAGCGGCGCGAGAACTGGTAGCCCATGACCGCGAAGATGTTCTTCTGGTCCGTCGGATTCACGGTCCAGAAGAAGATGTTGTAGACGAGTTTCGGATTGCCGAGCCAGCCCTTCATGAAGACCATGATGCGGTGCGGGAACAGGTCGTTGCGGCCGTCCACCGAGTGCTCGATGCCCAGATGGTCCGTGAACGTCTGCGTGGCGGGCATCTGGTTGATGTAGCGAATCAGCGCGTAGGCGCTGATCGACAGCTCGCCGCCGCTTCGCTCCGGCCGACCAGGAATCCCTCGCCGGGATCGAACTCGCCCCACGTCTCGATGCGGCGGTGGCGCGCCAGGAGGACGGCCCGGGTTCGGTGGCTGGCCTTGCTTGCACTCCGGACTGACCCAGACCGAACTCGCCGCCGCATTTATCCGACACCCACACGCCGGTGTCGTCGTAGCCCCAGGTCTTGCCCAGGAGACACGCTCCGCTGCCGGTCGATCGCATCAGCGCAACGCCCGCCGACGTGTCGGCGTCGCAGTGGTTGCGTTGGTTGCCCGTGGATTCACAGACGATGGACGCCGGAGGCTGGATGGCGCCGCGGTCGCCCTTGTCCCCACTTCCGGCACCACTCGACGACTGGCCGCTGGCTGTTCCCGCCATCAGCAGCCCACACAAGACCGGCCGGACGATGAGAGCGCCCCAACGTCGAAACGCGTCCCGGCTGAATCGCCACACACCCGTTGTAGACGGCATACACCCGGCGGGAGCACGCGCCGTGCCGTTGACGACCAAACGGTCCGCGGGGCCGCTGACGCAAGGTCACGCAGAAACGCTAGGATTTCTGACGAATTGGCGGGGCACCAGAAGCCCTCCCGCGTCCGAGCTCGTACTGCCGGGGACTTTTCCACCGGCCCCGCCGGAAAGTCCGGGTGGCTCGACTCCCCCATTAGGCGTGGAGCGTCGCTGCCGGTTCCCCGGCTCCCCCCAGTGCAGTCGACGAATCGAGCGGCTGTGCAGGCCGGCATGGATCAGAAGTTCATCTCGAGATTGAGGTGAATGATGTTGCCGTTCGCGCCGACCGGCATCGGGTACGACGTATAGCCGACCGGGCTCTTGTTGACGTGGATGAACTCGGCGTTGACGCGAACGCCGCGCTGCTTCAGGAAGTACCAGTTCTCGCCCGCTCGCCACTCCCACGGATTGCCGTAGTTGCCGAATATCTGCGACCAGCTGAAGTACAGCTGGAGCGTCTTCGGCACCGCCATCGCCGACGTCTGCATCTGATAGCCGTTGTCGCTGATGTCGGGGATCCCCCCGGTGTTGACGCCGACGTAGTTGTTCAGCCAGCGGCGGTAGTACTCGCCCTCGACTGACATGCCCTTGTATTTCACCCCACCGTCGATGCTCATCATCTGGTAGTTCACCTCGTTCACGGTGGTGCCGGCGCCGAACAGATTCGGCGTGAAGATGACGCTGCCGTCGGTGAGCCGGATCTGGCTGTTCTCGATGCCCTCGGTGCCGGGCTGGGACTGTTTGTCCTCGACGCTGTGCGTGTAGTGCCAGCCGGCCCTGGTGGCGACCTTCTGGTGATCGTCGTAGTCGCCGAAGGTGCTGTACAACCCGAACTCACCCGTCGTCGGCAGCCACGTGAGCACAAAGGCCTGGGTGTTGAACTTGTTGTCGAGCTGCGCCGCGCTGACGCCCAGCGTGCTCAGGTTGTTGCCGACCATCGCCTTGTACTTCACGTTCGCGGCGATCTCGCCCCCCAGCCAGGCGCCGGTCGTGTACGAACCGCGGAAGAACTCGTCGGCGATGAGGCGGTCGTCTACGCCGAGCCAGTACGGGAACTGCCCCTCGGTACTGCGGACGGACGGCAGCGAGGTGATGCCGAAGCCGGCGGTGGCGAACCGGTTCCACGTCCAGCTGATGTTGCCGGCGCCGACCACCTGTGCCGGATCGCCCTGAGCCGCGTTCGACGACCAGACGTACAAGTAATACCGGAACCGGGGATCGAGGAACCAGCCTGAAAACGGCGCGAAGAATTTCTGGAGCTGCATGTCCTGGCGCCGCTGCACCGACTTCGTGTTGCCGAAGGCGTCCACGTACGTCTCGTCGAGGTTCCGCTGATTCAGATAGCGCGCGTAGGTCATCAGCCGGAAGTAGACCTGTCCCTTTTCGCCGTCGTAGAGCAGGAATCCCCCGTTCGGCACATACGAAGGCGCCTTCTGCTTGACCTCCGTCGTCTGCACCTGCGCCACCCCGCCGACAAGGAATACGCCGCTGCAACCGTCCGAGACCCAGATGCCCGCGGCGTCGAAGCCCCACGTGTCGCCGAAGAGACATGGAGCGGCGCCCCTCGATCGGACGAGCGCGACGCCCTTTGAGGTGTCGAACGAACACTGGATGCGCTGACCAAGTTGCGACGAGCAGGTCACGAGGTTGGCCGCCTGGCCGCCCGAAGGCAATGCGGCCTGACCACCCGCAGGCGCAGCCGCCTGGTCAGCCGCAAATGGAGAGACCTCCTCAGCCACAATCGGCTGGCCGGCGGCGTCAGCAGACTGTGCCCGCGCCGTTGAAGCCGTCACCAGCACGAGAACGCACACCTTCGTCATCGCGAGAATCGCACGTGAATTCAAACAGGATCTCCTTGCAGGGCTTCAGGCGCACCGGCACGACAGGGCTTGCAGCACGCGTCGTGCCGTCGTGCAGCGTCCCGTCGGAACGAACCCTCGACCCTGACTTCGACGGATTCTCGGCGGAATTCACAGCATAACCCGAACGGCGCGCAGATTATTCCTGTTGCGCGTCCCATCTTGCACACCGGTTACGCGGAGTAACTCCGGGATATCGGAGGCCTCGACAGGCGAAGGCCCGGCTCGGCAATTAGCAACTGACGCAGCAATCCTCAAAAGGGTCAGCGTGTCGTTGTGGAAGACGTGGAACGGGTAGTGCTTATGCGTGGCTTATGGTGCGACTCTCGATGGTCCTGGCCGTCTCCCCGTCCCGCGCCCCGCGCCTGATGGATGCGCTGTGGTCGCTGATGGTGCCGACGCGCCTCGAGCAGGGATGTCTGCTGTGCACGGCCTGGTCCGAGCCCGATTCAACCGTGCACTACCTCGAGGAATGGGCCACCGAGCAGGATATGCAGCGGCGGGTGCGGTCGGACACGTTCACATCAGTGCTCGGCATCGTCGAAGCGGCGGAAAAAACGCCGGAAGTCAGGTTCGACTTTCTGTCTTCGACGCGCGGGCTGGATTACATCACCGAAATCCGCGAGCGGGACTCAGCGGATCGCTGAAACGAACGAGCCTCCCGCTCGAACCTCCCGCACGGCGGTCAGCAGATCGGACACCAGCCGCCCCTTGACCACGTAGCCCTTGCCGCCTGCGGCCTTTGCCGCCAGAACGAACTCCTCTTCGTCGTGCACGGTGAGGAATACCAGGCCGGCCCTCGATCCGGATCTGCGGAGGCGCGCCGCCACCTCGAGCCCGCTCATGCCGGGCATGGAGATGTCGAGCACGATCACATCCGGGTCGAGCGCCTCGGCCGCCGCCAGTGCGGCCTGACCGTCCCTGGCCGTTCCAACGACGTCGCAGCCGGAGGCGAGCACCGCCGCCGCGCGAGCGAGCATCGCCTCGTTGTCGTCAACGAGGAGCACGCGCGCGATTCCGACGATCTCAGACAATGTGGTGTTTGACGGCATAGCGAATCAGCTCGGCGGTGGTTTTCACTTTCAGCTGTTCCATGATCCGGTACTTGTGAAACGCAACCGTCCGGGCGGTGAGATTCAGCACGGTGCCGACCTCCTTCATCGAACGGCCTTCTGCAAGCAACTGCAGGACTTCCCGCTGCCGCGGCGTCAACTCGTCGGAGGGACCGGGCTCGCCGGCATGCACGAACGAGCCGACGAGACCCTCGGCCACGAGCGGCGTGATGTACGTACGTCCCTGCATGACTTCGCGGATCGCCACTTGCAACTCGGATGCCGCCGACCGCTTCAGCAAGTACGCGGACGCGCCGGACCGGAACGCTTCGGCCGCCAGGTCGCCGTCTTCGTTCATGGTCAGGAAGACCAGCTTGACGTGCCGCAGCTTCTGTTTGATCTGCCGTCCGGCCTCGAGGCCGTTGAGCAGCGGCATCGCGATGTCGAGAACGATGACGTCGGGCTTCAGCGTCTCGGCCGCGGCCACCAGCGCGCGACCGTCCGACACCTGGCCGACGATGTCGCAGTCCTCCATCAGCAGCTTCGCAAAAGCGCCGAGCAGCAGCACGTGATCGTCGGCAAGCAGGACTCGAGGGGGCGCCATGATCGCTAGTGTACAGTTCACCAGGGCTGCACGATCGGCAGTGGCACTCGCGTCCGGCATCCACACGCTTGCACGTTACGAAACAGGCGGGTGACGACGCTATGCAGAATCGGCATCCCGTAAGCCGGCCCCGATGGCGTCCTCCATCGCGTCCACGGGCACGGCGACCTCGAGGCGGGTCCCCGAGCCCGGATGCGAGCCAATCGTCATCGATCCCCCGATGGCCTCGACACGCTCGTTCATGCTGATCAAGCCGAGCCCGCGCCCCCAGGCCGCATTGACGTCAAACCCTACGCCGTCATCGACAATCGTCAGGACCAGCGCGCCGGTGCTGGCCCTCAAGTCCACCGAGACCTTCCGCGCGCGCCCGTGTTTGAGCGCGTTCTGCAGCGCCTCCTGGACGATGCGGAACAGGCACAAGGTGACATCGGGCGGGAGCACGGGCGGCACGTTCTCGTGGGTGAGCGTGACGGCGATGCCGGACTGCGCAAGTTCCTGGCGGAGGCCGTTGATGGCGGGGACCAGGCCGATCAGCCGCAGCTTGGCGGGGTGCAGCCGGTGCGACAGATCGTGCAGGCTCTTCGCGATCTGCTGCGTGCGATTGAGCGCGTCGCCGGCGAGCTGCTGCCCGGCGCCGCCGGCTTTCCCGTCCAGCAGCTCGAGATCGATCGACAGCAGCGCGACCTGCTGGCTGATGTCGTCGTGCAGCTCGCGGGCGATGCGCGACCGCTCCGTTTCCTGGGCGCTCAGGAGTCTGCCGCCCAGATCGCGAATTCGTTCGTAGCTCGTACGCAGCGCCTCCTGGCCTCCGATTACGCGCTCTTCGGCCTGCCGCCGTCTCGTCCGTTGAACCAGCAAGGCCGCGATCAGCACCGTCTGAGCACCCAGCAGCGCCAGGGCCCCCAGGATGTACAAGCCGTAGCGATCCCAGATCGAGGGCTGCCGGTGCGCGACGAGCGTGCCGGGAGGCAGGAGCGCCTCGCTGATCCCCCATCGCTTCAACTCGCGCCAATCGACCTGGTTGATGTTCAGATCGTGGGTCGACATCGGGACGTCGTCGGCCCGCTCCCCTTTCAGCACGCGCAACGCCAGACCCGCGACCGCGTCGACTTCGGCCACCTGGCTCTTGAGGCTGCCACCGACGGTCCGGCGATCCATCGTCGAATCCACCCAGGAATAGATTGGCGCGTTGGCCACGCCGCTCAGGCGCTCGACATAGTCGAGCGGATTGAAATTCTCGCCCGCGCCGTCCCGGTAGACCAGCAGGTAGTAGATGATGGAATTCGGCGGCAGCGTCGAGAGCCGGGCTTCGAGCTGCTGCGTCGGCAGGCCGGTCAGGTAGGTGATCGCGAACCGCCCGGCGAACGGCCGGAACTGTTCCTTTGCCGCTGCCACGTACTCGAGCGACCCCGGGTCGGCGCCGGCAACGACGAACACGTTCCGGACCTCCGGCTGCATCCGGCCGGCCAGTTCGAGCGTGCCGGCGAAGTTCAGATGGGCAATCAGTCCGGTCGAATTCGGGATGCGTTTGGTGGCCTCGGACGTCGCGAAGAACACGACCGGCGTTCCGGGAAACAGTTCGTTCCGGCTGCCGCCGACCAACTCGAGGGCGAGGTCCTGCATGGCGATGATGACGTCGAATTTCCGGCCGTTGTATTTCACGCGCAGGAATTCGCGAAAGCCGTTCCTGTATTTTTCGTCGGGAAACCTCGCCCGATCGATGTACTCGGAGTAGTAATCGAGGACCTGGCCCTGGCCCAGGCCCTGTTCGAGGGTTCGCGGCATCTCGCGCTCGCCGATGACGGCGATCTGCGCCTCCCGGTTGGTGGAATAGAGGACCAGCACTTCTTTCACGCCCTCCGCCGCCGAGACCCGCTGCGCGCCGAGCGCCAGGGCGGCGCCGAGCGCAACCATCAGGCATCGGCGAACGGCGGCACGACCCGGTCCGATCGGCGCGCGGGGCATCAGAAGTCGACCTCGGCGGAGAGCCGGAACAACCGCGGCGTGAGGATCGTCATCGGCTGCAGCCATGTCCCGCCGGGAACGTACGCGTTGTTGTACGTCAGGACAGCGCTGGAGTTGAGCGCGTTGTAGACGTCCAACGCCAGCCGCGTTCGCGAGCGGCCCAGCTTCAGCATCTTGCCGACACGGAGGTCGAACTGGTTGATGCGATCGCCGTACATCTCGCCGGGCGCCACGAGATTCACCGTCACATTGGCCGCGTTGCCGGAAAGATTTCTCCCGAGCGACGGCGCGACCGCCGAGTTCGGCGCCGCGTAGTTGGCCGCCAGCATCGCTCCCGGCTTGCTCTGGAACGTCGCCGACAGCTCGACTTCGGCCTTCGGCACCACGTACGACGTGAGGCCCCGCGCCTGCGTGAGCCACCCGTAAGCGGCGTGGCAGTACGGGCTCACGGCCGTCACCGCCGAGCCGTTCAGCCCCGCGCCGAACGCGCTCGTCCCGGTCGTCGTCGTCGCGAGCTCCGGCAGCCGAGCGCGAACGTCGCAGTTGTCGGCGACGGTCTGCCCCGTGCTCGCTCCGCCAACGAGCACGAAGCGGCTGCCAACCCGGACGTGAGTCGTCACGTCCACGCCGTTGAAGGACTGCGACCACGCGCCGTACCGTTCCGCGCTGTCGACAAGGTTGTCCACCTGCCCGGACTTCGCCGGCACGACGTCGTAGAGTCCGGAAACGACGTAGCCGCCGCCGCCGGGCAGCCGGGGGTCTACCGGAGCCACGATACTGTACGGCGTCAAATCCGACGGCTGCAGCGCCAGGTTGTCCGCGACGAAGAAACCATTGTAGGTCCGGCGCGTGTACGTGACTTCGACCGACGACTTCGTGCCGATCTGCTGCTCGATCGAGAGCCCGACGTTCCAGTCCGACGGACGCACACCCCAGCCGCCGAGCGTCCCGGCCGCGAAATTGTTGGTCAGCACGTTCCGGCCGAAGCTCGTATTGGAAATGACGCCGCACATGTCGCCGCCGGACGGCCGGAAATCCTGGGCCGCAGGGTTCAGCAGGTCGCAGTCGGGCTTCAGATTTCCGTTGGCGTCGGTCCACGCCCTCGTCACGCCGGCAGTGCCGAACGTGGACGTGGTCTGCGGCATCCGGAGCGTCGGGTTGGTGTTGGCGTAGGTTCCAGAGACGCCGACGCCTTCCAGGTATTTTCCGATGTTCATCCTGATCGCCGTCCTGCCCGTTCCGGACAGGTCGTACGCGACGCCGACCCGTGGCGCGAGGTCACTGTACCCGTCGACGCCGCGGGTTTCCGGAATCACAATCGGCGCGGGCAGGAACCTCGAGGGACCTTCCTGTTGCGCAGGAAACCAGCTGCGCGAAGAATCGAACCGGATTGCCGCCTGCAACGTGAGACGGCGGTGCGTCCACTGTTCCTGGACGAACAGTCCGTCCCAGGCGGCCCGCGCATTGTTCACCCAGGGCGAGATCGACTCGGTCAGCTGGTTCGGCACGCCGTTGTTGAAACGGTAGGCCAGGTTCTGGTCGTTGGTGTACCACGTCCGGTCGTCGGTCATCAGCGTGCGCTGATAGCCGACCTTCAGCGAGTGCGCGCCGGTGATGTAGGACAGCGAGCCGGCCCACAGATACGAGCCCGTATTGGCCACGCTGAAATCCTGCGATCGGTAGACCAGTCCCGGTATGTTGCCGTTGGCCGCGCAGCCGCTGGCGCACTGTTCGGTCACGCGAATCAGATCGCGCGTCGGGTTCGGCGACCGCTCGAAGTTGCCGACGCCGAACGACGTCCCGCCGTAACCGGCCTCGACAAACAGGCGGTTCGTGATCGGCGACCACCACCTGGCCTGCGACACCCGGAGCGGACGTCCCAGGACACCTACCGCCTCGGGCGAAATCTGCTGCGGCTCCGCGAGACCGGGCGTAGCCCCTGTGCAATTCCGGCAGAGGCTCTGCTCGTCCCAGAAGCCGCTGAGACGGTTACGCGGCGTGACCTGCCATGTCACCCGGCCGCTGGCGTTCTCGAACGTCCGGTCGGAATACTCGCGGCGGCTGACGTCCGGCGCGTAGAGCCAGCGTGCCGGATCGCCGGCGTTGAGGTTGTAGTAAACGTTGGCGCTCTCCCGGGTGCTGCCGCCCGCATGCGCGTTGGCGAAGTACCAAAGGCGGTTCCGCACGATCGGCCCGCCGGAAACTCCGGACACGTCGTACACCCTGGTCAGCGGGCTGGCGGCCGCGACACCCTGGCTCCTGAGTGACGCCGTCAGGTTGTCGGACTGCAACGTCCCTCCCGTGCCACTCGCGAAGAACGAGGTCTCGAAGGCATTGCCGCCGGTCTTCGGCACGATGTTCATCACCACGCCGGCGGTTTCGGCCTCGCCGAGCGCGCCTGACGTCGTGAACGTGACTTCCTGGGCGTTGCCCGTATCGACGACGTAGCTCGTCGCCGAGTTGCCGCTCGGCGGGCTGCCGATATTCAACCCGTCGAGCGTCAGACGGCCCTCGTTCGTCCGGCCGCCATGGATCGGGAACGACGTGCTCGCCGTTCCCGTGACGGTATCGTTGGTGTTCGTGGTCACGCCCGGCACGAGAACCAGCAGCGCGTTGTAGCTCCGAACCGTGGGCACGGAACGCACGAGCTCGCCCGTGAGCGTGACCTCGTGCCGCGCGCTGCGGACGTCCACGATGGGACTCTCGCCGCTCACGGTGACGGTCTCCGCGAGCGGCCCCACCGTCAGAACGGCGTTGACGATCGCCGTGATCGACCCCGTCAGTTCCACGTGTTCGCGTTGCACGGAATTCCAGTGCTCGAGAGAGAACCGGACGGTATACACACCCGGCCGCAGATCTTCAATGCGGTACTGCCCCGTGCCGTCGGTGACGGCGGTTCGAGTTTGCTCGATGAGGGCGGGGCTGGCAGCTTCGACGAGCACACCCGGTACCGGCGCGCCGGAGGAGTCGCTTGCAGAGCCGCCAATGGCGGCCTGCGCGAACGCGGGCCCTGGCACAAAAGGCACGCAGGCCATGCAGGCGAGGAACACGAGTGTCTTCATCGGAGTCCCGCCGCCGCGCAGATCAGGTCAAAACGACGGGGGTGATCATCGTAGATCGCGTCTGCCTAGTAAAGCACGGGGGCTCCCCCTGTCAGTTTTACTGGTTGACCCTGCCAGTTCACCCAGTTCCGCCGTGCCGGGGGCGGCAGGTAGGGTATGCGTCCATGGAATCAGTCAGACGTGGACGTCTTCACAGGACCGCGTCCAGACTCGAGGCCGTCGAGCGCGCTGAAGCCTACGTGCGCACCCACCCGGGGACGTCTGTTCCGATCTCCAGGCTCTCCCGCATGGTGGGGCTGAGCGAGCGCGGTCTCCGCAATGCGTTCTACGGCGTGCGCGGGATGAGCCCCAAGCGCCGTTTCATCGCGGAGCGTCTCGAGGATGCCCGCCGCGCGCTCTGCGACGGCCGCCAGAGCGGCACGACGGTCACGGGCGTGGCCACGCGCTACGGCTTCTACGAGCTCGGACGGTTCGCCGCGTCTTACAAGGAAGCGTTCGGGGAAACGCCATCGGCAACGTTGCGAGGCACTCTCCGGCGCTGGACAGCCGCAGACACACCGCAAACCACGGAGCAGGTCCATGCTTATCACTGGTGAATACGCCGCCGAAAGACGGACTCCATGCCTCAGCGACCGTGGCCCTGTTCCGACCACCGGGCGGCGTGTCGATGTCCGGCCGTCCTCTGCCACCAGGACCCACCTCGAAGTTCAGGCGATGATCGCCGACCTGGCAGCCACACTCACGACCGTCGAGCCGGATCGCATCGACGACGCCATCCGGGACGGCCTGGGCCGTGTCGGTGAGGCACTGCAGCTCGATCAGGCAATGCTGTGGCAGACGATCGGGGGCGAGGCTGGCGAGGCCTCGCACTGCTGGAACAGGAATCCGCATCGGCTGCGCCCGGAGCCGCCGCAAACGGAGCTGACCCCTCTTGCCGCCGCGACGCTGCTGACGGGCGAATCCTCCTTCTTCACGCGGCTCGACGAGCTGGACAACCCCGTCGATCGCGGCGCCTTCCTGCGCCAGGGCATCAAGTCGGCCGCGATGTTCCCCGTGCCGCTGGCAGCCGGCGCCGGTGAGGCCGCCGGCCTGGCGTTCAGTTCCTCGACGCGTGAATACGACTGGACGCCCGCGATCATCGAGCAGCTGCGGGTCGCCTCGGGCGTGTTCGGCCAGGCGCTGGTGCGGAAGGCCGGCCACGAGGCGCTGCAGCGCGCGCTCGACGAGCTCCAGCAGCTGCGCGAGCCCGCGCCCGCCAGCGCGGAGTGCCGCCAGCCGCGTGTGAGGGGGCTGAGCGGCTCCCGCCTGATCGTGTCCGGAAGCCGGTCGATCCGCCAGGCCCTGGCCCAGGCCGAACAGGTTGCGCCGACGCCGGCGACCGTTCTGCTGCTCGGGGAGACCGGGGTTGGCAAAGAGGTGTTCGCCCACGCGATCCACGAGCGCAGCCCCCGCGGTAAACGCCCGATGATTCGTGTGAACTGCGGCGCCATCCCGGGCGCCCTGATCGAGAGCGAGCTGTTCGGCCGGGAGCGCGGCGCCTACACGGGCGCCGTCGCGCGCCAGATCGGCCGCTTCGAGGCCGCCAACATGTCGACGATCTTTCTCGACGAGATCGGCGAGCTGCCGGCGGAAGTCCAGGTCAAGCTGCTCGGCGTCCTTCAGGAACGCATTGTCGAGCGCCTCGGCAGCTCGCAGCCGATCAAGGTTGACGTCCGGATCATCGCCGCCACCAACCGCAATCTCGAGAAAGCCGTCGAGGACAAGTCGTTCCGCGAGGATCTGTTCTACCGGCTCAACGTCTTCCCCATCGTCGTGCCGCCGCTGCGCGAGCGGGTGGAGGACATCCCGGCGCTCGCGTGGGAATTCGTGGACGAGTTCTCCAGGTCGTTCGGCAAGCCCATCGAGTCGATTGCCCGGGAATCCGTCAGCGAGCTGGAGCGCTACTCCTGGCCGGGTAACGTGCGCGAGTTGCGCAACGTCATCGAGCGCGCGGTCATCCTGGCAACCGGACCTCACCTGACGGTGCCCATGCCGCAGCCGTGCGGCGACCGCGAGGTCCAGAAACCGACGACGCTCGCCAGCTTCGAGGCGGACCACATCCGCGCGACGCTCGACGCCACCAACTGGCGGATTCGCGGCGCCGCGGGCGCCGCCGAGCGCCTCGGGCTCAAGCCGACGACGCTCGAGAGCCGGATGGCCAAACTGGGGCTGGCGCGGCCGGCGCGCTGACAGAAGCCCGCCCTCCGACGCCTCCGGTCCGTCGGAGTTTTTCACGCGCGCCGCAGAAACTTCCGTGGATTCCTGCCACGGAACGGCCGTTCTGCCGCGACGCTTCCATCGCGGTATTGGTCTTGCAGCCCACCTCTGTCGATCCGTCCGATAGCCCTGTTTCCGAATGAGGATTCCATGTCGAATACTGCCACCCGCCTCGAGCACGATCTCCTGGGCGACAAGGCCGTGCCCGCCGACGCCTACTACGGCGTGCAGACCGCCCGCGCGCTCGAGAACTTCCACATCTCCGGGGTTCAGCTGCAGCTCTATCCGAACCTGATCAAAGCCTTCGCGATGGTGAAGCTGGCCGCGGCGCGCGCCAACTTCGACTGCGGGCAGTTCAGCAAGGAGATCCTCGCCGGCATCGAGGGCGCCTGCCAGGAAATCATCGACGGCAAGCTGCACGACCAGTTCCGGCTCGACGTCTTCCAGGGCGGCGCCGGCACGTCGACCAACATGAACGCGAACGAAGTCATCGCCAATCGCGCGCTGGAGCTGATGGGCCACAAGAAGGGCGAATACAAGCACTGCGATCCGCACGATCACGTCAACTGCTCGCAGTCCACCAACGACGCCTATCCCTCCGTCGCTCCACGTCGGCATGGCGCTCGGCAACCAGCAGCTGGTCGCCGCCGTGAACGAGCTGATCGCCGCGTTCCGGAAGAAGGGCAAGGAGTTCGGCGCGATCGTGAAGATGGGGCGCACGCAGCTGCAGGACGCCGTGCCGATGACGCTCGGCCAGGAGTTCGAGGCGTTCGCCGCGACGCTGGCCGGCGAGGTGCACGCGCTCGAGCGCGATCCAGCGGGTCCTCTGCGAGGTGAACATGGGCGCGACGGCCATCGGCACCGGCCTGAACGCGCCGGCCGGCTACGCGGCCGAAGTGCACGCAGCACCTCGCGACGATCACCGGACTGCCGATCTACCTGGCGGAAAACCTGATCGAGGCGACGCAGGACACGCAGGCCTTCGTGCTCTACTCGTCGTGCATGAAGAGCCTCGCGATCAAGCTGTCGAAGGTCTGCAACGACCTCCGGCTGCTGTCGTCGGGCCCGCGCTGCGGCCTGCGCGAGATCAACCTGCCGCCGAAGCAGCCCGGCTCGTCGATCATGCCCGGCAAGGTCAACCCGGTCATTCCCGAAGTCGTCAACATGGTCTGCTTCCGGGTCATCGGCAGCGACCTGACGGTCTCGATGGCCGCCGAGGGCGGGCAGCTGCAGCTGAACGTCTTCGAGCCGGTGATTGCCGCGTGCATCTTCGAGGCACAGACGATGTTCATCAACGCAGCCCGCACGCTGCGGGTGCACTGCGTCGAGGGCATCACCGCGAACCCGAGGTGTGCCGCCACTATGTCGAGTACAGCATCGGCACCGTGACGGCCCTCAATCCGGTCATCGGCTACGAGCGCTCGACCGAGCTCGCAGCCGAGGCGATGAAGACCGGCCGCGGCATCCTGGAGCTGATTCGCGAGAAGAAGATCCTGACCGAGCAGCAGATTGCCGAGGTGCTCGATCCGGTCGCGATGACCGGACAGGCCGGACGCTAGTGCTCGACCGCCACCGGACTCTCGTGGCGCGGATCGCCACCGCGGCTCTGGTGGCGGCGCTGTGGTGGACGGCGCCGCCCGAGGGGCTGAGCCTGCAGGCCTGGCGGCTGTTTGCCGTCTTCGTGGCCGCAATTTTCTCGGTCGTCGTCAACGCGCTGCCGATCCTGACGGCATCCGTGCTCGCGGTCGCCGCATCCGTGCTCACCGGCCTGCTCGAGCCGGCGGACGCATACGCCGGCTTCGGCAACGGCGACCATCCTGCTCATCGTCATCGCGTTTCTGGTGGCGGACGCCGTCGTGAAATGCGGGCTCGGCAAACGCGCCGGCCACTGGATCGTCAGCCGGTTCGGCCGGTCGACGCTGGGCCTGTCCTATTCGATCTTCCTGCTGGACGCCGTCATCGCGCCCGCCTTTCCCAGCAACACCGCGCGCTCGGGCGTGCTGTATCCGCTCGCGTTCTCGCTGGCCGACGCCGCCGGCGCCAGGCCGGATCAGCCGGGACGCCAGCGGGTCGGGGCGTTCCTGATGTTTTCCGGGATTGCGAGCCTCAGCGTGTCGTCCGCGTTGTGGCTGACGGCCATGGCGGCCAACCCGCTCGGCGGCGAGGTTGCGCGCGGGGTCGGCGTCGAGATCGGGTTCGGCCGGTGGCTGCTGGCCGCCTGTGTCCCGACGATCTGCGCGATCGCGCTGCTGCCGCCGCTGCTCTACTGGCTCATCGGGCCCGAAGTGCGGTCCACGCCCGAGGCGCCGGCCGCCGCCCGGAAGGCGCTCGACGCGCTCGGACCGTTCACGCGCGCCGAATGGATCGTCCTCGTCGTCTTCGCCGGCATGGTGGCGCTGTGGGGACTGGCGGCGACGCTCGGCATCGATTCGACGGCCGTCGCGTTTCTCGGCCTGGGCGTGCTCCTCGCGACCGGCGTGATCACGCTCGCGGATATCGCGAAGCAGGGCGACGTGCTTGCGACCTTCATCTGGTTTGCCGTACTCTTCACGCTCAGCAGCCAGCTCAACGAGCTCGGGTTCATGGGATTTCTCGGGCGCCGGCTGGCGGGCCGGCTGGCCGGCCTCGCGTCGCCGACCGCCGGACTCGTCCTGGTCGCCGCGTACATCCTGCTGCACTACCTGTTCGTGAGCCAGACCGCGCACATGCTGGCGCTCTTCGGCGTGTTCCTCGACGTCGGCGTCAAGCTCGGCGTCAACCCGGCCATGCTCGCGTTCCAGCTGCTGTTCGCGACGAACTACTTCTCGCTGCTCACGCCGCAGGGATCGAGCGCGAACCTGCTGTTTGCCGGCAGCGGGTATCTGTCCCAGGGCGATCTCTATAAATTCGGCGCGATCACCACCGCCGCGAGTTTCGCGATCTACGCCGTCGTCGGCACCGGGTGGCTGTGGCTGACGGTGCGCTGAAATGTCCTTATTAGAAGAGAGGCTCATATGTCACGTCGCAGATTCGCACTGTTCGTCCTCACATCGCTCCTGACGTTCGCCGCGGACGGCGTCACGCCGGTGCGCCTCAGCGCGCAGGCCAAGCCGGCGCTGCCCACGGTCGTCGTGCTGGCCACCGGCGGTACGATAGCCGGCGCGGCGGCGAGCAATGTCCAGGCGGGATACACATCGGGCCAGGTCGGCGTGGACCAGCTGATCGCGGCGGTCCCGGAGGCCAAGAAGCTCGCCACGCTCAAGGGCGAGCAGATCTCGAACATCGGGTCGCAGGACATGAACGACGAGGTCTGGCTGAAGCTCGCCAACCGCGTCAACGCGCTGGTCGCCCAGGCTGACGTGGCGGGCGTGGTCATCACGCACGGCACGGACACGATCGAGGAGACGGCGTATTTCCTGAACCTGGTCGTCAAGTCGCGCAAGCCCGTCGTGCTCACGGCGGCGATGCGGCCGGCGACCGCGCTGTCGGCCGACGGCCCGCTGAACTTCTTCAACGCCGTCGCGGTGGCCGCCGACAAGAACGCGGCCGGCCGGGGCGTCCTGGTGGTCGTCAACGACTGGATTCACGACGCCGAGTCGCTGACCAAGACGAGCACGACGGCCGTGCAGACGTTCATGTCGCCGCTCGAAGGCCTGATCGGCACGGTCGCCTACGGGAAGGCCGACTTCTACCGCATGCCCATCGGCAAGAACACGGCGACGTCGGAATTCTCGCTGCAGGGTGTGACGGCGCTGCCGCGGGTGGACATCATCATGGCGCACGAGAACATGGACGGCGCGCTGATCAACGCGGCGGTCGCGGCCGGCGCCAAGGGGATCGTGATTGCCGGCGTCGGCAACGGCAACCTGACGAAACCGGCCGTGGACGCGCTGGCGGCCGTCGCAAAGAAGGGCGTGGTCTGCGTGCGCGCGAGCCGGGTGACAACTGGCCGCGTAGGCCGCAACGTTGAGCTCGAAGACGACAAGCTCGGGTTCGTAGCAGCGCTCGACAAGAACCCGCAGAAGGCGCGCGTGCTGCTGCGGCTGGCGCTGCTCAAGTCGCGCAGCGTCACCGACGTGCAGCGGTTGTTCGCCGAGTACTAGATGCAATCACACAGTCCTTGGTCCTTGGGCCCTGGGTCTTGGTCCGTCCATGGTCCTTCGTCCGTCCTTGGTCCTCGGTCCGTGGTCCTCTGAGGGCGCGATCGGCGGAGGGACCAAGCTCCAAGGACGAAGGACGGACCAGGGACGGACTAAGAACCAAGTACCAAGGCCCAAGGGACCAGTCAGGGGCGGTACATGAGCGCCGCGATGCTCCGGCGGATGTTCCGGGGGCGCGGCGCTCGCGCCAGCTTCAGCGCATAGGCCTTCGTGGCGACGCTCGTCGCGATGGCCAGCGAGATCTTCCGGAGATCCTTGAGCGGCGGGTAGAGCGCGCCTTCGTCGAGATCCTTACCCCGAACCAGCTTCGCGAGCGTGGCGGCGGCCTCGAGAAACAGCGCGTCGGGCAGCGTGCGGGCACGGCACGCGACGGCGCCCAGGCCGATGCCGGGGAACACGTACGCGTTGTTCCCCTGCGCCGGCCGGAGCACCCTGCCGCCGTAGGTCACGGGTGCGAACGGGCTGCCGCTCGTGAACAGCGCTCGCCCGCCGGACCACGCGTACGCCTGTTCCGGCGTGCATTCGGCCCGCGATGTCGGGTTCGACAGGGCGAAAATCACCGGCCTCGGGTTGATCTCGCTCATCCGCTCGATCACGGCCTGCGTGAACGTCCCCGGAGCGCCGGTGGCTCCGATCAGAACGTGGGGACGGATCGCGTCGATCGCGTCCACGAAACCGAGCGGCGGGTGGTCGTGCGCGTACGGCAGGTTGTGCGCCATCAGGTCGGTGCGGTCCTTCACGACCAGGCCGTTCACGTCCACGAACCAGAGGCGGCGCCGGGCTTCGTCGGGGACGAGCCCCGCCTCGACGAACGCCGCGGTCATCAGATCGGCGATCCCGGTCGCCGCCGACCCGGCGCCGAGGAACATGATCCGCAGGTCCCTGAACCGCACACCGGTGACGCGCGTCGAGGAGAACACGCCGGCCAGCGCGACGGCGGCCGTGCCCTGGATGTCGTCGTTGAAGCAGAGCACACGGTCCCGGTACTTGTTCAGCAGCGCGTACGCGTTCGGCGTCAGGAAATCCTCGAACTGGATCAGCGCATCCGGGTAGCGCGACTGCACCGCGGTCACGAACTCTTCGACCAGGTCGAAATACGCCTTGCCCCGCAGCCTCCGCCGCGGGTAGCCGAGGTAGAGCACGTCGTGCCGCAGTTGGTCGTTGCCGGTCCCGACGTCGAGCGTCACCGGCAGGCACGCGTTCGGATCGATGCCGGCGCCGGCGGTGTAGATCGCGAGCTTTCCGATCGGGATGCCCATGCCGTTGGCGCCGAGGTCGCCAAGGCCGAGGATCCGCTGACCGTCGGTGACGACGATGACACGGATGTCACGCTGCGGCCAGTTGGCCAGGATCCGGCGGATGTGTCCGCGATCCTTCGGGGTGATGAAGAAACCCTTGGGCTCCCTCGCGATGTGGGAGAACTCGCGGCACGCCTCGCCGACCGTCGGCGTGTAGATGATCGGCAGGATCCGCTCGATGTTGGCGATCACCGTCTGGTAGAACAGCTGCTCGTTTCTCTCCTGCAGCGCCGAGAGCAGCATGTAGCGATCGATGTCGCGGGGGAGCCGCTCGAGGTTCGCCATCACCCGCTCCACCATCTGCTTCGGCGACGCCACGCGGTACGGCAGCAGTCCCCTGAGGCCGAGACGATCCCGTTCCTTCGGACCGAAGGCGATCGAACGGTTGGCCGTCTTGTCGCGAAGAATGTCGAAGCCGCGCGTCTTCTTCATGGCGCTCTCATCGCGTGCACGATCGCGACAACGACCGGTCCCCAGACCGTCAGCAGGATGTTGCCAATGGCGTACGGCACGGTGTAGGCGAGCGAACCGATGTTGCTGCCGCTCGCTTCACGCAGCGCGTTCAGCCCGGGTGTGCAGGTCTGGGCCCCGGCGAGACCGCCGAGGGTCATCAGCGGGCCCATCCCCAGCACGTAGCGCGCCACGATGGTCGCCCACGGCCAACGGCACGACCGTGACGATCACGCCGGCGACGAAGATGCTGGCGAAGAACGCGCCCCCGCTGGTGCGATACGCCTCGACGGCGTGAGGCCCGGCGTGCATGCCGACGACGGCGATGAACACGATCAGGCCGATGTCCATCAGCAGCCGCTGCGCCGGCTCGGGTATCGCGCCAAACACCGGATAGCGGCTGCGCGCCCACCCCGCGACGAGACCGACGACCAGGATGGAACCGGCGGTGCCGAGCCCGAGGACGATGCCGCCGGCGTTGAGCTTGAGCAGGCCGAGCAGCATGCCGGCGCAGATCCCGCCGGCGACGAACATCAGGTCGGTCCTCGACAGGTCGCGCTCGACGAACCCGACGTGCTTCCCGGCGCGTTCGACGTCGTCAGGCGCGCCGACGATGCGCAGGATGTCGCCGCGCTGCACGACCGTCCAGGGCTCGCGCGGCATCAGCTCGGTCGCCTCGCTGGAGCGATTCGAGGTAGACGCCGCGCGCGTGCGGGTCCTGTCCCAGCTCCTCGAGGGTGGCGCCGTTCACGGCGTCGCTGGTGACCACGGCAGACACCGTCTGCACGGGCACCGACAGCAGTGCGGCGTCGTCGAGCTCGGGCCCGATGTCCCGCTCCGCCTGGAGGAACGCGCCCCGGAGTGCCGAGACGACGAGCCGATCGCCGCGCTTCAACGCCAGGGTCGGCTCCAGCGTCAGCAGCCCGCCATCCCGTTCCACACGGTGGACCGACAGCCGTTCACCGGCGTAGTGCTTTTCGAACGCAGCAAGGCTCGACCCGGCCAGGGCGGCGTTCTCGAGCCGATGCGCTCGCAGGCTGAAGTGAGCCGCGGAAAAGCTCGACCCGCTGCTCTTGCCGCCCGAGAGCTGCTGTTCGAGCGCCTTCGCGTCGGCCTTGAGGTCCGCCTTCATGATCTTCGGGCCGAGCCACGTGAGGAACAGGATCAGGCCGAGGTCGCCGAACCCGTAGGTAATCGCGTCGGCCAGCGGCGCATTGGCGATGAGCGTCGTCTTCGCGGCCTCGGGTATCGGCAGCTCGGCGATCGCGCTGAGGCCGGTGCCAAGCGCCGCCGACTGGGTCATGCCGCCCGAGAGCAGCCCCACCGCCAGGCCTTCGTCGAAGCCGAAGACTGCGGAGACGGCGATCACGGTGGCCAGGCCGCTGACCGCCACGACCAGCGCCAGCACGATCTGCGGCACCGCGTCCTTCTTCAGGCTCCCGAAAAACTGCGGGCCGACGGAATACCCGATCGAGAACAGGAACAGGTAGAAGAACGTCCAGCGCAGCAGGTCGGGCAGCTCGGGTTTCGCGACGATGCCGATGAGGATGCCGGCAAGCAGCGTCCCGACCACGGCCCCGAACCCGACGCCCTTGAAATGAAAGCGCCCGATGATGGCCCCGAGCAGAACGCTCAGGAACAGACACAGCGCGGGAAACCCGTGCAGAAACGCCGAGAGTTGTTCCATGTCGGAGCCTGGCGCCGTTCAGCGCAGCGCCATGCGGAAGTTCGCCCGCTCGTACGCGGCCGGATCCGGGATTCGCTCCAGGCTCATGTTGCCGCGCATCTCGCCGAGCGAATTCCACTCGTTCTCCTGCATCCACGCTTCGACCTCGCGGCGGACCGTGCGCAGGTAGTCGGGACCGTGGCGAAGGAGCGCGGACACCAGCTGCGTCGCGTGCGCGCCGGCCATCGTCCCCTTGATGACGTCGAGGCCGGTGTGGACGCCGCCGGTGAGCGCGATCGAGGCCTTGACGCGCCCGGCCAGCGCGGCCGCGCCGCGGAGGCGCATCGGCAGCTCCGACGAATCGGACAACGGCAGCGAACGGATCACTTCGAGCTCCGTGACGTCGATGTCGATCCGGTGGAAGCGGGTGAACATGACCAGCCCGTCGGCGCCGGCCTTGTCCAGCTGGCCGGCGAAATGCGCGAACGCAGTCAGCAGCGGCGCCATCTTGATGGCGACCGGAATCCGCACGCTGCGCTTCACCTCGCGCACGACCTCGATGGCCTGGCGTTCGACATCGGCCGCGCTCAACGACATGTCGCTGGCGGCGTGGTAGATGTGCAGCTCGAGCCCGTCGGCGCCGGCCTGCTCGAGCAGGCGCGCGTAGTCGATCCATCCGCCGGGCGTGACGCCGTTGAGCGAGGCCATCACCGGAATGCGGACGGCGGCCTTCACCCGGCGCAGATGCTCGAGGTATTCGTCGGGCCCGAGCGCCATCTCGGGTTCCGGGCGCGAAGGTCTCTGCTTCGGCGAACGAGTCGCTGTGGCTTTCGGAGTGGAAGAAGTCGTCCATCTGCTCGCCGGTGATCTCTTCCTCGTAGAGCGATCGCAGCACCAGCAGGGCCGCGCCGGCATCCTCGAGCGCCTTCACCCGGTCGAGCTCGTCGCAAAGCGGTCCGGCGCCGACAATCAGCGGGTGTGGCAGCCGCATCCCGAGATAGGTCGTGCTGAGATCCATCACTCCTCCTTCGATCCGGCTGGCGTGGCGGCCGAGGCGGCGACGGCCGCCGCCTCGACCTCAGGCTGAATGATCGGCACCGTCACCCCCGCGAGCTGCTGGTACACGGCGTAGCGGCGCTTCGCCGCCGCCTGGGACTCGGCGACAAAGGCCTTGTAGCGGGCCGGATCGGCGCGCTCGACCATCCGGAAACGCGACTCGTTGCGCAGGTAGTCGGCCACCTTCGTCTTCGGCGGGCCGTAGTCGAGGTGCAGCGGCGGCTCGCCCTTTCTCGACACGCCGGGGATCGAAGCGGTACAGCGGCCAGACGCCGGAATCGACCGCGAGCTTCTGTTGCGAGGCACCGTTCGCCATGTCGTAGCCGTGGGCGATGCAGTGGCTGTAGGCAATGATCAGCGACGGCCCGTGGTACGACTCGGCCTCGAGAAACGCCTGGGTCGTCTGCGCCATCTTGGCGCCGAACGCGACCTTCGCGACGTAGACGTGCCCGTACATGTTGGCGAGGAGGCCGAGATCCTTCTTGCGCGACCGTCTTGCCGGCGGTGGCGAACTTGGCGGAGGCGCCGAGCGGCGTCGCTTTCGACGCCTGGCCGCCGGTGTTCGAGTAGACCTCGGTGTCCATGACCAGGATGTTGACGTCGCGCTGGTTGGCGAGGACGTGATCGAGGCCGCCGTAGCCGATGTCGTACGCCCAGCCGTCTCCGCCGACGAGCCACACGCTCTTCTTCACCAGGTAGTCGGCAAGAGTCTCGAGCCGGCGTCCTTCGGCCGACGGCTGCGCGGCCAGCTGACGCCGCAGCGCCACCACGCGCTCGCGTTGCGCGGCGATGCCGGCTTCGCCCGACTGATCCGCGTCGAGAATCGCGGTCGCCAGGCCCTCTCCGATCTGGGACGCCAGATGCGTGACCAGCGCTCGCGCGGCGGCCACGTGACCGTCCAGCGCGAGCCGGTAGCCGAATCCGAACTCGGCGTTGTCCTCGAACAGCGAGTTCGCCCAGGCCGGGCCTCTCCCGTCGCGGTTGGTCGTATACGGCGTCGTCGGCAGGTTGCCGCCGTAGATCGAGGAGCACCCGGTGGCGTTGGCGATGAGCAGCCGATCGCCGAAGAGCTGGGTGAGCATCTTGAGGTACGGCGTTTCGCCGCAGCCCGCGCACGCGCCCGAATACTCGAACAGCGGCTCGAGGAACTGCGAGCTCTTGTGATCGAGCTTCGGGATCTTCGTGCGATCGACTTCCGGCAGCTTGAGGAAGAAGTCGTAGTTCACGCGCTCGGGCTCCCGCAGCGGCGCCTGCGGGTGCATGTCGATGGCCTTGTGCTTCGGGTTGGTGCGATCCTTCGCCGGGCAGACGTTAACGCAGAGGTTGCAGCCGGTGCAGTCCTCGGCCGCGACCTGAATCGTGTATCGCTGGCCCTTGTACTCGTTGCCCTTGTACGGCGTGGACTTGAACGTCTCCGGCGCGCCGGCCAGCGCGCCCTCGTCGTAGACCTTGGCCCGGATGGCCGCGTGCGGGCACACCAGCGCGCACTGGTTGCACTGGATGCAGACCTTGGCGTCCCAGACCGGAATCTCGAGCGCCAGATTGCGCTTCTCCCATTTCGCCGTGGACATCGGCCACGTCCCGTCCACGGGGAACGCGCTCACCGGCAGCAGATCGCCTTTTCCGGCCAGGATCACCGCCGTCACCTTCTGCACGAAATCGGGCGCGAGCTCCGAGACCAGCGGCGGGCGTCTGTGCCCGGCGGTGACCTTGGCCGGCACGGGAATCTCGTGCAGGTTCGCCAGCGACTGATCGACGACCTCGCAGTTCCGGCGCACGACCTCGGGACCCCGCTTGCCGTACGTTTTCTCGATGGCCTTCTTGATGTACTTGATCGCGTCGTCGGGCGGCAGCACGCCGGAGATCGAGAAGAAACACGTCTGCATGATCGTGTTGATGCGCGTCCCCATGCCTGCGCGCTTCGCCAGGTCGTAGGCGTCGATCGCGAAGAACCGGACCTTCCGCTCGATCATCTGTTCCTGCAGTTCGGTGGGCAGGTGATCCCAGACGTCGGCCGCGGCAAACGGCGCGTTGAGCAGGAACGCGGCGCCGTCCGCCGCGTGCTCGAGGACGTCGATCTTGTCCACGAACTCGAACTGATGGCAGGCGACGAAGCTCGCGCGATTCACGAGGTAGGCCGAGCGGATGGGCTGCTTGCTGGTGCGCAGGTGCGAGATCGTGATGGCGCCGGACTTCTTCGAGTCGTAGACGAAATACCCCTGGGCGTACAGCTCCGTCTCCTGCCCGAGGATCTTGATCGAATTCTTGTTGGCCCCGACCGTGCCGTCGGCGCCGAGCCCGTAGAACACCGACGCCGACACGTCCGGCGACTCGGTCCGGAACGCCGGGTCCCACGCGATCGACAAATGCGTCACGTCGTCGACGATGCCGAGCGTGAAGTGGCGCTTGGGATTTGCCTTGCCGATCTCGTCGAACGCGGCCTTGACCATCGCCGGCGTGAACTCCTTCGACGACAGGCCGTAGCGGCCGGCGATCACCCGCGGCGGCGACCGGGAACGGCGAGACGCCCTCGGCGTGCGCTTCGGCCAGCGCCGTGACGACGTCGAGATAGAGCGGATCGCCCGGAGCGCCCGGCTCCTTGGTCCGGTCGAGGACCACGATGTTGCGGACGGTTTTCGGCAGCGCGGCGAGGAACGCGCTGCGCGCGAACGGGCGATACAGCCGGACCTTCAGGATGCCGACCTTCTCGCCGCGCGCCGTCAGGTGGTCGACGGCTTCGTGCGCGGTCTCGGCGCCCGATCCCATCAGCACGATCACGCGCTCCGCGGCCGGATCGCCGGCGTATTCGAACAGCCCGTAGCGCCGGCCCGTCAGCTCGGCGAACGCTTTCATCGTGCGCTCGACGATCTCCGGGCAGACATCATAGAAACGATTCGCCGCTTCGCGCGCCTGGAAGAAGACGTCGGGGTTCTGCGCCGTGCCGCGCAGCACCGGGCGATCCGGGGTCAGCCCGCGCTGCCGGTGCGCGTAGATCAACGGCTCGGCGATGAGCGCGCGCAGATCGTCGTCGGTGAGCTCCTCGATCTTCGCGACTTCGTGGGACGTCCGGAAGCCGTCGAAGAAGTGCAGAAACGGAAGGCGCGTCTCGAGCGTCGCCGCGTGCGCCACGGCGGCCATGTCGTGCGCTTCCTGGACCGAATTCGAGCACAGGAGCGCGAACCCGGTCTGGCGGCAGGCCATCACGTCCTGGTGGTCGCCGAAGATCGACAACGCGTGGGTCGCCAGCGTGCGAGCGGCGACGTGCATCACGAACGGCGTCAGCTCGCCGGCGATCTTGTACATGTTCGGGATCATCAGCAGCAGGCCCTGCGACGCCGTGAACGTCGTCGCCAGCGACCCGGCCTGCAGCGCGCCGTGCACCGCACCGGCGGCCCCGGCTTCCGACTGCATCTGGGCGACCTCCGGGATCGCGCCCCAGAGGTTGGGCACCCGCCGGCTCGACCACTCGTCGCAGAGCTCGGCCATGTTGCTGCTCGGCGTGATCGGGTAGATGGCGATCGACTCGCTCGCCCGGTAAGCAACCGATGCGGCTGCTTCGTTTCCGTCCACGGTGATTCGCCGCCTGCTCGCCATGTATCCTCCGATACGGTCAAAACGCTTTCGAGGCCAGCCCGAGCAGCAGCCCCGTGTGACGCGCGATCATCAGTTCCTCGTTGGTCGGAATCACCCACGCCGAGACGCGGCTCATCGGCATCGAAATGCGGGAGCCGTGGTGCGCATTCGCCTCCAGATCCACCTCGATACCGAGCCAGCTCGACGCGTCGCAGATCCGGCGGCGAATATCCGCCGAGCGTTCGCCGATGCCCGCAGTGAATACCAGCGCGTCGATCCCCCGAATGGTCGCCGCGAGCGCGCCGATTTCCTTCGCCGCGCGATAGACGAAGTAATCGACGGCCAGGCGCGAGGCCGGCTCGGTGCTGCCGAGGAGATCGCGCATGTCGTTGCTGACCCCGGACAGGCCGAGGAGGCCCGACTTCTTGTACAGGGTCGCCTCGACGTCCTTTGCCGACATGCCGAGTTGCTGGAACAAGTACAGGACCACGCCGGGATCGAGCGCGCCCGGCCGGGTGCCCATGCAGAGACCGTCGAGCGCCGTGAAGCCGAAGCTGCTGTCGATGCTGCGGCCGCCGATCATCGCGCACAGGCTGGCGCCGCTTCCGAGGTGCGCGACGATCACGCGCCCCTGCGCGATCTCCGGCGCCACCCGGGGCAGGGCCGACGCGATGTATTCGTACGACAGCCCGTGAAACCCGTAGCGCTGCACGCCGGCGCTGCGGATCTCGAGCGGCAGCGGCACCAGATCGGCGACCGCCTGGTGCCCGCGATGGAAACCCGTGTCGAAGCAGGCGACCTGCGGCACGCCGGGCAGCCGCGCGGCGACGGCATCGATCGCGGCAAGGTTGTGCGGCTGGTGCAGGGGCGCGAGAGGCACCAGCTTCCGCAAGTCCTCGAGTACCTTCGGCGTCACCAGGACAGGCGCGCCATACGCGGCCCCTCCGTGCACGACCCGGTGCCCGACGCCGAGGAGGTGTCCGCCCTCGAAGCGGCCGCGGAGCCAGGACGCCAGCGCTTCGAGCGCCGCCGGCGCGTCGGACACCGAGGCGTCGAGTTGTCGGGCGTCCAGCGTGCCGCCCGCGCCGTCCTGGGCCGAGAATCGCGGCGTGGTCCCGATGCCCTCGATCTGGCCGCGCGCCTCAAGCCGCCAGGCGTCGGCATCCGACGTCCGGTAGACGCAGAACTTCAGGCTCGACGAACCGGCATTAAGAACCAGGACCAGCCCGTCGTCAGCCATTGCGGGATCCGCGGCGGGCGTGAGCCACGAGCGCGGCGACCGCGCAGCTGGCGATCCGAGACCGGACACTGTCGGCGCGGCTGGTCAGGATGATCGGAACGCGCGTGCCGAGCACGAGACCGGCGCTTTCAGCGTTAGCCAGGAAGATGAGCTGCTTCGCCAGGATGTTGCCGGCCTCGAGATCCGGGGCCAGGAGAATATCCGGATCGCCCGCGACCTCCGACACGATGCCCTTGATCCGCGCCGCGTCCTTGCTGATCGCGTTGTCGAACGCGAGCGGGCCGTCCAGGACGCCGCCTTTGATCTGCCCGCGATCGGCCATCTTGCACAGCGCCGCCGCATCGATCGTCGCCGGCATGCGGGAGTTGATCGTTTCGACCGCGGCGAGAATCGCCACCTTCGGCCTGGCGACTCCGAGCGAGATGGCGAGATCGATCGCGTTCTGGCAGATGTCGGCTTTGTCCTCGAGCGTCGGCGCCAGGTTGATCGCGCCGTCCGTGACCACGAGCACCTTGTGATAAGTGGGCACGTCCATGATGAACACGTGGCTGATACGCCGCCCCGTGCGCAGTCCGGTTTCCCGCGCGACCACGGCGCTGAGCAGCTCGTCGGTGTGCAGACTCCCCTTCATGAGGATTTCGGCGGAGCCCTGGCGCACGAGCTCCACCGCCTTCGCGGCGGCGGCATGGCTGTGGGGAACATCGATGATCGGGAGTTGCCCGAGATCGATGTTGTGCTGCTTCGCGATCTCGCGGATCTTTGCGGCCGGCCCGACCAGGGTGGGCGCGATCAGGCCCTTCGCGGCGGCCTCGACCGCGCCGGACAGCGCCGTCTCCTCGCACGGATGCGCCACCGCCGTGGGCACGGGTGCGAGGTTCTGGCATCTCGCCAGCACCTGCTCGTACTTGCCGGTTCCGGGTTCGCGGCTCATGACGCGCTTGCCGATGCGCCGCCCGTCTTCAACAGAGCACCACAGAAACGGCGAGCCCGCCTTCCGACGTCTCCTTGTACTTTGCGTTCATCTCTTTCGCGGTCAGCGCCATGGCTTCGACGGTGGTGTCGAAATCGACCCGGCGATTCGCCGGGATCTCGTTGCTCGCGATCATGAAGCCGGTCCACGCCTTGACCGCGCCGAACGCGCACCGTTCGATGCAGGGCACCTGGACGAAGCCGGCCACCGGATCGCAGGTCATGCCGAGATGGTGCTGCAGCGACGACTCCGCCGCGTTCGCGACGACCTGATGATTGAAGTCGTGGGCCTGCGCAATGAACGCGGCGCCCATCGCCGAGGCCACGCCGATCTCCGCCTGGCAGCCGCCCTCGGCGCCCGAGAGCGTCGCGTTGTGCTTGCACAGGTAGCCAATGGCCGCGGCGGCGAGGAAACCGTTCCTGAGCTTCGCCTGCGGCATCTTGCGGCCGCCCTCTCCGAGAATGTAGACCAGCGCCGGCAGGACGCCGGCCGAACCTCCGGTGGGCGCGGTGACCACGAGATGGCCGCGAGCGTTCTCTTCCGAGCCTGCCAGCGCGTACGCCGCCACGACCCCGAGCCCGCGCTGTTTCTCGTACGTGTCGTCCATCGCGCGCGCGTACACGTCGCCGGCTTTCGTCTTCAGCTTGATCGGGCCGGGCAGCGTGCTCTGCGGCGCCTTGAGGCCGGCCTTGACGATGTTGACCATCGCGGTGTGAATCTTGTCGATGAAGGCGGTGACCTCGGCCTCGCTCTTGCCGGACACCGCCACCTCGTTTGCCATCACGACCTGGGCGACCGACAGCTTGTTGCTTTCCGCGTGCGCCTGCAGCTCCTTCATCGTCGCGTACGGGTATTTCGGCGCGCCTTTCCTGGGCGGCTGATAGCCCTTCCACTCGATGAACCCGCCGCCGACCGAGTAGTACTCGAGCTCGTAGACGACGGCGTCCCCGGCCATCAGCTTGCACGTCATGGTGTTCGGGTGCGGGAACTCGCCTTTGGGCGCGTCGTAGATGATGTCCTTCAACGAGACGTTGAACGTCTTGTCTCCCAGCTTCACGGGGAAGCTCTGATCCGGATTGGCGGCGAGCCCGTCGAGAAACTCCGGCTCCACGGTCGCGGGCTCCTTGCCGATCACTCCGGCGAGCGAGGCCCGTTCGGTGCCGTGCCCTTTGCCCGTGGCGCTCAAGCTTCCATACAGGTGCACTTTCAATCCGGTCACCTTCGCGAGCTGATCGGCGGGCAGCTTCGTGCAGCGCTGATAGAAGTCGTAGGTGATACGCATCGGGCCAATCGTGTGCGAGCTCGAGGGCCCGGGACCGACCTTGTAGAACTCCTCGAGCGTCGTCATCACGGGCGCCTTCGCCTTCTTGACGACGTCGAGCTCGGGCGACAGCTTGCTGGCCGGCACCGCGGGCGGCGCCGGTGGAGGCGCGGCTGCCTGCTGCGCCGGCGTGGCAGGGGAACAACCGTTGAGGACCGCCACCGCGCCGACGAGGGCGCTGCGCATCATGAAGGCCCGGCGATCCACGCCCTCCGGAACGTCGGCGACCTGAAGTTCCTGTTCGGACGGGACGACACCATCGCGGTCCGAATTTTCAGACGTCATTTCTAACCCCCTGTGCACAGTTTCCGGGCGGTACGGCGAGTGAGGCAAAGTATATGCCCCTCGAACACCGGGCAAAACGTCGCAGTCCACGGCCAATCTCTCCGCGCAGTCGGAGCGCGTCCGAAATGCCGGAGGCCCCGGCTTGCGGTCAGGCGCCGGACGGCGCCGCGGTGCGCCGACGTTGCCACACGATATAGGGCAGGCCGGCGAGGATGTTGACGAGCAGATACAGCAGGATCGTGGCGCCGAACCGTTGGTCGGGAATCGCGGTGGTGGCAATGGCCAGGGCCATCGCCGGGTGACGGCACGCCGTCGAGAGCGCCAGCACGGCGGAGTGATCGGGATCGGGTCCGCCCAGCACGTGACCGATCGCCAGCCCGGCGACCGTGAAGATGACGATCGCCAGCACGGTCCCGTTCCCCACTGCGGCCCAGATCTCGGAAAACCCGCCCACCACCAGCGCGACGACAGCCAGCGGCAGGAGGACATTGCTGACCACGCCAACTGGCTTTTTCAGCCAGCTCGCGACCGCCGGCCAGATGGCCCGGATGCCGAGGCCGGCTGCAAGCGGAGCGAGCGTGGACTTCATCACGACACCCGCGATGGCGGCCGGCGCCACGACAATCGGCCGTTCGAAAAAGCGCTCCATGATGGCCACGACGACGGGGATGGCCGCCATCGAGGCGAACGAGAGAACGACCATGAGTCCCAGGCCGTAGGAAGCGTTTCCTCCGGCCTTGTCCTGTTTCATCGGCAGCAGCGGCGGCACCGCCGACATCGAAAGCGCGAGCAGAACCGTCTCCGTCGTGAGCGGGAATTCCACCAGACGAACCAGGCCCAGCGTGAAAATGGGCATGATCACGAAGACCGCCAGGAGCGAGCGCGCGAGGAGTCCCGGCCGGCGCGCCAGATACAGTAGATCTGCCGCTGACGCCGCCAGGCCAAATCCGAACACCGTGCACATGATGCTCACCTGCAGGGTGATCAGGATGAGTTCTCTCATGGCTTGTGCGGCACCTCGTCGATTAGCGCCGCCATTGTGTCACAACCCCTCCCATCATCCGTCTTCGTACCGGAGAATAGGGATGTGGATGCCGCCCAGGTTCCGGTAACGGTCTTCGAATCGCTCCGCGGACGCCTCTTCGGCCTCGCGTATCGCATGACCGGCTCGCGCGCCGACGCCGAGGATATCGTCCAGGAGGCGTATGTCCGCTGGCACCAGGCTCAGCAGCGCACCATCGAGAACCCGGACGCGTGGCTGGTGACGACGACGGGCCGGCTGGCCATCGATCGGCTGCGGCGGCTGAAGACCGAGAGGGAGGCGTATGTCGGTCAGTGGCTGCCCGAACCGATCGTGACGCACGATCAGCCCGATCGAAACCTCGACCTCGCCGACGATCTGTCGATGGCGTTCCTGACCATCCTCGAGCGCCTCGCTCCGGAGGAGCGAGCCGCCTTCCTGCTGCACGACATTTTCGACGTCGGCTATGGCGAGATCGCGTCGGTGCTCGAGAAGAGCGAGTCGGCGTGCCGCCAGGTGGTGCACCGCGCCCGCGAGCGCGTGCGCAGCGATCGCAAGCGATTCGAGGTGACCGAATCGGCGAAGGCCGCCATGCTGCAGAAATTCGTCGCGGCGATGGAGGCGCGCAACGAGCAGGCGCTGCTGGCCCTCTTCGCGCAGGACGCGACGTGGACCGCTGACGGCGGCGGCCGGACGGCCGCTGGGCTGCACCCGATCGTCGGCGCCGATCGCATCGCCCACCTCGTCATCGGCCTGCGCGAGAAATTCTGGGCCGCGAACCGCACGCTGCATGTCGAAACCGTCAACGGCGAAACCGCGCTGTGCATGCGCGACGGCGGCCGCCTGACGGCGACGATCTCGATCGCCACCGACGGCGAGCACATCCACGCCGTTTACGCCGTCGTCAATCCCGACAAGCTGAGATAGCAAACCAGGGCGCCAGTCACAGACAACCCTCTCGCGCGTCTAAACACTGAACCCACATGAGAGGAGATTGCACATGAGCACCAGAATCGACATCAGCAAATACCTGAACTCGGGCCTCGGCAAGGCGATGTTCGCGCTCTCGAGCGAAGCCACCGCGAAGCTCGACCCCAGGCTCTTCGAGCTCGTGAAGACCCGGGCGTCGCAGATCAACGGCTGCGCCTACTGCATCGACATGCACACCAAGGACGCCCGGCACGCCGGCGAAACCGAGCAGCGCCTCTACGGGCTCAACGCCTGGCGCGAAACCCCGTTCTACACCGACCGCGAGCGCGCCGCGCTCGAGTGGACGGAGGCCGTGACCCTCGTCAGCGATTCGCACGTGCCTGACGATGTCTTCCAGCGCGTCTCGGCCCAGTTCAGCGAGCCCGAGCTCGTTGCGCTCACCTTCGGCGTCGTCGTCATCAACTGCTGGAACCGGCTGTCGATCGCGTTCCGGCCGCCGGTCGGCGCTTACCAGCCCGCGGCCGCAGCGGCAGCGGCACGGTAGCTGAGTTCAGACGTTGAACGCAGAGATCGCAAAGAACACAGAGGAAGGATATTTCTGCGATCTCGGCGATCTCTGCGTTCAAGCACGCTGACGCCATTCCGACTCCACCATGTATAGTGTGGCGGTCGGAACGGCGGCCGGACGCTCCGGCTCGCCGGCCAGCAAGGAGAGCGAGCCATGTGCGATCAGGACCATTACGAAGACGATCTTGCGAAGTACCTCCGGCCGGAACTGAGCCGTCGCCAGTTCGGCGCCGTGTCGATCGGCATCGGCATGGCCATGCTGCTGCCGCGCTCGGCTGACGCGCTTGACGTCGCGGACGCCGAGGTCAACATCAAGACGCCGGACGGCACCGCCGATTGCTACTTCGTCCACCCGTCAGCGGGTGCGCACGCGGGCGTGGTGGTGTGGCCCGACATCCTCGGCCTGCGGCCCGCGTTCCGGCAGATGGGCAAGCGGCTCGCCGAAGCCGGCTACTCGGTTCTCGTGGTGAACCCGTTCTACCGCGGGAAGAAGGCGCCCGTCGTGCCCGAAGGCGCCAGCTTCGCGAACGAGGCGGTGCGCAACTCGGTGATGCCGCTCGCGCAGGCGCTGAATGCGACGACGCACATGGCGGACGCGAAGGCGTTCGTGGCCTGGCTCGACACGCAGCCCTCTGTCAGCAAGACGCGCAAGATCGGGACCACCGGCTACTGCATGGGCGGGCCGATCGTCATGAGGACGGCTGCGGCGGTTCCCGACCGCATCGGCGCCGGCGCGTCATTCCACGGCGGCGGGCTGGTGACGCAGGCGGCAGACAGCCCGCACCTGCTCGTCCCGCAGATGAAGGCGCAGTTCCTGTTCGCGGTCGCCGAGAACGACGACATGCGCGATCCGGAAGCCAAGAACGTCCTGCGGGAGACGTACGCGAAGGCCAAACTGCCGGCGGAGATCGAAGTGTACGCGGGCGCGGCGCACGGCTGGTGCCCGCCCGATTCGCAGGTGTACAACCAGGCGCAGGCCGAAAAGGCGTGGAGCCGCCTGCTGGTTCTGTTCGGAAAAGCGCTCGCCTAACACAGGTCAGGTGGGTCAGGTGGGTCAGGTGGGTCAGGTGGGCCTGGTGGGCAGGTTAACCAGCGCGGGCATACGCCGCGCTACTCGCCTCGCCTGCCCGACCCACCAGACCTACCTGACCTACCCGACCTACCCGACCTGCCCGACCTACCCGCCCTGCTTTCAGACCGCGACGCACGTCAGCGCCAGCTTGCCTCCCTGCACGGCGTTTTTCGCCTCCTGGTGATTCCGCGCGAGCCGGAATTCGGCGGTAATCGGCAGCACGCGCGACCGGTCGCCGTCCTCGCACAGCGCGCGAATCGCCAGCAGCGCCAGGAGCGTCTTCGCGTCGGCAAATTCGGGATCGACGTGCCGCCTCCGGTCGAGCGGATCCGCGGGCGTCCAGGCCGAGACGATCGTGACCGCGTTGGCGTCGAGCACGCCTGCCTGTTCCATCGCGGCCCTCGAAGCCGGATCGCCTTCGACGAACCTGAAATCGCCGGCCGCGCCGCCATTCTGCGGCCCCGATCCCGACGGGCCAACGACCACGACCTGGCCGTCCGGCAGCCGATCGTCGTTCCGCAACGCGTTGGCGATCTGCTCGGCTCGGCAGTTCCAGTTGAGGAACACCAGCGATCCGGGCGATGGCGGTGGTCCGAAGAGCCCCTTGATGATTCGTTGAAGGCACTTCGCGGTCGTGATGACCACCGACGGCGCCTGGCTCACCTGGGCGCGCCGAATGACGTGCGCCAGCTTCACGGCCGACAGCCTGAAGGCGTCCTTGATAACGTCGGAGAACAGCCACCCCAGGATGATCGGGAACAACAGCAGGCCGAGCCAGCGCCAGATTTCGCCTTCGGGGGTCATCAGCCGGTCGTCGCTCATCCGCGCGACGATCTGGAACGTGTGGCGGAACGACGCGCCGAGAGTCCGGAATTTCGGATTGAGGTGGCCTTCCGCGCGCATCATCGCGAGGCTGAGCATCAGCCACACGCCGGTCAGCGACCCGCTCAGCACGAGCAGGTACGAGCGGGCCGCCAGGCCCCTCCGGAACGATCCCGGGTTGCGCCGTGCATGGGCGACCGCCAGGCCGAGCGCGAACAGGCCGGCCCACAGCACCGTCGGGTTGCCGGCCGCGAGATGTTTCTTCGCGCCCTGGTGAGTCTCGATTCCGTGGAGCGACTCGCGCCGGCCGAGTTGATCGAGCTCGACGTCCTCGATGTGATCCTCGATCTGGCCCTTCCCACGCTCGATCTCTCCAATCAGCGCCTTCACCGTCGCGGCCGCGGTGTCGTCGTCGGGAAGACTTGTCAGCAGCACGGTCGGGATGCCGATCGTGGGCACGCCGCGCTTCAACTCACGGTAGGTCCCGAGATCGATCGTGGTCGGCACGTAGAGCTTGTCTTCGGTCAGCCGATCGATCAGCGCCTGCGGCAGCGGCATGATCTGGGAGTCGGCCTCCAGCAGATCGTCAACCGATAGCGGCGGCGCTTCCGAGCCGAAGGGCGGACATATCGATCGCGGACGCCGGCCTTCGTCGTCGGGCCTGGACGGCTGCGCACGCTTGGGCACGGCCATCACCCGGAAGTAGGCCACCAGGGCCTGGTCGCCCTTGGCGAGCAGACAGTTCGACGCTTTGTTCCAGTTGAGATCGTCGTTGAGCTTCGTCCCGATCGTCTCGATGTCTTCGTCGGGCACGCCGTCCGCCTGGAGCACCTTCGACGCGGTCTGCCGCGCGCCGCTGCGAGGCGGGCCCAGCCAGACCCTGGCTCGCCGCGTCACCCCGTTCTCGCGCCCACGGCCCCCGTTGCGATTGAGGTCGGCGGGCGAGTTGAGGTAGAGGTGCGGCTTGACGAAGACGTGCAGTTTCTCGCTGTATAGAAACGTCACGAAGCGCACGGCGTCGAGGGACATGTGGTCGGAATCGTCTTCCTCGTCGCCATCGTCCTTGCTGTGGGCGGCTTCGATCGCGTAATGGAGCGTGTCGAGCTGAACCAGCGCGAATTGCACGGTGCCATCCGCCAGCAGCTTCAGGTTTTCACTCGATCCTCCGGTCAGGCACACCTTGAGTTCGGTTGTCGGGTTGTCACTGGCAATCTTCGCAATCGCGTCGCCGAGCAGGACGTACGTGCCGCCCTTCAACCCGGTGGCCAGATACTTGACCTGATCGTCATGAGGGCCGATCCCTGAACACGCCGGGAACGACGTGCGATCGATGGGCGCAAGCGGCGCCGGCTTGCGGGCGCACTGGATCGAGAGGAGCGAGGCGGCCAGCACGGCCGCGACGGCCACGCGTTCTCCGCATCTCATCCGAACGGCGCGATGTATTACAGTCATGGCGTCCCCGACATCCCCTGTGCTCGTAGTGAGTCTCGGCACGGCCGCGTTACAGGGTCAATCGGATACGCGCGGGATCCGCGGGGAGCGGTGCAGCACATGAGGAGCGCGCGATGAAAAGGCGAATTGCAGGAGTGGGAAGCGCGGCGGCCGGCGTCATCTGCCTGGGCCTTGGCCTTTTCAGCGGCCAGTCACGGGCCCCGCTGGCGCAAACGGCCCAGGTTCCCATCTTCGAGTACGACCCCACGTTTCCCAAGCCCCTGCCCGAGAACTGGGCCATCGGCGCGATCGGCGGCATGGCCGTCGATCGGCAGGATCACATCTACGTCGTGCAGCGGCCGGGCACGCTGCGAAACAACGAGCGGTTCACGGGATCCGGCGACACGCCGCCCAAGGCCGACTGCTGCATTCCGGCGCCGCCCGTGCTCGAGTTCGACCAGGCTGGCACGCTCGTGCATTCGTGGGGCGGCCCGGGCGCCGGCTACGACTGGCCGCAGATCGAGCACGGCGTCTTCGTCGATCAGAAAGACACGGTGTGGCTCGCCGGCAGCGGCGACAAGGACGCGCAGCTGCTGAAGTTCACGCGCGAAGGGAAATTCCTCCAGCAGTTCGGCAAGCCGGGCATGAGCGGCGGAAGCGCCGACACGAAGAACATGGGCAAGCCCGCGAACCTCACGATCGATCCGGTGTCGAACGAGGTCTACGTCGCCGACGGCTACGGCAACCGGCGCGTGATCGTGCTCGACGCCGGCACGTTCGCGTTCAAGCGCATGTGGGGCGCGTACGGCAACAAGCCGGACGACGCGCCGCTTGGCGCCTACAATCCGGACGCGCCGCCCGCGCAGCAGTTCCGGCTGCCGCACAACATTTCGATCTCACGCGACGGCTTCGTCTACGTCGCGGATCGCCCGAACAACCGCATCCAGGTCTTCCGCAAGGACGGCACGTTCGTGAAGGAGACATTCGTCTCGAAGCGGACGCTGCTGCAGGGCGCGGCGTCGGGTTTCGCGCTGTCGTCCGATCCGCAGCAGCGCTTTCTGTACATGATCGACGGCGCGAACCACCACGTCTGGATCCTGGATCGCCAGTCGCTCAACGTGATCGCCCGGTTCGGCCAGCAGGGCCTGTTCGGCGGATCGCTCAACGTGCCGCATGCCATCGCCGTGGACGGCCGCGGGAACATCTACGTCGGCGAGAACTTCGACGCGCGGCGGTTCCAGCGCTTCCTCTACAAGGGCCTCGGCACGCCGAAAGCCGGCACGATCCCGCCGACGACGGTAATCGCCGCAGGGTCCGCGGCGCGGTGACGGCCGGGCGCTCTGGTCCTTTGTCCTTGGTTCTTGGGCCTTGGTCCGTCCTTTGTCCTTAGTCCGTCCTTTGTTCCTTGGCCCGGGTCCACGTTGTCACGCAAGTCGCGCGTAATACGCGGACGATGTGGACCCTGGACCTGGGACGGACTCAGAACCAAGGCCCAAGGACTTGGGACCTGCCGCCACGCCTATCTAAACAGCCCTAACGCCCCTTCGGCCAGACGACGCCCTGCTCCGCCTTCGTGACGGGACCGACACCTTTATAGAGGAAGCGCTGGAGACGCGCGCCGGTGTAGGTCTCGGTGGTGTAGAGGTTGCCCTTCGAATCGGTGGCCAGGTTGTGGACGCCGAAGAACTGGCCCGGCGCCCGCCCGCCGTCGCCGAACGACGTCAGCACCTGGAGGGTGTCGCGAAGCAGGATGTTGATCTTCTCGTCAACTCCGTTCGCCGCGTAGATGTAGGTCTGCTGCGCGTCTCTCGAGAAGGTCAGGTCCCAGACGGATCCGGACCGGAACGTGTTGACGTCGATGAACGCTTCCTTGACGAACGTCCCGTCCTTGCGGAACACCTGAATGCGATCGTTCACACGGTCGCACACGTAGACGAAACCGTCCTTCGAGACGATCACGCAGTGCACCGTATTGAACTGCTTCGACGGCGGACCGCCCGGGCTGTACGCGGGCATCCGCTCGTCGCTCGGCTTCGCGCCATAGGCGCCCCAGTGCCGCTTGTACTTCCCGGTCTCGGTGTCGAACACGATGACGCGCCGGTTGCCGTACCCGTCCGAGATGTACATCTCGCTGGCCGCCACGTCTTCGTACATCTTGGTGGGCTGCCAGAAATTCTCGACGTCGTTGCTGCCGTTGTGGACGCCGTGCTTGCCCAGCTGAAACAGGAACGCTCCTGCGCCGCTGAACTTCAGGATCTGCGTGTCCTTCTGGCCGTTGCCGGCCAGCCAGACGTTGCCTTTTGAATCGATCGTGATGCCGTGATTGCTGTCCGGCCAGTCGTATCCCTGGCCGGGCCCGCCCCAGGACTTCACCAGGTTTCCCGCCTGGTTGTAGACGAGGACCGGCGGCGCCACCGAACAGCACTTGCCGATCGACGCCGAACCGGTTGCCGGCCGCGCGCTCGGGGCGCCCGGCTGCGCCTCATCGTCCCGGCCCCTGGCGTCGCCGACCTTGATGTCGGCGGCCTTGAAGTTGTCTTCGACAGTGTTCGGGCGATGGATGGTCCAGACGTTGTCCTGCGCGTCGACGGACAGGCCGATCGTCGAACCGGTCACCCAGTGGTTGGGCAGCGGCTTCGGCCAGAGCGGATCCACCTCGAAGATCGGCGCCTGTTTCGCGCCCTGGGCCCCGACAATCCCGCGATACGCCCCACCGCCGCCGAGCACGAGCACGACGACCACGGCGACGCCGACCTGCCCTTCGAACTTCCGACGTTGTGTCATGGTCTGCTCCGTTCTCCGGGTCACGGCACCCGTCTTCTCACGCGATCGGAAGACTACCACCGGATGGACACAAGAGGGTCAGGAGTCGAGGTGGACGGGGGCAGCCCACGTGGCGAGGGCGTCGAGGTCGAGAACTCGCTTATCCGGGTCGTGCTCCAGCGCTCCGGCCAGTACGTCGTAGAGCTCCTGCGACACGCCCGCGCCGATCTGCTCCCGGGGTGGCAGGACGAAGTGCGCCTGCTCGCGAATGACGTCGAACGCGTCCGTCGAGGCAACGACCGGCCGCCCCGACAACGCCTCGAACCCGACGCACGCGAGACCGTAGTAGTCGGCGCGCCGATCCGTCACCCGATCGGAGAACTGCTCGGGCGCCATGTAGCGCGGTGTCCCGATCAGGCCGGCGGGCAGCGACGTCGTCTTCAACGCCGGCCAGAGATCCGAATTCGCCTCGATCATCACGATGCCGAAATCGATCAGCTTGATGGCACCGCGCTGCGTCAGGACCACGTTCGCGGGCTTCAGGTCCCGGTGGACGATGCCCTGTCCGTGCACATAAGCCAGCGCGACGGCCAGCTGTCCGAGCAGCGGGCGTACGAGTTCCTCACGCAGAGGGCCACGCGCGGCGATCAGCTGGCTGAGCGTCTGACCCTGGCAGTACTCCATGGCCAGGAATTCAGTCTTATAAGCCGAAAAACTCTCGTAGACCCGCGCGAGCGACGGGTGGTCGAGGCTGGCGAGAATCGCCGACTCGCGCCGGAAACGCCGGCGCGCGCTCAGCTGATACGTCAACCGGTGATTCATCATCTTCAGCGCGACCTGCCGGCCGGTCGCCACCTGCGTCGCTTCGTAGACGACGCCCATCCCGCCGCGGCCGACGCACTGCACGATCTGATATCCGTGAACATCCTTCCCGCCCAGGCCGTCGTACCGGGTGCGCCCCAGCCGGTCGGCGACGACCTCGGTCAACACCACTCGCAGATCCGGATGCCGGTCGGCCAGAACGTGAAAGTCTTCCGCCGACAGCTGCAGCGCCCGCACGGGCGTCCGCGCGACGACGTCGGCGACGCGCGGCTCGTCGGTCACGAGGCTCATCTCGCCGACGATGTCGCCGGGACCGAACTCGCCAACCGGCGGCCGATCGGCCGCCACGCCGCGCACACGCGCGGTCGCGCGCCCTGTGAGAAGCAGCAGGAGGAATCCGGCCGGATCGCCCTGCTGCATGAGATGCGCGCCGGCCGCGAATTCGCGAAGGTGCATGACCGACAGCAGATCGTCGAGCGTTTCGGAGCCGAGCACCGAGAACGGCGACGACTTGAACAGGATGCGGTGGCTGCGTTCGCCGGCCGTCTCCTCGCGGGTGGACTCGCCACCCGGATCGGTCGTCGAGTCGTTCTCGTTCCACAACGCGCCGAGCTCGAGGAGAAGCCGATCGCAGGTTTCCGGACTGGCCAGCGGTTCGAGCAGCGAATCAACCTCCTGCCGGAGGTCGGGGTTGCCGGCGCAGGCCCGGTCGAGGAACAGCGGCCGGTCGTCGGTGTCGCGGGCAAGCGCTTCCCGGCACAGGCGTGAAATGGTGTTCCAGTCAGTCATGGCAGGCTTGTTTCAGGCACCACCGGTCAGACGCGATTGTAAGTCGCCCCGTCGAAATCAGCGCTGGACGGCTGCAGGCGCGTATGGCATCGTCTTCTCTACCCTTCGCATCACGCCTTCCAGAGGGGAGCGGCGACATGTTCGCGCGCCTGGCCGTTCTGACTGTTTCGGTGACCCTGCTGCCTGCGGCCGCCCACGCACAGGGATTCGGCATCTACGAACAGGGAACGTGTGTGATGAGCCGCGGAGGCGCGGGCGTCGCGGAGCCCTGCGAGGACGGCTCGGCAATCTACATCAACCCCGCGGGACTCACCGCCGGCAACCGCATCATCATCAGCGGCGGCCCGACGCTGGTTTTTGGATCGGGCTCGTTCACGAGCGACCAGGGCACGTCCACGCCCCTCGAGATCGGCAAGGGCGCGCCGCCCATCCACGCGTATTTCCGGTACGGGATCAACGGCAAGCTCGCGTTCGGCGTCGGCGCGTACGTCCCGTACGGCCTGCGCATCTCGTGGCCGCTCGACTTTGGCGGACGCTTCATCAGCTACGACGCCAGGCTCCAGACGGTGTACGTGCAGCCGACGCTGGCCTATGCGGTCACGCCCGGCATCTCGATCGGCGGCGGGGTCACCATCGCCCGAAGCTCCGTAGAACTGAACCGCCGCGAAGATCTGGCACGGGTGCCGTTGATCGGACCGCTGACGTTCGGCGCCCTGGTCGATCCGCAGACGGACTTCGAGAACACCTCGCTGTCGGCGTCGGGCGCGATGGGCGTCGGCGCCAACCTGGGCGTGATCGTGAGGGCCGGCAATCGGGTGAACCTCGGCCTGCGGTATCTCACGCACGTCAGGCTGCACTACGACGGAACCGCCACGTTCACGCCGATTGCTGCCAACTACCGGGTCACGAAGCCCAACGTGCTCGGCCTGCCGGTTGGCACGCCGCTGAACGCGCCGGTGGCCCTCGCGCAGGCGGCGCTGCAAACGCAGCCCACGAGCACCGAGATCGACATGCCGGCGCAGCTGGTTGCGGGGGTGAGCGTGAAGGCGAATCCGCGGCTCACGCTGTTTGCCGACTACCAGTGGGTCCAGTGGTCTGCCTTCGACACCGTCACGCTCGATTTCTCCAACCCGATTCCGCCGGACGAGCCGCTCGCGCAGAACTACCGCGACACCAGCGCCGTGCGGCTCGGCGCGCAGTATGTGATCAACCCGATGCTCCGGCTGAGCGGGGGATATTTCCACAACCAGGCGGCGGCTCCCGACGAAAACGTGACGCCGCTCCTGCCCGACGCCGCCCGCAATCACTTCACGGTCGGCGCCGGCTGGACCCCGCACCCGAAGTTCACGCTCGATCTCGCGTATCAGTTCGTCCGCTATGACGATCGGCGCGGCCGCATCGTCAATCCGCCGCCGGGCCAGGCGCCGACCACCGCCCTGAACAGCGGGGTGTACCGTTCGCGCGGCGATTTGCTGGGCATCACGGTCACGTATCGGCCGTAGACGTCCGCTGGAAACTGATGAACCGACTGGAAAGCTTCGTCGCCGGCGCGCTGCTGCAGAGGCTCGGCCGCGTTCAGGACGATGCCCGTGCCGCCGCGAGCACCACGTTTCGCGGGGCTGTCCTGTTCGCCGACATCTCGGATTACACGGCGCTCGCGGAGACGTTGTGCGCGCAGGGCGCGAACGGCGTCGAACAGCTCGGCCAGATCCTGGACGTCGCGTTTCGCGGGCACGTCGCCGCGGTCGACCAGACCGCCGGAGAAATCGCGTGCTTTGCCGGCGACGCGTTCATCGCGTACTGGCCGGCCGACGACGACAACGTGGCACGCGCGCTCCGGCGGGCGAGCGACTGCGCGCGCCTGCTCCACGCGGCGTCGCGCCTCGCCGTGCGCTCGACGTCCACGGCTTCGCCGCGGCTGCACGTCGGCATCGGCGCGGGCGACATCTGGGCCGCGCGCCTGGGCGGAGACGAACGCTGGCAGGTGCTGCTCGCGGGCCGCGCAGTTCGTGACGCGTGCGCCGCCGCCGTACAGGCGTCGCCCGGCGAAACCGTCGTCGCGCCCGCCGCCGGCCCCTTCGCCGCGCCATCGCCAGGCGACGCGGCGTTCGCGGGGGAGGCGATCAATCCGGAAATCGCGCCGCCGGTGTCGCCGACACAGGAGCTCGCGGCGCTCGTCCCCAGGCGAGTCCAGGAATTTTCCGGCGAGGGCTACTCGGCGTGGATTCCTCAGCGGCGCACGATCTGCGCGCTCTTCGTCAGACTCGACGGTCTGGACCATACGTCGCCCGACGCGCTGGCGCAGCATCAGTCCGTTGTCACCTCTCTTCACACCGCGTTGCGCCCATACACGGGGTCCACCGGAGCGCTGCTGCTCGACGACAAGGGACTGGTGTTCACGCTGTGCCTCGGCATGCCGCACGACGCGCACGCCGACGACGCGCTCCGAGCGGTTCGCGCCGGCCTGGCGATCCAGGCCGAGCTCGCCCGCCTGGGCATCGGCTGCTCGATTGGCGTCGCGGCCGGTCCCGGTGTCTGCATGACGCTCGGCGGGCCGCAGCGCCGCCACTATTGGGCGGTGGGCCGCTTCATGCACATCGCCGGACGGCTGATGGAAGCGGCCGGCAGCGGCATGCTGTGCACCGAAGAAGTCGCCGACCGTGTCCGGCGCAGCGTGAGCCTCGCGCCCGAACGACCGCTCGCCCTCAAGGGTCTGAGATGGCCGCTGCGGTCCTTCCGGGTCCGCGATGCCGCTGCCGTTGACGACGCCGCCGACGTGCTGTTTGGCCGGGAAGACGAACAGGGCACGCTCGATCAGTGCCTCGACCGGTTCGAAACCGGGAGCGGGACCGTGCTGTGGCTCGTCGGCGAGGCGGGGCTCGGCAAGACGGCGCTCGTCCAGTATCTGCGACAGGCGGCGGCGCGACGGCGTATCGCCTGCCTGGCAGGAGGCGCGGGCTCGGTCGAGCTCGACGTGCCGTACGTCGCGTGGCGGCCGGTGTTCGCCTCGCTCCTGAACCTGCCGGCGGCGCCCGATCAGATCTCCCAGTCAGCCCGCCGGGCGGCCCTGGGCGACATCCGGCACCCGCAGCTCGCGCCGCTCGTCAACGCGGTGATGCCGGGGTTCCTCGACGAAACACCGCTCACCCAGAGTATTTCCGGGCAGGCGCGCGCCGACGCCACGTCGAGCCTCCTGAGCGAGATCATCGCGTCCCGGGCGGGCAACCGGTTTCTGCTCGTGCTCGAGGATTGTCACTGGATGGACTCTGCGTCGTGGCGGCTGCTGCTCCGGGTCGCGCAGGACTACCCGTCCGCGTGCATCGTCCTGACCTCGCGTCCTTCGGTTGACGTCCAGGAGCTTGGCACGCTCCGGCGGCTCGAACCGTTCACGGAGATGAAGCTGACGCCCCTGCGCCCGGCCGCGATCGGGTCGCTGGTCGAACGCGTGCTCGGCGATCAGTCGGCGGATCCCGCGGTGATCGACGAGATCACGAAACGCGCGGTCGGCAATCCGCTGTTCGCCCGCGAGTACGCGCTGCTGCTGACGACGGATTCACGCCAGCGGGAGTTCGCGGACGTCCCGCCCGCGCGGCCGCCGTCGGGTCGCACCGACGCCGTGCCGGTCACGGTGCGAAGCCTGATTGCCAGCCGACTTGACGCCCTGCCGCCGTCGGACGACCTCGCGCTGAAGGCCGCGAGCGTCATCGGCGACGGCTTCACCGTCGATCTGCTGGAGGGTGTGTATCCCGGGGATCCGCACGGGAAGCCGCTCGACGCCATCCTCGCGAGCCTGACCGAGCGGCAGCTGATCGCACCCGGTGAAATCGAGCGGAGCTTCGTGTTCCCCCATGCGCTCATCCGCGAGGTGACGTACGAACAGCTGACGCGCGAGCAGCGCCGCGATCTGCACCGGCGAGCGGCCGAGACGATCGAGCGTGAGCGGCGTTCCGACGTGCGCCAGGACGTCGCGCTTCTGGCGCACCACTGGTCTCACGCCGAGGTCCCTCGCCGCGCGATCGAATTCTCGGACCGCGCCGCCTCGCAGGCCCTTGCCGCGGGCGCGTTCGAAGAAGCGAACCGGCTGCTGGTGGCGTGCATCCAGCTCGAAAAAGAGAACGAAACAGGCGCCGCCCTGGCCGATCGGATTCGGTGGTTCCGCCAGGTGGCCGACGCGCGCCACGGCATGGGCCAGCTCGAATCGCGCAGCGCGGCGGCGCACCAGGCGCTGAAGCTCGCCGGGCGGTTGCGCTCGCACGCGTCGCTCGGGCTCGTCGCGCAGGCCACCGGGCATCTGTGCCGGCTGCAGCTGAACGAGGTGCTCCCTGTCTCGTGGCGGACGACGGACACCTCGCCGGCGCTCGACATCGCGCGCGCGTACCGGCACAGCGCGGAAGTCTGCTATTTCAACAACGACATGCTCGGCATGATCTGCGACAGCGTCAGCGCCGTCGCCTGTGCGTCCTCACGGGGGCCGTCGGCGGTGCTCGCCGGCGCCTCGACCGAGCTCGGCGGGATCCTGAGCATCGCCGGCCTGCGGCGCATCGGCGAACGCATCCTGCAGCGATCGATCGTCATGGCCGAGGCCGCCCACGAGCAGGCCGCCCAGGCGTACGCCCACATGATCAGCTGCTTGTACTACGTCGGCATCGGCGACTGGCCGTCCGCCGAACGCAGCGCCGAGCGCTGTCAGGAGCTCTGCGAACCGATGGACGACCGGGTCAACTGGACCAACGCCCAGGCGGTGCGGTTCTGGATGAGCCACTACCGCTCGCACGACAGCGCGGCGTACGACGCCGCGCGCAGCCTGCGGGACCGCGCGGGCGAGACGGGCAACCGTCAGCACCAGGCGTGGGCGTTCCGGTTCCTAGCCCTGTGCGCCCTGCGCAGCGGCAACGCGCGCGAGGCCGTGAGCCAGCTGCAGGCGGGCCTCGAGTGCCTCGGCGAAACGGCGGCGCTCAACGAACGCATCCCGACGCTCGGCATCCTGGCGCTGGCGCAGCTGCGCAACGGCGACGTCTGGTCGGCGCGCGCCACGGCGAAGGAGGGGCTTGCGCAGATGGTGCGCGTCCGCCGTCCAATCGGGCACAGCACGCTGGAGGGGTATTCGTCGCTGCTCGCGGTCGCGCTCGACGCCTGGAACGAGGAGCGCTCACCGCAGTGGAAGCACGCTGTCAGGAAGTGCCTGCAGGTCCTGCAGCGCTACCAGAAGAGTTTTCCCGTCGGCGAGCCGCGCTACCGGCTGCATCGCGGCGACTACTGGAGGCTGGCCGGCTCGATCGGGGCGGCCCGCCGCAGTTACCGGCGTGGTGAAGCCGCCGCGTCCCGGCTCGGCATGCCGTGGGAGGCAGCGCGCTGCCGGGAAGCGCTGGCGGCGCTGCCGGCCTTGCACTGATCATCCTCGATCCCGAGCCCTTTCTTGATCCGGCAGAAGACGTCTTTGGGGGCGTTCGTCCCCCACAACAAGTCCTGGTGCCCGTAGCCCGGAATCACGTGCTTTTCGATTTTGTCCGAGCCTTCCGGCGAGCCGCGCCTCAGCCACTCGTACATGCGATCGATGCTGTCCCGGTGCCACAGCCGGTTCAGCGCGCCCGTGATCAGCGTCAGGCGAGAAAGAGAACGGAACCGACCCTGGGCCTCTGACGAGACGTACGCGGTGTCGGGCCGCGAGTCCTTTTCCTTGTTGTAGATCGTCGCGTGCCCCTGCCGGATGTTGCGGGCGCCGTTGATGTACATGTGCAGCGGGATGGCGCCGAACAGCTCCTCGAGGACACACGTCGAGCCATGCGCCGGTTCGTCGTGGATGGCCTTGACGAGATTGCCTTCATAGTACGGCGCACCGTACATGAAGCTGACGCGGTTGCACATGTGGAGCACCGGGTCGAGCTCGAGTTTCTTGCCTGGTTCGGGCTGCTTGTCCTCGTGCGATTTGAGCGCAGGCGGCCAGTCCTGGTAGAGGCTGTCGAGCACCGGCGGCCACACGGCTCTCAGCGCGAGCTTCGATTCGGCGACCCGGGGGTCGACGGACACGAACGATTTACCGTTCGAAAACCGGAAGCCCCGCAGCCGCTCGAGAATCCGGTCCTCGCCCTTCAGCCGGCCGTCGATCGGCGTCTCGTAGAACAGGCCGAGCGTCATGAGCACGACGTAGTCGAGGCAGGCAGCCTTCCCGACACCGAGAGCAATGGCCTCGGACAGCACGGCCGCGCCCATGCAGAATCCCAGCGCGGAGACCTTCTCGACCTGGCACTTCGCGCGAATGAACTCGATCGCGATCTCGAGATCGCGGCCTGCAGCCTCGTTGAAATTGAACAGGTCACCCTGTTGCTCGAGGGCGGCCTGGTTGCACTCCTCGTCCAGCACCAGTCCACTGCCCCGCCAATCGAGCATCCAGACGTCGCGGTACGGCGCCAGCCAGTGCGCGAGGCCGCCGTCGTGTCCGGTGAGGAACGTGCGATGGTTGGCGCTGGCGCCGTGCAGCAGGAGCACCGGCGTCCGCTTCTCCACCTGCGCCGCTGTCGCGCGGGTGTAGTGGTGGAGGAACAGGCGCGGATTCTCGCCGATCTCGAACCGCTCGGTGTCAGACATGGATGTCGGTCAGGAGATGCGCGAGCATCTTCCTGATCGCCTCGGCCCGGCTCGCGTAGACGTGGGCCAGCTCAGTCATGAAGAATTTGTAGAACGCCCCGAGCGCCCAGCTCCTCCTCGCGGTGTCGCTCGTGCCGCTGATCAGGATGCTCGGCAGCTGGTCACGCAGGAACGTCTCGAGCGGCACCCTCAGGATTCCCCGTCCCACGGTCTTCCCCCGGCGCCGCAGTTCGAAGTACACCGTCGAGGTGTCGCTCCACGCGTCCAGGCCCGGTGAATTCCGAAGGACCTTGATGCCGACGAGCTCCATGGGCTCTCCGTGAACCTCGAACGTCAGCGCGTAATGGAAGTAGCGAGTGCGACCGCCAGTCTCCGCCGTCACCGGTCTCGCAAAGAGTTGCAGAAAGCCAGACTCGATATACCACGGCGGCGACGTCCCGACGTCGTTCCTCGGGTCGAAGATCCAGCCGGCGATCGACATCTTCGGCGTCTCGACGGCTTCACCGCCTGCGATTAGCCGCGCGAGATCGGCAGTCTTCGCGGTCAGCCTGACTTCGATCTGCCCGCCGTTCCGGAAGCCGGCATCTTCGGCGTCTTTGAACACCGAGTCGATTTTCTCGATGTTCTCGAGCGGCTCGGGGTCGCGCGGCGTCTCGTACTGTTCGAACGCTCCGGTCATCGTCTCGTTGAAGGTCAGCCCGAGCACGTCGAAGCGCGGCTCGAGGTTCGGCGTGAACTTGCGGTCGTTCAACGGATCGAGATCCGCGCGGTGGGCGCCGACCCAGGCGGCGGCTTCCGTCTTCTCGCCCGCCGTCCACTCGCGGTCTCGCGGCTGCCCGTGCTCGCGAATGAAATGCTCGATCTTGTATTCCGCCACCGCGGCAATCGTTGCCGACGGATTGACCCCCACCGACGTCGGGAACGCCGCGGCGTCCATGACGAACAGGCCCTTGCAGCCGTAGACCTCGCCCCACTCGTCGGTGACCCCGGTTTCGGCCTTCGGCCCCATTGGACAACCGCCCTGGCTGTGCACGGTGAGCCGGCGGCCGAGCGTCGTCCACGCCGGGTTGACGCGCAGCTCGCCGCGCCAGGCGTCCGCCGCCACCTTCCGGAGCACGCGCTCCTGCATCACGCTCGTCGTGTCGAGCGCGCGAGGAGGCAGGCACGCTGTCAGGCGCGGGTCGCCGCCGGAACCGTCCGGCGTCAGCCGCAGGCGGCCGCGGTACACATCGCGCCCGTTGATCAGGACGATCGCCGTGTTGCCTTCGGCCGCGCCATAGGCCAGCGACCAGAGCAGGAGATCGGTGAACAGATCGAGCAGGCCGGCCGGCGTCAGGACGTCGGTATCGAGGATGGCGCCGACCGCCTTGGTGGCGACGGCCGCCTCGCTGCCGGCGAGAATCTGCAGCCCCTGCCGCAGCATGCCGCGAATCAGCACCTGCTTCTTGTTCGCGTCGACGTTGACGCCGGGCAGTTCCGGCAGCTGCGCCGAATTCAGGCGCTCGCTGACCGTCTGCGAGAGCACGTTCAGGATGCGGCCGAGCATCGGCAGGGCGAGCGCCGCCGCCCACTCCAGCACTTCTTTCTTGTCTTTCTCCAGCGCCTCGGTAAACCACGGCGGCAGGAAGTCGCTGAACTGCTGGCTGACGAGCGCGGTCGCCCGCAGGCGCTCCGAGCCGAACGCCCGTTCGAACACGCCGCCCGACCCGGCCGATCGGGACGTGCCGCCGAACGAGTTCGCGAACGACTGGACCATGAGCCGCTGGCCCGACGGACGCCGCTGCGGGGGCGGCGCTTTCGCGCCCGCGAACTCGACGAAGCGGTTCCGGCGCATCCAGAGCGGGCTCTTGAAGATGCCGACGAGCGGCTCGAGATTCGGCGGGTAGCCGCCGTCCTGCAGCAGGAACCAGTGGTCGTGGACGATCTGTCTGCCGCGCGCAGTTGCAGTCGCGTTGCTGCCGATCTCGAGCGGTTCGCCGGCGATGAAGCCGCGGCCGTCGATGCCGGCGATGACCAGCGTTCCGGCCGCCCGCCCATCCTCCCACCGTCCCCAGTCGAGCACCGGCGAGTGCGACAGGATGGCCGTCGTCCCCGACGTCGTCCCTCGGACGCGGTCACCGGCTGCGGGAGGCGGACGCGTGCCGCGCACCAGCCGGCCGTCGAGGAAGTCCAGCGACGTCGCGAAGTCTCCCGTCGCCGTCCTCTGGAAGAGCACGGCCGACGTGATCGTCGGCCCGTAGTCAGCCTCGTGCGGCAGATCGCAGTTGAAGACGGCACCCAGCGAGTCGGCGTTCGGGAAGTAGTGGGAGCCGAGCGGCGTGTCGTCGACGGACGGCTTGCCGAACAGCTTCGGGTGTCTCATCAGCAGTTCGGTCGTGTTGAGCGCGCCGGCGCAGAGGAAGACGTAGTCGGCGGTCAGAGTCACTGACTGGTATTTTCCGGTCCCGCCCTCGGGCCGGAACAGCAGGTCGTTGTATGTGACCGAGAACACTTTCCCGTCGTGCTCGATGCAGGCGACCTCCGCGAGCGTGCGGACCTCGGCGGGCTTGCCGCCCGGCTGCCGCGGACGTTCGGCGAGGGCGAGGTAGTTCATGTCGAGCGTGTTCTTGGCCTGCACCTCGCAGCCGAGACAGCAGCGGGCGAGAAACTCGCACTTGTGATCGCCGTCGAAATCGATCGCCAGCGGCGTCCGGAACCAGTGATCGGCGCCGCCCGGGTGCAGCGTCTCGGCGGCCCGCTGCATCTGCCGGGTCTTCGCCAGTTGCTTCGGCGTCAGCGAGACGCGCAGCATGAAGGCGGCCAGGTCGAAGTACGGATCCAGCCGGCGGCGGCGGTATGCCTCGGGCCACTCGGTCTCGAACACCTGGTGCGGCGGCCGCAGGTGCACGTTGGCGTAGATGAGCGATCCGCCGCCGTAGCCGGCCGCCTGGATCGACACCGCGTCGTTCAAATCCTTGACGTCGTAGATGCCCTGGTCCCGGCTCCAGAGCCAGCGCGAGAAATCCGGCGGCGGCGCAAAGTTCCCTGGCTGCTGGTTGTCGGTCCCGAAGAGATCTTCGGTTGGATAACGGGGGAAATCGTCGCGGCCGTAGCGGCGGCCCCGTTCGAGCACGCAGACGTCGAACCCCGCTTCGGCCAGCCGGCACGCGGTCACCGCGCCCCCGAACCCGGTGCCGATCACGATCGCCTGAAAGTGTTGCGCCATTACGACGGCCACGGGCACAGATCGCCCGGGCTCCTCTTCGTCACGAACCTGATGCGGCCGCCCATCGTCGGTTCACCCTGACGCACGGCTTCGGGAACCAGCGGGGCCGCGGACGTGCGCCCGGGCCTCCCTGCCGCGGCGGGCGACTGCGGACCCCAGGCGGCTGGCCCGTTGTCGGTGAGCGTCCGGATGACGTTCCATTCCACCTCGGGAACCACGAGCGGGTCGGTACAGGACACGCGTTCGCGCTGCTCGTACCTCACGCCGAGGTACAGGACGCCGTTGACCTCGCTGTGAAACCGGTCCATCAGGCTCTCGTACGGAATGCCGCTCAGGGTCCGGCCGGCATGGCGCGTATTGAATTCCTTGACCTCGCCGAGCTGCAGCTGGTTGACGGGGCCGGCTGCGAGCTCGTGCACCGTGATCGAGTCGTACTTCGAGCCGACCGTTCGCTGCTCACGCTCGCCGACCTGCATGGTCGCGTGATAGCAGCAGTGCATGTCGCCGGTCAGGAAGACCAGGCGTTCGATGTTGTTCCCGGCGATGTGGTCGATGATCCGATCGCGCTGCCGGCTGAATCGTTCCGCGCTCCACTTGTCGTTGGCGGGATTCCCTTTCCGCTGCGACGGCCCGTCCGGCGCCGTCTTCGGGCCGGCCCGCTTGTTCCAGGTGATGACCTCTTCAGCGCCGGCTTCGTTGATTTCGGCGACGAACGGCACGCTCGTCACGACGAACTTGAGATCCTGGCGATACGCGGTCATCCACCTGAGCAGAGCCGTCATCTGCTCCTCGTCGATGATCTGGCTCTTCTTGCTCGGTCTCTTCTCCGGGTCATCCAAACGTTGCATGCGGGTATCCAGGACGAAGAACTTCGCGCCGCTCTTCTCGAACGTGTACCAGAAACGTTCGACCGGCCGCCCATCGGACCCGGTGGCTGGCGGCGAAGACGGGTTCCTGGAATGGACATACTCGCGATACGCCACTGTGGCGGCCTCGCGGTACTGGTCGGGAGTGAACTTCTCGTTCGGCGGAGTGAAGTCGCGCGCAAACTGATCGGCGATCTCGTGATCGTCGAGCGTCATGTAGTGCGGCCAGTGCGACAGCAGGTAGCGGTTGGCGGCATCGTCGAACCAGGCCTCGCGGTAGGCAAGCCGGTATTCATCCGTGTCCGGCTCGCGATCCGCCTTCGGAAAGTCGTAGTAGATCTGGTCGCCGGCATGAAGAAAGAACGACGGCGTGTCGGCGTACCAGCTGCAGTGCGGCGCAGCGGCAGAGACGCGGCCGACCAGCGTCTGCTCGGTTTCCTTCGCGTTCATCGGACGCTTGAACAGGCGCTCGTCGGCCGCCAAGGTGCCCTCGACGTGCGCGATCACGAACCGGGCCCGCTTGGGCGTCCGCGCGGGTTGGACACCTTCACACGCACAGGCAACGACTCCCCTGCCGCTTGACGTCCACACGATGTCACCGACATCGGGCAGTGACACCCAGGTAGCCTTCGGGTCCGCTTCGAGCGTTTCCACTTCGAGCCACGTCGCGTCGAAGACCGCCGCCAGTTTCAGGAACGGACTTCTGAGAAAAGGCTGGCCGGGCTGCTTGAGATCGGTCGCCTTGTTGACGAACCACGCGACCAACTGCAAGACCCACCGTAGCGGCGCTCTCAGAAGACGGCGCAGGAAGACGAACTGTGGAAACTTCCAGCGATCCACGTCCACGTCGAGCGAGTAGTTCGCCGCTGCGGTGCCGCCGGCCGCGAGCAGAAACGCGAGGAATGTGTTGATGCGTACCACCGGCAGGTTGCAGCTGGAGAGCACGAAGCTGAACGAAAACGGCTCGCCGTCAGCCGGCCGCTTCATCGTGCGAACTCGCCCGTACGCCTGCTGGCCCGGTTTCGGAGTGAACGTCGCGGTGACGGCGTATTCGGTGTCGGGCGAAAGCCCGTCGAAATCGACGGTACCGGTATAGTCGGCGTCGCCCGTGAGTGCGATGTCCTGATGCCGTCCCGCCGGCTCGCCGTGCGCCGTGACTTCGATCCGGCAGGTTGCGGCGCGTTTCTCACCCGTACCCAGATCCGGGTTGTGTTCGCGGTGGTGTGCCCGACAATGAGATCGGCCATGGCCTGTCCGTTACATACGCGGCAAACAGGCGAAGCATAGCTCAGGCATTCGGATGACCCTGCACAATTTCGGTCGAAACGTGCGTTTCGAGCCGGCCCGCGTGTTGACGCCGGCGGACCGGAACGGCGTCCTCGCCTGCCTCGACCAGTGGCGTGGCAGCGGCATCCGGGCGTTCGGCGGTCTCCACTCCTGGAGCCAGGCGGCCGTCGCCCCGTTCACCGCGCTGGATCTCCGTCACCTGGACAGGGTCGCGATTCGAAACGCTCGACGATGGGAGCGTGTGCGTGGAGATCGAGGGAGGCTGCACCATCGACGCGGTCGCTCGACTACCTCCGTCCGCACGGGTACACCCTTCCGACCTACGGCATCATCGGCAAACAGACGATCGCCGGGGCGATCGCCACCGCGACGCACGGATCCGGGCCCTCGAGCCTGTCTCACTATCCGCTGCGGGTGAGCGTCGCGGCCTACGACCCGCGCGACGGCCGGGCGCGGGTGTACGAGTGGGACGGCGGGGATGCGCTGCTCGCGGCCAGATGCGCGCTCGGGTGTGCGGGGATCGTGCTATCGGTCAGGATGCCGATCGTGCCGGACTACCTGATCGACGAGCGCCTGCAATGGTTCGAGCGCCTCGATCAGGTGCTCGATTGCGAACGGGAGTATCCGCGCCAGCAGTTCTACCTGATTCCCTGGTCGTGGACCTGGCTCGCGCAGTTGCGGCGTCCGGTCGAACCTGGCTCCGGCGGCCGGCCTGGCGTCTCGGCGCTGCTCGATCGGGTGTTCTTCCGTTTCCTGGGCGTGGACGTGGTGATGAACGGCGTCGTCAGGCTGCTCGCCGGGTACGCGCACACGCCGGCGGGCATCCGCGCATTCTATCGGCGCGTGTTTCCGGTCATCACCGGGTCTGGCAAGCGCGTCATCGACCGTTCGCATCATCTGCTCCGGATGCGCCACGATCTCTATCGGCACGTCGAAATGGAGCTCTTCGTACCGGCGCCGCACCTGCGCCATGCCACTCAGTTCGTCGAGTGGGTGCTTCGCTGGTGCGGCGGAGAATCTCCCGCGATGCCAGACGGCCTCGCCGACGACGATTTCGGGCGCGACGTCGCGGCCGAAGCGCGCGCTCTCTCTGCCAGCTACGTGCACGACTACCCGATCACGATCCGCCGCGTCCTCGCCGACGACACCTTGATCTCAATGACCGGCGGGGAAGCCGGTCCATGGTACGCGGTGAGCCTGATTACGTATCAGCGCGATCGTGCGCCCTTCCTCAGGATGGCCGGATTCCTCGCGGCCGCGATGGCCTTCGCGTACGGTGCACGGCCGCACTGGGGCAAGATCTGCCCGCTGGGCGCCGGCGACCTCGCGGCACTGTACCCGGCGCTTCCGCGGTTCCGCGCGCATTGCTCCTCGGTGGATCCGCACCAGGTGTTCGTCAACGACTTCGCGCGGCGGGCGCTGGGATTTGAAGGCCCGCCGCCGGCCTCGCCGCGATGACTAGCGGTGCAGGTGGAACGGCACGCTCGTCACGACGGTGTTCGGCTTGAAGAGCAGCGCGCCTTTGATCAGTAGAGCGCGCTGATTGTGGAACAGGTTGTGCCACCACCGGGCCGGCACGAACTCCGGGAGCACGATCGTGACGTAATCCTCCGGATGCTCGCGATACACCTGCTCGATGAACTCGAGGAGGGGCTCCATGAGCGAGCGATACGGCGAATCCAGGACGACCAGGGGCACTCCCGCGCCCCAGCGCTCCCACTGGCTTCTCACACGTTCCGTCTCGATCGCATCGATGTTCACGTACACGGCCCGCACATCGCGCGACAGCGACTTCGCGTAATCCAGCGCTTCCACGACGGCACGATGAATCCCGCTGATAGGAATCAGGACGGTGTTCCCTCTCGTGCCCCTCGAGCTCCACCCCTTGACCGACAATTGCTCGCCGACGCCCCGGTAGTGCTGCCGCGTGACGCGGAAGATGAAGACGTTGACGGGGATCAGCAGGATGATGACCCACGCGCCTTCGTGCGCCTTCGTCGCCGCCACGACGAGGAGGACGATGCCGGTCACCAGCGCGCCGACACCGTTGATCAGAGCGCTCGTCCGCCACCCGCGTCCGCGCAGCCGGCGCCAGTGCACGACCATGCCGGCCTGGGAGAGCGTGAACGACACGAACACGCCGATCATGTAGAGCGGAATCAACGCGTGCGTGTCGCCGCCGAAGAGGATCAGCAGCACGGCGGCGAACACGCTGAGGCCGACGATGCCGTTCGAGAACGCCAGCCGGTCGCCCTGGTTCATGAACTGGCGCGGCAGATACCCGTCGCGCGCCAGGATCGACGCCAGCCGCGGAAAATCCGCATAGGCCGTGTTCGCGGCCAGCACGAGGATCGCCATCGTCGCCGCCTGCACCAGGTAGTACGGCAACCCGCGGGCGCCGAACACCGCGCGCGCCAGCTGCGAGACGATCGTTTCGTTGTCGGTCGGAATCACGTGGTACGCCTGCGAGAGCAGCGTGATCCCGAGGAACATCGTGATCGACAGCACCGCCATCATCAGCATCGTCGACGCGGCGTTCTTCGATTCCGGCGGACGGAAAGCGGGGACGCCGTTCGAGACCGCCTCGACTCCGGTCATCGCGGTGCAGCCGTTGGCGAACGCGGTGAGCAGCAGGAACAGCGAGAGCGGCTGGAACGTGGACGGGGCCACCGCCTCGGCGGCCGGCAGCGCCTGCACGGTGCCGCCGATGACGTGCCAGGCGCCGAGGCCGACGAGCGCCAGCGTCGTGACGATGAAGAAGTAGGTGGGGACCGCGAAGATGTTGCCGGATTCGCGAATGCCCCGGAGGTTCCCGATCATCAGCAGCGCCACGAACCCGAGCGTCAACTCGACGCGGTTGACGTGCCAGTCGGGAAACGCCGAGGTGATCGCGGCGACGCCGGCCGCGATGCTCACCGCGACAGTGAGGATGTAGTCGATGAGCAGCGAGCCGGCCGCGATGAGCGCGGGCGTCTCGCCAAGGTTGTCCTTGGAGACGAGGTACGCGCCGCCGCCGGTCGGATAGGCGTGGATCGTCTGGCGGTACGAAAAGACAACGACCGCGAGGATGCCCGCGATGACAAACGCGATCGGGCTGGCGAACGTGAACGCCGCCGTACCCGCGAGCACCAGCACCCGGAGCACTTCTTCGGTCGCGTAGGCGACCGACGAGAGCGCGTCGGAAGACAGCACGGCCAGGCCCGTGACCCTGGAGAGCCGCTCGTGATGGGCGAGATGAGAGGGGATTGGCCTGCCGACTACGAGTCGCTTGAAAGCGTAAAGCAGTCCTTCTTCGGCCACGGAAACCTTCCAAGGGCCGACGGGGTTAGCTGACGGGCTCGAGGTTGGAAGTCCTCTACCCACCTCCGCCCGTGCGGGCTTCGGTGGGATTCGCCCCTGGGGCGCCTATTCGCCCCGTTTGGGTCCCCCGCACCGCTGCTGTGGAGCGGTCTAGGCCGTTGACATCAACTTTACGCCAGCCATCCTGACGGGAATCCGCAGTTTTAGGCATTCTTTAGGACTTTGTTTGGCGCTTCCGAGGCGGATGTGTCCTAGCGTCAAACGATGCGGCACTTTGTCGAGGTGAAGGCGGGAACCGCCGACGATCCAGATGCCACACGGGCGGCAATGGCTCTCGCCGCCTACTTCCGCCTCGAAGAAGTCCGGGCGTTCTGCCGGGAAGTGTGGTGCCGGCTGGCCCTGCTCGGTCTGGTCTGGACGCTGATGGCCGGCGTCCTGCCCGCCGTTCGAGCAGACCTCGAAGGCGGTCTCGCGCTCATCGCGTTCGCGGCCGTGGCCGCCGCGATGGTGGAGGGCTGGGCGGCGTTTCGTCTTACACGCGCGCTGGGCGGAACACGCTGACTCTTCTTCCCGCGCATGGGGTAGGATGCGCGGATGGCGAACGACGACACCCAGATCGGGCGGGCCTTCATCGGCCTGCGCGAAATGCTGCTGCACGGCGAGCTCGCGCGCGGCGAACGCATCTCGGAACTCCCGCTCGTCGGCCGCCTCGGCGTGTCGCGGACGCCGATCCGCCTTGCGCTCGAACGGCTCGCCCACATGGGCCTGCTCGACGTGCTGCCGACCGGCGGCTTCGCGGTCCGCGGGTTCAGCCTGGCCGAGGCGCTCGACGCCATCGAGCTGCGCGGCGTGCTCGAAGGAACGGCGGCGCGCTTCGCGGTCGAGCGCCTGAAAGACGACAGTGAACTGGGCGCCATGCGCCGCGTCTGCGCGCTGATGGAAGCGCTCGGGTCGCTGACCATCGACACGTTCGAGGTCTACATGGATCTCAACGAGTCGTTCCACTCTGCTCTGGTCGACCTCGCCAAGAGCGCGATGCTGCAGCGCAGCATCGCACAGGCCAGTTCCCTGCCGTTCGCGTCGGCGAGCGCGATGGTGTTTCCGACGTCGGTGATGCCGAACGCCGGCGCGCATCTCCTGATCGCGAACGATCAGCACCGTTCCATCATCGAGGCCATCGCGCAGCGCCAGGGCGCGCGCGCCGAGGGCCTGGCCCGCGAGCACGCTCACCTCGCGCGCCGGGTGCTGAGTGTCGCGATGTCGGACACTGACACGCTGAGGCATATCCCGGGCGCGCCGCTTCTGCACGTCGGTACACTTTAGTGAGCGGCACGCATGCAGATCTGCCCGCCTGAGGATCCAATAATCAGAATCTGATTGCCCACGGTCGCGTTTCAGGCCTGAATTCATCATTGACTTCAACTGAGCCGGTCCGTATCGTCAGTTCCTGCATGCAGAGTCGTCCTTTCTGCGTGCAAGACAGGTCGGTTCGTGCCGACCGGAGGGCAACGTCCGATGCGTACTCTGACGAAGTGTCTGGCCGCTCTTGCCGTCTTCCTGATCCCCGCAACCGTGTTTGCGCAAGCGTCCCTGACGGGCACCGTTCGCGACGCATCCGGGGCCGTGCTGCCCGGCGTGACCGTCGAGGCCGCCAGCCCGGCGCTCATCGAGAAGACCCGCACGGCCGTCACCGACGGCACGGGGCAGTACCGCATCATTGATCTGCGTCCCGGCACCTACGCGCTCACGTTCACGCTGACCGGGTTCAACACAGTCAAGCGCGAGAACATCGAGCTCGCGGGCGCGCAGGTCATCACGATTCCCGCCGAAATGAAGGTCGGCGGCGTCGAAGAGACGATCACGGTGACCGGTGAAACACCGGTCGTGGACGTGCAGAGCGCGAAACGCCAGGTCGTCATGAGCACGGACGTCATCGAGTCGCTGCCGGCGGCTCGCGCCGCCGGGGCGCTGCTCAACGCCACGCCGGGGTTGTTCGTCGATACCAACGGTCCGGCGCTTTCACCGACGATGACGTTCTTCCAGGCGCACTCGGCCGCCGTCAACGGGCCGTCGACGGTCGGCGAAGGCCGGATGACGCTCAACGGGATGACGGTCGCGGCAGCCAGGAGCGGCGGCGTGTCGTCGTACGTGTACGACACGGCCAACGCGCAGGAAATGGCCATCACTGTCGGCGGCGGTCTGGGCGAGAGCGACATCGGCGGGCCGGTGGCGAACCTCGTGCCGAAGTCCGGCGGCAACACGTTCAAGGGCAACTTCTTCTACAACACCGCGGGCGACTGGTCGCGCGGCGACAACCTGACGCCCGAGCTCAAGGCCATCGGCCTGACGCAGACGCCGGGCATCATCAAGTCGTGGGACACCAGCGTCTCGTACGGCGGGCCGATCATGAAGGACCGCCTGTGGTTCTACGGCAGCTATCGCAACCTGGATACACAGACGGCGATGGAAGGCATCAACGCCAACGCCAATGCCGGCAACGCCGCGCGGTGGGACTGGGTCGGTTCGCCGATCAGCGCGCGGCTGGTGCAGGACCGCCAGATGATGATCGGCCGCCTGACGGGCCAGCTGGGCAGGAGCCGGTTCTCGTACAACTACGAGTACCAGCATCGCTGCGAGGGCACGCCGCTCAAGGTTGACACCCAGGGCTGCCACAACCGCGGCGACGACTGGATTGGCCTCGGCAACAACGCCGCGCCGTTCCAGTCGCCGGAGGCGACGTCCACCGCGGCGCGCGGCTACTTCGACGTGCCGTTCACCATCAACCAGATTGCCTGGACGATGCCGGTCAGCAACAAACTGCTTCTCGAGGCCGGTTACACGCCGTTCCGCTACAACCCGATCTTCGGCCAACCGGCGCCCGACGGCATCACAGACCTCATCACCGTCACCGAGCAGTCGAACGCGATCAACCCGGCCACCGGCCTGCGCTTCGCGCCGCAGCCGACGTACGCGTACCGCGGCGTCGGCTCCTGGGGTTGGGCGGTCGGCAAGACCGACGGCTGGCAGGCGACGGCATCCTACGTCACCGGCGCACACAGCATGAAGGCGGGCTACCAGGGCAACCGGCTGGATCAGCTCGACAACACGATCGCGAACCAGCCTCAGCTCGAATACCGCTTCAACCAGGGCGTGCCGAACGCGGTGACGTATCGGCTGCCGGACTTCGGCCGGCGGACGATCACGAGCCTGAGCGGCTTCTTCGTCCAGGACAGCTGGACGCGCGGCCGGGTGACGCTGCAGGGCGCGCTGCGCTACGACCACGCGTCGAGCTACGCGCCGGTGGATCAGAACGGCACCACGAAGACGTCCTTCCTGAACCCGGCGCCGATTACCATCCCGGAAACGCCGGGCGTGAATGCCTACAACGACCTGACGCCGCGTCTTGCCGCCACGTGGGACGTGTTCGGCAACGGCAGGACGGCCGTGAAGGGCAACTGGGGCAAGTACCTCGCCTACGCGGCGAACGATCCGCCGTACACCTCGACCAACCCCGGCTTCACCGTCGTCCGCGAAGTGCTCAACCGCGGCTGGACGGATACGAACAACAACAAAGTGGTCGACTGCGACCTGCTCAATCCCGCCGCCCAGGCGGCGCCCGGGAGGGACGTCTGCGCCGCCGCCGTCGGCAACACCGCCAACTTCGGCAAGCTCGGGTCGGCGACGATCGTCAATCCCGCGGTGCTGAGCGGGTGGGGCAAGCGGCCCGGCGATACGCAGTGGGCGGCCACGCTGCAACAGGAGATCATGCCGCGTCTGTCGGCTGACGTCAGCTACACCCGGCGCGACTTCCACGGGTTCTTCGTGACCGACGACCTCAATCGCAACGTCAACACGGCGTACGAAAATTACACGCTGACCGCGCCGTCCGACCCACGGCTGCCGAACGGCGGCGGCTATCCGATCACGGTCTTCGTGCCAACCGCCGCGGCCAACGCGGTGGCCTCGAAGACCTACCTGACGTGGGACACCGACTACGGCCCGGAGCGCATCAGCTACTGGCACGGGGTCGACTTCAACGTCAACGCGCGCCTGCGCGGGGGCTTCACCGGGTCGTTCGGCACGACTACCGGCCGCGCGGTCGTCGACAACTGCGCGATCGCGACGAAGTACAACCAGGTCAACGCGAACACCAACGTGGCCGCCGGGCCCGACCCGCGCGGTTGCCACAGCGTCGATCCGTTCCAGACGCAGGTGCGCGGGCTCGCCAGCTACGTCATCCCGAAAATTGACGTGCTGATCGCCGCCACGATCCGTTCGCAACCGCCCGTGCAGCTCGGCCTGGCGACCGGCACGGTCGCCGGCGGCGGCAACTCGGCGCAGTGGGTGGTGCCGAACTCCCTCGTGGCGGCGGCGCTCGGCCATCTGCCGGTCGGCGCGACGGCTACCGGGACCACGACCATCCAGATCGCCGACAACGTCAACCGCGTGTATGCGGACTCGCGCCGGACGCAGCTCGACATGCGTTTTGCCAAGGTGCTGCGCTTCGGCCGGACGCGGTCGGACATCGGGCTCGATCTCAACAACCTGCTGAACACGAACTACGCGACCGGCTTCAACACGCAGTATCAGTACAGCGTCGGCAACACCGCGCAGGGCGGTACGTGGGGGAACCCGACCAGCATCTACACCGCGCGGTTCATGCGCATCAACTACACGTTGGACTTTTAAGGCGACAGTCCCAGGGCTGAGGGCACGGGCTAAAAGCCCGGCTCTCAGCCCTTAGCCCTTCAGCCTTCAGCCCTTAGCGTTCACGCCTTCCTTTGGTCCTCCTTTTGCTAATGTTGTGAATGTCAGGTGCGGCCGGCCGTACGCCGGCCAGGAGGCCGTTGGAATGGATCGCCGAACGCTGAGTGCCCTGTTCGCGGGCTTCGTGATGCTCGCGGCTCCGTCGACAGTCGCCGCCCAACAATGGGGACGTGGGTCGTTCCCGAGGGAAGGCGTCTGCTTCTTCAAGGACCCGAACTTCAACGGCGAGTACTTCTGCGCCGGCGTCGGCGACAGCTTCGGCAGGGTGCCGGACGACATGAACGACCGCATCTCGTCGCTGAGAGTCTTCGGACGCGCCGAGGTCACGGTGTTCAAGGACACGCGTTACGGCGGCGGCTCGACCAGCTTCCGCGGGAACATCAAGAACCTCAAGAACGAAGGCTGGAACGATCGCATTTCCTCAATCCGCGTCGGGGCCTCGAACCTTGGCGGAGGCCAGGACCCCGACCGGATCATCCGGCGCGCCTACCAGGACATTCTGCACCGCGATCCGGACGAAGGCGGCTACCGTCAGTACCGCAGCCGCGTCCAGCGGGACGGATGGACCGAGGACGACGTGCGCAACTCGCTGCGCAGCAGCCCCGAGTACCGCGAGCTGTCGACGATGACGCCCGTGAAGGCGCAGGAGATCGTCCGCCGCGCGTATCAGGCCGTGCTGCGGCGCGATCCCGATCCCGGCGCCCAGGGCTACGTCGATCGCGTCATGCGCGACCACTGGACCCAGGCAGAAGTGGAGCGCGAGCTGCGGAAGAGTCCCGAGTACCGCGACCGGCACTGACGAGCCAGCGAAGGCCTTCGGCGCGAACGGTTCGACAACCCCATCTTCGACGGCGCGGGTGAACCCCTCGATCACCTCGAGGAGCTCGCGTGGAAAGCGTACGAGGAAGGCAAGCGGAGCCCTCGCACGCGCAAGGCCGGCGACGGGTTCGCGAACCCGGAGTTCAAACTGCCTGTTGAATGGCTCGACGGCGACGCGGCGCTGATGACGGAGGTCGAGAACGCCGCGCGCACGCTGGTCGAAGCGGTCGGCCGTCTGCGCGCCGGCGAGCAGCCTGCCGGCGCGAACGTTCGGGCGCCGCGACTCAAGTGACGTAACGGCCAGACTCACGCTCATCCACCCGTCACCTTCACCAGCTCGACAATTTCCGTAGCTCGACCATTCGTCCCGCTTTCACACGATCAGCGAACCGTCGGGCTTGACATGTTGTGCCGGTTACACGGCGACGGCATACTCGGCGCTTCGCGTTCGCAGGAGGCAGCGATGGCGTTTGCGATCGAGATCACGAGGCCGGACGACCTCCTGAGATTGCGCATCGAGGCGCGAAACCTTCGAGTTGATCGCGGCAACGCCGCTTCGCTCGTGGTGGACGACGCCGCGAAGCCCGCTTTCCTGCTGGTTCACTTCGCTCCGCAGGCGATCGCGGAAGAGGCGTACTTCGAGGCCACGATCGTCAAGGTCGAGCCGGACCTCCCGCCGCCGCCGAACGCGCCACAACCCGCGCCAGTCACGATCGACACGGTTGGACCACCGGGAACGACGCGTGTGCGGATCGCACAAGGCAGCCGCCTCGTGTTCAAGGTGCCCGCGAACGCGCGCATCCCGCTCACCATCGAAGGATTGCTCGACTGGTCGGCGCTCGAGCTGAATGTCAACCCGATCGCCGCAATCGGACCGGAGCCGACAGCGGCGCAGATTGCCGGCGCCCCGGCCATCGCACGTCCCGCGGATACGGAAACCGCAATCGAACTGCCCTACAGGCTCGTGATCTCGCCGACGGCCGGCGTGCGCTGGGAACACCGGCTGCCGGCGTTCACCTCGCGGGGACGAACCGAGCTCTGGCACACACGCATGGTGTGGCCGGGGACGCAGGCGCCCGAGGAACTCACGACTCAGAAGCCGGCGTCGCTGCGCGCGATCTGGTCCGACGACTTCAACACGGGGGCGGGGCTGAAGCCGGGAGTGGAGGATCCGCAACTGCAGCGCGCCGCGATGACGCCAAACGACCGGCATCAGATCGTCGTGAAGACGTCGGCGTTTCACGGCTACGAGGGCGAGATCACCATCGCGTTCGGCGGCGGGATCGGAGGGCTCGGCGGGGGCGGCCTGAGAGCGGCTGACGGCGTATTCGCCGAACGGCTGTCGCCGATCATCGGCGCGGGCATCGAGATGAAGTACTGGGTGCCGTACGTGCCGCAGCCGTTCTACGCGGATCAGGTGATGCTCTCGTCACAGGGGGGCTGGCTGCGATCGCGGGGCAACTGGAACCTGGCCCGGAAGGCCAGGCCGCGATTCCGGTTTGAGCCCCTGGACCTGAGCGACGTCCTGCGCCGTTTCGATCGCGCACCGCGCGCGGCGGGGACGGCCGCCGGCCCGCTGAATGCCGTCGGCGACGTGCTGTCGACGCTCGAGCCAATCGGCCTCGAGTTCCTCCGGCCGGCGACGGACGCGACGGAATCGGCGTATCTCGACCTGTCCGAGTGGGTGCACCTTGCGACCCAGGGCCGAGACCACTACGTCCGCATCGTGTACGAGGGCGAGCTGCTGCCCTTCCGCAACCGCGCGGCGCTGGTCAAGGTCACCGAGCGGAAGTTCAAGGACGAGGGCGGCAGCCTCATCGTCGCACGGATGTACCAGCGCTACTTCATCGTCGTCCGCGAGCCGGAAAAGCGCTACACCGCGACTGACCGCGGGATGCCGTTCAAGAAAATCCGGCTCACGACGCTCGTCACGCCGGACATCGCGGACCCGAAGTTCGAGCCGGTCGGTTCGCGATCGTTCTGGGTCGAGGTCATGACGTCGACGACCAGCCACGTCCGATTCCCGTTCCACGTCGTGGGCACGGACGCGGGTGGCAACGAGGTCGACTTCACGATCCCGATGATGTTCCTGTCGCAGGCGGCCCAGGGAACGGTGCGCACGGCCGTCATCGACAACTACAACAACAGCAGCACGACAAAGGCGATGGCGGACCGCAGCGCCACCGTGCCCGGGCACAAGATCCTGTTCGCCGAGCGTGACGGCGCCGCGCCAACCGACAACTCGCTGCTGGTCACGCGCACGCTCACCTTCGCCCTGCACAACAACGAGGCGACGCGGCTGCTGAAGGCCGAGGTAAACGTGCCGCAGGTGCAGGAGTTGCTCGGCACGAACGCGCCGACGACGATCCGCCTGTACCCGGACTACGTCAACGCCGGGTTCGACGCCGGCAGCGCGCTGTTCGCCGAGATCGTGAAGGAGACGCCGGCGCCGGGCGACCCGTTTGCCGCCGTCGCACCGACCACGCTGGGCGTGAACTTCACGAGCGACCAGGCGGGCGGGTTCGCGACGCCCAACATGGGCGTGTCCACGCTGTCGCGCAAGCACGGTCCGCTGGCGGGCAAGGCCGCCGACGCGGCCGCGGACAAGTTCGACCCCAAGAGCTTCTTCCCCGCCGGCCTGGGGGCGCTGTTCGGCACGTTCGACCTTTTCTCGCTGCTCCTCGAGTCGCCGATCGACGAAGGCGCCCCGAAACTGCAGACCCAGTCGCAGGACATCACCGGCGGAAAGCTCCTGATCGCGACACTCGACTGGGAACCGAAGGTCCAGGACATCAGCCTGCCGCCCGCCGCACCGACGCCGATCGCGTCGTTCAAGAAAACGGGCGATACCAAGCTCGTCGTCCACGGGCGCATCGAGAAGCCGCTCACCTTCGACGCGTCGGGCGTGCCGGTCCTCGGGGAGGTCAAGTCCTCGTTCACCGGGACCCTCAACGCCTTCATGGTCACGCTGCTCGGCGTCGTCGAAGTCCACTTCACCGACTTCGGCTTCACCGCGCTCAGCGGCGCGAAGCCCGACGTGACGGTGCATCTCGATCCCGAGCATCCGCTCGTCTTCACCGGCGATCTCAACGTTCGTCGAGGAACTGCGGAACGCCATCCCGCCGGATCTGTTCGGCAAGGGCCCGAGCCTGGATCTGCTGCCCACGGGCATCCGGGCGGGCTTTTCTTTCGCGCTGCCGCCGGTGGCAGTCGGCGTGTTCGCGCTCAAGGACGTGAGCCTCGGCGCCGCGCTCACGCTGCCGTTCCTCGATGGCCGGCCGTCGCTCGACTTCAACGTCTCCGAGCGTCCGCATCCGTTCCTGCTGTCGGTGGGCATCTTCGGCGGCGGCGGTTTCTTCCACCTGCAGCTCGATACGGCGGGCCTGAAGATCGTCGAGGCGGCGTTCGAGTTCGGCGCGACGGCGTCGGTGGACCTGGGCGTCGCGAGCGGCGGCGTCCACATCATGGCCGGGATCTACTTCAAGCTCGAACGCAAGGAGCCCGGCACGGACCTCGCCCCGACGCTCACCGGGTACCTGCGCATGGGCGGCTACCTGAGCGTCCTCGGCCTGATCAAGATCTCGCTCGAGTTCACGCTCAGCTTCACCTACGACGGCGGGCGCGACAAGGCGTACGGGCGCGCCACGCTGACGGTGCAGGTCGAGATCGTGTTCTTCAGCGTGTCGGTCGAGATCACCGTCGAGAAAGCCTTCGGCGGGTCGAGCGGCGACCCGACATTCGGACAGCTGTTCCCCGCGGCGGAGACGTGGGAAGAGTACGCCGAGGCGTTCGCGTAAGCGGAGACATCCATGGCTGCCAGTCATACGGTCCTCTTCACGGTCATCCCGCGCGGCCTCAGCCTGAACGGGGCGACGCTTCCCGTGTCCGTGCTCGTTTCTCCGCGCCTCGTCGGCGCCGATCACCTCGACGCGTTTCCGGACTGGGTCAGCTGGACGCAGAAGATCAAGGCCGGCGCGCAGCTCGTCTTCAAGTGCGACACGCGAACGGCCACGGTCCCCGTCAACACGGCGCCGCTGCGGCCGGATCTGTGGAAGGCGCTGTTTGGTCCCCGCACGTTCGTGCGTTCGCGCACGTTCGACGACTACTCCTCGCACGGCGTGATGTCGTTCTCGGTGCGCGAGTGCCTGAGCGCATTGAAGGCCGTGTACCAGGAGGCGTCGGTCGTGCTGGCGCTGCCGGACCCGCCGGACGAAAGTGATCCCAACGACTCCGACGCCGCCGGCCAGTCAAGGGGAACGCCCGCGATCACCAACCGGCAGCGGCTGGGCGCCATCCTGGGAGGCCTCGACGTTCACTGGAATCGAGCCAACGCGAAGCGCTGGCGTGCGATCGCGCGGCACCGCAGCACCACCGGCACGGCCGAACGCGCGCTCAACGGCCCGCTGGACCGCGAGGGACTCATCACGGCCGCGCGCAATCCCGGCGCGTTCCAGAACATCGCCGGCCCGTTCAGCGCGTACCACCACATGCCGACGCCAACCGAGAAGGCCGCAGGGCCGGTGGCGATCGATCCCAAGGCGTTCGATTTCCACCAGGCCTTGAGCGCGCTCGACGCGCACCCGGATTTGCAGCGCGCGCTCGGGCTGGTGTTCGATCTCGAGCTGCCGAGGGACCTGCTGCCGCCGACTGCGACCGGTACGCCGACGAACATCTCGGTGCAGTCCACCACGATCGCCTGGCAGGTGCCGCCCAAGTCGCACCCGCTCCAGACCGCGTGCGTGCACCTGCAGGCCGGCAACTTCACGCTGTTCTGCGCGGCGTCGCGCACGCAGGCAGGGCCGGGCGCCCCGATGCAGGTGCTCGGCCTCCTGAACCTCGACCCGGCGCGTTTCGGTCTCGCGCAGGTTGACGTGGACGGCGCGATGCACAAGGTCATCACGACGGCGGAGATCCACAACAACCCGGATCCCGGCCGCAGCATCCTGCCCGCCGACCCCGATCCCGCGCCGAACCCCGAGGTGTTCGATCCGGAGGCCACGTTGCCGTCGATGCGCTCCGGCGGGCTGCAGCTCTACATCGACGGGCGCGGCGCGACGACGGTGGATGCCATCCAGCAGTCGAAGGCCTTCAACCAGGCGCTGGAGTCGGGCGGAGCGCAGCCGCGCCCGTTCTACGCGGAGGACCTGGTGCGCGGGTACCGTCTCGACGTCTGGGAATCGGAGACGAACGCGTGGCACTCGCTGCACCGGCGTTCGGGCCGGTACCTGATCGGTGAGCGGGACGTGCGCTTCGACACCGAAGACGAGGAAGGATTTTTCCAGCTGGCGGCGACGCAGCCGGCACCGGGCGCCGGGGCCGACAAGGATCTCTACGTGCACGAAGTGATCGCGCGCTGGGCGGGCTGGAGCCTGAGCGTGCCGTTCCCCGGCAAAGCGCTCAGCCGGTACGGCGATCCCGACAAGGCCATTCCGCCTGACGGCGACGATCCCGAATACCGCACGGACGAAGCGCTCACCGCGTTCAAGGTGCGCGCGGCATACAAGGTCGTGAAGGGCACGCTGCCCAGGCTCCGCTTCGGATCGCGCTACCGCATCCGCGCGCGCGCGGTCGATCTGGCCGGCAACAGCATGCGCGTGGAGGATCCGATCGGCGACACGCTGGCGCTGCTCATGGCCCTGCCACGCGATCCCGAAGGCCAGGCGTACCTGCGCTACGAGCCGGTGGCGGCGCCGCTGGTGGTGATTCGCGACGAGGAGGCCGTGACGTCTCCGGGGTCGGCCATCCACCGTCTGGTCATGCGCACGTACAACGACGGTCCGGCCAACGACACGCTGGCCGCGGATCTGACCGCCAGCGATCGTCACATCGTGCCGCCGCGCACGAGCGTCGAGCTGGCCGAGCGCATGGGCATGTTCGACGGTCCGGACGGCAAACTGAGGACCGACCCGGCCACGTGGAACCTGGCCGTCACGCGGGACGCGGGCCATCTGAATCAGGCCACGTTCGAGATCGCGGGCAAGACCACCGCGGACGTGCCCATCGAGGCGGGCGCGTCGCTCGACGCACTGCCCTACCTGCCCGACCTGCTGTCGCGCGGCGCGGCGCTCCGGGATCTGCCCGGGTCGTCCGCCACGTCCATCGGGCGTGCCGCGCCCGACGATCCGGCCGCCGGCCCGGTCGCGTACACCGCGCTGACCGACATCAACCCGCGGCCCGGATCCGCGACGATGGTGTCGTTCAACGCGAGCCTCGCGACGGCCGACTGGGAGAAGACGCTGGGGTTCCGCCTGGCCCTGGACGAGCTCGCCGCGAACGAGACGGACGCGCGGCCGCGCTGGGACCCGGCGGCGCGCGTGCTCACGGTGTTCGTGCCGAAGGGGCAGACGTGGGTCGTGCCCCTCAGCAGCTACATGACGCCCTCGGACCTGAAGCTGATGGGGCTCTGGCAGTGGCTGCGGGAGTTCGTGGATCTCGTCACCATCTTCGGCGCGATGCCCGCGCACCTCCTGCCGGAGCGTCCGGTCGATCTGATCGCGCACGTGCTCCAGCGCGCCGTCGAGGGCGGCCACTGGATGCTGAACCCGCCGACGCTGTTGACGCTCGTGCACGCGGTGCAGCAGCCGATCGGCCGCCCCGCATTTGCCGCCCTCAACGTCGAGCACACCGACATCACCAGCGAGTACTACCTGCAGCTGGACCGCTCGCGCGGCCGGACCGATCCACAGGAGCTCACGCCGGTCACCGCGTGGCGGCGCCTTCACGAGACATCCGCCTTCCTGATGGGCGCGCTGCGGATTCACGGCGCCAGCACGGCGAAGGTGGACGTGCGTGCCGAGTGGATCGATCCGATCGACGTGCCGGGCGAGCCGGCGCCCCGCGAAAGCCGGTTCGAAGCGCCGGTCGACGAGCTGCCCCTGCCCGGCCCCGCGAAGGGTATCTGGTGGCGCCCGGCAAGGAGAAGCGCCGCGTCGGCTACTACGATCCCGAGAACGACCAGATCGCGATGGTGCGTTCCGGCGACCACACCGGGCCGTCAGCCACATCCGAGAAGTACTTCTCTGACGCCGCGCCCAAACACGAACTCGGCGACACGAAGCGCCACCTCGTGCGCTACACCGCCGTCTCCACTTCACGCTATCGCGAGTACTTCGACCCGCTGGCGAACCTCGACTTCACACGGTCGAGCGACGCCGTGCTCGTGGACGTCCCGGCCTCCGAACGTCCCCTCGCCCCGGGCATCGTCTACGTCGTGCCGACGTTCGGATGGCAGCGGCAGAGCGACACCAACATGAAGCGCAGCGTCCGCTTCGGCGGCGGCCTGCGTGTTTACCTCGAGCGCGGCTGGTACTCGTCCGGCGTCGGCGAGTTGATGGGCGTGGCGCTCTGGAACGGCGCCAACGGCGTGCTCGACGATGCGGCGCGGGACAAGTTCAAGCCGTTCTTCACGCAGTGGGGCATGGATCCCATCTGGAAGACCGCCGGCCTGTCCTTCGCGCCCGCTGTCCGGCATTTCCCGGACGCGGTTGCCTCCGACCTGTACGTCTCCCTCGAGGAGGCCAGCGCGCGCTTACCCGACGGCCAGCCGGGCCGGGTGGACGTCGTGGGGTTCGCGCCGCAGTTCGACGAAACGCGCAAGCTATGGTTCGCGGACCTGACGATCGATCTGGCCGGCAGCCCGGCCGAGTTCATCACGAACGCGACGTACGCGCCGTTCATCCGCCTCGCGCTCGTGCGGTATCAGCCCCACGCGCTGGACGAGGCGCGAATCTCGCGCGTGGCGCTGGCAGGATTCGCCCAGCTGATGCCCGATCGCACGGCGCTCGTGACCGCCGATCCTTATCACCCGCGGACGCTGCGCATCGTCGTCAGCGGGGTGGCGCCGAGCGGGCCCGTTCCGGAAGGTCCCGCGGACGAGAAGCCCGCGCGGCCGACGCACGTTCAGGTGCGCGTGCAGAAGCGGACGCCTGAGGGCGGCGAGCTCGGCTGGCAGGACGCACCCGCGGCCGAGGCCGCCGTGACGCAGTTCTATGAGGGCCAGGGTCTCAACCAGCCGAACCTGGCGCTGTGGATTGGCGCCGTCACGTTTGCCGCGGCGCCCGCGCCCGGTGCGTATCGGCTCCTGGTTGAAGAGTTCGAGTACATCTCGGCGAACTACGCCGAAGGCCGACGCGCGCCGGGCCGGCTGATCTACGCCGAGATGTTCGAGGTGGACGCGGCACTGGTCGGGATGTAGCGCGGGGCGTTCAGCCCCGCGGGCGCGGCCCTGAAAGGGCCGCGCTACACGTCATCAGCTCACCAGCCGGCGCCCCGTCCCTTGCGGGGCAGCGCGATGCGCCCGCCGGGATCGACGGCGCGCGCGAGGACGAACTGCAGCCGGCGTTGAAAGCTCGTCGGACCGACGGCAATGCCTCGGAGGTTTTCGACGCGGTAGACGTCGACGTCGAAGTTCCAGAATGCGACGCGTTCCCGCGTCACGTTGTAGTAGTACGTGAGATCGCCGCTGCCCGCGCCGTGGAAGTAGGCTTTCAGCTCCCTCACCTCCCGGTGCTTCCCGCGGTCCGACCGAATCTCCACGGGCTTTCGCAGCTTGAACCAGACGACCCAGTTGCCGGCTTCGATCTCGCGGACGTCCTCCCAGGGGACGACCGCCTCGGGCTCGACGCCCGGATTGACGCAGCCGGCCATCGCCGCCTCGAGGCCGTCGCCGAACGCGCCGGCGCGGTAGACACGCAACGCCGCGCGGTCGAAGGCGAGGACGAAGGTACTCCGGGCGTCGACGTTGTACTCGGTGACGCTCCAGGCGATCGCGCCGCCGCGGCCGAGCACGTCTCTCCACGCCTCGAGCGCGCCGGCGCCATCGACAGCCGCGATGATGTTCGACCGCGCGGTGTCGGCCGCATCTCCGAGCGCCGTGGGATCACAGCGAGAGAGGGGCGCGGCGCCCGCGGACGGTAATGTCAGCGGCACCAGGGCCGCCAGAAACGTCAGCGACACGAAACAGCGGCGGAGCATCGGTCACCTCCTGCCATCCGGAATGCGCAGGAAGCGTGCCACGGCGCGGCGGGAAGCCGTGTGCAGTTACAGGCGGATCAGTCGAACGAACCGTCGCCTCGCGAGGGCACAACCGGTCACCTGGCGGTGCCCCAGTGACGTAATTCGATCAGCGCCGCCACCCGCCGGCGAATGTCGTCGCGAACGGCTCGCACCTCGGCCATCGGCCGGCCTTTCGGATCGGCCAGCGGCCAGTCGTCCCGCTCCAGCCAGGGCACGTACGGACACGCCTCTCCGCACCCCATCGTCACCAACAGCGAGGCGCCGCGGGCCAGTTCATCAGTCAGTAGCCGCGGCTGGTTGCCACCGAGATCGATGCCGATCTCGCGCATCGCGGTGACGACTTCGGGATGCACGCGGTCACCCGGTTGCGTGCCGGCGGAAATCGCCGCGGCGCGCGCCGGGTCGGCCATGTCGGCGAAAAACGCCGCCGCCATCTGCGACCGGCCGGCGTTGTGAACGCAGGCGAAGATAATTCGGTCCATCTACGAACTCGCGCGTTCGCGCGGTACGAGCCAGCCGAACAGCGCGGTCGCCAACGCGCCACCGAATACCTGCGCGGCAATGAACGGCGGAACATCTGCGGGACGAATACCTGCAAAGGTGTCCGTCATCGAACGCGCGATGGTGACGGCGGGGTTCGCGAATGAGGTCGACGCGGTGAACCAGTACGCGGCGGTGATGTACGCGCCGACGGCAAAAGGAACGGCGGCCGCACGCCGGCGGGAGCATCCCCAGATCACGGCGAGGAGGCCAAACGTCGCCACGCCTTCGCTGAACGCCTGGGGCAGGCCGGTGCGAATGTGTCGCGACCAGGCGAAGACCGGCTCGCCGAACATGTAATCCGCGGCAGCCACGCCAACCACCGCGCCGACGCACTGCGCGACGGAGTACGCGGTCGCCTGCGTCCAGGTGAGGCCGCCCTGCGACGCGTCCGCGAACGACACGACCGGGTTGAAATGCGCGCCCGAGATGGCGCCGAACGTCAGGATGAGCGCCACGAGCGCCGCGCCGGTGGCCAGCGTATTGGCGAGCAGCGCAACGGCGACATTTCCGCCGGCGAGCCGCTCGCCCATGATGCCGGACCCCACGACCGCGGCCAGGAGCAGCGCCGTGCCGACCAGTTCCGCAACGAGAGCCCTCATGCTAGGCGCAGCACTCGGGGCCGCAGCAGGTTTTCGACACTTTCGACATCTTCCCCTGGGGCTTGCGGCCCCGCAGGAAAGCGCTCGCGAAGGCGCCGCCGTGCGTGTCGTAAACTCGCCAGGGCTCGACCTCGACGTCGGCAAAGCCCGCGGCCCGGAGCTTCCCGGCGTACTCGCCTTCCTCGAGCGCCCCGGCGATGCAGCCGACCCAGAGCTCCATGTCGCGACGAATGTCCGCGGGCACTTCACCACGGACCACGACGTCCGAGACGGCGAAACGGCCACCCGGTTTCAAGACGCGAAACGCCTCCCGCAGCACGGCGTCCTTGTCGGCCGACAGGTTGATCACGCAGTTCGAAATGATGACGTCGATTGAGTTGTCGGGCAGCGGAATCGCTTCAATCGAACCCTTCAGGAACTCGACGTTCGTCGCGCCGGCCTTGCGCTGATTTTCGCGGGCGAGGGCGAGCATCCCGTCCGTCATGTCGAGCCCGTACGCGTGTCCGGCCGGACCGACGCGTTTCGCCGACAGCAGCACGTCGATGCCGCCGCCCGACCCGAGATCGAGAACGGTCTCGCCGGGCTTCAGCTCGGCGAGGGCCGTCGGGTTGCCACAGCCGAGGGAGGCGGCGACGGCATCGGCCGGCACCGCGCCCTGTTCGGCGTCTGAGTAGAGGTTCGAGGTAATCGGGTCGTCGCAGCCGCATGCGGCCGGCGCGCAGCAACTCGCCTTCGCCGCGGTTGACTGGCTGATTGCGGCGGCAATCGCCCCGTATTTCTCCGTCACAGCCTGCTCAATCGCTGACATGATGGAACTCCTTATATCCGCTCATGCGAATATGATGTGACTGTAGCCGTGGCGTGATATATTTGTCAAGGCAGATATATGGCGAGACCCCTGAACGACATGGAAGCGCTGTTCAAGTCCCTCGGCGACGCCACGCGCCTGCGAATCCTCGGATTGCTGCTGACGGGCGAGGTCTGCGTGTGCGACATCTACGAAAGCCTCAAGATCCCCCAGCCGAAGGCGTCGCGGCACCTCGCGTACCTCCGGCGGTCGGGTCTCGTCGAGACAAGGCGCGACGGGCTGTGGGTTCACTATCGCCTCGGCAAGCTCGCGGATCCGGTGCTGTCCGCCGTCGTGGATGCCGTGCGGCACGCGCTCGCGCACGACGCCGCGGTCCAGCGCGACGCAGAGCGCCTGCAGAAACGAAACGGCTGCTGCGTGCCGACACCGGGAGACATGGCCGGCCCGCCGTGCTGCTCGGCCCAGACGGAGTCGGCAGGCGCCGCGCGCTGACGCTCGAGCCCCCGATCGTATTGCGGACTAACCGGCCGGTCGCTGCGCGGCCGGCTCCACGTGAACCAGAACGTCGGCTACCCACGGCAGGTCAGTCCGGATGCGCCCTCTCACGTGGCCGGCGACGACGTGCGCGTCCGCGACCGACATTGCCGGATCCACTTCGATGTGAAGATCCACGTGGTACTGCATGCCGGTCTTGCGGGCGTGCGCCTTGTCCACGCCCTGGACGCCAGGGATCCCCAACGCCGTTGTCCTGAGCCGCAGCATCCTGTCCGCATCCGGCATCGTGTCCACGAGCTCGAGAGACGCGTGTCGGAGGACGCGAAGACCCATCACGATGACGACGAGGCCCACCACGAACCCGCCGTAGTGATCGGCGGCCAGGAACCGGCTGCTGTCGTAGATCGTGAGCGCAACCGCGATCAGCGCGGCGCAGGCGGCCAGGATGTCCACGAGATCGTTCCACGCATCGGCCACGAGCGACGTACTCCTGATACGCCGGCCGACGCGGAACTTGATGCCCGACATGACGCCGCGGACGACAATAGCGACGCCGAGCGCGGCAATGGCGCTCATCGCCGGCGCGGGATGCACCGCATCCACGGACTGGAGGGAGTTCCAGCAGATGCCGGCGCCGCCCACGCTCAGCACGGCGCCGACCAGCAGCGCCGCCAGGGTTTCGATCCGCCCGTGGCCGTACGGGTGGTTCTCGTCGGGCGGCTTGGCCGCGGCAATCAGCCCCAGCAGCACCACCGTCGAGGCCAGCACGTCGCCGGCGAACTCCACGCCGATCGCAAACACGGATGTCGATTGCGACAGCAGGCCGATGACGATGTTCAGGACCGCGAGCGCGACGCTGGCGAGGATGCCCGCCACAGCGACGCGCCTGGCAGTCTGCATCCCGGTGTCCAGCGTTGACGTCACACGCCGATTATGGCTGATGAACCCTATACTACGTGCACGCGCGGGGCGCGAGTCCCGTGCGTCAAGAAGGAGCGCTTCATGAACGCCTCGATTTCGGGACGGATACTTTCGACGGTTGCCGCCTTCTCTCTGGTCGCACTCGCCGCCCCGGCGGCGCGGGCCGAGGTGCTCGAGAAAACGGCCAAGGTTGGCGGCGTCACCGTCCAGTACAAAGTCGTGCTGCCGGCCGGCTACGACGCGGCGAAAACGTATCCGGGCATCATCGCGCTCGGCGGCGGACCCCAGACGATGAACACGGTCGACGGCATCCTGACACGGAACTTTCGCGCCGAGGCGGAGAAACGCGGCTACATCGTCGTCGCGCCGGCGGCGCCGAACGGCCAGTTGTTCTTCGAGGGCGGCGCGCGGATCTTTCCCGAGTTCCTGAAGCTGATCCTGGCCGAGTACAAGATTCAGGACGGGAAGTTTCACATCGCCGGGCCGTCGAACGGCGGGATTGCCGCGTTCCACGTGGCGGCCGCCAACCCGCAATACTTCGCTTCGGTGACGGCGTTCCCGGGCTACATGTGGGAGCCGAGCACCGCGAAGCTCCAGGCGATTTCGAAGATGTGCGTGTTCATGTACGTCGGCGAGAACGACGAGTACATGTGGCACGGCGAAATGAAGCAGGAAGCCCAGTACCTGCAGTCCAAAGGCACGGTGGCGCGCTACACGGTCGAGAAGGGCCAGCCGCACCGGCTGGAGACGCTCGCCGGCGCCAACGCCGGACGGCTGTTCGACGGGTTCGAGGAAACGAAGAAAGGCTGCAGCAAGTAGCCGCTTGACCGGCGGTCGTCTTTACAATACCATTCGGTTATGGAACCGAGTGGTAATTCTCAACCGTCCCACCTCGACGCCACGTTCGCGGCGCTAGCCGACCCCACACGGCGCGCCATCCTGGCCAAGCTGGCGTTGGGCCAGGCATCGGTCTCCGAACTGGCCGAGCCGTTCGAGATGACCCAGCCGGCGATCTCGAAGCACCTGAAAGTGCTGGAGCGGGCAGGCTTGATTTCCCGCGAGCGCGACGCTCAGCGGCGGCCAAGCCGGCTCGTGGCGCGGCCGCTCGCCGAGGCCAGCGAATGGCTCGAGCAGTACCGCCAGTTCTGGGGAGCTTCCTTCCAGCGCCTGGATGGCCTGCTCGACTCGATGACGGCCGCTGCGTCCACCACGAAGAAGCGCCAACGGCCCGGCAACCGCAAGCGATAGGTAGGAGAGGCCTCATGTTCTATCCCGACAGTTTCACTGTCTCGACGCCGAGCGATCGAGAAATTCAAGTCACGCGCAATTTCCACGCCCCGCGCCGGCTGGTGTTCGACGCCTTCACCAGGCCCGACCTGGTGAGACGCTGGCTGCTCGGTCCACCTGGCTGGACGATGCCGGTTTGCGAAATCGACCTCCGGGTCGGCGGCGCGTACCGCTACGTGTGGCGCAAGGAAGGCCAGAAGGATATGGGGATGGGCGGCGTCTTCCGGGACATCGTCCCACCCGAACGGCTCGTCGCCACCGAGCGATTCGACGACTCGTGGTATCCGGGCGACGCGCTGGATACGACCCTGTTCGCCGAAGACGGACCGATCACCCGAATCACGATCACGGTCCTGTATGAATCACGGGAAGCGCGCGACACCGCACGCCGGTCCGGCATGGAGCAGGGGATGGCCGCCGGCTACAACCGGCTCGACGACGTGCTGTCGTCACTCGAAGGCTGAACACGACAACAAACAGGGAGTACGCCATGATCGACACACCGCAGATCACGCAGACGACACCGCAATTGCTGCCGTGAGAGCGCAGGAGATCGGCCCCGCCGGCCCGCGGTTCACGCATCACCTCGCGATGAACCCGGCGACATTCGACTTCGAGATCTGCGTGCCGGTGCCTGGGGAGAATTCGAGGCCTGGACCGCGGCGAACGGGCACGCCACAGGTCCGGACCTGTTTGAATGTTACGCGGTGGGTCCCAAGTCGAGCCCCAACCCGGCCGAGTGGCGCACGGAGCTCAGCCAGCCACTAAGTCGATGAACGCAGACGGGAGTTGAGCGGGTCGTGAAAGCCGCCGTCGTAGAGCTTCAGCGTCTTGTCGGCGGAATCCCCCAGGGTCTGCGTGGGCTGTGTCTCGTGCGCGATGCGCAAAAGCGTACTTCGCCGAGCCGCAAATCCGGTAGGATGCCGCCAGATGCCGCGCGGGAACAGTTTCAAGACCGTAGAGGCGATCGGCCGCACGCTGCCGGACGTGGAGGTCACGACGGCATATGGCCAGCCGGCCCTGAAGGTGCGCGGCAGGATGATCGCGTGCATGGCCGCGAACAAGGCCGCGGAGCCGAACACGCTGGTCGTGATGATGGAGTTCGCCGACCGCGACGCGCTCATCGAGGACGACCCAGACACCTACTACCTGAAGGACCACTACCTCAATTACCCCTGCGTGCTCGTCAGGCTGTCGTCGCGTCCGGCCGGACGCTCTGCGCGACCTCGTGGCCGGCGCGCACCGCTTCGTGACGGCGAAGCGAGCGAAGACGACGAAAAAGTGAAAGGCCCTGCTTTGCTAGAATGGCCGAACCGATAAGCAGGCGAGCATGCTGTTCCCGGCGGTTCTTGTCGGTCTGCTGCTGAGCCAGGCGCCCACGCCGGCCCCGGCTACGGCTGCGGGCGGCCTGATCGAATCCGCGAAAGACGGAGACCTCGCCAGAACCCGCGACCTGCTGAAGAGCGGCGCGGCCGTGAACACGGCCGATCGCCGCGGGTTCACGCCGCTCACGTGGGCGGCCGCGAGCGGCAACCTCGAAATGGTTCGCCTCCTCCTCGAGAACGGCGCCGCGGTCGAGCGGCGGGCGAAGGACGGCACCACCGCCCTGATGGCGGCTTCCGCCAACGGATTCATCGACGTCGTTCGCGCGCTGCTCGTGCGCGGCTCGGACGTCACGGCGGCACGCGGCGGGGTCAAGGCGCGTCAGCTCGCGATCGACCGCGGACACGCCGACGTCGCCGCGCTGCTCGAGCAGGCCGAAGCGCTCGGCACGCGGATGCTGCAGGCCGCGACGGAGGGCAACGACACGCTCGTGCGGCAACTGCTTGCCCAGGGTGCGCCGGGCAACCAACGCGACGACCGCGGGGCGACAGCCCTGATGATCGCCGCGCGCAACGGCGACCTCGGCATGATGCAGGCGCTCCTGTCGAGGGGCGCGGACCCGTCGCTCACCGACAACCAGGGGCAGACCGTCTTCGGATGGGCCGAGCCGTCGCCGACAACCGCCAAGTACGTTGCGGCGTTTCTCACCGACAAGGGCATCTCGAAGCAGCCTCCCCGGCCGGCCGCACCGTCTTCGTCTCCACAGGTGAAGGCCAGCTTGAGCACGCTGGCAGCGGTCCTCGCGCGGGTTCCCCCGGCGTCGCCTTCGGTTCGCGCCGCGCAGCGGCGCGCCAACGCCGTGCTGTCGCAGCTCCAGGCGCTGTCGGCGAAGTGGCCGGCCGACTCGCCGGACGACTATCGCGACAACCTGTCGGGCGAGGTCGCCGCGCTCGAGGCCGCGCTGAAAGCCGGCGCGGCCGAAGGCCTGGCAGTCACGTTGGAGTCGGTCGCCGAAGATCTCGAGATCAAGCTCGAACACTGCAACCTGAGCGGCGGAAAACTGGGCGGATCGGTCGTCGTGCGCGTGAGAACCGTGGCCGGCGCCCAGGAGAGCCGGCGCTGGCAGGTGTTCTACATGCCGCGGGTCTTCGAGGCGGCCGCCAACGCGAGCCCGGACCTGTTCCCGCAGTTGAGCAGCCCGACCGAAGAGACGCTCGTTCCCGGGCGGTACGTCATGTGGGTCCGGGATCCGATGACGGCGCGCCTCGGCGAACGCACCGTCGTCAAGGTCGGCGAGGGCAAGAAAGATCTGCTCATCGACCTGCCCGTCCCCGCCGCGCCGGCACGATGACGAGCCCGGGCCGCCTGCTCGGGCGGCACAGGCGGACGCTGCTCGCCGTGGCCGGCGTCCTCGTGGCGGGAATCGGCGCCGCGCTCATGCCTCCGCCGGCTGCGCTGGCGGAAGCCGGCACCCGCGCCGGCGTCGCGGCGCTCATCTCCGCCGCGATCGTCGCATCCGCGACCCTGCCCTTCCTGATCTGGCGCAGCGCCGCACGGCCTGTTTTATGGGTCGCGCTCGCCGTCGCCGCGCTCGTTGCCGGCGTGGCGTCGTTCGCCGTCTCCGGCTACGCCGAGCGCACGTGCACGGCGCGCTACGCGGGCAAACCGGTCGTCATCGGCACGGAGCTGACCCCGCTCGGCGCGGCGTACAAACAGGCGAACCCCGAGCTGGCGAACGACGATCTGCTCTTCGATGCGGCGGGGGTGTCGGAGCGGATCTGGACGCCGTCCTCGATCGGGCGCTGCCGGGCTTTCACCGGCGGCACCTATTTCCTGGCTATTCCGTTTCTCGTCGTGTGCCTGCTGGCCACGGCCGAGGCGGTCCCGACGACGATCCTGTCTCCGGTGCGGTGGGGCGCCGCCGCTTCAGCGCCGGGCGTCGGGATCGTCCCGGCGCGATACGACGTCTTCGTCAGCTACCGGCACGATCCCATCGACCGGGCGTTCGTCACGGAGCTCGTCGCCGCGCTCGAAGCCGACGGGTATCGCGTAGCAATCGACGAGCGCGATTTCCTCGCGAACGCGAGCTTCCTGCTGGAAATGGAACGCTGTATCCGTGAAAGCCGCTTCACCCTGGCGGTGATCTCGCCGCGGTATCTCGAAAGCGGGAACGCCCTGGAAGAGGCGATCATCAGCAAGGTGCTCGACATGGGCGACAGAAAGCGACGCCTGATTCCGCTCGTGATCGAAGCCGTCCCGCTGCCCGCCTGGCTCTATGGCATCGTCGGGATCGACTGCACGAAACGCGACCCGCTCGTGAATCCGTACGACAAGCTCAGGGCGACGCTCGGCGCGCCGATGGCGTGATGTCCGCGCATCCCCGCTGGACCCTCGTCGCCACGATCGTCGGATCCAGCATGACGTTCGTCGACGCGACGGTCGTCAACGTGGCGCTGCCGGCCATGCAGACCGATCTGCACGCCACCATCACCGACGTGCAATGGGTGATCGAAGCCTACGCCCTGTTCCTCGGCGCCCTGATCCTGGTCGGCGGATCGTTCGGCGACCAGTTCGGGCGCAAGCGCGTCTTCCTGGCCGGCGTGGTGTCCTTCACCGCCGCGTCGATCTTGTGCGGCGTGGCCACTTCCGCGGCCGCCCTGATTGCCGGCCGCGCGCTCCAGGGGATCGGCGCCGCATTCCTGGTTCCGGGCAGCCTGGCCATCATCAGCGCCACCTTCGGCGATGCCGACCGCGGCCGCGCCATCGGCGTGTGGTCCGGCTTCAGCTCGATCACGGCGGCCATCGGCCCCGTGCTCGGCGGATGGCTGATCGAACACGTCAGCTGGCGCGCTGCGTTTTTCCTGAATGTCCCGCTGGCGGCGCTCGTGCTGGTGCTGTCGCTGCGCTTCATCGACGAAAGCCGCGACACCTCGAGAAACGCGGCGGTCGACTGGACCGGCGCCGGGCTGGCGATCCTCGGCCTTGGCGGAGTGGTGTTCGGCCTGCTCGAATGGCCGCCGCTCGGAGCCGGCCACCCGCTCGTGCTCGGCCCTCTCATCGCCGGCGCCGTCTCGCTGGCATTGTTCCTCGCGGTCGAAATCCGCAGCACAAACCCGATGATGTCGCCCGCCCTGTTTCGCTCGCGGAACTTCGCGCTGGCCAACGTCCTCACGCTGCTGTTGTACGCCACGCTCGCCGTCGTCCTGTTTCTGGTGCCGCTGAACCTGATTCAGGTGCAGCGCTACACGACCACGCAGGCCGGCGCCTCGCTGCTGCCCCTTCCGCTGATCATCTTCGCCTTGTCCCGGTGGTCCGGCGGACTGGTCACGAGCGTCGGCGCCAGGGTCCCGCTGGCGATAGGCCCCGCCGTCGCCGCGCTCGGTGTCGCGTTGCTGGCCCGCCCATCAATCGGAGGCTCTTACTGGACCACGTTCTTCCCGGGCGTCGCGGTGCTGGGCCTGGGAATGGCCGTCACGGTTGCGCCGCTGACGACGACGGCGATGGGCGCCGTGGATCCGCGTCATTCCGGCGTCGCATCGGGTATCAACAATGCCGTGTCTCGCGTCGCCGGCCTTCTGGCCATTGCGGTATTCGGAGTCGTGCTGACCGACGTCTTCATGGCTCGAGTGACGCCGGCTCTCGACGCGGCCGGCCTGAGCGCGCCGGCGAGACTGGCGGTCGAGCGCGAGCTGCCGAAGATGGCGGGCGCCGATCTGGACGCCGCGGCGCCGATTGAACGAGACGAGCGTGAGGCCGCCCGACGGGCCATCGATCTGAGCTTCGTGTCGGCGTTCCGGGTCGTGATGCTGGCCTCCGCAGCCCTGGCGCTCCTCGCTGCGGTGTCGGGCGCCGCGATCAGTGGGCATGCCGAGTCCTGATTTTGATGGGCTTGCCCGGCTCGCGCGAGTCTTTGTACGCTACGCTGGCGCGAGGATCCCCGGAGGACGAGATGCGAATGGCTGCGAGTGTGATGGCGCTGCTGGCGGTGATGGCCGCGCAGGAGCGGGCGGTGACTGGTCGTTCAGGCCCCGGACTCGCCGGTACGGCTGGAACGCGCGACGGTGCTTTCGGCAGCCGAAGGCCCCCCGGTTCTCGTGTATGCCGCCGTCAACCTCAAAGACGACCCGCTCGAGCAGTTCACGGTGATGGTCGTTCGTCTTCAAAGCGGATGGCACCTTGAAGGCGCGGCAGGTCGCCCCCGGCCGGCGTTCGCTCGACGCGCGTGAAACCAAGTATTCCGCCATGGTGCTCGACGGATCCCCCATCGAAGCTGGCGATGTCATCGTCGCCGGTGTGAACCAGGCGCAGCGTGTCAACTCCGAGGCCTGGTGGCGTGCGGATATTCAGGCGGCGGCCGAAGCGCGGGTTCCCCGAAAGCCCTGATCTTCACGTCGAAGTACGATGGCGTGATGGCGATGCGCAGCCGCTCCGTTCGCCGCGTGACGACGGCCGTGCTGGCCATCGTCTTCGCAATGGGGGGCGTCGCCCTGGCGCAGTTCGGCTTCGGCGGCTTCCGCGACCTGTACCAACCCCTGCCAAACAGCCCGTACGACGGCCGGTTCACGTTTGCGCGCGTGCGCTACCGCCCCGCTCCCGGCGGCTTCTGGCCCGGCCGGCGTCCCTCCTGGATCCACGGCTACCCGCTCGCCGAGAAGAACCTGATCAGGATCATGAACGAGGTGAGCCTGCTCGGCGGGCGTGAAGACATCAACACCGTGACTCTCGACGATCCGGAACTGTTCAAGTATCCGATCGCATACCTCATCGAGGTCGGCTGGTGGACCGTGAACTCCCGCGAGGCCGCCGGACTGCGGGCCTACCTGCAGAAGGGCGGATTCCTGTTCGTCGACGACTTCAAGCCGGCCGGGTGGCGCGGCGTGCCCGGCGGCGGGTGGGAACCCTTCGCCGACACGATGCGGAAAGTCCTGCCGGACGTTGAGTTTCTGGACATGTCGCCTGACGATCCCGTGTTCCACGCGTTCTTCGAGATCAACGATCTCAAGCACTTCCCGCAGGCGTATGTCGGCGGCGACCCGGTGTTCAAGGGCATCTTCGAGGACAACGATCGCAGCAAGCGGCTGATGGCCATCATCAACTACAACACCGACGTGTCGCAGTTCTGGGAGTGGTCGGGCCGGGGCTTTCGGCCGTTCGATCAGACCAACGAAGCGTACAAGCTGGGCGTGAACTACCTCATTTACGGCCTCACCCACTGACCTGAAACGCCGGGCGGCCTGCCGACACCAGACAGGCATGATCGCGGCTGCGCCGGTGATCCCGGTAATCCCGGCAATCGACGTCGAGCGGGTACGAGGGCATTTCCTCTTTCCCGAGACGGGGCGTGTGGTGACGAACAACGCCGCCAGCACGCAACCGCCGCGGGAGCTGGTCGATCTCTTTCGAACGCTGGCGCCCGACTACGAAAACGTGCACCGCGGCCAGTCGGCGGCCTCGCAACTGACCACGGCGCTGTTCGAGGACGCGTACGACACCATCGCCCGGTTCATCAACGCCCCGTCGCGATCGAACATCGTCATCACGAGGAACGCCACCGAAGCGCACAACATCGTCATGTATTCGCTGCTGACCGACTTCCGGTCAGGCGACAACGTGGTGACGACGATGATGGAGCACAACTCCAACTATGTGCCGTGGTACGGACTGTGCCGGGAGATCCTGCCGAAGCTGGGGCGGCAGGTCGAATATCGGCTCGCGCGGTTCGACCCCGACACCGGCGAGCTCGACTACGCGCATCTTGCTTCGCTGATCGATCGGCGCACCAAGCTGGTCTGCTGCACGGCCGCCTCGAACTTCCTGGGAACGAAGAATCGACTGGGGTGCGTGCGCGAGCTCGCGTCGCTCAGCGGCTATGTCCAGCCCGACGGCCGGGCCGGATCGTATCTGCTCGTGGATGCCGCCCAGCTGGTGCCATCGACGTTCGTCGACGTCCGGGAGCTGGATGCCGACTTCATGTCGTTCTCCTTTCACAAGCTGCTCGCGCCGTTTGGCGTCGGTGTGCTGTATGGCAAGCAGCATCTGCTGGAGTCGATGCGGCCCTGCCTGTACGGCGGCGACATGGTGGCGCAGGGTGGCGTGACGCAGGATCACGTCGAGTACAACGAGCTGCCCTGGAAATTCGCCGCCGGCACGCCCAACATCCTCGGCACGGTCGTCTCCGCGCAGGCACTGAGGCTGCTGATCGACCTCGTGCTGACGCCGGACGAGCCGCGATATTTCCGGCGGGACCGTCCGCTGGAGCGTCGTGACATTCGCGACGCCATGAACCACGTCACGGACTACACGCGCACGCTCACCGAGCGTGCGCTCGCCTCGCTCGCGCGAATACCCGGGCTGCGAATCTACGGCCCGGCCGACCCGCGCCGCCGCACCTCGCTCGTGGCATTCAACATCGCAGGATGGGATCCGATCGCACTCGCCGAGGCATTGAGCCGGCAGGGCGTCGAGTCGCGGGCCGGCTGTCACTGCGCGACGCTCGCGCACCGCTTTCTCAATCTGGATCCGCCCGCGAGCTGCCGGCTCAGCTTCTATTTTTACAACACGCCCGCCGAGGTCGACCGCGCGACCGCCGCAGTCGCTTCACTGGCGCGAACCAGGTAGCGTCCGCCTTCAGGTGGACGTCCGCCGGCCGGCTGAAGCCGGCCGCTACGTCTTATTTTCCGTCCCAGTTGAGGGGGCGGTCCTCGCGAAACCACGGCGCGCGGCCGTTCGCGATGTTGGAAAGCATGCGCCCGGGGGTGGCGGCTGTCCTCAGGGTTGCCCGCAAGTAACTGTTCGACGTACGCCTCTCGACCCACTTCAGAAACGATCGATCCAGTACGTCCTCGCCCACCATCAGCGCGAAGGCACCGGCTGGCGTGATGACGTGGTCCACCCATCCCCTCGATACCGGATTCATGCCGACGTTGCCAATCGACGCCTCGCTGAGCGGTCCCAGTTCGAACTGCAGGCTGAAGGCGGCGCTCCAGGCCGTCGCGCGTCCCCGGCTTGCCCAGTAGCCGCGACTGAAGAGCTTTTCGTTCCAGCCATGAGGATCGTGATCGATCCACATGTATCCGGCCGCTGCACCGTGAATCGGGTGGCCGACGTAGTTCACGAACCAGCCATCGCCATCCGACCAGTGGTCAGGGACGTGGACAGAGTGGGCATAGTCGACGAAGAACGGTCCGCTCAGCTCGCGGCGTGTTTTTTCCTGGAACGCAATCCGGCCGAGATGCTCCAGCATCAGGAGCCTCAGCGAACCCTCGATCGCCCCTTTGACGTCGGTATGTGCCCGGCTGGTGGCTGTACGCGACGTCTGGTCCTGGGATTCGGAGGTCGGGGGCGTCTCGGTATCCGCCGTGGTCTCTGCCGAAACGCCAACGCAGACCGTCAATAGAAGAGCCGCCGCGGTAAGTGCCGTTCGCGTCATCGATAAAGTGCCGATTCAAGGGGTAGTAGCAAGCGCCGGGCCAGGACTCTGATGCGTCGTCGCGCGGCCCGTGCGTTTATGGCACGGACTCCGTCGAAATTCAAGGCTTCCGGGCCTGGCAGCCAAACCCCAGCGAACTTATCGCGATCGGCGATAGACGACTGTCGCACCCAACATCAGGGGAATCTCGGTCAGGAAATACGCCGTCGCGAACAAGGCGAACTCGACGCGTCCGGCCAGCGTCAGCGCGATGGCGGTGGCCACGGCGATGTTGCGCGTCGCGAACTCCGCGGCCAGGGTGAATCGATCTGGCCGCGACGCGCCGGTCCCGGCACCAATCAGCCAGCCGGCAAGAAATGACGCGGCGACGAACGACGCGGCAAGTGGCACGCTCTCCCGCAGGCCGTGCGCGAACACGACAGGGTCGCTCGCGACGACCAGCACGATCAGCGTCGCGACCCCGCCAAAGCTGAAGGCCCTCAAGTAGGGCCGGGAGCGGCCGGCGAGCACTGGCCGGCTGAACCGCACCCACATCCCGAGACCCACCGGAAGGGTCAGCATGAGCAGGACCTGCGCGAAGATCAGCGGGAGCGGCACGGCCAATCCCATGGGGTGGCCCAACACCGTCCTGAACACAATGGCCAGGGCAGGAATGGTTACGACCGCGAGGAGGCTGGAGCACGCGGTGAGCGTCACGGACAAGGCCGTCGAGGCCCTTGCCAGGTAGCTGTACGTGTTCGAAATGCCTCCGATGGGACACGCGGCGAGCAACAGCAATCCAGCCTGGAGATCCGGCGAAGGACGAGCCAGCCCGACCAGCAGGAGCGCGAGTGGCGGCAGGACCAGCAGCGGCCCGACCAGGCCTGCGGCCAGAACGCGCCGCTGCCGACGCACCTGCGCGAAGTCAGCGGGGGCGAGGTCCAGTCCAACGGCGAGCAACAGAAGGAACGTGATCGCCGGAACGGCCAGATCCAGGAGGAGCTTCACCTGCCGACGTGCTTCCGCTCGATGCCCAGCTTCTTCATGCGGGACTCGAGGGTGGTCGGCTTGACGGCGAGAATCTGAGCGGCCCCATTGGGGCCGCTGATGCGCCATCCCGTCTGTCCGAGCACGTCGAGAATATGGCGGCGCTCGACCTCCTCGAGCGTCACCAACGGCTCCACCACCGGGGTGGCGTGCGAGCCATCCGGCAGCACCACGCGGAGCGTGGGGCCGTCGGTCAGGATCATCGACCGCTCGATCACATTGCGCAATTCACGCACGTTGCCAGGCCAGGCGTACGCCCGGAGCGCCTCCATCGAATGACGCGGGACGGTCTCGATGACCTTGCCAAGCTGCCGGCCAAACTCCTTGATGAACGCCCAGACGAGCGGCGGAATGTCCTCACGGCGGTCCCGCAGCGGCGGAATGTGAATGGGAAACACCTGCAGGCGGAAGAACAGATCCTGGCGGAACCGGTTCTCGCGCACGGCCTGCCCGAGGTCGCGATTGCTGGCCGCAATCAGGCGGACATTGACCTTCACGGTTCGACTGCTGCCCAGTCGTTCGAAGGTACCGTGCTCCAGCACGCGCAGCAGTTTGGCCTGCAACTCCATCGGGAGCTCGCCGACCTCGTCGAGAAACAGCGTGCCGCCGTCGGCGATCTCGAACCGTCCGCTTTCCCGTGTCAGCGCACCGGTGTACGCGCCTTTCTCTCGGCCGAACAGCTCGCTCTCGATCAGGGGGCCCGGCAGCGCCGCGCAATTGACGCGGACCAGCAACCGGTCCTTTCGTCTGCTGGCCTGATGCACGGCTTCCGCGAGGAGCTCTTTGCCCGTGCCCGTCTCGCCGGACAACAACACCGTGGAATCGGTGACGGCCACACGCCTCGCCTCGCGCAGCACGGTTTTCATCGCCGCGCTCTGGGCGACGATCGCGTCGTCGCCGGCGTCGGCCGCGAGCTCGTGACGTAAGTATTCGTTGTCGAGCTCGAGCCGTGCTTTGAGCTGTAAGACCTCCGCGTAGGCTTGCTGCAGCGCGAGATCGGATCGCTTGCGCTCGAGCGCGTTCGCGAAGACGTGCGCCACCGCCGAGAGACGATCCCTCAAGACCTCGGGCCACTGACGCTCGTGCCGCACCGCGCCGAACGCGAGCGCCCCGACGACGGATCCTCCCGCGACCAGCGGAAACGACAGGTTCGATTTTGGTCCGTGCTTCTCGAAGAATGCGCGGTCCACCGCCGCTTCCGATGGAAGCTCAGTCAGGTTCGAGTACCAGAAGGGTTGGCCCTCGAGGACCCTGCGAAGGGAATACGGCAGAACCTCACTCGGAATGACCGGGGGAATTGGCTCGCACCCCTCGACGACCCAGTGATGCGTGTTCTCGAGCATCCGGCGGTCGGCAGACCACTGAAAGAGCGTGCTGCGATCGACCTCGAGGAACGTGACAAGCGATTGCAGCGCGCCCGTGATCTCGGCATCCACGTTCGCCGGCGCGGCGTTCACGAATCGGGTGGAGATGTCGGTGAGAAGCCGCTCGAAGGCGCTCAAGTCGGTGCTCGATAGACCGTTCGGCATGAATGCTCGGAACTCGGTCCATTCTATGTCACGCCTAATCGGGAAACTCCCGCTATTTCGGGGACGTCGTGTTCGCTCAACGCGACTCGACCCTGCCCGAGCCCGCTAGCAAGCGCCTGAGCCACGACGACTTAGTGCGGAAGGTCCCTCCGGACTCGGCGGAGGCACCCTTCGTGCACCCTCTCGGCACAGATGATCCAGTCGACCGTGCGCCTCGCGATCTCGGCGCGAGACAGACCTGAGGTATTTCGCACGTTGCGGGTCTTGATGGGGCATGCCACCGCGAGAGCCGGCTGCGCCGGATTCTCGCTCTTACAGGACGCCACGAACCCGGAGGCCTTGACGATCTGCGACCAGTGGGTGACGCGTGAGGAGCTCGACGCGTATCTCCGCTCGCCCGAGTACCGCCTCTTTCTCGCCGTTATCGACCTGTCGCTGACGCCTCCGGACATCAGCTTCGACGATCTCATGCACATCGGTGGTCTCGACCTGGTGCAGGCGCTGCGAGCCCCGCCGCAGACGATTCGGAAGGACAACGGGACCTGATGCGACCGGGTATTTTTCCGCACGACCGGGAAAGATCCCTCAGCGAATCCGGCGATCGGCTCCGCCGTCCGATCATCTGGCGACAAGCCCACGAAACCTCTCACGATACCTGGAGAAATGATGATGACTCGACTCAGATTGATGGCGGCGTTCACGATCGCAGCCGCGCTGGCGGCACCCGCCCTGGCCCAGAATGCCGGAACCACCAACATGGAGATCCTCCGCCAGAAGATCAAGGCGGACAAGAAGCTGGTGGTGGCCCAGAACTTGAGTCTCACGGACGCGGAAGGGACGGCGTTCTGGCCCGTGTACGAGGCGTACCAGAAGGATCTGCAGCAGATCAACCAACGCATGGCCGCGGCGATTACGGCGTATGCCGACGCCTACAACAAGGGGCCGGTCACCAACGAGACCGCAAAGAAGCTCCTCGACGAATCCCTGGCGGTTGACGAGGCCGAGGCGCAGTTGAAGAAAGCCACGGCGGCCAAAGCCATGACGGCGCTCCCCGCGATGAAGGCGGCCCGGTACATCCAGATCGAAAACAAGATTCGAGCGGCCATTCGCTACGAGCTGGCCGCAAACATTCCGCTCGTCCAGTAGAACGAGCTTCTCACCGAAAGGACACGAGACTATGCGTGCGAAACGACGGTTACCAACATCAGCCCTGCCGTGGGGAATTCTGGCGGTCCTGGTGCTCGCCGGTGTCCCGAGGGTTGCCCGGGCCGAGGAGCCGGCGACGCCGCCCGCCGCTCAGTCGGCAGCGTCGGACGAGAAGGGCACGCTCGAAATCTACGGCTTCGGGCAGGCCGACGCGATTGCCGACTTCAAGCAGAACAACCCCGACTGGTACGACGTCAACAGGCCCTCACGCCTGCCGAACGTGGCCAACCAGTTCGGCAACGACGGCCACTTCTACCTGAGCGCGCGCCAGAGCCGGCTCGGCGTCAAGGGTGAGGTGCCGACGGCCAACGGTCCCGTGAAGGGGCAGTTCGAGATCGACATGTTCGGTGTGGGCCGCGACGCCGGCCAGACGACGATCCGGCTGCGCCATGCGTGGGGCCAGTGGAAGCAGGTCGGCGCGGGACAGACCAACAGCCAGTTCATGGACGTGGACGTGTTCCCGAACGTGCTCGACTACTGGGGGCCGAACGGCATGCTCTTCTTCCGGAACGTGCAGGTGTTCTACGAGCCCTTCAACGACGGGACGTCGAACGCGCGGATCGCGGTCGAAGCTCCCGGTGCGAGCGGCGACGCGGGCGTCCTGTCCGACCGGGTCGAGCTGCAGAACGTGAAGCCGCGGTTTCCGTCCCCGGACTTCACGGGCCACTATCGGTACGGCAAGAAGTGGGGTTATGTCCAAGTGGGCGGCGCGCTGCGGTACATCGCGTACGACGACCTCCTGCCGAATGACAAGTTCGACCTGAACGGCAGTGTCTGGGGCTGGGGCATCAGCATCAGCTCGAATCTGAAGGTCAGCCCGAACGACGTGCTGCGCCTCCAGGTGGTCGAGGGTGCGGGCGTCGAGAACTACTTCAACGACGCGCCCGTGGACGTCGCGATCAAGAGCAACCTCCCCAACACCGTGACGCCGGTTGTCGGCGAGGCGCTCCAGGACTTCGGCCTCGTCATCTACCTGGACCACAACTGGAATGCGAAGTACTCGAGCGCGATCGGCTACTCGCGCGTCGACATCACCAACAGCAACGGCCAGTCGGCCAACGCGTACAAGAACGGCCAGTACATCAGCGGGAACCTGCTGGTGACGCCGGCGAAGAACGTGATGATGGGCGGCGAGTTCCAGTACGCGCACCGGGAAAACAACTCGGACGGCTTCGCCGTCAGCGACTACCGGCTGCAGTTCTCGTTCAAATACAGCTTCGGCTACAAGATCGGGGGTCAGTGATGAGCATGATCAAGAAACTCGGCCTGGTCGCGGCGAGCGTGCTGCTCGGCGGCCTGGCGCTGACGGCGCAGCAGGCGTCGGATCCGCAGACGATCGTCAACAACGCGTACAACCAGTTCAAGGCGCTCAAGGAAGGCAAGAACGCGGACTACATCCCGGCGCTCGCCAAGGTGGATCCGAACCTGTTCGGCATCGCCCTGGTGACCGTGGACGGCAAGGTCTACACCGCCGGCGACATCAAGACCGAGGTCTCGATTCAGTCGATCTCCAAGGTCTTCACCATGGCGCAGGTGATTCAAGAGCAGGGCCCGGACGCGATCGAGAAACGAATCGGCGTCGATGCGACGGGCGCGCGGTTCAATTCCATCATCGCCATCGAAGGGGTCAAGGTGGTCTCGGGAGCCGGCGCCCCGGAAATGAACGCCCTGGTGAATCCCGGCGCCATCTCGGCGACCAGCATGGTGACCGGCGCGAACTCCGACGCGGTCTGGAAGAAGATCATCGGCACCTATAACGACTACGCGGGGCGCCCGTTGACGGTCCTGCAGGACGTCTACAAGTCGGAATCCGACTCCAACCAACGGAACCAGGCCATCGGCGCGTTGATGTTCGCCTACGGGTACATCAAGACCAGCTGGCCACAGGCTGTCGATCTCTACACGCGCCAGTGCTCCGTAGGCGTGAACGCCAAGGACCTTGCGACCATGGCCGCGACGCTCGCCACCGGTGGCAAGAATCCGGTGACCGGCAAGCAGGTGATCGATGCCGCCAAGGTCCCCGGTGTCCTCGCGGTAATGGCCACGGCTGGCCTGTATGACGACTCGGGCAAGTGGCTGTATCACACGGGCCTGCCCGCGAAGAGCGGCGTCGGCGGCGGCATCATCGCGGTATCCCCAGGCAAGTTCGGGATCGCGGTCATCTCGCCCCCGCTCGACGATGCGGGCAACAGCATCCGGGCGCAGCGCGCGATCACGGCGATTTCCAACGCGCTGGGCGGCAATCCGCTCAGTTCAAAGCGGTAGCTGCGGCGTTTGCCGTACGGCCCGGGGGGGTATGCGCTTCTCCCGGGCGCGTCTTTTGCGGAAAAACCCCGTTCACCGGGGATTTTCCAGCGGCCTGGCGATGACCGGCCTTCGCCAGGCTTGACGAAGATCCGGATCGCGGAGCAAACCGGAGGCGGTACAGATTTCGCGTACCGCTGTTCCGAAGGCGCGCGTCGACCGGGATCAAGAGGAGACAGGCAAATGACGAAGATGTTCAGATGTTCGACCTTGGTGGCCTGCGTAGCGGGCATGTTGTACCTGGCGGCCATCGCGCGGGCTCAGGCGCCGGTCAAAGGCGAAGCCGTCGTGGCGGCCGTCGAGATTACGGCGACCGTCACCAAGATCAACCATAAGACGCGCGCGGTCACGCTCAAGGCCTCCGACGGCCAGGAGTACAGCTTCGTGGCTGGCGACGCCGTGAAGAACCTCGCCCAGGTGAAGACGGGCGACGTGGTCACGGCGGCCTACACGGAAGCCCTCGTGTACGAAGTGAAGAAGGGCGGCAAGGCGGGCGCGGAGACGGCTGTCGCCGGCGGCACCGCCGCATCCGGCAAGAAGCCGGCGGGCGCGATCGGGCAGCAGACCACGGTAACGGTGAAGATCGCGGCGATCGACGCCAAGGCCCCCTCGGTGACCTTCAAGGGGCCTGCCGGCAACACGCGGACTCTCAAGGTGCTGCACCCGGAGAGGCTCCAGGGCGTCAGTGTCGGCGACACAGTCGAGATCACGTACACCGAGGCGCTCGCGATCAAGGTCGCGCCGGCGAAGAAGTAGGTCGGAACAGGAAAGGAGCTGTTTATGTTATCGAAACTCATGTCCCGTTACTGGTGGGTGCTGCTGCTCAGAGGCGCGTTCGCGATCCTGTTCGGCATCGTGGCGCTCGCGTACCCGGGCATCACCCTCGGTAGCCTCGTGCTCTATTTCGCGGCGTTCGCGTTCGTGGACGGGATCCTGAACGTGTTCCACGCGTTCTTCGGACGCGAGGAAAACGAGAGCTGGTGGGTGCTCATGTTCGAAGGCCTGCTCGGCATCGCCTTCGGCGTCATTACGTTTCAAGCACCCGGAATCACCACACTGATGCTGCTCCTGTACATCGGCTTCTGGGCGATCTCCACCGGCGTCCTGCGCATCATCCTCGCCGTGAGCCTCAGACGCGAGATCACGGGTGAGTGGTGGATGGCCCTGGGCGGCCTGGTCTCCATCCTGTTCGGCCTGTCCATGGTGTCGCGTCCGGGCGCGGGTGCGCTCGCGGTTCTCACCGTCATCGGGATCTGGTCGATTGTGACCGGCTTCTCGCTCGTCTTTCTCGCCTTCAAGGTGAAGTCGGTCGGCGGGAAGTTGGGAGCGGCCAGACAGAGGCTCGCCACGGCCTAGCGTCGCTGGACCATGCTCGGTCTGACGGCGCTTGCCCGGAGGGCAGCGCGACAACCCCAGTCGCGCTGCCCGGAATGACCAGCCGGTTGTGAATCTCCACGCAGAAGACTCCGCCGACTAAAAGGGGCGCAATGTGGAGGATTTATGGGCAACGTTGAAACGGCTGCCAAATCGACGGCGCGGCGGATGAGCATTCTCGGGGTCGTCACGATCGTGCTCGGGCTCGCCGCGATGGCGGCGCCGGCGGTGACCGGGCTTTCGATTGTGCTGGCGGTCGGTCTTCTCGTGATCGTGGGCGGCATCCTCCGGATGCTGGGGGCGTTGTGGGCCGGGAGCCTCGGAACGGGCGCGCTCGCGTTCGTCGTGGGTGGCCTGACGCTGCTGTGTGGTCTGGCACTCGTGACCGACCCGGTCTTCGCGTTCGGCTTTCTGACCATCGTCATTGCCGTCTATCTCTTCGCAGACGGCATCGCCGAGATTGTCGGGGCGTTCAGTGTGCACCCGGCCTCGAGCCGCCTGTGGCTGCTCGTCGGCGGCGGCGTGTCGATCCTGCTGGGGCTCATGATCTGGCAGCAGTACCCGCTCTCGGGTGCCTGGGCCATCGGCGTGTTGCTGGGCGTCAAGCTGCTGATTGTCGGAACCGTGATGTTGGGGGCGGGTTCCGGCGTCCGATCGCTGGCGAGAGACTTGCGGGCCCCGGCTCTCTGAAGGGCAGTACGCCGGGCTGTGGTAACCGGCATGTGAGCAACCGACATCAGGTGCCTGCGGCACCAGGGAGTATTTTATGCGTCAACCATTCGTTCCCGGGTTCGTGTCATCGATGACCGCCATGACTATCGTTGCGTGCATCTCATTCGTCGCGCTCCCGTCCGCGCAGCGAAGCGAAACGGAAGGCCTCAAGGAAACCGAGACCTTCGTGAAGGCTGGCGCCAGCACCTCGAGTGCCGTCGGCAAAGGACGGGCGCAGACGGCGAAAACCCTCGAGGCGTACAACGCGTTGGTGACCCAGCCCTCGACGGACATGAAAGGCGATTACAAGAAACTGATGGCCGCCGCCAAGGACACCGATCAGAAAGTCGACGACGCGCGGGAACAAGTCACGAAGATGGAGGCGGCGGGCACCACGTACTTCGCTGGGCGTGCCGTCACGATCAAGGACATCCAGAACGAGGAGTTGCGCAAACAGGCGCAGCAGCGGCTCAGCCAGAATCAGAGTGACTACGCGGCCATGATGGCGTCGCTCAAGGACGCCGGGCAATCACTTCAGACGCTGCGAACGGATCTGGACAATCAGATTACCTACCTCGGCAGCGATCTGACGCCCGGTGCGATGACGTCGCTGAAACCCCAGGCGCAGAAGCTGAACGAGCGCGGTGCGCAAGTGCTCGCGAAGGCGGATCGGGCCATCGCGACCGCCGACAAGTACTTCACCTCAATGCGACCGACGAAAGGCTGATCCAACCATCGGTCGCCGGCAAAGCCGAGCCACCTTCCCCGCCACGTTCCACACGTGCGGGGAAGGTGTTTCCCTTCGAGGACTGTCATGAGCTCCAGGGCACCAGATGTACTCGGTGTGGACACCCCGGGCCGACGCACGGTCTACAGCATGTGCGGCATGTGCGCGGTGCGTTGCCCGATGGAAGTGACGGTCGAGGACGGCCGGGTCGTGTGGCTGCAGGGCAATCCGCACGATAAGGCCATCGGCGCCAGCCTGTGCGCGAAGGGCTCCGCCGGACTGGCGTTCGAGTACGACGACGACCAGCGGCCGCAGACGCCGTTGATTCGAAAAGGCCCGCGTGGCGGCGGCCAATGGCGGCGCGCGTCGTGGGACGAGGCGCTGGACTATATCGCCGACAGACTCCACGAGACTATCGAAGCGTTCGGCGGGCGCGGCATCGTGCTGTCCGACCGCGGCGGCCCCTTCAACGACTTGACCCGGACCTTCGTGCGGGCGCTCGGCTCGCCGAACTACTTCAACCACGACGCCGGCTGCGGCGGCAACGTGCACAACGCCGCGCGTTCGATCTACGGCTTCGGCCACGAAGCGCTGATCCCCGACCTGGGGCATGCGAAACACCTCGTGCTCTACGGTCGCAACATCGTCGAGTCGCTGATGGTCAAGGAGGCCAAGGCCTTCATGGCCGCGGTGGCCAGAGGGATGCACGTCACCTACATCGATCCGCGCGCCAGCATGACGGCCTGCAAGGCGACCCGGTACTGGCAGGTGCGCCCGAACAGCGACTACGCGCTGAACCTGGCCATCATCCATGAAGTGCTGAAGCAGGAGGCGTACGACAAGGACTTCGTCGCCCGCTTCGTCTCCGGCATGGACTATCTGCACGAGGCGGTCAAGGACACGACGCCGGAATGGCAGGAGCCTCATACCGGCGTGTCGGCCGACCAGCTGCGCGCCTTCGTGAGGGAGATCGCCGCCGATGCGCCGCAGGTGATCTTCCATCCGGGCTGGATGTCGGCGCGTCACAAGCAGTCGTTCCACGTCAGCCGCACGGCGTTGATCCTGAACGCCCTGATGGGCAACCTCGAGATCCCGGGCGGGTATGTCCTGGGGAAGCTACCCGCGTTCTACGGTCGCAAGGGCTTGAAGCATCTGACCGACCGCGTGCCCACAGTCGCGGAACCGCGCGTGGACGGCGCGGGCGCCGCCCGGCCGCAGTGGGACCCGGAGATCGGCATGCTGCATCAGGCGTTCGCCGCCATGGAAACCGGGCAGCCCTACGGCATCGGCGCGTACTTCGCCTACCGCCACGATCCCTTCACCGGCCTGCCCGATCCGGAGGCGACGCAGCGCGCGCTCGACACATTGAAGCTGATCGTGTCGATCGACGTGCGCTATTCGGAGACGGGCTGGTTCTCCGACGTCATCCTCCCGGAGTCGACCTACCTCGAGCGCGCCAACATCCTGGCACTGCTGCCCGGCCCGGTGCCTGCCCTCTACATGCGCGATCAGGCTATCGCCTCGCGTTTCGACAGTCGCCCGGCCTGGTGGATCTTCCGCGAGATCCTGCGCCGTATGGAGATCAAAGAGGCGCTCGACTTCGAGACCATCGAGGAGCTCTGGAACTACCAGCTCGACGGCACCGGCGTCACCGTCGCCGAGATGCGCGAGAAGGGATTGGTCGGCCTGGCCGATGCGCCCAGGATGATGCCGCGCGACACACTGACGTTCCCGACCCCCTCCGGCAAGATCGAGATCGAGAGCGAGGTCTTGAAGAAGGCGGGGCTGCCCAGCCTGCCGCCCTACGAAGTCAAAGTGGCGCCCGCGGACGACCGCTTCTACCTGTTGTTTGCCAGGACGGCGACGCTGGCGCACGGACAGTCCCTGAATAACCCGATCCTCAACGAGATCGCGCCGGAACAGGTGCTGTGGGTTCACCCCGACCGCGCCAGGCCGCTGGGGATTGGCGACGGCGACATCGTCGAGGTCACCGGTGGAGGCAGCTATACCGGCACGATCAAAGCGAAGGTGACGCCGTGGATTCATCCGGAAGCGGTGTTCATGCTCCACGGCTACGGCGCCACCGTGCCGCTCGCCACGCGCGCCCGCGGCCGAGGCGTGGCCGACCAGCGTCTGCAGCACGGCAAGCTGTACGACTTCGACCCGGCTGGCGGCGGCTGTGCCATGACCGAGACCATCGTGCACGTCAAGCCCGCAGCGGCAGGAGGCCACCGATGAGCATCTACATGCTGCATCACGACGAGGCGAACTGCATTTCCTGCCTGGCCTGCGAAGTGGCCTGCAAGAGCAACAAGAACCTCGGCCCCGGCCCGACTCCGTGCCAGATCATCACCGTCGGTCCGATCGACGTCGGCGGGTTGCCGCGCATGCGCAGTGTCTTCATGCCCTGCTTCCATTGCGAGGACCCGTGGTGCGTGAGGGCCTGTCCGACCGGCGCCATGAAGAAGCGCGAGAAGGACGGGATCGTCTTTGTCGAGCACAGTCTCTGCGTCGGCTGCAAGAGTTGCATCGCGGCGTGTCCCTGGGGCACGCCGCAGTGGGACCCCGTCATGCGCAAAGTGGTCAAGTGCGATTACTGCATGGATCGCGTCGATGCCGGCCTGCAGCCGGCCTGCGTCACCAAGTGCGTGACGGGGTGTCTGTCCTTTGGCGTCGCCAACGAGGTGCCCGATCCGCGCCGCGAGCGTTATGCCCGACAGATCCTCGCTGAGCCGGTGGGTGGGGCGCAGACGGAGACATGAGCGACCTCCAGATGCTGCCGGCGTGGCTCGATGCGGGTGCCGCCGCCCTGGCGGGCGCCGCGCCGCCTGCGCAGACTCTCGCCGGCGCGTTGCCGGGCCTCGCCGTTGCCCAGTCACTGACGCCACTCGAGCGGCTGCGGCGGGTGCAGGAGTCGGGTCTGGCGGAATGCGGTGGCGCTGGCGAACCGATCTATCTCGCCTGGCGGCAATTCGTGCGCGGCCATGGACCGTCGGTGCTGGTGATCGACGCGACCGACTTCGATGTGCAGGCACGCGGCACGGCCGCTGTACCTCGATAGCGCTCCCTGGCTGGTCGCGGAGGGCGTGATGATCGCCGCCGGTCTGCGCGACAGCCTGAAGGTCGAACTGCGACTGCCAGCCGAGCTGACGGGCCATGAAAGGGCCTTGCTCAATGCGGTGGACGCCATCCGGTCGCTCGCCCAGGTCGCCATTCCCCGCCGACAGGTGGAGGTGGTCCGTCACAGCCGGCCCAGTTGCTGGGGGGAGAGACAAGTCGCCGACGGATCACGGCTGATCCACACGCCGGAGACCTGGTGCCTCATCGCCTTGCTGTTCGCTGGCGCGTCGGGTCTCGATGCGTCACTGCTGACGCTCCGGCGCGGCATGAAGCAACGCGGACTGGTGGCACTGGCACGGTCCGGCAATCTGCGGAACCAGATCGACCACTGGGGTGGCGGCGTCGAGGTGCAGGGCGAGGACGCCGTGCTCGTCTTCGACGACGGCCTGGGCGGTTTTCTGCCGTACTCCAAAGCGGACCTGTCGTGTGATGCGCTGTCGTTCGCGTCCGCGGGGATCATCCCGGCGCCATCGAGCCTGATGGTGATAGCGGCGGGCGCGTGCGTGGTCAAGCAGACGGGCCGTGCCCTGTATCGCCACTGGCAGAACGCCGAAGGTGAAACGGCGCCGGTGCGTGCGCTGTTGGCGCGTGCCGCGCGCCTCGTGACCGAGATCAGCCTCGGCCGCGGCGACGCCGCGCATCTCGCCGCCCTTGACGGGGTGGCGCAGGAACTCGCCACACAAGGGCTGGCGGCTGCGTGGCCGCTCGGCAGTGCCATGCTCCACTTCCGCGCGCAGTGGGACAGCCATGCCAGGCGCGAGTCCTGCCCCGAGGGGCTGTGCCTGACACACAATGCGGCGCCCTGCCACAGCACGTGTCCGGCCAATATCGACATCCCGAGCTTCATGGCCCACCTCGGTCACGGCGACTATCGCGCCACCATCGAAGTCATCCGGCGCGACAATCCGCTGCCGCTGGTCTGCGGCCTGGTCTGCCCGGCGCCGTGCGAATCCGCCTGTGTGCGCGGCGGCAGCGATGGCGCGCTCTTCATCCGTCCCCTGAAGGCCAAGGCGGCCGAGCATTGCCTGGCCGAGGGCGGTTACCCGAAGCCTGAGATCGCGCCGGATACCGGCAAGCGTATCGGCATCGTTGGTTCGGGTCCGTCCGGCCTGACGGCGGCGTATTACCTGCGCACTCACGGTCATGCGATCGAGATCTTCGAGGCGCAGGAGAAGGCCGGCGGGCAACTGCGCTACGGCATTCCGGCCTATCGCCTGCCGCCGGATCTGCTCGATCAGGAGATCGACCAGATACGGACGCTGGGTGTCACCATCCACACCAGCGCTCCGATCGACAGCCTCGAGACCTTTCGCAAGGATTACGATGCGGTGTTTCTCGGGCTCGGCACCCAGCGATCGCGCCTTATCACGATGGAGGGTGTCCATCAGCCCTTCGTGCTCGGCGGCATCGACTTCCTGCACGCCGTGCGCAGCGGTACTCCGGTGCGCGTCGGGCCACGGGTCGTGGTCGTCGGCGGCGGCAACGTCTCCATCGACGTGGCCCTGACGGCGTTGCGGCAGGGTGCGCAGCACGTCGACCTGACCTCCCTTGAAAAACGCCGTGACATGCCGGCCAGCCCGCACGAGATCGAAAATGCCGTCACCGAAGGCGTGGAACTGCACCCGGGGTGGGGGCCGCTCCGCATCAGCGCAGATGGCCAAGTCACCCTGCAGTACTGCGAGCAGACCCGCGACGCGCAGGGCAATTTCAATCCGACGTTCGACGCCAGCCGGCTGCTGACGCTCGAAGCCGATCACGTGATCCTCGCCACAGGTCAGGGCACCGACCTGACCATGCTCGACGGCAGCGGGGTCGAAAACAACCACGGCTTCATCGTCGCCGATCCGAAGACGCTGATGACCAGCGTGCCGGGTGTCTTTGCCGGCGGCGATGCGGAGCACGGCCCGCGGACGGCCGTGGAAGCGATCCGTTCGGGGAAGATCGCCGCGGCCTCCATCGACGCCTGGCTGCGCGGCGTGCGCCCGGACGCGGCCGTCGGCCGGCCGGTGCGCCGCGCCAAGGTGATTCCTCTTCGTGTCGTCGCGCACGATCGCACGCATCTGCCCCGCGCCGTGATGCCCGAACGAACCGTCGAAGAAGTGCTCGGCGAGGGGAACTACGTTCGGATCGAGGAAGGCCTGTCCGACGCGGCGGCGCACGACGAGGCTCGCCGTTGTCTGCGCTGCGATGACTGCATCGGCTGCGGCCTGTGCATGGCCACGTGCAGCGAGATGGGCATCGAGGCGCTGCGCATGGCCGACACCGGGGCCGGCCGGCTCGCCTACTTCGACTTCACCCGGCCTGCGGCGCTCTGCATCGGCTGCGGTGCCTGCACGCAGGTCTGCCCGACGGGCGCGATCCACCTCGAAGATCAGGACGGGGTGCGGCGCACGATCATCACGGGAACCGTCGTGAAGGAACAACCGCTGCTGACCTGCGCCGAATGTGGGGCACCGACCAACACGCCTGCCCACAGGGAGTTCGTCCGGCAGCGCTTGCCGGAACACATGAGGACGATCCTCGATCGTGAGCTCTGCACGTCGTGTGCGCGACTGCGGGCCGATCGTCCCGGAGTGCCCTTTGGTCGGATCAACCCCGGTGCAAGGATCTGAGCACGATGGCCCGCTCATCTAATAAAGGACCGGCCATGAACGCCGAGCAATCCCGTCTCGAAGAAGCCCGCACGAACAAGGCGCCCTGGAAGCTATGGGGCCCGTACTTGAGCGAACGTCAGTGGGGGACCGTGCGCGAGGACTACAGCCAGGGAGGCGACGCCTGGAATTACTTCCCCCACGACCAGGCGCGGTCGAGGGCCTACCGCTGGGGCGAGGACGGGCTGGCCGGCATCTGCGACGAGCGGCAGCGGTTGTGTTTCGCGCTCTCCATGTGGAACGGCCAGGACCCGATCGTGAAGGAGCGCCTGTTCGGGCTGACCAACGCCGAAGGCAACCATGGGGAGGACGTCAAGGAGTACTACTTCTACCTCGACTCCACGCCCACGCACTCGTACATGCGCTACCTGTACAAGTATCCGCAGGCCGCCTATCCGTACGACGACCTGGTTCGCACGAATCACCAACGGAGCCGAAATCAGCCTGAGTACGAGTTGCTCGACACCGGCGTGTTTGACCAGGACCGGTACTTCGACGTGTTCGTCGAGTACGCCAAGGCCGCCCCTGACGATATTCTGATCCGCTGCACGGTCCACAACCGTGGACCCAATGCCGCCACGCTCGACCTGCTGCCGAGGCTGTGGTTCCGCAACGAGTGGTCCTGGCATGCCGACGCGACGCGCCCGACGCTCACCCAGGTCGAGGATGGCCCGGGCGGCTGCGCCGTGCGTGCCGTCCACCCGCGGCTGGGCACGCGCTATCTCTACTGCGACGGGGACGTGCCGCTGTTGTTCACCGAGAACGAGACCAACATGCAGCGGCTCTTCGGCGTCCCGAACCAGTCGGCCTACGTCAAGGACGGGATCAACGACGCCATCGTCCACGGTCGCGACGACGTGGTGAACCCCCGCCAGATCGGGACCCTCGTCGCCGCCCACTACCGGTTGACCATCGGTCCAGGCGAGTCCGCCGTCGTGCGCCTGCGGCTGTCGGACGCGGAGCCCGTCACGCTGGCTGGCACTGCGCGCCCGCCGAATGGTCTGTTCGGCGACGCCTTCGATCAGGTCGTGGAAAGCCGACGGCTGGAGGGCGACGAGTTCTACGCCGCGATCGTGCCGGCGTCACTCGGTGCCGACGGTGCGAACGTGATGCGCCAGGCCCTGGCTGGAATGCTGTGGTCGAAACAGTACTACCGCTACGACGTGTATCAATGGCTCAAGGATCACGGCTCGGACCCCTTCAATCCCGCCTCCAAGGCGGCGCCGCGCAATGACCGTTGGCACCACATGTACAACGCGGATGTCATTTCCATGCCGGACAAATGGGAATACCCCTGGTACGCCGCGTGGGACCTCGCCTTCCAGGTGCTCGCGCTGACGCTGGTCGACCGCGACTTCGGCAAGCAGCAACTCAGTCTGCTGCTGGAGGAGCACTACATGCACCCCAACGGGCAGCTGCCCGCTTACGAATGGAACTTCGGCGATGTCAATCCCCCCGTGCATGCCTGGGCCACGATCTTCACCTACCGCCTCGACAAGACGCAGACCGGCGTGGGCGACACGGAGTGGTTGAAGAGCTGCTTTCAGAAGCTGCTCCTGAACTTCAACTGGTGGGTCAATCGCGAGGACCTGAGCGGGCGCAACGTCTTCGAGGGCGGCTTCCTCGGCCTCGACAACATCAGCCCGTTCGACCGCAGCGCGCCGCTGCCCACCGGAGGCTATCTGGAGCAGGCGGACGGCACCGCCTGGATGGCGCTGTTCAGCCAGAACATGATGGAGATCTCTGCGGAACTCGCGATGAGCGATCCGAGCTACGCGGACATGACGCTCAAGTTCGTCGAGCACTTCATGTGGATCGCCTCGGCGATGGACCACCTGGGCGACGGCACCGGCATGTGGGATGAAGACGATGGCTTCTTCTACGACTTGCTGCGGCTGCCCGACGGCCGGGCCGGGCGGCTGAAAGTCC